>MIAY01000043.1 GCA_001829315.1 Spirochaetes bacterium GWE1_32_154 | reverse complement strand
TAACCGTTTTATAGTTTTTTCCAAAGCCGGCAAATCACCTCTTATCAGTGCATCGTATGAACTTCGTTCATACTGAAGTTTTGCAACAGTCAGATCAGTATAACCGGAGATTAAATATTCGTTAAATGATGTTTTTACCTCAAAGTTAGGAAAACCAATCTTAAAAAATAAACGATTCATTTCTGTAAATGTCTCTTTAATCGTCAAATAACCGGTTTGAAACAGCAATGTCACCGGTTCAATTTTATCGATCTCAAATGATGACAAAATCTCTTCTCCGACTACAATGTTATCAAGTTCAGGTAAGAAATACTCATTTTTCTGAAACAGTTTAATAAGAAATGTCGGCGTTCCTGTTTCAAACCAGTAGTTACGGTATGATTTATCAAAAGGATTGTATACTTTTTCCCCAAGAAAATTGTAACCGTTATACCACTTCTTTAATTCATCCCAATCGACACCGGCAAGGTGTTCGGCAAATGAGCTTGAAAGGTCGTTCTGGGTATATCCGCATATTGTTGCAAACTCTTTACTGAGAGTGATATCTTTGAGATTATTAATTCCGCTAAAAATATTCACCTTGCTAAACTTACTCACCCCGGTTAAAAATACAAATTGCAAATTTGCATCCTGTTCCTTGAGTACCGAGTAAAAATTTTTTAACCCGTCACGGATTTCGGCAATCATTTCAGTTTTTTCAATGTTATCAAGTAGAGGTTTGTCATACTCATCAATTAATACAACCACTTTTGAGTTGAATTTCCTGGTGAGGTTATGTATCATTTCAATAAACATCCCCTGAACCGATTGAGCAGTAATCGATACATCGAACTTTTTTTGTAATGCATTCAATTTTTCTGTTAACACCAAATCAAGTTCAGCTCTGTTTCGTATCACCCCGCCAGCAAAATCAACTTTAATAACCGGATATTTTTTTTCCCAATTCCAATTATCATAGATAAATAAACCTTTAAAAAGCTCTTTATTTCCTTCAAAAATTTCTTTTAGTGTATCAACAAACAAACTCTTACCGAACCTTCGCGGTCGGGAAAGAAAATAAGCTCCGGCATTTTCGATCAGTTTATGGGCAATTTCTGTTTTATCGATATAGATCATATTATTTTCATCAATTTTCTGAAGGGTATTAATACCAATGGGTAGGTTTTTCATATAATGTAATCCTTATTCAGTATATAAATGAGAGTATACTCATTTTTAGATTTTTTTAAAAGAGTTTTGTTTAAAGAATAGGTTTATTTGATAGTATTGAGAAGATTAGGTAGAATTTCATATACAGTCATACTATAATTAAAAGATTTCTGAAAGATTAAATATTTTCGGATATAATATATATTGAAATTTATTTATGTAGATTATTTTGTAGACATATTATATATATTTTAATATGGTTAGATGTGTGGTATTGTGCTTTTTGCTTGATACAATTATAGTATTCTATTACATAATTTATATATGATACCTTAGAAAAAAAATTGTATATCATTTTTTAATAATTTTAGTTTTAAAAGGAGGAAAAATTGCGCTATTTTTTTAAATTATTGTTTACGTTTTGTTTTATTTCTTTTTCAGTGGTCTCCTGTGTTTCTAATTTAAACCCTGATAATCCTGGTTCTGATTATAGTTCAAAGTCGATCTCAACCAGTCCTGAGATCATATTACCGTCGGGCTTTGATTCCGGTTTAGCAACAAAACAAGAAGTTATTATTCCAATCACAGATAATATAATCAACTTCCATTTTATTCCGATCGGGAAAATCTATGATATTAAATATAATAATGAAGAAAGCACAACTTTCGGAGCAAATTACGCAACTCTTAAATATACTTATGATTATGACAGGTTAGTAAAAGAAAATCTGATTGAAGATTTTTTTGTTTTTTATTATGATACAACAAATTCTGTATGGATAAATATTCCTGATTTAGAAGTTGATAGAGTACAAAAAGAAATTAGTGTAAAAACTAATCATTTTACACCTTTTGTTTTAACGGCGATTCCCTCATCAATAGGGACAGTTACTGATCCGCCTTCTCAAATTAACGAGATATTTCCTTTGGGAATTGGAGGTACCGGTGAAACATCCTTTACAATAATTGGGGATGGTTTTAAGTATTATAAAGATAGAGATTATTATATTAAATCAATAACAAGTGGATTTAACTTGATTACTTTTACCGCTTTGGGTTTAGACGGTGCTTTGGCAATTGCTACATGTAATGGTAATAGTGTCTATGGACCTGAGAGTGCTCACAAAACATATACCGGATCAAACTACATAAGTTTTACAGCTCATATCGATCTTGATGTGTATGTTTTATACGATACAAGAGGCGGTGGCAATAAATCTAACATATCAAATGATGCCCCATGGCTTACAACATACGGCTTTACCGCCAATATTACAACAAATACCAATCCGACACCGGCCAGATATTTTTTAGAAACAACTGATTCTGTCGGGTTATATGCTGTTTATAAAAAAACATATCTGCAAGGTGAATCTGTTGTCCTTGATGGTAATAGAAAAGGGGTTACTGATACCAGAATCAATACAAATTATTGGGTCATATTGAAGCGTAAGGGTGTTAACACAGCTGAACCTGCAATAAATACATGTTCAGATAGCAATAATACAGCACCAATACCGGTATCTAATGGTATTGGTATTTCAGGTAGAACAACTATCACGCTACAATGGAGTTTACCGGATGATCCGTTGATAACAAATGTAATTATCAGAAGAAGTCCGACAGGATTTCCATTAAATCCAACACATGGTGAACCGTGTACAGGTATCGAATTATCAAATACTTTGTATGAAGATAGGGCTTTAACCGGTAATAAGTTTTATTATTACTCAATATTTTCATTTAATACGGACACAAAACTATACTCTGCCGGAGTGAATGTATCGGTTAAGACACTCATAACCGATGTTGAATCTTTAGCCGGTTATGTCAAAGGAGCTGATAATGAACCTGTTCAGAAGGCATTATTAAGACTTTACAATGATACATATCAATTCATCACATCCAGTGATTTGAACGGACATTATTTATTTAAAAATATTCCGTCAGGAACATATAATCTTGTAATAAAAAGGGATGAATATACACATAGTACAACGAAAGTCGTTATGCCATAAAATTTAAGGAGAAAAGAAGAATGAAAAAAAGAAGTTATTTTTTTGTATTAATGAGCGTTTTTATATTGATTGCAGCAATGCTCTCATGTTCAAACCCAATCGGTGGTAATACTGCTGATTCCTATCAGGATAACGGTGCCAATGATTTGACATCATTAAACAGTTTAAGAGGAAACGTCAGAATTGTCGGTATGGAAAATGCAGAAGGGTGTGACGTTATAATCGAAAAACAAGTTGCGGGTGGTAAGTCTGCTTCAGTTTTTGGAAAAATCAATAAAAATATTGCAACTGAAGCACTAATAGAAAACTCGGTTTTCAATGTCGTAACCGATAATTTGGGCAATTTTTCTTATTCCGGATTACCAAATGGGGTTTATACAGTTACTGTGAAAAAAGAAAGTACTTTAGGTGCAATTGTAACAGGTATCGTTTTAGATGAAAATAAAAAAACAAGAGCTGTTGTTGATCTTGATATTGTTTTAACAGCAACAGGCAGGTTGAGCGGGCAGGTAACTCTTGAAGGTTTAACAACAAATCTTTACGGTTCATTTGTGTATGCGGAAGGAACTTCATATATTGCCGCTACTGATGGTGCGGGGAATTTTGAATTAAAAGATATTCCTGTAGGAACCTATAATTTAGTTTTCTATCATGAGGGATATTTATCATTTTTAAAAACTGCTGTGATAATTAATGCTGCGGTTGATAATCCGGTTGGAGCTGTAAATCTGATAAAAAAATCAAATAACACTTATTTGTCGGGCATTACATTTTCGAATGGTACTTTGGATCCCGTATTTAATAAATATACAACTTTATATGATTTAAATCTGGCTACTACTGTGTCCAGTATTACACTAACACCAACGGTAGAGGATACTAATTCAACGATCAAAGTTAACGGTATCGATGTCGTTTCCGGTCTCGCTTCGCAAGCTATCAGTTTAAGTACCGGAAAGAACATAATAACTATTGATGTTATAAGTCAGACAGGAAATTTTCGAAGTTATAATATTGTGTATGGTGAGGATTGTGTTTCTATAGTATGGAAAGGAAATCTTGCAGTTGCACCATTAAGTCCTCAATTAAACTGGGCTTATTACAATACAGTTGATAAGAAATCTTACATTTACAATGGTTCGAGTTGGAGTGTAATGGCAGAGAGTGGTCTTGATGGCTTATCAGGTGCGAACGGCACAGATGGTCAAGACGGTGCGAATGGTCAGGATGGCATATCTATAGTATGGAAGGGAAACCTTGCAGTTTCACCATTAAATCCTCAATTAAATTGGGCATATTACAATACAGTTGATAAGAAATCATATATCTACAACGGTTCGAGTTGGAGCGTTATGGCAGAAAGTGGTCTTGATGGTTTATCAGGTACTGACGGAACTGATGGTCAGGATAACACTGCGTATATGTTCGTCGTTTTTTTTAACAGCAATGGTGCAACAACTCCGGCTTCTTTTAGTATAAAAGTGGTGAGGAGTCCAGCGAGCACTGTTGGTACGCTCCCTAGTCCACCACAGAAAACCAATTATACATTTGCCGGCTGGTTTACGGGGATAAATGGAATCGGGACAGAACTAAAGGAAGATACAACAGTAACAGCAGATATGGAGTTGTATGCAAAATGGACGCTTAATTACTCAATCACCTACAATCTTAATGAAGGAGTTAATCATCCTTCTAATCCTGATTTATATACTGTAGAAACATCAGTAATTACTTTTGCTACACCGACAAGGATTAATTACACATTTGACGGGTGGTATGATAACTCAGGCTTAAGCGGAACAGCAGTGACAACAATACCGCTTGGTTCAACAGGTAATAAAGAGTTCTGGGCGAAGTGGATTATAAACACTTACACAGTAACCTTTGAAAGTAACGGTGGAAGTGTAGTATCAGCAGATGTTATAGAACATGGAAGTTTAGTAACAAAACCATCCGATCCGACTTTATCTGGGTTTGAGTTCATTGGTTGGTACAAAGAAAGCGGATTGACCACGCAGTGGAACTTTACAGTAGATACGGTAACTGCTGCAACAACACTGTATGCGAAGTGGGGAATGACCCTTGCAGAATCAAAAACGATGATAAGTGTGAACAGTACCGGTCATCCTGCTACCTTACAAGGACGAGAAGTTACGCTATCTCCATTTACCATGGGTAAATACGAAGTAACCTACCTGTTATGGTACACGGTAAAGGAATGGGCGACCTCAAACAGCTACACCTTCCAGAATACCGGAATGGAGGGAAGTGTAACCGGTGGCGGAAGTTGGCCGAACTATACGAATGTTGGTGTAGCCCCGACAGTAGCAAGCAGTGAACCGGTTACTATGGTGAGTTGGCGAGACAGTATCGTATGGAGCAATGCATACAGCGAGATGAATAGTTTAACACCGTGCTACAAAACAAGCGGTGGAGCGGTGATAAAAGACTCCCGCGATGCGAATGCGGCAGTAGTAGATGCAGCAGTCCTTAATCTAAGTGCAAACGGCTACCGATTGCCGACTGAAGCAGAGTGGGAATATGCTGCAAGCTATAAGGATGGGACTAACTGGACACCGGCAGATTATTTGTCGGGAGCAACTGCAAACTACACAAATAAAGCAGCAAGTTTAGCAGTTGGCGTGTTCGCATATAACAGTGATGGAACGACAACCGGAGTAACAAAAACAGCTAATGTGGGAACAAAAACAGCAAATTTGATGGGACTGTTTGACATGTCAGGCAATGTTTATGAATGGTGCAGTGACTGGTACGGCGGTATAACAGGAACTGATCCGGCAACAGATCCTACGGGCGCAGCTACCGGTTCGTACCGTGTGATCCGTGGCGGTAGTTGGTTCTACTACGCTTACTATTGCCAGGTTTCGGACCGCAACGACTACCGCAGCCCGGACTACAGGAACAGCAACTTCGGTTTCCGTGTCTCAAGGTCGGCTTTATAGAGCAACAGTATAGTCAACAGCTAAAAGCGGAGATTTCACCGGAGCGGATGCGGAGGCGAAACGTAGTTTTTAGCTGTTTGCGTGCGGGGGCAATAAATGTTTAAAATTTAAAACGGGGGTTTGGGGGCGGGTGAGCCCCCAAATTTTGAGTATGCAGTATAAGATATTTACAGTTGATTTACATGACAGCAGAACAACGATATCAGTTTTCGTGTTTCAAGTTTAGTTTGTATAGATTTAAAGTTGACTAAGAGATAATTTTTTCCCTTTGGGGATAAAGATTGTATAACCACCCGATATAAGTAGAATGATGGATTTCATTCGAAAGTTTCGGGTGGTTTTTTATTTTCCCCCTTTGCGAACTCACAAACTCCGCGTGAAACACTCTTAAATCCTAAAATCACTTTAACTTCTCTATGGAGCCTCAGCTGTTTATTTTTGACAAAAATCAAA
Source organism: Spirochaetes bacterium GWE1_32_154 (assembly GCA_001829315.1). Lineage (GTDB taxonomy): Bacteria > Spirochaetota > GWE2-31-10 > GWE2-31-10 > GWE2-31-10 > GWE2-31-10. The sequence goes on along the minus strand of MIAY01000043.1, from coordinate 94,257 downwards.
CTGCACAACATTTCGTTTCTCTTTGCTAAACACAATACCTAGTTCAAAAACGTTTTTTCCTGTGATACCACGATATTTTTCGGCATAGTTCATTTCTTGTATTTGCCTAAGGGCAGAGTTTTCATTACCATCGCTCACTTCATTTGGAATTAGTTTTATTTCCATGATATAAATGTTATCACCAAGCATCACTGTCATATCTGCCTGCCCGTGATTGGTTATGTCTTCCGGGATAATATCGCAATTTATTGCTGCAAAAAAAGCATAGAGAACAGAGGCGTAATACCCCTCTGATTCAAGCAGGTTGTTGTTGGTAAAATTGCGGTATGGAATTGCTGCAAATAACCGTTTTATAGTTTTTTCCAAAGCCGGCAAATCACCTCTTATCAGTGCATCGTATGAACTTCGTTCATACTGAAGTTTTGCAACAGTCAGATCGGTATAACCGGAGATTAAATATTTATTAAATGATCGTTTAACTTCAATATTTGGATAGGTTAATTTATATAATATTTCTCCCATTTCAACAAAAACATTTTTAATCGTTAAATAACCGGTTTGAAACAGCAATGTTACCGGTTCAATTTTATCAATCTCAAAGGATGATAAAATCTCTTCACCAACGATGATGTTATCAAGTTCGGGTAAAAAATATTCGTTTTTCTGAAATAGTTTAATAAGAAATGACGGCGTTCCTGTTTCAAACCAGTAGTTACGGTATGATTTATCTTCGCTAATAAACAGCAGAATATCAAAAGGATTGTATACTTTTTCCCCAAGAAAATTGTAACCGTTATACCACTTCTTTAATTCATCCCAATCGACACCGGCAAGGTGTTCGGCAAATGATGTTTTCAGGTCGTTCTGGGTATATCCGCATATTGTTGCAAATTCTTTACTGAGGGTGATATCTTTGAGATTATTAATACCGCTAAAAATATTTACTTTGCTAAACTTACTCACCCCGGTTAAAAATACAAACTGCAAATTTGCATCCTGTTCTTTGAGTACCGAGTAAAAATTTTTTAAACCATCACGGATTTCTGCAATCATTTCAGGTTTTTCAATGTTATCAAGCAGAGGTTTGTCATACTCATCGATTAAAACGACAACTTTTGAGTTGTATTTCCTGGTGAGGTTATGTATCATTTCAATAAACATCCCCTGAACCGTTTGAGCAGTAATCGATACATCAAACTTTTTTTGTAATGCATTCAATTTTTCTGTTAACACTAAATCAAGCTCAGCTCTATTTCGTATCACCCCACCTGCAAAATCAACTTTTATAACCGGATATTTTTTTTCCCAATTCCAATTATCATAAATGAATAATCCTTTGAAAAGCTCTTTATTTCCTTCAAAAATTTCTTTTAATGTATCAACGAAAAGACTTTTACCAAATCGTCGCGGTCGTGAAAGAAAGTACCTGCCCATAGAATTAATAAGTGAATATGCGATTTTAGTTTTATCAATATAAACCATATCTTCTGATATAATCGAAGATAGAGTATTTATACCAATGGGTAATTTCTTCATATTCACCTCCTGCTAAAATGAAATATGTAAACCCTTTAAAATGCCCTTATAGGTCGTACACCTTGTGCACTTTGCTTATAATAAGCATGCTGTTTACCAAATTTAAAGTAATGCAGCCAGGCAAGTCGATCGTCACTCTCGGATGATGACCAGTAATAGCCATTAGTAATACCTGCCGGTATTGTATAAACTACATCATTTTCATCCCGGCCACGACCAAGATTTAAATAGAGCATATTTAATTCATCTTTTGACGGAAGAAACCAGTCATCAATTGTTTTGCCACAAAAAGTAGTTGTATAAGCATAACATATATCTGCTGCTTTATTTATTTCCGCTGCATCGCTATTGATTATATCAATAGTATTTTGTTGCCCGGTTCCAATAGCAATTCCATCGGCACCTTTAACGATGAGATTGGATTTCCCCCATGCACTACTGGTCACGTCTTCATTTGCCGCTTCAAGATAACGCCCCCAGCTTTGTTTGCTGCCCGCATCATAGAAAACCCATCCGCCACCAACACCAACTTTTCGTAATACATCATTTCCTGTTGTGAAAATCGCATAAAATTGTGTGTTTTCAACTATTTGAAAAGAATAACCGGGAAGGAAATCAGTTCCGCTGCCATCCGGTTTGGAATTCCATTTAATAAACCGCTGCCTGATACCATCACGTATTTCTTTCCCGGCCAGATTTCCGATATTATTTCGAACTACTACTGTTCCTTTTGTGGGATAATAATAATTATCTATGGGAACACTGCCAAGTATTTGAGTTGTATCAGCATAATATGTAACTGTCAAAGAACCGGTTGACATATCAATTTCACCTTTAAAGTCATTGTTTACTGCTATAAAATTCGTACCTGTTTCAGTCTTTTTTTTAGTAGAATCTATTATTAGTTTTTTCATCGCATTCTTTATTGCTTCGGACTTTATTCTCACTTCTTCATCAGTTGTTTCAGGCAAAGCAAGTGCAGCTTTAAGAGCTTCCTGAAATGCATTCCAACTATCAGGTGTATAATCGTTTTTATTTTTTTCAATATCGGTTGTCGATTTTTTTACTGCATCAAGAGCGTTTTTATTTTCAGATTTTATAAGTTTCTTTAACGCATTTTTTATCGCTTCTGTTTTTGCTTGTATTTCTTCTTCAGTTGTTTCGGGCATTAAAAGTGCTTTTTGCAATGCTTTCTGATAATCATCCCAGCTCTCAGCGGTAAAAGAGGATTTCTCTTTCTCAGTATCTTTTGTAGTTTTTTTTTCGGTTTCAAGAGTACTTTGTGTTGTTTGTTTAATCAGTTTTTTTAAAGCATTTTGTATCGCAGTTGTTTTTGCTTTCATTTCTTCTTCAGTTGTTTCGGGCATTAAAAGTGCTTCCTGCAATGCCTTCTGATAATCATCCCAACTCTCAGTCGTAAAAATTGATTTTTCTTTATCAGCGTCTTTTATCGATTTTTTTTCGGTTTCAAGCGTTTTTTTTGAGGTTTCTTTAATAAGTTTTTTTAGAGCATCCAGTATTGCTGCTGTTTTTGCTTTTATTTCTTCTTCAGTTGTTTCGGGCATCAGAAGAGCTTTCTGTAGTGCCTTCTGATATTCATCCCAACTCTCAGTGGTAAAAGAGGATTTTTCTTTATCAGCTTCATTTGTTGCTTTTTTTTCATCTTCAAGGGCATTTTTTGTGGTTTCTTTGATCAGTTTTTTTAATGCATCCTGTATTGCCTGTGTTTTTGCTTTTATCTCTTCATCAGTTGTTTCAGGCATTAAAAGAGCTTCCTGCAAAGCCTTCTGATAATCATCCCAACTTTCAGCCGTAAAAGTTGATTTTTCCTTATTAACTTCTGTTGTAGCTTTTTTTTGTGAATCAAGTGCTTTCTTTGCGCTGATTTTAATTAACTTTTTTAAAGCATCCTGTATTGCCAGGGTTTTTGCTTTTATTTCGTCTTCGGTAGTTTCAGGCATGAGAAGAGCATCTTGTAATGCCTTCTGGTAATCAGCCCAGCTTTCAGAAGTGTAAATAACTTTATATTTTGCAATATCAGTTGCAGATTTTTTTTCTGACTCAAGAGCTGTTTTACTATCCTGATTGCCTTTTACCAGTTTTTTAAAAGCGTTTTCTATTGCTTCTATCTTAGCTTCTATTTCGGCATCGGTTGTTTCAGGCATTAAAAGAGCTTTTTGTAATGCTTTTTGAAATTCTTCCCAGCTGTCACTTGTAAATGATGATTTATCTTTTTCGGCATTTTCAAGGGCTTTTTTTTGAAAATCAAGGCTGTTTTTATTTGCAAGTTTCACGAGCTTTTTCAGCGCATCCCGTATTGCTTCAGCTTTTGCCTTTTTTTCATCAGCTGTTTTTTCCGGCATCGCAAGCGCTTTTTTTAAATCATTGTGATATTCATCCCAACTTTCTTTTGTATAATCAGCCTTATTTTTTTCTGCATCGTCAGCTGATTTTTTCTCAGAATTCAGTTGAGTATCATTTATTTCAGCAGATTCATTGATTTTACTCGCATTTGAATTTTCCTGAGTTTCATTTAATTTCGGTTTAAGACTTTTACATCCGCCAAATAGAGTAAAAATAATAATCACTACAATACATTGCACAAGAATACTTTTTTTCATTTCAAGCCCCTATTTTTCTATAAATGATTAATATACATTTTTAATATCCAGATTTGCAAAAACTATATCATATAATTTAACAAAAATCTACAAATGACTCAATTTGAATTTTAATCAAATATTTTTTTTATCTTAAACTATTTGCAATGGTCTCGTTATATAAATAAATTTGACAGATAATAAAAACAATAGTATACTCATAAATGAACAAGGGTTTATTTATGCAGATTTTAAAAGAAGATATTAATAGTGCTATAAAAGAGGCGGCAATCAATGAATTTTATCAGTACGGTTATGCTGATACCTCTATCAGAAGTGTAGCAAAGAGAGCAGGTATTTCTGCCGGTAATATTTATCATTACTATAAAAGTAAGGATGAACTTTTCTATGAGTTATTGGGTCCGGTTGTAAATGAGATTATTTCAATCATTGAAGTAAATGAGTTTGAGAATACAGGTCCGGTTTATCAAGATGATATACAGTCTCATTTGGAGAAACAGGTTTTCAAAATTACTGAAGTAATTTTACGAAAAAGAATTGAGATATCTATTCTTTTATATGGAAGTAGAGGAACAAAATATGAAAACATCAAGGATATTTTTGTTAAAAGTCTTTATGAACATATTAAAGAACATATAGAATTGAAACAGGTATCAATTCATGACGAAATGGCATGGGTTATGGCTGTTTCTATAATTGAAGGTTATCTTGAACTAATAAGAAGGTATTATGATCATCCTTTGTTTATGTCGTTTTTAAAAACGTACTTTGAACTGCATTTTCAAGGGTGGGTTGATTTTTTTACAATTAGTTGTGATAAATAATGTTGTGAATGGCCTCTAAAAACAGGGATTTTTTTAAATCCTTTTTTTAAAACTTTAAAAATGAACGAGTGTTTATTAATAATGAATTCTTTAATTTTCATGTTCATTTTTGATTATACAATTTTCAAAAATATGTAAGGAGTTTTTTATGAATTTTATTATCCGTTTTCGTATTCTGATTATCAGTTTGTTTATTGTTTTTACATTACTACTCAGTTTAAATCTTGGATTTCTCGAAAAAAATGCAGGGATTGAAGCCATGATTCCTGAGGAAAATCCGGATTACCTGTATTTTAAGGAAACTGAAAAACTTTTCGGGTATATGGATCCCATAATTATTGGTGTTACTGCAGAAGACGGCATATTAACTAATGACGGCATAGACGTTATAAAAAGAATATCTGATTTCTTTGTTAAAAGAAGTGAGTTATCTAATGATAATGTACTAAGTTTAACAACTGTTAAAAATATAACCGGAGAGGACGGATTTCTAATAATTGAACCTCTTATTAAAAAGTTTAATAATCTTACGACTGATGATATTAAATCGATTGAAAATGCTGTTGACAGTAATCCGCTTTTTAAAGGAAGGCTTATTTCTGATGATAAAAAAAGTACTGTTGTCATGGCTAATGTTTCAACTGATATTACCCTTGACGAATTGAAATTTAAGTCGCTTATTGATGCTACTTTTGAGACTGTCAGAGATTTAAATAAAGAATACCCGAATATTTCCATACATATTACCGGGTTTTCAACGGCTAAAGCAAAAATTGCTGAGTTTATGACTCAGGATTTAAAAAAGCTCTTTCCGGTTGCATTACTTATAGTTATCATAATGCTTGGTATAATAATGAGAAATTTCAAAGGTGTATTGATGCCTGTTCTTGTTACTATTTTTGCTATTATCTGGACATTCTCACTTAAAGGATTATTTCGAGTGCCTGTAACTATAGTAGAGATTACTATTCCTGTAATGCTTATTGCAATAGGCTGTGCTGATGGTGTACATATTGTAACTGAGTTTAAGCATTTTTTAGCAAAGGGACTTGATGCTAAGGCAGCTATTAAAAAAACAATGAGCAATCTCACTCTTCCCATTATACTTACTTCGGTTACAACGGCTATTGGTTTTTTCTCACTTATCTCAGCGCCCGGAGTTTCTATAAAAAACATGGGTATTTTTCTTGGATTCGGTGTAATGATTGCTATGCTTTTTTCACTTGTATTCATACCGGCAGTTTTATCATTCAGCAGAACAGGAAAATCGGTTGTTACAATAAAAGATGCCGGCTCTTACGGTGAGAAAATCGTGGGTAAAGCCACAGATGTAATATTCAAAAGAAAATACCTGATACTTGTTTCTGTAGTAGTGCTTTTGTCAGTATCTGTAATAGGGGTTTTAAACGTAAAGGTTGATAATGATGTTGTTAAATACTTTCATAAAAATGATGACTTTAGAATTGCAACCGAACATGTTAATAAAACTATGGGCGGGATTTCAAATCTTTTTATCGTACTTGAAACTAATGAAGAAGACAGAATGAAGGATCCTGAGGTACTTCAGGCAGTTGAAAAACTTCAAACTTATCTTGAGAAGGCAGAACATATCAGTTTTACTTATGGATTAACTGATTATATAAAGTATTTGAATTTTGTGATACATGACAATGATGATGACTTTTACAGAATACCTGATTTGGTTGAAACCGTTTCATTTACCGGGTTTGAAAATATTGATGGAAATGAGGTTAAGGTTTTAAAAACTGAAAAGGTGCCCGGTAAAAATCAGGTTGCAAATCTTATTTTCTTATATGAAATGGATGGCGGTGATGCATTAAAGTCTTTGGTTACTCCTTATTATAGCAAACTTTGCATTCATGTTAGAATTGATGATTCAGGTAATGAGGCGCTTCTTAAAACTGTTCGTTACATTGAAGAGTATCTTAAAAACAATCCTTTCGCTGATGATGTTAAGGTCAGGTTTTCCAATCATTTTGTTAGAGTAATTTTTGGTAAGATAATTATTGACAGTCAGATTATAAGTCTTGCTACGACTCTTATTGCTGTTACAATTGTTTTATCGCTTTTGTTTAGATCGTTTATCACCGGGCTTCTGGTAGTTTTACCGACCTTCACAGCTGTTATGTTTAACTTTACTGTAATGTGGTTAGCAAATGTTAAACTTGATATGGGGACTTCGATTATTGCATCCATAGGTATAGGCGTCGGGGTTGATTACGGAATACACTTCTATCAGAGGTTTAAACTTTCGTTTATTGAATTGGGTGATTATTTCCCGGCAGTCAAAGAGGCATTATTAACCTGTTATAAACCTGTTTTATCCAATGCTTTTTCTGTTGCAGCGGGTTTTGCAGTTCTTTCTCTTTCTTCTTTTAATATAATATTCAATCTTGGCTGGATAGTGTCACTTTCTATGTTGACAACGGCTTTTGCTGCATTAATTATATTACCTGCTATGATACTTATAGTTAAACCGGTAGTTGTTGTGAAAAAAAATAATTGCATGAGGCTCTAGTATTTGACACTTTTTAAAATTCTATTTGACATTTTTTAAAATTGGCATTATACATATAGATATTATTCAATGACCGAAAACGAAACTGGTCATTGAATAAGGTAATAGCAGGAAGTTATAAAATGGAAGAAAATCTTAAAGACAAAATCAGAGACACTGCTTTAGAGTTATTCAAAAAAATCAGCTATGCAAAAACATCCGTTTCTGATATCGCCAATGAAACCGGCATCGGCAAAGGCACAATTTATCTTTATTACAAAAGCAAGGAGGAAATACTCACTGATATTATGAATGAAAAAATAGCCGAAATAAACACAAAAAAATTACCCGTTTATTTCAACAACGAATTGAATTTTGAAGAAAAATTACAGGATTTTATTTCTTTTCTAACGGATACTTTTCTTGAAATGAAAACCCTTTTATTCGGCTCATTTGATAACATTAAAGGAAAAATCATCAAGGATGTTTTTTCAAGTTATAACACTCATAAAGATGATATCATTGTTTTCCTGTCTGAAATAATCATTTACGAGAAAATCGATCTCGGCCCTATAAGTGAACAGGAAAAAAATGAACGCCTTGGCGAGTTTTTCCATTTTATGCTGGGCAGAATCACTTTGTATGTTCTTGAAACCGACTGGGATAATATCGAACCGGTTAAAGTTAAACTTCAAAATGTTTGTTACAGATTATTTAACGCAATTGTACTTCAAAATTAATTAATTATATTTTACAGGAGATTTTATGAAAAAATATGTACTTATCGCAACGTTAGGACTTATGGCAAGTGTAATGTATGCAAATGACGCAGCAACAGCTGCAAAAAAATTCTTTGATTTAAAAGGTTCAAATGATGTTTATAGCAAAGCAACGATGACAATTATTGACAGTAATAAAAATCAGAAAGTCAGAGAATTTGAATTGTTTGAACGAAATAATGGTGACACCAGTGATACTTTTGTGCGATTTCTGGCACCGGCTGATGTAAAGGATACAAAATTTCTTACTATCGGCAGTAAAACCGGCAGTGACGATCAGAGAATTTATTTACCAGCGTTGAAGAAAACAAGAAAAATTTCATCATCAGATAAAACAGGTAAATTCGTCGGTTCTGATCTTTTCTATTACGATATGGAAAGTAAAGAGTTTGAAGATTTCACATACAAAATGTTAAATGACAACGCAGAACTTAAAGAGAGTCAATTTAAAACAATGAGTTTTTATGTAATCGAACAAGTTAGTAAAGATGCGGAATCACCATACAGTAAATCAATAACCTACCAGAATAAAGCAGACAACTTCATTTACAAAACCGAAGCGTTTGATAAAAACGGTACCTTATGGAAAACTATGTATATGCTCAGTACAAAAGTGATTGACGGCGTTATAATACCAACTGATACTCTTGTAGTAAACAACATTGAAGGAACTAAAACAAGAATTCAGGTTGGTGACGTGAAATTAAATACAGGCCTAAACAGCGCTATTTTCACCATCCAGAACCTCGAAAAATAAACCGGAGGAAAACATGAAAAAACTATTTATAGTAATATTATCGCTTTGTGTAGTAATGGCAATCTATTCCCAGGATATTTCTGACGATCTTCTTGGTGACTTTGGTTCTTCATCAATTGATGATAGTACCGTACAAAGCACGCAAACCGGTTTTAACACAAACGCATTTGAACTAACCCTGCAGGGCAATTCGGTTTTTCAAGTCAATGCGCCGGTTGACCCGGACAATCTGAATTTCTCCGGGTATGCAAAAAGTCCGAATTTTTCCAATCAGGTTGGTTTGGTTATCAATTATGCAGATTTAAAACTCGTTTCACTATGGGATATTGACCTTGTTCTTAACCAGTCAGGCGATATTGCATCCTATATAAACGCAACTCCCGGTGAAAACGCACTCTACTGGAGTCCCTGGAAATTTAAGATTGGTGCCGGTTTCCAAATATACAGCTGGGGAAAAGCAGACGGTTTAAACCCGACAGACAATATTAACCCGCGTGATTACCGCATGGGTGTGGACAGCGAAAAACTAAGTGTATTATCAGCATCGGTTAATTTTTACCCGGTTAACTGGTTTTCAATGGAAGCAGTGTATGTGCCCTATTACCAGCAGAGTTTATATCCCAAAGATTTTATTAAAGAATTGCAATCAATCGACGGGTTTAGAAAAGAATCAATTCGCACTGAATTGACAAATGCCGAGTTATTAACAAGACTGATTACACCGCCTGATAACAATGATGATGACGGGGAAAAAGCATTAACAATGATGTATCTTAGTACAATAAATACAAACCAGCGAAAAACAATTTCGTATGATTACAACAAATATGATTTTACTACACCAATTGCAGGTGGAAAACTTAATTTCAACACAAGTGTTATTGATTTTTCATTCAGTTATTTATATGACTATGATAAATTTCCTACACCCGAAATTACCCTTGTTAAAGAAGATTTAGCACAATTATTAATCCTTCAGAATCCGGCTACTTTTGCACTGATGTTACCTATTATTAATGGTTTTTCCAAAAATATATATTCAATTGACTCCATACAACTTCAATATCGAAGAATTCACCGAATCGGTTTTGACATAAAAAAAGTATTTAATAATGGTGTCGGTTTATGGCTTGAAGCGGGATATTCGATGACTGATGATTATGATAATACCAGTTATAAAATACGAAATGACAAACTTGAATGGACATTGGGAACTGATTTCAACTTCGGACCTGATAATAGTTTTTATGCAAATATTCAATATTCAGGTAACTGGAATGTCGGTTTTGATGACACATTCTATAATGACTATGCCGATGGAAAACCTGATGTGAATAAAATCGGTGATGAAGGGTATATGGAAGAGTTTTATTATCGTGCAATTACCAATTCACTTTCATCGCAGTATGCAGGTTTAAATCAGGGGCTTATTGTAAACATGAAATTTCCTTTTCACAACGATATGTTTGCACCTGAGCTGACAGCAGGATATATGGTTCCTTTATTGTATAATTATAATTGGGAAACCAAATACGGTTCGGCAATTATCAAACCTTCATTTAAAATTATGCCGTTTGATTCATTCTACATAACAATCGGGGCAAATCTCTTATATTCATGGCATAAAGTTGGTGAAGAAATATCGTTAGACCGGGAAACTGATCAATTTGGCGTTTTTACTGCAGATAATAAGATATTCCTTGAAGTGGAATACAAATGGGCTTTTACTGTAACGAAATAATAAAAGGAATATACCATGAAATTTAACTTTTTGTATAAAAGACCCCTTCTTAACATTGTAATAATATCACTGATTACAATAGGATTTGCGTTGTTTTTGCCAAAAGCAAATATTGATAATGATGTCAGTAAAATGATACCTGAGGATAATCCTTCCAGTGTTGCATATGTGGAAAACAGTAAAATATTCGGAACCGGAAGTGTAATAATTATTGGATTGAAAAGCAAAAAAGGTTCAATTCTCACTCCTGAAAACATGGAAATTGTTAATAACATAACAAAAGAAGCAGAACATATTTTCTCACCGGTCATTAAAGAGGCTGTTGAAAGTTCAACGCAGGAAAATGCTGATTCTGAATTACTTGGTGATTTTGACACACCGGCAACAACGACTCAAGGATCCGATGAAATTGATGTACTCGGTGATTTTGATACAAATGACACTGCAACTCCGGTTGATGCCAATAAAAGCATGGGGACAAATACAGCGCCTCAAGCCTTACAAAATGTTCAGTTTACACAAGATCGAAATGGTGTTATTATTTCATGGGATGCAATTAATGATTCATCCGCTAAGAAAATCGTTGTTTCACGATGGAAAATTTCAAGAAAAGAAATTGAAACACTGAAGAAAAATGAAAAACAGATACATATTGGTAATCTCAATTTTGATGAAACATACAATTTTGAATTACACACGGTCAATGCTGCGGGCGTAAAATCAAAAGCATACAGAAAGAAATTCTATATCGCATTACCATCGAAATATCCCCTTGTGAAAAAAATAATGTCAATTACAAATACCGATTTCCTTGAAGGTACTGCAGAAGGAATCGTTATTTCACCACTTATTGATATTGAGAAAAATGGGGTACCACGAACGCAAGCTGAGTTTGACATTGTCAGAAATAAGTTAGCATCATGGGATATGTATGATTTGAATCTGCTTTCAAAAAATGAAGAATCGACTGCAATCTATGTAATGTTAGCTGATAATACAAAAGTAAAACATCATGAAATGGTATATAACCAGATAGAAAAAATTATAAAAACCTATAACCATGACAATCTTGAAATTAATATTTCCGGTCTTCCGGCGATTACTTTACTCATCGGTACATTAATGATTTCAGATCTTGCTGTTCTTATACCGTTTGTCGTTCTTGCAATAATGATGATACTTCTTGTTTCATTTAAAAAAATAAGCGGTGTTATTTTGCCGTTAACCGGCGTTTTGATAAGTACGATATGGGCTGTCGGACTTATGGTTATATCAGGGAAACGAATTGATTTAATCGGAACATCCATTCCGGTTATATTAATTGCTGTCGGCAGTGCCTATGGTATTCACATCATTACTCATTATTATGAGGAAATGAAAAAAGCAGGTAATGTATCGAATGAGGAACATAAAAAAATTTTAATGGATATAGTAAATACTGTTGCTCCGCCTGTTTTCTTTGCATCATTAACAACCATTGCAGGTTTTTTATCATTCATGACGTCCCCGATGGAAACGCTTAGAAACTTTGGTTTATACACATCAATCGGGATTTTCGCAGCAATTGTGGTAGCCATAATTTTTATACCCTCAGTTCTTCTTATTAAACATTCAAATTTCAAGAAAAAAGAAATTGTGGTTGTTTCCGATAAACCTGATTTTATTACTAAATTGATGCTTGGTGTTTATCATGGACTTTTAAAGCGAAGATATATAATAATTATTGTAACTGTTTTAGTAGTAGGTTTTTCGATGTATTACATTACAAAAATTAAAATCGATAGTCAGCTGATAAAATATTTTAAAAACGACTCATCAGTTACCGCATCAGACCGTTTTCTTAATGAATCATTTGCCGGAACACACATGCTTGATGTTACCATCAAAGGAGTTAATCCCGGAGACCTTGCAGAACCACAGATACTTTCATCTATGGATAAACTATCAGAAATGTTACAGGAAAACTATCTGCAGATTAAAAAAATAATGGGATATCATGATTTTATAAAAAAGTTAAATGAAGTGATGCATTATGATTCAAAAAATCCAAAGGATTTTTATGAGATTCCGCTTGACCCTGTGAAATATAATCTTGAAAATCAATCAGATTTAAAAGGTTTAATAACTCAGTATCTTCTATTATATTCAGGTGATTTAAAAGAATATGCAGGTGTTGACACATTATCACCAAATATTGCTAAAATGACTTTGGTTATGACAACAAGCGATCCGTATTTTATACGATCGGTAATAAAAGATATTAAGAGTTTTTCAAAAATAAATTTTCCGGCCAATTATACAATATCTGTGTCGGGAGGATCTGACATTACCAATGCGTTAAATGATATCGTTGTTAATAGCCAGATATACAGTCTTCTTTTATCATTCATTCTTGTCTTCAGTATTATTGCGTTTAGTCATAAATCAATCTATGCAGGATTAATCGGTATTATACCACTGAGTGTTTCTGTCATTTTCAATTTTGGTCTTATGGGGCTATTGGATATACCATTGAATATGGGAACTGCACTGATTGCCTCAATAGCAGTCGGAATCGGTGTTGATTATACAATTCATTTTCTATCTTCCTACAAAGAGCAGCGAATGAAATCAGATAATCTTGAAATTGTAACCACAAAAGCTCTTTTAACATCCGGTAAAGCAATTGTATTTAATGCATCTGCCGTTGGATTGGGGTTTGCGGTTATGTTATTCTCAAGTTTTGTTCCTCTAATTCATCTCGGGATATTAGCATCACTTGTTATGGTAACATCATCACTGGGAGCGTTAATGCTTTTGCCGGTAATACTTAATATTTTTGATCCTAAGTTCCTGCGAAAGTAGGAGGAATTAGTTTTAAGAAGTGCCGTTGTAAATCGGCACTTCTTACAAAAGCTCTGCTAAGCTGTATGCATGATTTGAATACTTCTTTATGTTATGGTTAACTTCACTTCAAAGATTGAATTTTTTCAACTGATAATCCGGTTACATCAGCAATAAGTTCAATAGATACATTTTGATTCAGCAATTTTCTAGCTACTTCGATTTTACCTTCGATTTTACCTTCGATTTTACCTTCAATCTTACCTTCAATCTTACCTTTTAATTCACCCTGTTTTTCTGCATATTCGATAGCTGATAATGTATCACGTACATACATTTCACGTCGTAAATACAAGTCACGCATTGTGTCATCAGAGCTGAATTTCTCATATTGTTTATGAGCTTTATTAAGAACTTCATTATCTTTAATGAGTGTTGCAAGCATAGCATCCTCCTTTCCTTCATATTTAATCCAGTAAAGAAACTTTTCCAGTGTCGAATGAACTTCATGAAGTTTTTTTAATTCTATGTAATGAATTGATAAATGATCGGTCAAAATCAGATTCAAATCTTTTTCTTGAAGTAAGAAAAGTGTATGAAAAGTTTCAATTGTCTCAAAAAGATTAAAATTCAGAAGATTTATTGAAATTACAGGAGTTAACGTTGAATATACTTGTGCTTCTTTGAGCTGACTTGCATAGACAGTTGACCAATAGTACAAACTGCGATTTACGAAATACCCCTGCTCGACAGCTTGAACTTCAATGTTATAGAGTCTGCCGTTTTCATCCTCTGCTTTTACATCGAGAATTGATTCTTTATCAAGTTGAAATTCTTTTACGTTAAAAGGATTTTTAACTTCTACCTGTACAATTCTATCATAACCTTTACTTTGCAATACTGCATTGATGAACGAAAGTAGTATATCGTTGTTTTCAATAGTACCAAATAGAAACTTGATAAAAATATCTGACCAGGGTTTGATATATTCCATAGAATAAATATACTGTTTTTAGTAACAGATTGCAACAATAATTATAATTGATCTTTGTTTGCATTGGTTGAGAATATTCGTTAAATTTAATAGGATAAAACAAAGTTTAAACAGATTATGTTTACTAAAACAGTAAGAAATTATTTGTACTAGTGTTCCAGTCAAACATTTTATAACATAGTCAATAATCTTATTATCTTTATCCTTAATATAATGGATACATAAATAACTTATTGGTTTTAGTAAAGACATCTATTTATATATAAATGCAAATGTTGCTTTATCGAGTTTATTCCAGAAAATTATCTTTTTCAGATCGTTTGTACAGAAATCAACGGTCCGGGTAATACCTTCCCACATGCCGACCCAGCCCAAAATCATAATAAGTTCCCCGTATCCTCTATTCTGCATATTAAAGAATAATCCAAGCATTCGTTCGATCTGTTGTATGTTAACAAGAGAAGCAACTCCGATTATTAAATAACTGATAACCAGTATAAGTTTATAAATAAGTGAAACATTGAAAACTTTTCTTTTCAAATGTATTTGTTGTTGTAAAGTTGCAATAATTGTTTTTTCATCTACATAATTTTTGAAAAAAACAGGGAATATCATGTGAATATAAAGTTCTTTTATAGAATGCCTGTATCTTACTTTTATTGCATCAATAAAGTCATCTGAAATCGTACGAGTTTCAATTATCTCGGGGTTATCATCGAAATCATCAAATATATCATCAACATCATCGAGAGAGAGATTTATATTAAAAGCATTTGTTTTTGTTATTGGGACAGTATGACTATATGTTGTATATAAAGCCGGCTCCTGATCGTGAAGCATATCAGTTATCTTATTAATATTTTCAAGATTTCTTTTAATCTCATTCGCTATAAAGTGATATTTATTTTCCATAGTATGATTATACGATAAAATGATAAACTGTCAAGCGTATTAGGTGTGTGTCGGTGGTAATTTTTCCTGATACTTTTCAAAAATTATTGTTTTAAATTATTTAAACTGATACTGTATCTTATTAAAAAAGGATTAACCATGAAAATAGTATTGTGGATTGTATTTCAAATTGTAATTATACTATCTGCCATTACAGGTGTTGTTCTTGAAATTTCATTTCAAAAAGGCCCTTTTACTGGTTTAAATATATTTTCTTATTTTACAATTCAGAGTAATATTATTGTAGCTCTGATTTTAATGTTGAATATTGTAAATCGGGCAAATCCTCCTCGTTGGCTTGTTACTTTGAAAAGTGGTGCAACAATCTGGATACTTGTTACCGGACTTGTTTTTCATTTTTTATTATCTAAAATATACCATCCGGTAGGAGTGTTATTAGCATCAAATATTTTATTGCATTATATAGTACCGATCGGGATGCAATTCAATTGGCTCATCTTTGAACCGAAAGGTAATTATCGACATAGTGACACGTTATTGTGGATAGGGTATCCGGTGCTTTTTGCATTTTTATCATTGCTTCGAGCCCAAATAGATGGTTTTTATCCATATTGGTTTTTAATACCAAACAAAAACTATCCTGATGGTGCCGGTTCTTTTGGTAATGTACTAATAATTATTGCCGGTTTAGCTATTGCATTCAGTATTATTGGTAACTCACTGGTTGTAATTGACAAATCATTACAGAAACTAAAGAGGATTGAATAATAAAGATTAAAACAGACTGATTCTCATTAATAGATTCAGTCGAGCCTCTTGCAAAAATACTCTTTTTATCTCGAATTTTTGCATGAGGCTACTTCTTACGCAATTATATTGCGTAAGGCGGAAGCAAAAAACATGTACTCATGATTTTTGCAAGAGCCTCAGTCTGTTTTAGTCTATATGTTACTAATTTTAATTGCCATTCACAATCGATTCAGACTGTAAATACCATGTTTTATTATGTATCATAAATACCCCTGTTGACTTTATGGTTTCAACACCGTCTTTTAAGATTGTTTCTATTTCCAAATCAAAGGAGTAATTACCCGACGTTAATTGGGGTAAAGATTTAATGTTAAACTCAAGTGATTTTGATGACATTCTCATATATGTATTTCCGTTAAAATATTTACTATTTAAAGACGAAACTGTACCATTAACATTTTCTAAACCCATAAAATTTTTGTCACTCAAATCTTTAAAGTCACCTGTATATAGAACTTCAAATGCCTTATCTGTTACTGATTGTGATTTAATATCCATTGTTAATGATCCTGCATCAAAGTTTGTAAGAACAGGAGTCTTCATTGTCAGTTTTTTATCGATATTTTCAGTTGATACAGTGAGCCCTTGAGTCATTATATGGTTTATACTGTTGACAATAACAAACATCACAGTAAATTGTTCACTTTCAGTAAATGAATTATTATGATTTTCACTCGATGTTTCGCCATCAAGTATATAGGTATAATTAAAAGTTTGATTATAACCTGCTACACCACGAAAACACTTTGAAATCTGATCAGACCCATCAATACTAAATGTATGTTTATTTTGTTTGTCAGTTATTTCAAGATTTCCTTTGATTACTCTATTCGTGGTAGTTTCAGGCACCATCATATTAAAAGCCTCATATAACACAGAACCATTAACAACTGTATAAGTAACCTTCAATTCACCTGAATCAATACTAAAATCTGCTGAATATGAAAAGTTATTAAATGTAAGTGTCATTTCATATCTATCAGTTGAAAGATCACTCAGTATTATCGAACTAAGGTCAAGAGAGCCAGCTTCTTTACCGGGTATAGTGACTAAAACCGGTTCTGAACCTGGCAGATAGTCTTTGTTATTATTATAAAGAGAATATACACAGTTATTAATAGCACAGTTTATACTTTCCTTTATCAGCGAAAGTAGTATTTTCTCCGGAGGTATTTGTATAACTTCATCTCTTTTGATTTCATTCTCAACAGGCAAAGGATTATCGTTTGCGATTTCAGTAACATTACACGAAAATATTGAGATAACAATTGTTCCGATGAAAATAAACAGTACCATCTTTCTCATAATAATTCTCCATCTTTTATTTAACTAATTTTAGGCATTCAACTATATAGATACCGGTTAATGCATAAAGGTTTAAAAAATGTTGATTATTTTTTAGAAACTATCAATAAGTCTTCCATTATCATCATACACATCAGTTATAATTGATGATTCCTGTATATTGAGTATCACATAATGGTATGATTTCAGAAAAATTTTACTTTCCGGTAACGACCTGAATTGTCCGCGTAAAGGTGCACCACCGCCACCGGCGATAAGATATACCACTTTATTTTTTTCTATTCTCTCATAATTATGTTCATGGCCTGAAATATACATGGAAACTTTATATTTCTCAAATAATGCCGGTAAATCAGCCGAAAGTTTTCTTTCAGTACCATGATACCCCGTACTGAATATCGGATAATGTGAAAACACAATTTTCATTTTTCCTTCTGATTGTGAAAGTATGTTTGAAAGCCAGATAAATTGATCGCTTGAAGGATCAATTGCTGAAAATGAAGTATCCAGAAATATCATGACAGCATTACCTTTTTCAACAGAAAACCACTTGTCACTTTGTAGTTTTCCAAAATTACTGTAAAAAAGTGGTGAATTTTTTTCATGATTTCCAATGACTGTGTAAACATCACGACCATTTCGCAGAGTTTTAGTGATTTCATTAAAATTGTCCCATTCAGCTTGTACGCTACCGTCATTAACCATGTCGCCTGTATGGACAACTATTTCAGGATTTTCATTCTCTATGTTTTTAACAATTTTTCTGTGAATATCATGTCCGGTTCGCGAGTCGCCATAAATAGCGATTTTGTACAAAACCGTTTCACTATTTCTTTGTATTGGAATAGCTGTTTTTACTTCTTTATCATTACATGATATTGCAAGGACAAAGAAAAACAAAAACGCTCCTTTTGAATAAACTGATTGTAACTTTTTCAAATAATTACCTCTTTTTTTTTAAGCATTTTTTTCCTGTTAAGTGATTTGAGAAGTTAATTGCAATATTATGAGTTTCTTGCAAAAATCCCTTATTTATCTCGAATTTTTGCATGAAGCTACCTTAAACGCAATTTTATTGCGTAACGGCGGACGCATAAAAAAAGTACTCTTTTTTTCATCAAGCGGGAATATTTAGTACTCTAAATTTCCGTTTTGATTTTTGCAAGAGCCTCTTATATCATATTATAATATAAAATCGCCCTTAATTGGTTTGAACTTTTTAACTTTATGATTAATGAAATCATTGTAGAAATCAAGAAAGTTTAAAAACTGGTCAGGAGTATTTATTTTAATTGGTTTGATTTTCTTGAAATCGATACATGGTACTATTTCCTTATTAGTTTTCATTATGCACATCCTCGATTATTGTGTCAATATAACTTTTCATATTAAGAATCTTAGCATATTCTTTTATTTTATCGAGATTTAACCGGTGATTTTTGATTAAAAACTTTATATCATTAAGATCAATTACCTCTCTTTCTTTATCATTTTTTATTGCTTGAAGCTTAAGCCCAATAATATCTTCAGGAGACAAAACATTGATCTCTACGCTGTTGTTTAAAATAGTAAACTTTTGTATATTCTTTAACATAGTAAGACTAATTTCTCTTTTTGCAACAATGATGTCTATCTCACCGAAGTCAGATAAAGGTGATACGAATTGAAGCACATTCTCTGACTCATAAAGTAACTCATATCCTATATTAATAAGAAAGTTTTTAACTTTTGATATATCATCTATATTTATAAGAAAATCAAGATCAACTGTTGACCTGTTTAAGCCTAACAAACCCATTGCAAATCCGCCGATTAACCCATAGTCGATTTTATGGTTGTTGAGATCAATAATAAATAGTGATAAAACTTGTTTAAAATCCACTTTGGTTACTCCTTAAATACTGAGCTTCATGCAAAAATACTCTTTTTATCCCGAATTTTTGCAAGAAGCTATCCCGGTGCATGCCCGAGCAGTAATGTACCCATTACGACCAGGGGCTAATGCGATTATATCGCATATGGCGTACGCAAAATCAAGTACCCTTGATTTTTGCAAGAGCCTCTACTATACTCATTTTTAATTGAGAAATCAAATGATATCTGTGAACGCGTCACGAGCTGGGGTAGTAGTATGACATTCAGTAAAAAATACTGTTTGCAAATAAAAAAGACCACAAAGGATTAAATCTTTGTGGTCTTTTAAGAGAAATACTTCAATATTTATTATAGTTTTATGCTGAAGTAACCTTCAATTAAATTATTCCAGTATTTTAAATCTGTGTCTTTTGTTGCTCGTGGTTCGTACAGTCCGCTATCATTTTTAGCTGAACCTAACCAAACCTGTTGCATACCGGTGTATGTAACACCAAAGCTGAACTTATCAACTTTAACTGATCCGCCAACCTGTAAACCTGCAAATACATCAGATCCGTTTGTATCGATATCATCAATAGCACCCTTGATTCTGATAAATGAATTCCCAACAAGAGTTACCCCATAAAAACTAGAACTAAGACCGATTTTGTTATCAAAACCATATGATCCGGAAACTTTATGTTTATTCCCATCATATGTAACTGTTGATACATAGTTTTCACCCTTGAATACATTATCAGTATACTCTTCAACGAATATCGTAAGACTGTAATCTTTAATATCTAACGGTTTAAGTATATTAAATCCGATATTATAAGTACCTTCGAACTCAAGTGATTCGAGTATAGATTTCCCGTCATTAGTTAACTCACCTTTATCATTTTTTGCCTGATCCATAATCGGGTACATGTGAAGAAAAAGTGTACTATTAAATGACCAGCTGAATCCCATAGAATATGCATATCCTAGGTTAAGTGAAGGCATAAATGAAAACTTTGCAACAGATGGACCAAATCCGTTTGTAAATGTTAAGTCTGCATTACTTTCTTTTACTTTTGCAGAAAGTTTGTTTTCTACTCTAAAAGCCGGATTAACTGAAATTTTAATAATATCTTTTATTGCAATATCATTATTAAAACCGATTTCAAATCTGTTTCGAGCATCAAACGCAGGGCTTGACATAGATACCGTATCACCTGATGAATCAGTTAAATTAAGAGTTGTATAGTTAAAATACAAATCAAGTCTTTCTTTCGCCCATGGAGTTATCGTATATAACCCGTCCGCAAGTTTAAATGCAATCTGTCCCTTAAATTCAGTCTTTGAATACACCTGTGCTTCTGCACCTTCAGACTTTGTAACCATATTACCTGCATCACCTGAATGAAGTGTCTGTTTAAATTCAAGACCAGGTTTGCCGGGAAATGCCGGTTTATCATCTTTCTTCTCATCCTGTGCAAATATTGTTACCGTTAAAGAAAAAAGTGCAACAGTAACTAAAATTCTCAATGCATTTAAATTCATAATATTTCTCCTAAGAAATTAGTATTTAGTGTCATTCTTTTATCGGTTATTTGTTAATGTTATATAAGATAATTGTTAAGAATCTGTTAATGTTCTATTTTTGTTTCGTTTTATAACAAATTACTTGCAAGTTCGGCAAGTTCCGATCTTTCTCCTTTTTCAAGTGTTATGTGGGCAAATAGTTTTTGTCCGGCAAACTTATCGATTAAGTATGACAGCCCGTTTGATTTTGAATCAAGATAAGGTGTGTCAATTTGATACGGGTCACCGGTGAATATAATTTTCGTTTTTTCACCAACACGGGTAATAATCGTTTTAATTTCATGGGGGGTAAGATTTTGTGCTTCATCCACAATGAAATATATTTTATCCAGTGTTCTTCCTCGAATATAAGCAAGCGGTTCAATAACCAGTTTCGCAGAATCGACAAGTTCCTGTATTTTTTGAGCCTCTTTATCGCTCTCACCAAATTGATTTTTAATCACTTTCAGATTATCCCATAATGGTTGCATATAAGGATTAAGTTTTGACTTAATATCTCCCGGTAAATACCCGATGTCCTTGTTACTTAACGGTATAATCGGTCGTGCCAGATAAATCTGCTTGTAATCAGCTCGTAATTCAAGTGCACAAGCCAGAGCAAGAAGTGTTTTTCCCGTACCGGCTTTACCCGACAACGCAACAATCGGTATGTTATTATCAAGTAACGCATCCATAGAAAACATCTGTTCTGAATTTCGGGGTTTAATACCGTATGCAAAGCGTTTATCGATTTTTCTGAATTTATTGGTAATGGCATCAAAACGGACTAAAACGGAATTCTGTTGAGATTTTAAAACCGCATATTCATTAGAAACAAACTTTAACTGTGCAATTGCCGGATCATGTGCATCTATTTCATTTTCTTTATAGAATCGGTCAACTAACTCGGCATTTACATCTTCAACGATTTTTTTACCTTTGTAGAGTTCTTCAACACTTTCAACCTGACCGGTAGTGTAATCTTCAGCCGGAATCCCAAGTGATTTTGCTTTCATTCGCAGATTAATATCTTTAGAAACAACAATAACATTTTCAAGTTTATCAGTATTTATAAGATTATATGCTAATGCTAAAATCCTGTGATCGACAATATCTTCAAGAAAGTATTTTTTTATTACTGATGTAGAGTCATCATTACCTGCAATAATTCGTAACGTGCCCCGGTCAACACCAAGATTAGCACCCTTTTTAAAATCAACATTTGAATATAAATCATCGACAACACGCGTAAAATGACGAGCCTGAAAATTTTTTAATTCATCACCTTTTTTAAATTTGTCAATTTCTTCAAGCACAACCATTGGTATAATGACATTATTTTTCTTAAATGAATAAATACAGTTTGAGTCATGAAGAATTACATTAGTATCCAGAATAAAGTTTTTTACGGCCATTAACTGCTCCTATCTATAATTTAAAATAATCACCAAGAGAAAGAAAAGGAATACCGGTCATGATTTTACCATGAATAAGCTCTAGTGACCGGGTAATAATTTTATTAATTATTTTATTCCCGTCATCATTATCATCAAACTGAATCCGTCCGCCGGCATTTTTATGATGCCCTCCTGCAGAACCCAGGCCACCAACAATTTTTTTTAATGTAAGCCCCGAGTCTACTTTTTTTGACTGGCTTCTAAACGATAATTGAATAAGATTGTTATGTACGCCAACAACGAGGACTAAATTCGCCTTTTCAAATCGAATGAGAAAATCTGCTATTTCACCGACATAATCAGGATTCGTAATTTGCCCGAGACTTGTTACAATAAAGTCGTCATAAATAACGCTGTTTTTTAAACCTTTATTAATATTAACGTAATAATCAAAAGGAAGTTTCGGGTTTTCAATTGAATATAATTTATGCCTGTTTATATATTTTGATAAACTCTCCAACGCACTGTAATCAATTTTATCACCATTTCTGCCTTCACCGACAATATCAGTTTGAATACCATAATACATGGCGGTGGCAACGTTAATTGTTGGTTTTAAATCAAATGCCTTTATATATTCATATAATAAAGTGCAGGTTGAACCAAATTCTGTTCGTACATCGGCATATTCAACAGACTTGGAACGTAATTTAACCGGATGATGATCAAATATCATTATTGGTTTTTTGTTTTTCAAAAGAGGATTATTTCCCGTTCCGGGTTGCGTATCAAGTAAAATATTTGGTTTATTACATATTTGCTCATCATCAGTTATCTCAATTAATGGTATATTTAAAATGTCGATCATGATTTTATTTTCAGCACGACCGATTATTCCCTGGTAGTAAATATCAGCCTGTTTTTTAAAAATCTTGTTGATAATAAACTTAATTGCAAACGCACTTCCTAATGCATCGGGATCAGGATTATAATGAGGTAGAATTGCGAAGTTGTCATATTTTGATATAATTTTTTTCAGTAATTCAATATTTGTATTTGTTATCAACATTTATTTCATTTTCTCCATGTATTTATTGTATAACAAAATAAAGAAAATGGGTAAGTTTTACGATAATAAAATTATGTTAGAAAAAAAAATAATGATTTTCATGTTTCTCTTTATTTCATCAGCCATTTTCGCACAAATTAGCGTGCAAATGATTCATAAAGATGTGTATCATTTTCTGGATGTGTATGAAAACAAATCTATTCAAATTGATGGCGGTTTTAATTTATTGCGTAATGTTGATAAAGCGCAAACTCATCGGGTTATATTAAACAGTATTGAAAAATCACGACTTAATTCCTTATTATTTATTGGTGATAGTTTTAGTTTTAATAACCAAATAATAATGAAGATATCACCAGTTATGTATTCAATTAAGGATTTAGTCGCAAACATTGAAATAGATTTTTCACTGGGCAGTTATGATGATATAATAGTATATTCGTATGTTAATTTTTATAATAAGCGGTATAATACTTATAAAGAAATTGATGAGTATGATAAAATCGCTTCCGGAATCGCAGTTAAACTTTTATTGGATAAGTTAACCGGTACATTATCAACCAAACCTGATTTGCCATTTATTTTAAATTCAGCTGATTATGAAAAAATTAAATTTGATTTGGCAGGAGATAATGATTTTCGAGTAATTGAAAGTTCTTTTATTGTTAGAAATGGTAATGAATATTATTTAAGGCAAAATCTAACCGGTAGTGAAGAAGTTGAGTTACGAAGAGTTCTTGATAAAGTTCGGTTTGAATTTTCAAAAAGATATAATGACACAGAAAAAATGAAAATGTATTATGATTTTGTTGAACAGTTAAAACAATATGGAACAACAGAAGATATTTTTGATAAGCTACAAAAGTTCGTTAATTTAAATTTCAAAATAGTTGATGAATATTCAATTAATTCTGATTGGACAAACCCATATGATTTGTTTTATAATAAAAAAGGTGATTATAAATCAATTGCTTTCTTCTATTATTATACATTCAATCAAATGGATATTGACTGCCAGGGTTATTTTGTAACCCCATTGACGAGAAAGCAAATTCCTGATAATGTGAGGTATTCATTAGAGCATCAAAATGCTCTTTTGCTGGAAAAGAAAATTAATCCGGTTAGTAACCTTGATTTGAGAAAGTATAAGGAACCTGATTTTTCTAAAGCTGTATTTTTAATTACAATTCAATATAATAGAAAGTGGATTTATACAACAGGTAATAAATGGGTTTTCTCTGATATCCTGAGTATGGACAGGGTAGCAGCGCATTATTCAAGAAACGGGTGTTATTATTCAATTTTTAAAGATGAAAAATTGATAATCAATAATATCCCTATTAATCCAAATTCTATTCGTTGGGATGTTTTTTTTGATATATCAAGTTTTGTTGAGTAACTTTTGCAAGAGCTGCAGTATACTATGTGTTATAGGAGTTTACATTGTTTCAAAAATATTTAAGAAATTCTACAGAAAAAGTAATTCATGCAATTAATATCGGAACTATGGAGCTTGCTAATTTAAGGCAAACAGTTTTTACTCCTGAATTTATATTGCTCGGGATTTTAGAACAGGACGAATCAATAGTTCAGCGAATAATCGAAGATATTGTGAATGAACCGGTTAAAATAATCGATGCTATTTCAGAAAGAATTTATGCTCTGCAACCTAAAAATGATGAGCCAACCGATGTGGTAAATATTACCTTGAGTCCTGAAGTTGAACGGGTTTTTGAACTTGCTATGGATGAGTCCAAAAAATTGAATGATAAATATATTTCAACAGGTTCGTTGTTTCTTGCTTTCTTTAATACCGAAATCATGCCTGCATCAAAAATTCTAACGGATCTCGGGTTAAATTATCTGGAATGTTTAGAGGCGTTAGAAACATTACGAAACGGTGTAACAATCAATTCCCGTGATTCAGAAAGTCAGGAAAATTTTCTTAAAGTATATGGAACCGATCTTACTGAACTTGCACAGCAGGGCAGACTTGATCCTGTTATCGGTCGGGAAAAAGATATTGCACGAATTATCGAGATCCTTGCAAGGCGGACAAAAAATAATCCTATAATCATTGGTGATCCCGGTGTCGGAAAAACCGTATTAATCGAGGGATTAGCACAACTTATTATCAATTCAAGAGTTCCTGAGACTCTTTTGCATAAGAAAATTATACAAATTGATATGACACAGGTAACTGCCGGTGCTAAATTTAAAGGTGAATTTGAAGAACGTATGAAGGCAATTGTTGATGCTCTTGTGAGTTCTAATGGCAGGGCGATTGCGTTTATTGATGATTTACAAACACTTGTTGATGCAAATGGCGGTGGTAATATTAAAGCCGGGGATATATTAAAACCAGCATTAGCACGAGGTCTGGTTCAGATTATCGGAACAACAACAACAGACAGTTATAAAAAAACAATTGAAAAAGATAAAGCATTATCAAGAAGATTTCAACCTATTATTCTTGATGAACCAACGGTTGATGAGGCTATTAAAATCCTTGAAGGTGTTAAAGAAAAGTATGAACATCATCATAAAGTAAAGTACGATAACGAAGCAATTCAATTGGCGGTGCGATTATCGGACAGGTATATAAGTGAAAGACAACTGCCGGATAAAGCAATTGATCTGATTGATGAGGCAGGTGCTAGAAAGCATATTTTTCTTATTACTACACCACCGGAAGTGAAAAAGCTTGAAACAGAAAAAACCGCTTTGAAGCGGGAGCAATCTGATGCTTTCGGGAAGAATGAGCTGGATCTTGTTGTAGAAGTTCAGAAGAAAATCAATGCTATTGATAATAGATTGAAAGAGCTGAAAAATGACTGGATTAAAACAAAAGCGGGGAATGAAAATCTGGTCACGGCAGAAGATATTGCCGAGGTCATCAGTCAGAATACAGGTATTCCGTTAAATAGAATTGTTGAAACCGAATCAAATAAACTTAAAACAATGGAAGATAAACTTCATAAACGAATAATTGGTCAGGAAGAAGCAATTGTAGCTGTTTCAAATGCGATACGAAGAAATAGAGCAGGGCTTAAAGATTCAAACAGACCAATCGGTGCATTTTTATTTCTTGGTCCAACCGGTGTCGGTAAAACAGAATTGTCAAAGGCTCTGGCGGAATTCCTTTTTGATGATGAAACAAAAATTGTACGCCTTGATATGTCAGAATACATGGAAAAACATTCAGTATCAAAAATTATCGGTTCACCTCCGGGGTATGTTGGTTATGAAGAGGGCGGGCAATTAACAGAACGAGTCAGACGAAATCCATTTTCGATTGTCTTACTTGATGAAATGGAAAAAGCAAACGAGGATGTTTTTAATATTCTTCTTCAGATATTTGATGAAGGTCGTTTAACCGATAGTCAGGGTGTTGAAGTTAGTTTTAAAAATACAATTATTATCGGGACTTCAAATTTGGGTTCTGCTCATATTTTTGATTTAGAGAAAAAAATAGGTTTTGCCGGAACAAATACAAAAAACAGCAGTTACGGGTTAATTAAAGAAAAAATATTAGAAGAAACAAAGAAGTTCTTTAAACCTGAGTTTTTAAATAGAATTGATGATATTATTGTATTTCATCCGCTGGAAAGAGAACATATTGATCAGATAACCGGTTTATTATTGAAGAAACTCGAAGTAAGAATAAAAAACAGCGGTTATACAATAACATTTGATACATCAATTTATAATAAAATATCAACACTCGGCTACACACCTGAATTTGGTGCGAGACCGCTAAAAAGGGTTATTGAAAACTATATAGAAAATGAAATAAGTTTAAAAATAATCGGTGGAGATTTTCTAAAAGGTGATCATATCGTCGTTTCATTAAAAGATGATACAATTGTAATAAGTAAAGCCGCTAAGAAAAGTAAAACTGAAAAGTAATGGAAAGAAAAGAAAAGAGAAAATAATGAAGAAACAAAATACCATTCAACCATTCAAAGATAAAAAGATACGAACTCTTTGGGATGAAAAACAGGAAAAATGGTATATATCCATTGTAGATGTTATAGCCGTACTGACTGAAAGTCCTAATGCAAGAAAGTATTGGAGTGTTTCACGCAGAGACACAGAGGTCGCAGGGTTTTGAATTTTGTTTTTAGTTCAAGTAAAATACTCTTCCTCTGCGTTCTCATTAGCTCCGCGTGACAAATCTTACTATTTCCTAAGTAGTCATATTGTTGCTTTTTTGCATGAGGCTCTATATACACTATTTAAAGAGAAAATTTGATACTAATTTACTTTCCGGGGTGTACCCTGTTTACGCTAAAAAGATAGAGGAGAAATAGATGTATAATACCAATTCAATAAAAGAAATACTAAATTACACGGAAGAAAAAACGGGATTAACCGTTTACGGGTGGATCAGGACTAAGCGTGAGTCAAAAACATTCAGTTTCATTGAACTCAATGACGGTTCGACAATTCAAAATTTACAGATTATCATTAATGATACAGTTCCCGGTTATTCTGATACAATCAGCACATTAACAACCGGTGCGAGTGTTGAAGTTGTCGGAAATCTTGTTGCTTCACAAGGCGGTAAACAGAAATTCGAGATTCAAGCGCAATCAGTAAAAGTGCTCGGGGTGGCATCGCCTGATGAGTATCCCCTTCAAAAGAAAAAACATACCCTTGAATATCTTCGTGAAATCGGTCATCTGCGACCAAGAACCAATACTATCGCGGCAGTGTTGCGGGTACGAAATGCAGCGTGTTTTGCAATACATACATTTTTTCAGGAGCGTGGCTTTAATTACATCCAGACCCCGGTTATTACGGCAAGTGATTGCGAAGGTGCCGGGCAAATGTTTCAGGTTACAACGCTAGAGCTTGAAAAAATACCGTTTATTAAAGACTCCAATGGTAAAACAACGAATGAAATTGATTATTCAAAAGATTTTTTCGGTAAAAAAGCAGGTCTTACGGTAAGCGGGCAGTTGGAAGGCGAAATAATGGCTACTGCTTTGGGGAAAATATATACATTCGGGCCGACATTCAGAGCTGAACATTCAAATACAACAAGGCATCTTGCAGAATTCTGGATGATTGAGCCTGAAATGGCATTTTGTGATATATTTGGAAATATGGATCTTGCAGAAAAGTTTGTTAAATCGATTGTGTCGTATGTTATGAAGGAATGTAAAGATGATCTTGATTTTTTCACTCAGTATATTTCACCAGACCTCATGAGTAATTTAGCAGTAGTCATTGAAAATAAATTTGAAAGAATTACTTATACTGACGCAGTTGATATTTTATTGAAATCGGGAGTGAAATTTGAATATCCTGTTCAATGGGGTATTGATTTACAGTCTGAACATGAAAAATATATTACCGAAGTTGTCTATAAAAAACCGGTTATTGTTACCGGGTATCCCAAAGAAATTAAAGCGTTTTACATGAAATTGAATGATGATGGTAAAACAGTCCGGGCTATGGATATATTAGTTCCGAGGCTGGGTGAAATAATCGGCGGCAGTGAGCGGGAAGATAATTACGAAAAACTGTGTGCGCGTATTAAAGAATGCGGTCTGAATGAAGAGGATTACTGGTGGTATCTTGAGTTAAGAAAATTCGGGAGTGTTCCTCATGCAGGTTTCGGGCTTGGTTTTGAAAGGCTTATCCAGTTTATAACGGGAATGCAGAATATTCGTGATGTCATTGCTTTTCCGAGAGCGTTTAAAACAGCTGAATTTTAATATTTTAAAAAGCCTGTATTTACATTTTTCAAACATTATAGTATTAAATATGTTTCATAAGTGAATTATTTCTTATTAAAGGGGTTCGTATGATTGATGTTGCTAAAACTGCATTTAAAGATCTGATTGATAGTTTAAAAAATAAAAAAATAACCTGCGTTGATATAATGCGACAATCAATTAATTCTATACATAAATTCGATTCAGCTTTGGGATGTTTTATCAGCGTTGATGAAGAAGCAAAACTTATTAAACTTGCAGAAGAAAGTGATACACGACGAAAAAGCGGTACACAACGCAGTGATATTGACGGTTTACCGGTTGCTTTGAAGGATAATATAGTTGCTTTGGGTATTGAAACGACATGCGGTTCAAAAATATTAGAAGGTTATAAACCATCGTATGATGCAACCTCGGTACGATATCTGCGTGAGGCCGGGGCTATAATTATCGGAAAAACGAATATGGATGAATTTGCGATGGGTTCAACCTGTGAAACATCGGCATACACAAAAACAAAAAATCCTCATGATATACATAGAGTTCCGGGTGGTTCATCAGGCGGTTCTGCCGCTGCTGTTGCATCAGGCATGGTTCCATTGGCACTTGGAAGCGATACGGGCGGTTCAGTAAGACAGCCGGCTTCATTCTGCGGCGTTGTCGGGATAAAACCAACCTACGGGCTGGTTTCACGATCAGGGCTTGTTTCGTATGCATCATCACTTGATCAAATTGGAACATTTGCAAATGATGTATACGGTTCTGCATTTCTTCTCAATTACATCGCTAAAAAAGATGAAAAAGATTCCACGTCATTCTATAACTACGATGGTGATTATACTAAAAATATTGATAAAGATATTAAGGGGTTAAAAGTTGCCTATTTTCCTGAATTCATGGGTGAAGGGGTGAGTGATGCTGTTAAAACTAATTTTGAAGCTTCATTAAACACTTTAAAAGAGTTAGGTGCAACAGTTGATAAAGTTGATTTTCCCGCAATTAAATATATTATTTCCACCTATTATTTTATTGCTACGGCTGAGGCCAGTTCTAATTTGTCCCGTTACGATGGTGTGAAATATGGTTTACGAAGTGAAAAACAACAAAATTATGAAGAAATGCTTTTTGCTTCACGAACTGAGGGTTTTGGTAAAGAAGTTAAGAAACGTATATTACTCGGAAACTTTGTTCTGTCATCAGGATATTATGATGCGTATTATCTTAAAGCACAGAAATTAAGAACCTTTATAATGAAAGAAATGCAGAAAATTTTTATGAAATATGACGTTATTGCAACACCGACAACACCTGAAGTTGCATTTAAATTTGGTGAAGGAACAACTGATCCGATGAAATTGTATTTAAGCGATGTAACGACTGTAATACCGAATTTATCCGGTTTACCGGCTATTTCTGTACCATCAGGAATGGTTTCAGGGTTGCCTGTGGGTTTACAATTAATCGGAAAACCTTTAAGCGAAGATTTATTATTCAATGTGGGATATAAATTTGAGCAGAAAAAATCACTTTCCATGTATCCCGATTTATCAAAAATTGATGTTTCACAAAGCAACAGCAGTTCAAAGAAAGATGCTAAAGAAACGAAAAAAATGTCTTCCGTGTATTCAAAAGAAGATATTAAGAAAGTTTCAGATTCATATTCAAATAGAGAAAAAAATACATCAGACAGAGTTTTTTGTACTAATCTATCAGAACAGCTTGGTAAAACAATAACAATGTCCGGTTCGATTTATAAAATTAATAATCTTGGCGGTATTGAGTTTTATACACTACGGGATAGAACCGGGTTAACGCAACTTGTTTTAGAAGGTGAAATTGCCAGGGTTAAATTAACACCGTTGTCAATAGTACAGGTAAAAGGTATGGTAACGAAAGAAGAGCGATCCCCTTATAACGGGATTGAGTTAAAGGTTACTGAGTTAACCATATTGTCAGAGGCAGCATCTGATGTGCCTTTTACTGTCGGAGGTAATTTATCCAATTTAAATCTACCGACTTTACTTGATAACCGGCCGATATCATTACGAAATATTGAAATATTATCAGTATTTAAAGTGCAGTCAGAAATTGCAGGTTCTTTTGCAGAATTTTTGCGATTACATAATTTTACAGAAATTAAAACACCAAAAATAATTTCAAATGAAACTGAAGGCGGGTCAAATATTTTTGAAATTAAATATTTTGACAGACAGGCATTTTTAGCTCAATCACCACAATTTTATAAACAGATGATGGTTGGTTCAGGGTTAGAAAGAGTCTTTGAAATAGGTCCTGTTTTCAGAGCTGAAAAACATAATACAGTCAGACATTTAAATGAATATACAAGTTTGGATTTTGAAATGGCATTCATTAAAGATGAGCAGGATTTAATCGATATGCAGGAAGCATTGCTTATTCATATATTAAAAAATATTAAAGCAAAATATTCTGATGTGTTGGAATATTTTGGTCAGGAAATCATTATACCAACATCAATTCCGCGAATTCATTTTATTGAAGCGTTAGAAATCGCTGATAAACTTGGTGTAAAAGATATGGATGGTGATATATCACCTGAAGGTGAAAAGGTTGTTTGTAAGTATATTGAAGAACAATATGGTTCTCAGTTTGTTTATATAGTCGGTTATCCGGTTAAGAAAAGACCAATGTATACAATGCAGGATGAACGGTTACCGGGTTATACAAGATCATTTGATCTTCTTTATAAAGGTTTGGAAATAACAACCGGAGGACAGCGAATTCATAATTACGAAGCGTTAAAGGCAAATATGATTGCTTTCGGTTTAAACCCGGCAGCGTATAAAGATTATCTGGAAACATTCAAATTCGGTATGCCGCCTCACGGTGGTTTAGGAATGGGACTGGAAAGGGTTACCATGAAATTACTTGGTTTAGGTAATGTACGTGAAGCGACTTTATTCCCGAGAGATATAGGCAGACTTGAGCCGTAATCATGTTTTTTTGCTTTGTATAAAAAATACTGTTAGGAGTACAAAATGAGTGGAAAGTTTAATATAGATGATTTGATAAAATTAAGTTCTTTTGAAGTGAGTGCGAGTGAAAAAGCCGGATATGAGAAAGAGATTGATGATTTCCTGAAATATGCGGAAATTATAAACAGTGCAGACTGCAATGATTTAACGCCTTCGGCACATCCGACTGAATCAAGTGCAAAAATGAGAATGGATAATCAGGTTGAGTGGGATGATTTAGAAAGAATTCTTATAAATGCTCCGGTTAGAGATAAATCAGCATATCTGGTTCCGCCTCAGAAAGCAAGACCGGGAGAAGAGAAAGAGTCTGCTTCCACGGCAATTATTGCAGGTTCTCACGATGAATACGAGGCCGTAATCGGTCTTGAGGTTCATGCTCATTTAAAAACGAAATCAAAATTATTCTGCAGTTGCCCTACAGAATTCGGAAGTGAACCTAATCACAACACCTGTCCTGTTTGTAACGGGCATCCGGGTGTTTTACCTGTTTTAAATCATGAAGCAGTACGAATGGCGATTTTATCGGGACTTGCATTAAATTGTAAGATTAATAAGAAAAGTGTTTTTGCACGAAAAAATTATTTTTACCCTGATTTACCGAAAGGGTATCAAATTTCACAATTTGAAGAGCCGATTTGTTCAGGCGGTTTTGTTGAAATTGATGATAACGGAAAACCTCTTGCTATTAAGTTAAATAGAATTCATATGGAAGAAGATGCAGGTAAAATGGTTCATGTTGGTGCGCCTGGTATTTGGGGGTCAAAAGCCAGTGCCGTTGATTTTAACAGAACAAGTGTTCCGCTAATCGAGATCGTTACAGAACCTGATATTAAATGTGCAAAACATGCGAAAGATTATGTAATTATGTTGCGTTCAGTGCTTGTTCAACTGGGTATTTGTGATGGAAATCTTGAGGAAGGCAGTTTACGATGTGATGCTAATATTTCTATCAGAAAAGTTGGTGAAACAAAACTTGGTACTAAAACCGAAGTTAAAAATATGAACTCATTTAAAGCTATCGAAAAAGCAATCGAGTTTGAAATAGAAAGACAAATTGTTTTGAAAAAAACAGGAAAAGCTATTATTCAGGAAACAAGATTGTGGGATGAAAATAGCCAGAAAACTTTTTCAATGAGATCAAAAGAAGAATCTCATGATTACAGATATTTTCCTGATCCTGATTTATTGCCAATAATTCTTGATGAAGATTATATAGAAGAATTAAAAGAATTTGTTCCTGAATATCCATTGAAAAAGAAATATACCTATATGAATATATATAATCTTTCAGAAGAACAGTCTTTATTATTGATTAATAACTCTGCTTTTACAGCGTATTTTGACAAGTTAGTAAGTATTTATAAAGATCATAAGAATGCATCAAACTGGTTTTTTAATGAGCTTATTTCGTATACAAATGATCTTAAAGATATTCATATCAGTCCTGAAAACTTTGTAGAATTTCTTGGAAAAATAGATAGTGATGAAATTAGCGGTAAAATCGCTAAAGAGGTTCTTAAAAAGTCCTTTGAAACCAAAAGGGCACTTGTTGAAATAATTGAAAAAGACGGTTATAAACAAATTACCGATGAAAAAGAATTGAAGAAAATGATTGATGATGTTATTAGTGCAAATCCTGCTCAAGTTGCTGAATATAAAGGTGGAAAAGAAAAATTATTCAGTTTTTTTGTTGGTGAAATGATGAAAAAAACAAAGGGAAAAGCAAATCCTGCGATTGTTAATACATTATTAAAAAATGGATTGACCAGTTAAGTTTGTAGTTTTTGATGTTTTTGAAAAAAATATCGGCAATTGAAGTTTTTATGTTTTTTCTTAAAAGCTATTGCATAAAAAAATATATTGTAGTATGATTCTAATGATTAGAATAAAATTTGAATAAAGAGAGATTTTATGAAACTTTTTAAAAATGTTAGAAACGGTTTTATTGAAATGGTTTTTGGTCCGCGATGGACTTACATTGCAACGGTACGAACATTTCTTCAAAATTTCTTGTCTATTACCCTGGCTGATAATAAATGGGCTGATGTGATTTCTATGGCAGCAAGTGAGTTGCTGGAAAATGCTGTTAAATATGCATCCGAGGAAGGAACGAAAATTTCCGTTGAACATAGTAAAGATGAAGCAAAGCTATATTTAAATGTTGAAAATTTTGCTACACCTGAAAATTCAAAAGTACTCGCTGGTGAAATAGAAAAAATAAGCACCGGTGACCCGCAGGAAGTGTATCTGCAAAAAATGCAGGAAGCTGCTTTAAGAACCGATGGTGGCAGTCAGTTAGGTCTTGCACGAATCAGGTATGAAAGTAATGCTGCGATTAATATGGTTGTAGAAGGTGATTTAATTAGAGTTACTGTTATTTTTGACTTAAAATAGGAAGAGGGGATTTAGTTATGAATAAATTTGGATTAAGCAGTGTAATTACAGAAAAAGCAACTGTTGAGCTTCTTGATATACCACAAGGTGTTAAAGTTACATTTTCAGGTGATATAGATGTACAAAATCCTGAGCCAATTTTTGTTCCATTTTTTGAACAAATACATTCTAATGTTATAGCAAATGGTGTTAAATATGTTGAATTGGACTTTTCTAAATTAACATTTTTAAACTCAAGTGGTATTAAAACATTAATTAAATGGATTACAAAAGTAACTCCATTACCGGCTGATCAGAAATATAATTTTAAAATAATAGCAAATTCACAAATTACATGGCAGGAAACTTCATTAAAGATGCTATCTATGTTAGCGCCCGGTTTAATTGAAATACAAATACAGTAATTTATTGAATTATTCACACAATTTTGTCTTTAGATCTTCAACACATTAATTAGTTGAGGATTTTTTTTATTTTTTAGAGGAGTAATAATGAAAAAATTAGTAATTTCAATCATGATTATTATATCATTAATATCATGCAAAAAAGTGTCTACAGAGAAGTTGTCAACAAACCTTTTTAATTTCTCAACTCAAGTTGTAGATTATATGAAACCATTAGAAGCATTGTCTAAATTAGCTTCGATTGATAATGAAATTGTATTAGTTACAGCAAATGATTTCTCAGTAACTAATAAATTTGTTATCCCTTTTTTGCATTATCAATTGTCTCTTAATAATGTCAATTCTGCTGATATTACCAAAGAAAGAATTGAAGAGTTTATGTATTTATATGCATATATATTTGCAAAGAATGAGATAATTGCTCGTGAAGCAATTGAAAAAGGTATTGTTGTTTCTGACGAAGAAGTTGAAAATTCAATTACAATGAATACTCAAGGTAGATTGGATGAGTTTAAAGAATTTATTGGTACAACAGCGTTAAGTTATGATTTTTATTTAAAGGATACAAAACAGAGTCTTTTAATTGGAAAATATGAGAAATCTTTAATCACAGATATTACAGTATCTGAAGAAGAGAAAAAAGAGTATTTTTTAAAAGATCCTACAATTTCTAAAACAAATCCAAAAGTTACTTTACGAAATATTACGGTGAATTTTAAACCGGGTTCAAGTAAAGATAAAGCATTGGTTAAAATTACTAAAATTCTAAATGACATAAAGAAAGGTAAAGATTTTGCTGAAGTAGCAACAAAAATGTCTGATGATGCTAATACCAGGAATGCCGGTGGTATGATGGGTGATTTTGTTTCAAGAGGGGATTTAGAACCTGCCTTGGAATTAGTTGCGTTTAGCACTCCAATTGGTGAAGTAAGTGATATTGTTGAGTTGCCTAATTCGTTTCAGATAATTAAAGTTGAAAAAATTGATAGTGAAGGTGTAGTTGAATATAATGATATTGTTGAGACTATTGGTAATATTTTATCATATATGAAACGGGAAGATATAGTAAAAGAAGATACAGATCGTGTAATTGCTAAATATGGTTTACGATACTGGAAAATATAATTAAAAAAAGAGAGGTTTTTAACCTCTCTTTTTGATTATCTGTTATCGTATCGATTAACAACAACATTAATCGCTGAAGCGATGAGTAAGCTGGTTACAAATGTTAATATCCATTGATAAATATTTGGTCTGAAACTGATTCCTCTATCACTGATGATGATGCCCCAGATAAAGCTTTGCAAAACAATTCGAGCTAACCAGAAAATGAGAACTATCAGCCCCCCAAGATGAACAGCGCTACTTGAACCAAAAACGAATAATCCGGAAAGAAGTAAAAAACCGCATAGTAATTCAATGATTCCAAAAATAATCTCAATTGTCTGATTATCTTTGTGTACCGGATTGTTTAATCCGAAAATACCTTCGTTAATACTTTGTGAAATACCATAAAACCCGAGAACAAGAAAAAAAATACCGAGTGCAATTCGCAAAAATTTTACAGAAGAAAAAAATCTAAATCCCATTGTAAACTCCATTTTATAATAATTATATTCATTTTATTTGATTTATAATAAAATATCAATATGATATTTTTATAAAATACACTATAATAAATTGTTACGTGAGTTAAAAAGGAGTTTTTATGTCTGAATTGAAATGTAAACTGGTTTTTGATGGTTACTGGAAAGAAAAGAATATTATTAATGTTCCCGAACAAACAGGAATTTATTGTGTGTACACATATACTATAAATGAGATTAATAAAAAACAAAAACTAACAATCCATAAATTGATTTTTATTGGTTTTTCAGAAAATGCCCGTACCAGTGTGCTTCAACATGAGACTTCTGGAGAGTTTAAAAAATATCAGGGTGATCGACAAAAAATTTGTTATTCATTTGCTCCTTTAGATAAGATTCATTCTGAACAAGTTAAATTAGCGTTAATCATTTCATTAAATCCTATTGCAAATAGTGATGTTGTAAAAAAATTTGATTATGATAAAACACAGATTTCAACTGAAGGTCAGAATAATTTAATGAAAAGTGAAATAATACTATCTAAAAACGTGTAATAAATTTATTGCAATAAATACTAAATTATTTTATTATTACTTATTTGTTTAGGCATTATAATTTGGAGTTTGAATGAATACATATAAATATATATTCGGGCCGATACCTTCAAGACGGCTGGGTATTTCTTTAGGTGTTGATCTGGTAAAACATAAAATTTGTACTCTTGATTGTGTGTATTGTGAAGTAGGTAAAACCACCTGTTTAACTCTGGAAAGAAAGGAGTATATTCCAACGTCTGAAATACTGGATGAGTTGGAGTTTTTTCTTGCCGATTCACCAAAATTAGATTATATAACTTTTTCCGGTGCAGGTGAACCGACATTGCATTCAGGGCTTGAATATATGGCAAATCAGATAAAACAAAAATATCCTCAATATAAATTAGCATTAATAACAAATGGAACACTTTTTTATTTACCTGAAGTGCGAGCCGCAGTGAAAAACATTGATTGTATTTTACCTTCGCTTGATGCTGTTAGTGAGTCAATATTCCATACAATAAATAGACCTGATTCGTTACTTCAGAATTCAACAATTATTGACGGGCTTATTAAGCTTCGTCATGAATATTCCGGTGTCATTTTATTGGAAATATTTATTATTCCCGGATTAAATGACAGTGATGATGAACTTAAACTATTAATTAATGCTGTTTCTAAGATTAAACCTGATGTTGTTCAATTAAATACACTAGACAGGCCTGGTACCGAGTCGTGGGTACATAAACCAACGAAAGAACGTCTAGATGAAATAGCGTTATCTTTTGCTCCTCAGAAAGTAGAAATTATTGCAAAATTTAATAAAAAACCTATTGATTCAGGTTATAATATTGATGTTGAATTTGGTATAATTGAATATCTTAAACGGCGTCCTGCAACAATGAGTGATTTATGCTCAGGTTTGTCAAGACATGTAAATGAAATCAGTAAATATATCACGCATTTGCTTGATATTGATTTTATTGAGTCAGTATCGAATAATGATGATTTTTATTATAGAATTAAAAATAATTAAGGGGTCTTAATATGGGGTTATTAGAAGAAAGAGCAGCTCATTTTGGGGAACAGGAAACCGCTGAAATTGTAATTGAGTTAGTTAATACCGGAAGAGATGAGGATCTTTTTCATATAGATGTTTATGGGATAGCTGATAAATGGAGCATAGAAAGAAAAGTGATGCTTGATATTTTTATAAAAGGTGTTAAACATGGTATTTTTACAATGCAATGGGAGTTTCATTGTCCTTCTTGTGGTGGGGTTGCACGTGAGATTCTTAAATTAGATGAATCATCAAGAGAGGATCACTGTCCAATATGTGTTATAGATTTTAACAACCAGCTGGATCAGAACATAGAAGTCTTTTTTTCGGTAAGTCCTGATATCCGCGTTATACCAATTCATTTTAAGAAAGAATATAATAATGAAATAATTCATGATATAACGCATAATAAACGATATGAATGGAGAAAATCGACCACAATTTATGGTGCAGATTGTTTAAATAATGCTATTTTCAGATCTCTTTTTGGTGATGATACACTTCCGCTTGATCAGAGTCTTGAAATGTCATTTGTGACCCTTTTGTTTACCGATATTCGTGAATCAACAGCGTTGTATGAGAGATTAGGTGATGTTGCTGCATTTAAATTAGTGAAGGAACATTTTGATATTATATTCAAAGAGATTTTAAAAAATAATGGAGTTCCTGTTAAGACTATCGGTGATGCTGTTATGGGGGTTTTCTCTAATGAATTAGAATGTTTAAAAGCTGCAATTGAAACTCAATTGCGTCTAAAAGAGTTTTATAATGAAAAAGATGATGGTGAAATAATAGAAGTTAAAATTGGTTTACATTCAGGTCCGGTAATTGTTGTAACTCTTAACGGGAAAATTGATTATTTTGGTTCTACAGTAAATCTTGCAGCAAGGGTGCAGGGGAAGGCATTGCCCAATGAGGTTGTTTTTACAGAAAAAATATTTAATAATGTACAAAATCAAAAACTGTTAAAAGGATATACAGATACTCTTCATCGTTCACTCGCTACTTTAAAAGGCATTGAAAATGAAGTTGAGTTATATAAAATCAAGTTATGAGTTTTTTGTGAAATTACCCCATTAATATAAATGCTTTTATTTTATTCTTTTTTCCTTTTGCTTCTATCATTACCGGTTGTGAAAGTTTGTATTGAGTAGTAAAATCTGCAATATGTGATTCACTTACCAGTATTTCACCGGCCTTTGCATTACTGCAAAGTCTTGATGTTGTGTTAACGGCGTCACCGACACAAGCAAAGTCCATTCGAACGTCAGCACCAATATTTCCTACGACAACAACTCCTGAATGGACGCCAATACCGACATCAAACACATCGAGATTTTGCTTTTTTCTTTTTTCATTATACAAATCGATTGATTTTTTTATTTCCAGTGACGCCTTGCAGGCACGGGATTTATGATTTAAACCGCCAAAGTGAGCCATAATTTGATCACCTACATAATCATCAATATCTCCTTTATTTTTCTGAACAATTTTATGTTGAATCTCAAAATAAACATTCAATGTTTTAATAACTTCTTCCGGTGTATGACTTTCTGAAAAAGCTGTAAAACCACGAACATCAGCAAAGATAAAACTAAGTTCAACCCGGCTGATGGCACCGGGAGTGACATCTAAACCTTTAGAATTTGATTGTTTAATCATAGACTGGGTGCTTTTTGAAATGAATTTTTCCATGTGAATTTTCTCTTTGATGTCTTTAGCCATATTGTTAAGAATATCAGAGAGTCGACCGGTTTCATCATTTGTAGTGATAAAAATGCGGTTTTCAAGATTTCCCAATCCGAATTGTAGTGCACCTTCCTCAAGAGTTTTTATATTTTTTACAAGATGCCTTATAATAATATAGAAAATTATCAATGAAAGAAGAGCAATAATTAATGAGATGATAGTAAACACTTTAATATTTTTATTAATTTCCTGTGCAATCATAGTGAGATCAAAAAGGATTGCAATACCACCGAGCAATTTTATATCATTAATTTGTTCTGACATATAGATTATTCTTGATTGAATTAATTCAAGAGACTCAACAGCGCTTTTAGGGAGATTGTTTTGATATGCTGAAATGATTTTATTTTTTTCGGTTACAATCCATTTTTCATTCCATAAATAACTTTCTTTTGGTTTTGCTGATTTCATTCTTTCTTTTAATAAGTGTGTAAAGAGTGAGTGAAAGAGAAAATCAATATCATTTTTTTGTATAGCATATATTGGTGTTGCATTTGGAGCGAGTGAATTATCTAAATATGTATTATATTTTTTCCAGAGTGCATTATAAATTTTTTTCTTTTCATTTAATTTTGATGCATGGTATTTTGTATAATATTTTTTAAAATCAGTTGTAACTTCAAGAATGATCCCTTTTGATAAAAAAACCGGATAGGCAACAGCTCGATATTTTTTTTTATTCTCTTTAAAATCATACCGTTGAAGTTCCCGCTCTTTTAAACATTTAAAAAGATAAGAACCGTTTGTAATTCTACCAATATCAGGTGCGTATGTGGAGTATTCAATAGTTCCTTTTTCATTAACAAGAACAATTTTGATTATATCTTCATTGAATTTTTTGAATGTTTCACTATTTTCTTTGATGTAGATTAACTTGTTTTTTCTATCAAGACTTGATGTATTAATATCTTTATCCAGATAATACTCAGCCTGATCACTTAAAATTCGTGTTAAAGAGGCAGCTTTGTTGTTTTTTTCATTGAATAATGCCTGTCTTTGAAAAAGGAAAAATGTAGTTCCTGTTATAAAAAGAATTATTATCAATATGATGCTTATCAAAAATGTCATTCTGATAGATAGTCCGAAATATACTCTTCTTACATTCTTGATGTCATATTTTTTACCAACGAAAATAGAATAAAAAAAATCAAGGATTTTTAATACGGTTTTTTTCTTTTGATTATTTTGTTTCGTCCTAGCGGGTATTAATTTTTTGAATTCCATTTTTTCTCCAGTTATTTTTTTCTTTGAAAGTTTTTTTCAAAATTATCTTTGGATATTTCAAAAAAAACCGGTCGTCCGTGAGGACAATTTGTAATTTCTTCATTAAAAAATATTTCTACAAGGTTTCTTATTTCTAATGGAGACAATGAATCGCCTTTTTTTACAGCTTCTCTACAGGATGCTTTAATTAAAATACCATCAATGATAGTTCTATCTGATATTTCTGACTCTTCAAGCCATTCTTTTAGTATTTGTTTTACAATAGAAATATTCATAGCATTCAAAATAGAAGGAAGACTTCTAATAGTATAGGTATTACCTTCATTTTCTTCGATACTAAAACCGACTTCATTGAGTAGAACTATTTTTTTGTTAATAAAGTCATTGGTGGTATCTAATTCAAGTATAAATGGAATCAGTAAATTATCAATCCCCGGGTTTTTTTCAAACAATTCTTTTTTCTTTTTGAATATATGACTTTCTTCTACTGCATGCTGATCTATGAAGTAAACTTTATTGTCTTTTTCAACAGTTATATAGGTGCTGAATAATGTTCCAATAATTTTAAAATCACTTACACTCATTTCATGAGCAAATGGTATGTTACTTCGTTCTGAAATAATAGACGATTTGTGAGAATGGTATAAATCTAATAAATCCCCTTCAATTGAATTATGTTGCTTGGGAATAAAGCTATTTTTTGAACCGTAATCAACAGTGTGATTTTCTTTAATAAAGAAAGAACTATAATCATTTGAAGTGGTGCCGGTTATTCCTGATTTAACAGAATTACTAAATGCAGTTTTAACAGCATTCATTATCGCGTTGTATATAATCTGCTGGTCGTAAAATTTCACTTCTCTTTTTGCCGGGTGAATATTAACATCAAGTAATTGCGGATCAATATCGATAAATAGGTAAATAAGCGGGTTTCTTCCCGGTGAAATATAATCAGAATATCCATTAGATGCTGCTGAGTAAAAAAAAGGGCAGTTTATTGGGCGTTTATTGACAAATACTACCTGATATTTTTTTGTGTTAAAAAAGATTTCTTTTTCTGAGTGATATAACGTAATTGAAAGCGAATCATTGTACTGATAGGTAAACGGTGAAATTTCAAATGGATTTTCATTTTTATATACTGAAAAAAATGCTTCATGAAAATTACCGTTTCCATTTGTTCGAAATACTAATTTATCATCATTGTAGACGGTAAATGCGATATGAAGATTTGAAAATATTTTTTCAATGAGTGTAGATTTTATGCTATTTAATTCGGTTGTTGACGATTTAAGAAATTTTTTACGAGCCGGAAGATTATAGAATAAATCTTTAATGTCTATTTTTGTTCCTTTATTGCAAGCTGTTTCTTCAGTTTTTTGAATCGTATCTACAAATGACAATGTGTACCCTGGTGTTGTCCCGCTTGATGAATTACTTGTTGTAATAGTAACGATTGATACAGTCTTTATTGAATATAATGCTTCGCCACGAAAACCCATGCTTTTTATGGTATAAATATCATCAATTGTTTTTATTTTACTTGTTGTATGTTTTAAAGTGGATAACTCAAGGTCATCCTTACTCATCCCGTCACCATCATCGGTAATCGTGATTTGATTAATCCCGCCATTTTTTAATCGAATATCTATTTTTGTTGCATGGGCATCGATTGAATTATCAACGAGTTCTCTTACAATTGATGCCGGTTTGTCAATTATTTCACCTGCAGCAATTTTTGAATAGACTGCTTCATCAAGAATGTTTATTTTCACGTAATCCTCTATTATAATTTACTTTTCTCAGATTCAATATCATTAACTATTTTCTTGGTTTGAAAATTAAACCCGATATATGCTTGAGCGTTGAAGTCAATAGTACCTGAATTTTTTATATGAGCAGGTAATAAAGAAAATGAACCGCCACAATAAACTTGTTCCTGCAATTTAAATTCTAAATTTGTTGTTACAAAAACATTATTAAGTATTGCAATATAATCTGAATTAGTTACTCCGTTTAGTATACTTAAGGCAACTTCCGGCCAGTCGATAGTTAGTTGATATAGAATCTGAAAGTTTTTATTTATTTTGTAGTTTATTTTTAAATTCATTAGTAACGTATCAATAAAAGTGAATGCAGATTTTGCATCATAATTAAAACCCGGAGAATAGTACAATTGAAATTGAATGTTTTCGAGCATTTTATATTGCATTCCAAGTCGCAAACTAAAAAGCAGGTCCGTTAATAACGATGTAGAACTTTCAAGTGTATTACTATTATACCATGATTTTATACTGGAAATTGTATCTTCACGAGATAAAAAGTATGTTGGTGAGTAGAGTGAGGTTTTTGAATATCGTGAATTTATATTAGTATCTGCGCTAATATTGAAATTTTGAAATCTCCAGATTTGACCAATTGTAATGTTTATAAATCGGAGAAGATTATCAGCTTTGACATTAAAAAGATTGGAAAACTGTGATGTGAAGTCATTATTGTTTAGAGTAAATGGAAAAAGAATTCCGGCAGATGCGTATATTTGGTATCCAAATGATGGTAAATTAAATATTGTAAATTTAAAAATGTTATTAAAATTGAGCGGGGCAATCATTTCATAATTTGTTAAACCGACACTTTTTCGCATATCGGATGTTTCCAATGAAAAAGAAGTTTCGATAGATAGACGAAAATTCTCTGATGGTGTCATACATTCAAGACTAATGTCAAAAAGTCCGCCGGTCGCAACATTTTCAACATACAAAGAGCCTTTAAAAAACAAATATTGATATAGTATATCAAATGAAGTGGTTCGATAAAATGGAAATAGAATATTTGGTGAGTAGTTGAAGTATCGTAATGAAGCAAAATCATTTTTTGCCTTTATATTACCTGCTTGAAGATAGAAAGGAGACTCTTTATACCCGAAAGAAACATAACCTGTTTTAAGAAAAAGATCCTCAATAATGTCAAAAACCATAAGGGAAGTATTTTCTGTATATTCGTAACCAAAACTCCATTCATTGTTAGTACCGTTGACTTTATAAAAAGGATCTCTACCATTGATTATTTCTTCAGGTACAATATGAACATTGAAAAAAAATGACATAAAAAACTTATTTCCGAACATTTCTATTTCAGGATACCAGCCAAATCGAGCACCTAAGTTTGGATTGTGATAAGAAAATGCACCTTCAAAATAAATTAAGTTGAGAAGCATC
Organism: Spirochaetes bacterium GWE1_32_154; assembly: GCA_001829315.1. Classification (GTDB taxonomy): domain Bacteria; phylum Spirochaetota; class GWE2-31-10; order GWE2-31-10; family GWE2-31-10; genus GWE2-31-10. The sequence goes on along the minus strand of MIAY01000043.1, from coordinate 49,840 downwards.
TGATTGATATAATTTTTATCAATTTCTTTTTTTTCTTTTTTTCTTTTTTTTTCTTTTTTCTTTTTAATTATTATTTCAGCTTCACTTTCGATATTCGGGTCGTTAATTTCATAATAAATTCGTGAAGAATTCATGGGGGCTGAATCGGTATTTGAATTGGGAATAGTGTCTGTTAATGTATTAATACTAAGACTTTCTAAATAAGTGATAATCGGTACTGATAATTCAGTGGTATTTAAAGAAATTGTATTCTTGTACAAAAGGATTGATTCATCGTTGAGTTTTGCTGTATTGCTATTTTTTCCGGAATAAACCTTTTTTTCAAGTGGTAGTATTGATTCTTTACTGTAGGTTATTGTATTAGTTATGGATGCACTACCGTTAAATAAAGCAATTTCATTCTGTAACAGTGAAGTATTATTAATAAATTGATTAAATGAAAGATCAGAGTCTGGTTGAATGATCATTGATACTTTGCTTGACTTCAAAATTAACGTTTCATCTGCTGTTATAACTCTCATAAGTCCATAATTTGAGGTGATTGTTAAAACATTAGCAGGTGATAAAAATATATCGGCATCAGTACCATTTTTTAATAATACAAGACTTAATGGTATATTGTCTTTATATATAATTATTTGTGCGTCAGAGTCTTTGCCGGCAAAAACTGAAAGCCTTGTATCATTTATTGTTAATTCTGAAATATCAATACTTGAATTATCAGATTTTCTGATTTTAATCATAGAATTTCCGTTTATTCTATGTATGTCAAATGATAACTCATTGGCATGAAGGATAATGACAGGTATAAAAAGTAATACACTTAAAATTCTTTTACAACGCAAATGAAACCTCCAGACGTATAAATTTATCAAGCAATTTTCCAAAATTGTCAGTAACAACATTAATTATTATTTGCTCATTACCATTTGGATCATTACCTGTGTATACATATTTAAAATCATTGAATAATGAAGAAACCCAGTGTGCTCTCTGAACACCGGCCAACAAACTTATTCGTGTACTGTAAATATTATAGGCGATTTCTATTGAAAATCGGAAATCTTTTGTAATCGTATATAGAAAAAAACCGCCATCACCCTGTGTGTTAAGTTGTTCCAGACTACTGCGATATTTTATATCAATATCAAGTCCTTTCATTAATCCGCTGGCTTCTCCATCAAAATGAAATGTACCCTCATAACCTGCTTTATACCATTCCATTGTAAAAGGAGAGTATAATAAAAACGAGAATACTATAGTATCGTCAAAAGCTGTTAAATAAAAACCATAGTTAAATAAAAAATTAGTATAATCAGTTTCATTTTCAAATTGATCTTTTCGTGTAATCTGATAATTACTGGAAAAATAGCCGGGATAAAAACCTTTTGATTTTATTGTAATACCAAATGGAATACCAATCAGATAACCGGAACTCTCCAGATTAACAAAATTTCCACGGATTCCAAAAAACTGAGCACCGTCAATCGTTGGGTTTATTTTGTTTTTTAGAACAAAAGAAGTTTCTGATAAAACCTGTAATTGTGCAATTTTAAAATCGAATTTAGATTCTACGGGAAATGTAAAACCTATTGTATGGTTATTGAAATCAGTATTCCGGTAATAATCAATTTTATCAGGAGTTTGTGCACTAAAAAAATTTGACTCGGTAGAATCAAAATCAAGAACAGTATAAAAACCTGTATTTAATGAAAAAAAATCACTATTGATAAAATACGAAGCATCCAGAGTGCCACCTGCTATAATTATATCAGGGTCTGCAATGTCCGGCATAAAAAAATAACCTTTAAACGGAATTGGATATTTAAATAGCATTCCGTTAAATACAGAGTAAACACCATGTTCTTTAAAGCCGGGAGAGAATGTTTCATTGTTCATTGAATTAATAAGTAAACCACTTCCTGCATGTATTGTTGGAATAGTACCCGTTGTAAAATAAATTGGATATTTTTTGCTACCAAATCGAACAAAATCAAGTTTATCTATAAGAGAAAACATTAGTTTATTAGTGTCTTTGTATATAATCCAATCCCGTTCATTAAATGTAAGTAATTCGGGAAATCGTGAAAATCGAAATTTTAAGTCAAATCCTATACCAAATTTATCGATATAAAATGAAGGTTTTAAAAAAATTGTATTATAATCCATTCTTCCTGTTTTTGAATTTACCTTTCCTTCAACACTTACACCAGCCTCAAGATTAAACTGAAGTTTTAATGGATAGTCATTAATCTCTGTTACTTGAATTGTTATTGAAAATAATGAGTATTGAAAAATTGTAAATACAAGCATATAAATTAATCGCATAAAAACCACCGGTAGTTATTTAATATCTGTTGTCATTACTGATTTAGTTATTCTGAGCTTCATGCAAAAATCAAGTAATTTTGACTTTTGTAAGAGCCTCTTCTTTTTATCATATTTATCGTATTTATGTAATTATTGTTTTAAAAAAATATCAAATAATATTTGATTTTTTAGTTTAATAATATTAAAATCAAAAGTTGATATAATAATGCAATTACAATTATTAGACGGAGTTTACTATTGGAGTTTGAATCGATAGATCTTATCAATCTTACCTACGATATGGTTTTTATTATTGATAAAAAAGGTTATATTAAATTCGCTAATAATTCTGCAGAAGAAAATTTATTTTATTCAAAAGATGAATTTAATAAAATGAATTTAAATGAAATCCTCTTTGAATCTGATAAATTCCTTGAAATTCTTGATACTATTATATCATCAGCTGGTGATTCTGATAAAACAAAAGACAGATTCAGCAGTTCAAATATTGATTTATCTAAAATAAAAGAGGCTATCGGATATCAGGATCTTATATTAATCAGTAAAGACACAAATCTTAAAATAATGATGGCGAACTTTCAAGCTCGAAAAATTGTGTATAATGGTGTAGAGTATTTATTATTAATTTTACGAGATATTACTGACAGAAAGTTTTTTGAACAGGAACTTTTTAAAATAACAGAAAATCTTGAACTGCTTGTTCAGGAAAAAACAATAGAGCTTCAGAAAAAAAATGAAATGCTTGAAAAACTTGCAACAAGAGATACATTAACAAATCTTTTAAATATCAGGAAATTCAGAGAAATATTAACAATGGAAATTGATTTAATTCTCAGTAAACCCGATGCAAAAAATGACAGATATTTATCATTGATGATGATAGATGCCGATCATTTTAAATATTATAATGACACATTCGGTCACAGAATTGGTGATGAAGTTATTAAAGGTATCGGTCGCTTACTTGCCAGATCTGTAAAAAGAATTGATTATGTAGCACGATACGGTGGTGATGAATTTATTATTTTATTCCCTCGAATAACGTATGAAGAATCTGTAACCGCAGGTTTGCGAATAAAAAATGCCATTAGAGATGATTTAAAAATTAAAACTATCATTAAAGAGATTCTCGATATTGATAATGTTGTTATACCTCCTGAACATGAGATTTCTTTAAGTATCGGGGTTTCAAGATACAGTAGAGGAAAGAGCATGGATGAATTAATCAATGAGGCCGATAATGCATTATATAAATCAAAAGAATCAGGTCGAAATTGTATACATATAAACACTATTGATGGAACTATTGTAAAAGTAGAAGAATAATATTCAGGTGCATAAATAGTGTGTACTAGAAAACCCAAATACTTTTTAGTATTTCAGTGAGCTTTTTTGTGTCAATTGGCTTAATAAGAAAATCATATTTTCCTAAATTCCGATTTTGTAATGATTCAATTAAATCACTTTGTCCTGAAATAAGAATAATATGAAGTGATATATTAAGTTTTTTTATGTTTTTAACTAATTCAATGCCATCCATTATTGGCATTTTTATATCACTAATCATTAAGTCATATTTTTTTTCTTCTATTTTTTTTAATGCCTCCAATCCGTTATACACTTTGTCAATTTTATAAAAATTTAATTCATTTAAGAAATCTTCAAGAATATCACAAAGTTCTTTTTTATCATCAACAATTAATATATTCATTTTCTACTCTACTTTTACTGATATTTTTGAATGAGTACCATCTTTTTGATTTTGAAATATTTCAATAGAACCGTTTATTAATAATAAAATCGTTTGAACAATAAAAAGTCCCATGCTGAGCGAATCCCAAATAATATCCATTGAGGCATCGGGATTAAATATATATTTCTTTATTTCTTCATTTAATTCGTTTCCATTGTTTATTATATCAATACAAAAATTATCATTCTTCAAAAAAGTTTTTATAGATGAGCCTCTTGCAAAAATACTATTTTTATCTCGAATTTTTGCATGAGGCTTCCTATAATGCGATTTTATCGCATAAGGCGGACGCAAAAAAAATGTACTCATTATTTTTGCAAGAGCATCAGATATCTGTTTATTTTTATTATTATTATCAAAAGCTTCAATAGAGTTGTTAAGAATATTGCCAATGAGCTGATGAATTAATGTATCTTCACATTGTAGAAAGATATTATGAATCGGTAGATCTTGTGTAAAATGTATATTTTGACTCGACATTCGATTGTGATACATAAAAACAATATTCTCAATGAGGATTGTTATGTCGCATTTGGTTAAAAGAATATCATTTTTATTATTATTAATTGTTGTTCTCATAGCATTAATAATTGAATCTATTTGATCAATTCCATTATGCAACTCGTTTAGATTTAACAAATTTTTTTCTATTATTTCAGAATTGTCATTTTCTTTATTTAAACGCAATATAATAGTATCTGTTATCATTTTAATAAGTTGAAGTGGCTGTTTTATTTCATGAGCAATTGCTGTGTAGAGAGTTTTCTGTGATATCAAACGTTGTGCTTTTAGTGTCATATTTTCTTTCATTAACTGAGTATATTTATTCTCTTTAATTATAGAAATATCAAACATATACATAAGAAATCCTGTAATATTCTGATTTGTATTAAATTCAGGAATAAATATAGTATCCCAGTCCTTATCATACACATGAAGTATTTCTGTATGTATTGAGTTTTTATCAGTAATGATTGAAGAAAAATAATCTATCCTGGTACAAAAATTTCTGGTAAAACCGGCTTGTGAAGGTGTTTTTCCAGTTATTTTAGATAGAAACGTTCCGGTTATTTTTTCTGCTTTTAAATTCATATATATAATTTTTAGATTCTTATTAAATAATAAAATTACTTCCTGGGTGTTATTTACTATTGATTTATATCTATCAATACTAATAATTACGTTATCTTCATCCGGCGTTACTTTTTTTTTATCATCAATATTTATTTCTTTTACTTTGTCATTCATTCTGTTTCCCCCGTGTTTAGTCTCAATTGCCTATTACCTGAAAGATTTGCAATGCAATAGTTATCGTATTTCCTGCATATAATTTTATTACGTATGAAGTGGTCAAATTGGGTTTAGAATTCATTTCGTAAAGTAGTCAAGTCAGGGTTACCTTGATTATGTATAATATTGAACGTGATAGTAGTGATTTTCTTTTGTGGAGGTTAAAAGCGGGTTTAAAGTATTTTTGAGATTTCTTAATATACCAAGTAATTTTTCCCAGAGACCTTTTTTATCATAGGGGATCAGTTGAATAATTTTGTTTTTCTTTATACCGGTATAGATTTCAAACCCGATTGAAACGCAAGAGACATTAAAACTTTTAATCTGGAAAAATGTTTTAACCGACCGGGGAATAATTAATATATCATTAAAAACAAGTGTATTACACACATTAGTTTCCTCTTTAATTCAAGGTAATGCTTTTAATGTTTAATGTCAATAGAGGTTCTTGTAAAAAATTATAGTTTAGAAAAAAATATGGTCATATCAATTAAGATTAGATAATTATAGTCAACTCAAAAAATCGATTTTGAGTTGACTATGTGTTATATTTAGAGAACCGATGTTTGTATTGCAGTCACTTCTGATTGTATTCTGAGTAATTCAGATTTCATTTCATCAGGAGTCATACCAATTGCTAATTCATTTGTTCGTTCTGTATAATATTGTATACCTTCCATGATATTTGAAATATAGGCAGTAACTTCTTTCGACGAAGCTTTTTCATTAATCATTTTTTTCAAATAATCTACCGTTATATTGAGTTCGGTAATAAAAAGTGAAGGTCTTTTGGTGGAGTGATCAAGGTGGTCGTTTCTACCGTAAATATGATCAGCTATTTCTTCAAGTGACATCTTTTTGTTAAAAAATGCAGCAGTTTTACCGGAACACACACTTTTTACATCACGACCGTCGTCATTTTTTTCAACTTTATACGGTGTGACTTCTGTTTTTGATAAGTCAGCACAAAGACAATATTTAATCAATAATGGTTTAATTGCATTTTCAAGTTCAACGCCTGTTAAACCTTCATTTTTTAATGATTCAATTTTTAAATCCATGTACTGTTTTGATGCTGTACAAATTGGTTTTTCAGTGAATTCTTTATTACTTGATAAATAACCTAAAACACAATTGTAACCGTAATCACCATTTTTATATCGTTCATACATTTTTTCTTCATTGATATTTTCACGCAATGTATTAAATGGAACGCCTAATGGAGATGCTCCGCTGATATATAAATCTTCATATCGTGCATTGATTAACTTAGTAAGTGTTTTTTCATAAATATTTGTTACTTCAGGAACAAACATAAATGCAGCACCCCAGCCAATGCTGTCTAATGTATAATATTTCATCAGAAAAGCGTGTTCTTCTGCTGTTGCAACTCCACCCTGATAGGTATATTTTATTTCGTGTGGTGTATGAATTTCAATACCTTTTTTTGTTTTAACAGCTTCTTTATAAACCGGAAAAAGTGTATCGATTAATTCCTGTCTGTTGTTTTTTAATTCCTCAAGAATCATGCCGGCTGATTTACCTTCTATTGGAAATGCATGACCTGAACAATTTAAACCTGATTCAACTCTATATTCTGAAATCCAGATGCCTTTTGATGCAAGAAATTTGGCTTGAGTAAGTGCTGACCGGTAATCTGAAATTTTAAGTATAATCTTTTTTTCAAGACTTCCATCTTCTTTAGGATAAAAACAGTCAAAATTTTCAAGGTATGAATATAATCGTCTGTTAAAACCGGCTGAAAATACAATCGCAGCTTTTCCCCGGCTATTTGCAAAACCGCGTAAAGCAGCTAATGCATCAGAATACTCTTTATCAAGTTTTACACCGTCTTTATAATTATCACGATCAACTTTTGTCATAATGTTTACACAAATTTCACCGGCAACAATGCTGCTTTTGATAAAATCAAGAATATCTTTTTTTACCGAATCCGATTTTTCTGAACAGAAGTCAAGAAACCTCTTTTTTAATATAGAACCATCCGGTAATAATGAGAAATATTTTTTAACTTCATGAGTATTTACGCTAATAGAATTCCTCAAATCTTCAATTTGTTTACCGACAACATTCTGCATTAAATTAAGGTATTCGGTAATTCGTAACGCTCTGTGATCTTCTACCGCTTTTGAAATTGGAATATAAGTCTGTCCCGAGATTTTTGAATAGTATTCTCTCATTTTTTCGACTAAATTATCATTTACCAGAGAAATTACTGAAGATATACCATATTGTGCTGTTTTAAAAGGCATATCAACTGAAAATCCGATACCCAATACAGGAACATGAAAACTGTGCGCTAATGTACTCAATGGTTTCCTCCAATTTAAGTGGCTGACCGTTTACCGGTACTGCCGTACTTTGTTGTGTTTTTTTTCATCTCTTCTGCTAATCTATTTGCTTGAAGTATAAATGTCTCAAACCTCGCATCCATTATTTGTGAAAAAGGATTACCATCACTTTCTACACTTAGAAATGGAAGAATATCAATATTTTCCTTTAAATATGTATAGTCAATCTTTCCGCCGGCCTCTTTAACAGCCCGTATTTTACCATCTATTGTCATTTCAAAAGGTGCAACTGCTTCAGTAAGTCGCGAGTTCATGCAACCGAATGGACCCACATTTATAACACCTGCGTATTTTGTGCCTATGTTATACAATGAGGCTCCGGTTGATAAGCCCGGTTCTCCTGTAAGCGTATATGGTAAAACATGTTTAGAATGTTCCATATATTTTTGAATGTCAATTAACTCATACTCATATAATCCGGATTTGGCAAGTATTTTTTTTATTCTTCTCTCATAATATACCTGAATGGCATTTGAAGCAATCTCTTCCATTTTGCCGGTAAAAGAAACCCTTGCGTCAAACATTCTCATTTTTTTTAGAAAGTCAACATAACGAATCCATTCCATAACCGGTGAATCAAGCATGATAAAACCTTCATCGGCGAGTTTATCGGGAATGCCCATTAATGAAAAATGGTCTCTGCGTACAAAGATTTCACCGACAATTCCTATGTATTGAGCATTTTTTATAGTATCTTTTAATTGTATCTGAGATAATTTTTTGGATGATAATGAGAGCTGTGACCAGAAATTAGTAGTACTTCTACCGTCAATGGCTGATAAAACGTTATCCCATTCATTCATTAGTGTTTCTATTCCGGTTTCCTTATTAATAGCGAGCACTTTAATTGCACTTCGCATATCATCAAATATATCACCGGCATACATCAGTTTAGCAATATTCAATCTGAAATTAACCCCGAGTCCGGCATATCCGTCATCATTGGCAAGAGTTATAACAGCAACATTTTTTAATTGAAGTTTTTCAATGACCGTTTTTGTCAGTATGTGATATTGGCCAACCCTGCAACATCCGCCTGCAGACACGAGAAAAATTGCAAGGCGTTCGTCAGGATTTGTTCTGTATTTTAAATATTTAAGCATTTCACCGACAATATTTAAAATTGGAAGACACTCTTTATTTGTTGTAACAGCCCGACCAAGATCAAGGGCTTCTCTGTCACATTCGGGAAGGGCGTGTGCATTCCAGCCTGCACCCCGTAATGATGCAGCACATGCTGTATTGAAAAAATCACCCATAGACGGAATGACAATTTTAATTGACGTATCGGTAATCGGTAATTTTTTACCGTCAGAATCAATATACCATGCTTTCCCTTTTGAATCGATTAGAGCTTCAGCACGTTTAAAATTATTTTTCTCTATAACAATTCTATTTTTTACTATAAGATAATTTTTAACCACATCCATAAAGGCTTCAATTCTGGTATTAACTCCGGCATCAGCGGTATGAGTATCGACTTCTATAGTTAACGATGGTTTTGTTCCCAGAAGATCTCTAAAGTGTGATATCATCATAGAATCAAGGGCACATAAGAAGTTTGTCAGATAACAACCGAATAGTTGAGGATTACGCTCGACTATTCGTGCTGCTTTTATTATTCGCTGACCCATTTCCCAATATGTATCTTTGTAATTCTCTTCATTTTCATATTCCAGAAAATCATAAGGAATTATTTCTATATTTCGTGAGGCAAACTTAAATGGAACTCCCTTGTTTGCTCTATCGTCAAAAGCATTATAAGGACGGCCGAATAAAACGACTGCTGTTTTAGCTGGATTACTTTTCAATTCAAGAAGAATTTTTCTACCTTCTTCTTTCATTGAATGAAAGAATTCATTTTGTTTTGCAACTGCAATTGAATATGCCTTTTTTGCTGCGTTTGCGGAAAAACCCATGTCTTGTGCTGTTTTTACAAAAACTGCTTCTTCTGTTTCAATACCACGCATGAAATTAATCGCCGGTGTAACCATTATCGGGGCATTTTCTTTATCCCGTAAAAAAGTCTGTTTTTGATAAAATGGTTCACCTTGGACAAACATACAAACGGTCTGAAATTCTTTTCTATAATCATCCTGTTTTGAAACATGTACTTCCATGATTTGCGGCATGAAAATATAATCAGGTTTTTTATCAATCAAATCAGCGAATAAACCCAATGCAATTTGGGCGGAAAGACAATAGCTTGTCGTGCCTTTAGAAATTGCATCATCAATAACCGTATCACTCATTATGACCTTGCATCCTAATTCATTAAAAAAAGTGAAAAACATAGGTAAAAATGTATTAATTTGAAATGAAGGATTCAGTCCGACAACAGGCGCATTTTCTTTGTTTTTCCGGGGAGCATTATCCCACTCTTTATAAAGAAGTTCTTTTCGTTTTTCAACATGATTTAATGTTTTAATGTCAACATGAATGTTTTTAACAAGATTATAATATTTATTGCAGGCACCGCCAAACGGGATTTTTTTAGAATCTATTTCAATCATCGCAATTTCACACCGTCGGTCACATTGTTCCTGAGCTCCCTGACAAATAAATGGTTTTAACTGTTTTACCTGTCGATTTATCAGTTCGTCGAGGTTAAACTCTTTTTTTGACAGTAAACCTGAGTTAATCATTTCGCTGACTTCAAGTGCAACACCAAAAGCACCCATTAAACCAGGTTCCGGCGGGACAATAATTTCACGGCCGAGTAACCCTGCCATGGCAATCGGAATAGCCTGATTATAACAAACACCGCCTTGCATAAAAACCTTTTTACCGGTTTGTCTTGCACCTTTAACCCGGTTCATATAGTTAATACAAATAGAGTATACTAAACCTGCAATAATATCTTCTTTTATAACGCCTTCCTGAAAAGCAGTGTTTATGTCAGATGAGATGAATGCAGAGCATTGATCTGAAAAGTTCGGAGGGTTAGTGGCAGCTAAGGCTATGGCGGAAATATCTTCCATTTTTACACCAAGCTGTTCGTATGCGGATTCTTCAAGAAAACTGCCTGTTCCTGCGGCACATGCTTCATTCATTGCGTAATCAGAGGCAACACCATTGGTTAAAAAGGTATATTTTGCATCCTGTCCGCCTATTTCAAAAATGGTATCAACTTCACTGTCAAAGTGACTGGCAGCTCTTGCGTGAGCGATTATTTCATTAATGATTCCACTTGTGTCCGCATGTAAACCGGCGATATATCGCCCTGAGCCGGTTACGCCCAGACCAATTATTGTGACATCAATACCGGCTAGTTGTTCTTTTAATGATTTATAACAATTTTGTGAAGCAGTCACAGGACTTCCGTTTGTACGAAGATAGATTGATTTTACTATTTTTAAATCACTTGTACGGATTAATACCGCTTTAGTTGTAGTAGAACCTACATCAAGCCCTATAATAACTTTTTCCCCCGGTTTCGGGGTGGCGTATTGTGTTTTTTCAAATCGTACAAGATTTGAAAAGGTATGAATAGGTTTAAGTGTGTCAAAAGAGGCTTTTCTCGGGCGGTAATAATCATCTTTTGCAGGTATTTCATTGTGTTGGTTTTTTAACGCCCATAATGCTGCACCGAGTGATTCAAAATAATAACACGAATCAGGTACGACTACCGAATTAAACTTTTTACTGAGGAAGTTAATAACGACCGGATTACGCGCTGTTCCACCGACGATTATGATATCTTTTGCTTCAACTTTTATCAGTAAATCCTCTATTTTACCGGCAATCATTTTTGAAAGCCCGGCAGCTACATCTGAAATTGATTCACCTTTATTAAGTGCATGAGTACAGTCAGATTTGCAAAATACAGAACACCGGCCGGATAAGTGATGGGGAGACGAAGATTCCTGTGCTAAATGAATCGCTTCGTCAATACCGATATTCATTCTTTTTATCTGCTGCATAAAGAACTCACCGGTCCCCGAAGCGCATTTATTTCCTGAACTGATACCGGATACTTTACCTTTATTGTCAATATCGTAAATCATAAAAGTTTCACCACCGGCTGAAACTATTGCGTCGTATTTTTTATTGTCTTTATTGAAATATTCATACGCATATTCAACTGCTTCCGGTTCAATTATTGATTTGAAATTTAATATATTGCGGAATTTTCTGCCTGTTATACATACAAACTTATCAGTAAAATCATAATCATCTATGTATTTTGAAAATAAACCTTTCGGATCTCCCTGATGTTCTTCACTGACTACATTTATAACATACGGTTTTTCATGTGCATCAAGACCCAGCTCTGTCATTGTAAATGTTGTTGAACCGAGACTGATACCGACCGAAACAATTGTTTTATTACTCATTTTCATTTCCATAATTTCCCCTTACAAAAACATACTTTCTATCGAGTAAAAACTTAATTGTATACCCGATTGTTAACCCGATAATCATACCGATATATTCAAATCCGATATATAATCTGAAAAGAAGCTGAGTAGTCCAGAATATCAACGTAGTGAATACGGCAAAGATTGTATATAATAGTATCATAGTAGAATTGGTATTTACAGCGGAATCGTTCTTAATTTTAAAAATGATTATTTTATCAACACAATATTTAAATACAAATGCAATTAAGGTCGCACTAAAAATTTTAATACAAAAAGCTGTATTGATTGAACCGTAGAAATAATGTAGGAAAATGGGAATGTTTATGATGGTAAAGAAAAAATCAATTGAAATTTGAACGAGATAATTTAAAATGGTCGATAAAACGGCAAATAAAATGTAAAAAAAATATTCTTTATTCATATTTGAACCTGAAGTTACTTTTTTGTATGATTCTATCAAGCCTCTTGCAAAAATACTCTTTTTATCTCGAATTTTTGCATGAGGCTACCTATGACGCAATTATATTGCGTATGGCGAAAGCAAAAAATATGTACTCATAATTTTTGCAAAAGCCTTTATCAAGCAGAATATATCTTAAATAGAGTACTTTTGCAAGAAATAATTGGATGAGTGCAATCATTGTTTTAATTTCGTGGTGCCCGTAAACAAATCATATTTGTTAATGTCCATTTATTTTTTTTATAGAACGATAGAGCATCGCTATTATTTTTATCAGCAAGAAGTTGAACCCGGCTTGCTCCATTTGATAGACACCATTCAACAATTTTTTGTATTAACAATGTGCCAATCCCTTTTCCTCTATAACCATTTTCGATCACCATATCTTCAACTAAACCGGAGTATCCGCCCTCAGCCGTTGAAATTGTCATTTGACATGACACCATTCCGATAACTTTGTCATTATCAACAGCAACTAATATTGTAGCACCTGGCGTATCAAGAATCATTTGTAACCCTTTTAATTGTTTTTCAGGGGCAACGATAAAATCAGGTTCCATAGAAAATAAATCACCAATCAATTGTACCAGTTTCTCTAAATCATTGTGAACTGCTTTTCTTATAAGTATCATAGTGCATATCCTTTTATATGTGATATAAATCACTGAAATTTTTGTATTTAAAGTATATTTATATCATAGATGGAGTATTGTATGCAACTAAAAACGACAACGATGATACACGCTGATTGCACTATATCAGACTTTGAGATTAAACCGGATGCAGAATTATCACTGAAGAAAAAAGCCTGTGTATTAAAAAATGAACTATTTTATCATATATGGATTCCTGCATTTTATGACTCAAACAATGACGGAACCGGTGATATTAATGGTATTACCATCAAACTTGATTATTTAGCATCACTTGGCATCAAAGGAATATGGTTGTCACCTTTTTTTGAATGTGATTATAAGGGTGACAATATGCACGGGTATGACACAACTGATTTTTACAGTGTTAACCCTCGATTAGGTACAATAGAAGATATTAAAAACTTACTTCATACGGCTCATACAAAAGGAATCTCGATACTTTTTGATTTACCTATGAATCATACATCACATGCTCACCCCTGGTTTATTGACTCAAAAAAAGGCGGTGCGTATAAAGACTGGTATATTTGGAATGAAGCACCCGGTGACGGTTGGCATATTATATGGGATGAAGCGCGTGCAAAAAAAACGTGGCATTCTCATTCAGATTCACATTATTATGGAGTATTTTCCGGGTATATGCCTGATCTGAACTTTGTTAATAATGAAGTACGAAATGAAATGGCACGAATTATTACGTATTGGCTTAATATGGGGTTTGATGGGGTCAGAATTGATGGAGCGCGGTATATTTATGAAGACGGACCGGAAAAAATATCAGATACACAACGAACACATCTATTATTTCAGACAATCAGAAAGGACATATTCGATAAATACTCCGAAACCGGATACAGTAAACTTCTTATCGCAGAAGCCTGGGGTGAAAAAGAAATAATTAGAAACTACTATGGAAATAATGATGAATTTCACTCCTGTTTTAATTTTCCGCTGACACAACTGATACCTGATTTAATTAATAACGTAGCACATGCAGAGACTAAAATTAACGGATTGATAGAATATCAACTGACTCATTATCCTGAAAAATATCTTGGCGGTATTTTTTTGACTAATCATGATCTTGCAGGGAATAGACCTGCTACCGAATTTAAAAATGATCATAAAAAGATGGCACTCGCTGCTGCAATTCAATTTTTTCTGCCCGGAACACCATTTGTGTATTATGGGAATGAAGTTGGTATGCACAATGCAAATCTCAAAGGGGATATGAAATTACGAAGTAAAATGGAATGGGAAAAACAACAAAATGACAATGCAGTTTTTAAATCATACAATGCATTGTGTTCTGTTTACAATACCATATTGAATGATTTTGAAGATATTGATTTTGCATTTCATGGTGCAAATAAAGGCATTTTATCATTTGTAAGAATTGGAAGTGGTAAGAGGATTGTTTTTCTTTTTAATTATACCGGTAAAATGAAAACAATCGATATCGATCCGTTGAAATATGGCGGAGTAACAATACAACATGAAATAATAAACGGCAGAAAATTGGACCATTCAGAGATTTTGCAATCTGAACAGTCTCTGCCGGCGTATTCATTTTGTATAATCGTTATTTCGTGAATCTCTAGCAAAAATTTGAGATAAAAAAGAGTTTTTTTGTAAGTGCCTCATTGTTTATTTCATTTATTTTGAGGTTTGCCCACCATTATAAATAAGAACGAACTTCAAATGAAAACCCGGGTTTATAATTAAATGTTCCATTATAAATGAATGTTGAAGAAAAAACCGGTATTTTTAACGATAACATTATTCTTCTTTGAATCCCCATTACAAATGAGGCTGATAGAAGATCAGTTTTGAACACCGGATAATCATTTCTGCTGAAAGAGAAGTACGTATCTTCACTAAAACCCAACCCTTGGGTTATCATCGGATCCATAAACGGCTCCTTAAATAATGGGAAATTAAATGAAATATTGAATGAATTGAAAATATAATCATAGCCGTTTACGTTAAAATCGACTCCAATACCCTGAGGGAATGATAGTTTAGAAACTATTTTATCAAAATATGAAGATGTATGAATAACAGTATTTCCTCTATTTAAGGAAGGCACTTTATTATCAAAAAA
The DNA here is from genome assembly GCA_001829315.1 of Spirochaetes bacterium GWE1_32_154. Classification (GTDB taxonomy): domain Bacteria; phylum Spirochaetota; class GWE2-31-10; order GWE2-31-10; family GWE2-31-10; genus GWE2-31-10. The sequence continues at coordinate 34,510 of MIAY01000043.1, read as the reverse complement.
ATCATTTTCAATATAGAATGTTTTTATTATACCTGTAATATTTTCAATTATAATGAAATCCAAATTTATTATAGAATGTAAAGTTCCACCTGCATCGATTGTTTTTATTCTCTGATTTCTAAAATTTACATTAAATCCATTGAGGGTTTCAACACTAAAAAACCATACTTTGTAAAAATTTTTATATCCTGAACTAATTGAAAAAATCATATCTTTTGTATTTAGATAATTAAATCTTAAATCAGAACAAACATCAACTGATTGATTAAAAAAGAAATTATCATATTCTGTATTAATAAACGGAGGGAGGAAACCCTGAAATCCTAATTTATGAATCATTCCTTCACTATTTGCAAATGTTAACAAATACCCTTGAGGGCTAAACAAAAATTTTGGATATAAAGTAGTTTCAAAGGATGTATTAAAATAAAAATCATCACGTCCAAGTTTACTTAAGAATTCGGGACTATAACCGCCATCGAGTGACCAGAATAGAAACGGTCTATTTGCCGAATTGAAATTAAATGATTTTAAATTCCAGCCGCCTGACAGACTGAGCCCGGTATAATTTGAGCCTTTGTAAGACATAAAAGATTGATTTAAAGCAATAGCATACGCATTTTGAACGATTGGAGGCGCGATTATAGAAAAGTGAAAATCTAAAATAAGAGTATTATTTGCTTCATTTAATTCCTCTACAATATTATCAGGATCTATTCGTATATTTTTGTAATCACGTACTTTATCAGTTATTAATAGTAGCTTGTTCTCCGGTTTGATAATAATTCTTTCTTTTTTATTGTTTTGATCAGTAAACTCAATTGCAATAGGAAGTTCCGGTATATCACCAATTATTTTTAAATATGCAGCACCTTTTCTAATTGACAAAACATAGTCAGTCTGGGGATAGTTTTTTGTAAATTTCTCAAGCCCGGATAAAGTGTCATTGTTTTCCAGTTTAAAATATTCAAATAAATCTTTACCGGTCAGATTTTTGGATGAATTGAGAAAATGTCGTAATGTATTATTAAAAACATCATTTCCTGTAATGTTTTTTAAATGTTCTATAACCTGTAATCCATAATGAATATAAACCGCCTGAGTTCTATAATTATATTCAATTAAGGGATCTTTATTATAGGTATCTATTGAATCTAATGATCCGAAACGGTAAAAATCTCTAAATTTGGCACCGGTTGATGAATATTGAGAACTTTTTTTTCCGGCAAAAAAACTTGCAATAGGGATAGAAGGTAATTCCCCTATTTCCTTGCCATAATTAATTCTCATGTATTCTGCTGCTGCATAATGTGACAAAGCCTCAAGTAACCATTGATCAACCTCAAGATCTTTAAATTTAGTTTGTAAATAGAGCATTGCAATTGACTTTAATACATGATAAGCCGAAGGTGAACCGAATTGAGGTGTTAAAATAGATTGCAAATACATTTCATTCAAAACAATTGTATTACCAACGGGTAATGACATAAAAGCAAGCTGAACAGTAAGCACCTGAATATAATCTATAGTATCCGGCATACCATATAAATATATGATAAATTTTTTATAATTATCAATTCTTTCAATCAACGTTTTGATATTTTTATTACTTTTCAATAAAGATGGAATAAAGAAATATTCTTTATTGATAATTACTTTATAATCTACATTATCGATCATTTTATCAGAAATAATGTTTATATTTCGTGATAATAATAATACCTGATTTCTATTGTTTTTCAAATTAAATTGATAAATTTTAGTTCTATTTTGTATTTTATACTCAATATTTCCCGGTTCAAGAAGTTGCCAGTTTTTATTCATTGAACAATGTATGGTAATTACTTCACTTTTAATATGGTTAATTTTTTCAACAAGATCTAAAGGGAAATAAAAACATGTATCATTTATAATTAATGATTTATTAAAAAAACTAAGAATTTTATATTGAATATTTACTCTAACTTCTAATCCTGGTTTTATATCAGTTTTAATTATATATTTATTTATATTTCTGCGAATTGAGGATTTTATTTTTTTACCTGATAAAAAAACCGATGCTTCATCAACTTTTACCGTATAACCATCAGGAAAATTAAAAAGTATTAAACCATTATTATCTGTTGTTGCAGTCCATTCTTCTGTATTTGCAATTCCCTGAAAAAACGAATCCCAGGTTAGTTTAAAAATATCTGATTCAGAATAAATGAATACATTTGTCATTAAAAGCAATAGTATTAAAAGATTTTTGATTTTTCTATTCATATTTGTTAAATCCTATATTAATGATTTACTACTATTTTAAATTATATGTATAGATGTTTTAACTAAAAAATTGTAAAACATTGACGATATATATCGTTTTGTATATACTGTTGAAGCTTTTGCAAAAAACATGAGTACATTATTTTTGCTTCCGCTATACGCAATATAATTGCGTTATAAGTAGCCTCATGCAAAAATTCGAAATATAAAGAGTATTTTTGCAAGAGGCTCTATTGTAATTTATAAGGACTTATCAATGATAGAAAATGAAGTGAAAAATAAAAATAAACATGCACTTATTGTCGAAGGCGGTGCAATGCGAGGTATTTTTGCCGCAGGTGTTCTTGACGCATTTCTTGATTTTAATTTTAATCCTTTTGATTTTTGCATCGGAGTATCAGCCGGTTCAACAAATATTGCAGCCTGGTTAGCCGGACAACGTGACAGAAATTATAAAGTTATAACTGATTATTCATGCCGACCGCAATTTATAGTTCCTTTAAAATTTTTATTTGGCGGTCATTTACTAGACCTTGACTGGTTATGGGAAATAACTATCAGAGAAATTGGTATAGATGTTGAAGCTATGGAAAAATCGGGTATTCCGCTTTATATTGTTACAACCCGAGTAGATACTGGTAAAGCTGAATATTATACTGCGACGGCTGACAATCTGGAAACTTTAATGAAATCATCATGTGCAATACCGGTTTTTTACCGGGGGTTTCCGCCATTTAACGAGATATCTATGACAGACGGTGGCGTTGCTGACTCTATTCCTGTTAAAAAAGCATATGAAATGGGTGCACGTGAAATAACTGTTATATTGTCACAACCTGATGGTTATAGAAAAAAAGAGAAAAAAATCCCCTGGTTTATACGTAAAGACATCTTGTCTTACCCTGAGCTTATTAATGCAATGGACAATCGTGGAAAAAATTATAATGAATCACTTGATTTTATAAATAATCCGCCAAGTGATTGTATTATCAACACTATAATTCCTGATGATACATTTAAAGTCGGCAGAACTACAAAAAATAAAAAACTTCTTGATGAAGGTTATGCTATGGGTTTACAAGCCGGAGAGCTTTTTGTGAAAAATAAACTTAACAGTAAGTAATTTGTTGAGGTTCTTGCAAAAAATCATGTGTGCATTATTTTTGCAAGAGCCGATACGCAATAAAATTGCATTTTAGGTAGCCTCATGCTAAAATTCGAGATTTAAAGAGTATTTTTGCATGAGGCTCGTAATGAAAAAAATGAAATGTATGGGATGAATGCGTTTATTTCTGAAATAGTAGAGAATCGTAATGAAAATGGTAACGATTTTTTAAAAAATATAATATCTGATTTGATGATGTTTAAAAATTCAGCATCGGTGAATGATGATATCGCACTTCTTGTTGTTGATATACTATAGATCATCTATAACGAATTATAAGTGAGTAGCGTTATTTTTATTAACAAAGAAAACCTGCGAAATTTGTAAAAAACAGGAAAATCTGCTTTTTTCTCCGGTCTATTACTCAGAAAAACCCGCAACAAAATAATTGATTTCATCAATTTTCTCAACATGAAAAATAAGTTTTTTCCCTTTTGAAATAATCGTAAAATCTTTTTTTCCGGTGTTGATTTCACTTCCGATTTTCCGGATAGAATCGGCCTGAGATTCACTAGTGATTTTATATTTTTCAGGAACAAATTTATTTTCTTTTATCAGACCAAGATAATCATCATCTTCAATCACTTTTATATCAAAGTAGTCTTTAACTTTATTAGTTGCACCAAGGAGTGACATATCATTACCGATTATCATTACATGAGATGTAACATTGGAAAGACCGTATCGTACAAGTTTAGAAATTTCCATATTAATAACCGATGCTCCGATGGATGTATTATTCACTTTTATAGGCATAGATATGTCAATTACCCATCCGGCATACAGATCGGCAAAGGGGTTTTCTGACCATATCGGATCTTGCGGAGATTCAAACCCTCTGGTAAACCATTCAAACATTTTAAAGTCAAGTCCCGGAGGAAATGCTGATATCATATCAAACCACGGATAGAGTAACCCTATTGTATAAGGAACACAAAAATCAACATTAACGACACGAACTATGGATGAGTCATATGCTTCAATCATATAGTTTTCGATGTATGTTGCTTTTTTTATTTCCTTTTTCATATCATCAGTTATTGGCTTCATTGGTGTAAAATAATAAGATGCACCTGTATTCACCGTTTTATAGTAATAGGTATAATCATTGTGAGAATCAAATACTCCGCCATCTTTTTTATCAAGAGTATCGATAGAAAGGTCATATTTCGTGGGGTTATTATATACTTCTTCTATTTCGGTAGTAAGTTTAATGAGTGATTCTTTAACTGATACAATTTTTGTATTGATTTTTTGAGTAATTGCAACCACATCTTTTTTCATTATAATTCTATCAATAAAAGAGCATGAAACTGTAATTGAAATAATACATAAAATAAGTAGCTTTTTCATACTTTTCCCCTTCATCCCGCTTGTTATAAAATTTTTTTAAGTTTAGAAAAAAGTTCATCCATTGTGTACGGTTTATTGAGAAAGCCACTTGCCCCGTCCGCAAGAAGTTTTTCAACTTTTTCAACATCTTTAAACCCGGAGTGAAGCAGGATTTTAACTTTTGGATTTATCTCCTTCAATTTATAAAAAACTTCAAAACCTGATAATCCCGGCATTGACATATCAAGTATCACAATATTGATAGTATTGTGATTTTCTTTAAATAAATCAATACCTTCGCTCCCATTTTTTGCAGTAAGCACAGAAAACCCGAAGACTGACATTATCGTACCTACAGATTTGGTAATATCTGTTTCATCATCAATAATAAGTGCAGTACCCGATAATATTTTAGTACGATTGGCTTCAGATATTTTTCGTTCCTTGGTTGTATTTGAAGCCGGAAGATAAATTTTAAATTCAGTTCCAACATTGATTTCAGAATAAACATCAATATATCCATGGTGCAGTGAAATTATATTGTAAACAATAGAAAGTCCGAGACCCGTACCTTTCCCGTTATCTTTAGTTGTAAAGTACGGGTCAAATACTTTATCAATAGTTTCTTTTGTCATTCCGATACCGGTATCTTTTATTGATAAAACCCAATAGCTTTTTTCGTATGCATTAGGATGGCTTGAGTAAAAAATCTGATCACAGGTGATATGATTGATTTCAACGGTTAGATACCCTCCGCTTTCTTCTTTTTCGTCTCGCATAAAAGTCATAGCATGAAGTGCGTTTATGCAAAGATTAAGTATCACTTGTGATAACTGAGTTGCATCGCAATACACCGGAACATTTTCAGGGTATGGAGAAAATCGTATGGTAATTATTTTATCAAAAGTTCTTCTGCACATGGTAATGGTTTCTTGAGTAATTGTATTGAGATCACTCATTTTAAAAACACTTTCCTGTTTTTTAGTGAGTGATAGAAGATTTTTTACAAGATCCGATGCCCGAACCCCGGCATTATAAGTTGTGATTGACAGATCAAGTAGTTTTTCCTGAATTAATTCTCCCTTTTCAAGATAATGTTTCATTAATGAATTGGAACTCATGATTATTGATAATATATTGTTAAAATCATGTGCAAACCCACCGGCAAGTATATTAACCGTTTCCATTTTTTGCATCTGAATAAGTTGCTCGTCTTTTTTGATTGAGGTGCTAATATCTTCAATGAGTATAACGGCCCCTGAAGTATCGCAGGAGGTTAATGGGAATATTTTAATGTCAAAATAAAAATTCTTTTCTTCTTTGAATCTGACCTTTTCAAGAATAATTTCCTGTTTTTCAGTCATCACATCATTAATGACTTTATGATAATCAGCTAGAAAGGGGAGTTGCCCCCATACAAATTCACTTTCAGTTTTGTTATATTTTTCAAGCAGTTGTGACGCCTTGATATTTTGAAGTGTAATTTTTCCGAAGGTATCAATTGCAAAAAGAGAGACAGATAATGAATTTATAATATTATCAAGAAATATTTCCTGATATGATATGTTTTTTTCTGCATTCATTCTATTTTCTGACTCAAGTTTCAGTGATGTAACTGCTTTTTCAATGTTTTTTATCATTGTTTCATAGGCAGTTGCGAGATGACTGAATTCACCGGGTAGATTGGAATAATCTACTTTTATAGAGTAATTACCATCACTTATATTTTTTGAGAGTGTTATAAGGTAATCTATCGGGTGAGTAAGTTTTTCAGCAAGAATAAATGAAAGAACAATAGATAGTAAAATAGAAAAGAAACCAAATAGTATGAGAAATAAAACTGTTGAAGTAAGATCATTATTTAATTTATGCAATGCATTTTCAAGTTGCATTTTTGATTCAATAACTGTTGTTTTCAGTTGATCATTTAATCTGTCTCTGATTTTGTTGTAATGGTCTAATGTCTCTTTTTTACCCGAAACGATCTGGAGATTGTATGTTGACAAAATTGACATTGAATAGCCGTAATATGCTTTAAAGTTAATATTCAATATTTCATATTCATGAGCTTTATCAGTTAATTCAATAATAGTTCGTATATTTTTGTAAAATGTTTTTGCATCACTATTTAATAATTCAATAAACGGTTCACGATTTGCTTCATCATACAACATTGCATTCCATACATCTGCACTGATTTTATAGATCAGGCGTGAAGATTCTTCTACTTCGCGATCAATTTTAAATCGGGTTTCTGTAATATCACGTATTTTTTTTGCAGTTTCCTGTATGATAAATACGTTTATTAATATCGTTACGATTGAAAAGAAGATTAAAAATCCAAACCCGAGAAGTATTTTGTTTCTATATTTCATATATTATCCTGAGTTGTACTATAGTTTATTTTGTTTCATTTTTAAAGATATTTTATGTAGTTTTTGTAAAAAATATTGTTTATTCTTTTTTGTTTAAAATCCGGCTCATATCACAGATGCAGCTTCTATTCTAATAGAAGATAAAGATTTCGAACAAATAATAGATCATGTATACAACTCAAATTATAGCTGTCTCATATCTGAAAATAAACTTTTTATCGTTTCTCATGAAAGTAAAAAATTGATGGCAGTTTTTAACTCTCCTTTAGGAATAAAAGATGTCAGTATAGATGCTAATAAAATTATTGTATTAACAAATACATCGAAGATATTTATTGCGTCTACGAGATAAAATATTGTTTCTAATAAAACAAGGCTGCATCATAATTGATGGCAGTCTTGTTTTATTAGAAACTACCCAAGAAACTACCCAAGAACAAATTCTGAAACTTATATATACAAATCCTTCAATAACGAGAAATGAGATTTCTGAGAAATTAGGAAATATTACAGCTGACGGGGTGAAATATCATCTTGATAAAATGAAAGAATCAGGTGTAATTCAGCGAATCGGGTCGACAAAAAATGGTAAATGGATAATACAAAAGGATGGTGAATAAATGGATTTATATCTTAATTCGTATGGTTCATTTATTCATCAGAAAGACGGTATGTTTGAGATCGAAGTTGATGGAAAAAAAACAATGGTGGCACCGGCAAAAGTGCAGTCAATAATCATGTCAACTTCAATACGATTGACAACTGATGTTATAAAACTTGCAGTAGACAATAATATCGATGTTGTACTACTCGATGAATTTGGAGATCCGTACGGTCGATTCTGGCATTCAAAGTTTGGTTCAACGGCTTTTATCAGACGACGACAGCTTGAAATATTTGAATCGGATGAAGGGCTTTCATTCGCTGTTGAATGGATAGTAAATAAAATCACTAATCATATTGAACATTTAAAAGAGCTGGAATATAAACGTCACGCAAAGGCAGAGTTGATTGAATCTGAGATTGCACATATTCAAAAATATATTGAAAAACTTGCTTCTGTTTCAGGAACTCTGGATGAAAAACGTAATACAATAATGGCTTATGAAGGTAACGCCGCAAAACATTATTACGGGATATTATCTCATCTTATTCCTGATCCATTTAAATTTGACGGAAGAAGTTCTCAACCTGCAAAAGATGAATTCAACTGTATGTTAAATTATACTTTTGGTGTGCTGTATGGAAAAGTAGAAAAAGCGGTTGTAATTGCCGGACTTGATCCGTTTGTCGGGATTCTTCATACAGATAATTATAATAAAAAATCTTTTGTATTCGACTTTATTGAAAATTTTCGCCATCATGCAGTTTCATGTGTTTTTAGTTTATTTTCTAAAAAAATGGTTAATAAAAATTATTTTGATACAATAAAAAACGGATTATCACTTAACAAGGAAGGAAAGAAAATCCTTCTTCAACATTTCTCAGATAAATTAAATAAAACGATACATTATGATGGCAGGAATATCGTTTTAGCAGATACTATTCTTCATGATGCTCATAAAGTTGCAAATCGTCTTATCGATAAAAAGGGGGAATAATGCTTACCTGGTTTATTTATGACATTACTTCTGACAAAGCCAGAACTAAAATCGCAAAACTTGCACTTCGATGCGGATTATATCGTGTGCAGAAATCTGTTTTTCTGGGGCAGGCAGATCACTCACGTGTAGATGAAATAGTTATTCAGAGTGAACAATTGATTGATCCGGCTACTGATTCATTATATGTTTTTCCGATGTGCGAAAAAGATTTTAAATCTGTAGTCTTAAAAGGTCAGGCATTTGATAAAGCAATGGTTAATGATGAAATCAAGGCACTATTTTTATGATACTGAATATAACGCCATCAATAATGCTTGAATATCTATATTGTCCGCGATTTATCTACTATATGAAAGTTTTAGATATTCCTCAAAATGAAGCGAAACGATTTAAAGTAGAAGAAGGACGACGGATTCATAAAATTAAAAGTTTGCAGAATACTGATTATACCAGAAAAAAAATATTGGTGAAGAAGAAATTGATTGAGCAGGAAGTATATGATGAAATAAATTCCATTTATGGAAAAATTGATGAGATTTTATTTCTGAAAGATGGAACCGCAGCTCCTTTAGATTATAAATTTGCAGTTTTTAAGAATAAAGTATTTAAAACATATAAGATTCAATCTTTGATGTATGGACTAATGATAAAAACAAATTATAATATTGAGGTAAGTAGAGGTTATATAGTGTATACCAGATCAAAAAATCATATAGAGGAGATAGTATTTAAAAAATCTGATTACGCTAAACTTTTAAAATATATTAATGAAATTAATATGATAATAACAATGAATAAATATCCAAAAGCAACTTCTTGTAAATCAAGATGTAATGATTGTTGTTACCGAAATATTTGTTCTAAATAAAAGAGATCTTTGACATTACAATTTTTGATATGTATAATTTATTGAATTTGTTCCTTGCATGATATGTATCTATATGATATAAATAAAGTTAGAGGGTGTATTAGTTGCGGATTTTTAACCATTTTACCATTTTATGTATTGTTTTTTTGATGCTAAGAACCGTTTTATTTTTTCAAAAAAACCAGCAATTTGTTACTGGTAAAATAGTTAGCTTCAATGACGTCTTTTAACCGTTCTTCCATTAAAATAAGGATTGAAACCTTGCAAGTGCTGATTCCCGGTATTATAGGATAAAAATAATCTTGCCTTTATCTCCATTTTACAGTATTATTTTTTTTATGAAATCAATTACGGCACTCAATGACCTTTTTATACTGTATCTTCTTGGTAATGAAGAAAATGAGGATCTCCTTGTTTCATTTATTAATGGCGTTCTTTTAGACTCAAAGTTTACAACGATTCATTCTGCAAAAGTTAAAAACCTTGTAAACATAAAAAAATACCGGTTTGATAAAGAAACGGTGCTCGACATCAAAGCTGTTGATAACAACAACCGCTTGTACGACATAGAAATACAAGTGAGGGATGAAAAATCTTTTGCACAACGATCTTTGTACTACTGGGCACGACTGTATGCAACACAAATTAAACAAAAAGAAACATATACTACTCTTCATCCGGTGATATGCATTAATCTTGTTAACTTTAAAATGTTCCCTGATGCTACAAAAATTCATAGTTGCTTTATGCTCCTCGAAAAAGACAATCCGGAATATCTACTAACCGATCATCTTGAAATGCACTTTATTGAACTGAAAAAATATATTCAGCCGGGACTTGTGGAAGCACATCTCGACAAATGGCTTACCTTTTTTAAATATGAAGGTAAAGAGGAGGACAAAATGACATTACTACTTAATAATGATCCTGAGATTCGTAAGGCACATTCACTTTTCAAAAAATTTAACAATGATGAAAGACTTCGGGATAAAGCACTACGTCGCGAAATATGGCAACTCGATTACAATACTGGTCTTGACGAAGCAATGCAGGAAGGCATTCAAAAAGGCAAGCTTGAAGGTAAAATTGAAGATGCTAAAAACTTCAAGAGACTTGGTGTAACTGTAGATATTATTTCCAAAGCTACCGGACTTTCAATTGTTGATATTGAAAAACTCTAAATTTCGTTGCCCGGAATAGAGGTCTTTCTATGTTCTTTTTTATTACATAAAACAGCTAAAAAGTATTAAATCCTCTACCCGATAATTTTCTTAACTATCGCAATTGATAATTCATAAAAACTGCGTGTCAATGAGCTCAGTGAAACAATATGATGTTCCCTTTGTACGCGTAATGTTTCAAGAATCACTTTAATTTTATTTGAATGACTTATCCCGCCGATTGTCATGTTGGTAATTATGTGATTTACATATACAAATCGTGCTCCGGCTTTGTAATATCTGACTATTAAATCATAATCTGCAGCAATTGCATAATTTTCATTGTATAAGCCAAAGTGTTCGTAGGATGATTTTTTAATAAAACACGAAGGATGACTGAGTATCATACGTTTTTTTAGTAGTGAGTAATCTTCTGTAACGGAGCGTGAATCATTGACGGTAAAAGAGGTTCTGACGTTTCTTATTGACCCGTCAGGATGAAGTATATTGATGTTGCCATGAATAATATCCGGTGACTGCGAATGAGTATACATTTCTATAATTGATGAAATCGCATCAGGTTCATAATAATCATCACTATTAATTATGCCGAGTAATTCACCTTGAGATAGCTTAATTCCCTTATTCATCGCATTATAAATACCGGTATCTTTTTCACTGATAACAACGAATCGTATACCCTTATTTTCAAATTGACTTGAATAACGGTCAATAATAGAAAGCGTTTCATCTTTAGAATTACCGTCAATTATCAGATATTCAAAAGGTTTAGTAGTCTGGTTTAATACTGATTGAATAGTTTTTTCAATCGTTTTTGCAGAATTAAAACAAACTGTTATTATTGATACCGTACTATTTTTATCCATTATATTCCTTTGTAAGTTTCAATGTATAAAGAACTGACTATTTCATCTTTATTGATTTTGTTCATTCTTTCAATTGCATTTTTACCGGCAGTTTCTCTGTTATTCAGGCACCATTCAATACCCGCTGCGAGATCGGTGTTATTTTTAAACTGAGCTACATAACCATTTTCCTTGTGGATTATTACTTCATTAATTCCATTAACGAAGAAGGTGACAGAAGGTAATCCGCATGAAAGTGCTTCAAGCAGTATTGTATTTGTATTCTCTTCTAATAAAGGTAAAACAAAAATACTGCACATCGTAAGAATCCCAGCTAACTGATTGGTGTTGCTGACAATTCCGGCACTGTTAATCTTCATTTTAACATCAGGAACCGAAGGTATTTCTTGATCACTTAATATAATTATTTCACAAAATGATGAGAGTTCAGGTTGCGATTGTTCAAACAATGTTATAGAAGAAAGAAAGTCATTCCATCCCCCGTTGGTATGATGAATTTCGCCTCCATACAGAATATATTTCTTTTTTCCCTGCATTCGTACTGATTGCCTGAAAATTGAAGTATCAACCGGATTTTGAATTGTTGTAATAATCTGTTTTTTTAACAGGGCACTTTCCTGAGTCTGGTTACGAAGTGCATCACTTGAACAAATCACGCACATATGTGCATTCTGCAAAAATCCTGCTTTTTTCGTAAATATTTTAAACGATATATCATTTTCACCAGGAAAATCAAGCTGCGGGCAGTTTTTACATTCAATTTTAAAATTTTCACACGCTCCGGTATAATGGCATCCGCCGGTAAACGCACACGAGTCCTGCAATGTCCAGACAATTTTCTTTTTTAGTCTTATGATTTTCTGAATTGATTCCACGCCAAACGGTTTTTCACTCATCTGATGTAAATGGATTATATCAGCATTTCTAACAAGTGAATGACCCGAAATATCAATCCCGAAAATACCAAAACTGAACGAACTGTCCGGTATAATTTCCGGTTTGCAAAGCCGGTTATTTAAGTTTTTTTGTATCGAATTAATAATTGCATTTGTTTTAATCTTTGTAACATTCTGATCAGTTGTATTTTTCTCAATAACCAGCATCCGGGATTCAAAGCCGGCCTTTATCAGTGATTTATGAATTTTATATGCAGCACTTTCAATAAATCCTTTTACATCGTATTGTGTTATATGTACTATTTTCATTATTCAATTGACCTCATAAACACTATCGTCAAATTTAGAATTAATGTTATTGATTTAGAATACTTTCTAACGCATCGTGAAGCACTGAAACAACACAATCGACATCATCTAATGTCATTGTTGAATATAATGGAAGCGTTATTTCATTGTGGTATGAGTTATAAGCGTGAGGCGTACCGGTAATTGAATAACCGAGTGATGTATACGCAGGATGCATGGTTACCGGTATAAAATGAACATTCAAAGCAATGTTTTTTTCAGCAGCAAATTCAATGATTGAAGAACGCATTTTTTCATCGGCATTTTTAATTCGTATCGGCATAAGATGATATGAATATACTTTGTCTTTTGCATTAAAGTCAGGCAATATAATTCGTGAGTCATTTGAAAGAAGCGATATGTATTTTTCATAGAGTGATTTTCTAACAACTTGCATATCATTAAATCGTTTTAACTGAACAATACCCAGAGATGCCGCGATGTCAGTCATATTATATTTGTAGCCTGCTATCGCAATATCATAAAACCAGCCACCGGCTTTCATTTTTGTAAACGCATCCTTACTTTGTCCGTGAAGAGATAAAAGCTGAAGTTTTTTGTATAATTCATCTGATGTTGCGTCGCCGATTGCATTAAATGTTATGGCACCACCTTCAGAAGTGGTAAGGTTTTTAACCGCGTGGAATGAGAAAACTGAAAAATCACCCAGATTCCCCGATTTCTTACCATTATATGATGAACCAAACGAATGAGCTGCATCAATTAAAACAAGTGGTCTGTTAATTAACTCTTGAAGAGTCTTCGGCTTGGGATGGTATACATGCTTTTTATCATTCAGTACTGTATATATTTCTTTATAGTCACACGGAAAACCGGCAAAATCAACCGGTATAACAGCCTTTGTTTTATGGGTTATTGCACGGGCAATCGCATCGGGATCAATGTTAAATTGATCAGGTTTTACATCAACAAATACCGGTGTTGCTCCCGTATGAATAATCACATTTGCAGTAGCTGCAAACGTATACGGAGTTGTAATAACCTCATCACCCGGGCCAATATCAAATAATCGCAGAACCAGTTCGAGACCTGCCGTTGCACTGTTTAAACAAATCGTTTTTTCAACACCGCAATATTCAGAAATCATTGCTTCAAAACGTTTTGTTTTAGGTCCTGTTGTAATCCAGCCTGACCGGAGTGTATCAACAACTTCAGCAATTTCTTCTTCGGTAATATCCGGTGGAGAAAACGGTATTTTTTTCATTTTATTCCTTAATATACGATCATGAATAGAAAGTAAGGTATATCATTTATTTAAAAAAATGTCATTAAATCCAGGCATAAAAGTTATTGACAATAACACAGTAAATTGTATATTTGTCTCTATAAAAAATACAATAGTAAAGAAGGATTAAAAATGAGAAAGTATGCAATTTTTCTTATACCGCTTATTTTAATGTCATGTTATCCGACGGTAACAATAACTATGAAACATGGTGTATTTCATTTGAGCGGTATATCTTCAGAGTATGATGATTATAATATGGCTGCACCGCCGACATTCAGTTTTGGATCAAATGTTATTTTTTCAACAAATCGCGGAAGTGCCGGTGATAATTTTGATGTGTGGACCGGCAATATTTCATTTGAATGCGGTTACTCTTCAAATGATTCTATAAGCGTTAATTCAGATGCAGGGGGGCCTTATTTACATAAGGCGTGTAATTCAGATGCCAATGAGTTTGGGCCAATTGTATTTCCCGCTAACCGGAAGCAGGATGTCACTACTGATGTCTATCTTTTTGCATCAGATAGAGAAGCTAATGGTAAATTAAATATTTATTTCTATGACGGGTTGGAACTAAAACTCTTTGGCGGAAATGATCTAAATGCCGATGATGCGTATCCTGTGTATGATTATGAAACTAATATTTTATATTTCTGTTCAAATAGAGCTGGTAATAATGTTTATAATATTTATTATTATGAAAATACCAATGCCAGTAAATTGGATTTTAAAACATGGCTATCCGAACCGATTGATGAAGGTAATATTAAAAAACTTGACATAGTCAATTCATCAGGTAATGATAAATTCCCTTATATTCATGGTAATTATATGGTTTTCAGTTCAGACAGAGAAGGCGGCTATGGCGGGTATGATATTTATTATTCAATAAAAACCGCAACCGGATGGGGAACTCCAGATAATATCAACAATGTTATTAAAACCCATGAACCGGATAAGTTTGATAGAACATACTTTGAAAAAATGAATACTGAAAGTGATGAGTATAGACCGACATTATATGAATCAGGCGATAAGTTTATGTCTTTTACCGGTAATGTTTCAAAAAATAAGATACTTATTTTTTCATCAAATAGAGAATTTCTTCGCAATTTACCATCCGTATCAAAAGGCGGGGTTGATTTGTTTTTATCTGTAATGCCGGAAGGTTTCTAATATTATATACATCAGAGGTTATTTATGAAAAAATTAATGTTTTTGTTATTTATACTTGTTTTTACGCTATCTTTATCAGCAAAAGATGTCCATGCCGGTTTTAAACTTGACTTTAATTCAGGACTTCCTTTTCAGGCGAATGGAACTGCCGGTTTTATTTTACGGCATAAAGTGACCGAGTATTTTTATTTTGATAATGTTATTGATGCCGGGTACACAATGATGTATTCGAGTTCAATTTACGATCAGGGAATGATTTTTTCACATACATTTTATCCGACTTTCAGGTTTGGAAAGGGCAGGGCGTTTTTTACATTTTCATCACCGGCTCCTACTTTTAAAATAATACCGTTTGTACATAGATATTTTTGGAGAGAAACAGAATATTATAAATGGAGTCGTCAAAGTATTGAGCTTTTTGATCAAATATACTTTGGTATATCGCACCGGATTTCATTTGAGATTAAAATAAATGATTTGATAACTTTTTCCCCGATATCCTTAAATGCTGATCTTCTTTTGAATCTTGTAGCATCATTTTTACCGGGTAATGACATAGCATTATCAGCAAAATTTATGGGTGGATTAGGGTCTTATATTCTGATTAGATTCAAATAAGTTTAGTAATTTGAAACATGGAGAATAGAAGATTTACAGCGGGGAAAAACTATGTTTGAAATTAGATTGAAAGTGCGAAACCATTAATTCGGCAGTCGTTTGATAAAATGTTGAAAGTGGATTGTGACAGGTTAGGAATTGCCAGGGAGTAGACACATTGTCATTTATGAGGCATACCCGGGCAGTAATGTACTCATTACGACCAGGGCTTGGAGACATACAAGGGCTATTCAATTATTGGAATCCGGTGTGGATATAGTCAAGGTGCAGAAATTTTTGGGGCATTCATCTATTCAGAATACGCTTATTTATTTGAAGTATAGTTATAGAGAATTTGATAGAGCTATATTGCAGGCGAATGAGAGTATTGGTTTGAGGTGATATTTGGTGTAAAAAGTGAAGTTCATAAAAGGGTGGGTATTGTCATTAATTGTGAACTTTTTGCATACTCAATGCAAGTTGATATGTGTTTTATAGTTATGGGATAATAATTTAGGAATTAATTTATTTTTATACATTGGTATTGATTTATTGTTTATTGTAGTATATATTATATGAGTAAAAGCGAAATACATATATTTCGAATTATGAAAATTTTCGGCACTAAGGATTTAGTATGGAAAATGAAATTGATAATTATAAAATGAAATTAGATAGTTTAAGAAATAAAATTCCTTTTACAGTAAATTTAGCGACAATTTTAATAATCTCTTCATTTTATCTTGGTGTTTTAAATTTCTTATTAATTAAGTATACAAAATTTAATGATTCTAACGTAATAAATATTATATCAATCATTGGAATGACTTTATTAATGACAATTTGTTGTTTGATTCCATTTTTTATGAGAAAAGGTAAAAATTGGGCAAGATTGATTTATTTAATTTTAGTTGCACCTGGGTTAATATTTTATATCTTTTCTATTATATTAAATTTTAGATTAAATGTAATTTTGGGTTCAGTATCAACTATGCAATATATATTACAATTAATTGGATTTATTCTATTATTAATGAAAGATACTAACGACTGGTTTAAAGATATAAAAGCGCTAAAAAATTTTACTATAAAAAATACCGAAACTTCTCATAACAAGCCCATATCTGCTGTGAACGGAGTACCATTCTTGGGCTAAAGCCACATTTTTCTCTTTGTCTGGCATGCGCCTTTTTCGGCAAAGAGAAAAACGTCGAGATATGGGCAGGGCGTTAGGTACCATGCCCTGCAAAGGGTTATTATGGGAACTATAATATTGATTTCATGTGTCAGTAAAAAACTTAATTACAAAACAAAAGCTCAAGATTTGTATGTAAGCCCACTCTTCCAGAAGAATCTTCAATATGCAAAATCTCAAAATCCTGATAAAATTTTCATTCTTTCTGCTAAATATGGTTTGTTGAGATTAAATGAAATAATTGAACCTTATGATATGACTCTCAATAAAATGCATTCTAATGAAAAAAAAGAGCGGGCAAATTTCGTATTAAACCAACTTAAGAAATCGACAGAAATTGAACATGATGAATTCATCTTTTTGGCTGGAAATAATTACAGAAAATTTTTACTCTCACATCTTAAATATTATAAAATTCCAATGTTAGGTTTAAGTATTGGAAAACAGCTTCAATGGTTATCTAAGAGGATTATAAATGAGTAACAATTGTGTTACAATTCATCAATGATTTAATAAAATGAAAAAATCACATTTCGATTTGATAAACAGGATATTCCTGAAAATGGGATTTATATCTTATTTGACAGCAGGTGCAGGAAATTCAATAGAAAATAGAGAGGATATTAAACCATATAAGGGAGCAATTATCATTCATGATAATAAAAACTTTACTAAAGTTGTAGATGACTTTCATTATGAAATGGCAAAAAAGATATTTAATGTAATTTATGAAAATTCTTCAAAATTTTGTTCAGAACTAATATATTTAATAAAGATATTAGATTTTTAATCAAAATTTATCTACTATTTTTTACTTATTTTGCATATAATTAAATAAATAAATAAAAAAAAATCAGGATATTTTATGAATAAAATTATATATTTTTTTATATGTTTTACTATTGCATTTAATTTGTTTTCGATTGATCTTAATATAATTGACGTGTTAAATCACAAAGGGCAACACACACAAGCTCATGATTCATTACAAAAAGCATTTGATATTAATGATCCTGATCCACAAATTTTATGGAGAATGTCAAGAGAGCTTTTTGAAGTTGCGGAGTTAATACCTCAAACAAAAAGATCAGAAAAAATTGAGGCTTACACAAAAGCTATGGATATTGTAGAACCCTATCTTAATATTACTTATGGAAATAAAAATGATCAGGCTAAGATTATATTTTTTTACGCAGCAAATTTTGGATCAAGAGGCAGAGCGATCGGAATTATAGAGTCTTTGGGGAATTTATCCAGATTAAAAGAACTCACTGATAGAGCACTTCAATTAGACCCATCTTTAAGTTTAGCTTATCTTTTAAAAGCAAAGATTGAAGAAGAAGTACCTTCGTTATTTGGTGGAGATAAATTTAAAATGGGGCTTTTTTATAGTGATGCATTAAAATATGATCCTAATAATTTAACTTTTATACATGATGCCGCAGACGCATTATATAAACGCAATTGGAAAGCCTCTAATAAAGAAGTACTTGCAAAAAAACAAGGAATAAACGGCTACGAATCAATTAAATTAGACGACCGAGAACTTGTTAAGTCTATTTTGGATAATGGAGTTAAAGTATTTAACAGCTTAACTGATCCATCTGCGAGAGACATTGAACAATTTGATAAAATCAAAAATCTTTTAACTAAATACAACTAAGGAAATTAAATGAATAATAAAGTATATTTACATAAAATAGCAACAGTGGTTCCTGATTTTTATTACACACAAGATTTTGCTCTTAAATATCAAACTAAACTTTTATGCGACACATCTAAGAAAAAACTTTTCTTAGATAAAATTTATAAAGATACAGCAATACATAAACGTCATTCTGTAATTTCTGATTTTGATAAACACTATTCCGAACACGAATTTTATCCTCAAAGTGAGGACTTGGAACCAGAACCTTCTACCATGAAAAGAAATGATTTATTTATTACTGAATCAAATTCACTTTCTCTTAAAGCAGTAAAAAAATTACTTGATACATGTGCTTTTGGAGTAAAAGATAAGATCTCTCATGTTATTACAGTAAGTTGTACTGGTTTTGCAGCTCCGGGATTTGACTTCCATCTTGTAAAAGAGTTGCAATTAAAAAAGAGTGTTGATCGATTTAATATAGGTTTTATGGGATGTTACGCTGCTTTCCCTGCAATGAAACTTGCTTCCAGTATCTGTAAAGCCGATCCTGAAGCTCGAGTTTTGGTTGTTAATGTTGAACTATGCTCACTGCACTATCAAAAGAAGTTTGATACCGATACAATTGTAGCAAATGCATTATTTGCAGATGGTGTAGCAGCGTACCTTATATCATCAAATGAAAGTGACTCCGAAGGTTCTAAAATTATATTTAATACATTCCACTCCCATTATACTGATAATAGTGAAAGTGATATGGCGTGGAAGATCGGTGAACACGGTTTTGATATGAAACTCTCCAGTTACGTGCCTAAAATAATAGACCAGCATATTGGTGGAGTAATGGATGATTTATTTAATAAAGCAAATATAACACAAAAAGATATTAGCATTTGGGCCGTGCACCCAGGCGGAAAAGCTATACTCGAGAAATTTAGTGCTACTATGGATTTAAAAAAAACAGATTTGCAACACTCTTACGATATACTTTGGAATTATGGAAACATGAGCTCAAGTACTATTATGTTTGTATTAAATGAAGTTTTAAATAGTAGCAAATCAGGCAAAATATTTTCAGCAGGTTTTGGCCCTGGTTTAACAATAGAAACAGCAATAATGGAAAAAGTATAATGTTTAGTTTTTTATTTCCAAACATGAAAATTCGCTCAACAAAAAAAGAACTTATGGACTTTGAAGACTGTGATACAGAAAAATTGATTAAAACTGTTGCGCAATTTAGACTTTTAAATATGTTATTTTCTTCATCAAATTCTTTAATAAACAAATATATTTTTACAGATATAAAAAAAAGAAAAATAAGTGAAGTCAACTTTTTAGATATTGGGGCGGGCGGCTGTGACATACCTATATGGTTTTTAAAAAAATGCAAAAAAATTGGCATTAAAGCTTCTATTACTTGCATTGATTCTGATGAAAGAATTACTGAGTATGCGATAAAAGTTTGCAAAAATTTTCCGGATATAAAAGTAATACACGGTAACGCATTTGATTTAAAATTACACGGTAAGTTTGACTATATTTTTACAAATCACTTTTTGCACCATATAGATGATCAATCTATTCCATCATTATTAAGTATAATTTCAGAATCTTGTAACAATGTCATGGTATTAAATGATTTAAAAAGATCTAATTTAGCATACTTTGGATATACACTTTTTACTGCTCTTTTTATAAAAAAGAGTTTTGCATTTTATGATGGCAGACTATCAATCCAAAAAGGTTTTACGAAACATGAACTAACCAATCATATACAAAAAAGTAAAGCAAAACTGTTTGTTAAGCAACATCTTCCTGCCAGATTGTGTGTTGTTGGCAAAACTTAGCTTTGTACTTCAGTAAAAATAATTGCAGTATTATGACCACCAAAACCAAATGATTCACTTAACACCGTTTTTATATGAGCATCTGTTGACTCTCTTACAAAATTTAAATCTCTTACCGGGTCTTTAATATTTCTATTTAAATGAACTTTCTTTTTTGTAATCGACATCACGCTTATGACTGCTTCTAATGCACCAGATGCTCCAAAACTATGCCCTATAAGTGATTTTGTTGAGTTAATTAATACTTTATCCCCAAAAATTTTTTCTATTGCAGCTGACTCTACCTCATCATTAAGCTCAGTTGCTGTACCGTGAGTATTTATATAATCCACTTCTTTTGGTTGAATTCCGGCCTGCTTCATAACATCAACAATTACTCTTTCGATACATTTACCGGATTTTTCTATCATCATTATATTGTGTGCATCATTTGTTTCTGCAAAAGACTTTATCTCTGCATGGATTGTTGCACCACGTTTTATTGCACTATCATAATCTTCGAGGATTAAGATGCCGGAGCCTCCCTGGCTATATAAAAAACCAGTTCTCGCTTTATCAAATGGTCTATTAGCCTCTTCTATAATATCACCTGCCCTACATAAGGCTTTTAATGAATCAAAACCAAAGTACAATCCTCCGTATTCATCATATAAATATTCAACACCACCTGACACTGCCATATCTAATTTACCACTCTTAACGGCTTCATAAGCATAACCTATTGCAGCTGTACCTGATGCACATGCTGCTGATACTGTTTTATTCATACCATTTAATCCAAATCTAATCCCTATATTAGCAGCAGAAGCATTTCCCATAATCATAGAGACTGCAAATGGACTAAAACGCTTGGCTTTAATTAAAAGGTCATCGACATTTTGTACATCATCTGCAATACCCGGATTGTCATTTTTGATATCATTAAGCTTTTTTTTTGCATTATTTAAAATCTGAAACGAATATGAGCTAATAAGACTTTCTACTCCGCCAATACCAGTACCAATAACAACTCCAACTTTAAATGGATCTACATTATCAATACTATAGGACCCTCGTTTTTTATCAACTAAACTGTATTTTACACCTGCATGATCTAAAGCCTCAAATGTCGAATAAAGAGCAAGTAATGTCGTTTTATCAAATTGTTTCTTTTCAATATCTGTAATACCATACTTTGAATAGTCAGGCTCAATTAAAGGAGACCAAATACCGCAGTTAAAACTAGAATACTTTCTCCATTGATCGGGAATATACTGTACATTTACTTTATCGTTTAAACAATTATTAAAAAACTCTTCAGCACCTATTCCATTTGAAGAAACAGCACCTAATCCTGTTACAACTACTCTTCGGTTCATTTTTCACCTTTTTTGATACTGACTAATCTAGAGATAAAGTGCCCTACTATACTTTATTAATCTTTTAAGTTCGCATCTATATACTGGACAATATTTCCGACAGTTAATAACTTGGGAATATCTTCATCCGGAATCTCTTTACCAAACTGATCTTCAAATTCTATTAATAATGACATTATATCAATGGATTCAGCACCTAGATCTTCCTGTAAGTGACTTTCATATTTTATATCCAAATCATCACGTAATACCTGAGAGATTATCTCTTTTACTTTCTCAAATGTATCACTATTTTTTTCTGACATATAAACCTCTTTTTTATTTTTTTACCATTTATATTATATATAAAAAAATGAATTAATAAAAAAAAATATGATTTTTTTATTTTTTACTATATTTATTATTATATAAATTTATAATGGCTATTAAGGACATAAAAAAACCATTACCTAACATTATCATATGAAATTAAGCGATGTGTTATACAAATTCAAAAAAGGATTAAAAATGCAAAACAATAAATTAAAAGTAAAAAATTTCAACCTCAAAGATAGTATTAGTAAAAAAGAGTACAATGAAAAATTATTTGATATAGTTGCCCCTAGATATGATTTTGTAACTAGAGTCCTCTCTTTTGGCCGGGATATCGCTTGGAAGAAATTACTTATTAAAGAATTACCTGCAAGCGGTGTAGAAACATGCCTTGACCTGGCATGCGGAACAGGCGATATTACATATATGCTTTATAATAACTATAACAATGCTAATATTACTGGTTTTGATTTAAATGACGAAATGCTAAAAATATCTTTAAAAAGATATAAGGTCTTTTCAGGAAATATGTTTTTTGAGAAAGGCGATATGTGTAATACAAAAAAACCAGATGATTCATACGATATCGTTACAGGAAGTTACGCACTTCGTAATGCACCAAACATACCTAATGTAATAAAAGAAATATATAGAGTCACAAAGCAGGGGGGGAAATGTGCATTCCTTGATTTCTCTAAATCAAAAGTTAGATTAATACAAAAAATGCAACTTTTTTTCTTACGATTTTGGGGTAGTCTATGGGGGGTTATTCTACACGGTAACAGTGAAATATATGCTTATATTGCAGATAGTTTACAACTTTATCCAGAGAGAGAAGAACTAAAAAAAATAATAGAAGGAACCGGGTTTAAAAATTTAAAGTCAAAAATTCTATTTTTCGGTTTCATCGAGATCATAACATTCGAGAAGTTGTAAGTCTTTTTTATTTATTTTAGCTACATTGTGATATTTTATTGTCATCATTGCAAAAAATATAGGAATATAGAGCTTTAAAGGGCTATGAAGCGACATGAAAATGTTTATATTCCTGATTAAAGATCTCACTCCTCCCTTTATAGTCCCAATCCACATTGATAATGAAGCTCTTAAGATAGCCTCTTTTGCTGCTTTTCTACGGTAAAAATCGTAACGTTTTAAGAGTAAGTTAAAAACTTCTTGATCTTTATCTTTTAAAAAGCGCTTTACAATTTTAAAAGTAAACTCAACATCAGCAAAACCGGTGTTCATTCCCTGTCCGCCTATTGGTGACATTAAATGTGCCGCATCTCCACAAAATATTACCCTGTTTTTTGAGTATGATTTTATTATATAATGCTGCACTCCAAAGGGACTGTCTGATATCCGGTTCTTAACCTCAAGTTTAATTCCAGTCCTTGCAAGAACTTTTTCTTCGATAAAATCATTTTCCCTTTCAGACATAAATTGTTCTGTTTGCACAACCCACCGTCTTTTACCATCATTGAGCGGAAATGACTCAACAGCACCATGTTTTGTAAAAAATAAATGAGCATCACTTCCTAAATCTGATTTATCAATATAATCCCCCATAACAAATGTGTCTTTGTATCGCTTGCCAATAAAGTCTATATTTAATTCATTACGAGTAGTACTTTTACCACCATCACATGCGACTGCAATATCAGCTTTTATAATAACTTCTTCATTCTTATCAATATCTAAAACTGACATTTCAACATTATTATCATTATTAATTACTTTTTTAAGTTCATGGCCAAAACAGACTGTAACACTCTTGTATGTTTTTAGATTATCAAAAAGAATATTCTCTGTTAAATTTTGTGGATTTGATAAAATGCACTCAAATTTTTTTATACCTTTAAAAGTGATATCACCTAAAGTATATTTAGACCCATGTATTACAGCTCTTTTTACTTTTACACCATGATCTAAAAATTTATCCAGAATATTTAAATCTTTTAGGATTTTAAAGCTTGGGGGCATAATACCAATAGCTTTTGAGTACTTATCAAACTCTTTTTTTTTGTCTATAATTACAGTTTCTATATTCTCTTTACCTAAAAGGTTAGCAAGTAAAAGTCCGATTGGACCTGCACCTATAATTATAACAGATGTATTGATAATTTTCATAAAAGCTCCATATTCAATATAAACATAAATAAGTTTAATATATATTAAATATAATTGCAATAATGGATTAACTTCAACAAATTTTACGGTAAAAAAGCTCCTAACCTCCGTGCCTCTCTACTTGCGCTTTCTTAAAAACCATGTAATATTCATATTTAATAATGTGGGTTAGTATATAGAAAAAAGAACTATAATTATATTGTACCTAATGGAGGTTGTTTTTTGTAGATATAATAAAATATAGTAATATTTTTTATTTAAAGTTTATCCTTGACATGAAAAAATATTTTGTTACCATTTAATTATGGAAAATAAATTAACAGAGGAAGAAATTTTATATTTAACTCGATTTCATTCTGTGATGAAGGAAAAAGCCGTAGAAGACATAATTAAATCTCTTCTTTTATGGGGTAAAGGGTGGTCTTGGCTCAAGATTAGAGTAACCTTATTAGTAAGTCATCATTATATCAGTGAAATTATTAGTAAATATAAAATAGGAAGAATAGAAAGAATTATCGAAGATAACTCTCAGCTGAAGAAAATAATCTTATTTTTATATAACGCAAATATCAATCATAGAAAAATATTTTTACCTACTTACTCCCCAAATTTCAATTTAATTGAAAGAATGTGGAAGCTTTTAAAAAAAGAAATTTTATCAAATTATTACGTAAACTATTCGAACCTCAGAAATAACTTAAATATATCGAAATATTAAAAGGGGGTAAACGATGAATGACCTATCTATTGTACTGTCAGGAGAAGCGGGACAAGGTATTAACTCAGTAGAAAAAGTTCTCCTGGCTTTATTAAAAAAAACAGGATATCGCGTGTACGCTACTAAAGAATACATGTCACGTGTACGGGGTGGTGTAAATTCAATTTCAATCAGAGTGTCATGTGATGAAGTGAAAGCATTTGTTAAACATATTGATATATTAATTCCATTTGAAAAAGCTGCTTTTTCACACTTAAAAGACAGGATTTCAGATGAAACCATTATAATTGGTGACAAAAAGAAACTTGAGAACGAAAGAGTCATTGATGTATCTTTTCAACAGATTGCTACAGAATTTGGCAATGCATTGTATGTAAATTCAGTTGCCGTTGGACTTGTGAGTGGACTGATGAATCTGAATCGCAATGAAGTTTTAAATTTTATAAAAGATATATTTGCTAAAAAAGGCGATGAAATAGCAGATAAAAATGCACAGGCCGCAGAAAGTGGATACGAGATTGGCACAAATCTGGTTTCTAAAAAAATTATCACTCTTGATGTATGCAAGCCGGAGACAAAACTTGATAACTTCATGATTTCAGGCACCGACGCAATAGCCCTTGGTGCTATAGCTGGTGGATGCGACTGTGCATTTGCATATCCGATGTCACCTGGAACAAGTGTATTTACCGCCTTGGCGACATACTCACACAAAGCAGGCATATTGATTGAGCAAACAGAAGATGAGATAGCAGCTGTAAATATGGCAGTAGCAGGCTGGTATGCAGGTGCCCGTCCTATTGTTTCAACTTCAGGAGGCGGTTTTGCCCTTATGACAGAAGGAATGAGTCTTGCGGGTATGACTGAATCTCCACTGGTAATCCATATTGCACAAAGACCGGGTCCGGCGACAGGGCTTCCAACCAGAACCGAACAGGGAGATTTAAATCTTGCACTTTATACAGGTCACGGAGTATTTCCAAGAGCCATATATGCACCGGGTACAACACAACAGGCATTTGAACTTGCATGCAGAGCGTTTAATCACGCCGATCAATATCAGATTCCTGTTATAATCCTCACAGATCAGTATTTTGTTGATACTTTTTACGATACACCAGCATTTGACCTTGATAAAATAAAAATCGACAGACACATAGTCAAAACAAATGATAACTATCAGAGATATATAATTACTGATTCAGGTGTCTCTCCGAGAGGAATTCCTGGATTTGGTTCCGGTTTTGTTTGTTCTGATTCAGATGAACATGATGAGAATGGCAGAATAACTGAGGACTTAGATGGAATCTGCATAGCAATGAAAAACAAAAGATTCAAAAAAATTGAACTTATCAAAGAAAACTCATGCAGACCCGAATTATATGGACCCGAAAATTATGAAAACTTAATTGTTGCATGGGGATCCACCTATCACATGATTGCCGAGGCTATTGATAAAATAAATAATTCAAAAACGGCAATGCTTCATTTTTCACAAGTATATCCTTTGCATAAAGACACCGAATCTCTACTGAAAAAATCAAAAAAACTCATCCTTGTTGAAAATAATCAGACCGGACAGTTTGGGGATCTGATTAAACTGGAAACAGGTATTAATTTTGATCACAAAATATTAAAATATAACGGGATGATGTTTACCGTTGAAGAGTTAATGGACTCTATCAAGGAGGTGTTATAATGGATAAAAAGGACTGGTTGAATAACGAAGTTGATATTGCATGGTGTCCGGGATGCGGAGATTTTGGACTGAGAAATATAGTAGCAGAAGCTTATGCTGATTTAGGTCTTAAGAAAGAGGAGCTTTGCATGGTGTCAGGTATTGGGCAGGCTGCGAAATCTCCCCAATATTACAATACAAGTTACTTTAATGGACTACATGGCAGAGCTTTACCGGCAGCTGCAGCAATTAAAATGGTAAATCCTGAACTAAAAGTTTTAGTACAAAGCGGTGACGGAGACGTGTATGGAGAAGGTGGTAATCACTTTATTCATAACATCCGTAGAAATGCCGATATCACCGTTATTGTTCATGATAATATGATATATGGACTCACTAAAGGTCAAGCATCTCCTACTTCGCAATTAGGACATAAAACGCCAATACAAGTTGATGGAGTAATTGAAGAACCTTTTAACCCATTGGCTGTGGCTATTTCACTGGGAGCAACTTTTGTAGCCAAGAGTTCAGTCCATGAAAAAGAACTCACCAAAGAACTGATTAAGCAGGCAATACAACATGACGGTTTTGCATTAGTAGATGTTTTTCAATCGTGCGTATCGTTTAATAAGATAAATACTAATCAGTGGTTCAGAGATAATACTTACATACTTGGCAATGATTATGATCCAACCAACAAAATAAAAGCATTTGAAAAGTCATTAGAAAGAGAACCATGGCCACTGGGCTTAATCTATAAGTCAGATTCAAAAGTGTCATACAATAAAAACATTCCGATGTTTGAAAACGACAACACACCTTTGTACAGACGAAACCGTGATAGTAGTGTTATCAAGGAAATCATGGAAAGCATGAAATAAACAATAATGTTGAATGTGGAACTTAGGCTAATATTTGTTATTTTTTTATCGGCTTGAGAGGAAGAATGGGATAAAGATTGGCAAATTATCAATAGAAATTAATTTATAAGGAGAGTTATATGAGTATTTATGTTTGTAAAGTTTGTGGTCACATTGAGTTTGAAGCCGCACCGGAAAATTGTCCAGTTTGTTTTGCCCCAAAGGATAAATTTGACAATAATAATACGGTTTTTACTGATGCCATGGAAAAAAGCAAAGAGGGAGCAGTAAAACATATTCCGGTAGTTCAGGTTGTGCAAGAATGTGGATTGGTACCGGAAAAACCTTGTACCGATATTTTGGTTAGAATCGGTGAAACTCTGCATCCGATGGAAGACAAACACTTTATCCAATTTATTGATTGTTATGTTGATCATAAATATGTGAGTCGGATTATGTTAACGCCAATGGTTAATCCTTCTGTGGTATTTCACCTCAAAGAGACAGGATCAAAAGTGCAGATCGTAGAGATGTGTAATCTTCACGGTCATTGGATGAAAGAGGAAAAACTGTAATTTAAATTTTTAACTGATAGTTGTTTGGCCAGCTAAACAACTATCAATTTTGATTAATGTAAGTAACAGGTTATAAATTTTTGTTTGAATTAGGAAGTATGAAATGATGAATATATTTGATTTTGCACTAGACATGGTAAAAGAATCCGAGAACTTATATCGAGAATTAATGAATGAAACTGATAATATAGGGATGAAAAATATTCTAAATATGTTGGCTGATGATGAAGTAAAACATTATAAGGCGATTCAGAATGCTGTGAAAAATCTGGACAACACTTCATTTGCAGATACCAAAGTTCTGGAAAGTGGTATTAATATTATTAAAAAATTTAGTATCAACAATGATGATATAGGTATTTCTCAAAAACAGTTAACAATTTACAAAAAAGCTCAGCAAATAGAATTAAAATCCAAAAACTTTTATCAGGAAAAAGCAGATGAAGCCAGTTTGCCGGAACATAAATCATTATTGCAATGGTTAGCGCTTGAAGAAGAAAAGCATTATAATCTTCTGGATAATATTATTATTCATGTTTCAAGATCGGAAACCTGGGTTGAGAGTGCAGAATTTACAACAAGAGAAGAGTATTAAGGGGACGCCCATGGCTTGAACCGTTATTTTTCCCATAAAAATCTTGTTGTTCCGTGTAACAAAAAATATTTACAGTCCCTGCAAGATTATCTATAGGAGAAAAAATAATGAAAGAAAATAATTTATCAACAAAAACATGCAAGCCTTGTGAAGGTACTGAAAAACCTTTAGGCAAGATAGAAGTGACAAACTTTTTTAATTCTCTAGAAGGGTGGGTACTAACGAATGAAGAAACATTATTGTATCGTGAATACAAGATGAAAAACTTTATGGAAGCTATTGATTTCATCAATATGATTGCCAAAATCGCCGAAGAACAAGGCCATCATCCGGATTTACACTTGATTAATTATAAGTTTCTCAAAATTGAATTAAGTACACATACGATTGGCGGCCTTTCACAAAATGATTTTATTATGGCGGCTAAGATTAACGAAATATTATAAGAAGTATGTATTATGAACGATAATAAAAATAACTAAATATTTTTCCGGATATTAATAGTGATAATTTGAAGAATTAAATAATAATAGTAAATGAAATAGATAAATTGATCTTAGAGATATTTTACATTTAGAATGACAAACCCATATTTGAAATGTAGTTAACAATTTATAAATCTGACAAAAGGCTATTATTTGAAAAAACCACAGATTTAAATAAATAGAATGAATTGATAAACAATTTTAAGAACTAATTTTACTAAAGTTTAACAAAAAAGGAGGCCACAAATGGCAACTACAAAGAAAGAACTTATCGAAAATTTGAATCATGATCTAACACTTGAATACTCAGCGGCTATTCAATATATCAACCATGGTGCTGTTATGACTGGTGCAGCTTATGGAGATATTATTAAAGAACTTAAAATTCACGCTATTGAAGAAATTCAACATGCAGTGATTTTAGCTGACCAAATTGATTTTTTAGGTGGAAAACCAAGTGTTGATGTAGGAAAAATTTATACAGCTGATGAAAATGATGAAATGTTAAAGCAAGATCTCGCAGGTGAAGAAGACGCTATAGAGCGATATAAAGAACGAATCGATCAGGCCGAAGAGCTTAAAGAGTTTGCCTTGAGTCAACAGTTACGGTCTATTCTTGCTATGGAGCAGGAACATGCCATGGACATCAAACAAGCCTTGGGAAAATAGTAAAAAAAAAGATTATAAAGGGATACTCTGATTAATACTATATCATATATGCTTACAAAATCAATAAAGCATCAAGTCGTTCGTGAGCGAATCTTATTCATAAAGTTAATAAAGCTGATTCTTTAGGAGATATAGTTATGAAAAAATTAGTAGTATTTGGTGTTGGAATGGGTGGTTTGATATTAATACAAAAATTACAAAAGTTAAAATTAGATGTCGAAGTTATAATAGTCGAGCCAAAAGATTATGTTGAAGTGCCATACGCCACGTTGAGGGGGCTTGTTGATAAAAAGTTTGGTAAAACAATTAGAAGGCGTATTATCGATTTAACTTCATATAAGCATGTGAACGCTAAACTTACTACCTTAAATAAAAATAGCGCATTGTTAGATAATGGAGAAGAAATAAAGTTTGATTATGCAGTTGTTGCTACAGGATCGCAAATTAGAGGTTTTAGTGAGTTAAAAGTAAATTATGCTCAAACTTTTGAACAAAGAGAATTACAGTGGGTTGAAGAGTCTGAAAAACTAGAGCAATCAAAAAATATTGTGATAATAGGTGGTGGACCTGTTGGGGTAGAGCTTGCAGGTGAAATAGGTGAAGTTTATCCTGAAAAAAAAGTGACTTTAATACATTCCACAAATAGGCTTTTACCTGCTTTATCAAAATCTGTAGGCATGAAGGCTGAAAGAGTCTTGAAGAAGCTTGGAGTCGAGTTTATTTTTAATGAGATGGCACAAGTTGAAGGTGATAGTGGAAGATATTATGTTAAATTAAAATCTGGAGAAATACTACCCGCAGATGTTGTATATATGTCTTTAGGTGTTTTAAATGAAACCTCATTTTTGCAACGTAATTTTAGCGAGAATATAAACGAAAAAAATCAAGTTGTTGTTGATGATTATTTGAGAATTAAAGGATCTAATAATATATGGGCACTTGGTGACATAAATTCGACACCTGAAATTAAATTAGGGGCATTTGCTAAATTGCAAGCTGAAAATATTGTATCTAATATGAAGCGTATTTTAAATAATAAAAAAACAGTACCATATAAACCAACAACTGGTAATATGGGATTTATAACACTTGGAAAAAAGTCAGGAATTGCAATTTTACCTAAATTACGTTTGGATTTAATGATAATTATAAAACAAAAAGACTTATTTTTAAGTATGTATTTTAAGAAATAGTATCAAGAGCTTCTTGCAAAATACTCTTTTTATCTCTGATTTTTGCAATAAGCTACCTCTAATGCGATATAATCGCATATGGATATTTTCAGGGTACTGAAAAATCCTTGCGAAAGCATAAAAAAAAGTACCCTTTTTTTCATCAAGAACCCTTGATTTTTGCAAGAGACTCATTTATATAACTTTTAATTTTATCTATTATACCGCCACATACAAATATCTTAAAACCATTTGCACTAGGTATACGGCAACGATTCGTATAAAAAAACGTCATATTTTGCCTGAAAGCATCAACATATTTTTAAGAAATAGTTGTAGAATTTGTATATTACATCTTGATACCCTCCAAAATCTTTTTTTCGTAATAACAATGCTATTCTGTATTTTAGATACACTATAAAAAAAACTTCAGGTACAATTTTAATAAAAATATACCTGAAGTTTTTATACTAATACTTAAAGTTAAAGGTCTTTTGTATCCGTCAAATCTCCCCATACTAACATAAAACAATAAATATGATATACCTCACTTACAAAAAAGATGAGGAGTCAATAATGTGGCAGGAAGTACTAGAAAAATGGACATAGATCATGAATACCTGGAAGGAGTCTGGACAATCGATTGCTGTTTTCTGTAAAGAAAACAAACTTGATAAAAGTAATTTTTATCTGTGGATGAAACGATTAAATCCGGATGCAGATCAGTCATTTGTGAAAGTTCATCCCATTCCCCCCGTAATAACTGATGACAACATACTCATTATTCATCTTCCGGGAAATGTGAAGGTTGACGTTACTTCTGCAACTGACTTGAAACTGCTTCGGAAAGTAGTAATCAGTCTTGGAGGTGCTCTGTGATCATTGATTTATCACAAGTAACCATCATGCTTAAACCAGGTAGGACGGACTTCAGAAAACAGGTAAACGGACTTGCGCTGATTATTGAAAATGAATTGAAGCAAAATATATTTTCAAACACCATATTCATATTCTACTCCGGCGACTGCAGAAAAGTCAAAATACTCTACTGGGATAAAAACGGATTTTGCCTCTGGCAGAAACGCCTTGAAGAAGCCAAGTTTCCATGGCCTGACACTACCACTCAGGTACGAACAATCTCTCATACAGAATTGCGTATGCTACTGTTTGGAATAGATTTTTTTCATGCACATAAAACATTAAACTATTCTTCAGTAAACTGAATTTTATCTGTAAATAACTCCCGGATAAGTCTTTAAAATGATATAAACAGCATTATGAATACTGATCCGACCGATGATATATATAAACGATATGTTCTTCTTGAAAATGAAAATACCAATCTAAAAAATGAATATGCAGTTCTTCAATCTGAACTAATCAAAACAAACGCAACACTTGAGATATATAAACAACGTCTATTCTGCAAAAAGAGTGAACGCTTTACCGATGACGATGAAACCCCTTCACTTTTTAACGAAGCAGAATTTGAGGCGGAAAATCCTCAGGCAGAAGAGCCATAGGAAACGACTACGATAACATATGAGCGTAGCAAAAAGAATGCCGGCAGAAAACCTCTTCTTACAATTAGGCTACATCTTACGCAATAATATTAAGCACATATGTGATATTACCAAAATCCGACTTTTCTACTAAAAACTTACCCGCAAAGCCAGTGAAACGTTGCTTTTTGATAATGCATCTAATACACTGTTACCTTTCTTTAAATCACCTGGAACCAATGAGATTTCAGGTGTAATCCGGCTAACTTCACCTTTTAAATAGGCAAGCATACCGAGGGAAGTGAAAGTAAGTGGTAAGAAACTACAAGACCAAGTCCTCCCAAAGTAAAAGATAGGGATGTTGCCCATCCAAAATAAGTGGAAAAGCTACTGTAATTTATCGCCCAATAAATCATACCGGCACCTGCACCGGAAAGTGTTAAACCAATACTAGTGACAATTCCTGAATATAAGAAAATCTTTTTAAATCTATTTATTTTTGCCTCCATTAAAGGAAGTAAAATCTGATTATTAAGACTTTTTTTTCGAGAATTATATTTATATGATCCAGATATAGTAAGAATTAAACCTGGAATTAAAGTAGAAGCTAAACATACAAAGTTAAAGCTACTAAAAGTAAAAAAAGCAGCAGGACTAAACCATCCTACTTGATTTTTTACAGATTGATTGATAAAAATATACCCTATTTCTGATAATAAAAAAAATTGTGAAACTGTTAATAAATTTGAACCTGAAAATAGTAAACTAATGCTTGATATACTTTCTTGCTCAATCGTTTTAGAATAAAATATTTTTCCATGTGAATTGGTATTTTTTATTAAATTTTCGGATGAAAACACCTGTGAAGTTAATAATAGAAAACATAGAATTGAAATATATTTCTTCATTAAAATATTTCTCGTTGTTACTTATAAGTTTTCTTTGATTTTAAATCAATTTCTTTTTCTTTAAAATCTGGTTATTATCATTCTAAATAAATATTTATTAGTCCAACTCTCTATAATAATATTCTCTTAATAAATCAATCTTATTTCGCTCAACACTTTTCTTAAAAAATAAATCTTAAATTATATAACCTTCCATAAGAAGATTAGCTTTCGTTGTTATTATTAATAGGGTACAGCCAGATTTTTAATCAAAACGTACGCTAAGTACACAAAATCTGAAAAACTCAATTTTTCACCCACGCTAAGAAATTAAATGATTTCAATACACGGTAAATCTTATTTCGATAATTTTCGTATTTCTTCTATTGATAATCCGGTATATTTAGATATTTTTTCAACAGATAAATTATCGGCAAGCATTCTTCTTGCAGCTTCATTGGCTTCTTCTGTTTTGCCTTCTGTTCTTAATTTCATTGCTGTTGTCATAACTATTTCACCCCCCTTTATTGATTTTGAGCTGACAATATTTTGAATAATTGTAGCTTCTATTTCAGTTAGTTCCATTATATAAGTTACAAAACTTACAACGAGTAAGTTTATCTTTTCATCTTCAATATACATATTAAGATGCTCAAATATCTCGGGTAATTTCCCTTCCAATTTTACATCATTATGGATGTATTTAAATAGTATCGCTAAAGCCTTATTAAACTCTCTTTTAAAAATCTGATCATTTATCAATTCATCACTATACTTAGTTATGTCCGTTAGTATATACTCAATAACCGGAATAAACTGTTGTAAATCAGGATCGTCTATATCATCAAAGTATTCCAGGAGATATTTTCTTTCCCATTTTGTAGCCCCATGATAAAATATCACCGGTAGTATCAACGTCAATTTTTCTTTATTATTCTCTTGAATTGTCCATATATTTAA
>MIAY01000042.1 GCA_001829315.1 Spirochaetes bacterium GWE1_32_154 | reverse complement strand
TAAAGAATGCAATAGTAAAAGGAGCACTTGACTGGTGCGACGGAATACCGGATGACGACATAACAGTTGTTGTGGTAAAAATGAAGTAATAATACTGTATATACATGCAGCCCCATTTTATACCCGTATTCGGGGCTGCTCTTTTATATTGATAAATCAGTATTTTTTACTCAAAAGTATATTTGTCAATACAATTTTCTTTTATTATATATCCTAAAGTTGTATTGATTTTTCAGTTTCGTAAACATATAGTTTATTTATATTTACTCTAATGTTTGAATTGCAATTTGTAAAATGAATAGGAAAATAATAATACAGAGAACTGATAAAATGGAGAAGTAGTATGTATAATAACATAATTATAGCAACACTAGTTTTTATTCTTGTGTTATTCTTAGTTTTACTATTGAAATCGCTTCGAATGTCAAACAGGTATGGTTTATTATTAAATAATTCTAAAGATTATATAATTTTTTTATATCGCTATGGTCGAAAAAAACGATTTATATATATAAGTCAATCTTCAGAAGTGATAACCGGCTATAGTCCGGAAGAATATTATAAAGACCCTGGTTTATTTGAAAAACTTGTATATCCTGAAGATATTCCTGTTTTTGAATACCAAAGAGATTTCTCTGCTATGTCAAATCGTCCGATTGTGATGCGATGGGTTCGTAGGGATGGTCATGTGATATGGACCGAACATCGCTATAATAAGATAGTAAATAATAAAGGGAATATTATTGCTGTTGAGGGAATAATTAAAGATATAACGGAACAAAAAATAACTGAATTTGCATTAATTGGCAGTGAGCGGAAATTTCGAGAATTATTTAATAATGCAAATGATATGATATTCTTATGTGAATATACTGGATCGGTAAAAATAATTGAGGTAAATGAGAGCGTCATAAATCAACTTAATTTCAGTAGAAGTAGATTGTTATCAATGCATATTCTTGATCTTGTCGATGGCGGTAGTTTGAATAGTATGCGTAGGATACTTGATGAAATGACTCTCAATAAATCAATTAATACTGAAATGTCGTTTATTAATTCCGAACGAAAAGGAATACTCGTTGACCTTAGTATACGGTACTTTAAGATTGATGGTCGAGATCATATACTGATTATAGCCCGAGATATAAGTGTAAAACGAAAATATGATAATGAGATACAGAAGACGCAGAGATTAGAGTCATTAGGTATTTTAGCGGGTGGAATAGCTCATGATTTCAATAATTATCTTACTGGGATTTTAGGTAATATTTCGCTGGTTATGATAAACATGAAAGATGAAGATGCCAATTATCCCTTTTTGACAGAAGCAGCAAGAGCCTCATATAAAGCAAAGGATTTGTCAGGTCAATTATTAACCTTTGCAAAAGGAGGAGTTCCGGTAAAAAAAACCGGAGATATTGGTAAACTAATAAATGATTCTGTTAAATTTATAACAAGCGGCTCTAATGTAAAATGTGAGTTAACTATTGATGAAGGTTTATGGTTAACATCTTATGATGAAATACAGTTAACTCAAGTTTTTGATAATATTGTAATAAATGCGATGCAGGCAATGCCTAAAGGTGGAAATATTTCTATATATACCCGAAATATTGAAATATTTGATAATTATCAGAATATAAAAGATGGGAAGTATATTAAAATAACGATAGATGATAATGGACCGGGAATAGATAGCGAATATTTGGATAAGATATTTGATCCATTTTTTACAACTAAAAGTACAGGTACCGGGTTAGGGCTTGCGACTACATACTCAATAATAAAGAAACATGAAGGATATATATTTGTTAATTCAAAGAAAGGGCAGGGTGCATCATTTGTAATATATATACCGGTAATAGAAGGAGATTCAAATAGTACTTATGATGATTTCTCTTTTAATAATTCGGTTTTAAAAAGAAATCCTTTAACTGAAAATAATTTCAATGTTTTGGTAATGGATGATGATGATATTATTTTAGATATTGAGAAGAAATTATTAGAAAGACTTGGTTATACTGTAGAATGTGTAAGAGATGGGGACGAAGCAATCTCTATTTATAAAAAACATTTAGAGAAAGGGCTTTGTTTCGATCTTTTAGTACTTGATTTAACAATAAAAGGAGGAATGGGAGGTGTTGATACAATTCGTGAGATTAAAGCGATTGACAATACTGTTAAAGCAATTTTAACGAGCGGTTATTCCAATGGTCCGATTTTTGAGGAATATCGTAAATATGGCTTTTGTGATATACTTGTAAAACCATATACCATTGACCAGTTGAAGAAAATATTGGAAAGAGTGCTTAATAAATAATATCTCTTAAGAAAAGGGGAGATACTCAATATAAGAAAAAGAGATTTATGTAAGTTACAAAATGAATTGAATTTTTTCAAATATTATTTGAATAAGAAAATGATTGACAATCACTAATAAGAATATAAGGGGGTGAATAATGAAGATTAAGGGTAATGTTATAATAATTATGTTATTAAATCTAATTATTATAAATTGTACAGAGGGTGTTAATGATAATTCCCCTCCAGTAATAAATGATGAGTTTAAGGCAAAATCGTGTATAGTAATTGAAAATATGGATTACTTAAATAGTTCAAAAAATTTTACAGACGAAGATGGGGTTATTGTAGCCTATGATCAAATTGATAAACAAATAACTTTAAATGATCAAAATGGAAATAAATCGTATATTTATAATGTATATATTGGTTCTGAAATCAATGGATTACGAGATGCTGTTTTGCAAACCGCAACTACAGATCAAATTTATATTGCTGCTGGAAACTATAATTTGAAAAGTACTTTAATTATTGATAAAAATATAACTCTTCAAGGTTCTGGTGTATTAACAAATATAATCGGATCGGGGTTAGAACCTGTGATTACGTTAAACTCGTCAACAGGAGGAATATATTTTATAAAAGATCTTAAAGTGAGTAATTCCGAAAGTTCAAATTATATAACCACATCAGGAAATAAGGGAATGATTTGTTTGAAATCAATTACAAAAGGAGGGGCAGGTAGTGGATATTTAATTTCATGCGGAGGTTCTACTTGTCTTTATACTGGAAATAATACGTACCTGTTAGAGTATTTTGATTATTCGTTAAATGGAAAGGAAGGGGTTACCTATTTTACAGGTGATTAAAGAAGTTTATTAATAATTTTAGTAATAGTTTATAACAAAATAAGAGGAGGATAGTATGGTTGATTATGAATCAAATACGATGGGGTATCTTGATATTACATTTGGTCCAAAGTGGGATTATATTCCGCTATCAAGGAATTTCATTGAAAACTTTTTGAATGTAAATATGACTGATCGAGATTGTATTGAAAAGATAACAATGTCAACTTCAGAATTGCTAGAAAATGCAGTAAAATATTCGTATATGGATGGTATTCGAACAAAAATTCGAAAAGACAAGGAAAAACCGGAAATAATCGTGAAAGTATATAATTCAGTAAAAAAAGAAGATGTTCAAAATTTAATGAAATATATTGATGAATTAAATGCTGCTCCGGATCCGTTTGAGTTTTATGTTATGAAAATTCGTGAAAAACGAGATCGAGGTGGTTTAGGGCTTGCACGAATAAATTGTGAAGGTCGTGGAAAATTATCAGTAAAATATTTTCCGGTTAATGATGTATATGGTTATATAGAAGTAACAACAATATTTAATGTTAATAATAATACAATATAATAAGGAGTTTCATTATGGGATTAACAATTGGAGCAGTAATTACAAGTGGAGTTGAAATTAAAGTAATAGATACAAGTGTTATTTTTAGTGGAAGTATAGATTGTGCGAATCCAAATGAATTTTTAACACCATTTTTGACAGAATTACATGATAAAATAATGAAGTCTGGTATTAAAGAGATAAAATTTGATATTCGGAAATTATCTTTTTTAAATTCATCAGGTATTAAAGCAATAGCAGATTGGATTTTAAAAGTAGATGCTCTTGATTTGTCACAAAAATATACAATTATAATTATGACATCAACAGAATATAAATGGCAAGAATCAAGTATGTCAACATTGGTATATTTAGGCCCTGGATTTATAAAAAAAGTATCAGAATAAGTTTATGGTAAAGTATGATTCAAGTTATGAATTATCAATATTCATAACTTGGTTATTTAAAAAAAGGGTGAAAATTATTTTAAAATATTGAAGTATAAAAGGATAATGAAGTGAAAATAACATATATTCGCCTTGTTTCCGTTTTTTTATTATTATTTATTAATAGTATCTTATTAGTGTTAAATAAAGATATAAGCTATTCTTTTTCAATTATTCTTTCACTAATTATCGGGGTATCTTTTTTTACAAAAAATAAGAATTCAGATGTTCCAATTATTACACCTCAAATTGACGAAATTGTTAATATAGTTACACCAGTAGAAGAGATTATAAAAGAAAATCAGATATCATTAGAAATGGTGTCCGAACTTTTATTAAATCAAGTTGAGAAAATAATAGAATCAGCGAAAAATTGTATAAGAAATGAAATTACGAAACTTTTAAAATCAGCTAAAAGTTCAAATTCTAACGTTTTAATAAAAAAAATTAATGATATTGAAAAAGGTTCTACGGACGCAAATAATTCTTTAAAAAATATTATAAAAGGAATTGCTTCAGGTATTGACTCTGATATGAAGGAATCAAGATCGAATGTTGTAAGAATAAATAAATTATTTTCAATAATAGAAACTACTAAAGAAAATACTGAATTATTAAAGAAAAACTCAGATTTTTTATTAATTATAATGAATACAATAGATGAAATCTCCAATAAAATACATGTATTGTCTATAAACTCTTCAATAACAGCCGCGAGAGCAGGTGATCTAGGAAAGCCTTTTATGGTAATTGCGAAAGAAATTCGTAAATTGTCAGATGATGTTAAACGGTCAGTTGAAAAAATGAAAGAGTACTCAAATACTTTAAAAAATTCAATAACGATTGTATCTGATCTTAATGAGACGGTTGATAATGAAACTCGTTCAACATACAAAGAATTTAATGAATTATTAAATCGCATTGAAGGTTTTTTATTGTCGTTTAGTGTTATAGAAGGCAGATTGACAAATAATAATTTTAATTCGTCAGAATTAATTACATTAATCAATAGTGATTTTGAGAACGAAAATTATAATGATATTGAGTCAGAGGTTAATAAAATTCCTATTGAGATAGGAAAAGTAGTTGAAATGATCATGAAAGATAGTAGTACTTAATATTTTCAATACGATTTTGGAGGTAATAATTATGATTAGTTATGAAAAGAATACGAATGGGTATCTTGATATTACATTTGGTCCTGTTTGGGATTATATTCCATTAACAAGAAACTTTATCGATGGTTTTCTTATGGTTCATCTTGTAGAAGAAACAGATATAGCTAAAGTTGTTACTGCGGCGTCAGAGTTGCTTGAAAATGCTGTAAAGCATGCTTACAATGATGGAATAAGGATAAAAATTATAAAATTGATTGATTCGAATTGTATTGAATTAATCGTATTTAATTCGACAACAAAAAGTGATTTTATACATTTGCAAAATACTATTAATGAGGCAAATAGTGTTAGTAACACTCTTGAATATTATATTAATGCAATGAAAAAATCTTATGCCAAAGCTGATGGAAAAATAGGACTAGGAATCCCTAGGATTAGGCATGAATCAGACGTTAAACTAAAAATTTCTTTTTTTGAATGTGATGATAGTTACGGTATTATTGAAGTAAGCGGTATATTTAATATTATTGAAGAGTGTCATGCTGGTTAATTATAAACAATCTTAATACAATGTGAAATATTTCACAAACAAAAAATATTCAATATTGTATATAATTATAGCAAGCGGGAGAAAACGTATGGAACTCGTTGATAAAATAATTATGAAAAATACATTGAGTATTAATAATGTAGATATAATAAGTCAAATTATTCAAAATGGAATTTTAAAAACATACCAGAAAAATAATTTTATATATTCTGAAGACGAAAAACTAGAGTATTTTTATATCATTGGTAATGGGAAAGTAGAAATATCTAAATATACAGATAAAGAATTTAAGAAAATATTCTCATTTTTAACATCAGGAAACTTTTTGGGGATTCCTGAACTTTTTGGAGAAGTTCATACGGTCAATGCGGTTTGTGTATGCCCCTGTGAAATAATATCAATACCGAAAGATTATTTTTTTAATCATTTAAAAAATGATTCAGTTTTTATTTTTGATCTTTTAAAAAATCTCGGATTACAGATAGGTGATTTTCAAAAATCAATAGTAATAGAAAGTGCTGAAACAAAAATACTTAATTATTTAAAATGGATGAGTATAAAACATGGTTTGATACAATCAGGTATTTATATGATACCCCGCAAGCATACACATGAAGAAATAGCCGATTTTCTTTCATTGTCACGAGAAACGGTAACTAAAACAATACATCATTTGAAAGAAAGCGGTATTCTGACATCGATATCAAAAGATCATTATTTTGCTGATAAGGATTTATTTGAACAGAAATTATCTATAATAGGCGGTCTTGTCGGTTTATATGGAACAGATGAATAAAAAGGAGGATTTTAGTATGAAAAAGACAGGAATTTTAGCACATATTTTATCATTACCCGGAAATTATGGCTCTGGAGATCTAGGGGGCGGGGCATTTGCATTGATTGATATGTTAAGTAATAATGGTATTGATTATTTGCAAATACTTGGCAGCGGACCGACCGGCTATGCGAATTCTCCCTATGATGCACTTTCTACTTTTGCGTTAAATCCCTATTTTATCAGTCTTGATATATGTTGTGAAAAAGGATTAGTATCAAAGGATGAACTATCAGAATATCCTGAATGTAGTCAGTCGGTTATTGATTATGGTTTTCTTTATATTCACCGCTATACGTATTTACGCATGGCGTATGAGAGATTTAAAAAAATTGATGAAAATGACCGGTATAAAAAAGAGTTTAAAATATTTTGCAACAATCAAAAACATTGGCTTGACGGTTATGCACAATTTATGGCTTTAAAAGAGCTTAATGGCAGCAAGGCGTGGATTGAGTGGGATAGATCGAAGGAGTTGCCGGATACTGATTTAATAGAATATCATAAATTTCTTCAATTTGAGACGTTTTCACAATGGACTGCATTTCGTTCGTATGCAAATGCAAAAAATGTTAAACTAATCGGAGATATTCCTCTTTATGTTTCGTATGATTCAAGTGATGTGTATGGAAATAAAGAAATCTTTTTACTTGATGAGAATGATTATCCAAAACAAGTTGCCGGAGTTCCGCCTGATACCTTCACAGTGGATGGTCAGGTTTGGGGAAATCCTCTATATAATTGGGATGAACAAGAAAAAAACGGGTTTAAATGGTGGAAAGAACGAATTGCCCATCTTAAAGAACTAGTTGATTGCATTAAAATTGATCATTTTAGAGGTATTGAGTCGTATTTTAGTATTCCTTATGGTGAAGTGACTGCTCATAATGGAACATGGGAACAAGGTCCTGGGCATTTATTTTTTAATGCTTTAAAAGAGGTGTATGGTGATGAAATAGAAGATTTATTCTTACTTGAAGATCTTGGTTTTATAACACCGGAAGTAAAAAAATTAAAAAAAGATTTTAAATTAAAAGGAATGAAGATTTTTCAATTTATTGATTTTACAAGTCTTGAAACTATAGCACAGTCAGATTATAATGTTGATAATTATGATGAATATTCTGCTGCATATACCGGAACCCACGATAATCATGTTATATCAGGATGGTTTCATTCATTAAGTGATTCTGAACAAGAGAATGTGTTTCAATATCTTGGTATTAATCACTATGATAAACTTCATAAAGCGGCTATTAAAAGATTAATGGATTCGAATGCATCAATGGTAATAATTCCGCTACAGGATATTTTTGAA
Organism: Spirochaetes bacterium GWE1_32_154; assembly: GCA_001829315.1. Lineage (GTDB taxonomy): Bacteria > Spirochaetota > GWE2-31-10 > GWE2-31-10 > GWE2-31-10 > GWE2-31-10. Next base: position 40,905 of record MIAY01000042.1, on the reverse strand, counting down.
CTTGATGCTCATACAAGAATAAATACACCGGGCAGTTCAGGGGATCATAATTGGTCATGGCGTGTTACAAAAGATCAGTTAGAAAGTAATCAAAAGGGTTTTTCAATTATATCGGGTTCGAATAATAAAGAGGGGTAGGGTATGAAAAAATATGTACTAATTTTCACGATTATAATAGTATTTATTACATTTTTAACAAGTGTAACCGGTTTTTATTCATCGCCTAAGCTTACTGTAAACTCCTTTGTCAATGTCAAAGGAGAGAATGTAAATCTTGTAGGCAACGGAATATATAAAAATAACCCAGTCTATTTTACAACAGCTGCTATTGGGTTTGATGCAGTTCGATTATTTGTCAGTCTTCCTATTTTAATTATTGCATTTTTGTTTTATCTGCGAGGTTCTTTGAGTTCCGGTATTATTATGGCAGGTATTTTATTAAGTTATTTTTATCAATACTTTGAATTTGTTATGGCATTTAGTTATAATACAATGTTTCTTTTGTATACATCAGGTTTTTCATTAAGTCTCATTACTGCCATCATATTAATCATTATTCTGCAAAAGCAATATACTACTAAAAATATTGAAAAGCACTTCCCGGTGAAAACAATAGCAATTTTTTTGATAACTGCTGGTTTTTTGCTCTTATTAAAATGCCTTGGTGAAACATTCAGTTCACTCTTGGGGGGTATTCAGCCTGAACATACCATAGGTCAACATACATTATGGGATCAGGCAATGGATATGGGGTTGATTTTTCCTTATTGTTTTATTATAGGGGTATTGCTTTTGAGAAAAAATGTGTATGCATATTTGTTATCAGCAGTAGGACTTATTTTTTTTGCGAATCTTGTATTGTCTGTTATTATTGGTGAACTTTATTCATCAAATTACACAGGATCATTTAATTTTTTCGGTGTCATACTATTTTCGATTTTGGAATGTATATCACTTTTATTGGTTATAAAAGTGATGTTTGTTTTTAAGAAGTGTGGTAATTAATTATTGTAAAACACTTGCTTTTAAAAAAGATTATGTTTTTCTAAATAATATATGATAGAAAAACACCAAAAATCATGGGGGGTTATTTGACTTTTCAGGACGGAGAAATAACAATTTCACCATATACCCTATATTGGGTACAGATGCCATCATTAATAGGTGAGTATGACAGGATTGAAATGTTAAAAAGAAATGTTTTTATTATAGAATGTCAGTATAGCTTAGAAGACTATGGCAAATTAATTGAGAAAAGAGAAGAATCTTCGGCTTTTTTTTTTAATCTTGATAAAATACTTCTTAACGTAAAGAGGGGAAGTGAGTATGTAATAGCAGAAAAAATAGCTTTATTTATTTCCCGATTTTCGCAAGACAAATCAGTTGTTCATACAAAGCTTCTTGATAACAAAATGCGAGAAATATTCCAGAATGAAGGTATAATCTATCTTGAAAAAAATTTCAACGATAAAGAGGGCTCTGCAGCTATACTGTTGAACCTATTAAAACCATTATTTTCCAATGGGAATATTACAAGAAGAACAGATATAAGATTATTATTATTCCCAAATGTGAAATTTAAGGTTGATGTATATTATGCGGACCAACGAGAAGCAAAATCGGGATACCTTAAAGACATAAGCATGGGCGGGGTAGGTGTGAAATTTGATAGCAAAGAAGATCTTAATCACTTTTCATTAAAAGATCAAGTGATGATGAGATTAATAACCCACAACTCCATATATAAAATACCCTTAGCAATAGTAACAAGAAAAACACCGGCGGTAAATGAAGTAGGTGTAAGTTTTAATATTGTAGATACCAACATGATAAAAGAAGAGACCGCAAATTTTATAGTAAAAATAATATACCAATGGATAAAAGATGCAATATTAACATACGGAAAAATTTAAAATCTATAGAAAATCAGCATAAAATATTAAGTCGCTTTTGGGACATAATATTTTATAAAACAAAAGGAGATTAGAATATGGTTTCATTAGTTTTTATTGTAATAGGCATATTAAGCCTTATTATAGTAATTGTTTTTAAAAAGCAAATAAACAAATATTATGAAAATGTAAAGGGACTATCTAAAAGTCATGCAAAATTTTATAAAAATATAATTGTATTTTTTGTTCCTATTATATTTATAATAGCCGGGTTAATCCAATATATATTACCACTTATTGATGAGAATTTTAAAACAAAAATTATTAATCTATATGAATCAACAGATATTAATTTTCAAATAATTGCAGGATCATTATTTATATTATTTGGAATATTCACTTTTATATTAAGATTTACAAGTTACAAATATAAATATTTTGCAAAACTTTCAGTAATGGAAGAAAAATACGGAAAAGTAGAAGGAAATATAATACATTCTATTTCTTATACTTTAGTCCCTATTTGTTTTGGTATTTATTTGCTTTTTAAATATTTGAACTAAATTAATGAAACGTGCCACGTAACGATCACACAACAGCGAGGATGTATGCACTCTCTGTCGGTCGTTAGCCCCCCCTTGGGAATATTTTTTGCCTTCTTTCTGTGGTACTATCTTTTTTGGCAAAGAAAAAAACGTCGAGATACGGGCGGAAATTATTGGTATACGACAACGATTCGTGTAAAAATAGGTCATAGAGATATATTACAATTTTGTAGTGAGTATAATTAAAGAGGCAGATTTACCAAGTATATGATTTAAAGCAATTTTAAATGATAGATAAGGCACAAATAAATTAAAATAGATGTTACGAAAGCATAAATCAATATTACTTGATGAAAAACAGAGTCCTTTTGCAAGAAATTCTCAACTGAATATTTGATAAAGTTCGATTTATCTTTGAAAAAAGAGGTGTGATGATACATAAAGTTGTTTTATTAACTCCAATTGGTTTAATAATTACCATGGGTCTTTTTTTTAGATATCTATCTATACATTTTGGAGTAGATTTAGCTATTTTACTTGGTTTTTTAGTTTATCAATTAATGTGGTGCATATTTATTCCATACAGAATTCTGAAAAAAAATATTTTCTTTAGTATTTTCATGCAAAATAAAAAAATCTTTACTCGAAAAAATACATTATATATTGCTCTGACATTGCTTCCGATAATTGGTGCAATTCCACTATTCATTTTAAGTTTATCCAAATATTCAATTGTATTACTTTTTATTGGTCTGCCTTTCACTGTATTTAATGGAGTATCTGAAGAAATATTATGGAGAGGTTTATTTATAAAAACTCAAAAAAAAGTCTTACTAAAAGTAATTTACCCGGCAATTTTATTCTCAATTTGGCATATATGTCCTCATATGGTCTATATAGAGAAACCATTTGTTGAAACGCTTGCATTTGCTTTATTTACATTTCCATTAGGTTTGGCATATAGTATAGTAGCTAATAGATTTGATTCTATTAAAATGACATCAATTTCACATGCAATAAGTGGTATTATTGCTTTTGGAATTCCTTTATCAACTAGTTTATCCAATTTACTTGGAATACCCTATTAAGACAAGTCGCTTTTGCTTACCCCTCAAGTAAAAAATCGAATTAAAAAACATGTAAATGTGATCTTCTTCACAGAAATATCATTTTTAATAGTATAGAATAATGTAAGTATAAAATTAACTATAACAGTTAACTCAATTTTTTTTCATTCAGGAGAAATATATGAAAAACAATGTTCTTGTTATTGGTGGCACTTGCTATTGCACAGTTGTACATTTAAATGAACTTCCAGAACCAAAAACACAACACCTCTGGAGTAATAGTTCATATACAACATTCGGACAAATGGGTACTGGAAAATCTCTTAATCTTAAAAAACTCGGATTTGAAACAACTCTTCAAGCATATATCGGAGATGATGATTATGGTAGAAAAATAATTGAATTTTTTGATAAAGAAAATATTATTTTAGATTACGATTTTGATCCTGCAGGAACAGAAACTCATATAAATCTTATGGATAAACACGGAAGTAGAATATCAATCACTACAAATTCCCGTTCATTTGAACCTAAGATTAATTATGAAAAATTTGAAAAGCTTATAATTAATAATGACTTCATTGCGTTAAATATTTACAACTACTGTCGACATCTCATACCCGTAATTAAAAAACATAATAAAGAAATATGGTGTGATCTCGGTGATTATGAACCAGAAAATAATTATTTTGATGATTTTGCTATCGGAGCAGATTATATAACAATGAGTTCAACTCATCTTAAAGATTACAAATTAGTAATGAATAAATTTATAGAGATGGGGAAAAAACTTGTTGTATGTACACACGGTGCGAATGGAGCAACCGCACTTACACCTAATGGAATATTTATTGATACTCCAATTATTGACGAATATAAACTTATTGACGCTAATGGAGCTGGGGATAGTTTTTTTTCTGCGTTACTATACTCGTATAGCAACGGTTATAGCATAGAAATATCGATGAAAATTGCTACAATTGTAGCCGGACTTTGTATAACAAGCAAAGAACTATGTCATCCGGATCTCTCAATAGAATTAGTAAAAAGTGAATATACTAAGTTCTATGGGAATACTTTGGGCATATAACTCAAATCAAACTTATAATAACGAGATTTTTGGTTAATTTAAACATTTACGGAAAATCTACGGTATAAAACTGGCTTAACTATATGCTTCTTATAATTAAAATAAAGTTTTGTGACTTACTTCACATACATTTTCAGTAGCTTATGTTAAATAGTATACAAGGCTATAAATATTTCAATGACATAATTATTCTGTAAGAAGAATTAGTAATGGAAAGAACAAAATGGATTGGAAAATGGGTATTATCTTGGATTGTTTTTGTAGTTATATTTTCGATTGGTGGTATTTTATTTCCAATGTCACCTGAAGTAACTGCTAAAATTGGTGTAGAAGATGCAAAATATATGATGCTTGCGTTAGTCGTGGTGACCCTTTCTATTTCGTTTCTTGTGAATTACCTCATAACATCATCAAATGTGAATGGGGTGCAATTGTATGGAGCTATGCTTGTTTTAACGTGGGGAATTCAGACTTTTATGACTCAGGTTGAGACAATGGTTTTTATTAAAGCGTTTCCTGATCTTGATACTTTTGGTGTTATAAAAATAATAATGAGTCAATTATTTATTTTTGCCCTTTATTTGCGTATACCAATATTGATGTATGGAAAATGGAAAAGAAATAACGAAGAATTAAAGGCTGCATTAGTATTAAAATCAAAGTGGTATCTATGGATACCTGCAATAATTGTTGCATATGTTATTTTGTATTTTTCTTTCGGTCTTTTCCCGATGAGTTTTCAGGCTACTAAGGAATATTATGCTGCTTGGATTAGCTCAACTGATGCTGGAGGCGGTTTAAAACTTCTTTTTATACAGATTGTACGAAGTCTTCTTTGGTTAATATGTATTTTTCCATTATTTTTTATACTAAAAGGATCAAAAGAAAAAAAGATTGTATTGGCTGCCATAGTAATGGGGGTATTTACATCTTTTCAATTAATGTTCCCAAATGGTTTAATGCCACCGGTTGTTCGCTTTGGTCATTTTGTAGAAGTTTTTAGTGAGATGTTGATATTCGGAGCATTAATTGCTTGGATGCTTGTTCCTGAAGATAATAAGAATTTACATAATAATCAATTAAAAAATTGATTATATTTCAAATATATATATAGGAGTGATAATAATGAGAAAATATGTATCAATTTTGTTCGTTTCATTAGTTTTATCTAGTTGTATATCATTACCAAAGCCTGGAGATAAACTTAAATCCAATAAATTATATATAATTGGAAGAATTAATACTGGTATTGATCTGGATAATTTTTTTAATGGAATTGACACTAAAAAACTTTTTTTACGAATGATTTTTCACAGAGATTCAGAAGCTGTCTTTCCAGCTGAAAAACAAATTTGGAATGGTAATTATTATAGAGATGACGGATATTTTGTTCTGGCAGTTCCGAGAGAGAAACTATATCTTATTTATTCTGCATTAGTTCCTGTTGTGTCATTAGGTGACCAAATCCTTCTTGAATATAGATTAAACCTTACCTATGATTTTAATTATACCGATAAAGTAATATATGTTGGTGATATGTCAATGAAATATGAAGGCGATAAAACTTATTTGACTATAAATGATAATTATAATGAAGCTCTTGAAAATTGTTCACAATTCTTAAAAGATTCTAATGGCGAATTTATTAAACCACGTAAAAGTCTTTTTACAGGGACTGGTGAAATTGAATCACGAAGAGTTACAGTTCATCCAGTAGTTTATATGTATTAATATTTAGCTTGTCATGTAATAAATGACAAGCTAAATTATTTTCTAAAATAATATGTTATATCCGAATTTTATTGTATTGTTATTTCCTGATATACTTATTTTATTTAATTCTTTAATAATTTTTATTTTATTTGTTTTATATTTATTGTATTCATATAATCCCAGGCCAAAATAAACGGTTCCAATAATTGATGATATTATACCAAAATTTAAAGATATTATACTAATAATTCCAGGGATAGTAAAAGCATAGTTTAATAATACATAAGGAATAAAAAGCGGATTACTTATTGGTAGTATTGTTGCGGTAGCAAGTCCGATACCTAATAAACCTGCTAAATTTCCTGTAATACTGAAAGGTATGGCAGTTAAGAAAATATAATTAACATATTTTGTATTTGAAACAAACATATCAGTCATTAAATTGAGATCTAATTTTCCTTGAAATTGATTTTTAGTTTTATCAATTGCTTTTAAATAAGTTGTTTTTTTGAATCCAATAATTGTACTACTATCGATCAATTGTTTGTAATAACCGAATTCTTTTTGATTATTTTCATCAATAATAAACCATTCTTTGGTTATTTTGAATAATTGGTTTTTATTGGGTTTCAAATCGATTATTTTTATTTCAGATGCATATATTTCTAACGATATTAAGAATAATAATAAAATTATTTGTATTTTCATATTTATATTTTTCCTTTAAGCATTTTTATTAAATAAATCTAATAATAACAAAAGATTAAATAATAAAAATAAATTTAATTATTTAATAATGATTTCAGAAGTTGATTTTGCTAATCTCATACCCATATTTTGATTTTTCCTGATTCCCGGAAGTTCTCCTCGCCCGGTTGGTGTATTGAAATCTTTCTGGTATCCGGCACCGCCACCTTTATAAACCTTTGAATATCCGCCATCAGCACCTCTGGGGTTTATTGCAGGAAGGTCAGTGAATAGTTCGTACCAGTCCCAGCATCTTTCCCAGACATTTCCTGACATATCATATAAACCAAGCTCATTAGGTTTCTTTTTACCAACAGGTTTAGTCTGTTTATCAGAATTTTCAATATACCATGCAACATTATTTATGGTATTACTTCCACTGAATTTATAGTCTTTAGTTTTATTTCCGCCTTTTGCTGCAAATTCCCATTCAGCTTCGGTTGGAAGTCTATATCCGTTCGCATTCCAGTTACAAATTATTGACCATTTTAAGTCATCACTAGTATGCCTGTTTTTTTGATCTTTATTTTCTTTGTCAATAGTATAAACTTCTTCTAAACCATCAATTAAGCTCTTTTTATTACAAAACTCTATTGCTTCATAAAATGATATATTATCAACAGGGTTTTCGTCACCTTTAAAAACAGACCGGTTATATTCCATAACATTAGTCCATTCTTTTTGAGTTAATTCGTATTTAGAAATATAGAAAGAATCAAGTGTTACAGTATGAATTTTTGAAGATTCATCGCCCATTTGGAATGTTCCACCTTCAACAAAAACAAATTGATCCGTTTTTGATGGTTCAATCGGGTATATGAAAATTGTTATAAAGCATAATAAAAAATAGATAAAAGAATATTTAATCATTTGTTGGCTCCTTAATATTGATTATTACAATTACCGAACTATTAAAGCTGTTCATTTTGTAGCTTTAACATTTATTCTTCTAAAAGTTTCAAAACACCTACCGTCAGATTGTCTTGTTCTTTCAATCATTTTGTTAATAACGTCACTTCGAAAAAAATCTTTATCTTCATTCGCAACTAATTTTAAAAATGGTACTATTGCAGGTTGCTCGATCCATTGTATCAATTCATTTTCATTTGCGAAATATCTGTCTGCGTTTTCATCCCATATTTCAATATTTTTAAAATCACAATCTGTAACGAGTGTTTTGTATTCTGAAATTGACGGCATAAACCATGGCCATTCAAGATGTACGAAATATTTTTTAAATTTTTCATGAGAGATTGTCTCTTTTATAACATTATTGAAATTTGAACCATTACCTTCTCCGGCAAAATTGAATCGGATAGATCCGTTTTTTTTAAGTGCTTTAAAACAATTTGCTAAGAGTTTTTTATGATCTTTTACCCAATGAAGAGTTGCATTTGAAAATATAAGATCAAATTCTTCGTCGAAATTAATTTCATCAATATCCATTTTTTTAAACACAAGTTTTTTTGTTTCAATTTCCTTAGCAGTGCTTATCATGCCATCAGATGCATCAATTCCAATAACTTTTCCCTTCGGGACAAGTTCTGATAATAGTGATGTTAACGTCCCATCACCACATCCTAAATCCAGTATAGATTCATTTCCATGTAATTTAAATTCTGAAATTATCTTCGTACCCCATTCCTTCTGATGTAAAGAAGCCTTTCTGTATTTTTTACCATCAAATTCATGAGATTCTTTTTTCTGAGCAATAATATATCGTAGAATATGGGTATGAGACCCTTCCTCGCCATGATTTTCATAGTCTTTAATGAGTCCACTATCGATTATTGAGAATTTATTAAAATGTTCCCGAATATCATCATTAGTGAAATAATGAACAGGTCTTCCCGGTTTACTTTCAAATGTATTTTCTTCTGATTTTGTACCACTTCCGAATGTCATTTCATTCTCGGAGAACACCACAAAAAATACAATTCCATTATTGCGTAACTGCTTATAACATTTTTGAATGAAATCATTTCTATCATTCTCTTTGAATAAATGAAGGACATTAAAACAATAGATACCATCGTATATTTTGGAATTGTAAGGCATCTCTAAAACACTTCCCGGATAAACATGGTACGATATTCCATTTTTTTTCCCTATTGTAATAGCCTCATCTGATATTTCAATCCCTTCCACTTCTAACCCATTTTGTATAAAATAATTGGCATTTCTACCGTACCCTGAACCGGGGATGAGAATTGATTTTATTTTATATGCTTGGAAGTAATTAAGACATAACTCGGCTGTTTTACTCCATTCTTCTCCCCAAACCTTTTGTTCATTTACAAATCGATTATTCCAAAAATCTTTCATCTTTTGCCTCCATTTCGGTAGTATTTTATTCATTCTGATTACTTATTATATAGTTATTATTAGAATAATTCTGTTAACAATTTCACAATCTTATTATGATTTTAATCATAACAAGATATTATAACTCCTTTTTTAATTCATTGATATATGGCGGGTTTAGGTAATATTTATTGATTAATTGAAAACATTTATTAAAATTTAATTTTGCTTTTTCTTTTTCACCAATTCTCTTAAGTACAATTCCATAATGATAATACATATCTGCTCTTGTTATTTTATAATAATAATCACTGTTTCTTAGGCTTACATCTTTTTCGAGGTAGTCTAACAAAAATGTCAGATCATCTGATAAAATCTTATTTATTTTTTTATAATGCTCTGTTGGAAAATAAATATAAGTTCTTATTCTATTTAGTCTAAAATCAATGTTATAAAAATCATTAACAACTGCATCATCATGGTATCCAATTGAGTTATTGCTATATTTGAGAATATCTGATAAATTATTCGTTGTCCCACATAGCATTCCATAAACAGAACCAAGATATGATTTTGCTTTATTATAATTCTCATCAAAATCCAAAGCGTTTTCAAGGTATTCTTTTGCAGCAACTAAAAATTCTTTTTGTTTACTGCCTTTTTCTTGTTCAGTAGCTTTTAAAAAATAAAAAATCCCAATATTTGTATAAATAATTGGATCATTTCCATACTTTTTTAAATCGTCTTTAATTTCATCTGTTGTATTATAAGTAAAAGAAAACGCTAAAACTGAAAACAGAAAGAGATAAAAGAAAGATAGTGCAATTTTTTTCATTTAATTTCTCCAAATTATATTAATGGTATCTTATCATATCAATTTTTTAACATTGTTTATCTTTAGTATGGGATAAATTGTTGCAATTAATATTGTTACCATCTGAATTAAGAAAATCAATAACAAACTTTCAGCATTGGTAAAGATAGAAAGAGGATAAGAGATCGACCCTCCTGGTGGAGGCGGTAATGGAATACAAAGTGATGTTAAAAATTTTGCAAGAAAAACTCCTATTCCAAGACCTGTAATTGAGCATATTATTCCTAAAATAATAGCTTCAAATATAATCATCAAAGGAATTTCAATTCTATTTCTACCGATCGCTCGTAAAGTACCGAATTCGCTTATTCTTTCCAGAACAGACATTAAAATTGAATTTGTTAATAGAAATATTAAGACAATAATTATTATACAAATAGTAAAAAATAAATTTTTGGAAATATAACTTACTACTTGCTTATAATCTGTTGCAAGGTCGCTCCATGCAAAAACATCATACCTATTGGGGTCAAGTTTACTTTTTATATACTTTAATACATCATTAACGTTATTCGTATCATCCAAAAAAATAACAATGTCATGTATGTTTTGTGTGCCAAATAATTTTTGAATATCTTCTACATCTGCATAAATAATTATATCATCAACTGATTTAGTCCCAAAACTAATAATTCCAGAAATTGTAGCCTCCATAATATCTGGAAGCCCAGATCCTCCAACAGAGTATAAATACACAACATCAAATATTTTTAAATTTAACTTTTTGGCAAGTCCGATACCAATGACAAGTTCGCCAGGAATTTTTCCCGACAAAAATTTCCCCTCATACATATTACCATATTTTAAGCTCGGATTTGCAAAGGTTTCTTTTTGTGGGTCAATTGCACTACCAATAACAATTGAAGCATCTGAATCTCCTTTTTTTAACAATAGTCCAGAGAAATTTATTCTAACAAGAAAATGGTTCATATTCTTTTTGAAATTGCTCTCTTTTATAATTTTTTTTACTTCTGCAACTTCTTCTTTTGAAAGCATATATTTTAAAGATGTAGTTTCAGCCCCATAGTAATTTTTTTTCTTTACTTGAATATGTCCCCATTTACTTTGAATCTGTCCTTCTCTAAAAAAATACATACTAGTTTTATTATAATCCATTATTAAAAGCATAGCTACAGTACTAATAATTATAGCCATACCACTTAATAAAGTTCTTCTTTTATTTCTAAATAAATTTCTAAAAGCATTTTTTAATATTATAATAAGTAATTTATCCATCGTTACCAACCTCCTATAACCATTCCATCATACAATCTTATTATTCTATCAGCCATATTCATAATTTTATAATCATGAGTGGAAGAATCAATATACATCTTTAAAAACAATTTTCATTCAAATATCCTCCTACAAAATACTTTTCCAAAGAAAAGCAATACCAATTAATAATCTGTCAAATTTATGTTCATAACCAAAGGCATCAAACCCATAACTAACATTAAGATCAATAATAAACTCATGTTGTAAAGCCTTATAAACTGGAGTTATAATAAATTTATATCCTAAACCAAATCCATTTATTATATTGTTATCATAATAAAATTCGGCTGAATTTGAATTGGTGTTAAAAAACATAACATCATAAGAAAAATATGTAGCCATATCAAAACCTGTTGATAATAATTTTTGATTTTTTTCTTCCTTAGCAAGATATTCTTTATGGTAAAAATTTATATCAGATAGAAATCTTCCTTTAACACCTTTGTTAAAATCAATATCTCTATCTTTATATCCATTCATCCATCTTTTGTAGGGATTGTAATAATCAAGGTTTAATTTTGTCGTACCATAACTATAACTACCAAGATAAGAGTAATATCCTTCAATATTAAATTCAAAATAAGTATTATTTAAAGCTTTTACAGGAATTCTAAAAACATCATTTTGAAACAAAAAGAATTGAAATTGATTTACTTTTTCTTTATTATTGTATCCCCAATAATATTCTTTATCTGTTAAAGCAAAAGTGGTTTCTAATTTTACAAGAATACCCTCATTTTTGTCGAGTTTATCATAAGAGATTCCCAAGAAAAAGTCATTTGTATATCTTGTTGGTTGAATTACAAAATATTTATCAACTTTATCGATTCCTTCATGATAAACTTGAAGATTTGCAAAATAACCAGCTGTAAGATACAAATTATCAATTGGATTTATTTTAAAATGAGTTCTTAGGTTAAAAATATGCCCAATATAAACCTCATTTGTCAATTTATTATTGTCTAAATCACCCATAGGGTTACCTGCAAAACCAAAAAGACCATCAAAAGATCCGTATAGATGAATTTTACCAGACCAAAAAGTTTTATTGTAGACTTCAAAAAAAAGATATGGAAATGTAATATAGAAATTCATCGAAGTATCATATCTTGAGAAAAAAGCCAAATCATGAACTGAAAAAGCACTACCAAAATACTTATCAAAAAAGGTCATAAAAAAATCATTCCCATCATTGTAAGATTGAAATGGATTATATTTTACTACATATTCCCATGTAATATATTTTGAATTCTTTATAAACTCAAGTTTAAGTTTTTTCTTTATATTTTCTGGATGTATTATTTCATCCATTGAAGAATCATTAATTTTTGCTAAATCATCAGAGGTTAGATCAGCTCTAACTAATAAAATTGCTAGAAATAAATAAATAATTATAAATATTTTTTTTCTCATTAATTACCCCCTTTTTCATATCTAATAGTTATGTTTTTATTTTTTCCGTTTTAAATGTATTAATTATCTATAATTAGTTTATAAGTATTAAAGGAACATACATTTCATTATGACTTAATCCGCCGTGGTTTCCTATTTTAAAACTGTTTGTTTCACCGGGAATTCTATCTTTCATGATATAATTTTCTTTCATAATTAATGTATAATCACCAATTCTATCCTTAATATTTGCATGCCTTACCCCATTTCCAAAATATCCCGTTTCTAAAAGTTCAATACTTTTATATAATTCTATAGAATTTGAAAAATGTTTTTTTATGTATTCAATAAAAACACTATCATATCCATTTTTTATATGGCAGAATACATTTCGTGGTTCACATGACAATGGCATTAGAAGCATTTTATATAATTCTGGATGATCTGATAATTCTATTATTTTTTCTTGCGGGCTTTCAATTAATCCATGGTCGGCTGTAATAATAAATACCGTATCTGGATTTTCACCGGGTATAATATTTTTTTCAAGTTGCTCTATAAAATATTTATAATGATTTTTATCAGTTTCTGATTCTTGACCATATTCATGTTGAATGCTGTCAAACTCAGTATAATATGCGATAATAAATTTTTTTTTGATTGACTGCTTTCTAACAGTTTCTTTTATAACATTAAAAAAATCTGAAAGTGTACTATACCGAACTTTTACAGAACCTTTTGTCATTGAAACAGAGAAAATAGAATCAATAATAGTATCAGGATAAATAAGAAATGAATCTGCATCGATTGATTTAAAAATATTCTCTTCTGTATACACTGTTGAAGGAGATAATTCTTTATTTATGATATTGTTTTCACTTCCTCTTGTCTTCCAAAGAAGAGATGCTATTAAACATCCAATTTCTTTGAGATATAAATACCAGCCAGTTACACCATGTCTTATTGGAGGGAGAGATGTAAGAAATGTTGTAACGGCTGATGCTGTTGTTGTTGGGTAAACTGATGTTATTTTCCCTTTTAAATAGTGATGAAGGAGTGATTTATTGGGTTTTGACATCATATAGTCATATCCGAAACCGTCAAGAATTATTAAAACTATATTTTTAAAATCCTTGAATGTTTCATTTTTTAAAAGTTGTAATTCTGGATAAATAGATTTTGTTTTAAACAGTCTTTTTATTGATGACATTAAATTTAAAATGCTATTTCCATCATATTCTGGTTTGTACATAAAATACTCCCTATTGATATTTTATAAGTACGACTGAATATGATTTTATATTAAAAATAATAATTTTATTTTTATCATTTGTAATTTTACAATCCCCATAAATAATAGATGGTTGAGAATGATCCCCGGTTATTATAAGTTTTTCTATCGGGTTTTCTATTGCAATAATGATTAGAATCTTTTCTGAGTTATTAAATCTTTCATAAACAAGATGGTCATTACTTCCAGTAATATATTTCCACCACCCTGTTTTGAGAGAACTATATTTGTGACGAAGTTTATTTATAGATTTTGTCATTTCTAGAATTTCATTATCCCATAAATTTGTATCATACCATGGAAATGTTGCTCTATTACTTGGGTCATTTCCTCCATTCATACCGATTTCATCACCATAATAAATACCGGGAGATCCGGGCATAGTTAATTGAAACATTATTGCTGTTTTAAGTTTCTTTCTATCACCGTCTGCAATGAATAAAAATCGTTCAACATCATGTGATGAAAGTAAATTCTGTATCTGATTAATTATTGAAGGATGATAAAGACTGTACATTCTATTAATTCCAGCTATAAAATCGTCAATCGAAGATTTTTTTGTAGCGAAAAAATCTAAGCATAAATCTCTAAAAATATAATTCATACTGGCATCAAATTGATCCCCTTGTAACCATGGTGTAGCGTCGTCCCATATTTCACCAAGAAGATAACATTCAGGATTATAATTTTTTAAGGCAATTCGAAAGTCTTTCCAAAAATCCTGTTCGATATGACGCACAACATCCATTCGAAGTCCATCTATTCCATATTCTTTTAACCAGTGGACAGCCGAATCGATAAGATATTTTCGTGTTTCTGGATTATTTGTATTCAATTTTGGAACATTTGGAACATTATGCCAAGCTTTGTATGATGGCTCTACAGAGATTCCATCACCATTTTCAATTTTTAATACAATTCCTGAAATCTCACAAAGTTCTTTTATGTAGTTAAAGTAAAGTTCAAATGATTTAGGTTTTTCAGCTTTCATTTTTTCCGGCCTGCATGTTATAGAAACAGGGAAGTCATCAAAGAAAAACCATTCTTTATATTTTGAATTATTACCATTTTTAACAACATCCTGAAATGCAAAGAACAAAGGATGAGAATGATTTAATGACATATCAAGTATAACTTTTATTCCTTCATTGTGGGCTGAATCAACAAGATTTCTAAATGCATTGTTACCACCGAAGCCTGGATCTGTATTTCTAAAATCAGTTGCATCATATTTATGTGTTGAAGGGGATGTATTTATTGGTGTAAGGTAAATCATATCAACACCAAGGTCTTTGAGATAGCCGATATTTTTTGTAATACCATTTAATGTACCGCCCTGAAATGTAAGCCATTCGGGTTTTCTTCTCCATAGATCTGGAGAATCTAATCTTTCTGGAGCAAAGCGTTCTGGAAAAATTTGATAGATGACACTTCCACCAGCCCATGATGGCACTTTTATATCAAAATATTCCGTTTCTGTGATCTCCCATCGTTCAAGTGCTGTAATATTATCAGAAAACCCTCTTTTACAAAAATATAATGATTTCATATCTGAAAAACTAACCGCAAAGAAATAGCGAATTAATTTTCTATCGGGAAGAATTATAGTTTGCCAGTAATTGACTTGATTGTCTGATAGGTAAATTGACATTTTATCGATAAAAGGTTTACCGTCATTATAAATCAATATAATTTCTTTTATATTTTTTCCAGCAATAACTCGTAGTAAAATAGTCCCGTCCGAAGCCGGACTACAATAAGCACGATTATTTGATTCATACTTAAAAATGTTATCACTTTTATTCTGAAGATATTCCGACTCAGTTTTTGAAAAAAAAATATCCATTTTTTTTCTCCTTTTTTATTATCTTAAGCAATTATCAAAATATTACTAATATAATAGTACTTAAATAATAATAATTCTGTGAATCATTTCACAAATTTAGAGAATTTATTTCCAATAATAATTGGAATAAAAGATATTTAACGATAAATTGTGAAGAACATCACAGATTATTAAATTACTAATTTGGTATTATAAACTACAAGGAGATACATATGAATACAAAAGCATTGATTTTGAAAAGATTAACTGAAATTGCTGATTCATTACAAAAAACAGGAGATGCTAAAGCATTATTGGGATTGGGTTCTATTGGAATGGAACTTGAAAGATTAGATGAATGGAGTGATCTTGATTTTTTTGTTATAGTAAAAGATGGTATGAAAAAACGATATATAGATAATCTTGATTGGCTTACCAACTGTGGGACACCAGCTTTTTATTTTTTAAATAGCCCGGATGGGTATAAATATCTATATGAAGACGGAATATATTGTGAATTTGCTGTATTTGAAGAACATGAATTGTCAAATACCCAATTTTCTTCAGGTCGAATAATTTGGAAAACCAAAGATTTTGATGAATCACTTTGTACTCCGGTTAAAAAAAATACACCATGGAAACCTGATAATCTTGATTGGGCAATGGGCGAAGTACTAACTTGTTTATATGTTGGATTATGCAGATTCGGGCGTGGTGAAAAATTGATTTCTACTAAATTTGTACAGACATTTGCACTTGATATACTTGTTGCGTGTGCTTCTTATTTTGAACAGGAAGTCTCATATTTTAAAGATGATTTTCAAAATGAAAGACGATTTGAGATCAGATTTCCTCACTTCGCATCTAAAATACCAGGGATGATGCAGGGGTATGATAAAGTTCCAGAGTCTGCACTTGCTATATTAGAATATGTTGAATCAAAATATAATGTTAATGATGGTATTAAAAATGCAATTATTGAGCTTGCACAGAGAGTTAAGAAATTATAACGTAAAATACAGATATAAATTCTATTACTTACTTTTAATTAAGCATTGTTAAGTTTTATTTATTAAATTATTTCGATCTAATAAGGGATAAAATATTTATGGAAATATTAAATTATACAAAACAATATGAAGAAAAAATATTAGAAATAGATTATGAAGCATTAGATATATTTGATGATAGAAGTCTTAGAGAAAAATATCGACTAAAAAATATTGAAAGTTATTTTCTTGGCAAAAATGGTGAATTTTATGTATTAAAAGTAGAAGGCGAAATAATCGGAATGTGTGGTTTTATTGAATTAAATAATAAAATTGTAGAGTTAGTTAAATTCCGTATTGCAAAAAGTAAACGAGACATGGGGTTTGGGAAGAAATTATTGGAATTTGTTGAGCAGCAAATAAAAAGGAAAGGATATGAAAAAATAATATTGAATACTTCTATATTAAGAGAAAATACATTACGATTTTATGAAAAAAGAGGGTATGTTTTTAAAGAAGAAAGAATAATTGATGAGATAAAAGTTATTGATTATGAAAAAATATTATTATAAAATCTTGTGATGGTATAATATACTTGTAACATAACATTGATATTTATACATAGGAGAAGTTTAAAATGACTAAATTACACATAAAATTTAGAAATCCCAAAAAAGATGAAGAAATTGAACTTGCAGAAATTAGAGCAAGAGCAATGAAAGATAGTTTAATTAACACGGGGCGCTTTGATGAAAATAGAGTTAGGAAGAGATTATTAGATACATATGATGATAAAAATACTGTCATTATAGAATTTAAAAGTACTGTGATAGGATTTTATTCAATTCAGGAAAATATAGAAGAGTATTATTTAAATCATTTATATATAGATCTTCCTTATCAGAATAAAGGATTTGGAAAAATTATTCTGGATTATATTAAAGAAAAATATAATCAAAAAGATATTAAATTAAATGCATTGAAAGGAAGTTTGGCAAATAACTTTTACATTAAAAATTGTTTTATTAAAATAATGGAAGATGATTTTGATAATTATTATGTGTATAAAAACAAGTGCCTTTTGGTTGAATAATATAGGAGGGAATATGTTCAATTACAATAGTATTAAAAAAACAGCAAAAGGATTCGAGGAAAGTTTTTATGAAGGGGCTTTTTATAACATGCAAACTCAGGATTCAAAGCATTTATCACTAATTCTTCAAAGACTAAACCTATCAGACGGTAAAAAGATTTTAGATCTTGGAACAGGAAGCGGTTATTTAGCATTTCCTTTAGCGTCACAGAATCAGAATTGTGAAGTTATTGGACTGGATATTGTTAAAAATACTATTCAAAATAATAATTTAAAAGCATCTCAACAAAAAATCAAAAATCTGAAGTTTTTGTCGTATGATGGATTAAAATTCCCATTTGATGACGGGTATTTTGATATTATTGTAACGAGATACGCTATTCATCATTTTCCGGATATAGACTTTTGTTTTAAAGAATTGTCTCGTATTTTAAAAAATGGTGGGCAGCTTTATATTTCAGATCCGACTCCAAATAAAGAAGATAATGTAGAATTTATTGATAAATATATGCAGATAAAAGATGATGGGCATATAAAATGCTATTTTGAGACGGAACTATTAAAAATTGCTAATAATAGCGGGTTTGAAAAAGAATTTACAGACTTTACAGAAATTCGTTTTCCACGGAAATATCCTGATAAATATTTTGAATTAATGAATAAAACTGAAAAAAGAATATTGGATTTATACAAGATTGAAATAAAAAACAATGAAATTATAATTAGTGAGGATGTATTAAATATTTCATTAAAAAAAATAAATATAAATTAGTGCGAATTAATTTAAGGTGCTGCTTGCACGATAAAGTGGGGAAGATTTGTCCAGAACAGTTTTTGAGAGTTTTATTTATATAAAGAATAATGTTCTGGTCAAGCATTTTTGTTTATTGTAGATCATATTGCATGAGCAAAAGCGAAGTACTGTTATATTGAGTTATCGTCAATTGCCATTAAAATTTGTGAACAGAATATTTATAACTAATTTTATATATTTCAGTTAAAAGGAGTAAAATGAACAGAAATACATATAAACTAATCATGATTAGTTCATCTATAGTCAGTTTT
This sequence comes from Spirochaetes bacterium GWE1_32_154, assembly GCA_001829315.1. Taxonomy (GTDB): domain Bacteria; phylum Spirochaetota; class GWE2-31-10; order GWE2-31-10; family GWE2-31-10; genus GWE2-31-10. Next base: position 21,740 of record MIAY01000042.1, on the reverse strand, counting down.
ATTGCAATCATTATTATATTTTTAAGAGGAAATATTTTACCTCAATTTTTAGATGAAAATAAAATTATTACTATATATTCATCTAAAAATTATTATATTCAATCATTATCACTAGTTTTTTGTTATTTAATACCACTATCTTCTTTTATTTGTTTATATGATCAGATTAATAAAAAGAAATACTCATTAATTGGATTTTTAGGTTTGATTCTCTCTATAATAGGAACTTCCTTAGCATTAATAATTATTGGAGCAATGACATTTGTATTCCCCAATTTAATCAATTTTCCAATTGATGTTCAAAAAGAAACAACAAAAATACTTATGACAATAACAATAAATATTGGTATAATTTCAGCATTAACTTATTCCATAGGAATAAGTTTATTGTCAATAAAATTATTTAGATTAGAAAATGAAAGTTTTCTACCATCAATATTATTTTTATTTCATGGAATAATATTAAGTTTTGGTTTCTCAAATATCTATTTACTAATGATAGGATGGTTATTTCTAAGTATAAGTTTAATTATATTTGGTTTTATTTTAAATAAATAATGGTAACAGCCAAAACCTACTCGATTTTTTTTGCGATCTTACCCACAAGGTAAAATCGCAACGATTCGTGTAGAATTTAGCCACATAGAACCGGATTTATGATTTATAAAATGATTGTTCCCGATTTATGAATACACAGGTTTTACAAAATATTTCGGATATGTGAGCGAAACCCCATTTATCAATGAATTAAAAAAGGAGTTATAATATATTGTTGTGATTTATGATTAATAACCTACAAGATTGTGAAATTGTTAACAGAATTATTCTAATAAAAATTATATAATAGTATTCAAGATGAAAAAAAATTACCAAAACAAACGGATGGAAAGATGCTGGAACTGTTACGAACTATTCACTGACCTTCCGGGAATCAGGAAAAATCAAAATCTAATATATTTTAAAGTATGGATTTCATCAGTATGAAAAAGAAAAAAGAAAAAAAATGTAAAATCAGAAAGGGGATTGTTAATGAATAGTGACACTAATTTCAAAAAAATATTGTACCTGATAATGGTATTAATAGCATTTGGAGGATGTTCATCAGGGTATATTTTAAAAGAGACTGTGACAAAATCATCCGAGATACCTAACATCACAATAAACGGACATAAACTTCATTCAGAGGTTTTCGGTAGCCCTGAAAAACAGGTTGTCATTTTTCTCCACGGAGGCCCTGGATTAGATTACAGGAATGCTCTTGTTTTCAAAGAATTGGCAGATGAATATAGGGTCGTGTTTTTTGATCAGATGGGTTGCGGGTTATCAGAGAGGGTAAAAGAAAATGAGTATTCACTGGAATCATCATTGTCAGAGCTGAATGGTATAATTGATTATTATTCTAAGTATAAAAAAGCTATTTTAATAGGTCATTCATGGGGGGCAATGCTAGCAACGGGATATATTTCAAAATATCCCGAAAAAGTGGAAAAAGCTGTGCTTATGGAACCCGGTGCATTAAACGCTGTTATGCTTGAAGAGTTTATAAAGAAAAGCCAGCGAATGAGTTTTGGGACTTTCTTTCATATGATTAGAACAAAGATGGTATCTATATTTTATGGAGATACAGATGCACAAAAAGACTATTTTTCTTACGAATGGATTTATGGTTATAAAGGAGATGACAACCCTTATCTTGACTACTACAAAGACAGAAAAATACCTCATGAAGTAAAAATACATTGGAGATTTGGCGGGGCTGCTTCAGAGAGAATTCCTCAGTCTGTGTTTAAAGATGGTAAAATTGTTTTTGATCTGACTACGGGATTAGATAAATTCAACAATAAGGTGCTCTTTATTACAAGCGACTCAAACAAGGTTATAGGCTTAAAAACTCAAGAAAAACATATTAAGTTATTTAAAAATGGTGAAATGGTTACAATAAAAGATAGCGGACACTACATGTTTATTGATAAGCCAAAAGAGACAATCGAAGCAGTCAGAAAATATTTGAAAGATGAATAATAAGGTATGCAAGAATGATTCGTGTAAAAATAGGTCATAGATATTTATTAATTCTCGAAATGGTAAAACGCCAAAGACCAGTAATGGGAATTTCGGTAAAACGACGATAGAAGTACCTCGTGAGCGTGAAAGTGATTTTGAATTGCAACTTAATAAAAAGTGCAAAATTTTGGTTAAAAGTGAAGACAGAACTCAAAAATCGATGAGTTAAAGATTTTTGAGTTCTGTCTTCTTATAATTAAAATAAAGTTTTGTGACTTACTTCACATACATTTTCAGTAGCTTATGTTAAATAGTATACAAGGCTATAAATATTTCAATGACATAATTATTCTGTAAGGAGTACAACATGAGTTATAAGCATTATGGAAGAATCGGCGTTCGACGGACGCTATCGCACATTGGTGATAAAAAAAGATCTATAAGGTAGGTATAAAAAGTAAAATGAATAATAATTATACGATAAGACCATTGTTAGAATGTGATTTTGAGTCTCTTAATAAACTATATTATACATTTTGGAATGAAGAATCGAATATTAATAAAATGCACGATATTTATAGAAGATATTGTGATAATAATAATTATATTATTCTATGTGCTTTAGAAAATAATATAGTTGTGGGTTCAATAATGGGAATAATTTGTTATGAATTGTATGGTGAATGTGATCCTTTTTTAATTATGGAAGATTTAGTTGTTGATATTAAATATAGGAAGAAAGGAATTGGAAAATTATTATTAAGAAACTTAGAGGAAATTGGTAAAGAAAAAGGTTGTAAACAAATACAATTTATAACTGAAAAAAATAGACAAGATTCAATTATTTTTTATGAATCTTTGGGTTATAATAGCACCAAACATATAGGATTTAAAAAGAAATTATAGGAAAAAGTTTTTATTATTGGTTAAGCAGTCTTTTTGTTGCTTCTGATGAAAAAGGTAAAAACATTGGAACAATAATAATAAATGAATGCGTTAGAAGAGCAATGGCAAATAATATAAAAGAAATATATTTAGATTGTTATTTGATTCTAATCTTAACAAAAAATATAGGCTTGATATTAATAGAGAGCGAATTGAGAACCTGGTGTATATTGACACAAAGTATTGCGTCAAAGTTATATCAGATGAGTATAGGTTAGAGTATGAACCTCTATTAAAAGAAATAAGAACTTTCTATGATGAACATGGTGAAGAAGAAACTGCATTTCCGACCGTGAAAAGAATTCTCATGAAAAATGATGGTAAAAAGCATTTTTTAGTTACTCACCGAGATAGAAATTCTTTGACAATAAAATTGAATAAAGAAAAATTGGAAAATAGGTTTATTGAAATAATTTGTAAGGAAAATAATTTTAAAGAAAAACCATCTTCCGATTCTTTTGAATATTTGATAAATAAATACTCCCTTAAAAGAGAAGAAACAATAGGAATAGGAGATAGAGATATTGACGTTGAAGCTGGAATCAGATCAAATATTAAAACTGTACTAATTTCAAATCGAATAATAATAGATGCGACCTATTGTATAAACAACGTTGAAAAACTTGAAGAAATATTTGAAAAATTAGTCTAACAAAGGTTTCAACGTGTGCCACGAGATTTAATCTTACTCGACACGAGTGAGATTAAATCGTAACTTTACAATTGATGAGGAAATCAGCGTAAGCTGAATGGCTCCTCGAAATCTGTTTTCAGGAACTGGTTTCAAACTACCCCAAGCTGCTGAGATTAAGAGTCTTTGGTGGTTAACGTTGTGGGAAAAGGCAGATCATGAATCTGTCAGGTGAGTTTTTGGAAGACGAACGAAAGTTAATCACTGATGAGGTGTCGTAAAGTTGTCCATTGAGATCAAAAGGACTGATCGTTGAAACAGTCTGACAAGCAAGCAGGAAACCTGATTACTGTGTTTGCGGTCTCCGGCATAGAAGTGGCGTGATCTAAAAATAGGCTATTGTAAGGAACGTGGGAACCTGTCGTCGTGATGCTAAGGGAAAACTTCAAGCGGAGAACCCGTAAGTTGGAAATACTGATGCACGGCACAGGGGCGGATCAGCTCGTAGTAGTGATGAAGTTTCTGTAATGGAAATGGAGCGAAGGGGCTGACATATTCATGTCTGTTTCAGTGGTCAACTAGAAATGGGAGGAACTATTGGAACAGGCAAAATCGTACAGAATCTCAAAGCAAATGATTTGGGATGCATATCAGCTTGTTAAACGGAATAGAGGTTCTGCAGGCATTGACGGATTAACGCTCGAAGCAATGGCAGAGAATGAAAAAGATTCTCTGTATAAACTTTGGAATAGAATGTCAAGCGGTAGTTACTTTCCCATGGCGGTTAAACGGGTAGATATCCCAAAGAAAGGTGGAGGAACAAGACCACTCGGAATACCAACAGTATTGGATCGAGTGGCACAAATGACTGCAAGGTTATATTTCGAGCCTATCCTTGAACCGTTGTTTCATCATAATTCCTATGGGTATCGACCTAAAAAGTCAGCTCATCAGGCTCTTGAGGTAACGAGAAAGCGGTGCTGGGAATATGACTGGGTAATTGATCTGGATATCAAGGGATTCTTTGACAATATCGATCATGAATTGATGATGAAAGCTGTAGATTTTCATAGTCCTCCTGCTTGGATTCGTCTATATGTTGAAAGATGGCTAAAGGCTCCTGCGATAGATTCTGAAGGAAATCTTATTCACAGAGAAGTTGGAACGCCACAAGGTGGTGTGATAAGTCCCCTGTTAGCAAATTTATTTCTTCATTATGCGTTTGACAAATGGATTACGAAAAATCATCCTGAGAACCCTTTTGCGAGGTATGCTGATGATTTAGTTGTTCACTGTAGAAGTCTTGAAGAAGCAACAAAACTTCTTGAAGAGATCAAAGTACGTTTAGCAGAATGTAAACTCATGGTTCATCCTGATAAGACAAAGATTGTTTACTGCAAAGATGATAATCGAAAGGGAGATTATACTGAGAAGAAGTTTGATTTTTTAGGATTTACTTTTCGACCAAGATTAGTAAAGAATAATAGGAATTAGTACTTTGTAAGTTTTTCACCTGCGATTAGCAAAAAGGCAGAAGTCTCGATTAAGGATAAAATCAGGGCAATAAAAATTCAGTCCTGTACAGGTTTGGATATTGATGGTATGGCGGAGTTAATCAATTCTTCTATTAGAGGGTGGTTAAACTACTATGGAAGATTCAGGAAGTCAGCGTTAGGAGGAGTTTGTGATAGGATTCAGAAGAACTTAGTCAAATGGGCTAAGAACAAGTTTCGTAAGTTACGTAATAGCTGGGTAAGAGCTTATAACTTTATGAGAGCTTTACTTAAAACCAGACCAACACTTTTTGTACATTGGGAATTTGGCTTTAATTAGTACGATTGAATATGAAGAGCCGTATGACGGGAGACTGTCACGTACGGTTCTGTGAGAGACTGGGGGTGTGATTCCCCCGGTCTACTCAACCTGACGTCGGCTAACGCCTCGCAGGTTAACAAAATGTTAGCCGGACGACTTTGTCGCAACTGATATAGTAAATTAGGAGATGTTAATTGAAATCTTATTGCATATTATTTTCAATATTTGTTTTATTATTTTTTGGATGTAATAAAGTTATTAGTGAAAAAGAGTTTACGCAAATGTTTATTAACAAATTGCAGGATGAACCTAATATTAGTAAAGTCGAAACATCTGGATCTTTACTAGTTAGTTATGCATATTTTAATGAAAAAAGAAAATTTGATCTAGGAAATGCTTATATTCGAATAAAAAATGGAGAAGACGTTGATAGAATAATTTTATCATATTTAGGTACAGCACTCATTAATCCTATTAATATAATAACCTCAAAAGGAATTATTATCCCAAATATAAGAAGTAAAGAATGGATTGAAGCAACAATAAATCGAAGCATAGAGCTTGCCCCAGATATTAATAAAGAAAAAATTATTTACTCTATTCCATTTTTCAATTCTATTTACATAGTTTTTTCACAAGAAACAGAAAAAGAGATGAAATATCTATCCTCAGAAGAAATAAAATTACTTCATATTAATGATAAGCAACTAACTAAATACGCTATTGGTAATCTTTTTAATTATAGGATGAATTATGAAATTAAAGAGATAGATGGGATATTTAGTATAGAATATGATGGGATTCATGAGAGTAGTCTTATTATGAATCCTATAATAATTGAAAATATTCAAAATGAATATGGAGATAAAATAATAATAGCCATACCAGCAAGAAATTATTTAATTGGTATTGGAGCAAATGATTCAAAGGGAATACTAAAATTAAAGGATATTGTATCAAAAGTTTATAAAAGCGAATCATATAAAATTAGTGACCAATTATATCTTTTTGAAAATAATAGTTGGAGAGTATATAAGTAAGAGGTTCAATAAGGAATATCGCTAATAGAAATCGGCTAACAACTGCTTCAACGTGTGCCACGAGATTTAATCTTACTCGACACGAGTGAGATTAAATCGTAACTTTACAATTGATGAGGAAATCAGCGTAAGCTGAATGGCTCCTCGAAATCTGTTTTCAGGAACTGGTTTCAAACTACCCCAAGCTGCTGAGATTAAGAGTCTTTGGTGGTTAACGTTGTGGGAAAAGGCAGATCATGAATCTGTCAGGTGAGTTTTTGGAAGACGAACGAAAGTTAATCACTGATGAGGTGCCGTAAAGTTGTCCATTGAGGGGTCTGGAGCTCATTTCCGACAAAAACCACGCTAAGGAAAATATTTCTGTTTTCACTTGCTTTTCGCCACACAATTATACGGGGTCTCGCCCACATTTCCGACAAAACCGGTGCTAAGGACATAAAATCTGGAAAACACGAATTTTCACCCACGCTAAGGATTTTAATGCTTACAAACGATATCTTAATGGGGTCTCGCCCACATTTCCAACAAAACAGGCGTTAAGGACAAAAGATATCAAAAGCAAGAATCTCATCCACGCTAAAAAATCTACTGATTACAAAAGATACTTTATTATTAATTATTTGCATAAATCAATTTTTTTATGTATAAATATAGTATTATCGCAATACTCGTTATATATTGGATTCAATTTGTTTATATCGCTTTATTGTTGATAACATTTTTTATAGTTTATGTATGAATATAATTTTTGAGACCGTTGGATTCAAGAAATACAAGTTGAAAAGATAATGTTTATTAACATGGAATTATATAAATTAAAAAAAATTATTTATATATATAATTAAATAAACTTTTGGAATTAAATATGAAAAATAGTTTTATTCTATATGTTTGTAATACATTTTTTATTTTATTATTATTTATTTCTTGTCAAAATGGTGCTAATAACAATGACTCTAAAATAACATTCGATCCAAATAAGAAATATAGGTGTATTAAAAAATCAAATTATAACTCGACTGATGAAATACAATGGCATGAAGTTTACATGTTTAGTAGCAACAATAAACAAAACAAAATAATATCTTATAATAATTTAGAAGAAATAAAAAAGGAAATATTCTACGAATATGACAGTAAAAATAATATTATCAAGAAAGGAATATTTAGTCTATTGGAGAAAATTGATTCTCTTCAAATAAATGAGTATGATAGTAATAATAATATAATCAAAATGACCTTTTATAATTTTAATGAGATAACTAGTATCGATACCTACGAATATAATCATTATAATAATTTGATTAAACAAACAAATTATTATAATGATTATATATCTTCTAATATTTATGAGTATGACGAAAATGAAAATTTGATTAAATGGACATCTTATTTTAATGGGAAAGTATCTCAATATACTTTATATGAATATAATATAAATAATAATTTGAAAGTTAGTACAAATTATTATGATGATGAAATTAATTGGAAGTATATATATGAATATGACTCTAATAATAATATAAGTAAAAAAACAGAAAATTATAGAGGAAATATATACGGTATTTGGATATGGAAATACAATAAGAATAGTTACGTGATAAATGAGGAATATTATGATTCATCAGGAGAAATAGATTATATATATATTAGTGAATATGATATATATAATAATAAGATAAAACTTTTAAAATATTACAATTATGAAAAAATAGAATGGTATGTTTCTTATGAATTTGATACAAATTATTTAATAAAACAAATAAAATATTTTTCATCAGGACAAATAGAGTGGTATAACACATTTGAATATGAAGAATATTGATAACTATTACTTTGTGAAAGATTTAGAAATTTTTAAGCTGTAAAAATCTTTATTAATCGGCTTTCCTTGGCTGTAAATTATCATTTATTTTGCGGTCAACTCCAACTAACACAAAGTTGGCAGTGTTCGGGATTACCCTCTCTGCACCCAAATTACCGATGATTTTTGATTTTCTTAAAATATTTGTTGATTATCATTAAAAAGAATTTAATAATATTAGTCCTTAAAGTTGCTGGTCTGCAACTTTAAACGTTAAACGCCATGTTTTCACAATAAAAGTAGGAAGAAATTTTAAATGAAAAAGAAAAATATTGTTGGTATTCTATTAACTTTGATTCTGATTACAAATTTAAACTTAATGATATTGTTGAAAAATTCACACGTATTTGATTTCTATGTTTTTATAACCTCACATAATGTTTTAGATAAATTATTCGGAGTTATAAATACTTTGTGTTTCATTATAAGTCCAATTGTTTTATTGATTTCACTTTATGAAAAGATCAAAATAGAAAAGTACAATTTTTTATTTTTAAAATATGTAATAATTAATGTTTTACTCATTTTTACAATTCCTTTGACGTTTATTGTGAAATTTAAAACTATTTCAGTTGATCTATTTGTTGTTCCGATTATGTACTTATTATTATTTTGTATTTTTAGTTTACTAATTATACAAAAAATGAAAAAGAAAATATAATAAATATTTTTGAGCATGTTTCTGATTTCAACGTTTCATTGATATAGATTATTGGGTCAGTTTAAACATTTACTACAAAATCTGCGGTATAAAACTGGCTTAACTATATGCTTCTTATAATTAAAATAAAGTTTTGTGACTTACTTCACATACATTTTCAGTAGCTTATGTTAAATAGTATACAAGGCTATAAATATTTCAATGACATAATTATTCTGTAAGGAGTACAACATGAGTTATAAGCATTATGGAAGAATCGGCGATATATGGAAACATTTACCGTTATGCAATTTTTTGTTAAATGAAAAACCACGCTTTTATATTGAAACTAATTCGGCACAACCCTATTATCATTTTACTTATTCACCTGAACGTGACTATGGGATAGGTACAGTAATTAATAATGCGTTAAAATCTGATATTATTGCGAACTCTATATTTTATCAGACATTATTAAATAATAATAAAAATATAATGAATTTAAATGAATATCTTGGTTCGCCCGGATTGGCAATGAATATATTAAAAAACAATGTCGAAAAATATATTTTTTGTGATATAGATGAAAACTCATTAAATGCTATAAATGAATATTCTTTAAAAATTAACTTATTCAATAAGGTTGAAACATATAAAAATGATTCAATTAAAACTATTGATTCTTTAATAAATAATTTTTCATGTCTGGATTTTATACATATTGATCCGTACTCAATATTAAATAAAAATATAGATGGGAAAACGTATTTCGATACATTTCTTGATTCAGTTAAAAAAGGAATAAAATCTATGTTATGGTATGGATATGAAAATAATTCTCAACGAAAATATTTAAATAATTGGATGAAAGAAAAAATAAAATCATCTTGTATTCAATCTGACAATAATGTTATTTTAATTGAACTATTTTTATCTTCTATTAAAGAAAATGAAGTTGTTGTCAATCCAGGTGTTGTAGGTAGTGGGGTTATAATTGGAAACTTATCACAAAAATCAATAAATGAATTTGATTCTTTTAGTAATGAGTTAGTGAATATTTACCAAGACTCAATTATACTGGATAAATATAGCGGAAAACTTGAGAAAAATAAATTTATTTTTTAAGTAGCAATTTTAAATCCGGTGATCGTATATCAATTATAAATACCGTTCTTCCGACGTATTTACACGATGAAACTGAGAATTATAATGAACAAGTGAGAAATAGGAAAATAAATTGAAATTATTAATTATTGGGCCTAATGGAAAGATGGGTAGGGCTATTGTTAATACTGCTTATAAAAATGAAGCTATTACCATTGTGGGAGGAATTGCACCTACAGGAAGAAATTATATTGGTATAGATCTTGGTATTTTATGTGGTATAGGCAAGCAAATTAACGCAAATGTGTATGATAATATTTCGGATATTATTATCCAGTCGGATATAATCATAGATTGTACCATGCCAGATGTAACTATTTCGATTTTAAAAGAGTGTTTAAAGAATAATAAAAGGTTTATTACTGGAACAACCGGTTTTAATGAGAAAGAGTTATCAGAAATTCAGGATGCTGGTAAATCGATTCCGTTATTATTAGCTGCAAATACTTCAAGATTAACTCATCTGTTTTATTCTCAGCTCATAGGTATTTGCAGAAATATTAGGGAGACAGTTGATATTGATATTATTGATTTTCATGATAATATGAAAATTGATGCTCCAAGCGGAACTGCAAAGGAAATCTCAAGAATTATTGCAAAAGAATTAAATTTTGATTTATCTACTTGCTGTGAGTTCGGCAGGAATGGTCGGGAACGGAGAAAGAAAAATACAATAGCGTTTAATTCGATAAGAAGCGGTGGGATACCTGGATCTATTAAAGTGATTTTTGGTTTTGAAGATGAAAACCTAGAAATAGGTTTAAATATATTCAATATGAATACATTTGCAAAGGGAATTATTGATGGTTGTTTTTATTTATTGGATAAAGATAATGGATTGTATAGCATTGAAGATGTTTTTAGTAAGAAAATTATTTCTGAAGTGTAGACGATCTTTTTTTACATCTATTTCATAAAATGAAATAACTTGAAATTCAAAGAGATATTTGTAGGTAAACTTAAATTAAAAATACACTTATTTATTTGAAGTATAGCAATAGAGATTTTGACAGGGCAATTATTTAGGTAAATGAAAGTAAAGGGTTGAGATAATATTCGGTATAAAAAGAGTTGGACGGACGCTTAGTGCAGAAAGACCAAATAAAGGAAATACAAATGATTAAAATCAACGATTATTCAGTAAAAATAAAAAATGAAATTAATTCAATAATAACAAAATATTTATCAGAACATAAGGAAATCAATTCTGTTGGTATATATTCTTGTCCATGGTCCGGATGGATTTCACTGTGTTTCAACAAAAACAAAACGATAAACGATTCTGGAAGTAATTGTCCAGATTTTGAATTTGTTGAATACGGAATGATTCAAATTCCGGAATGGGAAAAAGAATATAATTCTGAAAAAATAGAGATTAAAGAAAATGCATTAAAGACATTTAGACCAGACTTAGAAAAAGAAGGAGATGATGCATTTAATAAAATATTTTTTGATTATCTAAAAAAAATAGCAAAAGAAGAATTAACCTTAAAATACAAAGATAAAATTCTGATTCAAATGCTGGATAGTAAATACCTGGAAATAATATGAAGAAGACGTTCAACAACGAGTTCGAGTGCGACAACGCTATGTCATGATTTGTGCATCTCGGCTATACGCCGGCACAAACCACGCCATTTAACGCATTGTGGCTCAACTCAATGTTTGAGGACCCTGCGGGTGCAGAAAAGAATGATTAAGATTAAACAAAGAATCATTAAAATATATTTGTACAGTATAGTAATGAAGTATATTTAGCTAATACTACAAAATTAAATATATTTTATTTTAAACGAAAAGTAATAGAAATCGAGGATAAAATGGAAATAAAAGAAAAACTAACAATTGAGGATCTTATTGAAAATAGAATGGATTTAATAAAGAAAAGTGATGTAGCAAAAAAAAACATACTAAAACGAAGATTATTTTATTTTATTTTCATGATTTTTAGCGTCTTACTTTTACTATTTTCAGTTTCAAGAAAATATTCCGCAGTAATAATATTAAGCGGTGTTTATTCAATTTGGGGATTCTTTGGGGTTGTTTTTGCCAAGAAACATTTTTTTAATCACAATAAGAATAATTTAAGAAGAAACATATTAATAACTGCAAAACAATATGGATTAGAGACAAAAGAGATTGAATCGATTACAGAAGTTGAAAATGATAAAATCACAATAAAAGAATGGGGAACAACATTTGTTTTTTTTAAATCAGACTATTTAAGGCATACAGAAAACGAGAAATCTTATATCATAGAATTCACTAATGGTAGATTTATATATCTAAAAAAGACATCGTTTGAAACAAAAGAACATTTTTTAGATTTAATTAACGAAATACAATCAAATAGAAACGACTATCATTAGCTAAACGCTTTAGACTGTGCAAAACTTCGTTTAGCTAAAGGACATTGTGCATCATTTTAAAAAAGGAGTAGAAATATGAATGAAGAAACTAATGAATCAAGAAATAATGAAATAATTGAAAAAGAAATAAATTTAAAGAACCAAATGAAAAATGGCTTAAGCTGGTTTTATTGGATAGCAGCTTTCTCAACAATTAATTCAATACTTTTTTTTATTAATGCAGATATTTCATTTTTAGCAGGCCTTGGCATTACTCAAATTATTAATGTTTTTATTAATGAAATTCAACACGCAAAAATAATTGGATTAATATTGAATATTGTATTTATCTTGGGGTTTATTTTATTAGGAGAGTATAGCAAAAAATCAAATCCATTAATACTATTTGGTATTATTATCTATTCATTAGATTCTATAATTTTTTTATTTATTCAAGATTGGTTTAGTTTTGGATTTCATGTTTTTGCAATTATGGGGATTATTTCAGGGTACAAAGCAAAGAAAAATCTTTTTGAATTTGAAAACAATCAAAAAATAAATATTGAAAAGTTGGATATTATTGACGAAACCAAGAATATTTAGGATATGATAACATCAATTTTAAAACGGTGTACAACCTACTGGATTCTTTGTGGCAGATGTTATGCGAAAAACTGGCAAAATACATTTATATTATATGAATAAAATTAAATCTTACTTGGTTTTATTATTAAATATCTCACTCATACTAATCGGTTTAATTTATTCACATAAGAATGGTTTTAAAATTGATAAATATAATAATAAAATACATTATTCTTCCGAATTACAAAGCTCAGGTGGAGATGATCATGATATCTTTTATTTTAATACATTTTTAAATTTTATTCTTTTAGTAATAACAGTAATAAATATAATTACATTAAATATATTTAAACGTAAATATTATTATTCAATTTTTGCAGCTCCCACTCTTTTATTTTTAGAATTATTTGTAATTTATTTAATAAGTCTTGATATAGATTTGAATTACTCAATCCAAAATGGTGATTATTTATTATTATTATGGATGATAGTATATTTACTTTTATTGTTATATTCATTAATACTGATAGTCCATCACATATTGACTTTGATAAAACTTTACTTAAAACCGACTTCCCATAAACGGTGTCTAAAGTAGATGATTATTTGTATAATGATATATTTATTAATTATTAGATATTACGAATTTTGTTCTGGTCAACTAATTAAAACATCGAATTATTTGATTAAAATAACCAAATAATTCGACATACGACACATCACTGAATAATTATTACAATTTAATTAAAATGGCAGCATCCAAAATCGCGAAACATAAAATTCAATTTGCAGATTACTTAATTTTAATTGTTTATCATTAATATTTATGTCTGTACCTATCCCCGTTTCGATATGAAGAGTAAGTTCTGCTTTTGGAATAAAGACTTTTGCATGTATTGATCCACCTATTAAATAATGCCATTTATCATTCAAATTTTTATAATCATATATAATTGCATTATCCACATCAAATCCAATAAATATATTGGTGGGTAACGCTATAACATTAATATTATTATTTAACAAAATAATCCTTGACACCTGAAATTGGCCAATATCAAAACCTCTAACCCTTAACGCATCCGAATTAAATGCATTTGGTTGGTTTTTTCCTAAAGTCCACTTTGTATTTTCATCAAGCGAATATCCATCACGATAATGAAGATCAATTTGCCAATTAATTCTATCTAAAAAAACAAGATATGCCCCAATTGAACAACCCCAAGTCATTGTAGTATAGGATAATTTGTGAAGATCATTTTCAAATCCCCAATCTTTATGCGTCAATGGGAGATAATAATCATAAAATAATCTTGATTTCCACCCCTGTTTAAAATAACCATTCTTTGCATAAGAAATGCTGTTGAAATCACTGTCTAATCCTATATTCCATCGAGCAGTATCATTGGATGGTAGTATATATTCCGGTTTATTATCTGTTTGATATGTTATCCCAACATCATGACTGAAATAATCTTTTAAAATGGAAAACTTTCCAAATATATTATACCCTGAAGAAAATCTTTTTCCTACTTTTAAAGATGAATTGATAAACGACTTTGTGATAATCGCAGTATTTCCATTCGATTCATCTTTATATTCAGATAAGGGTACAGGGAATATATCAGTTTGAAAACCGATATCAAAAAAATCAAGAGCATTATATTTCAAATCAAGCCAATAATAGACACCACCAATTATCATTAAAGAACATCCTAATCCAATACCAGCAATATTGGTATCATCATACATAAATAGAGAAGGATTTATATGTGAAAAGGCAAATGTATAGTTACGATTTAGCACATCGATTGAAGGCATATAAGAGCTTTGCAGAAAGATCATTCTATACCCTTTTCCTGGATCATTATTTATAATAAGATTCATATCTACTTCATTTTGTGTTCTATCATAATTAAATACAAAACTTAATTCTCCAGCCATTGTGGAATTTTCAAATGTTTTTTTTAATGTAATTATTTTTTCATATGTTAGCCGATCTCCAATTTTAAGAAATTTTAATTTATAATTAATTATTCTGTTATTCATACCAGCATTACTTAATATTTTTATACTTTTCAAAATAGGATTATTATTATATACATCAATCGTATCAAGACGGAGTTTTGCACCGAGATGGTTTGGATTTATACGAAGTATGTCATTAAGATATTTTTTAGCATCATCAAATTGATTTTTTTTGATATGATGATAGGCTCTTTGTAGAATAACAAATATATCGTCTGGATTATCAAGTATGTAATTATCGTAAATTTCAATTCCACGTTTTGTATTTCCACCATATGCTTCATCTCTAGAAAGGTAGTAAAACAAATTAATTTTTTTTGTCCAAATATTATCTTTATCATTTAAATTCAAAAACTCTTTATATTTATCACCGTATGCTGCTGGTGTCACATCTGTTTTTGATACTTTCATATTATATAAATAAGAAAGATAAAACATCAACTCAGGATCCTTCAATTTCTGTTTTAAGGCTTTTTCACCAGATTCTATCGCAGTTTTCAAAAATCCATCACTATTATTATTACCATATATCTCTTGAGTAGTTTGTAATTGTGTATTTTCATTATCAATATGCACAAGATAAAATCCAGTCTTTGTCAAAAGATAATACAAATCGAAATTATCAATTTCATTTTCAGCTAGTAGTTTATTTTTTACCTCTATTAGGGAATTGTAATTCCAAAACATGACACAATCATTAATCATCTCTTCATACAATTGTTTTTTTTTATTATCAAACCCATATGAATAAAAGATCGTAATCAGTAAAAATACAAATAATAGTTTTTTTTTCATAATTTATTCTCCTTTATTGAACATTTAAATATAATTATATTTAAATGTTCAATATTCTATTATATCAACTGTATAGTCATATATTAATTGTCATAAAAATATTTGAGATTTTCTTTAACTAATATATTCTATATTCTACAACATCAAATGATTCTACGCCTCCATCGGCACCTTTACCTTCATACCTAATAAATTTATTTTCATTTTTTACAGAATAATAATAATAATATTTATAAGGCCAAAAAGCTGCTAAAAATCCGGTAAGTGACATTTCAATTTTATAACATTCTATATCAACTCCCTCTGATTTTATCATTTCTTTACCAACTAATTTAAAACGTTCTTGAAGTAGACGTTTATTATTATGATCAAAAATTTGACAATCAAAATTATTGTTATTTTTGATTAATGAATATAAAATTATCCATAATGATTCTGCTTCAAACAAATCTGAAGAATTGATAGTCTTATTTGATTTTGTTCCATTTTCTTCTCTACTCATAACAATTTGATTATTGATATAGTTGTATTTAACATTCAAAATTATTTTATTTGAGTTTATTGTAAATTCTTGATATGATTGTGGTCTACCATAAATATCAATTACAATATGTATATTTGTTTGTTTTTTGATATTAGTACACTCTATCAAAAAATTTGATTCGATTTTAGAAATCTTATAACTAGACTCCTGACCTTTTTCGTTAATCAGTTTAAACTGTATGAGATTTTCAAATTTAATATCATTTGAAAGATTTATTTTATTATTAAATGAGAAAACCATAGACATAGAAAAAAAGAATACTATTTTTAAAAATAATTTATTCACAATTGCCTCCTATTAGTTAATGAGAATATAAAAAATTGTCCAGTTCATGACAAAATTAAAACTTACATGGGTTACTATCGCCCCCCAGATGGATCCGCTAATTTTCCTTGAATAATAAAATAGCATACTTGTAAAAAACATTAAAGTAATCCATAACAATCCTGAAATTAATAAAAATCTAGGTACTCCATTTCTTAAGTATAATCCGTGATGTGCCATATGTACAGTCGCAAAAGCAGATGAATCAATGAGTAAAGCTGTTGTATTATTAAATCTTTTACTAATTGACTCATGAATCATCCCTCTGAAAAAGAATTCTTCTCCAATTGGACTGAACATAATCGACATAGAAGTATAGATGGTAAAGAAAAGTAAACGGTTATCCTTTATGTCTTTTATATTAACATTAGAAAAGTATGAAGTTGCTATTGATATGAACCAGTTATCTTGAGTTCTACCAAATAAGAAATTGCCGATGAAAAAAACAATCAATGCAGCTATAATTCCTAACAAAATACATGGAATTAAAAATATAAATCTTGATGGTTTTTTTATTCCGATCTGAAAACGCCCGCTTTTCGATAGAAAAATAAATGGAAGAAACCACATGGTTAGAAATACAAACATAACTAGATTATATTTGTAAGTTAAAACTGACCAAAATCTTGGAATGGTCAATATTGAAAATAGAATGAGCATTAGAACTATTTGACTTTTGAAAATTTTCTGCCAGAACGGCCTTAATAAATTATTATTGTGCATTACGCCTCCTTTGTAATGCTCATGGTCAGCAATTTATATGCCATAAACCAATTATGGTATTGTTATGGTATAGTAATACATTATTATGCCATAATTGGTTTTAAATTATCTGAATATTCTGTTGAAATTTTACTAAATGTTGAATTTTTCAACATTATTATTGCCAATTTATTTAATTAAGTATACATATTTAACTATGCCAGATGCCACATTTCATTATTTACATTTTTTTTCAATTCTACTTTCTTTATCAATAATCAATTGGATTATAACGCTAATATGGAACAAAAAAAACAAAGGCTATGTTGATTATATCTTCCTAATAGTCATAGTATTACAGTTTATAAGCTTAATATTAATGCTTTTTCCATTTCTTGGTATTGGTAAGATGTATGTATTCAATAATATGTCATATTACACAACAAATCATCCATTAAATATTATTTATCTTTCCATAAGTTTTCTAACTAATGGATTTCTAATTTATCTAAGAATTTTCATATTGTATGAAAATAAAAATATGCGCTTTGCAGGATTGTTATTAATAATTCCATTTGTGATTTTTAGTAGCATAAACCTACTGAGATTATTCAATTTTAATCCGAATAATTTAAATCTTATACCTAATAATAATGACCTTAAATTTGTTTTATATTTTTTTTTATATTCGTTAATATGTGAAATTGTTTCACTTTTTTTTCTCATATTTATTATTTATAAAGAAAAAAATAATTATAAAATAGTGATAGCTAAAGTATTTCTTTTTTTTTCCCTCTTCACTCTATTGACTATGATTTTATCAAATATATTTTATTTGTTTCTTGAACAAATTCCTGCTTTAAAATTTTTATTTTCATTTTTTTCCATATATCTCATTTTTATTAATATTATTTTCAGCGTTTTAATAATTTCATTCACACAAAAATATCAGATTATTTCTTATCTATCTTTAGTAAGCAAACTAATTCAGTCCAGTTTTATTTTTTGTTTGATCACTGCTATATTTTATATGATAAATTATTTCTTAAGCAACTCAAATGCTTACTCACGACATATTATTTATCTATTAAACAGCTTTTTTGTTTTTTTTGTGATATCGTACTCAGGTAAAATAAGAAATAAATTTGAATTTCTACTTGAAGATATCATATTTCATAAAAAAAAGAGAATAATTAATGAATTGTTAATAACTGCGGAGTCCATTCTTAATGTTCTTGATTTACTCGAACTAAAAAACATTGTTGTAAATAACATTATTAATAAATTGGAAATAAATGAATATGCGTTCTTCATATTAAAAGAAATGGACCAAGATTATAATCTTATTTCTTATGGAAAAAGTAAACCAGATAAAATAATAAAGCATGGGGATAGTTTATTTAATAATATACTTGATAATAATGAGATATGTATTAATGATACTTATATTTTTTTTATATATCATATATCGATACCGATTTTGTTTAGAAATAGAATTCTAGGATACTTGTTCCTAGAGCATCTGGGTAAAATTGAATATGATGGGTGTGTAGAAGATACTTTTAAAAGGATTTCCATAAATATTGGTATATGCCTTGAAAACATCAATTTGAATAATAAAATAATTGAGTCAAGAACAGAAATGTTGAACCAGGAAAATATTATATTGAAAAATATGATCTCTGGTAAAAATTCAAGTGATAAAATAATCGGTCAATCACAATCAATTAGAAATATAATTAATATTGTAAATCGTGTTGCCAAAAGTGATACAAGCATCCTTATTACTGGCGAAAATGGAACTGGGAAGGAATTAATTGCGAGAAAGATTCATCAGGAAAGTGATAGAAATAATTTGCCTTTTATAGCAATTAATTCTGCAGCTATACCAGAAAATTTACTTGAGAGTGAATTATTCGGATATAAAAAAGGTGCTTTCTCAGGAGCTATTTCTGATAAAAAAGGAATACTTCAAAGTGTTAATGGAGGAACTATTTTCTTTGATGAAATTGGTGAACTTCCTCTTAATATGCAGGCAAAATTATTAAGGGTACTTCAAGATAAAAGAATAACTCCAATAGGTAGTAATGAGGAAATTGAGTTGGATTTCCGACTGATATCTGCAACAAACAGAAATCTTCCTGATTTGATTCAAAAATATTTATTTAGGGAGGATTTATTTTACAGAATTAATGTATTTAATATTAAAGTTCCTCCACTCAGGGAAAGAAAAGAGGATATACCTATATTAATAAATACTTTTATATTAAAATTCAACCTAAAACATAATAAAAATATTGAAGGTATAGAAAAAAAGTGCTTTGATTATCTGATAAATTATAATTTCCCTGGCAATATAAGACAACTTGAAAATATCATCGAATATTCACTAGTTATTGCTGATGATGATTTTATAAAGATGGCAAACCTTCCGGAAGATATTAAAATTAATATTTCGGGAAATAATGACAATAATGTATTTGACGAAAAAATTTCAATTTATGAAAAACAACTCATTATTGATGCTTTAATAAAAAATCAAAATAACCGAGTCAATACTGCAAAATATTTAAATATTGACAGAAATAAATTGAATTATTTAATTAGAAAATATAATTTATAGTTATGGCGTCTCGCCCTGCCACTTGCACGATAAAGTGGGAAATACCTGTCTAAATATTTGGACAGGGCACCTCCTGTAAAACTGCGAGATAAATTTTCTGAAATAAATTGACAGTCAGTGAAAAGACCCTGAAAACAGATTTATTCTGTGAAATGATCTTTGACATTTCTATCATTTTACCTCCTGAATAGTATGAGAGGAACAGGAATACCCTTGATTTTCAAGAATTCTTGCTATTCTAGCAGACTTCACCTGTTCGCTCACTTCATGATGGTCGATAGTAACACCTGAATACGCTTCATTAGGACTTAGTCCTTCTAAAGAACAATGAGGTCTATCATTGTAATCCGGGATAAACTTTTCAAGATACTTACAACACGACTCAAAATCAGGAATTTTTTCACGGAAGAGATAATTATATTTAAGTATTTTATTGACGGCTTCTATCATTGAATTGGAGAATGAGATGTCTTGTTGTGCAATAATTTTTTTGACATCTATTGTCTTAATATATGAATCAACTGTGCCATTATTAACCTCAGAGCCACCGTCAACGATAAGTTCAACATCGTGTGGAATTGAGTAGGGTTGAATATGGGTCTCATATGCTTCTTTCAGACAATTAAAAGCAAGATTTGCAAAGCACGATAGTGAAAAGCACGGTACGCTAAATCTTTCTTGAAAAATTATCCATGACAATGTAGATATATACTTTTATGTTATCCATAGTTTTAAAGATTGTTAAATCAATTTGTTTGGAGCATCAGTTCTGATACCTGTTCTGTTTTTACATCTTCTGGATGGCGGTAATGGTCGTGATATACCAAGAATATTTAGGATCATCAAAGAGTTTTTTTATCGAATAAACTTCTTTCGAGGTAAGTTGATTCGGATATTTTCTGAAACACTTTTTTAATGGGGATTCAGAACACTTCTTCTGATCTTTCCATCTGTAGAAAGTATTTTTTGAAATATGGAATACTTTCAGCATTTGCTCAAAGCCGAATACTGATTTTGTTTTTTATATAATTGATATTACTTTTTTCTTTACTTTAACGGACTCGTAGTACTTTTTAAAGTCAACCTTGTATTTTGATGTTATAGAATAAATAGACTTGTAAATATATTGATATGCAATGCAAATACGCTGAAGCGATTTAGAAGAAATCACAGCTTGTATTGCTTCAGGATTGCAACTAAGATAATTCTGTCCATAGATTTTTGAAAAATCATAGTTGTTAAAATAGTGTTGAGTTGATCTTGGTATGTGACATGTCTCATCGTCAGAAAGCATTTTTAGCTTATAAAGCAGTTTATATTCAGTAGAGTATGTTTTTTTCATTACGTAATCCGAATTTTTTATGGACTATATCATTATTTTGTATGTATGACACTGTTTTGTACCCACATATCGTATCCTAAATTTAAACTTCTTGATTTTTCCATATAATAATAGTAAACTGTATATATATTGAAGAAAACAAGGGTATTATGGGTGTTCACGATAAGAGATACAAGAAAATATTTAGTAATCCTATTGTAATGGAACGTTTTCTAAAATCTTTCGTACATGAAGATTTCATTGCAAAACTTGATTTTTCAAGTATGCAGAAAATTGATAAAGAGTATGTCTCTGATGAATATGTTGAAACCGAATCAGACATTGTATATAAAATAAACTTTGAAGG
>MIAY01000041.1 GCA_001829315.1 Spirochaetes bacterium GWE1_32_154 | reverse complement strand
TGTATTTTGTTTTTTTTTAGTCAATTAAATTTTAGTACAAAAATTTAGAACCTGCCACTTTTAATTACCAGAAAATAAAAATTACACCCAAAATTATTTTGACAACTAACTTTTATTGACTTTGAATTCTCTTTAACTTATAATGAAAAAATGGTTAAATTAAAATTATCGATAGTTATACTGTCACTTTTTTTTCTTTTTACTCTTTTTTCTACAAATCAGCATCGTGCACAAAACGGGGTACTTGATATTTCAGATGCACAATTTGATTCTACAATATATCAGTTACATGGTAATTGGCATATTTATAAAAATCAATTTATTAATCCACTAATTCCGACTATACTGCCTGCTGAAACAATAAAGGTTCCATCTTTATTTAAACCATCACATAAAAATTCAATGTATGGTTTTGCCTCTCTAAAACTCGACGTTTTATTACCCCCTGCTAATAATAGAATATTACAAATTCGCCTTAATAGAGTAATAGCTGCTTATACATTGTTTATAAATGGAAAAGAAATCCTGAATAACGGAAAACCCGGTAAATCAATAAAAGACTCCAATGCAAATTATTCGCCATCCTCTATAACGTTTCCTTTTGATGGGGATAAACTACAAATAGTTATGCACATATCAAATTTTCAGTCACCTACGGGTGCAGGAATTTTTCAGGAAATATCAATTGGAATACCTGATTATATGAATAAAAAATCATTATTACCCATTTTATTGGAAATAATTATTGCCGGTTTTTTATTTACAACAGGAATTTATCATACAATTTTGTTCTTCTTCAGAAAAAATGATATATCACCATTATTTCTTGGTTTATTCTGTTTAATTATGGGAATCAGACCGTTATTTCTAAACTCAATTAATGTATATTTAATTTTTAATAATTTTTCATGGAATATTCTTCATAAAATTGAAATTTTTTCAATTATTGGAAGCACTCCCTTTCTAGCTCTTTTTTTTTATGAAATATTTCCAGATTTCATAAAGAAACAATATATTAATATATATTGTTTTCTCGCAACGATACTAATTATATTATTAATTGTTTTACCTGCACCTTTTTTTTACTACACATTAACTGTATTTTATTTACCGTCGGTCGCTCTTTCTATATATACAATTACCCGGGTATTTAAAGCTATTATAAATAAATTTCCATCGAGTATTAATTTTTTTATCGGCTTTCTAATACTTTTCATTTCTATCATTAATGATATATTATATACTCTTGGTATAATTAATTCATTTTTCAGTCTCTCATACGGTGTATTTATTTTTATTTTTGCTCAAACTACAATTATCGCAGACAGACATAACAGAATTTTTAAAAAATCTGTTTCATTATCAAAAGAACTTCTCCAATCAAACGATACATATATAGAAAACAATAAAAAACTCGAGGCAATAATTCAAGAACGAAAAAAAGAACTTGAACGTGAAATTATCGAAAAAGAAATTATTAAAGAAGAATTAAATAAACATCACAATATTGAATCTATAGGTATTTTAGCTGGAGGAATTGCTCATGACTTCAATAATCTTTTAACAATTATGATGGGCAATATTTTTCTTGCTAAACAATTAACTGATTCAGAACAATCACTTACGTCTTTAAAAGATGCTGAAAATGCCGGAAATAAAGCGACTCAACTGGCAAATCAATTATTAACATTTTCCAAAGGCGGGGCTCCGGTAAAAAAAATATCAGATTTAAAAGACCTGATAATAACAACAACCAATTATACATTACAAGATACTCCGATTTCATATCAAATTGATATAGACGATAATTTACATATTTGTGAAATTGATTCTGCACAAATTAGTCAAGTAATAAACAATGTTTTGATAAATGCTATACAAGCAATACAAAACTCCGGTTCTATTGTAGTAAAAGCTTTCAACTATACAAATAATCAATTTAATGGAAAACTTTCGAAAGGAAATTATGTTGCGATTTCATTTACCGATACCGGTACCGGAATATCTGAAAACATAAAAGAAAAAATATTTGATCCTTTTTTTACAACAAAAAATCATGCAAAGGGTTTAGGTTTATCAATTTGTTATTCAATAATTCAAAAACATGGAGGAACTATTACTTTTGAATCAAAAATAAATGAAGGAACCACATTTACTATTTATATTAAATCAGCAGATCAGGAATCTACCGACAGTGAATTTTTTTTTCATACCACAATCAAAAATAATATGTATAATGTTCTGGTAATTGATGATGAATATTTTATACTGAAAATTCTAAAACAAATGTTAAATATGATAGGCCTTGAATGCTCTATAGCACTCAATGGAACCGAAGGTATTATGTTATTTAATAAAGCTTTACTGACAGATAAAAAATTTGATATTGTTATAGTTGACTTAACAATTCCCGAATCAATAAGTGGCATTGAAATAATACAAAAACTTAAAGAAATTACTCCTGATTTTCATGCTATCGCTTCGAGCGGTTATTCAAGTAGCCCGATACTAAGCGATCCTGAAAAATATGGATTTACAGCAATATTAAAAAAACCATTTGAATTAAATGATGTAAAGAAATTATTATTTGAAATTCTAAATAGATAAAGGATATACTATTGAAAGTAAAATCAATATTTTTTTGTATATTTACATTATTATTTCTTAATTCCTGTACAAAAGTAAATGTGATTAAGTCCAATATTATTAATGGCGAATTGGATGTATCAGCATTTAATTTTAACACTGATATTCTACTTTTAAATGGAGAATGGAAAACCATTAATAAAAAAAATAGTGATTTTACTATTAAAGAAATTACCAAAGTACCCGGACTTATTAAAAATAAATCATTTGTTACCTACACTCTTCAGATTAAAGGTATAAAAAATAAAATTCTTGTTATGAAATTACGAAGAATTCTTACTGCCTACACAGTTCGTGTAAACGGCGTACTATTGCTTGAAAACGGTATTGTTTCTGATATTAAAGAACAATCAAAACCTTGTTTCTCAAACAAATTGATCATAATGCAACCCGATGACCAGGGAATGATACATATTGAAATTAATGTTTCAAATTTTCATGATCCTCGAGGAACCGGTTTATTTGAACCGCCACTAATTGGTATGATGACACCTGTTTATAACAATAAATTATTTAAAATACTATTTACCATTTTCCTTTCAACAACATTATTAACTCTTGGTGTTCTATATTTAATGACCTACGTTGCAAGAAAAAAAAACAATGCAGATATGTATTTTGGAATGCTTTTAATTATTTCTTCGTTTAGAGTGTTAATGACCGGAGAAAGATTTTTACTTGATTTATTTACCAATATTCCATGGGGCATCTATTTTAAAATTGAAATAGGAACAATATATCTTATTACAATTTTTGTTACATTATTTATTTACTCAAGCATAGAAAACATGTTAAAAAATATTGTCTGGAATATTTTTATTATCATATCATTTATATTTTTACTTTTAAATTTTATTCTTCCGCCTCCTTTTTTTATAACATTATTCCTTATCTTTTATATTCAAATATTTATTATGATTTCATTTACACTTATTCCAATTATGTTATTTCTAAGAAAAAAAAGTTCAATAAGAATGTTTTCTATTGCCAGCTTTATTCTATTACTATCAAGTTTTCTGTTTAATATTCTCTACTCATTGGGGTTATCATCTATTGAATTTCTTATTCCAATCACGTTATTATTGTTTATGATAATGCAATTATTTTCATTTTCAAAAAACTTAACACAATCACTTCAAGAGTCTCAAAAATATGCACAGTTACTCAATTTAACTCAAAACGAACAATTTCAAATTAATAGCCGTTTAGATGAAGTACTAAAAAAAAGAAATAAACAACTTGAAGAAAAAATTGCTGAAAACAAAAAACTTACTAATGAAGTGTATGAATTAAAAAAGCTTTCAACCGTTTCCCTTTTTACAGCAGGCATTATTGAAGAAATTAATGAATTATCAACTCAAATTGACACCACTATATTACAATCAGAATCTGACAAATCATTTATAACTATAACAAATAACAAATTAAAAAAATTAACCAATCAATTACGTAATTTTATTAAACCAAAACCAATTAATGTATCAGCAGCTCCATTAAATACTCTATTACTTAATACAGCAGAATCAATATTAAAGAAAAATGGTATTGATTATAAAATTACTTTACCTGAGAAACTTTTATTTTCAAAAATTGATGAAGAAGAGTTTTCAATTGCGTTATATAATATATTTACCAATGCGGTAGAAGCATCTTTAAATAATAAATATGTTGATATTTTCCTCTCTACAATTGAAAAAAATCAAAAACTATACAATGTGATTACAATCAAAGATTTTGGTAAAGGTATTAACAAAGAAGATGAAAAAAATATATTCGAACCATTTTTCAGTACAAAAAAAAACCATAAAGGACTTGGGCTCTCTACAGCATTAACTATAATAAAAAAACATAATGGTGAAATTGAACTGTTCAATGAACCGGGAATCGGTTGTACAATTAAAATAATACTTGAAGAATGTGAATCTACAAAAAATTATGAAACATTAAAACAGGATACCGGTGAAAAATATATTCTTGTTATTGATGATGAAAATGACATAATTCAATTATTAAGACGAATGATAATATCAATAGGTTATATACCAATTGCTGCAACGAACGGTGAAGAAGGCATTTCTTTATATAAGGAATATTTGTTAAAAGGTAAAAATGTAATTTGTGTTATTATTGACCTTGTTTTACCGGGTAATTTAGATGGAGTTAAAATCATGCACTCTTTACTTGAAATTAATCCTTCAGTAATCGGTATTTTATCAACAGGAGTCATTAATGATCCTGCAACATCAAAACCTGAACAATTTGGATTTAAATCAATATTAAGAAAACCATATTCTGTTACTGATTTTAACGACTTAATTCAATCACTTAAATTCTAATGGGAATTTTTGTTATCTCGTAGCGAATGGTATATTGCCAGATACTCCAATGAGGATTCTTTCCAACCATACTGTTTCTTCATAGCATTTAATTGCATCGTTTTAAAAACCTGCCGTTCATCATTATATACTTTAATTGCACGATCAACCGATTCTATAAGATTTTCTCTGTAATTATCAGACATCTTGTATTTAAAACCGGACACCCCATCTTCAATCGTATCTTTTAAGCCACCAACATCACTTGCTATAGGAATTGTTCCATATCTCATTGCTATCAATTGACTTATCCCGCATGGTTCATAATAAGAAGGCATAAGAAAGAAATCACCCGAAGAGTAAATATCAATACCAAGATTGTATTCAAAAGCGGTTAGATACAGTGCATTGGGATAAGCATTTAAGATATCAAGACTATGTTCAAATTCTCCGCTACCAACAAATAGAAACAAAGCATCTCTTTTCAGTAATTCCTCAATAACCATTGTTGTTTTATTGTAATCTTCAAATAAAACACCAACCTTCTGACTTGATGCTCTACCGACTGATACTATCAAAGGTTTATGTAACCACTTTTCCATATCAATATGAGATAAATGATTATTAACCCTCTTGAAGTTTTTAAATTTCTTTTTTATCCTTTGTCGAACCGTTACTAATCTGTCATTTAATGTTAAAAGTAAAGACTTCTTATTTAATGCCTTAATTTCATCCCAATTATTTACAGTGTAACAAAAACCATTTCTCAATAATAACGGATTATATTGCTCATAATCAATACCATTAATTATTCCTTTTAATGAACCATTATCATATAAAAAGCGTAAGTCATTTTCAAGTCCGCATCCCCTGATGTAATTACCACCTTTACCATTTGGTAGAATAATTTCAGATGCATACGTTTTACTTACCGTATTTACCAAATCAGCACTATTAATTGCAGCTCTCATCGGGTTATAACACAAAATCATTGAATGAAGAAAAATAGAATATAATGAGATTTCATCATCAACTGTCAATTGATCCTTTAATTGGTATTCCCGGCCATTTTTCACATACAATTTTTTTATTAAAGCTATTTCTGACTGTTTGTTATTTTTCGAATGAATAACCTTGTGATATTCTGATTCTGATAAGGCGGTTATTGGATATGGATAAGACACTTTCCGTATGTTTTCAAAATTTGTTATTGTATCAAATAAATCAGAATTCCAACTTCGAAGTGAAGTAAGCTTCTTCGAATCTTTAACAAGTAAAAAAGGACGAATTCCCTGATAACTAAGGTTATGTATTGTAAATAAAGTCGTTACATCTTTAGATAATATTTTGTATTTACTATCAAATTGTAACAATGAAAGTAAATAACCTGTATGCCAATCATGACAATGAACCATATTGATTTCAGAAAAATCATCAAATGAACATAAAATATCAAGAACAGCGGTAGAAAAGAAAGCAAATCTTTTTGCATCATCTTCAAACGGCCCTTTTTTCTTTACAAAGCTATCAATATATACTTCTGAATATTTACCGCCAAAAAAAGCATCACATTCAAGAAAATAAAATCGTACTCCTGCCTTTAAAACAAGATATAAGTTTGCTGTATAAATCCTATCACCAAAAACCACTTCAATAGCATCTATAAAAACCGGTTCAATATGAATTACTTTATAATACGGTATTATTACACTGACGTTTTGTCCGATCCTGGCAAGTTCAGTTGATAAATCATAAACAACATCACCCAAACCGCCCACTTTTGCAAAACCCGCACATTCAGATGCAATCATTAGAATCTTAAGATTTTTTGACATAACAATCTCCCCGAAAAATAATACCGTTCAAAGTTTAATACACTATGATAATCATTTAAGAATAAATTCACAATTTAAAATGTATTATTTTACATAATTAATTGACTATCAGAAAGATTTAATCTATTATTACACAAATTAAGGAGTAATCCATGCAACTACAGGATTTTAGTGTATTAGATTTAATGATGAGAGCAATTGTTATTCTTGGTATTCTCATTATGACATTGAGCAATTTTGGAACAATTAGAAAAAATAGAATTGAAAATGAAAAAATGGTTTTGGTTAAGTACTATAATAACTTTTTCATTCAAAATATTCCTTTATACTCAGCATATGTTGCATCAATTTTACTCGGTATTAGTTTATTTCGAGTCGGTTCATTACTTCACGTTGAAATGAGCAGCACACCATATATTAAATTTCTCAATTTCATATTAGTGGGGAGTGAGGAAACAATTCGATTGAAATCACTTATTTTCACTGTAAGTTTTACCGGTGCGTTATTATTTGTGGCTTCGTGTATCCTCTATAATTTATCACAAGTTCAACTTGGCACTAATTTTTCATTATTTATTGATATTAAAGAACATTACACCCTAAAAACTGACCGTTTATTTAAAATAGTTCGACATCCTATGTATTTATTTGAAATTCTTTTTTACATTACTGCGTCAATCGCATTATTGTCTTGGGCATTATTATTATGGACAGTATGTATTCATATCCCCCTTATTATCATTAAATCTAAATCTGAAGATCGCCTACTGGAACATTATTACGGAACAAAATACCTTAAGTATAAAAAAGAAGTGAGTGCATTTATGCCGGGAATACGATGGCACAAATAGTTTTTGAAAATGATGACTTTCTTATTGTTAATAAACCGCAAGGAGTGGCATCAACCCCCGGTATGATACCGGATATTTGCACTGAGCTTTTTACAGAAAGGCCCGAATTGATAGCAGTTAAAGGATATAATAAAAAAGAAGGCGGTTTGCTGAATAGACTTGATAATGAAACCGGAGGACTTGTACTTTTTGCTAAAAATGATGAGAGTTTTGCAAAATACTCTCACATTATGAAATCATCATCAGTTACCAAAGAATATATTGCAATAGTTACTGGAGTACCTGAAGCTGCATCCGGAATAATAACAACACCAATATCTCATCATAGTAAAAACAAGTCAAAAATGACAATTAATGATAAATTTTACCGGGGAAATCCGCAGGAAGCAACGACAGAATGGACATTATTAGATAGTAAAAATGAAACCAGTATACTAAAAGTTGTAATTACAAAAGGTGTGAGACATCAAATTAGAGTACATTTATCTTCGATTAATCTTCCAATTATTGGAGATAAATTATATAATAAAAGCACATCCACTGAGAATAATCATTTATTATTTTGTTATGCTATGACAATTCCAACTGAAAATAATCAAAAAATACGAATAGAAATAAAACCTGAGTTTGTTGATAGATATATGTATTCATAAAAGCATCATAGTTCTAAAATGACTTGCAATGAGGCTGATTGTTTGTAATAATCAAAAAAAAGTAACGGTTTAACACGAGCTGTTGGTAGCAGCTTAAAAGGATTTAATATATAAGCAAACACATGAGCTGCAAGGTAAGGAGTCGTTAATAAATAACTTGATAACTCATCAAAAATGATTGAAGCAGTAATCCCTGCTATAGGATTTTTAAATAATTGTTCAAAACTTGCTTCCATAAAAAATGGCCGAACGGTAAACTCATATAAAACTGATAATGAAAACATCATGCCAATGTATAAAGCAGGATGATAATTCTTAGCACGAAGATATAATCCATAACTGTAAAATGCAAAAGGCTCAATTACATTTTTTGCATAAAAAGCCCCATTTGGGAAAAGCATTGGTGCTCCATAGGTATCAAGTATAGTATTTCCTGATGAATCATTGATGGTATCAAAAACAACTTCTTTACGATCATTTGCAAATGGTTCTAAAAGAAGCCTTTCAGTAAACTGTGCCCCTGTCTGATCGGTAATTAATGAAATACTATCTCCACGAAAGGGTAAATTGTACCCGATATTTAACCACAATAATCCATAAAGCAGTAACGAATCTGTAATATAATCAGCATAATTCAAATCCCGCATACTATTCTCAAGTAAATACTTTGAGTTAGCAACAACATCTTTATTCGATAAAGATATATTCTGCTCCCTTTGATTGACAACCGGAATGGAATATAAAGAATTAACTGTAATTAAAAATATACATATCTTTTTAAACTTCATTAATGAGTTCTCATTAATTCATTGACGCTACTACTTAAAGCATCAATTGCATCATAATTTTTTAATATATATCGATTACCGGTAATCAATTCATATGCTAAAACATATCGTTCAAGGACGCCGACTTTTATATCAAAAGGGATTTCCGGTTTTTCGCCATCTCCCTGATAACCAACAGATAAAAGATATTGTCGTAAATACTCTTTATCAAGCATTTTCTGTTCTTTAGCTTGATCAAAAAGAGATTGATAACTATCAAGAAACCAGAATCTCGATGAATCAGATGTATGCATTTCATCAGCCACTATAAGAGTTCCATCATCAAGTAAACCAAATTCGTATTTTGTATCAACTAAAATAAGATTGTTTTTCTTAACAATTTCCTGTCCTCTTTCAAATAACTTAATTGCAGTTTCTTCAATTTTCTTCATCAAATCCGGTTGAATTATCCCTTGTTTAATAATTTCATCAACACTAATCGGTAAATCATGGCCTTCCTGTGCCTTTGTAGTGGGTGTAAGAATAGGTTTATCAAATTTACTGTCTTTTTTCAAACCTTTTGGTAATTTTAAACCACTTATTTCGCCGGTCTTTGAATATTCTCTCCATCCGCCACCGGTAAGATAACCTCTAATAATAATCTCTATTGGAAGAATTGAACATTTCTTCACAAGAACAGCATTCTCAGATACTTTTCTAATAATATGATTCGGAATAATATCTTTTGTATTTTCAAACCAGAACAATGACAAATTGTTCAATATTTCACCTTTAAATGGTATTTCACATAAAATACGGTCAAACGCAGAAATTCTGTCAGTTGTTACTATTAATAGTGTATCGTTTAAATCGTAAACATCACGAACTTTTCCTGAATATTTATTACCTATTTTAAAATCAGTCCTATTTATTGTATACGGCATTTGAGTTTTTACTATATTTACTTCAATCATTTCTTACTCCTGTTATGGATTCATTTTTTTTACTATAGTATATTTGAGAATATCAATCAATAGAGCCTCATGCAAAAAAACATATTTTACCAGTTTTTTTTGTAACTGATTAACTATTTTATATATCATTGCCATAAATAATGAATTGTGTTTTATTAATATTCTGGCATCGTTGTCTTTTAATTTCACGGGATAAACCTTTTATTATATGTAAACCCCTGCCATTTTCTGATAATGATACATTAATATTTTCAATATCTTCATTGCCATAATTTGTAATATCCCAATCTATTCCGTTATCATAAATACACAGTGAAACCATTTCACTTTTATCATAAGAAAGATACATTAAAATATTTGTTTGAGTATTATTTTGTGATCCATGAATTATGATATTATTGAGTATTTCATTAATCAACAACTCTGATTTAAACGCTAAATGGTTATTATATGAAAGATTTAAAATAAAATTATAACAAGTACTGCCTACTTCTCCAACTGAATTTAAATCAGGTTTTAATGACAATAATAATGAAGTTCCTGTATTCTTATCAAGTCTCGAAATATTTAATACGGTATAATCATCTTCTGAAATATCATACCCCATCTCAATTAGTTTATTTTTTAATATATGCGGAATAAAAACACTCCCCTCATCATGTATTGTTTTTGTAATGAGTTTATATAAATTTTCATTACCAAGTTCAATTCCATTTGCATCAATTGACTCTAATAAACCATCTGTATACAAAATAATAGATTTATTTTTCTCAAAATCAATTACGACCTCATGCTCTTTTGAATACAAAATTGACTCATCCCAACCTAATGGAATACTGCCACAATCAGCGATTAATTCAATATCTCCAGTTATGTTATTGACTATTATAGGTTCCGGATGACCGGCATTCAAAATAGTAAATGTATTATTAACCGTATCAAGAACAGAAACAAGTATTGTTAAATAATTATGTCTGAGAACATCTTTAAAAAGATTTTTTTGAAGATTATTTAATAATTGATGTAATGGAATGTTGACATTTTCAAGAACAATCATTTTAATAATAGATTTAACTGCAGTCATAATAAGTGAAGCCTGAACTCCATGACCTGAAACGTCACCAACATATACAAACTTTTTCCCGTCACCAATATCAATAACATCGAGTAAATCACCGCCAATTTTACTCGATGGCTCATAAGAAGAAAAAATAAAATAATCAGAGATTTCTATCATCCAATCAGGTAATAAAAAATTGATAATGACTGAAGCTGTATCTAATTCAAGTAGTAATTTCTCATACAATACATTAATATTTTTTTCTTTTTCAATTTGTAAAGAGATATCGGTGGCGATAACATTAATATAACCCGGGTCAGGAATATCATTGAATTTAATAGAATAAACTTTATTATTACCATCAACCAGAGCCTGATATTGAATCACACCGGTAAAGTCATCAGCCTGAACAATTTGAACCCAAAGCTCTTTCGTTAGATTTTCCTCATCCCCGGGAGCTATAGCCTTTAAAAAAACTTTTGCTGCGGTATTAGAATATATAATCCCCCCTGAATAATCAAGGCGCATAACCGGGTCAGGATATTTCTCCGGTATTGATGCGAGTGCTTTAATTTCATTCTGATATGATTTTTCTTTGGTAACATCATTTCCCATAAAGGAAAAACCATTCATATTTCCTGAATTTGAAAAAAGAGGAACAATACTGAATGCTAAACAAACAATCTCACCATACGTTGAAACCATTTCAATTTCATCTGAAACGGGTTCACCTTTACTAACTCTGTCTACAATATGATTAATATTTTTTTGCTGACTATCCGGTACAATACTTCCTATAAAATTACCGATGGACAATGTAATCCCCATAACATTTTCAAACCACATATCAGCCGTACGGTTAAAACCGCTGATTTTCCATTCAGAATTAATATAAATATAAAGATTCAAATTATACTCTAAAACTGACCGGAGTTTTTCTTCCGATTCAATTAAAATATGTTCTCTTATTTTCTTAGAAGTAATATCACGAAAAATAAGTGTTTTAATTTTTTTCAAAAGAAATACTTCATAATAGAAAGCAACCCCGGATTTATTATGAATTATAAATTCCTTTTGAAAATTACTTTTAGAATTAAAAAGTTCTTTAAACCTGTCTCTATAACTGAGATTTATATAGTCTAAATCACGAGTTGAGTTAATAAATGTATCTTTAAATCGCGAACTGTATTTGATAATTGAACACTTTGAATTAAATGATAAATAAAAACTGTTGTTATCAGCAATAATTTTATCAAGCAGATAATTAAAAAAAATGTAATAAACCGGTAATCTCAACAAAGCAAGGACAATAAGAATTAGTATAGAAAAACCAAATAAAACTGAAGAATGAGCTGTAAATGAATAGAGCAATAAAAAAATCAGTAGAATATGAGCCGTCATAAAAATTATCACATTAAGCATATACCCTCTTAAGCACAATAAATTTTCAATTCGATGCTTTACAAAAAACTCATTCAATTACCTAAAAGAATCTATACCACTTTCTTTATCCTGAAATATTTCAAAGATTTTATTAGCCTTTGTAATACTAAAAACTACCTTTACTTTATTTTCAACACCGGATAATTTGAGAATACCTGAATGCTCTTTTGAATATTTTAAACAGGATACAAGACTCCCTAACCCGGTGCTATCCATAAAAGAAACATCTTTTAAATCAATTAATATTCTTTTATTAATTTTAAAGTGATTATTATAAAAAGTTTCAAATTCTTTATAATTAGAAGCATCAATTCTTCCGGAAAGCAATATACACCCGACCCCACAATTTTCTTCAAACACTAATTTCATTTTTTGCCCTTTATACATTGTATTCATTGATAATTTTTTTCAGTTCATTAATAAAGTCTGCTTTTACATATTTCACTTTATATAAATTATAACAATTTTCACCCATCGTATTTAATAAATAAGTATTCAATAAAACTCTACTTATCATTAATGATATACAGTCATAATTCAATTCATCCAATATAAAAGAATATTCTTTATCAGGCGCAAAATCATTGATAATAGATTTTTTTAATCCTATTAGAACCCGTCCATACGCTATTGAATCTACAATTTCATTAATATAACAATACCCTTCCCGATCCGGGATAAAAACTAAATCTGATTGTTTTATATAGTCATCTACCGGGACTAAATTATTCTGAAAAGCAACATAATTATTTTTTGATTTTAAAGAAATATAATTTCGTAATCTATTCGAATGATATGTCCGGTCATCAATAATAATAGAAATTTTTTCTTTAAATTCATTGAGATAATTAATAAATTTTCTCACAATATGACAATTTGAATAAACTGCCGGAATATATATTAATAACTTGCTTTTTCTTTCAGACGGAATATAACGATCTCGATCTTCTGAAAAATAATGTACACATGACAATTGCCCTCTATATCTTTTTCTGACCGTTCGTGAAAAAAGTGTATTAGCAAATGAAAGAATAAGATCAGATTCATTAATATCTTTTCGGATGTGATATCTATCACGCATTATTGGATTAATAATATTCTCATTTTTTTTATGTATGGTATGTTTGATTTTTTGTAATAGATTCATATTATACCGTAAATCACCAATAAGAGTTACCACATTAAAATTAAATAACAATTTTTCATAGTAATATTTTGAATCTGCATCTGCAACTAATACCATTCGAATACCGACTTCACGATATCTTATTATTGTTTTATCAAAACTTAATTTATTAACAATTGTATATTCATCAAATAAATGAAGAACATCTTCATTTAGTTTCTCTATATTTTGAAAAATTCCATATACCTGATACCCCGACTCGCGTATAACGTTAACAACCCGGCATAAAGACACTACTGTTGACGGTTCAGCAATATACAATAAAATTGCTTCCACAATAAACCTTCCTTGTATTTAATTTCTTGCATAACCATAAGGGAAATTTAATGCTTTTTTATCCCTGTCTGTTACCGGAGCAAATCTTTTCCTGAATAACATCATCTCACCTTTTGAATTAGTCCAGAGGTTTGAAGCTACCGGACTGACGTACATGTAATAATCAGGATCAAATAAAGACTGTCTATAAAACTCAACACCTTCATAGGTAAAATAATACTCAACATCCCCTACTGTTTCAGAATATCTGAAATAGCCTGTTTTTTCTCTTGTACAATAAATCTCATATTTCACATTAAAAGATATCATTTTAAAAACTAAAACCCGTGAAACCAATTGATCATCCTGAGAGTTTACGAAAAAAGTTAATAATACCAGCATCGTTATTGACAAATATCTTTTTTTTATCATTAATAGCATATCGGACTCTTTCTGAAATATATTATTTATGGATATTTTATAATAATTATGGATATAGAGATAGTAAAATTTACATTATTTATCAGTCTTTCATTTTTTTGTTCAGGTAGTGAGACTGCTTTGTTTTCTTTAAATCATTCATCACTTGAAGATATTATTAATAAATATCCTAAAAGAGGTGCAATTATAAACCACCTCTTATCTAATCCTCAAAAACTTTTATTAAGTATTATTTTTGTTAACATTTTTGCTAATATTTTTGTAACATTAACAGCTAACTCATTATTTTCACATTATTTTCCAACGGTTCCATTAGCTGCACAAATTATTATTATTACCCTTTTTATTTTAATTTTTGGTGAAACTACGCCTAAATCAATAGCAATTAGTTTTAACAGAAAAGTATCACTAACCGTAGCACCATTATTTTATATTCTATCAAAAATTTTATATCCAGTAATATTTCTTATGAGCAAAGTTGCTAATTTCCTGGTAAACATCAATTCATATCTTTTTTTTAGAAATGAAATCGAGGCTAAATATTACAAATCAGATGAAATGATTGAAGTAATACAATCAAGCAAATCGCTCGGTATAATTGAGGAGCAGGAAAGTGATATTTTAAAAAATATTATTGAATTTGCTGAAACTGATATCTGGAAAATAATGAGACCCCGTGATGAAATATTTTCACTTTCCATAGATGACAATGTGAAAGATATAATTAAAGTGATACAGGAAAAAAAATACTCAAGAATTCCTGTATGGAAAGATGATGATGAAAATATTATCGGAATTTTATACGCTAAAGAAATACTTCATTTTAAAACAAATGATGAAAAACTGCTTTCCTATAAAAAGTATCTTCGAGAACCGATTTTCATACCGGAAACGTCATCAGCTGAAAAAATACTTGAAATGTTTAAAAAAACAAACAATCACCTTGCAATTGTTATTGATGAATATGGTGGAATAGCAGGTCTTATAACCTTAGAAGATATACTTGAAACAATACTTGGTGATATCGTTGATAAAAATGACGTTGTCCCTCTCTACCACCGATATAATCATACAATGATTGAAGTTGATGCGCGAATGGAGCTGACAGAATTTAATGAGGTTTTTGAGACTGATTTAAAAAGTAATGAAGCAGTTACTATTGGAGGATACTTATTAGAAAAAATAAAACGGATTCCAAAAGTGAGTGAAATCTTTATGTTTAATAATCTTCAGTTTAAAGTTTCCGGAGCACAACCTCATAAAATTGAAAAAATGATGATAAGCAAAATAAATAAATTTCATAGAAAAAAAAGCAGGAATAATACATAAAATGGCATTATATTTCTTACCACTATTAATTATTGTGTTCATTATTATTCAAGGATATTTTTCCGGTTCAGAAATGGCAATGGTTAGTTCAAATAAAATCAGAATGAAAAACCTGACCAACAAAGGAGCCATTCGGGCTGCGATTATTAATAAATACTTATCAAATCCAGAATGGTTATTTGGTACAACACTCGTTGGAGTAAATACAGCAACTGTTATAGCAACAATTTTGTCTGATTACTATTTTGAAATTATTTTACGGGGAAAATATCCGTCATTAGATCATTTTATACCAATAGCAATCATGCCTCTTTTAATTATGCACCCGCTTATTGTTATTTTCGGTGAGATTTTTCCAATGCTCAGTGCAAGAAAACACCCGGATGCTACTGCATTAAAAAATGCAATACTACTCAGAGCAAGTTCATATATCTTTTACCCACTCATTCTTTTTGTAAGCGGGGTTTCACGATTAATTAATGTTATTCTTCGCAACAAAGCCGGTACATTCGGTGACATTACAAGAGATGAACTTTTAATAATATTTAACGGGCGATATGAAAAAGCGAATAAAATGACACGAAAAGTTGTTCAGGATGCATTACGAATTAAAGAATTAACAGCTTTAGATGTAATGATTCACTTGAACGATGTTAAAGCAGTAAGTGAAGATATGAGCGTTTCGGAACTTGAAGAAATGATATTATCAAGTCAATACAGTCGATTTCCGGTTTACAGTGATTCAATTTTTAATATTGTTTCAACAATTCATGTTACGAGTATTTTGTCTGCAAGCCCTTCAGAATCAATTAAATTATATACTGAGAAATTATATATTATTCCATCTTCTAAAAAAGTTCTTGATATTCTCAAAGAATTAAAAACAAACCGAAAATATATGGCAATTGTTGTTGATGAATATGGAGCGGCATGTGGTATAATAACACTTGAGAATATTGCAGAGGAAATAGTTGGTGAAATAAATGATTCATTTGCTACTGACACGACTGAAAATAATGCAAACACAATGATTTTTGATGCGCTTACCTACCTTGATGATTTTTATGAAACAACAGGAATAGATCTACGTAATGAAAATGCCGAAACTATTAGTGGTATAATAAATATAGGTCTTGGACATATTGGAAGAAAAGATGAAATTGTTAATTATAAAGGTCTTGTCAAATTTCAAATCATTGAAGCATCTGATCGGGCTGTAAAAACGGTTAAGGTGATACCTTAGGAAATTATCCGTGTTCCATTACCCGATGAAAAGAAAATTTCGTATTTTTTACTTGACTATTCCGCCAACAATTATTATTTTATACCAAGATTTAAAAAATAAAATAACTCTTGAAATAAGGAGCATTACAAATGGCAATTAGACCAATCGGTGACAGAGTATTAATCAAAGTAAAAGATTCTGAGACAAAAACTTCAGGTGGTTTAGTAATTCCTCAGACATCACAGGAAAAAACTCAGGAAGGGACTATAGTTTCAGTCGGTGAAGTTGATAACAAAGTTAAAGCCGGAGATGTTGTTATGTATGACAAGTATGCCGGAACACAACTTAAAATTGATGGAAAAGATCATTTAATTATTAAGACAGAAGAGATTCTTGCTGTTATTTCGTAAGAAATGACCAATGCAAAAAGTCCCCCTTTATTATGAAATATAAAGGGGGACTTTTTTTATTTTAAGTCAATTGTATAAAAAAAAACGGAAGGTGCAGAAGTTTCCGGGGCATTCCTCTATTCAGAATACGCTTATTTATTTGAAGTATAGTAAACGGGAGTTTGACAGGGCTATATTGCAAACGAATGAGAATATTGGGTTGAGGTGAGGGTTGTGGAGTATTTTTACCATACAACTGCGGGACAAAAAGCGAAGTTCATATTGTATGACATTTGTCACTTATTGCGTAACTCTGTCTGGCTTATATAAATTGATATTTATTGTATAGTTATGAGATAAATAATGTGAAAAATTATTGTTTTTATGGTTTTGTGTTGATTAATTATTTATTGTAGCTTATAGTATGAATCGTAAAGCGAAATACAGATATATACATTTTTGCACGCCATTATTTTAGTTTGTTATCCAAATCGCAAGTTTTCTGCTGCATTTATGCTCAAGAGGTTGAGATATACAGGGTTCTGAAGCACATTTCCGACAAAAACCACGCTAAGATCAGTTTTTGCAATACAAGTTAACTACTTTTAATCAAAATCATGTGTGACATAATTCTGAAATATTAAAGTTTTAAATTGCATTTACAATGAATCACTGCTTCATACCTGGTAAATCTTATTTCGATAACTTTCGTATTTCTTCTATTGATAATCCGGTAATTTCAGAAATATCATCCAACGAATATTTTTTTGCAAGCATTTTTCTTGCATCTTCCTTTTTACCTTCTGTTTTGCCTTCTGTTCTTAATTTCATTGCTGTTGTCATAACTATTTCACCCCCCTTTATCGATTTTGAGCTGACAATATTTTGAATAATTGTAGCTTCTATTTCAGTTAGTTCCATTATATAACTTACAAAACTTACAACGAGTAAGTTTATCTTCTCATCTTCAATATACATATTAAGATGCTCAAATATCTCGGGTAATTTCCCTTCCAATTTTACATCATTATGGATGTATTTAAATAGTATCGCTAATGCCTTATTAAACTCTCTTTTAAAAATCTGATCATTTATCAACTCATCGCTATACTTAGTTATGTCCGTTAGTATATACTCAATAACCGGAATAAACTGTTGTAAATCAGGATCGTCTATATCATCAAAGTATTCCAGGAAATATTTTCTTTCCCATTTTGTAGCCCCATGATAAAATATCACCGGTAGTATCAACGTCAATTTTTCTTTATTATTCTCTTGAATTGTCCATATAT
>MIAY01000040.1 GCA_001829315.1 Spirochaetes bacterium GWE1_32_154 | reverse complement strand
TTTTAAAATATTTTTTTTGATATCATATTACTGATATCAGTATGCAATATGGAGAGGACAAAAATGTACAAAATAAAAGAAATATTCAGGTTATTTATTGAATCTATAATGTCATGTAAAGAAATATCAGTTTCATTAAATATTAGAAAATAAACCGTAAATAATGCAGCTAAGA
This sequence comes from Spirochaetes bacterium GWE1_32_154, assembly GCA_001829315.1. Lineage (GTDB taxonomy): Bacteria > Spirochaetota > GWE2-31-10 > GWE2-31-10 > GWE2-31-10 > GWE2-31-10. The sequence continues at coordinate 18,534 of MIAY01000040.1, read as the reverse complement.
ATGAAAATAAAAAATACAGAATTTACAAATCCTAAAATATCAACCATTTCAGATAACGATTTACATCAAATGGAACAAAAAAATAACTGGAATCAGCTAGGATATAAGAATTTTCAATTTGTATTTCCTATTTCAAACCCACCATTAATAATAAACTTTTGAAGCAAGTTATGTACTTTAATATTTATTTTAAATGCTGGAATCTTTGTTCCTTCTAATTTTTCAAAATACTCCATGGCTTTCGTTTTATCAACTGTATTTTTTAAATCGTCGAAACGGCCATATTCATTTATATTGTATTCACTTATTCCTGAAATCATCAAGTTTCTGAGCTTTACTTCATCTAATCCGAAAGCTTGTGAAATGTGATTGATTTCTGCATTTTTTGCCTTGAATTGATATTCTGTTATGTATTCTCTAAAGGTTTTACTGCTTTCCAGAGTTGCATTACCGCTTTGCACATCGTGAAGGAATATATTGGCATATTTTTGTTCTTCTTGAGTCAATGACGCGAAAGATTTATGTAAATCATCCAAGGTTAGTTGTAATTGGTCTTTATCAACACCATCTTGTCGGAGCATTTTTAGAAACTTATCAAAACGGGAATTCATAAAATCAGCATCGATAAGACCTGTATCTATTTGCGTTAAATAGCCGGCGATTTCAAAAGGAACATTATCCAAACTATTGCCACTGCTTCCGGTAAATAACTCTTTATAACGAAGTGCTAGAATGAGGTAGGTATTTTCATCAAATTCCATTTCGATTTCTTTATCATTGTCAAACTCATAAGTAGGTTGACTCCATTTAAAACCTTGTATTTTAGCAGCTTCCATATAGTTATTTAACTCTTTGAAAAGTTTCGCAAATTTACCACGTTCCGAAACATCCTCCGGTAACTTCTCAAAATTCTTGATACCGGCACTTTGCAATAATTGAGATATATCATTACATACTGTATTCATTTTATTCAGGTTGTAATCCAATTGTTCTACAAATAACCCGATCGGTTTATCACCTGAATAAAGTTTGACAGCTTTATTGATATTTTCTTCCATGGTGTGAGGGAATCTGTAGTAACGAATCGTGCCAAAAGGTTTGTCAGGGCCAAATAGTCGGTTTGTTCTTGAAAACGCCTGAATGATATTCTCAAACTTGAGAACTTTATCCATATACAGTGTATTGATCCATTTAGAATCGAAACCTGTAAGCATCTGATCGACTACTATCAAAAGTTCAATCTGTTTTTCCGGTGTTCTTTCAATTCTTGTATATGGTTCTTTATGTGCTAATCTTGCAGCAATATCTTTTTTGAACTTTGAATGGTTGGCAAATGTAAAGTCCTGTTGGTTACGGTGATTGTAGTCTTCAATAATTTCGACAAGTCCATCTTCTTTGAATTTTACACCACCATTATTATCAATATTTGGGTCAAATATAGCGGTTATTTTTAATTCCGGTTTTTCTTTTTTTATTAACCTGTAATATTCAATGGCTTCGGGTATGCTACTCGTTGCAAAAATAGCATGGAACTTACTTTTCTGACTAAGAGTTAGCCAATTTTCTACTATATCGTTTACGACCATTTTTCGATGTTCTTCACGCTCATACTGTGCATTGGTCAGAAAATCTTCAATTCCTTTAACATAATTCCCATCATCTCCAACATAGCCTGCCATTTTAACCTGGTTCATGTAAGTATTAAAAACCTCTTTTTTTTGGGGATCAGAGAACGCTTCGTTTTCATCTAGTGCTTTGGACTTCTCAAGGGCAACAGCTCTACGCAAGTCTTTATCTTTGTAGGTAAGAACTTTATAAGGGTCAAAACCAAGTACATTTTTATCTCGTATTCCATCAGCAATACTGTATCGGTGTAATTCATCGCCAAAGACCGTTGAAGTAGTATTCATCTTCTTTTTGTTTTCATCTTGAATAGGTGTGCCGGTGAATCCGAAAAACATAGCATTACAAAATGTCTCTTTAATGGTAATAAGCATATCGCCAAAAGTAGAGCGGTGTGCCTCATCTACAATAAATACTATTCTTTTCGCATTCATCAACTGAAGATCATGTGCATTAAGACCGTCATCTTCATCTTTGATATTACTCATCTTTTGAATGGAGGTAACAATTAATGTGTTTGCCGGGTCGGTGCTTTTAAGTTTTGTAACCAGAATTCCTGTATTCTCAGTAGCCTGAACATCTTCATTGGCATCGGCAAAACCCCGGTATTCACGTAACGACTGTGTGCCTAGCTCGATTCTATCCATTAAAAAAATCACTTTGTCGGCATCTTTCGAATTAGCAATTAATTGTGCTGACTTAAAACTAGTCATGGTTTTACCAGATCCGGTAGTATGCCAGATAAAACCACCTAATGAATGTTTACCTTTCCAATCGGTTTTAGAAACACGGTCGGATATTGCATTAGCAGCATAATACTGATAACTACGCATTACTTTAAGAACTCCATCGGAATCATCTGCAACGGTGTAGAAACCGATTAACTGATGTGCCATAGGAATAGAAAGGAGCGAGGATGCAATATCTTTCCAATGATTGATAGGTTCATTATTAAAATCTGCCCAATGGAAATAAAAGTCCTTATTAAATCTGCCATCTTGTCCAGGATTGGAAAAGTAGACCGTTTCGTTGGGTTCAATAGCAACAAAAACCTGAATCAGTGAAAATAAACCTGTAAAAAAACCCTCATCAGAGTATTTTTCTATCTGATGGTATGCCTGACTCACTGATATACCACTTTTTTTTAGCTCGATATGGATAACAGGCATACCGTTGATTAAAAGCATAATGTCACCACGGCGATCATTCAGGATTTTAGACTTGCTTTTGAATGTTGGTTGTTGCACAATTTGATAACGGCTTTGCCCGGCTGCTATTTCTCGACGGTCGTATATTTTAAGACTTACTTCTTTGCCAAAATGCAAGGTGTCGGCAGGATTGTCACGGATAATGGCAACTGTTTTTCCATTAATAAAGCCATTTAATTTAAGCGGTGTTCGAAGTGCGGCTATTTGCTCAAGTATCTGCTGCATTTCTCCGGTGGTGAGCGGGTGGTCATTCAAACGATCAATCGCCCGATTGTTGTCAAAGAGAATCTTTGCCCAGTTAGCCAGTAAATCTTCTTCTGTAGGATTTATTAAAACAGCTTTTTCCCAGCCTTTTTCTGAAAGTATATCTATTAATGCTTTCTCAAAATCAGCTTCTTTTGTATAGGTCATTTTTATTCCTCACCAAGATCTTCGGTTTTATAAGTGGTATATCCTTCGTAGTGATAACTTGCATCAATACCTTTCATATATATTTTACGGTCATTTATTTTGTCGGTTAACGATTGTTTTAATAAAACTTTAATTTCAGTATCTTTAATCGGGCTTCGTTCCATAGCAAGCAGATAATCATTCTTGTCCACTATGCTCCAGTCAACAACCATTTTGAGTTCCTTTTTTAATATCAAATCAAGCCATATCCTTGTGCTTCGTCCATTGCCTTCTCTAAATGGGTGAGCAATGTTCATTTCTACATATTTTTCAATAATTTCATCGAAGGTACTTTGTGGCATTGCTTCAATATTTTTTAAAGCAACCTCCAGATACATGAGGGGGGCAAATCGAAAGTTACCTTTTGCAATGTTTACTGTGCGGATATTACCTGCAAATTCGTAAATATCATCAAAAAGATAGGTATGGATTTCTATCAGTGCTTGAAAACTGCCGGCTTTCAGTGTATCAATAAAACCACTTGTAAACAGTTTTAACGCTTTTGTTTTACTGATTTTTTCCTCAACCCTTGCAAGTTCCACCGCATCGGTAATGCCTAATTTATTTTGTAAAATCATGAGTTGGTCTCCTTTTGTCTTTGAATAGGATTTTTAGGATTTATAGGATTTTAGGATTAAGAGATTTTTCTAATTTTGTAATCTTATCATCCTCAAATCCTAAAAATCCTATTCCTGACGTTTCTTATACTCTTTATTTTCAGGGTGATTTATATTATAAACTCTTTTGAACTCCAAACTTTTTGCACCAAAGTTTATAAGTAATCCAATTGGTAAATTATAGACCTGACAGTAATTCATTGCTTGGTTAAGATGTGCATCTTCTAATTTTATCGATGCTTTCAATTCAACCATGATATTTTCCTCTACAAAAAAATCAACTCGTCTTGTTCCTATGTCAATACCTTCGTAATATATTGTCATCTCCATTTCTCTTTTATATGATAGTCCTTGTTTTTCCATTTCTATGGCTAATGCTCTTTGGTAGATCACTTCTTGAAAACCATTACCCAAAGTTCCATGAACTTTCATTGCACAGCCAATAATTTTATGTGTTAAGTCTTCATACTTCATATTTCTACCTTCTACTTTTGTCTTTGAATAGGATTTATAGGATTTTAGGATTATGAGATTTTCCTAATTTTGCCATCCTATAAATACTATTCCTCTTCTTTATTTTCTATCCGCATCAGCATCTGATAATGTGACCAGCTTAACTTAAATTCCGGTAAACTTATTTGCTTTTGTTTAGTTATTTCAACTGAAGAAGATTCCGCAGACATTGTCTGCGGAATTGGGTATGTGCTATACAAAAGGCGCATCTGTTCAATATTTCTTTCGGAAAAACCTTTACCAAACTCTGATTGTAAATGACTCGATACTGTTTTAATAATGCCTTTACCGTAACCGGCACGTAACTCACCCTGCTGTTCTTCTTCAACAATTCGTTTCCCGATGAGCCAGTAAGTATTCACCATTTCTATATTTATTTTATTATACACATTTTGATTGGCTTTTATGATGATATTTTTAATGTCGTGAATTATTTGCATTCTATCAACCTCCTCCTCTTCCTCTTCAATCCTACCATCCTCAAATTTTAAAATCCTAATTCAGACAAACATTTTTTCCAAACACGCTTTTTTTATATTCTTCAACTTTTCTATCTCCCGCTGTTGTAGGGTGATGAGGGAGTCGAGTTGTTGGAATAGTGTACCGATTTTAGATTGTTCCTCTGGATTTGGTAACGAAATAGGGGTATCCAATATGCTTTTATTATAAAGCCGTTTTATAGTACTACCTTCTAAACCACTCCATTTTACAACGGAATAAAACTGTTTTAGAAATGAATTAATTAATCGATAGTCATGTTGAAGCCAAACAATATTCGAATCTTGAAAATATTCATCTTTTCCTTTATATTCAACGATTCTACCGATACTACCAGATGCAGATATTAGAAGGTCACCATTTTCTGGATATGGATATTTTAATTTATATTCTTTGAATAGACACCTTGAAATAAATGCATCGGGCTCATTTCCGAATGTTCCAATTTTGTAAAAAGGCACATCGCCTTCGTTTGATGTTTGATCTTTGAAAATCCTTTTATTCATCAAGACAGAACCCATCTCCCCCAGTTTCCTCTTCTCCCACGCCCCGCTAAATCCTTTAAAACGGATTTCCGGCACATCGGCACCGGCTTTGGGAAACATTTTTTCGAGCATCGCTTTTTTCACATTTTTCAGCTTGTCATATTTGCGCTGTTGAATTGTGATGAGTGAGTCGAGTTGTTGGAAGTATGTACCGATTTTGGATTGTTCGGTATTCTTTAGAGGAATACATACTTGTATATCAGCCAAATCACTTGAATTGATCGCAGGGTAACTTGTTCCTGTGCAACTATCTAAAACAGACTTTACAAACATATTATTCTGAACTAAACTAAGCAAGAAATAACCGTTAACATGAGGTCGTATCTGTGCGTATCCAGTTGAAAAAACATAGTTATTGCAAGGCTTTTTAAAGAGATAGTTATTCTTTTGATATGGTCTTACTGTTTGATAAAACAAATCTCCTTGGCACGCAAGTCGCTGAGCTCTTGAAGGAGCCGTTAATTTTCTTTCTTCTCTATAAGCAATCATTTCTGTACCAACAACCGATTCCAGATCTACATATTTAAATATTTCTGGGAGCTCTGATTTTGGATTAAATTCACCTACTTCCCCCAGCTTCCGCTCTTCCCACGCCTCACTAAATCCCTTAAAACGAATCAGCGGTTTTCTATCTTTCTCAATCATAGTATTCACCTTTTAATAATTTCTGAAACTCACGAAGTTTCATTACATTGTATCCAGCCTTTTTCACAAAGTACGCTGTAAGCCAGTTCAATTTGACGTTTGTTAAACTGTTTTTTCCGCTCATTCCAGCTATAAACACAATCGACTATTTCATCAATTCCGTGGACTTTTTCTTTTGTAACGACCCAATGTACTGTGGCTAGTAATTCCATGCCAAAAGGGGATTCAAACCCTTCTACTAAGTTGGACACTCTGTTAAAATGCTCATTTGTCTGCTGATGATCTTTCAGAAATTTGGAAGCATCCTCGTAGGCTCCGGGAACAAGTGTAAGTTGTTTATCCGGTTTATCTCCACCATCAGCGTAACCCGAAAGAAGATGACCTTCAATTGAGTTGAGAACATGGCGAAGGTTTTCAGCATAAGGACCATAAGCCGCTTTGGTATATTTTAACCTTAGATTTTCACCACTTTCCTGCAAGAAATACATGAGTTTATGAATTTCTAATAGGGTGATAAATGGATCTAAAAGTCCTGATAAATATCGATAAACCAATTCTACAAGAGCCGCTCTACCGGGAGTCATTTGCGGGGCGATATGATTCTTGACCATTTTCTCTGATACCGGAGCGCCTTGCGGTTCAAAGACCCGAACATCAACAGATGGTATATTTGATAAATAATTTTCAATTATAGGTTTTACTATATTCCAATCCAGTCCTCCAAGTCCGCATCCCAAAGAAGGAAGAGCTATAGATTTTATATTGTATTTTTTTATGACATCTGCAAGATTTTCAAGCCCTGCCTCAATATCTTCAAGCCGGCTAGCTCCTCGCCAGTGCCTTTTAGTCGGAAAATTTATAATAATTCTGGGGTTGGTTACATTACCAGTTTCATAAACAAACATATTACCGGGAATTACAGCCTCTTGTTTACAGGCTTTTTCATAAAATTTGAAATTATCAGGAAACCGTTTCTTGAACTGGAGTGCTATTCCACGCCCCATAACTCCAACACAGTTTACTGTATTGACAAGGGCTTGTGCATCATCTAAAAGAAGATCTCCTGTTTTGTAAGTTATCATATATCACTCCTATTTTTAATAGTACCAATTTTTATTAATAACTACAGGCGGTTTGTGACCTGATAGTTTTAAAATATCTTGAACCTTTTGTAACTGTTCATGTGAATAAACAATTATAGACTCTATAAACTGAAATGGCAAGTTATTTTCGATCAAGAACTCCGCTTGTTTCTTTTCCCGACAGTCTTGCCAGTCTGTTGTTTGTACTGCATTCCAATCAATTTTGCTTAACTCTGAAAGAGAATTGTAATCATTAAAATAATATGAACCTGCATTTGAGTCGGTAAAGACCCATCGCTTCCCATTGGTATTTGACCATGAGATAACTTTATCAAAATCAGCTACTAAATGAATAATCGGCTCTTGTCCTCCATGATAGGTAATATCAGGGTGATTATCTTTATAAAACAGATAGAGCATGACTGAACGGGGGCAAAAATAGAACGGAACACATTCCCCAACATGGAGGTCGGTATAACTTGCAAGAGTTTTATTTATTCTGCGTTCTTTTATAGTATTCATACCGATGTTTGTACCGATATTATTTTTTTGATGTATCGTCGCATCACTCCATAGATAACCGTCATGTATTATCGATGACAACCGGTCAATATGGACAATATGATATAGTTTAATATTCGACGGAACCGGACTACTCATTTTACTCACCTTTTAATAATTTCTGAAACTCACTAAGACCTTTCATATCGTAATCATTGCCCGTAAGCTCATCAATGAGAGATGATAATATGTTTTCCGTCTCGTTTATCTCTTTTACTACATCCATGTAAGTAGTCGCATACTTATCTGCAAGGACTTGAACCTTTGCCGATAATTCATTAATAACTGTCTTAGGGAGTTTTTTAAGTGATGTTATGAGCGGACGTATCCACTTTAATTCCAGCAGTTCAAACACCTGTTCATCAGTAAGATTTTCAATTGTTTCTTTTGTTCGTTGATGTAATTTTGCGTTTTCAGATACAAGTTGTTTTTTTAGTTCTTTCTCTTCTATAAATAACTCGCTGACTTTAACGATTTTTGCTTCGTAGGAATCCTTTGCTAAACTACCGTTTTTCATATCAGCCTTGATTTGTTTTGCTTCTTTGGCAACACCTGCATTTACAAAACTATCTTTTGCATCATTTACGGCATCAGATTCTTTTTCTTCCTCACACAGTGAATCGAGTATTTCTTCATATTCTGCTGTTATTTCTAAAAGCCTGCTCTCATTATATTTTAACTTCTGATGTTCTTCCTTTAAATAAGTCTCTTGCACCAGTTCAAACGGTATAATATGGCCAAGCCAGCCTTCTTGAACTTCCTGATCCTTGCTATCTTTTTTCTTGTTAATCAAATTCGGGTCAACTTTTTTTGTAGTATCAAAACCTTCGGTTTGTATGATTTCCAAATCAACAGCTATTTTAGTCCAATCATCATCAAGTAGTTGATATGCCTCGTATTTATCTATTAATGGAATTGTTTTTAAACGCTTAAATATATCTTCGCTTATTACAGTTTCTTCTTTTGATATATTTAAAGAGTCCATATTGGTCAATAATTCTTTCTTTAGAATATCATTAAAATCACCAAAAGCAGAATTAAAGCTGTTTACAAAACCTTTCACATCCAAATGCTCTTTTATGATACTTTTAACATCTTTTACTTTTAGCTCGACATAGGGCGTATCAGTATTTGAGAATAAATCATTCCGCAAATTGGGAAATGATGTCCAAAAATCTTTTAATTCATCAATTTCATTTTCTGGAATACCACCGAACATAGAAGAATAAATATCCCAGCTTTCAGCCTTTTCGGAAGAATCAACATATCGAGGTATATTAAGATTATAGTCATTCTCACGAAGTTCATCTCTACTTACCACTTTTGAATATTTTGAATGACTCTGTCTGTTGATAACAGTATCTGCTATTCTTTTTATATCAGAAGCTCTGAGTTTGTTGTTTTTCCCAACTTTAATAAATCCTTTTGATGCATCAACAATCAACACATCAGTATTTTCACGCTTTTGTTTTAAAACCATTATAACGGTAGGAATACCTGTACCAAAGAAAATATTAGCCGGAAGCCCAATTACAGTATCTATATGATTGGCTTCAATGAGATTTTTTCGAATTGCACCTTCTTCACCTCCACGGAATAGTACACCATGCGGTAAGACAATAGTCATGATTCCATCGGGTTTGATATGAAATAAGTCATGCAATAGAAAAGCATAATCTGCTTTTGTTTTTGGAGCAATGCCAAATCGGGCATAACGAGGGTCGGTCTCTTTGTTGCTATAATCCCATTGTTGTGAGTATGGTGGGTTTGAAACTACCGCATCCACATAAAGTGGGTTATATGAATTAACAGGATCATTTTCATCAAAATATGGCCAATCGTCTTCCAAAGTGTCACCATTGCGGGTTACAATATTATTTGGCAACATTCCACGCATAACCAAATTCATTCGGGTAAGGTTATAAGTATTTTTCTTTAATTCCTGTGCATAATATTTGATATTGTTTTCATCATCGATATGTCTGGCAACACAGCTACCAATATTAATCAGTAAAGAACCCGAGCCACTTGTAGGGTCATAAATCTGAATCTCTTTTTTATCCTTCAAATGATCAGCAACAATTTCTGACATTAAAAGTGAAACTTCGTGAGGGGTGTAAAATTCACCTGCTTTTTTTCCTGCATTTGCAGCAAACATACTTATCAAATATTCATAAATGAAACCAAGAACATCATAATCTTGCTTGCCATCCATGGGTATGTCTTTTATTAAATGTATCAATTCGCTAATGGCTTTTGTTTGCGATGCTGCACTATCACCAAGTTTACTTAATCCGGTTTGCAAGGTGTCAAAAACACCGTCAAACAACTTTTTGTGTGCCGGACTAATCAATCGGCTAAAAGCAGACAATGCGTCTCTAACATTGGAAACATCAAAATCTTTTCCCATTTTTATCCATGTTGAGAATAAGTCTTTGTGAGCTATAAAATAGCCGATGTTATTTTTGATGTGATCCAGAGTTTCCGCATCTTCTTCTGAAAGTGCTTTTATATCTTCATCGGTAAAATCTTCTTTTTTTGCAAACTGCAATTCTTTATCTGAAAGGTATTTATAAAAGATAAAACCCAAAATATAATCTTTATATTCATTTGCATCAATTTTTGATCGCATCTGGTTAGCAGATTCCCATATTCTTGCTGCTAATTGTTGTTTATTCATATTGTATGTTTCCTTTTATTAATCCGTGGTTGATGATAACGTCAGTTTCATAGACTTTTAATAGGAGGATGTCTCATCGCTTGGTGTTGCTTAAACCTAATTTATATAGATATATTATTTTTGAATTACTAAGAACTATATTTAATGATTTTATTCGATTAGATTTATATAGTCAAGTAGATATCTGATTTAATAGTTTATAAATGTTTATTGTGTGATGGAGGGGGGTTATATAGCCTCTACATTCGATTAACCCGTGAGGCGTAATTGGTGCATAAATTGCTTTTTTCAGCCCCGTTCGTAGTGATTAAACAGAAAACTTCCAGTTTAACCAAAAATTAGAATGTATCAAAACCATTTTAGCAATTTATGTGACAATAGCCGAGTCGGTGTTAAATCGATTGTTATCAATCACATTTTATTTTGTAATAAGAATAAAAAACAAATAATTTCTTATTCAATATTATATATAAATTACACTACTCAATTTATTTTATAATCAATTATCTTTCTGATATTTTTGTTATTTTTTCAATTGGTAGTTTGGTTAAACGACTGATCGTTTCTAAATCAAATCCTTCTGAAATCATTATTGCTGCAGTTTCATATTTTTCTTCAATTTTGCCTTCAATTTTACCTTCAATTTTACCGTCATCGAAAGCCGTATCTACTGCACTTTTTATATCCCAATATTGGAGTAAGCTCTTTTCATACGCTTCATGCTGTTTTTTATTTAAAGCTGCAATTTCCGCAACTTTAAAACCTTTTTCAAATACTGCTTCTTTCAAAACTCCAGGAATATTTTTAAACTCAATAAGATTTTTTAAGAAATATAACCATTTTTCGAAGTGATTTTCCAGTTCATTTTCATTCTTTTTAAACCGTGGCATTTCAATGAAAATATATTTTAATTTATCATAAAACTCTTCGCAATACTGATTTTTTAAAGTTACAATATTCTTGTAATCTTTATTTTTTATATCCTTATCAAATTCAAAATCTAAAATTGCAATACAATAAACTGGTTTCAATTTGAAATCCCATTCACCTTTTTCTGCTTGTTCTTTGATTGGAAATGTTGTGTAAAATACTGTTCTATCTTTGAAGAAATTTATTTTTGCTTTTTGCATTTCAATGATAATTTTCTCACCACTGACAGTTTCACAGTAAATATCAAAAATAGCTTTTCTATCTTCTGAAAGTTCACCAATATTTTCATTATTTTTAAATGATAAATCTGTTATCTTATGCTTCTCATCAACAAGTTCATTAAGAAAATCTATTAATAAATCTTTATTTGCTTCTGTTCCAAATAACTTCTTAAATCCAAAGTCTGTATAGGGATTTATATATTTTGACATTTTAATTTCCTGTTCTTTTAATATTTTATAGTATTTTTAATTTAATCAATTTTTTATTATTTTTCAATTGTTTTATTAATTACTATTGAAATTCTGAAAGTGTAATTATTAAGGGATTATGTGTTTTATTAATATCGAAATGAGAGAAAAAAAATGATAAGCAATATCCGTGATTGATAACGCCCGATTGAGCTACCGGGCGTACATTGGTGCATAAAATGCTTTTTTAAGCCCAGTTCTTTGTGATTAACAAGAAATCTTCCAGTTTAACCAAAAATTTGAACATTTAATAACCAGTTTAGCAATTTGTGTGATAATAGCCGAGTCGGTGTTGAATCGGTTGTTATATTCCGGGATTATTTAACTTTTTTATTCAAAGGATATTATTTTATCCAGCTATCAGGTATTAGTTTTTTCCCATTTCTCCACTGCTCGATAATGCAAGAGATAAAATTTTCATCATCAAAATATGCATGATCGGTTACTATTATTTGTAATTTAGAGTTTAATTCACTTACTAAAAAGAAGAAGAAATTAAACATTTTTAAATCAGCTAATTCATCATTGCTTTTAAGAGCTTTACCAGGTAACTATAGATATTTCTGAGGATAGTGAACTTGAGTTGGTTGGTCTAAAATAATAAAATTAGGAACAGGTCTATTATTTTCAATAAAGTATTTATGTAATGTTAAATGACTTAGAAGATGAACTGCTAACCAGTTTTCAGCACTACCCATTTTTTTCAAAGGAGTTGATTTGTGTGGCATATCAGCAAAAACAGTCAATTTTTTTACATCGAGTCTTAATAATGAATCTTGATATTCAAAAGAAACCTTATCTGCCCACTTTGTCATTTGATTATTAATCAGATTCAATATTGAAAGTAATCTAGCTTCAGTTTCTTCATTGCTAATCTCATCTTCTAAAAGTGATATCTCCCTTTCCAATGCACAAATATTTCTCTCTAAACTATTATCTATAGTTAATGTATTTAAACTTTTCAAATATAGTTCTACTTTTCCTAAGACCATTCCTTTTCTTATATTTATATTTTTGATTTGTTCTGCATCTTCTTTAGTATCATTAATTGCCTTTATAGCGATATTTAACTCACTTATTTTAGACTTTATAAATTCCTTTTTAGTTTCAAGATTATTTAAATATTTTGTTATTTTTGGGCGTTCTATTTCTGTAAGTTCTAGTTTCTTATTTAATTCAGTTAAAGATTTATTAATAGCCTGAAGTGGTATTGTCAAATTTTCTTGATACGCTCCCATAATAGAGTTCCAATGATTATTATCTTTAGGTTCTTTGTATAGACCTAGAGACAATAATCTAGCTTGCTGATTTTTAAGCTCACGCAGATAGCCGGAAGCACCCGATTCAAAATCTTTGGTTGCCGAGATATCATTACATATAGAGTCAAATTCATTTCTTAATACTTTTTTCTTATTCTGCAATTCATTTAACCTTACATTGCTCTCTTCGACAAATTCTTCATTCGCTTTGTTTATTAATGATGATTTTAGAGTTTTAAATACATTAACAACTAAATCTTTATTAGATGTATCTATATTCTCAGATAGTAAACCAACGGCAATTGCTTCTTCCACTAAATCTATAAATGATTTCTCACCTTCTGAAAAAATTGAATCGTTCTCTATTTTTTTTCTTTTTAATTTATTTAATTCTTGTTTTTTACTATTAATTATCCCTCGTATTTTCAAATCATCTTCTTTCACTGCACCAAGAAAATACGGAATAGTATCTTTTAAAGCTTGAGGAATGAATGGTTCATCTTGACTATAAAATAAGTATTTATATTCGGCTATAGTATTCTGAGGTTGAAAACAAAAAAGCTTACTATGATTAAAATTACTTTCTAAAGAGTCTCTAGTTCCGTTTTCTGGAACATGAAGATTTGAGCCTATTTTTAGTTTATTTCCTAAAAAATCTTTTAGTGCTGATATTGTCGAATTTAACTCCAGCTCTTCATAAGTAGGAGGCGTAATATTGTTACTATAAACGAAGCATATATTTGAAGTTGACTTTTGTGAAAGTTTAACAGGATTTTGCCGACCTATAAACACTTGATCATTTTCAAATTGTACAATTAATCCATACCAAGAAACAGCTTCTTCAATAATCTCACCCTTAATATTACAATTGTTACTTCCAAGGCAGTAATCAATTATATCTAATATTGCCGTTTTCCCTGTTTTAGATTCTCCAGTAATTATATTAACTTTACCTAGCTCAAATTTTACAGCCCTAGTATCACCATTTTCATTATATAGTATTATCTCTTTAATCTGCATATATATCCTTTTTAAGGTTTAATTCCTAAGACAGCAAATATAGTTTCAATATTTCCAATTTTACTTAGCCATTTGCCAAAAAATCTTGATTTATGAAATATATCTACTAATTCTTTTGTCTCATTTAAAGTGCTATTATCTTTTTTATATTTTATTACACTTGTAAGGCCTGAATCATCTATTTGAATTGCCTCATGATATATTAAAAACTGCAAGCTTTCTTGTGTATACATAACCATATTTTTTATTCTTTCTGCAAGTCCAATTCTAATATTTGGATTTTCCTTTAGCCAATCATAGAACTTAATTCTAGTTGTAGATGGTAAAAGTTCCCTAGTATTTTTATGTAATATTATTGGTAAAATTAAATATATCATAGAATATGACATTCCGATGCTAGTTTCATCTTTGTATGACTTTAAAGTTGTTCTTAGTACTTTTCCGCAAAAGGCTGGGTTTAGAATATTTGCTATGATTGAAGATCTTTCTGACCAATTATTTTTCATTTACACCACCTATTTTTTTTCGATATTCAGGATGCCATCCTATTTTTAAATCATCAGATAACATATGGCAACTACCAGTAATCATATATGTTGAAGTAAACTTATCCCTAATATATAATTGGGGAGGATTTTTAACATAAAATTCTTTATAAAAAATTATTGCTAATTCCTCAGGTGTTGTATTTGTTTTTTCGTCACATTCATCCAATAATAAATCAAATTTAGGTTTCCAATTATCTATAAGTATTGAATCATAATTACTTAATTCTACCGGGTTTATTAAATCATTACTTAGCCATTTTGATTTCTGTTCATACGCTCTGTAGTAATCACTTGTTGCATTTTTTATAATTCTATTAGTTGCATTTATCAATTTTAATTGTTTAACATAATTTAAATTATCTTTTTCTATCAACTCATCTTCAGAAAAGTCGATAAATTCAGGAAAATCAATAGGAAGATTATCTTTTTGAAAACTTTCAGCAATATCAATTATTTTTGTATGCATTTCACTATAAGATATATTAGTTTTTAAACCTTGTAAATGCAATAAACAGTTTGCAAACCACCAACCTTCGAGTCTTTCGAAAAGCAGTTCAATTACTTCTTTGTATGTAGACATTCTTAATTGTTTTAGTATTTGAGATTTAATTTCAAGAAAGTCTATGGAGGTATCTATTATTTTAATTCGATTTATCAGGATAGTTTTCTGTTTCTCACCTAAATTATTATAGGCAGAATATCCTTTAGCATTAGTTTTGTTTGTTGTTTCTTTAGAAATTTCATTTAACTTTTCAATAATATTTTTTATATCTTTTTTTTCCTTTAGATCAAATATTATCGAATCATCAGAAACCTTCTCTGTTGTAATTAAGTAAAAGTTACTGTTTTCAATATCTAAACCATTGGAAATATTTGTACACCATACCCTCATAGTTTTCCAAAAATCAGTACTTCTATCTGTTAAATTTATAGTAGAATTCTTGTGATATTTAGTCTGAAAAAATGATAATTTATCTTTGTTTTCTAATAAAATATCATCTAAACTTTCTATATAAATAACTGATTCCATATCTGATTTTAATAATTCAAGCAATCCATATCTTAACTGATAAAAATAGCCTAATGAAGGCTCTTTTGCTGAAAAATCATTATTATAGTTGATGGTTGATTCCACTTATTTATCCTATTATTGTTTTTATATATAAAAAAAATCATTAAAAACATCTGGTGTCAAACCGTATAAAATCTTAATAAAAATATATATTACTTACAAAGAAATAAATATTATTTTTTTTATAGTATATTTCAAGGAATATAACATTTATTATTCCGTCAATGAATAATCACCCGTTTTCATCCATTATACATTCTTCCATTAATAACCTTCAAAATAGCAAATTATACCGGCACTGAACCCAATTGTAGTAAAAATCATAATATTATCCCCATACCAAAAAAAGAGTATAGTACTAATAAAAAATAATGCAAGTATTTTGTGAATATTATTTGATATTTTGAGGTTTTATAAGATACATTATAAGACAAAATATAAAATTAAGTTACTTTTTGTCACTAATCGGGATAATGATGCCTCAGCATAGGTATATCCGGTTGATGGAAGTGTTGCTACAAATACTTCTACAAAAGTCTCCTGTTTGGTTTCTCTATCGAATATGCTTAATTTTTTACCTGCATAATCAATATATACCTTATCACCGGCTTTATGGTTTTTATCCATCTATACTTTTGTTGTACCTCTCCATAGTTGAAAATGATATCCAAATTGTGATAAACAATAACCACCAGGATTTTTTTCCTTATATTCATCCCAGAGTAGTTTAATCGTTACTCCGGTTCTTTTTAGTTCTTTTTCAAAATATGGAAACTGTTTAACCAACTCACTATATTTATCAGATTTGTTTTTTTGTGCCATTTGAAGTGTCAAGTAAATCAGTATCCTAAATGGTAGATATTTCAGTATATATTAATTCGGTATTTTTAATTCTTTTCACTACATCATTTTCGGTTGATTTACCAATATTTAATGATGCTGCTATTTCTCGACATGACATTTTAGAATCAATTAATAGTCTGAAAACTTCTCTTATTTTATACATTTTTGTTCTCTCCATTTTGTCCCCTAATATCAGTATTGTGATATCAAAGAGACTGTTTTTTCTGGAAAGATTCAAGATGAATAAGTGTCCGGATGTTTCCGGTTTTAGTGTCCGGATAAAAACGGGTTGCTGTCCGGATAAATCCGGTTTATGTACTGTAGAATCTCTGCTTATATGTTCAATTAAAAGAGGTTTTATATGTGTTTTTATAACTTCTTCATGGATTATGCCACGTAAATTAATATTAGAGAAATTCTTAAATGCCCTTGAGAAAGTGCTTTCAGTTGGAATTGCTTCATCAATATCATAACCGCATATTCTTTTAAAATTTCGGTCTGCGTTTAATCTGTCGATTAACTTATTGACTGTCGAAATCCTTAAAAATTGATTTTGCGATATAAGAACGAAATATTTTTAATCTTCTTTTTTCAGGACGTCCTTTTCTATGATCTCTGGTATTAAAAAAAGACTTTATTGTTTTTAATTACTTTCAAGCAGTTAATAAGTAAAAGATGCTCTTTAGTTGGTTCTTCGTAAAAATATTTAAGATATTCTTCATAAAATTCAAAAAGTTCTCGCTTATCTCCCAGTAAATCAGCTATACTTTTCATGGATATTTGCCTTTATTATGTTTGGTTTTTTTGCAAAATAATTTTAACAAAATTTAAGGTATTTATCCACAAAATACATTGCAAAAACTATTTTTGCAAGAGGCTCTGGTATTTGGGAATAAACCTTTAAATAAGTTAAGTCCTCTTGATCTTCAGCAATTTAATAAATTTATTACTTCTCAAACTGATAAAACTGAGAAAACTAAACATAATATTTCATCATCTTTAAGGTCTTTATTAAAATGGGCAAAATAGAATAATTATTTAGATGAAGATTTAGTTTCTGATATATCAACATATTCTCAGAAGACTGTTAATATTAGAGATTTTTTAACAATGGAAGAGGTGAAAATTATTAACTTTTGTTGAGATTGAAGCGGTTAAAGATTTAATAATTTTTATGGTATTTACCGGAATGAGAATAAGTGAAGTGTGTGGATTAAGATATTGTGATATTAATTTTGAAAGGAGAATGCTTACTGTAAGTAAACAGATTTATTTTACTACATCTTCACCGGATGGATTTATTCTGATACCTCCAAAGTATAATAATATATCTTCGATCTTTTTAAATGATATTGCATATAATGTTTTATTAAATAAAACATCAAATCAGCAGACTAAAGCAATGGATTTTGTTTTCTCTGATCCGGATGGTTATCCTTATAGGAAAGATGGTTTCATTAAGAATCAGTTTGAAAAAGCTATAAATAAGATGAAAGCATTAAGAGCTCTTGATCCTGCAAAGAATATAACATTTCATACATTAAGACATACTTATGCGAGTATGTTTGTTTATTTGAATGAAAACATCTACACAGTGCAGCATTTACTTCGACATAAGGATTTTAGATTAACTTACAATACGAATGCTCATATGTATCCTGATAATAAACCTACGAGCTTTGCAACTATCAATAATGAGTTTAATTATTTAATGAATGATGATATTGATGACGACGAAGAAGATTAAAAACTCGTTGGTGGAAAAATGGTCAAAAAAACACACTCGTTGGTGAGTTTCGTTGGTAAGAATTATTTTGGACATAAAAAAAGCTGTTTTTATCTCTAAAAACAGCTTATATCATTAGCAGGGGTTCGACTCGAACGAACGGCCTTCGGGTTATGAGCGTCTCGGTTTACTGTCTATCCTGTCTATAATGTACTTTTAGTCTCTGTAATACTCTTTAAAGTCT
>MIAY01000039.1 GCA_001829315.1 Spirochaetes bacterium GWE1_32_154 | reverse complement strand
TGGAAATATTGAAAAAATAGAAGAAATTAAATTTAAGTGTTTTATTGAATACTTTAAACTAAACAAAAAAACATAACAACCGATTCAACGCCGACTCGGCTATTGTCACACAAATTGCTGAAATGGTTTTGATACATTCTAATTTTGTGTTAAACTGGAAGATTTCTTGTTAATCACGAAGAACTTGGCTAAAAAAGCAATTTATGCGCCAATGTACGCCTCACGGGTTAATCGGGCGTTATATGGCACCTTCGGGTAAAGGAAAATTAATGAACTCAAAAGCAATAAAAATAATTTTAACTGTAATTTTAGAAATACTCATTATCTTTGTGAGTTACCCAGGTCTGTCGAACGCCCGATTAACCCGTGAGGCGTAAAGTTGGCGCATTTTTTGCCTTGAGTGCTAACGAAAGCAAAAAATGTGACAATAGCCGAGTCGGGTTCAATCGTTTGTTAGGCAATTATTTCCTCATTAGTTTGGTTATTAGTAATTCTTCAATATTTCTTCGTCCATCAATTATGGATAAAACATAAACATCTTTATTTCTAATGTGATAAATTATTCGATAATATCCTTCTATTAATTCACGGTAATCTGTAATTGATTTTTTCTCAAGCTCAGGTACCACTCTGCCTTTCATCGGAAAAAAACTTAGCTCTTCTAATCTATCCTCAATTTTTTTTACCAATTTTGGAATATATGAAGGATTTTTATCATCATAAAAATCTAAAATTTCAATTAAATCATCCTCAGCAAATTTTGTAAAAATTGGATTGTATGATTCAGTCATTAATTTTGTATTTCCTTTTTATATTATTCATCACTACATCAGCAGATTTATAACTACCATTTTCAATATCCCGTTCTGATAAGCGGATAATTTTTAAAAGACTAAATGCATCCTGCATTTCCTGATATGATTCAATATCAATTAATGCAGCTTTAGCCTCTCCATTTTGTGTTATAATAATTGGGTTTTTATGATCAGATATATATTTCATCATATCAGCGGCATTTGTTTTAATATATGATATTGGTTTAATATCATTCATGAGATTTATTGACATATTATTCTCCAGTACTTTTATTGTATTAAATAAAGACTATTAAGTCAAATTTATTTTAATTATTCACTCTATTAGATATTTGCTACTGAGTTCTATCTATTATTCCTTTTCTATGGCTTCCATTTCCCATATAGTTCCTTTTGGATCCGGACAATGCAACTTGAATTTAGATCTGTCTTCAGAATTCCATGATGGGAACCCTAAAGTTGAGCGCCATGTGTAGAGATCTAAAACATGTAGTAATGCTGTACAAACTCCTTCTGGTTTTGTATATGGATTCTTAAAAATAAAAGAGTCTCCTACATTATGTTTGCATTCTTCATTTTTTTCAACACAAGTTATTTTTAATTGAGGAAGATTTTTCCAATAATTAAGATAATCATCATGATTTTTTATTTGGATAAAGTCTTCTTTTTTCATTATCTCTCCTGTAATTTTTTCTTTATTTATGCAACTGCCCGGTAGGGTCTGCCTAACGCCCGATTAACCCGTGAGGCGTAATTGGCGCATAAATTGCTATTTTCAGCCCGGTTCTTAGTGATTAACAAGAAATCTTCCGGTTTAACACAAAATTAGAATGTATCAAAACCATTTCAGCAATTTGTGTGACAATAGCCGAGTCGGGTTCAATCGGTTATATGGTTTATTTTATTGGTACATATCCTGTTTTCTTTACTAAAAATTGTCCTTCTTTTGATAAAATCCAATCTATAAGTTTCTTAGTATTTTCAGTTGTTTCTGATCTTGTTATAGCATAAAAGCTTGATGAGTATGGATAAGTTCCGTCCTTAATTGTGTCTTTTGATGGATAAACGTTATCTATGGATAATAATTTTATTGATCCATTTTGAACCATTTGTGTTGAGTAGTAAAGAAAAGAATAGCCAATTGCATTCTTATAATTTTTATAATCAGCAGTATGTTTAATAATCTCTCCCATACCATCAATAACATCATTCTTAAGAGGTTCAATTATTTTTTCATCACCTATGATTTTTTCAAGCATTGTTTGACTACCGCTATTTTCTGGTCTTTGAAATACTTTAATTGATGAAAAACTACCACTAATTGCGAACCAATTTTTAATTCTACCTGAATAAATGTTTTTTATATTATTGGAAGATATATTTTTTACCTTATTTTTGCTATTTACAAAGAAAACAAATGCTTCTTTACCAATGGGGGTCATTTTAAAATGAATTCCATTTGTTAAAGCTACATCAATTTGTTTCTTTGATGGTTCTGCACAAAATATCACATCAACTTTTCCATTAATAAGATTTTCGTATGCTTTTGATGTTGTACTACACAATACTTCACTATTTTCTGGATCATATATCTTTTCAGGGTATGTAGCATTTACAAATGATGAGTACATCGGATATAACGCAGTAGCTCCATCAATCTTTGGCAAATCTTCTGATAATTTTAAAGAAGACTCATAATTAAATTTAGCGACTTTTGAGTCTTTAAGAAATGGAGAATATTCGGTAATATCGACTTTTACTTCTTTTATCACTGGAATAGTATCAACATACTTATCATAATAAAATCTTCCAGTTATACCTATACATGATAAAAAACTTAATCCGATACATATTAGAAATAATTTACCATTTGAAAGTATCCATGACAATAAAATTCCTAATACTGATAAATTGGCTGCTATGATAATTAATCTATAAGTAATATATTTATCATAGAAACTAGATACAATCCATAAGGATATTGCTTATCAATTTTTTTTCTCTCATTTCGATATTAATAAAATATACATAATCCCTTAATAATTACACTTTCAAAATTTCAATACTAATTAATAAAAGAATTGAAAAAAAATAAAAGAATTGAAAAAAAATAAAAAATTGATTAAATTATAAAATATTAAAAATAAATTAAATAACAGGAAATGAAAATGTCAAAATATATAAATCCCTATACAGACTTTGGATTTAAGAAGTTATTCGGAACTGAAGCAAATAAAGATTTATTAATAGATTTTCTTAATGAACTTGTTGATGAAAAACATAAAATAACAGATTTATCATTTAAAAATAATGAAAATATTGGAGAACTTTCTGAAGATAGAAAAGCTATTTTTGATATTTACTGTGAAACTGTCAGCGGTGAGAAAATCATCATTGAAATGCAAAAAGCAAAAATAAACTTTTTTAAAGACAGAGCTGTATTTTACACAACATTTCCAATCAAAGAACAGGCAGAAAAAGGTGAATGGAATTTTAAATTAAAACCGGTCTACTGTATTGCTATTTTAGATTTTGAATTTGAGAAAAATATAAAGAATGAAGATTACAAAAATATAGTAACTTTAAAAAATCAGTATTGCGAAGAATTTTATGATAAATTAAAATATATTTTCATTGAAATGCCACGTTTTAAAAAGAATGAGAATGAACTAGAAAGTCACTTCGAAAAATGGCTTTATTTCTTAAAAAATTTAATTGAATTTGAAGATATACCTGTGGTGTTAAAAGAAGCAGTATTTGAAAAAGGGTTTAAAATCGCGGAAGTTGCAGCTTTAAATAAAGACCAGCATGAAGCGTATGAAAAAAGCTTACTCCAATATTGGGATATAAAAAGTGCAGTAGATACGGCTTTCGATGACGGCAAAATTGAAGGCAAAATTGAAGAAAAATATGAAACTGCAGCAATAATGATTTCAGAAGGATTTGATTTAGAAACGATCAGTCGTTTAACCAAACTGCCAATTGAAAAGATAACAAAATATCAGAAAGATAATTGATTTTAAAATAAATTGAGTAGTGTAATTTATATATAATAATGAATAAGAAATTAATTGTTTTTTATTCTTATTACAAAATAAAATGTGATTGATAACAACCGATTCAACACCGACTCGGCTATTGTCACACAAATTGCTGAAATGGTTTTGATACATTACAATTTTGGGTTAAACTGGAAGATTTCTTGTTAATCACGAAGAACCGGGCTGAAAATAGCAATTTATGCGCCAATTACGCCTCACGGGTTAATCGGGCGTTATATTTTATGAAGGAGCATATATGAACCTTAATATGGGCGTTCTAGAATGTGAAGAATGCCAAGATACATTTTCTTGTAGAATTGGGATGTCTAACAGGCATACGTAAGAATTTAGCATAACATGCAAAAATTGTGGTTCGATAGCTTCGATAGTTATTACTGAAGATAAAAATATCTCACAGACTGGTGTCCGTAAAGTTGGGGTTCGAGCTGAAGAAGGAAATAGCTCGTATCATTTAGACTTACATCTCGATTTTCCAGTTTTTGAAAGTGATAGTTGGCATCCATTTTCTCCTTTTATGGTTTCAGCTCTCATGGGTGGGGAAAACGCAGTTGCGCAGCATGCTTACAACATGAACTCTCTTAACGATATTTCTGGTAGATACAACTTCATTAAAAATACACTTAATTTCTATGAGAGAAAAAAATACGATTTATTTGCTCGAAACTCAAATGAATACCTGAAAATTAAATCAGAAGTGTCTACAGACATTGGGGCAGAGATGCTGCTTTTTAAACTTCTCTTCGAGCTATTTGCCCCTTTTCTTTCAGCGAGTGAAGTAAATTGTAACATTGGTAATTACATAAAGTCAGTGTCCAATATCAACTCATCCAAACTGGACCCGTTTTTGAAAGAGGTGACTACAAATAAGGCTACAGATAACTGTATTCTTGATGCAGTAAAAATATACAAATCTATATTGGAAAAAGAAGTGATATTTCGACCTGCATTATTTGTAAGCCTTGATAGCAATCATTCAAGAAACAAGTTGCCTTACAGACTTTCATCTGAAGGTTTTGAAAGCATACAAGATCTGTTCAAAGATATATCAGAGGTTTTATCCCGACAGTTGTCATTTGTTGCTGGAATAAATAATTTGATAAAGCGTGGTTCTCATGATGATTTTTTGGTTGTTAAATCAAAAAAAGGCGATGTGCTATCTCCTAGTTCATTGCAGAAGTTCGCAGATCTTGATTTTGGTAAAAAGTTGGAATTTATAGATGATTCTTGGTATCAGATTTCAAAAGATGTCGCGGACAATCAATTGAGAAATTCCACAGCACACTTTAAATGGGACTATGATTCTGTTAACCAGAAAGTAACTTATTTTCCAAAGAAAGAAGGTCTAGACAGGCTACAATCTAAAGAAATATCGTTACTTGATTATACAAATAAAATTCTAGCGTCATTCCGTCTCATGCACAGGTTGAATTATCTTTGCCATATAATTAACCTAAAGGCGAACAATAAAATATAACAAACAATTTAAGCGTGATTCAGCACGCTTGGCATTTTTGGTTTGGGTCTAGTTTAGTGATTATGGTGTTCAAATTGGGTTCTGTGGTCGCGTGCTTCACTGCATTTGGTGTTATCGGTTATTTTTGGGGCAGTCTTTTTTTATTATTATATTAAAATTGGTGAGAAAAATGGGAATTGATATTGAATGGATTGATGAAAACAATGAAACAATAGATTCATTGTTAGACAATAATAATAAATTATTGCATTTTTTAAATAATGAATTTATTTTAAGTTCATCTTTACTAAAATATGTTGATTTTTATGGAGATACAATTTTTAATCAATTACAAATACCTGAGATACTATTGGAATTTGAAAATTATTTAAAAATTAATAAAGAAAAAGAAATGCTAAATTATACAATTTACTTTATCAAACAACATATAAATGAACCGCATACTTATTTGAAATTTATTGGCGATTAAAATAATTGTATTTATTACAAAGCCCCAAAGACAACAACCGATTCAACACCGACTCGGCTATTGTCACACAAATTGCTTAAATGGTTTTAATATGTTCTAATTGTGCTTAAACCGGAAGATTTCTTGTTAATCACTAAGAACTGGGCTGAAAAAGCAATTTATGCGCCAATGTACGCCTCACGGGTTAATCGGGCGTTAGCCAGACCCTGGTATCAACCGGATACATGACATTTCTTACGTTCTGCCCCTTTTTTACTAAAAAAACTATCTTACAAAACCGGTTCAAAAGATATAATTACATTAACATCAATTGTCTTAGGACTATTTGCAGTTACAATTATACTCATTTTTCTAATGTCAATTGATATGTCCAGATATTCAGAATTAATAAATGAAACAGGTAAAATACGTGGCGGGATTCAACGAGTTGTAAAACTTGAATTGAATAATGTACATGATGAAGTTCAACTAACACAAATTGATAATTTGATAATTGAAGCAAAAAAGTTGAATGAAAAAAGATTAATTAAGATTACCGGAAATAACGAATACACTGCATTATTGAAAGTTCTTGACAGTAAATGGGAATTATTGAAAAACGGGATTATTCATTTTAGAAATGGAACATTTTCTTCAGAAGTCCTTATCAAAGAGAGTGAAGCACTCTGGGTAGTTTCAAATGATGTAGTATCAAGTATAGAAACGATTTCACATTTTAATGTAATATTGTACTATATTATAGTAGTTATTTGCTCGTTTGGTGTTCTTTCTTTGTTTTTTGTTTTATTAATAACAAAATTCTATATACGGGATAAAATTGAGTATTTAGCAGAGCATGATCAACTAACCGGGTTGGCTAATAGACATAACTTCAATAATATCTATGAAAGAGAGTATTCGATAGCGATTAGGGGCGGAAGAGAATTTGCTCTTTTCATGTGCGATATTGATTATTTTAAAAATATTAACGATAAATATGGTCATGATACCGGAGATTCTGTACTTAAAGAAATAGCAAAAACGATCAGGAAAGAGTGACGGGAATCAGATGTGGTTGCAAGATTTGGGGGAGAGGAATTTATTATTCTTAGTGTTGATAATTTGAAAGAAAATAGTATAGCTTTTGCCGAACGAATAAGAAAATCAATTGAAAATTTACATATCATACAGAATTATAAAATTACGATTAGTATTGGAGTTACTTTGTATAAAAAAGATAAGAATATGAATGAACTAGTGAAAGAAGCTGATATTGCATTGTATAAAGCCAAACAAAACGGAAGAAATCAGGTATTAATGAATGAGTAAATTTGACGCAGAACTAAATCTTAAATGTTCTCTGCGCACAGGAGAAATACAATGCAACCAGTAATAAGCGGAATACTAACCGGCATGTTCTTACAATTAGCAATTGGACCGGTATTCATGTATGTTCTTGGAATTACTATAGATTCAAATTACATTATTAGCCTCTCAGGAATTATTGCAGTTACCTTAGTTGATTTTATATATATAATTATTTCAATAGTTGGAATCGGGAAAATACTTGAAAATGAACTCATAAAAAAAACATTTGGTATTCTAAGTTCATTCGTATTAATACTATTCGGGGTAACTATATTATTTGGATCTTTTAATCCTATAACAAATTTAAGTACCGGTTATACCTGGACCATTAAGAAAGCATTTATCAGTTGCTTTGTTTTAACTATAACAAGTCCTTTAACAATAGTATATTGGACTGGAATATTCACAGCAAAAGCTATTGAAAAAAACTATTCCAAAAAGGAATTAATATTCTTTGGTATAGGAGCAGGATTATCTACATTTATATTCATGAGTATAACAATGTATGCTGTATCCCTAATAAGAGGAATTATTCCAAAGGAAATCATTTCTTTTTTTAATTTTATTGTAGGTATAGTACTAATTT
Organism: Spirochaetes bacterium GWE1_32_154; assembly: GCA_001829315.1. Taxonomy (GTDB): domain Bacteria; phylum Spirochaetota; class GWE2-31-10; order GWE2-31-10; family GWE2-31-10; genus GWE2-31-10. The sequence continues at coordinate 141,948 of MIAY01000039.1, read as the reverse complement.
CGTATGGTATGATTAGAAGTATAAAAATCATGAAAATGCATCTGACAAAAACGTCAATCTAAAGCCGTCTGTGTCGCATTTTTTGATTAAACTTCCCGAGATTGACAATCAGTTGGAGCCTTAGTAATAATTGAAACAAGACCTAAGACTATGGAAATTATGAATGTATCAGTAAAGGAAGAATATCAAAATAAAGGTATCGGAAAGAAGTTAATAATGTATTCAGTCGAATATATTAAAACAAACAGAGAAATTAAAACGATAGAAATTGGAACCGGAAATCCCGGAGTTATCCAAATGCTAATTTATCAAAAGTGTGGATTTAGAATTGTAGGTATAGATTTTGATTATTTTCGGGAATACATAGATCATGAAATTATTGAGAATGGAATTGAATGTAGAGATATGATTAGGATGAGAATGGAAATATAAAGAAACATAACAACTGCTTCAATATCGACAATTCCTGTTTTCACAACTTTTGTGATAGCGTCACTGAAAAAATATTCAATAATTTCATTATAAAAATTATACATAAGAAAGAGGAAAAACATTATGAAAGAGTATATAATAGTAGAAAAGTACTATAATGAAAATGCAGAACAAGAGTGGCGAAGGTTCGATGAACATCCAGTAGAATTCGAAATAACCAAGCGTATTCTGGGAAAATATATGCCTGAATCACCTGCAAAAGTTATTGATATCGGCGGGGGGCCTGGCAGATATGCTTTGTGGCTTTCTTCAAAAGGATATGATGTTACATTATTTGATTTAGCCGAAGCTAATATTGACTACGCAAAAAAAGAAGCTAATAAACAAAATATAATATTGAATGATTATATCGTTGGTAATGCAATAGAGCTGGATTTTTATGTGACCGATAAAAAATACGATGTAGTTTTGTTAATGGGGCCATTATATCATCTGACATCTGAAAGTGATAGAAAACGTGCTGTAGAACAGGCTTTGTCGGTGCTTAAAGAAAATGGAATTATTATAGCATCATTCATTTCAGGATATGCTCCAATAATTGATGTGCTGAAAAATTATCCCGACGGACTAAAAGGTAATGTTTCAACATATATTGACTATTTAGAAAATGGAATACATATTGTATCAGAAAATAACCCGGTTTTTACCAATACATATTTTATCCCCCCATCAAATATTGATTTATTTATGAAACAATTCAACATAGAAAAAATCGGAATGTTCACCGCAGAAAGTATACTGGGGCCATATGAGAATCAGATAAGAAAATGTGACAAAGATGCATTTGAAGCATGTATAGAATTAGCAATGAATTTTATTGAGGATGAAAATTGCAGAGGTTGTGGAGAGCATTTAATTTATATTGGCAGGAAACAGAAATAAATATCAAACCGGAGGTAAAATCAATGAAAATAGATGACTTTATTAATGCTGCAAAAAGAAATAATAAGAATTTAATAAAAGATTTTTTAGAAAATGGATTTGATATTAATACTCAGGATCAATATGGTTTTACAGCAATTTTAGAAGTTGCTGAATTTGGACATAATGATTTATTCTGGTATTTAATAGAAAATGGAGCTAATATAAAAATCAAAGCAAATGAAAATTTTGGAATAGCACATGCTATTGGATTAAGTGGCAATAAAAGGATGCTTGATTACATTATTAAAAATGGCATTGATATTTATGAAAAAGTATCCGGCGGAGAACAAAATGGATTTTCAATAATAGAGTATGCAAAACTAGGAAGTAATATAGAAATTTTGAATGTATTAGTGCAAAGTCATTAAAGAGGTAAAAATGAAAAAAACAATTACAACACACATATCACTCATTATCATTCTTTTAAATGCCGTATCACCATCTTTTTGCAAGACAAATGATTATCCCCAAACTGCGTATACTATTGAATACCGGAATGAAATGCGAAAATTTGTTATTTCAATTTCACAATACGGGAAAAAACATAATTCTCTTTTTAGTATTACACCTCAAAATGGTCAAAACCTTATTACCGATACAGGAAAACCTTCCGGATTACTTCAAATTGAATATATAAACTCCATCAATGCAACAGGAAGAGAAGATTTATTCTACGGGTATAATAACGATGATCAGCCCACACCGCAATTTCATACCAATGAAATGCTTGAGTTGTGCGCCATTTTCAGGAATAACAAAATCTCTGTTTTAGTAACTGATTATTGTGTAACGCAAAAAAAAGTAGATAATTCATATTATTTGAATAATCAACATGGTTTTATTTCATTTGCAGCTAATAAAAGAAACCTGACAACCATTCCAGGCTATCCACCCGAACCATACAACATGAATAACAATTCTATCACAAATATATCACAGGCAAAAAACTTCCTCTATCTTATTAATTCTGAAAAGTTCTCCACAAAAAATGATTTTATTACTGCTGTTAATCAGACAAACTATGACTTGATAATCATGGATTTATATCACGAAGATGATATTTTTACACCGGATGAGATTCAAAAAATCAAAACGAAATCAAATGGCGGGGAAAGACTTATTATCTGTTACATGAGTATTGGCGAAGCAGAAACATATCGTTATTATTGGAATCCTTCATGGAGTAAAAATAAACCGGACTTTATTGCCGATGAAAACCCTGCATGGAAAGGAAATTTCAAGGTACGTTACTGGGATCAGGAATGGCAACATATTATCACAGGAAATGATGAGTCCTACCTGAAAAAAATAGTTGATGCCGGCTTCGATGGTGTTTATCTTGATATTATAGATGCATTTGAATATTTTGAAAATTGAAATAATGGAGAATTATTATCTCACAATTCTATCAATACTGACATCCTGTTTTCTTGAATAATAGTATTTTCTTAATCTGTTTACTATATTATTATACTTTCTTACAGGAATTCCTCTTACTTTCATTATATTTTTCATTACAATATCTTCTAAGTTTGATAAATATATTGAAGAAATATCACGTTTTAAATAGAAACAACTTCTATTTTCAGGATCACGGACAATTAAACCGGCTAATTCAATTTCATTTAAAATAGTCTCAACATCCCCGGAATTAATAGTATATTTTGCAACAATATCATTAATAGTAATACCATGACCGGTTTTTTGAAAATCCTCTTTTAATTCATAAATAATGAGAAGTATAAATGCTATATCAAAAAGAAAATAACGGGTTAAATTAGTATTCACTTTATAAAGCCTGTTCTGCCAGACAGATAGTACTTCAGCACCAAAAAGCAAAATTGACCAGTTTAATGAAATCCATATCATAAAAAAAATGACGACTGATATTGAACCGTATAAAATCCATGTAGTCAGAACAATCCTTGTATAATAATTAAATATAAACCTGAAAATGATCATAATCAATGAAATCACAATTGAAACTACAACCGCTTTTCTAAAATCAACTTTCGTATTTGGAATAACATAATATAAAAAGAAAACAAAAGCCTCTAAAACTATAAATGAAAATATAGTATAATTTAACTCTTCTAAAAATGAAAACTGATTAAACACACCTACCATTGATCTGATTACCGTTGAATAATAAAAGTATAATGAAAAAAATATCGGAGTCATCGTGACTAACAGCCAGTAAATTAAAACTTTCTGAACAAGCGTGCGATTTTCCGATATTGACCATACCTTATTGAGTACATTATCAAGAGAAATGAATAAATCAAGTGAGATGTACAATGTTCCGACAATCCCGATTATACTGAATATCTTCATATTTGAAACAAAATTATCAAACACAACAGATATTTTATCAACTGAACCGGGTAACATATATTTTATTATAAACCTTAACATTATATTTTTATAATCAGTAAACGATGGAAATACTGAAGTTATACTTATGAATAAAGCAAATACCGGAATTATGGCAAACAATGTTTTAAATGCTAAACCATTTGAAACTATAGCTCCTTTTTCAGAGTAATACCTCTCAAACGATTTGTGAATAATTAAAAGTAATTTCCGGAAAAAATATTTCATCGTATGCCCTTATCAATCAATCTATTTTAAATATATTTAATTATATATAAATGAAAGTAAATAATCAAATGAACTTTCTTTATTTTTATAATTCAGTTTTTGTTCAAACTTAAAATTTAAATATTTGTTTTGACAATTATTTATTTCTGGTTTAATTTACTGAATAGGCTCTCACATAAATTATGAGTTATGGTATTTGGAGTACCAAATACCATAACTCATAATTTATGCTTCCGCCTACGCAATAAAATTGCGTTAGAGTCTGGTCGCTGAATCGCAGTATTTCGGGGTACCAAAATACTGTAGCTACTCGACCATGCAACCAGGGTAGCCTCATGCAAAAATTCGAGATAAAAAAAAGTATTTTTGCATGAGACCTATTAATCATTTTAAGGATGTGTAAATTGAAAAATAGTAACGATGAAACTCATTATGATGCAATTGTAATCGGATCAGGTCTTGGCGGTTTAAGTACAGCAGCTTTATTATCAAAAATTCTAAAGAAAAGAGTGCTTGTTCTTGAAAGACATTTTGAACCGGGCGGACTGACTCATGAATTTAAAAGAGGACCGTACAGTTGGGATGTAGGACTTCATTATGTTGGTGATTTAACAACAAGACCACTCGATATAGTCGGTTATAAACTTTTTAATTATTTATCCAATGGTAAGTTAAAATGGAATAAAATGCCTGAACTTTTTGAAAAATTCATATACCCTGATTTTTCAATTGAAATAAAAAAATCATTAAAAGGATTCAGACAATCATTATACAAACAATTTCCTGATGATAAAAAAGATATTAATAGATATATCAGTGATGTTCATAAAGCACGACTTTGGTATTTAGCTTATTTTTTTGCCAACTTCCTGCATTCTCCATTTAAAGACATAATGAATCTGATTAAAAAGATTTTTCATTCATATTCAGCAATGACAACAGAAGAATATTTAAAAAAAAATATAAAAAATGAAAAACTTCGCTCTGTTCTATCCATTCGATGGGGAAATTACGGCGTCCCTCCTCACGAGAGTTCGTTTGCAGTCCATGCAATTACCGAACACCACTACTTTCCCGGTGGAATGTTCCCTGATGGCGGTGCTGAAAAAATCTGCACCACTTTCGAACAGTCAATTGAAGAGTCTGGCGGAAAAATTCTTGTTAACAGAGAAACTCAGGAAATCCTTCTGAAAGATAACACGGCAATCGGTGTACGGGTTAAAAACATATCAAACAAAGACAATATAATTACCGATTACTTTGCACCAATAATCATATCGGCAGTGGGTGCAAAAAATACCTATTTAAAACTGCTACCCGATTTAAATCTTCCGATTCAAAACCAGCTTAAAACATACACGAAAGGGTACAGTGCGTTAGATCTCTACCTCGGCTTAAAAGAATCACCGGAAAAACTCGGGCTTCATGGTGCAAACCAATGGATTTCTGATAGCTATGAACTGGACTGTTTTGACAAAGAACCTCAAAATCAGCTTAATGGTGAAGCAACGTATTGCTTTTTATCATTTCCATCACTAAAAAGTGGCACGAAGAGTAATCATACTGCCGATGTTGTAACTATTTTTCCACATTCCTACTTTGAAAAATGGTCACATGAGAACTGGAAAGAAAGAGGAAATGATTATTATACCATGAAAGAAAAACTCACTGAAAGTTTATTAAAACTTATTGAAAAACGAATACCGGGTTTTAATGATCTGATTGTATATAAAGAAATGGCGACCCCGTTAACTTTTGAGCATTTTACCAATAAAGCGGATGGTGCATTTTATGGTTTACCATCAACTCCCGATCGTTATAAACTTGACTTGCAGGTTAAAACACCAATTAAAAACCTCTATTTATCAGGTACCGATATTATTTGCAACGGAATATTACCTGCCTTGAATAGTGGAATGGCAACGGTAAGTTACTTAATGGGAACTTTTGGTATTTTCCAGTTAATGAATAAAGTTTTTGCTTTTAAACCAAAAAAAATTAAAAATCCTCCATATTTTACCAAAGACCAGAAGACTAATGAAGATAAACGGGAAGGCATCTTAATTAATAAGGTATTTAAAGACAATCTTGTTGAACTAACCTTTCAATTTGATCAAACCCTGCGGTTTATTGGCGGTCAGCATATTAAATTGTATGTAGATAACAGTGAATGGCGGGCATATTCAGTCGCAAAAATTGATAATACTACACTAACACTTATTATTGACACAAGACCGAAGGGACATGGTGCCGGTTATGCAAAAAACATGACAATTGGTGAAAAATCTATTTTCAGATTTCCAATTACCGATTTAGTCTACCATGAAAGTAACAGGGATTTGCTATTTATAGCAACAGGAACCGGGTTAATCCCATTTTTACATATCCTCGATGAACTTAAAAAAGAAAACATAAAGAAAAACTGTACTGTTTTATTTGGATGTATGACTGATACTGAAAACTTTGCAGATCATTATTTAGCCGGTTACAAAGATTTTTTCAATATCAAAACCGAAATATTTGTTGAAAAACCAATTGAAAACTCAACATTCAATAAAGGCAGAGTTACTGATTTCATAAATAAACCTGCATTTAATCCGCAATCATTCGATATTTACATTTGCGGTCATCCTCACATGACAGAAAATACGGTCAAATTACTACGATCAAAAGGCGCTGATAAACTCTACTATTAGTTCCTCATTAATATTCACAATCTGTGACAAAAATCACAGATTGTGATCTACCAAAATGCTATTTTATCATTATATCAATTCATAAAAGGAATGTAATTATGGCAAAAATAATAGTATCAGGTTTATGTAATTTAGAAAATTGTGTCAGAATCAATAATTTTCCCCTCAATTATAATACAGTGAATTTCCCTTTTCACGGCGTTAACTCAGCTCTATCCGGTGTCGGTCTTAATATTTCATACGCATTAACCCGCCTTGGACATACAATTGACTTCATGTCAATTTCAGGAAAAGATATAATCGGCACAATGCTTTCTCACGAGTTAAAAAATCATTCAATAAACGATCAATACCTTATTCCAATGATGGATAAAACGTCAAACACCGTTGTAATCTATGACCAGAATGGCAAAAGACAAATCCATTGTGACCTCAAAGAACTTCAGGAGCTTGAATACCCTGATGATCTATTTGAAAAAGCACTTCAGAATACCGATTTTGCTGTTTTATGTAATATTAATTTCACCAGAAAAATGCTATCAAAGGTTAAAGCCCGAAACATTCCGATTGCAACTGATGTTCATGTTTTATCTGATATACATGACAAGTATAATCAGGATTTCATGAGTCATGCTGATATTTTATTTCTAAGTGATGAAAATATACCTGGTTCACCGGAGGAATTCTGCAAGGCTCTTCAGGAGAAATTTCACAACCATATTATTGTATGTGGCATGGGCGCAAAGGGAGCGCTTCTGCTTGACCGCGAAAAAAATACTATTCAACGATACCTGGCAGTGACACTTCGACCGATTGAAAATACAATTGGGGCCGGGGATGCGTTATTTAGTGCTTTTATTCATTCATACATTAAAACAAAAGACCCGGTTGTTTCAATCAAAAAAGCAATTTGTTTTGCCTCATATAAAATCGGGACAAAAAACGCCAGTGACGGGTTTCTTAATTCTATCGAACTGGATACTATTTATCAGAATAACCAAACATTATTTGATACAAGAGGATAACCTTATTGATTCGGTACTCGTATAAAAAACGCAGCAATAAAACTAATAACTGCTATTAATGAAGCTGCAATAAAAACAGTACTGAATCCATACGCATTCCAGAGAAGTCCACCAAGAAAAGGAATTGTCATGGAAACAACATGATCCATAGATATTCCAAGTGAAATAGTTGCAGCAACATCTGATTTATTCTCAGCAATTTTATTAAGGTATGTCGTCCTTGCGATACGGGTTGAAAACATTAAATTATCAAGAATATACAATGCACTAAGAAATACAATGTTTTTAACATAAGCAAAACCGATACAAATACCAAATAAGATTATTGAATCAGCTATAAACATCACTTTTTCACCAAATCTATCGGTAACATATCCGAAAACCTGCCTGAATATGACACCTAATGCCGATGCAATAAAAATCAGCAATGCCATATCAGATGGTCTTGCGCCATACTGAGTTATAAGCACCCAGGGTGCGAAGGTTAGAAAAATCTGTTTTCGAGCACCAAATAAAATATTAAAAATGTAAAACAGAGTATAACGCGTTTTAATGACAAATCGTTTATGTTTAATTTGTGTATGTGCATGAAGATGAAGTTTTGAGAAAAAAAATGCTGCAACAATGGCTGCTAATCCACCAATTATATATAATTTTTTATATAAAAAAGAATCATCTGCAAAACGAGCAAATATCCAAACTATCAAAGCCCCGGAAATCATTGCAAAATTTCGCGCACCGCTTAACTGTCCGAGTCTTTTTCCGTGTTTACCGTCTTTTGCAAGTTGAAGCCCCATGGTATTTTCAATCGGCATAAAAAGATGATCAGCCAGGCTCCACAAAACCATCCAAATCATCATTACCATATATGATGAAGAAAACCACCCTAACCCGATAACCCCGATTGCAGATAAAAGCCCGACTGCTATTGCCCAGTTTCTCATAGAATATGAAGCTAAAATACCTGTTATAAGAACCAGTAAAAAACCGGGAATCTCACGAGGTATTTCAAGAACACCTCTTTGTGATGCTGTAAGATGAAAAATATCATTAAGATAATTATTGAATGAAGTTGTTAAGATACCGTTATTAATGCCAAGAAATAAAACCCCGAGCAAAAATAATTTTAAATCATGTTCAGCAACAGACCAGCGATTCATTATTTTCTTTATCATACATCAACGCCTCAATTATTTAATAATGTTGCATAGTAAACTATTAGTTATAAACGGTCAATAAATAACCCGGCCAACCGCCGAAAAGTCTCATGCACAATTACATAAAACTCTGATTTTGCAATTTTTTTTTAAATAAATGAATTTTTATTAATATTTTTTAATATTTGCAATAAATCACTTGACATCAGATATATTAAGTGTTATGTTATATGTGTACTTGAGACGATCTTTATTATTACTTATTTGTTTATATTATTGATATACGCAAATATTTCGACTATGATACTTTACTGAATCTATGTTTTTTCCCTTCCAAGGGTTCACATCAGCAGTCCTATCTATAGCTTTATATTTTAAGTAACGGTAATAATCAAACAATAATACTAATAATTCCGGAAAGTCCGGTTATTAAAATTATTATTTGCAACACATAGTGTTGTACAAGACAAAAAAGCTGTATAGCTGATTTTTTGTTAAGAGAAAAGGAGAAAAAACATGTCAAAAAAAATCTATGTAGGTAACATGAACTACGGAACTGATGAGCAAGAATTAAACGAAATCTTTGGTGAATTCGGTAGTGTTGCATCAGCAAAAATCATCATGGATCAATTTACTGGAAGATCAAAAGGTTTTGCTTTCGTTGAAATGGAAAACGAAGAAGACGCTATGGCTGCTATCAATGCTTTAAATGGCAAAGAAATTGGCGGAAGAGTTCTTAAAGTAAATGAAGCGCTTGATAGAGCTAAGCCAAGTAATGGTGGTGGTGATAGAGGCGGATTCAGAAGAAACAATAACAACAGATATTAATAATATATAACTGACTTATTGCTATTTAAACCGGAAGTTTACTTCCGGTTTTTTCTATTTATATAACCATTTTTATTTGCGCTTAATAGAACAGTACAACTCACAAAAAAGATCATTAGGTTCTATTCCTAAACCATCTTTTGATAATTCTTTCTTAATACCACGAACCAAATACATATTAATTTCACCCTTACTCTTTGCAGAAATCATACCCCGATTATCAACTTCAAAAAAATCTTTAACAATATCATAGGTAGATGAAGAAATATTAACCATTCCCTTAACACCGGATGATTCAAGACGACTGGCAACATTCACACTATCACCCCAGATATCATAAATAAACTTCTTCTGACCAACCACACCTGCCATCATGCCACCGGTATTCACCCCTACCCTGATCTCCCATGTGGGCGAAGCCTGTCCCCTGATCAATTCATTCTCATGATGAACAAAACGAACTATTTCCATTGCAGCAAGAACAGCATCAATTGCATGTGTCGTATTATCATCAGGTAACCCGCCGGCATACATATATGAATCACCAATAGTTTTTAGTTTTTCAAGATGAAACTTATCGATTATTAAGTCAAACTGTTTAAACATTCTATCAAGTTTATTGATAAGTGTTTCAGGATCAAGGATTTCTGAAATCCAACTGAATCCAACAAAATCAGTAAAAACAACAGTTGCCGATTTATGAAATACAGGTTTAACAAAACCACTTTTCTGAAGCTCTTTAGCAATCGGGTTAGGTAGTATATTTAGAAGTAACTCATTATTTTTTTCTTTTTCTTTAGTAATAATAATACTTTTTTTCCAACTGCTATATCTCATACGACTGGTAAAATATATAAAAATAGCATCAACAACTACAACATTTACAGAATCGCGCAAACTGTATGATAAAGTATCAGTTATTTCAGGACTGCCGGAAAAAAATATAATAATAAAAAGTGAATATGAAAAAATCAATAAAAACCAGCAAATTATAACTGGTAACGGTGCTACTGCAAGAAGCATTAAAATGAATAAATATCCGCCAATATAAGCCGGATTACCACCTGAGAGCCCGGTAATTACTGCAGTTGCAACTAAGAGATAACTTGCATAAAACATCAATGCAATTAGATTTCTATAGTGAAGATGTGGTATAAACAAAATGATTAATGAAATAATGCCTACGACTGTAAGTCCGATCCTGAGAAAAATGATTATATCTGGATATTCATTTAATTTTATATCAATAGGTATATATAATAACCAGGTTAATGAAATAAAACTGGCAAATAAAGCAATAATCCTGCTTTGTCTGTCTAACTCTTTAGTATATGACAATGCCACTTCTTCATGACCTAATTGACCGAACATTAGTTTTTCCATAGTACTTCGATTACCTCATAGTTTAAAGTATAGTTACAATTCACTTTTTGTCAAGTTAATTGTATTTTCGACATAATTATGAATATTAATTATTTATACTTTACCACGGGTTATCCTTGACAATATCATTATCATAATTGTACATTACAGAACCTCTATAATAACAACCCGGAGTACATTATTTTACCACTACCAGCAAATATACAAAGACGAATTAAAAATAATATAAAAGGGAAAACGCATCAGTGTTATGGTATTTATCCGCCGGGTTTTGAAAATGCTGGTTTAATTGAATTAAATAAACTTGGTATTAGCGATATCATATCTACTGAAAAAGGCGGTATTCTTTTTAATGCTAAAATTGATGATATCTATACAATAAATCAATTTTCATTAACTGCTGTTCGTTTTTTATTACGAATTGATTCATTTAAAGCAACCGGTTTTGCAAAAGTAACCAATAGAATCGAAACAATCCCCTGGGAACTTTATTTGAATCCCGATGTTATACCAGCGTATATCGTGACGACATCAAAATCAAGACTTTACCATTCAGATGCGGTAAAAGAAAGTGTGGAATCAGGGGTAATCAAAAGGATGAAAACGATTTATCCGTCATATTCCCCCAAAGATGGCTCAATTAAGATTTTTGTACGAGTCGCTGATGATAGAGTTACGATAAGCCTTGACTCGTCAGGAGACCCGCTTTATTGCAGAGGGTATAAAACGATGATTTCAGATGCCCCGCTTCGGGAAAACATAGCTTCTGCGATTCTATTACATTATAACCTTAATGATTTTGATGAAATAATTGATCCTATGTGCGGAACCGGAACTTTTCTCTTAGAATCATTAATTCAACTTCAGGTGAAAAATCATTGCGGACTGCGATCTTTCAGTTTTGAAAACTGGCCTGTTTTTTCAGAAGCAACATTCAACTACATACAAAAAAAACACCTTGCAGAATCACAAAAAACGACTGTGAAAATTACAGGAAGTGATATCAGTGCAAAAAATATAGATTGCTGCAAAAAAAACCTTGAAAACCTGCACGGAGAACATACAACTGATTCAGTAACATTCTATCAGGCTGATTTTTTTAACCTGCGTAAAATGAGCGAAAAACTTTTAGTGGTTATCAATCCGCCGTACGGAAAAAGAATTGAAACTGACTCCTCACTGAATGATTTTTATATAAAGATTGGTAATAAACTCAAAAAAGACTTTAAGGGTGCGGAATGTGCAATAATTGTTCCGGGGATTGAAGCAGAAAAAGCACTTGGTTTACGATATACGAGTAAAATACCATTTATGAACGGAGGTTTACCGGTTGCGGTATTGTATCTTACTGTATGACTTTTGAAACAAAAATGAATGATTATGCCCACAACAATATTCCGTTTATTTTCATACTATCGTACGATATGAAAGAGTCTATTATCATACCATTAGACCAGGCCAAAGCACACAATATATTGTATAAAGTGAATGAAAAAACAAATTATCCTGTACAACCGGGTGATCAGAAAACCGGGAAAAAGCAAAAAGTGATTACGAAAATGACTCCCGTTTCTTTTGATGATTATAAAATTGCCTTTGACACTTTACATAAAGAGTTTGTCAATGGTAATACATTTTTAACCAATTTGACCTGTAAAACAAAAATTGAAAGTGAACTTACCATTCAGGAAATATTCACCCATGCAAAAGCGCCGTATAAACTGCTCGTTGATGATACATTTGTTCTATTCTCACCGGAAACTTTTATTAAAACTGACAATGGTTATATGTATACCTATCCCATGAAGGGAACAATTGAGGCTGACATCCCCGATGCAGCAAAAATACTCGAAAATGATGAAAAAGAATTTGCTGAACACATAACCGTTGTTGATTTGCTGAGAAATGATTTAGGTATTGTTTCTGATAGAGTTGAAGTCACACGATTTCGCTATATCGTTCCGGTTTTTAATCCGGGTAAACCGTTATTACAAACCGTTTCTGAAATTAAAGGTAAAATCAGTGAGTCGTATATCAATCGCCCCGGTTCGCTTATTGCGAAACTTCTTCCGGCTGGCTCAATTACCGGGGCGCCAAAAAAGAAAACAGTTGAAATTATTTCCCGCATAGAAAATTATACCAGAGGGTTTTATACCGGTGTTTTTGGAATATGGGAAAATGGTGTTATTGATTCGGCAGTTATGATACGGTTTATAGAAGCTGAAGGTTCTGATTTATATTATAAATCAGGTGGCGGGATTACCGTTTATTCTAATGCGGAAAGTGAATATAAGGAGTTATTACATAAAATATATGTGCCGGTTTATTGAAACACTAAAAGTTATAGATGGTAAGATTAACAATATTCAATATCATAATACAAGAGTAAAAAAAACAACATTTGATTTTTTTAATCAGGAAATATCATTGTATGATTTGCTGAATACAATTATTATATCTACACATTCTGATGAAATATATAAACTTAGAATTGTGTATGATACAAAATTGCTGGATTTTTCATATACCCCGTATACAAAGAAAACTATAAATTCGTTGAAAATAGTCCATATGGACCGTTTTTTCTACAACTACAAATTTGAAGATCGCCAAAATTTTCAACAATTACTAACCGGCTTAGATCAAACTACAGAAATAATAATTGCCGTTAATGGTCTAATAACTGATTCATCATATTCAAATCTGATTTTCAAAAAAAACAATCAATACTTCACACCTGAATCATGTTTGCTACCCGGGACAAAACGAGCATTCCTTTTGGACAGTGGTATAATTAAAACCGCACAGATCACTGTTGACTCTATGTATGATTATGAAACTGTTTCATTAATCAATGCAATGTTAGAACCCGGCGATATATCGCTGGCGGTTGGGAAGATTATATTTTAAACCTCAGTTTATTGAACCACTTTTGTCAATCTTTCTGGTTATGCCGGAAAATTGACATTAATACATTATAAAAAATCAATACTAAACCCGGATTTAAACCCATTTTCATCTGCACTAATAAATGGTTGTAATGAAACCTTTTTTTGTTCTTTATGTAAGAAATATTTTGAAACACCATAGCCTACAGCCATGATAACAATTCCTGTAAAGAGTAATATTAGACCAACAATTGAAATTGACACACCAATTACAGCTATAATCATAAAAAGATAATGATCATACGTTATATAATCCGGACTTAATTTCTCCATAGTTAATACATAATTACTATAAAATATACCAAAAATAATAAGCCCCCCAATCGTAGTTGTACCGCCAATTCCGGCAAATGGAATACCAATATTTCCAATTCCTTCCATTATTTTACTTTTCAATATATTTGAATTTTTATTAGATGATTTGAAGTTGGTAATTTGTGATGAATTATCAATTTTAAAGTTGAAATTTAAATTGTCTGCTTTAACAATTTCATTGCTAAACATAAAAGACAAGGAGAAAACAAAAAATAAAGAAATAATAACTTTTTTACTCAATTTAGAACTCCTGTTTTATAACTTATTCAGAATCAGGTAACCTCGCAAATAATCCGGTGGATTAACAATTTTGCAAGAGCCTCATACAATAAGCAATACCAATAAAAATTGGTATTGCTTATTGGTAAAAAAACAACCTTGATAAACAAGTATTTAATAGTTACTTTATTATCAAAATCATTTATTACAAATGCCTATAGCCGAATGATGATAATTTATTTTATTTCCAGTAGTGCTATAATACTGGTAAAATCTGAAAATTACAACCAGTCTTTAGTTTGGTTTTTCATAAGAGTGCTTTATATTGCTTATCAAATTAAAAAATTCCGGTCTACTTGAAATATTACATTTCTTGAATAGAGAATTAACTCTTGATTTTACAGTACTCTCTGAATTAATATGTAGCTCAATACATATTTGTTTATTGGAACATCCTTTGTAAATAAGTTTTGCAACCTCGAATTCTTTTGTCGTAAAATTTAATTTATTACTTAATTCTTCTATAACTGACTCTTCAGTAATCTTTTTTGATTCATGAGAACTCAATAAATCATTTACTATTATCAGATTTTTATGCTCTTGATTTAATCGTATAGTAATAGCTGTAACATAAACAAAATTACTGACAAATAGTATTAAATAATAACTGAAAGACAAATGTGTATCATGTAATAATGTAACTATTGAAAAAAATATAAATACGGGTATTAATAATGTTGTATTCATAACGATTAAAAATTTATCTAAATCATTTCTTATTTTATCACTATAAATTCTTACAAATATAAAGCTCATATACACTACACAAAGGCTTATCAATATAATAAAAAAAACCGGAAGTACAATTATAGTATGTGTTATATAGCTTATTACTACGGTTAATGGAATTGAAAAAATGGCAGCTGAAAATAGAATAATAAAAGCTTTAAGTATCAGCTTACCCGAAAGATTAAATCCTTCCCACGTAAATAAAATAATACCAAAAACCATTATAGATATACTTATCGCCGTTCCGATTTCACACATAAATACAGAACAGTACTCTCCATAATATTGTGGCACTATATCTTTTATAATAACTTTTATCGTTAATCCAAAATTATAAATAGAAAAACCACAAATTGAAAGATCAAATTTTCTACCAATCGAAATCATAAGATGATAAATAAAAAAAGTAAAAAAAGCACCGGCAAAAAAAAATAATCCCGACATAGACCATCCATTTTTCTTCAATTATAAAAACAACAAACCAGAAGTCACACAGGCCCCCCCCTACTCTGTAGAACCATAAAAACCTGCTAATTTCTGATCTGATACAAGTAAATCACCTAATTCATCAGGTTTTAACACAACAATACTATCCCGCGTGGTTTCTATAATTCCACGGTTTTTTAAATCGGTAAAAATGCGCGACAACGTCTCCCGGGTAATATTTAATATAGAAGCAATTCTCTCATTGCTTTGGTTTTTCTTAACATACACCCCACGGTCAACTTTTATACCTGAGGCTGTCATTAAATGATAGACATAGCTTACCACTTTCTTTTCGGCAGATTCAATACACAATGCTCTTTGCATTTCAGCAATCATTCGGGAAGACTGTTTTAATAAATCAAAAATCAGGCCGGGATACACTGAAAAATTATCAAGTAATTCACTTAAATCAACACAAAGATATTCTACCGGCGTTATTGATTTTGCATTGACAGAATGTTCATCAAGAAAAAGTTCAGGCACCCCAAAAATATCACCTCGTGTTAAAACCCCGAATATTTTATTTGAATATTTATCAGTATTTTTAAAGATTTCAACCTTTCCGCTTAAGAGCAGATAAAAAGAAGATATTGTATCTCCTTCCATATAAATGAATTGATCCTTTTCAAGTTTTTTGTAGTGACTATTCAAAAAAAGAGCCTCTATTTGCTCCGGTTTTGTATGAATAAATTTAAGCTTTTTTAATATACAGGAACAAAAATCAATATCAATTTTCATACGATTCTCTCACCTTCTCATACCAGTTTTTTTCTTCAACATCAAAATCAATATCAAATTCTTCTTTGAAACGGGTCTTAAAATTTGTTGTATCTGTTTGTTTAAGCCAATTATTAACATACGATATATCATATTTCATTGTTAAATATACAATAAATGACTCGGATATTTCATACCGCTTTTTGGGGTTTCTTTCAATACCATTTTCACTTATCGTTACACCATTAAATTCAAGCAATGTCATAGTAAAAATTTGAGACGGGTACTCACCATATTTCTCTAAATCATCAGTAATATATGAGCAAAGAAGATTAAATATAGATTCATCCGAATACGTATTCCCTAAAATATAAAAATAATATTTCAATGCTAAATAAGAAGTATACCCCTCGGCAATACCGATAGAATTAAGTTCTAAAATATAATCCTGAATAACATGAATCGTTTCATGAAGAATTGTTACCGAAGCCTGTATGTAATCGTATTCTTTGTAATAATAAGTAATTACACCTTTTGTCGAATTAGAATCCAAAACGCTGTCATCCAATAATCCGGCTACTCTGTTATACTCACCTCCTGTTCCTTCATCAAAAAGATAGATATCAGGTTTTACGGTAACACTCACATTTGTATAGGTAAAATACCATTTAACTGCCAGTTCAGAATATTTCACAATGCTTGATAAATCTTTTTCAACGATAGATCCCGATTTATAGAAAAAAGTAAAATGATTTGTTTCCAACACATCAAATGATGAAGTGTCAAACAGCAATCCGGCACAATTAGTCATGAGTAATGAGATGGAAAAAAATAGTAAAACAATTAATGAGAACCTACTTAATTTCAAATAAAACCCCCGTATATATGGTATTTGACCAGAAAATAGTTCCTATAATATCCCGTAAATCAAGGGTCACAAGAAGTCTGTTTCTCCAGTTAATAAAAAAAGAAACATTTTTTGTAATAGAGACTTTACTTTCCACATTCAATACGGTTGCAATACTAATATCATTTCCTGACCGGACAAATCGTTCATCACGGTAAAAACCTTTGTATCCGATACCGGCTCCTGCAGAACTATATACTAAAAAATCGATTATTTTATAGGGAGTAAAGCTAAACCCGGCGAATATAAATGGATAAGGAAGAATTCTATTTTCAGTAAAACTTAATAATTTGCCAATTGAATACACCTCATATCGATTAATAATCACAAAACCGCCCCCCCAATACGAGTTAAAATACGTTCCTCTTTCACCTTTAAACGACAATTGATACGTGAGGGTAAAATCGGATGTACGGGTTTTATCGGTATAATATAATAAATTATTTTTATAATACTGATTATTTGCATAATATGAAAAATCTAAAGAATTACCAATGGTAATTCTCCGGTAATGAAATGAATATTGAAAACCGGAAATAAAAAACGGTGAAATCTCAATCTTATTTAATATCGCAAAAAAAACTTCGGTATAATCAATGCCGATACCACCATATAAAGAAAAATCGCCACGATTAACACCAAATGATTGAAATGAAATAAAAAACGACATCATAAAAACAAAGAGGTACGTTGTTTTCATTGTTTTTCCGTAATCGAAATATCGTAGGCACCAGATCGGGTGAAACATTCTACCTTAACATAATAACGTCCTTCTGTTACACATTGAAAACCATTAACTTCAATACTCCCATTTTCAACAGGAGGAGAATAGAAGACTGATTTACCATCCATATCTATAATTGTCAAAGCTACGGTCATTGCATAATTTTGATTATAATTTAACTGTATGTAATATGATGTGCCGGCTTTCAAAGTGACTGACATATAATCTACACCACTATCATCAGTCATAGTTCTTTCCTGTCGGTTAACAGGCAACTCAAATTCAGATGCAGTCAGGACACTGTCATCCGGTTCATAACTATCGGGCTCAACTGAATTTCGCTTACCATACAACTCATCAATTGAATATCTGAAAAAATCTTCAGTCACAAAACCGACTACCCGATACTGATATTCTATATCAGGTTCAATGCTGAAATCATAAACGGCTTTATTACCTGCATCCGATATTGAATCAACAGTATCCCTTCTGAAAATTGTTGTTGATACAGAAATAAATTCCCAGTCAACATCACCTTTTTTTCGTCTTTGAATTTTGTATGAACGAAAGAAAGTTTCTCTATCCCACTGTATCATACAATACCCGGAGTATTGATTACTAACCCACAGGTTTTTTATTATTTTCTCAGAATCAAGCAATTTAATCTGAAAATTATAATCACCGGTCACTCCCTGCTTATCCGATTGTAACACTGCAACAATATCAACATCGGTTGGTGTTGATATTTTAAACGTTTTATCAATTTTAACACTTTCAACCTCGTGAATTGGGGTATTCATATCTTTTAAATCATAAAATTTAATAGAAAATGTATCAATATTTGCCACAGAGTTTGTAGTTGGTACAAATGACACTGTTTTTATCTCTTTAGATTTACATTTGATTAAAAAATAATCCACATCATCAACAGGATATACCGATCGCAAAAATGTTGTGTCAATTGCAAATTCCGGGTAGTTTTCAGGCTCCCCATCCTCAAATTGATCAATTGCTGTACCTGCTCTTAAAGCACTTACTGTTTCACTAAAATCACTCTCGCCATTTAAAAATGAAACTGCTTTCACTTTATAATAATACGTCACACCGGGAACTGCCGTCGTATCAAAATAATAGGAGTTATCAATTTCAGAACTTATCACCGTAAAATCAGTATCAGGATATTCACTTCTATACAAATGAAAGTTTATTTTGAGCTGCATATAAAAAACCCATGAAATCATAATATACTGTTTATATGAACCTTTTGTTGCATAAACTTCAACAGGTTTTTCTATGCCAAGATCATCAATCTGATGATAAATATCAATTGCATTGTAGACCGAAGGCTGACAGGATAGAATAAAAAACAGCATGATTATCCCTAAATATTTAGTATACATAAATATGCCACCTTCAATCTCAATTGTTAGTCTTCATAAAAACCGCAGCTTTTCAAAATCTCATCAACTTCACCTGAAATTGCAGGATTACTCGCTACAACATCCCACTTCCCCGCATCAGTTTCAATATACTTTATTTCACCGCCGGCCTCTTCTAATATAACTCTCGAAGCCGCAAAATCCCACAAATTTGTTCCCTTCTGAATAAAAACACCGGCTGTTCCTGATGCCACATTAACTATATCCAGACCGGTTGCACCAAACATTCTCACTTTCCTGGCACACAAAGCAAATTTATTGGCTATACAAAGCGATTTATTTATAATATCCGGCGTACTTCCCGTACTCATGATTACAATCACCTCTGATAGTTTTCTCTTCGTATCAGCAGATAATCTCACCCCGTTTCTAAATGCCCCTTTACCCTTGAATGCTGTATATAACTCACTACTCACCGGGGAAAAAACAACACCCGCAACCGGTTCACCGGGATTTCCCATCTTTTTCCCCTCAGCAAGACGTGAAACAGATGCCGGAGATATTTTATAACAGGCAATACAGGTACAAAAATACGGCAAACCGTAATAATAATTAACACTGCCATCTAACGGATCGATAATCCAGCAATATTCACCGGATTTTACTTTAATTCCATCCTCTTCAGTAATTATTGAATGATCGCTATAATGTGACTCAATTATATCAATGATAGCCTTTTCGGCTTTTCTATCTATAT
Organism: Spirochaetes bacterium GWE1_32_154; assembly: GCA_001829315.1. GTDB lineage: Bacteria > Spirochaetota > GWE2-31-10 > GWE2-31-10 > GWE2-31-10 > GWE2-31-10. The sequence continues at coordinate 121,601 of MIAY01000039.1, read as the reverse complement.
CAAGTTTTAAATCATGAGCAAACTCTGTTTCAACAGCAATAAATTCATGATATTGTGTTTTAATTAATTCTCCGGCTTTCATTGCAGCTTCAACTGCAGTATTGTATATTAATAAATCAAACTCATTCAGTGTATTCATAGAGCCCTCTTTCATAGTATCTGTAAATTCAAAAAAATGCAAGAATTGATTAAAAAAATTGAATAAAGAATACTTCTTATGACGATGATCTCCGATACTTAAACGAAGGAGATTATTATGAAAACTGATCAGGAATCCTTACAAAAACAAAAAGAAGATTTGTTGAAATATTTTGAATTACTGGATAGTCATCATCGATTTATGCTTGTTGCGGTTGCAAAACTAATGGTTGAAACGACCAAACCGAAATAATGAAAAGCTCTATGAAATAACAATATCAAATCCATTCAATAAATTTAAAACGTCGGGGGCAGTAAATCGGGCTTTTCTGATTTTATTTGTCCTCGGATCTATCTCATACCCGTGAGCATTTCGAAATGAAGATTTTTCAAGATCTGTCGAATGAAATAGTGTATTTCTAAAATTTGAACCTTCAAATACCGCCTCAGCAAGATATGTTTCCTGAAAATAACATTCTGAAATTTCACATTGTATAAATTGAGCTTTTTTCATTTTCAAATTATTGAAATTACAGTTACTCAATATACATTTTTCAAATGAAACAATAAATGCAAATTGACTGCATAAATAAAAATTTAACCCTAATAGTCTGCATTCAATATACTTTGAATCCAGAAACTTTGCATTAACAATAACAGGATTGGCAAAATCGCACTCTGTAAATACACAATTTTCAAACTCGGTATCATTTAAAACAGCGTTAGTGAATTTACAACCGGTAAAAGTGCACTTATAAAAAGACTTGCCGGACAGATCTTTATCTGAAAAATCTTCTGAATTGATTTCAATACTATTAAAATCGCTTTTACTAAAATCCATTATGAAAATCCTATGAATTGTTTGCAATAATATTGTATACTATACCGTGCTACAAATCAAGTGTTTTTACAAAAGTGCTTGCGTTGTACTTTTTGACTACAATGTCGCCAAATTTGCGACATTGTATATTTCATACATCATTATGCTCTGTTTCAATGAAGTATAAGTCCAGAGAGACAATGTGGCACAAAACTTGCTTTTAAAACGCATTGCATCTTTTCTTGAGCGGTACCGGGGGTTTTATGAAAAAAAGTGTATCAGTTATTTTGTTTATATTACTATCATTATCTGTTGTTTTTGGAAAAGATATTTCAATTAATGTTTTTGACCGTGATATTGATATTCCGCTTGAAGGGGTTAAGTTGATTGAGCCAAAATCAGGCAGAATTGCATATACCGATCAAAATGGTGATACTATTTTACAAATTGATTCTAATGAACAAATTATGGTTATTGCCGACTATGTCGGATATCAAAGTAGAAAAGTTATTATCGCTCCGGATGTAAACACGCTGAAAATCGGTTTATCCATGGAATTTGTACTTGAAGGTAAAGAACTTATTATAGAAGGAAAAGCACCGGGTAAAACCGATGAAAAGGTCGGTGTGTCTAAAGTTGTTGAAAAAAACGAAATGAAATCAACAGCGATGTCCGGTCCGATGCAGGATGTCATGTCAACAGTAAAAACCCTTCCCGGTGTTGTGTATGCCGGGAAGTTCAGTCCTAATTTCTCTGTTCGTGGTGGCGAACCAAATGATCTTACTACCGTTTTAGATGGCTTTGTCGTTCGTTACCCGTGGCATTGGGGTGGTGGTTTTTCAATATTCAACCCGAACATTGTTGATTCATTAAAGTTCTCTGCCGGTATTTTCTCTGCAAAATACGGCCCTGCCATGAGCGGTCTTATGGAAGTAAACACAATTACCCCTAATGATGGTGTAAAACTGCAGGTTGTCTTATCAATGATGACTGCTGAAGTATTATTGCAAACACCAATTGTTAATGAAAAATCGGGTTTATACATCGGAGGTCGACTGACAAGTCAGGACTTACCGCTTTTGATGGTAAAACCACTGGTTGATCAACAGGGTCTCAATTTTACCCGTTCACCATATATTTATGACGGTTACTTTAAATGGTATATTAAACCGGTTGACCGTTTTGAGTGGTATATAAACGGGTTTGTCGGTGCTGATGGTATAAGTATGATTGCAAGCCCTCCCGGGCAGACTGAAGCAACTCATATTGTTACAACAAGTAATTTCAGCTGGGTAAACTTCAGTGGCTTTGTTAATACAGGTTTTAAAGTGATATTACCGGGAGATAAAGTGTTTATGCACTTTCTTGGCGGATATGAGTATCACAAATCAGATATAAAAGGGAACTTTTTAGTAAAAGGTACAAGAAAATACAGTGATAAATTTAAAGAATACTTTGCAACCCTTCCGGTTATTGGAACCACACTACCTGATTCATTTCAAATGGACAACTCATCACAATTTGGAGAGGGCGATGCTGATCACAGTGCTCAAGGTAGATTTGATACTGATGTAACAATTACTGATAGAATTATGTTCAGCATCGGACTTGGCGGTATATATCAATGGGTAAACTATAGTGGTGGCGGAGAAATATACTCCGTAGGTTTTAAAAACGGACTACCAGTTTACGAACCGTTTACTTATTCAATCAGTAAAGAAGATAAATCAATACTTTCTTCATTTGCATATATGAATTTTGATTTCAAAGTAATTCCTGAAATATTTGATATTGAAATTGGTATGAGAACAGATCATGTAGCACTTTTTGGTAAAACTCAAAACGGTGAGGAATATGATTTACAAGTGTATCCCGTACCTGAACCGCGATTAAATTTCTTTTTAACTCCCTTTAAACCAAACAATGTATTTGAAACAATGACATTCAGTCTTGGCGTTGGTCTTTTCAGTAAAGCTCCGGCAGAACTTGTTGCATATGAAAAATCATTCGGACTTGAAGATTTTACTATGCCAATAGGAAAAACCCTCACTGTCGTAACAGGTATTGAAACATTATTTCCATTCAATATCAAAGTAAAAGCAGAAGGTTATTTCAAATATCAATTTGATCGATTTTATATGAATACACCCCCTAATAATAATGGAAAAATTGTAAGTCATTCAGATGGTTATGGATATTCTACCGGTTTCGATCTTTCAATAGAAAGAAAAATGTCACCGTACCTGGATGGTTCTTTATCATATTCTTACTGTGATATACGAATGTTCAATCCGTCAACCGATGGTATGTCTTTTAATTTACGAAATGACCCGGTCGGGATATGGTACTATCCGAGATATCACAGATTTCATTCTATGAACCTCATTTTGAATGCAAGACCGACTGATTTCTTTACAATTACATCAAAATTATCAATTGCATCAGGTAAACCACAAAAGGAAGCAAGCGAAACACAAATGTTTTGGGCTTATGACCAGAAAGGAAATATTCTTGAGTTATATGCAAAAAATTATACCTATAGTGATACTTTGAGAACAGAAATTTCAATACCGTTTGATCTTAAAGTTACATTTAATTTTTATATACCAAACAGCAAAGTGTATGTTGAAATTTATGCAGGAGTTGAAGACCTCTTCGCTCCGCTCTATAGTCCAAAGGCTGCAATGGAAACTGATATGTTCTCAGGAGATGATAAAAGAGGAACAGAAGCTAATTTTGATATAGGCGCACCATTACCGTCAATCGGTTTTACCGTTAATTTCTAATTGAGGAGATACCAATGAAAAATATACTATACATGATAATGATATGTGTTATGCTTTCCGGTTGTTTATCGCTAAAAGAGCGATATTCAGATAAAAAAAGCCTTGAAAATATAAACCTTACGATAATGAGCGATAAATCCGGGTTGGAAACGGTATATATAACAAGTTCATTATTACCGTCAATAACGCTAAAAGGTGCATTATCACTTGATGCAAGTGGCGATACCATTCTTAATTTCAACAGTTTATATACGATCACGAACGGCTGGAGATCATATACAGAAGGTAATTTAATGCTCTACGGTCAGGGAAAAATTAAAAAATATGATGAAAATATGACTATTGAAATGATTTCCAAACCTGAAGTTATCGATATTCAATCAGGCTCGATGCGTGTTATTGACACATACTACCGGAATAAAGACGGTGCCGGGCGTTTTAAAAACAAATTTGACCGCCTCTATGAAACAGCACAATTACTTAAACTGAAAGACGGGTTCGGGCAATTTGCACCGTCACAAACCGGTCTAAATTATTTTTTCGACCCGAATAGAAACATACCTGAAGATTTTTTAACGCATACAAAAAGGGTTTTATTTCCTGAATTATATGGTATAAATACATTATATAAAAAAAAGTTACTTGACATACACTATGATCTTTCATTATTAGACAATACTGATGATCTTATAATTGCTGATGATTTATTGTATAGAAAAAGTTATACTGATGCAGTAATAGGTGAAACATTAAAAGAAGTACGAAACAGCGGGACAATGCTTCGAGATTTTAATGAAAGTAAAAAGTTACTTAAAGCATTGTATAATTACGATTATTTCTTTGATACCTTTTTACCACAAGCAGTTCTACAAGTTACGACAAAAAATAATGATTATAAATTTAATAATTGTATCATTATTGATAATTTAAAAAAATAATTTTTTGCAACACTATAGTATATTTATAAAAAAACAGGAGTTTAAAAAAATGGACAAAATGACTTTAATCAGTTTATTTCAACTTGGCGGATGGTCGATGTGGCCGTTACTTGCTATGTCGATTGTAACCGTGGCTGTAACAATCGAACGGGCTATTTACTTTTTAATGTATGACTTTAAAGTAACTGATATTGAAGAAAAAGTCATAGAATTTCTTAAGAATGATGATCGTGATGGTGCGCAAGCATATTTGAAAACATTCAAAAAGAAAAAATTAGCAGCACACATCATTCTTGAAGGTGTAACCATGGCAAAACTTGGTGAACACCGTATGGAAAAAGCGTTTGAAGCAGAAACCCAGAAAAAAGTGAAAGATATTGAAAAGGGTCTTAATTACCTTGTGGAAATGGGCTCTATTGCTCCGATAACAGGGTTCTTAGGAACAGTTTCCGGTATGATCGGCGCATTCGGTGCAATTGCAAAAGCAACCGATGTTAATGCCCAGCTTGTCGCAGGCGGTATATTTGAAGCACTTATAACAACAGCGTATGGTTTAATAATTGCCGTTGTATCAATCACAGCTTATAATGTTTTTACCAATATTGTTGAACGGTTTATTACAAATATTGAACGGGTGGGAACTGATGTTGTAACAACTGTTCTTATTCAGGAACATGAAAAAAATAATAAATAAGGTCAGTGTATGCAAATCAAAATCAGAAAAAAGAAAGTAATAAATGCACTTGAATCAGGTTCACTCAGCGATCTTGCATTTTTACTCATAATATTTTTCATTGTCATTGCAGTATTTAATGTTAATATGGGTTTCTTGCTTGATTTACCAAAAAAGAATTCATCTAAAATTGTTAATACTCAGGATATTATTCGAGTTGCAATTGAAGCTGATGCACAAATTACTTGTGATGAAGAAACAGTTACCATAGAAAAACTGCAGGATCTTGTTACTGAACGATTAAAATTAAGACCGAACATGACACTCTATCTATTAATTGACCCGGAAGTTGAATACCAGGCGGTAGTTGATATTATTGACGTTATACGGCTCATGAAAGTTGAAAATTTCTCATTTAAAATGAAGGGTACCTGATATGAAAATAAAAAGAGATGTTAACCGGGCACCCGGCATTCCGATAAGCTCAATGTCTGATATTGCATTCCTGTTGCTTATTTTTATAATGGTTATTTCACTCATCAATTATAGAAGAGAGATAAAAATAAGTTACCCTGAAGCTGCTAATTATGAAGTAACGCAGGATAAACAAAATCTCGAAATATGGGTTGATGATAAGGGTGTGATATTTTACAAAGGTGAAGTAATACAGATTAATGCACTTGAAAAAGTAATAGTAGATAGCATTATTGAAAAACCAGGTATACGAATTCATATAATTGCTGATAAAAAGACAAAATACAAGAATATTGACGACATTATGAATATCCTGAGGCTCTTACAGCATAGAGTCGTATCACTTGTAGTAAAGGATTAGGTGAAATATGAATAAAAGTGCAATACTATATATTTTTATAAAAAAGAATTTACGGAAAATAGTTTTCTCAGTCACAATCGGTATTCATGTTGCTGCAATTCTTTTAATTAGTTTTTCAACACAAGCATCGCAGGAACGGGAAGACAGCACCATATTTAAAGTTGTTGACATCGAAGAATATATCCCGCCACCGCCGAAACCAAAAGTTGAAGAAAAAAAAGAGGATGTTGTTGAAGTTACCAAACAGGATAGTGTAGCAGATGAGATTATTGCAACTGATAAAGAAATCAAAGAGATGGATATTGATTATCTGCCTCAACATAAAATATCCGATGTTCCCGTTATACCGACAGGTGAAATTAAATCACGAATGATCTACCCTCCCCTTGCATTAAGACAGGGCATTGAAGGTGTTGTATATTTACAATTGTATATTGACCAGTTAGGTGCAATACGAAAAGTAGATATTATTAAAGACCCGGGGTATGGTTTTGGTGAAGCTGCAAAAAACGCTGTTCTTGGTATGAAATGTATACCTGCAAAATCAAACGGTGTTCCGGTAGCTGTTATTTTCAGATATCCCATTCGATTTACGCTTAAATAAAATCCCCCACCCTTACTGAAATGTAAATTTATTTCTAAAAGGGGTGGCTGATTTTTGAATATTCTTTACTAAAAATTACCAATATGCAATTATCACATACAATTATTCTCTTAGTACACAGGGTTTAGAGATGGAACAAAAAAAATATAAACTGTCATTTGCCGGTATATTTATATTAAATTTTATATTCTTTTTGTCACACGCCTCTATTAATATGCTTCCGTCCTATTTAAAAGGTCTTGGTGCAACCAATGGCTATATCGGGCTTTTTATGAATATAACATCATTTATGCTTATGGGATATGTATTGTTTTTTGGCAAAATTGCAAACACCCTTCCACGAAAACCGGTGTTAATAGCTGCCCATTTATTATTTGTCATATCAATGGGCGGGTCGTTTATTTTTCACGATAACCTGGTATTGCTTTTTATGTTGCGAATTACTTCGTCAATATCCTATTTTTTCGGTTACACTATAAATATGAATATAATGTATGATATTCTTCCATACGACAAAAGGGTTCGCGGCATTGCTTTCTTTGGTGTTTCAGGCATACTGTCCAATCCTGTCGGGGCGTTCATCGGCGAAAATGTTATAAAACATTTTGACGGATATGCATTGTTTCTTTCAGGTATGATAATTGCACTATTTGTTATTGTATGGATAATTGTGTTAAAAATCCCGGAAAATATTCATAGAAATACAATATCTGAACATTTTATAACAATCATAAAAAGAACAAATCTGAAATCATTGATATTTTTTTCATTTATTTATGGCGGTGCATTTGGTGTTATTGTTTCGTTTCTTCCAAATTACACGACAATAAAACTTGGGAAACCAAATCTGTCATTATTTTTTACAACATTCTCAATTGTTGCAATTTTCTTTAGAATTGTTTTCTATAAAATACTTGAAATATTAAAATACAAAACATTAATTATACTGTCATTTACAACAATTTTATTGTCACTTATCAATTTATTTTTTCTTCACAATGACTTTCAGCTTGTTGTAACAGGTTTTCTATACGGTATTGGTCACAGTATTTTATTTCCTGTTTTAAGCACTCAGTTTGTAAACTCGGGAGAAGAGCATGAAAAAATTACGCTCAACAATACATTCATTGCTGTTAACGTAGCAGGAAATGTTGTATTTGCGTTTATTCTCGGTATAATATCGGATTTTTTTGGTTTACAAACAATATATGGCATTTATGGGATAATTATTTTCATTACACTCTTTATTGCAATAGTAATTAAGGGATATTCTCATTCTTCTGAAGAAAAAAAATAAAAAAAATTAAAGATACGATTTTATTATTTGCAAAAGTTCTATTTTTACATTATTATTCCTTAGTTTCAAAAACACTGAAACTAAAAATCTTAACTTTTAAGGATATAGTATGACAGGCTACAAAAAGAAACCTTTTTTAATTATTATTTTTTCTCTGATTTATTTATTAAATCCTATTGGTAATCTGCTGATGATTTTTATATCAAATACAGCAAAAACCCCAATAGAACATTTAATAACAATCGGAAAGTATATTATGATTGGAGATATGCTTGCTATATCAACAATACTATTATGGATTGCAACATTTCCACTGGCGTACGGTTTATATAAAGTAAGAAGCTGGGGATGGTACTACTTTCTAATTCATTCTGTACTTATTATACTCAATTCAATGATTGTAAGAACAGCAGGCGGTTTGGCAATATCGATTACACCTTATTTTTTTGTAAACCTGCTAGTGCTTATTCCAATCGGTTTTTTTATCAGAAAAGAAATAAGAACTCCATATTTAAACCCGAGAGTACGATGGTGGGAGCAGGCAAAAAGAATTAATCATAATATTAAAGTTATGGTTAATCATAAAGAATATTCAACATACGATATATCACAAACAGGCGCATTTATTTTGATGCCAGACACAAACGTACACCCTAATATCAATGATATTGTAGAAATCAAACTAATATTAGATACTACGAGTGTTACATGTAATAGTCTTGTAGTATGGAATAAAATTGAAGCTAATGGACATATTCCTGCCGGAATCGGTGTTAAGTTTATTGAAATGAATAGAAATGATAAAAAAACAATATCTAACTTTATCATAACACTTATTAGCGAAGGGAAAAAAATTAATCGATAGTTTCGAGACTTCAAACAGGATGTTTATATGCAAAAATATATTATTCACGAGAATTTAAAAACGGATCCGGGTGCGCCATATCTTTTTGGTGCTGATTTAGTTCATGATGGTTGTAACTTTGCTATTTTCTCAAAAAATGGTACGAGTGTTTCATTGTTACTTTTTGATAATCCAAGTGATACAAAACCTTCACATACGATCAAACTCGATGAAAAAGTTAATAAAACAGGTGATGTGTGGCATATATTCATTTATGGTATAAAAGAAGGACAATGCTACGGTTACATCATTGACGGTCCTTATTGGCCTGACAGAGACGGGCATAGATTTAATAAACACAAATTACTCCTTGACCCTTATGCAAAAGCAATCTCAGGCAATTATGACTGGAATGTAAACGCAGCCTACGCCTATCAAGTTGGTTCCGGTTTAGGTGATTTGTCTTTTAATGAAGAATCAAATTTCGGATGTACTGCAAAATCTGTTGTTATAGATAGCAATAATTTCGACTGGGAAGGCGATAAACAACTTAAAATCCCGTTAAAAAATACTATTATCTATGAAATTCACACACGAGCATTTACTATGGATAAATCATCCGGTGTGAAAAATCCCGGAACGTATGCCGGTTTAATTGAAAAAATACCCTACTTAACCGAGTTGGGTATAACGACCATTGAACTTATGCCGGTTCATCATTTCAATCACCTTGAAAATATAAGAACCAACCCGATAACCAATGAAAAACTATACAACTTCTGGGGGTATAGTTCACTCGGTTTTTTTGCACCCGATGCCTGGTATGCGTCTGATAATGATGGAGTTACCGCCGTATACGAATTCAAACAGATGGTTAAAGCAATGCATGAAGCCGGCATTGAAGTTATTCTTGATGTTGTTTACAATCATACCGGTGAAGGCAATGAATATGGACCGACAGTGTCGTTTAAAGGAATAGATAATTCCATTTATTACATGACAGAAAAAGGAAGACATTACAAAAATTTTTCAGGATGCGGTAATACACTTAATTGTAATCACCAGGTAGTAAAAAAACTTATAAAAGACAGTTTGAGATACTGGGTAATTGATATGCATATTGACGGTTTCCGTTTCGATCTTGCAGCAATACTCGGACGGGATAAACATGGCAACTGGCAGCCTGACTATTCTGTTTTAGATGAAATCAATAATGACCCGATTCTGGGTTCAACACAAATCATTGCAGAAGGCTGGGACGCTGCCGGTCTTTACAAACTTGGCGGTTTTCCTTCCGGCTGGGCTGAATGGAATGCAAAATTTCGTGATGACATTAGAGGTTTTATTAAGGGTGATACAGCATTATCCGGTGAAGTAGCCAAAAGAATTGCCGGAAGTGCCGACTTATTTTATTATGGAGACCGAAAACCGTGTCACAGCATTAATTTTTTAACTGCTCACGATGGTTTTACCCTCTATGATTTAGTTAGTTATAATAATAAAAACAATATTGAAAATGGAGAAGGTAATGCCGATGGTAATAATCACAATTTAAGTTGGAATTGTGGTGCTGAAGGGTTAACCGATAACCAGACAGTTTTATCACTTCGTGACAGACATATGAAAAGTATGATGGGCATACTTTTATTAAGTCAGGGAACGCCAATGATTTTAGGCGGAGACGAAATTAAATATTCAAAATCAGGTAATAATAATACCTATTGCCACGACAACAGATTAAACTGGATTGACTGGACATTACTGGAGAAAAACAACAATTTCTTTGAATTTTCAAAATATCTAATTCAATTCAGAAGAAAACATCCTGTTTTACGAAGAGAGGGTTTTCTCAAAGGTGTTGATTCATCGGGTAATGAAATTAGAGATATAAGTTGGCATGGAATACAAGTTCAGGAACCTGACTGGGGAATTGATTCTCATACTGTTGCATTTATGCTTGACGGTTCAAAAGGCGAAACCGGTGCTGAATTAGATGATAATAATATATATGTAATTATCAATGCATACTGGGAAGATCTTGTTTTTCATTTGCCATCACCGGGAAAAGAGAAAACATGGTTTGTTGCAGTTGATTCTTCCACTGAAAAGGGTTTTTATGAAGTCAACAAAGAACAAAAGGTTAAATCTTCAGTCTTTAATGTACGATCAAGAAGTTTAGTCGTTCTCATTGATAAAAAACAATAAAAACTTTTGAAAAGGTATAATTATGATAAAGTATATTCTATGTTTTATGGTATTATCAGTAAATATTTTTCCGGTACAATATAATAAAGGTGTAAAAGTAATGAATCAGAAAATATATACAACAGAGGTAGAAAAACTATTTTCAACAATCAATGACACGCAAACTGATGAACAAATATTTGATGTTTTTAATACATGGCGGGATACATTACACGTGTATCCGTCAATTGAAGGTGATGTAGTAACATTTATTTATTTAGACACCGGTAAAAATGCGACTTCAGTGTCGCTTACCTCAGCAATAAATAATTTTGCGACAAATGATTATTTGTATCAGTATAAGAAAACCCCGGTTTACTACAAATCGTACCATTATAACAATATTGATTCAGTTTCCTATTATTTTACTATTATTGACGGCAAAAAAGTAACTATAAAAAAAGATGATTACAATAAAAATATAACGCTCGATAAACTTCGATCAAATGTTGTTCGCAAACCCGGTAGCAATAAACCTGCTATTCAGGCAATTTTTAATATCAGACCTGATATAATATCAACAAAAAACGTTGAAAGGGATATTTATATCTATCTTCCGCCTTCTTATTTCAATGCCCCTGATAAAAAATATCCTGTGTTATATATGCATGACGGTCAGAATATATTTGATACACCAACTGCAAATTTTGGAGGATGGAAAATTGATACAAAAGCGACCGAATTGATTAATGCAAATGCTATACCCGAACTGATTATTGTAGGAATTGAAAATACATCAAAAAGAAAAGAAGAATATGTCGGTTTTTCAACACTCTATAAATATGATCAAACTGGTAAAGAAGAATATGTTGCAGAATCAAAACGATTTACTGATAATTATGTCGATTTTATTGTTCATAAAGTGAAACCGCTTATAGACACTCACTATAGAACACTACCGGATCGGGAAAACACTGCAATTGCAGGTTCAAGTTTCGGAGCCGGGGTATCTTTGTTTATCGGATATTCATACCCTGAAATATTCAGTAAAATTGGTGCATTATCGTATGGAAATTATAATCCCAATGTCGGTCAATGGTCAGACAGACCTTTTTGGATAACAGAGTATCTGCTTGATAAAGTTATCACACAAAAACAGGATTTACAGATTTATTTAGACTGCGGGAAACTCGATGTTGATTCAATTTTTTATCCTCAAGCAATCATTATGAATGAAGGTTTACAGAAAATCGGCTTCACATCCAATAAAGATCTTCTTTTTATACTTGATGAAAAAAGGGGTCACAATGAAAAAGCATGGGCTGAAAGAATGGAACAATTCCTGCTTTTCTTCTATGGCACAAAATAACAGGGAGTTTCTATGTATTTAATTACGGTATACATTCCTGAAAATCATACAGAAAAAGTTAAAACAGCAATGTTTGATGCCGGTGCCGGGGCTTATAAAAACTATGATTCATGTTCATGGGAAACTGAAGGTTACGGACAATTTCGTCCTTTAAAAGGAAGTAAACCCTTTATTGGTTCTGAGAATACTATAGAAAGGGTAAAAGAAATTAAAGTTGAAATGATTTGTCAGGAACATCTGATACAAAATATTATTGAAAAAATAAAAATAACTCACCCCTATGAGGAACCCGCATATTCAATTATCAAAATAATAACCTACGGAGATTTACATGAAAAAACTGATCATTTTGAGACATGCTAAATCAAGCTGGAATGATTTAAATGAAATAGATATAAAAAGAAAATTAAGTAACCGCGGTAAAAAACAACTTCCGGAGATTGGTGATTTTATCAAAAAAAATATTGCTTATCCTGATATTTTTATCACAAGCCCTGCAAAAAGAGCAAAAAAAACGGCTTCTGCAATAGCTGATTATATAGATTTTGACAGAGCACGAATTATAAATGATATACGAGTCTATGAAGGTGACATAACTATTTTTAAAAAAATTCTATCAGAGATTTCAGACTCATTTGAGGTTGTATACCTCTGCGGACACAATCCCGGTTTATCAGAAGTTGTTAAGGAAATCACCAGAAAAAATGATATTGACATACCAACGGGGGGAGTTTACGAAATCGAATTAGATATAATATCATGGAAAAATGAAGTAACAAACAAGGGAAGAATAATCAATACTTTTTTCCCTTCAAAAAAGGAGCAATCACCAGTCGAATAACCGGACACTTTCTCCCATCAGATCGCGATACAAAACCATAAAATATTTAACAGAGTTAGTATAATCTATTATTAAAGGTTCTTCGATAGTGGTATTTTTTGAATTGGGGTAGACAAAATACCGCTCAATTTTTGGATCATCGGAATAACTCCACATAATTTTCCATTTACCATATTCAATATTCTCCGGTCCGATTAAATCACCGCTACCGATCTCTTTAAGAAAAAGCCCTTTTTGTCCATATTCCCAATCATCAGTAATTTTTAAAAGATTTATTTCTCTGCCCGATTCATTTAATATATAAAATAAACCATCATCGCTTTTCTTATGTGATGAAAGATCGATACAATATGGAATGCCTGAATAACCAAATATAAACATATAAACACCATTATCATTCAATTGATAAACAGCTTTATTACCATTATCATCTGTTAATGAAACCCAATCATTTGTGTTGTTTACTCTAAAATAAAACGAATATTGTCCCTGTTTTATTGTATGTATCGTCTGAGTAACTTCAGTATGTTGTAAATCATAAAGTTCAATCGAAGGTTTTTCTAATTCACCCAAAACGATTTCTACACTTTCACCTGAAAAGTTACCTACTCTAATAATCGGATTAGCAAAACAAAAGGAAATCAAAAAAAATAGATACAGTATTACAACGTAAAAAAAATTCACAGTACCTCTTCAAGTATTACACAAAGTTTTTTTCTTTTATATAGGCAACCAAATCTTCAAATTTCTTCGGTTTTGAAAAATAATAGCCCTGAATAATATCACACCCGATATCGCACAACGCTTCAAGCTGATCTTCATTCTCAACACCTTCTGCTACCACTTCAATTTTCATATCATGGGCAAGGTCTATTATTGTTTTAACAATTCGTTGAAGATCAACATCAAAAGATATATCATTAATAAATGATTTATCAATTTTAATCCGGTCAACAGGAAATTTCGTAAGATATGAGAATGTTGAATACCCGGTACCGAAATCATCAAGTGCAATTTTAATGCCCATTTTTTTAAATTCATCAAGAATACTTCTAACCATTGTCTGATTACTTATCATTACCGTTTCAGTAATTTCAAATTCAAGAAATGACGGATTTATTTCATACAATCCAATGATATCTTTGACCCTTTTAACAACAGAATTATCAGACAATTGTTTTCCGCTAAAATTGACAGCAACCAGAATATCTTTCAATCCTTGTTTTTCAAATTCAAGTATCGTTTGGCAGGCTTTTTTTAATACAACATCACCTAAATTGTCAATTAAACCATTGAGTTCACATACCCATATAAAATTATCAGGATAAATTGTTCCATAATCATCACTGTTTAATCTGACTAAAGATTCAACACCGGTAACTTTCCCCGAAAATAAATTAATCTGCGGCTGGGATTCTAAATAAAACTTATCATTATTAAACCCATCTGATATAAGTAAATCAATATTAGGAATACCTTTCTTCTCAATTTTTTTATCATAAACAAAATAATTTCCTGTTTCATTATTTATTGAGTAAAAAACGGCAGTTTTAGAGTTATTTAATGTTATTAAAGAATTGTATTCAAAATTTGCAACACCAATATTAACAGATATATAAATATTACGTAAACCTGAATTAACTGCTGTATTAAATAATCTGCTAATACTTCTACATCGTGAATCAAAATCGACATTTTCTGAAATCAATAAAACTGAATCATCAGATATATAAATCAGTCTTTCATTATCATTTAATGATGATTTAATTCGTAATGAAAGATTTATCATAATATTTTCAATTTCACTTATATCAAGTATTTCTTTAAGCTTATAAAATTGCCTGACATGAATATAATAAAATCGAACTTGAGTGAGATCCAATTTTTCAATTGACTTTTCAATACCATTTCTATTTGAAAGACCGGTTAAAGGATCAATAGTAGTATTTGTTCTGCTTTTATAGATTTCAAATAATTTTTCACGTTTTTTTTCAATAGCGATAAGGCTTTCAATCAGTTCATCAGTAGTAAAAGGTTTGGTAAGATAATCATCTGCACCAATTGTTATACCTTTACGGTAATCAACCTTCGCGGAATAAGCAGTTAAAAAAATAACCGGTATATAATATTCTGTATATTGTGCTCTTAGTGCGATAAGAAAATCATACCCATCCATAACAGGCATATTTATATCAGTTATAATATAATCAATAATAATTTTTCTTTGATTAAGATCTTCGACAACAAGAAGTGCCTCTTCTCCATTCTTTGCTTTATACACTTCATAATTCTTATTTTCTAAAATAGCTGCCATATTATTTAATATTATTTCTTCATCTTCAACTACTAAAACGATCTTCATTGTTATATCCTCTGACACTGATTAAAAAACAATCTTCAACTACTTCAATAAAAACTCATTATAACTTATTTATATAATAAGTAAAATTATTTCTTTTATTTTTTATAAAACAGAACTTTCCAAATCTTAAAAATAATTGACAAAAAGTACAATTAAGAATAACATGAGCTAATTGCAAAAACACTCTTTTTATCTCGAATTTTTGCAATTAGCCTCTTCTAACGCAATTTAATTGCGTAATGCTCTTATAAAAATCGAGTACCCTTGATTTTTATAAGAGCCTCACATAAAATCAATTTATTGTCCGGAGAAACATCATGAGTTCAAATAAAAGAAAAATTTTAATAACGTCTGCACTTCCTTATGTTAATAATATACCTCATCTTGGAAACATCATAGGCTGTGTTTTATCAGCTGATGTTTTTGCAAAATATTGTACTATTTCAGGGTATGAAACAATGTTTGTTTCCGGTACCGATGAATATGGAACCACAACAGTTACAAGAGCAAAACAGGAAGGCATAACACCTAAGCAGTTATGTGATAAATATCATGCTATACATAAAGATATTTATGACTGGTTCAACATTTCTTTTTCACATTTCGGTAGAACAAGTTGTGATGAACAGACTGAAATTGTGCAAAGCATCTTTAAAGAAATTTACGATAAAGGTTATATTGTAGAAGATACAATTACTCAACCCTTTTGTATAAAGTGTGACATGTATCTTGCTGACAGATATATTGAAGGAACATGCCCGCATTGCGGATATGAAAAAGCAAAAGGTGATCAATGTGAGAGTTGCGGTAAACTTTTGGATCCGGCTGAACTCAAATCCCCCCAATGCTCTTCATGCGGTGAGAAACCTGTTTTTAAAGATACCAATCACTTATTTCTTGATCTTGAGAAACTGAAAGGGCAAATAGAAGACTGGGTTACAAAACAAAGTGAGTTCGGACAATGGTCCAATAACGCTCTGATGGTAACAAAAGGCTGGATTGAACAGGGCTTGAAAAAAAGATGTATAACACGGGATCTTGATTGGGGTGTAAAAGTACCGCTTAAAGGTTTTGAAAACAAAGTTTTTTATGTATGGTTTGATGCACCAATTGGTTATATATCGATAACAGCTAATAAATTCAAAGACTGGAAATCATGGTGGAAGTCACCTGACGATGTTGAGTTATTTCAATTTATGGGCAAAGACAATATACCGTTTCATACCGTACTTTTCCCGGCATCATTACTTGCTACCGGTGATAATTGGACTATGTTAAAAACAATTAGCTCAACAGAATATTTAAACTATGAAGAGCAAAAGTTTTCAAAAAGTCGCGGAACAGGTGTTTTTGGAGATCAGGCAAAAAATTCGGGAATTGATCCTGATTTATACCGCTATTATCTGTTAAGAAACAGACCTGAGAAAAATGACACACAATTCTTCTGGAATGATTTTATGGAAAAAGTTAATGGTGAAATAATCGCTAATTATGCAAACCTTGTTAATAGAGTTTTGCAATTTTCAATGAAATTTTTTGACGGATCAATAAATTTGGTTGATACATCTGATGATTCTGTATTTAAATTCGCCGACTTTGAAAATAAAGTAAATTCAATTAAATCATTATATGAAAAAGTAGAATTGAAAAAAGCACTTCTCGAAATTCTTGAATTATGCTCTTATGGAAATAAATTTTTTCAGGACAACGAACCCTGGAAAATTATAAAAGAAGATAAAGAAAAAACAAACAGGATAATTTCAAGTTTGTTCGGTTTTGTTCGTGATATATCAATTTTATTATACCCGTATATTCCCGGAGCTATTACTCGATACTTCAACAGCATCAACCTGTCAACCGATACAATTCTTATTTCAAACATTGGTAACTACGACATGCTGAAAGGTTTACAAATAAATCCGCCCGGAGTACTTTTTACAAAACTCGAAAAAGAGCTCGTTGAAAAATTAAAAGAACAATTTGCAGGAAAAAAAGAAATTATTAATCCCGCTGAGGAATTCAGTACCATCGCATTAAAAACAGGGAAAATCATTTCTATTGAAAGACACCCCGAAGCTGATAAACTTTATGTAGAAAAAGTTGATATGGGTAATGGAGAAATAAGACAGGTTGTTTCCGGTTTAGTTCCATACTATAAAGAAGATGAATTACTGAATAAAGTAGTTATTATTGTTTACAACTTAAAACCGGCAAATTTAAGAGGTGTTTTAAGTGAAGGTATGCTTCTTGCCGCTGATGATAAAAAAGCCGGTATTGTTGAAGTATTATTCCCGGACTGTAACGAAGGACACTATATTACAATACATGACAGTAAACCTAATACACAAATAATCGGTATTGAAGATTTTGCAAAAGTACCTTTAACAGTAAAAAATAATTGTGCAGAATTCAAAAATACACCGCTTCAAGTAGCCGGTAAAAAAATCAATACAGTAAAAATAACACAAGGAAATATAAGGTAAGTTATGCTGTATGATTTAAAACATTTAACAAGTAAAGAATTTATCGATAAATTGGATGGTTTTATTAAAAGCCAGGACAGACCTTTTTATGAAAGTTCAGCCCTTAAATCAGTGTATGATCTCAAAAATGTTTCGGACTTATTACCAATCGAATTGTACAGATATCATTTTGCTTTATTTACAATGCTTTATCAGTTACAGGATACGTATTATAAACAGAAAAAATATCTTCATGTCCATTTTATGCGTTCGTTCTTAACAAACTATCCGGAAAATGGTTTTTGCCGGGAATACGATCCGGCAACCGGTTTATTTTGTAATGCTGAAACTGAAAATAATAGTTTTCTCTGTCCTTTCCATGCAAGTAAAAATGATAATGTTCAATTAGAAAATAGTTCATTAAAATATTTTTATTACTCTGAAGAAAACTATTACAATCTCGATGAAAAACGTGCAGAAGCATTTATAAATGGAACATGGGAATTACTTTTTAATTATGATCAATTTAAAAAATCAACTGAACTACTGTCACTACCCGAAAGATGTACTATTGAAATGGTTAAAACTGCATATAGGAAATTGGCGAAAATAAAACATCCTGATGTCAATAATGGAGTTGTATCCGGTGATTTTATACAACTTAATAATGCATATCAATTTTTATTAAAAGTACTGCCTTCCGTTGAAACTCAGTAAGAAAATCATACCATTAACTCATATAGAATGAGGCTCTTGCAAAAATCATGAGTACATAATTTTTGCTTCCGCCATACGCAAAATAATTGCGTTAGAGGTAGCCTCATGCAAAAATTCGAGAAAAGAAAAGTATTTTTGCAAGAGGCTTGAATGAATTGAAATACGTGAATTCTACATAAGGTTTACCTGACTTAAAATATCCTTTACATAAATATTTTTTTATTGTATTTTGAATGAATATTATGAATAATAAATTTTATCGAATAATAATAAACGTCTTATCTGTTTTATTTTTAATAACTTCTATTACAAATTTTCATACGAATTCAGTATCTACCGGTGGATTAGCCTATTATTTTTTTTATATTGCAGTAACTCTCTATATTATAGACATTTTTATAATATTATTGATTACTAATTTTAATATTCAAAAAGTATTACCTGACTTTATTTTAATTTTAATTCTATTTTTTCTAATCAATTATAAATCAATCTCAGATTATTTTGTTCCGGGTAAAATATCGATATCAATTGCTGTTTTAGCAATTATTCTTAGAAATATTTATAATATAATCAACAAGAATGAAAACATCGAAATTAAAGATCTGTCCCAAAATATACTTAGAAATCCTGCAAAAAGTGTTATTTCAAGTTATTTTATCATAACATTTATAGGAACGACCCTCCTTACTCTTCCATTTGCGATTCATGGTTCGGAAAAATTAGGATATATCAATGCATTATTTACATCAACTTCTGCAATTTGCGTAACCGGTCTTAGTGTTGTTGACACAGGGACGATATTTACTCTGTTCGGCCAAATAATCATTCTCATCCTCATCCAATTAGGTGGTCTTGGAATAATGATTTTCTCAACCTTTATATCTTTTATGTTGTACAGAAAAATTTCAATTGAAGACACAATAACACTTTCATATGTATTAAATCAAAAAGATATGAGTTCTTTATTTCGAAATATTAAAAACATAATACTTACAGCGTTTGTAATCGAAACAATTGGTACTTTCTTTCTTTTTGTAAAATTTCAAACGATATACGGTTTTTCTTTTAAATCTCTCTATTATTCGATTTTCCATTCTGTTTCAGCATTCTGTAATGCCGGTTTTTCCCTTATGCCTGACAGTCTGATGTCATATAAATCATCCCCAATAACAATATTTACAATTGCTATTTTAATCATAGCCGGTGGTTTAGGATTTTCAACAATTTCAAATGTTTTCCAATATTTAGAGTATAAAATAAAAAAAATAAAAAAAAATTATAGTGGTCCAATTATAAAAATATCAGATAATACAAAAATTGTATTAATAACTTCGAGTATTTTGACAATCATTTCTTTTTTTATGATTTATGCACTTGAACATAACAATACTCTTGCTAAAGAACATATTGGCACACAATATTTATCTTCTTTTTTTCAAGCAGTTACTTTAAGAACTGCGGGTTTTAACACAATGAACACTTCCTTATTTCACTCTTCAACATATTTATTTATGATGATTATGATGTATATTGGTGGTGCCTCAGGCTCTACAGCAGGAGGAGTAAAAGTTAATACACTTGCAATTATAGTTATAAGAATAAGAGCATTTATGCGAAATCAGGAAACAACGATTGCATTTAATAAAACCATATCAAGGGATATTATAGTTCGATGTTTTATGATTTTATTTTTATCCATTTCATTAATTATAACTGCACTTTTTATCTTAACAATTTCAGACAGTAAACAGGATTTTATTAAACTCGCATTCGAAACAATATCAGCATTTGGAACTGTTGGCTTATCGGGTGGTATAACCGCAGAATTATCATCTATAGGCAAATTAATAATTATTATTTTAATGTTTATCGGGAAAACGGGGCCATTAACTTTGTTTTCAGCTGTTGCAAATCATAAAAAATCAGTAAAAATACAATATCCTTCAGCAGATGTTATGATAGGGTAAATTGGAGAAAAAATGGCAAGTAAATTAATTGCAGTTATCGGTTTAGGCACTTTTGGATATGAATTATGTCTTGAACTGACAAAAAAAGGCAGTAAAGTAATCGCAATGGATAAAGATCAAAAATTGCTGGAAAAAATTAAAGAAGAAATATACCAAACAATTGAAATAGATACAACAGATGAAATTGCAATGAAATCAACCCCTATTTCATCAGTAGATACGGCAGTTGTTGCAATGGCTGCTGATATTCAATCAAGTATATTATCAACGGCTATATTAAAAAACTTTAATATTCCCCACGTTATAGCCCGATCCTCATCTTCTATTCATCATCAAATTCTCAGTAAGATCGGAGCTGATGAAATAATCAATATCGAGGTAGAACAAGGTCGCAGAATAGCTAACAAAATAGTTTCTCCAAATCTTATAGATCAATATACCATTTCTGATCGATATTCATTTGCAGAAATTGTAACTCCTGAACCATTTATTAATAAAACATTGCCGGCTCTTGATCTGCGAAATAAACACAATGTCAGCGTTGTTCTTATAAAGCGAAAAGATTTTAACATGGACGAATTTGGAAACACAACGCTTAAAGAAATAATTATAATTCCTGACGCACACGAAACACTAAAAGAGGGAGATATTCTCATTCTTGTAGGTGAAGATATTAGTATTAAACTAATTAAGGAGCTCTAATTATGCTTATTATAACAAAAAGACATTTAAACTCCCTAATCATTTTTCATTTAACCAGCATAATTATTACTAGTTTATATTTTTTTTACACTATCAATAATAACGATCTAACTGATCCGGTATCAATAAAGAAACAGTCCGAGATTATTATTTATTTAATGATTTTTATTATTTCCATCAACGTACCGATTATATATATACTTTTTAAGAAAAACACAAATATAATAACCGAATTTAACAAACTCATAGATTTTTCAAAGCATCATAACTTTTCAAATCAACATCAATCAATAAAAAAATTAGGAATAATCGGGATAAAAATCACTGAATTATTTTCAAGAATTAATGATTTAGGAAACAAAAGAATTGTCAAACTCAGCTCAATGTATGCATTAGTTGAACATCTTTCACTAACTTATAATGGATTTATGATAATAGCAAATATTCAAGGTGATATTCTTTTTGTCAGTAAAGCATTTGAACAAAAGTTAAAAACAGATATAATACTATTACAAACCCTTAACATTAAAGATATTATTGATATAAATTTTAAGTCATTACTGATTAAACTTGATATAGAAAAAAAAGTATGCGAATTTCAGAATATTAAAATTATTGATAATTCCAATGATATTAAAATTAAATTACTCTCGGCATTTCCAATTTTTAATTCAGAACATTTATTATCTAATATCGTCATCTACCTCAATATCTAATTGAGTAGCTACGACATTTTTAATTGCACGCATAGAAAAACCTTTTGATTGAAGTTTTCTATATATTTTTGATGTATTTGACTTTTCTTTTTCAGTAATAAATTTATTAAAACACTTCAAACAAACATCTGTTTCTTCTTCAATATCAAAAAATATTTCTTTAATTATTGACTCAACAATCTCTTTATCAACTCCCTTCTCAAATAACTTAGCCCTAATAAGATTTGGACCATAAAATTTATTTTTCACCTGTGTTGTAACATATAATTTAGTAACTTTAAAATCATCTAATAATTCGAGTGATTCAAGTTTAATGATAACATTATCAATTTCAGTATCAAGATATCCTTTTACTCTCAATTTAGTTTTCAAAACAGATTTAAACTGCGGTCCAAAAGCAGTAATCCTAAGTGCACTTTCTAATATATTTGACATTATAAATCCTTAATAACAAAAAAAGAGGAACAAAATGTTCCTCTTTTAAATATCTTACAAATATTATCGTTTTGAAAACTGAAATCTCTTTCTTGCTTTCTTCTGACCATATTTCTTTCTTTCAACCATTCTTGGATCTCGTGTTAAAAGTTTTAATTTTTTCATTGGTGTATGATTTTTTTCGTCAATTAAATCTAATGCTCGTGCTATTGCATGTCTTATAGCACCTGCCTGACCACTCATACCACCACCATAAACATTAACTTTTATGTCATAACTATCAACTGTATTAGTAACAACAAGTGGTTGTTTAACTATCATATCAAATAAACCTGCAGGAAAATAATCCTTAAGAGGTTTTCCATTAATTACAATATTACCTTTTCCCTTAGCAACAACTGCTCTTGCTACCGATGTTTTTCTTCTACCGGTAGAAAAATAAAGGTTACCTACTTTTTTAGACAAAGCCATTTAAGTTCTCCTCTCTTATTTAATCTCAAGTTTCTCTGGTTTTTGTGAAGCTTCATTATATTCAGCACCTTCATACACTCTAAGGTTTCTGAACATTTCTCTTCCTAAAGGACCTTTTGGTAACATTCCTTTAACAGCTGCTTCCATAGGGAAAACTGGTTTTTTTTCCATCATTTTCTCATATGTAGTCTCTTTAAGACCACCCATATAACCAGTGTGGTGATAATAAATTTTATCGCTTGTTTTATTTCCGGTCATTATTGCTTTTGAAGCATTGATAATAATAATATTATCTCCGGTATCAAGATGCGGGGTATAAGTGGGTTTATGCTTACCCCTAAGAACATAAGCAGCTTTTACAGCAACTCTACCAAGAGGAATACCATCAGCATCAATTATGTACCATTTTTTCGCTATGTCTTTAGACGTCACATTATACGTTGTAAACTTCTTCATTTCTGCTCCTAATCACTATAACAGGTATAACCATATAATATTTTATATTTTTTTTGTCAAGATAATCTGATATTTTAACAATTGAACAAGTATTATTTACATAAAAACTACCAAAAACACTTGTATCGGATAACAAAATACTAATTATCGTCGCAATATAACATAAACACAAAAAAAATCAATGTTTTTTTATTAAAACTTCAGCATAAAATCAAGATCCTTTCGATTAGAACCAATCATATCAGCGGTTTTAAAAGAATACTTCGCCGTTTTTTTATCAGACGAAAGCGTAACGCCCCGGGTTTGAATAAAAGGCTTTTTCAAAACAATTTCTATCAGAAAATCATCATTAATAAATTTCTTATACCAAACCGGTTTATCTGCTTTCACTAAATCAATATAATTATCAAGAGTTTCCATGTCACCCATTTTCCCCATTTCAATTTTCTGTTCCATTGTAATAACCTGCCCCTCTCTTTTAAATCCTAAACCATTTTCACTGGCAGGAAATTTGTTGAGTAAAATTTCAAAATCTGTAAAATTGATTACTATAGCACCGGTGTAATAACCAACCCCATCAATAACTTTTCTTGAAATATCCGACTTTACCAGTGTTAATTCTTTAACTTCCATTTTTTGGAAATATGAAATAAACTCTTTTTTATCAATTAAGATTGAAGGATCAAAAGTTCCTGCTTCTCCACCAACCGGTGCTGAAGACAAAATAAGTGAAAGTATTTCAAAATCATCATCACTGAACGTATAATTAATAGAAACATTTCCACTCTTTTTATCAGGATTTAAAGTAATTCGTTGAGAAAAACATGATGTAATCACTATTAACGAAAAACCTAATGTTAATAATTTTAATAATTTCATAAATAAAACTCCTATAGATTATAATAGTATACTCTATATACTATAAATATTAAATTATTATTAATAAATTTACATTTTATGATTAAAATAATTGTACTAAACAATATTTTATGATATTTATCTGAAATGATTATTATAACATTATTTAATATGATAGTATTAAACTCGTTAAAAAAAATTGGAGTGTGTTTTGAAATATTTATATATAGCATTTATTTTTTTGTTTGTTTTTTTCAGTTGTAAAACAGTTAATATAAAAGAAAAAGAATATCTCAAAAAAAATGTAGTTTATAAAAAAATGATCAGTAAATCAGAATCTATAAATTCTGCAACAATTTCAGGCTCTCTTCAAATTTCAGGAAATAAAAACATACCTGCAGTTTACATATCTTTTTCAGTTACAGCTGATATAGCTAGCAAGAAATCAATCTTAAAATTATCAGTTTTATCAAAACCTTTACTCGATCTTTATATGAATTCCGGTGAATTCATTATTGTAAATCATACAGATAATAATTATGTGAGACTGAATGATAGTGTAGTAGACTTTTCAAAAATATTGGGTTTTAATTTTAATCCAATAGAGTTGGTATATTTTTTACTTGGTTTAGTACCTTATTCAGATGATTTACAAATGATTGATTTTATTAAAAACAAAACAGAATATCAATTAAAATTGACCAACCAGACAACAAACTTTGTAATTATCATTGATGATGAAGAAAAAATTGTTTCAGCACGATTACAAAATCAATTTTTTGATCCGCTTACTATCGATATTCTGTCATATAACACAATGGAAAATGGCGAAGTCATCCCGCAACGCCTAAAAGTTAAACCGGACAACAATAATGTTTCAATGACTTTTGTTATTCGAAGCACATCTATAGATAAAGTAAGTATTGATGATTTTACCAATACGAGCAATTATTTTCAATTAGACGATCCTGAAAAAATAATTATTAAAATTAAATAATGTATCGGAATATTAATGAATAGCAAAAATACCAGTATTATATTACTTTTTTTATTACCCGTTTTTATTTTCGCTCAAGAAATAATAATTAAAGATATTAATTTTGAAGGAACAAATGTAACAAGTATTAATTTTCTTAAAAAGATTATTACAATAAAACCAGGAGATGTCTGGAACGCATCAACAAAAAACACCGTTTTAACAAAGGTTAATGCACAAAGATATATAATTGATACAGCAACGATTCGTGAAGATATAATCAACGAAAATGAAGTAATAATTACAATTGTAATTCAGGAAAAACTTTCATTTATTGTAATTCCCTTTTTTACCTATTCAAATAGTCAGGGACTTAAACCAAAGCTGATTTTCAGACATTACAATGTCGGCGGATGGGGCAAGTATCTCGGGGCTAAATTAGAATTTTTACCGACATCCCATATTGGAGTTAATTTAGATTGGTATGATAATTACTTTTTAAACATAGAAAATTTAATATTTTCTATTAACTTA
The DNA here is from genome assembly GCA_001829315.1 of Spirochaetes bacterium GWE1_32_154. Lineage (GTDB taxonomy): Bacteria > Spirochaetota > GWE2-31-10 > GWE2-31-10 > GWE2-31-10 > GWE2-31-10. The sequence continues at coordinate 95,613 of MIAY01000039.1, read as the reverse complement.
TCAGCTGCTACCAGTTATTTAAATTATAACCTTGATAGCACAACCAGTATTCCTCCCATTGGAGTTATTACATGGGATGGGAAATGGAGTAAAATAAATAACCATGTAATAACTTCTGCTTTTTCTCTCAATTATACAGTGCCCAATTATGATATTAAAATAAATTCAAACATTGCTTTAAATTACAAAGTTGTTGAAGTCAATGAAGAAGATAAAGCAATTAATGATGTCGCACCAGTCCACTACTTTACCCCTTCCGCTTCATTAGGAGTAAATATCCCAGTTACTCCATATTTTAATTTTGGCTCAACTATTAAATATCGACATGAAACAGAATTAAATAATAAATTTGCCTTTGATGTTCCCGTTGAGAACAATGAGAAAATTAATTATTTTCATGAAATAAAAAATTTATATAACCCAACCCTTTCATTAGATTTTGTTTTTCCAAATACCGAATATGCTTATTCTATAGGTTTTACACTGATTGGTAACTTTACTACTCAATCTAATCAAGTTATTACTAGTAAAGAGGTTAGTTTTAATACAGAAAACATTCATAAAAACTTTACAAATCATGTATTAAATCTTGGTGTTACTGGTAATTTCACTAAAAGATTTAACATTAATCCTAATCTTGCAAATACAATTATATTCAGCAATACAATTATTCAAAGAGCTTTTGATTACAATGACGCATATCAAAATTATATTGGTAAAAATTATGAATTATGGAAAGATGTATCTAACACAATTCAATTAGATGTTAATTTTACCAATCAACTTGATTACCGGTTTTACAAAAGACATCATTATATGATGAGATTTAAACTTTTTTACTATTATAATGACACAAATACTTACGATAATCATTTTAAATTAAATGAAAAAATAAATGCAGAAAAAATTGCAGCTGTTGAAAAAAGAATATATCGAGTTGATTCCGACTATGTTATGGGTTCAAATACCGGTGATTTTGAGGGGTATGCAGGAACATTACTTAACATTGCTTATAAACTCCCTCTTTTTAACTTTACAACTCCATCATTTCTAACCTATCAATTAAAAAAACCTCTTGAATGGGATGCATTTTTTACTTTTTTTCTTGATGTCGGGCTTGCGCAAAACTACACCAATTTTAATTATGATAATAAAGAAGCTAATCCATATATTGAAACGTTAAAAACTGAAAAATTAAATTTATATCCGGGTTTAGCAGGTGGTGTTAAATTTCAAATCATACCGAGATTTGTTCCTGCATTAATTGAAGTTCAACTAGGTATAGATGTCTGGAAAATATTTAAAGGTGGCGGTTTTAGCGGGAATCTGGTATTTTCCTTTGGTATAGATAATCAATAAGGGGTTTGTATGTTATTCAATTGTATATTTTACATTCTATTATCATTAACAGTACTTTATATTTCTCAATTTTATTTTGATCAGAATGAATTTTCAAGCTTTATAAAACTGTTCATAATCGGATTACTATATGCTTTATTCTATAAATTTGTATTTGGAATATTTGACTCAATGACTGAAACGATAGCTAATCCGCTGTCAATCTGGATTAAATATATTATAATTGACGGGTTATTATTTATAGCTATCTCAAGTGCTTTATTATATGGTATCATAGGCTTTTTCAATATTGTCAATGTAGATACCGGTTGGAAAAATACAAGTTTTCTTTTATTTGCTTTGCTGTCAGGTTATTTTACAATTTACTCAATATACTACAACAGCATTCAGTTTATTCCAAATACAATTTTTGCTTATATGCATTACGCATCGTTAATCCTGATAATTTCGACATTATCAGGGTTGGGCATTTCTAAATTTATTGAAGGTTATTCTATTAGTGAGAAATTGATTTCACTTCTATTAGGAATTATACTTCCGGTAATTATCACAACACCGTTAAAAGTTGCCTACTTTTATGGTAATTTATTGTACCTTGTATCAATTCCTATTGCTACTGTTTTATTATTTGTTTACATAAAAAAACAGATTTAAAAAAATCAAAAAAAAGATTTAAATAATCGCAAAATACCCTGCTTCCAAGGGACTCTATGAGAAACTCCGCTATTCTTACTGAATTTCTCATAATTTTCAATATACCAACGATAATTTCTTATTAATGCATCTTTATTGGAATATTGTGGAGTATACCCCAATTTTTCTTCAGCTTTTTCTATTGAAACGAATGAGTCTTTACTAGCAGTTTCATAGACCCACTTATACAATGGAGATAAATGAAAGAATTCAAGTATTCGTAATGCAAGAATAACCGGACCGGCCGGTGTTCCGATAATTTTTTTATTATAACCTGCTTCATCAAGAACTGATTGATAATCATCTTTAATACTTCCAAATGATTTTGCACCAATATTAAAAACATCATTAACCTGACCAATATCTTTTGTAATACATAAAAAAATTGCACTGCAAAGATCTTCAACATCAAGAAATTGATAAAGATTATGCCCCTTTCCGAGAACAGGGAAATGTTTGCCATCCTTAGCCCAATCATAAAACAATGCAAACACACCAAGTCTTTCAGGTCCGATAAAGGATTTTGGTCTTAAAATAGAAACAACCATACCTTTATTTCTATAGTCTTCACATATTTTTTCTGCAATAATCTTTGCCTCACCATACGCCCCTACACCATCTAATAAATCATTTTCACATAATGGATGATGATCAGGAATTCCATACACTGCAGTTGAAGAAATGTGAATAAATCTCTCCACATGTGCGTTAAATGCTTCATCAATAACGGTCTTTGTACCATCAATATCAGTAGAAAATATATCTTTTTTTTTATACAACGGTAACGCAGCGGCTGCATGAACAACAATGTTAACACCACTCATTGCTTCTTTTACAATCGCCTTATTTCTAATATCACCCTTTATCACTTTGATTTGATCTTTTTCAGGATAATCAAAATCAATAATATCAAGCGAAACCACACTAAACCCCTTACCGAGTAAATATCGGACAAGATTTATCCCAAGGAAACCTGAGCCACCTGTAATTAATACCTTTTTCATAAAATCCCCCTGATATTTTCTGTAACAGCCATTCGTAGAATAGTTTTTTTAGTTTCCACGCATCTTTTATTCTTATAATTAATATTTGACTGGTGTTTTTTAGCAACAACAACATCTTTACTAATTTTTTTAGTAAAATTAAAACTTGAAATTATTTTTATGATTTCCTGATCTTCGCAATAGAGATTAAATAACTTTAATGCAATATTAAATGAATTTTGAAGTTTATATTTTTTTATTTTTTCAATCTGATCTATTGTAGAGTATTTTATAAATATATAATATGCTTTTGAAATATCTTCAATCACTTTCTTAGGTACATTTACAGGAATAAGATTTTTATCCAGAATTATTTTTATTGAATCTAAAAGGTTCTCAGAATTATCATTGATTATTTTTGAATCTAAGATTCTTTTAATCATGATAAGCCAATATGTTTCATATTCAAAAAAATCAGTTTTATTTATATTCTTTTCAAATTTCATCATTTCACTCAAAAGATCATTACCGGTTTTTTTTGAAAGTTCACTATAAAAAAAAGGTATTAAATGTTTTAACAACTTTAAATTATGCAATTCTTTAAAAACTTTACTCGCCATACCGGATTTGAATATTTTATTAAATTCTTCATATAAACGACTTGAAGAACATTTTAATATTTCTTTCCCGTATTTTCTTATATTCTTTTTAGTAATATCACTTAAGTGACAATCTAATAAAACAGAATATTTAACGGCACGCAACATTCTGACAGGATCTTCTAAAAAGCTTATTTTTTCATCTTTTAATGTTCTAATTATTTTTGATTGAATATCTTTATAACCATCCACAAAATCAAGAATAACTTCACTTGCCGGATCATAATATAGTGCATTGAGACTAAAATCTCTTCTAATCACATCATCCTCAATTTCACCATATATATTATCTTTTTCTGTTAGTGAATCCTGTGAATCAGAATTACTTTCTGCACGAAAAGTTGCAGTTTCAACAATGCAACCCGAAAAATAAACATGAACAAGCCTGAAACGTCTTCCAATTACCCGTGCATTCTTAAAAATACGGCGTAATTGATTTGGAACAGCATCAGTAACGACATCAAAATCTTTTGGTTCACGTCCCATTAATAAGTCCCTAACGGCACCGCCTACGACATACCCCTGATATCCGAAGCTATTTAATCGCGTAATAACTTTAACCGCCTCAGGAAGAATATGCTTTTTATCTATTTTATGTTCTTTTTTATCAATTTTCAAACATTTTAAATCTTTCTTAATTTCTCTATCAGTAGCACCCACAAAAAAAACCTCACTTCATTAAAAAATTAGTAGCATTCTTAAGACAAACTTGAAATAAATTATATATAACAATATCATCTAATACCAATCAATTCATTAATTATTTTTTATCAAAGATGGTATTTTATACAATTCACGATAACTTATTACATCATTATAGAATGTAATTTCAATTAGGATTCCATCATTATATAATGCTATATCTGACGGATAGTATAACAAATCATTTTTTTCTTCATTTCCTATCACAAATTCCAGTTTAAATCTCTTTTTTTTATCTATATTTTTATACCAGTACGAACTTCTTGTTTTTAGTTCAGGATTAACTACAGTTGTAATAAGTTTTTCGGATAACGCCATTGAAACTGCATTTGCAGAAATTTTGATTTCAAAAGGAACATTTTTACTCACGTCAATATTCTGCCACGCAGATTTTTTTCTCAGTATCATCGCAGTAGTATCTTCTTTGTATTTATTAGAAATTATTTCTTCCGTTATGGTAGAAATAAAAAAAATTGATGGTTTAATTTCATAAAAATCACCATTAACATCAAATATAGAATAGTATAACGAATCAAGAAAACCATCTGAATATTCATATACTAAATTTTCAGGATCCCAGTTAAAATTAAAATCTCTACTTTTCATTCCTGAAAAATTATTTCTTAGTATTGAATTAATATTTTTACTTTTCTTCAATACAGGATTTAATAATGATGGTGAAATTGCAAGTGATTCTATGGTATCTGAAGTCAAATCATAAATTCTTTGAAATTGTGCATACGAATCGAGAATGAAATAATCTTTTTTTATACTATCTATAAAATATTGTACCGCATTTTTACTGCCGGCAAGATTACCGTTTGTATAGAAATTAGTTTTTTTAAAATCATCAGAAAGCTGCAATAACTTTAATTTGGTATTAAAAACATTAAAACCATACAATACTTTATTTTCAACGAACAACCCCAATGGCATAGTAACATTCGTTTTTACTAAAACATCATTATCTAAAATAAAAACACCACTTTCGTTATAATCAGCACTATGTCCGGAAGGTAATGGATTTTTTTTTATAAAATAATCAGTATGAAACATTGAACGATCAAGATATGATACATTTGGAACATTATTATATAATACACTATCTACATATTGCATATTTTTATTTTTAATTTTTTCTGTTTCAACAGTAATTCGCTTCCACTTTTTACCGAGATTATCAGTATACGCAATTCTATTATCAGTAAATGCATAAATCCTGCCATTTTCATCGATAAGCAAATCCCTGATAAATGAACGATCAAGATCGTAAAACAATGTCTTTTTTTTAAACGTTTTACCGGAATCCAAACTAATAAATAAAAATGGCCCCACAGATAAAACAACATTATTATTATTAAATGCAGACCTGACCCGAATATCTTTTCGTACTTTTGTTTTATACCCGCGATTTTGTTCATCTTCATCACTATCAGAATTAAAATAACTTGTATCAAAAATTGAAGATTGAAATGTAACGCCATCATCTTTTGTTGATAGAATTGCAAATTTCGGAAAATTAATAACAACAAAAAGTGTTGAATTATCAGGTGATACGGCAGTCCCCAAAATCCCGACCTTGTCCCCCTTAACCGGAATACCATGAATAAACGAACTATATGGTATATTTATTTCTTTTAATACATTATTACTTTCACTTGATTTTAATATTAAATCATCATTAAAAACACCAAATTTAGTTGTTACACAAGATGGTATTATTAATAATAAAAACAATATTTGTATCTTTACAAAAAGCATGATTGATTTTTTACAAAAATTCATTTAAACTACCTTTTATTTAAATCATAAAAATACATTATATAATTATTTATAAATTTAAGGAATAGTTAAATGAAAAAAAAATATATTAGTAAATCAGCCGGCACAAATACTCTTTTTTTATCGAGTCTTACATTAATTGCATTAATATGTATTATACTAAACTGCAGTTCTGAAAAAAATACAATAGCAAAAATCAAAATGAATGACACAATATATAATTTAGAAGTTGCTGATACCTATGAAAAACGACAAAAAGGGCTCATGTTCAGAAAAAAACTACAGGAGAAATCAGGAATGATTTTTGTTTACAGCTATGCAGATTATAGGAATTTTTATATGAAAAACACTTTAATTCCTCTTGATATCGCGTTTATCGGTCCAGACCTCAAAATATTAAATATTGAACAAATGGCCCCGCTTGATGAAACATCAGTACCTTCAGACGGTGAAGCTATGTATGCAATAGAAATGAACAAAGGTTTTTTTAACTCCATCAATATGAAGCCCGGTGACTCAATTGAAATACTTTCTTCATTAAAATATAACCCTTAGTTTCATACAGAAGCAAAAAAATCATTTTGAAATTTAAATATTGTTTTTAAAGCATTTTCAGAATAATCTAACAGCGCATTAAATTCATCCCTTTTCATAATACCTTTTTCTGCAGAGCCCTGAATTTCTATGTATTCACTTCTATCATTCATTACAATATTAAAATCGACTTCTGCTGAAGAATCTTCTATATAATCTAAATCAACCATTATTTCAGAAGACACTTTACCCGCACTTATAGACGCTAGTGAAAAGAGAATTGGATTCTCAGAAATCAAACCTTCTTTGATCATCCTGTTGACTGCTAATTTTAAAGCGCAAAATCCACCGGATATTGCTGCTGTTCTCGTCCCGCCGTCAGCAACAATGACATCACAATCAATAATTATTGAATAACCATTCATTTTATATAAATCTACAGATGCTCGTAGACTTCTCCCGATTAATCTTGATATTTCAACTCCCCGTCCATCCTGTTTTATACCATCCCGCTTCTTTCGACTGCCGGTTGATGCAGGTAACATAGAATACTCTGCACTTAACCATCCTTTATTAACTTTTGAAGCAAATTCGGGAACGTCGGAACTTAATGACACCGTACAATAAACAACGGTTCTACCAAACTTAACTTCAACACTTGAATATGCGTTTGGCATTGGATCTTTATTAAAAGTGATTAATCTCGTATCTTTATTTAATCTGTTAGTTCTTGTATACATGCATCACCTCAAATGAAGAAAAAAAAGAATATTTTTGCAAAAGACTCTACCATAAATTAAAAAATATTAAAATAACTATACTATTTTTTTTATTTTGAAGTATAATTTGTTCGGATTATTTTACATAAACCTAATACTAAAATTTCAGGAAGGGAATCTATGAAAAAGTTTTTACTTATTGTATCACTTTCACTTATGGTAAACATGATTTTTTCGTTTGATTTTAAAATCGTTGACGACTTAAATCATAACGGCAATCATACCGAAGCACTTAAAATGTTAAAGCAGGAACATAATAATGCAGCACCGGATGCAGGTATAATCTGGAGAACAGCCAGAGCACAATTTGAAATTGCCGAATCTTTGGATAAGTCAAAGAAAAATGAAAAAATAGCACAATATACTGAAGCTATGGAATTTTTAAAACCATATCTGGATATTCAAACAGGAGCACCAACCGATCGGGCGCATATTGCCTTTTATTATGCAACGAACCTTGGCTCAAGAAGTAAGGTTATTGGTATTTCGGAATCTCTGGAAACTATACCTGATTTAAAAAAATATGCAGATAAAGCAATTAGTATTGATCCATCAATGGCTTCAGCATATTTCTTAAAAGCAAAAATTGAGGAAGGAGTTCCTTCATTTTTAGGTGGTGATAAATTTACTATGGGAGAACTATTTTTCCAGGCTATTACAAACAATCCGAGTGACCTTACAATAGTTTTTGATGCTGCAAGTGCATTCTATGACAGAAATTGGGATAGTAAAAAGAAAACTGCAATGAGTCAGAAAATTGGAACAAAAACCAATGATTTTATTATAAAAGATGACCGATCTATAGCAAAAGAACTTATTGAAAACGGAATTAAAACATACAAGACTCTTACAAATCCTTCAAAAAGAGAAAAGAATCAATATACTAATATGATGGCACTTCTAACTAAATTTAAATAGCAATAGTATTTCTCCTGAAATTTAATCAATTTCAGGAGAAATTCTTATTTATAAAGGGCAATCATTTTTTGCATAATTGAAAGTGTTTCATCAGATGCCTCACAAAGAGGTAATCTGAAAACCTCATTACATTTTCCCATCAATGACATCATCGTTTTAACAGGAACAGGGTTTGTTTCAATAAATAAATTTTTAAACAACGGTAATAAAGCTTTATATTCTTTTCGCATTGATACAAAATCAGCTTGCAAGCCATAATTAACAAATTGTACCATTCTCTCTGGTATAATATTTGATGCAACTGAGATTAAACCATCGCCTCCGGCTGCAAGTAACGGTAATGTAAGATTATCATCACCGGAAAAAACAAGAAAATCATCAGGTGTTGCACAAATAACTTCCATCATCTGCTCAATGGAGCCGGATGCTTCTTTAACACCAACGATATTTGGCACTTTAGCTAACTCAACAAGTGTTGATGTTTCAAGATTAACACCAGTTCTACCACGTATATTGTAAATTACAATCGGAATATCAACTGAATCAGCAATTGCTTTAAAATGTAAATACATACCTTTCTGGGTCGGTTTATTATAATAAGGAACAACCTGCAATGAGGAGTTCGCTCCAGCTAATCGAGCATGCTCTGTTAATGTAATCGCTTCAACAGTAGAATTTGAACCGGTACCGGCCATAATTTCACACCTGCCTGCAGATTGCTCAATTGACAGCTTTATAACCATGTCATGTTCTTCGTGTGTAAGAGTCGGAGACTCTCCTGTTGAACCGCATGAAACGATACCGGCTACACCGGCTGCGATTTGTTCATCGATTATTTTTTTTAATGCAACCTCATCTATCTCTCCATTTTCTAAAAATGGAGTAATAATTGCAGTATATAAACCTCTTTTAATCATATATCCCCCGTTAAGTATCCAACGTTTCATCAAATTTATAAAAACCTTTTTTGCCGTCAAGCCACAAAGCAGCAGTAACTGCACCTAATGCAAAACCTTCTCTTGTTCTTGCTGTATGCTTTAATTCAATAGTATCAAGTACAGAATCATACGCAACTATATGAGTACCGGGTATATACCCGCCACGAGTTGAAGAAACATGGATTTCATTAGCTTCTTTTTTTCTATTGAGACGCTCAGTAACAATCGAATCACGGCTTTCTTTATAACCGCTTTTAACTAAATCAGCAATCATCAGGGCAGTACCTGAAGGGCTGTCTTTTTTTTCTTTATGATGAAATTCATGAACCATCGGATCATACGCTTCAAATTTACCAATCAATTTTGATGCATATTCAATTATCTTAAAGTAAAGGTTAACTCCTAAAGAATAGTTTCCTGACCATATAAAACCTATTGAATTACCAACCAGTTTTTTTACTTCATCAATTTTATCATACCATCCCGTAGTTCCCATTACAACTGAAACACCACATTCAATATATTTTTTTATATTTTCCATAACAGTTTCAGGAGATGAAAAATCAATAACAACCGAAACACCTTTTAATGAATCAGCATTTATTTCTTTATAAGTAGCATCTTTTGCATATCCGTCAATAATTGAAACAGGTTTTATATTCTTTTCAGCTAAAACAAGCTCAATCTGTTTTCCCATTCTTCCATAACCAACAATTGCAATAGTATTCATAAAACTCCATAATAAATATAAATGTAATTTTAACAAAAGAAATTTTATACAAATTAACTTTTTTTTGATGTAAAGTAAAGAATAATTTTTTTTGAATGTAAAGGATGGAAATTACCTTGATAAATAGTGAATCAACGGTAACGGGTCAATAGCATTGCCGGTTACTTTTGTAACCAGATCAAATGAAGTTAAAGTATTCCCATAACGGTATAATCTATTCTGAAACCAACCGGAAATAGTCGTAAATGATTGCTTTGAAAATGGTTTATTAAGAACACCTGTTTCATCATTCAATAACTTTGCAAACTGAGTGGCTATTATATTCCCCATTGTGTATGTCGGAAAATATCCGATCCCCCCGCCCGCCCAATGAATATCCTGTAAATACCCCGAGCGTTTATCAATAATTTTTTTATTAAACATGTCATAAAACTCTTTGTTCCAGATTTCATTAATATCAGTAACATCTATAGTTTTATTAATTAAATCTCTTTCAATTTTTGTTCGTAAAATGATATGGAGATTATAATTGATTTCATCCGACTCAATTCGTATTGGGGTATCTGAGATTTTATTAACTGCCGCATAGAATTGATCAACTGATATTGAAGCAAACTGATCATTACAAACTTCTTTTATAATCGGAAAAAAGAACTCAATAAAAGATCGACTTCTACCAATACAATTCTCATAAAATCGCGACTGGGATTCATGCAAAGAAAGTGAAACTATATCACCGCACGGTGAATCACCGAATTCTTTTTGAACACCTAACTCATATAAAGCATGACCGGCTTCATGTAAAGTACTATATATACTGCTTAGAAAATCATTTTCAGTGTATGCTGTTGTAATTCTCACATCACCATTACCAACTGTTGCTGTAAACGGATGAGTTGATTCACTTAAAATCAGTTTATTTCTATCAATACCAAGGAAATCAATAATTCTATCAGAAATAATTTTCTGATTAGCAACACTAACATCCTCCCAATTATAATTGTTATTTTCGATTTTTCTTGTGTTCAAAATAGTCAATGTTTTTTCTTTAACCGTTGAAAAAAGTGATTCTACAATTGAATATGTAAGTCCTCTATCATAATCATCGAGTAGTGCATTATATGGATCATTAACAAACCCCTTACATTGAGCATACTCCCGTGTTAAAGTAAATATTGTATTTAAAACAGGTAAATAATCACTATCATCACCAGTTTCTTTTGCCTGTTCCCATTTCCCGGTTGCAATTGAAGATAAAATTGCCAGTTCCTCAACTAACGCAACAGGGATCTTTTTCTGAATTTCAACTTTATGTTTAATAAAACTAATTTCACTCTTCATTCTTTCAGATAAAGATGTATCACCTTGAAGTTCATCAATTAAATCATTAAACTTCTCATCAATTAATAAAAGATGTTTGGTTTTTGCACAGTATGCCATTTGTTCTCCACGACTTTCATACCCGTGTGGCGGAAGATTAACATTCATATCCCAATCAAGCAGACCGGTAATATGATTAATTAATGTGATTTGTTTATAATGTTTAATAACTTTATTGTATACATCCATATCTCTCACCATTATTTTTTCTTAGCTTTTTTATCATGATCGTATATAAAATATTCTTTTCGTAAATCTTTTGCACCAGGATAATTATCAAAACTTGATGATTTTGCTTTAAAACCCATTTTATCTACCATATCATTGATTTGATTAGCATAAATATCTTCAATAGCACCATTTTCAACTGCAATTAAATATTGTCTGATAAAAGCTATAACATTACTTATTATCACAACAGTTCCATTTCGTTGAGGATCAACTGTATACAAATCAATTGAATCCTGTAAAATTGCAAGAGTATCAAATGTTTTTTTCGGATTTAGAGTAAAGTTTTTTGAATACCCGATTAACGCAGCGCTTAATATATAATGATTTGACATGAATTTATACCCTGCAATAGAGGAAACAATATCAAAAAAATACTGTTTATTAACAAATTTCTCATACAAAAAACTTATCGCATTTGCAGTATTCATTGGTGAATTATATATTTTTTCCACTATTATATAGTTTAATAAATCAGCAACTTCCTTTTCGACTAATTTAATATCTGATTTATTTAAATCTGATATTATTTTTTCATCAAATTTATCAAGTTCATTCATATCATTTCTTTCTAAATGAAGTTTTCTCATTATTTTCTTATTTTCAATCCACTTTGATGTAATTTCTATTGTTTGAGAAAAGAAAGTTTGAGCAATAAACAAAAATAAAACAATCGATACAAATCGTATTTTCATAACGACCTCCTCATAATTTATACTAATTATACACTAAATATCGGCAATGTGCATTATCAAATTATTATTTTTAAGTGAGCGATTGTATTAATAAAAAAAAGCCGGAAAAACAAGTTCCCGACTTCATAATAATACTACAGAGCCTCTTGCAAAAATCAAGAGTACTTGATTTTGCTTACGGCAATACGCAATATAATTGCGTTAGAGGTAGCTTCTTGCAAAAATTCGAGATAAAAAGAGTATTTTTGCAAGAAACTCTACAATTTATTTTTTATCAGCTATACTTTTCAAAATTTTACCCCAACCTGCACTTGAAAAAAACACAACTGACAAATGGCTGACAAAAGGTATCACAGAAAGAAAAATGTAAAATACTAAACCAAATAAGAAGTATATAAATCTATTTTTTTCATTCCATTTAAAAACTTTAAATAACATTTCACCAAATAAAGTTACACCGATAACTTGAGTTAAAAATAATAGTGGTAACCCGGCTAACATTAACCCAAAGGCCAGCGGTATTGTAATCACTAATGACAGTAAAACAACTACGGCTACAGGATATATGAAAAATGGTATTAACCCCCAGACAAATGTTTCAAAAAACTCTTTTGGGGTTGAAACCTTTACATTTTTCATAAAAGGTATCAATAAAAGTAACATTCCACCAATAACGAAAGATAATAAAATAAATAAACTGAATATTTTTGCTACAATAAACATACCTTTTTTAAATGATGTTTTACTATGAGTTATTGATTTTTCTTTAAATTCAACTTCGCCGGTAATTCGGGTTGCTTCTGATTCTGTTATTTTATCTTTTGAATAATAATGAAGATTTCCATTAACCATCCCTGTTTCATTAATGTTTACCATTCCTGTAGCCAGTTTCACATCACCATTTATTATACCATTAACAATAAGTCTGCCACTTGCACAATACACATCACCATTTACAATTCCATCAATGATTACTTTTTTCCCTGTAGCAAAAATACTGCCGTCAATAACACTTTCTTTTGAAACAGTTACAATATTTGCTGCTGCAAAAACAGTTCCATATACATTTCCTGATATCGTAAGATTATCAGCTGCTGAAATTATATCATTTCCAACGACACCTTGTAATTCAAGGTCTTCACCAAAACTGATTAAAGAACTTTCAGTATTACCATTAAATTGTAATGATTTACCAAAAAAAAATAAATCTTTTGTTGAACCATAAAATTCTAATGATTCACCCATAAATAAATAATCAGTACTCAGATTTTCTGAAAATGTAACTTTTTCATCTTTACCAATTTTCATTTCTATACTACTGACATAAAAAATACCGGTCAAAAGCGTTAAAAAAACCAAAAATCGTTTCATAATTAAACTCCTTTAAATAATATACTTACTATTTACATTATAAATATTAAAATTCTGAATAAAAAATCTGAGTGGTAACTTTATTACTGTGAGTGGTCAGAAATCAATCAGACTCTTTAAATCTTTTACTCTTCTGCGGGATAATTCTATTCGTTCGCCATTATTCATTTCAATATAATTGACACCACTGCAATTTTTATGAAACGATACTATACATTTTATATTTATCAATGCGTTCCTTGAAGTCCTGAAAAAAGCACATTCCGGTAGAAGTGATTCAAAATAGGTAAGGGTTTTATCTGAAAAAAGAGTAGTCTTATCTTTCAGCTTGATGGTTATAATACTATTTCCCATTGTAAGATAAACGATATCAGAGATTCTGACAATCTTAGTATTGTCTTGCTGTTTTAATACAATTACCGCATTATTATTTTTATTTTGTTTTTCATTAAATTTTGAAATTATCTTTTCGATACATATACTAAATCGATCTTTACTATAAGGTTTCAACAGATAATCAACTGCATCAACATCAAATGCTTTTACGGCAAATTCACTATATGCCGTCTGAAACACTATCATTCCTTCAAACTTCAGTTCGCGCAAAGACTCAAAAACAGATTTTCCCGGCATATTTATATCAAGAAATACCACATCAATTTTTTTATGCGCAAGAACAGTATAAACTTCATCGCCATTAACCGCTTCATATTGTATGAAAAAATCTTTTCTATTTTGAAATAACTCTTTTAATCGGACCCTTGATAAACGTTCATCGTCAGCTATTAAAACATTAATCACTCGTGGCTCCTGACAATTTGATTGTATCCGCTTTTAGAAAAAATCATACGAACACCACCGTTTTCAATTATAAAAGAACCTCCAGCTAATATTACTCTTGTGGAACAGTTTTGTAAGCCGGAACCTTTACCAATCATGTCATTTCGTAACAAACGATATGAATCTTTTACTTCAATGCTGATTGTGTCATTATTTTCACTTACTATCACATCTATTCGTAATGAATTTGAAAAATTAATAGTATGTTTAATTGAATTTTCAACGAGGATCTGAATAATCATTGGGGGAATAATATATTCACTTGTTCCGATTATTTGATATTCAAGTCTATCTTCAAACCTGATTTTCTGGATATAGAGAAATTTCTTAACATATTCAATTTCATCCCGTATCGTATGATTTTTCTTCCCGCTTATCGTAACATTGTACCGGAGAAGTTCAGATAAATTTGTAAGAAAATCTTCTGCTTTATCTTTGTGTGGTAATAAAGCAATCGCAGTATTAAGTGAATTAAATAAAAAATGGGGATTAATTCTTTCTGTAAGTTGTTCAAGTTTTGCTTCAATAAAATGTCTTTTTTCCATCTCAATTGCCTGATCTTTCATTATAATCTCATTACTCATCATCATAAAAATTGTCATCACCAATGAAATTGTTTGTATAAAAGCAAAATTAATTAACATATACAGATAAAAAACATTCTGATACACGATTAAAAATACCGGTTCGGTAAATAAAAGATAAAAATAATCAATAATCAGTAACCCGATTGTGACTAATGTATTAATAATTAATGTTTTAACTATATGCGTTTTAGCAAACACAAGCGAAAGAAGCACTACATTTAAAACAATACCCAAAGCAAAAAATAAAGAATTAATAATTGAAACTCTCATTAATTCATACGAAAAATCTTCTATTAATAAACCGACAATAACGCTTACAAAAACGCCTGAGAACAAAATAACCATACCAAGAAGAAGAAAAATAGAAAGAACATAGGTAAACGGCTTTTTTAGATTCATCAAGAACGCCTATTTGCTTTTTGAATTATACGGCAGAGTAAAAAAGAAAGTTGTGCCTTTACCTTCTTCACTTTGAACAAACATCGTTCCGCCATGTTCTTTAATAATACGATTACAGATATTCACACCCAGACCGGTTCCCTTTTCACCTGAAGTTCCTCTTGTTGTAAATAACTCATACTCATCAAAAATTTTTTGAATATTTTCTTTCGGGATGCCAATGCCTGAGTCTTTCACAAAAACCTCAGCATATAAATCATTTTTTGTCGCACCAAGTTCAATAATGCCACCCTTTGGGGTAAATTTAACTGCATTGGCCAGTAAATTAGTAAGTACCTGTATTATTCTGTCCATATCACATTCAATTTCAAATAAATCATCAACATCAACAATGACTTGTAATTGTTTCTCTTCCAGTACAAAACTAACTTCTGCGATTGACTTATTTATAATACTTTTGAGTTTAAATGAATCAATAAATAACTTCATATTTCCTGATTCGAGAATTGAATAGTTTAATAAATCTTTTATAATTCTATTCTGATGATTAGCAGAGTCTAAAATCTGACTGATAATTCTTTTTTGTTTTTCATTTAAATTGCCACCCACCCGTTCTTCCAATAACAACTCCGAAAAACCCATAATTGCTGTAAGTGGTGTTTTTATGTCATGGCTTACCATCGATAAAAAACTGTCTTTTAATTTAATTAACATTTTTAGCTTACGAATATAAATCTCAGTTTTTAACGCTGCGTTAATTCGTGCGATTAACTCAAGCTCTGAAAATGGCTTTTTAATATAATCAATCGCACCGGCCTCAAGACCATTAAACACATCAGTTTCTTCAGATTTTGCCGTAATAAGAATAACAGGAATCGTATAATATTCAGGATGTTCCTGTAACTGCCTGCATAAATCAAGACCACTTATCCCCGGCATCATAATATCCATAAGAATAAGATCAGGGCGATAAACGGTCAGTTTTTCCATGACTAATCGTGAATCATTCACTATATCAACAATATACCTTTCTTTCAATATATGATTTATTAAAACTAAAGAATTAGTATCATCATCAACAATCAGGATTTTCATTCCATTAAATTCCATACTAATTTCATTAAACATTGTATTGTCTCCAAAATTATAAATAACGATGCACCTGTATCAAAAAGAACCTTTGTTAAATATTCTAAATCATATTTAATTAAATTTCAATCAATGATATTAAATAAATAATATTTTGTATTTGACAGAAGTTTATATTACCTGTTATATTCAGTGAAGAAATGCATTATGCAGGAGAATAACTATGAATATTTCTGAATTATATTTTTTACTCATTCCATTAATTATTACAGGTTTTGGTATTTTCTGCTGTTTCTGGGGGTATGGTGTATTTAGATTTACACTCGTATTACTTGGTTTTTTCACCGGAATTTATCTTGTAATTACGTACGGGGCAAATTTTATAAATGATAAAAATGTTCTTATCATTGTAGCCATTGCAATTGGAATAATACTGGGGATATTGATTATTATATTCTATTACGCGGGTATTTTCATGTCAGGTGCATTAGCAACTCTTTTTATATTAAACTTTGCCGGTTTGCGACTTCACATTACAGAAAATATTTTAATCTTAATCGGAATATGTTTAGCAGGCGGTATTCTTTCGCTTATTTTTCAACGATTAATGATTGTTGTAACTACAGCGATAATCGGCAGTTTTTGTATGATAAATGGAGTTGGGTTTTTAATTTACAATTTAAAATTTGGCAACAGTTCATTTATCAAGTATTTTAATGCATTAGAAAAATCTAATGATTTATACTATCTTATACTTTTTATTGTTGCAATTCTTGCCATTTGCGGTATTATTTTTCAACTAAAAATGATTCCTGAAGAAAAAACAAAGTAATGGATCTCTTGCAAAAATACTCTTTTTATCTTAAGTTTTTGCAAGAGCATCCAGTATATTTTCTATTTAAAAAATTCTGCTTTTAATAAATCAATATTAATAATCGGATAATACTCTTTCTGACTATATGTTTTAGAAGAGTTATAAATTTTAATTGTATTAGCACCTTTATTAAGATGTACGACAATCGGGGAAGTAAACTGCCATTCTCTCCAGTTACCCGTGTGTGGGAAATATATAAACCTCTGAAAAACACTATTTATTGACAATTCTTTTATTGAACACTTCTCGCCGGTATTTACCGGTCCACCGTTCATAAAACGCCATCTCAATAAATAATCACCATCTGAAGATGCTTTCAAAGTAAATTCAATAAAATCATCAGTTGCTCCACCCCATTTCTCAATATATGCTTTTCCATTATGTGAAAACCTGTTAAAGTCTTTTAATAAAACGGCACCTATGGTTGGTTTAACATTTTTTTGTACAACATCAACACTTATTTCACCACCTTTAACAAAAGATTGCTCTACCTCGCTGATTATTATCCCTTTTTTATTTTCCGTCCACACTGGATTTCCTTTTAATACAGGTAAAACACCATTATCTTCAGCAACTGAATATTCAACCGGAGATTTTTCTTTTGCGATTTCTAATTGTGTCGCTTTTATTTTTTTAAATAATTGGCCATTTTTAAAAACAAGATATTCCTTATCTTTAACACCAGTCCACTTCAATAGTAGTTTATTCTTTTCTTCACTTAGAACAAGTGAATCGATAACTTTAATTTCTGATGAAGCATCATAGATATGCGGTTTATCAATACTATCTGCGCCTTTTTTTAAAGTAATTTTAATTGAAAAAGTACCGGAAGCATTTATTGGAAGTATATAATCATCAGGCTGTTTTTTACCATTAACCAGTATTGATTCAATGTCACATCCGGTTCCAATAACTTCAACATCAATTGTAGCATCTCTATAAGTAAAGTTTTTCAATATTACCGGATTTGTCATGGATTGGGGTTTTACAGGATTAAAATGAATACCTGATGATGAATAACTCATGCCAATAAGCCCCCGGTATACAAAACCAAGGTACGATGCCACACTCCATAATTGCCTGTCTGAATTAATTTGTGTACCTTTCTTATTACCGTTTGATGCAACAAGGTTTTCTTTAAATGTCAAAAAGAGTGCACCTGATCTGACAAGTGTAAAAAACTCATCCGAAAATACTTTCATATCTTTTAATTTCGCTGCTGATAAACCTCTATATCCTTGTACAAAAGGCCATACCGAATTATTGTGATAGGGCGGAATACCTTTTAATTGTGGAGAAACAACAGATAAACCATACGATAGCGGATTTAAACGATTAAGAATATCAGAAGAAGTATCTTTTAGATCAGATAAAATTGCCAGCGATACACCTAATGTTTCATAACCTTCATAAAGTGAGGGAAAAACACCATTAATTAAATAGGCAGCCCAATGATTCTTTTCTTCAGACCAAAGATGAGTATTAATGCCTTCCTGATTAAGTTTTTTATATCTGTCCCACATATTTTTATCTTCACTTAAACCAAGTGTTGATGCCATATTTGATAAGATTGAAAGGGCAATAAAATGATTTACATTCGTCCCAAGGGCAAAACTTTCACCAATGTCACCGGGAGTCATCCATCGGGGATACGTCTGTTCTCTCCAGTCAAGAAAAGACTGCTCTCCTTTAAACAGGTTTTTTGCAGTATCAAAAACCAGCTCAATATCCTGAAGCATTGCTTTTTTAGAAACATTGTATACTTCATTATAGAAAACCATATCTTTTGATGCAAGTGCTGTTTCATAAGCAGCCATTACCCACGACATTCTATCAGTACTAATCGGATAACTGCCACCGGTTCCGGTATCCTGCAGAATATTCCCGTTATATATTCGGGTTCGAAGACTATCAATTGAAGTTTTATTAAAAACACTTGAAAGACCAAGAAATATAGCATAAGACATATCACGAGTCCATGCCTGATTCCATTTTTCACCTGCTACAAAAAAACCGCTTGTATTCGTGTTTAATTTTATTTCTTCAATTGCCATATCATAAAGGATGTCGATTATCGGGTATCCTGTTTTAAATTGAGGAAATTCTTTTGCAGGCACGGGTATTGTTCTTGATGCGTCAACGCCATCATAATTTGTAATAATAATCCGTCCCTTTACTGATGCTTTTCGAGCCTCACCTTCATTTTTTTCAACAACAAAATCATTCGAAACCTGAATTGTATCATTAGTATATAGTTCAGGATAAACAGATAGTAAAACGGTTAGAAACATTGAAATAATCAAGCATTTATTCATTTAATCCTCCATTGAATTGTATAATACAATAAAAAAAGAATTTTTGCAAAAAGCTCATTTGACATTAATATAATTATTCACTAAAATTATTGAGGGGTGAAAAAATGAACGGTACAATATCAAAAAAAATAACTATAATGATGATAATTTCAGAGGTAATTGCAATTATCCTGATGGACTTAGTAATTTATAATTTTCTTGGAATATCATTTAAACAACTAATGACTAATTTACCAAGAACAATAGTTGTTCAATTAACTGTTTTAATATCCTGTATAATTCCGATATACTTTATTGCACGAAAAATAACTTCAATTGAAAGAAAAACTACTAAATTGTTATCTGATGAAGAGAAATTACTCTTAAAAAATATTGAAAAAAAAGTTGTATTTTCAATTATTGTTGTCAACTTACTAGGGTGGATTATGGGCCCTCTTGTGGGTGTCACAATAAGAGTTCTTGCAGAGGGCATTTTTAGATCGGCAACCTTACGATTTTCTATAGTATCAGTGATTTTTGGCCCTTTAGTTGGATTAATGCAAATTATAATTATAGGAAAGTACTTTCAAACATTAAAATTACGATTTGACCTTTTTGAAACAGAAACAGTAAAAACTTTTTTTACTTTAAAAACAAAATTCTATATGACATTTTTGCTTGCCGGTTTATTTATTATTATGGTTATGGGTCAAATATCAATATCAAAAATTGAAAAAATTTGTGGTATTTCAGATTCAATCTATAAATCTTCAAAATATACCGGCACAACGAATGGATACTTTACTGAGTTACTCAATAAGGCTGAAAAATCAAGTGACCCTCAATTACAAACGATTGCCATTGAAATCAAAAGAAATTATCCACAACTTATTAAAAATGAGATAAATCATATTAGTCTTGCAGCAATCGTTGTGTTCTTTATTTTTGCTCTCAGCTTCTTTTTATTTAGTACGAATATGCATACTCAATTACAATCAATAATTAAACGTTTATCAACAATAACTAAAATTGAAGGTGATTTAAGTATACTGGTTGTGAAAACTGATGACTCTGAAATCGGTGAAATTCAGGTTCTCATTAATCGATTAATACATAACCTCAATACCAAATTTCAAAACTTCTATTCAATGGCTCTCGATATAATAAATAAAACAAAAGATGAAACTCAAAATATTAATACACTTATTGAAGCAATGAATGAAATTAAACAATCAAATATGATTATGAATGAAAAAATACTATTACAAAAGAAGATTTCATCAGAAACAACTGCATCTGCGTATAAAACAGTTGAACTGATTCAGAAAAGTATCGAAAGGATAACAAATCAATCAACAATGATTGAACAGGTAAGTTCATCTACAACCGAAATGACATCTTCCATTACTTCAGTATCACAGTCAACAAAAAAAGCAAATGAATTAACGTATAACTTATCACAGGCATCTGTTGATGGCAGCAAAACAACTGATGATATGAATCTGTCAATAACTAATATTTCAAAAATTGGTATTGTGATCTCTGAAATTTTAAACAATATAACGAGCATTACCGATCAAACCGGGATTTTATCAATGAACGCAGCGATTGAGGCCGCTCATGCAGGCGAAAGCGGAAAGGGATTTGCTGTTGTAGCGGATGAAATGAGAAAATTATCAGAGAACACAAATGCCCAGACGTATGAAATTGGTAAATTGATAAAAGATATGGAAAATATTGTTGGAGAAACAGTAAAAAACGGCAATAATGTAGTTTTTGCTATGGAAATAATTAAAAATGATATCAATAATACATCAAATCTAATCAGTGAGATTGATATTGCAACAAAAGAACAGGCAATCAATTCAAATGAAAATCTTAAAGCAATAAAAGAACTAGTTTGTGTTACGAGCGATATATTAAATAACCTGGAAAATGAAAAGAAAATAACAGACTCACTGCAATTACTTTCAAAAGAATTGAATGATTCTACAGACTCGATCGAAACTGTTAAATTAAAACAAAATGACTAT
Organism: Spirochaetes bacterium GWE1_32_154; assembly: GCA_001829315.1. GTDB lineage: Bacteria > Spirochaetota > GWE2-31-10 > GWE2-31-10 > GWE2-31-10 > GWE2-31-10. The sequence goes on along the minus strand of MIAY01000039.1, from coordinate 73,746 downwards.
AATGAGAAATTGGAAAAAAACTTAAATGAAATATCGATGTTTTTTATTGATATTAATGAAAAAATGCACATTTTGGAAAAAAACATCACCGGAGAAAAGAAATAAGGGCAAAAATGCCCTTATTTTTTGAATATAAAACTTTATTAGAAATAAAATGAAACGGCAACGCCAAACTTACTTTGCGAACTGAATATAAGTCCTACAGCGGAATCAAATCTTGTGGCATCGTTTTTAAATTGTTCATACATATAATTAAATTCATCAAAATCTTTAATTATGTATTTATAAAAACCGCCAATTGAAAATTTGCCAAGCTTAAGATCTAAACCGGCAACAAAATTAATACCCGGTCTAAAAACGAAATTATCAACAACACCGAAACCTGAATTAATTTTCCAACTTTCACTAGCAATATTTGCTACTTTATCAGGATAAAAACTGAATGTAAAATTTACTCCGGCAGTAACATAGGGCATTATGAAAAATGGTGCTCTAATACCGGCGTTCACGCCTAAAACCATATCAAATCTACCGTTATTTGATGATTCCATAGGTAGAAAACCTAAATCAGCATGAGCAATAAGTACATTCCACAAGATTCTGGTCTGAATTGCGTATTCCATAGATGCAAATATGTTTGACACCCAAATCGCTGTTTTCATGTTCTTTGATAAATCATTATAAGCATCTGCCTGTTCCTTAGTCATACCGGGATAACTGTAATCAGTTCCTGATTTGTTTTCAGCATCTATCATCTTCCCTGTTTCAATAACACCAAGTAAATTACCGGTACTAATAGTGGCACCAATACCAAACTGAAACTTATTCTCATCCCATTTCGGTTTTGTATCCCCGGCTTTTGCATTCACAGAAAAAGCAAAAACAGTAATCATAGACAATATAACAAGTAATTTTCTCATTCTTAAACTCCTTTAAAATGATCGATACCTTTAATATACATCCAAATTAAGATAAAATCAAATTATTTTTAAGATTATCATTTTTTGAACGATAAATACAATCAGGAGAAGATATGAAAGTATATTTTTTTATTGTATATAGTGTATATTTTAGTTGTAATATTTTCTCATTTGAGCAAACCGGAATTGCCAGTTGGTATGGACCTAACTTTCATGGAAAATTAACAGCTAATGGTGAAAAGTTTAATACATATTCACTTACAGCTGCACATAAATCACTCCCGCTCGGCAGTATCGTTAAAGTTGTATCACTTGATAATGGCAAAGAAGTCGTTGTAAGAATTAACGATAGAGGACCTTATGCAAAAAATAGAATTATTGATCTTTCTAAAGCTGCTGCTGTTCAATTGGACTTTATAAAACGCGGTACAGCACGGGTAAAAGTTTATTTAATTAAGGAAGGTGATAATAAATATTATCGATATACACGTGATACATATACTATTCAAGCTGGTTCTTTCAGTAATAAAAATTCTGCAATAGATATTGCCAATAAATTAAAATCCACTACAATTAATCCGGTAATAACAGAAGTCAGAGTAAACAATAAAACACTATACAGGGTTGAAATGAAAAACCTGACCTACAATATGCTTCATACCCATAAACTTGAATTACATAATGCAAATATTAATAATTACCTGATAAAAAAAAACAAATAAATTCATACAATCGAGCTTCTTGCAAAAATACATTTTTTATCTCGATTTTATGCAAGAGGCTCTATATATTTTTTTCACAAATATTACTTAATCTTACCAGCAATATCAGAATATACTTTTTCTGAATTTTGCACTGCATTAATTACAATAACTTTTTGTAACTTTGTAAAATACTCTACTAATGGTTCTGTTTGCGTATGATACACTTTCAGCCTGTTATTAATTGATTCATTTGAATCATCAGGACGAATGATTAATTCAGAATTGCAAACATCACATATGCCGTCTTTTTTTGGTTTGTTAAATTCTACATGAAATATTGAATGGCAATTAGGGCATGTTCGTCTGCCGCATAGTCGTCTGACAACTTCATCATCTGATATATCAAAATATACTGCAGCATCAATAGTCGCTTCTTTACTCCATGCTTCTGCCTGAACAAGAGTTCTGGGAAAACCATCAAGAATATAACCGGATTTACAATCAGGTTCTTTAACTCGTTCAGAAACCAAAGAGATTGTTAACTCATCAGGCACTAACTCACCTTTATCAAGTATAGAAGTAACTTTTAGCCCCAATTCAGTCTTATTCTTAATAGCTGTTCGAAATATATCGCCGGTACTGATATGAACAAGATTTTCTCTATCTTTAAGCATTTTAGCAATTGTCCCCTTACCTGCACCAGGGGCACCAAAAAAAATTAAATTCATTATGTATCACCTTATTATTTTTGATAAATCGGATATTAGTTAAATTATTTATTTATGTCAATAGAGCCTGTAGAAAAATAAAATAATACAAAAGAACACAACCCGCATAGAATTTTATTCATCAAAGTCAAGTGACATGGATCGCTGACGCCAACTTCCCTTTTCATATTTATCATCAACTTTTGATTTATTAAAAAGTTTCATTAATTGATTTTTACTGTCAATATTCCATGATATTTTAAATGAAAAAGTATTATCCCAGACATATTTATTTCCTGTATAATTTCGTTCCGGTTTACCGGAATAATCAAAGTATAAAATCCAGTCATGAAGTTTATGTTCAATTGAAAAAGATATAGACTGTAAATTAAAAGCACTCTTAACACGGTCTTCTTCTTTTGCAAAATTAAATGATTTTATTAAATCGTCAAAAAAAGTTACTTCCGAGTCCGCCTCATAATATCTTGAAAGTTTCGTATTACTGCTTGATGTTGAAAATTTGAATGTAGTTTGATACTCCTTATCTTTTCCAATAATAAGCTCCATTGATAAAGAGGTTAATAATTTATTACTATCATAATAACTTTGCGAAATTTGATCAAGCACACCGCTTTCATTATAGTAAGGATCTTTTTTAGATGAAAAGTTGTAAGTAATATCAGGTCTAAAACTGAAATTAATCAGATTAAAAAGTTGAGGAATTTCATTAAAACTATACCCTAACTTAATCATACCGCCGTCTAATACAACATTTAAACCGGCATCTTTAAAATCATACGATTTATAATTAAGAGTAACTGAAAATATGTCCATAATACCAGAAAAAGTAAAATCCTGAGAATTAAGATATATATTATATCGATTAACATCTTTTGTCGGACCATACCATTTTTTATTTAAATCATATCGTAGATCTGTTCTACTTGTAAGAGAAAACCAATTCCCTTTCGGTAATTTGAATTCAAATTTATTCCCATCAAGCCTGAATGTAAAAGTATTAATATCGGCGAACTTTACAATCATATTTTCATCAAGCAAACGCTGTTTATCAACTCCGGTAAATACTTTTGTTTTATCAGATTCTTTCGTAAATGTTAAATTATTTGTATATTGAAACATGGAATTAAATACTGACATTGTTAATGAATTGTCAGGATAAACGGCAAGACCTGCCGTACTTCCTCTGCCATTTGAAAAGTAACCAATATTAACTAAATTAAATGAAATTATATTATTTATTGAGAAATAGTTTATGTTATTTAAAATATAACTATATTTAAGATCAATACTGAAACTTTCAAAAATTTTTCTGAAATTCTTTGCCCCTTCCCAGAAGTTTTCATAGAAGAAAAATTCGCTAACTTTATCATTTAAATTTTTACCTGTTTTACGATAATATACATACTCTCTTGCCTGTTCTGTAATTCTTCCAACATCCTCCTGCTTATCAGCAGACATATCCCCCATAACATCAGTCCAAAGATATTTTACGGAACCAGATTCTTCAAGCCATAACTCGTCTTTTAGAATATTCATTGAGGCTTGTGGAACAATAAAGTTGATTTTTGGTCCTGTTGTTATGTTTAGAGTATGTTCAAAACCTTTTGGCAGTACATTAAAAGATAAATTTAATTTTGAGGACAATTCAGATATCATATGATAAAAATCTCTTTGAAAATAATAATTACCGGAATCTACAGGTTGATAACCCGGTGTATTTTTCTTTGTATTAACTTCATTCAAAATATTAAAATTATAACTTTTCTGTTCATTATACTCGTATAAATTTGCATTAAATGCTGTAGAAAGATTTGTACCTGATAATAAATAGGTACCAAATGAAAAATCATTTTTTAAAGTATCAGAAAATACTAATTTATATTCAGTTTTCATTCTATTTGAATATAATAAATTATTTTTATCAGTGTTAATTTTCTTTATCCGGTCAGCCGTTGCATCAATGGTAGTAACTGTATCAAGATATTTTTCATACACATCCATATCATCATAATTTTTTTTAAATGTAAATTTAAGATTTGGAGATAACTTAATCAGTTCAGATGAATCTGAAAATAATTTAAAAAGCCCTAACGAACCATTAAGTGTTGCTGTTAAATCATTTTCAATATTAAATTGACGAAGCCTTTTATTAATATCATATTGCCCGGTTACTATTTCCATCATATTATCAATATCTTCATTATCTCTTTTAAATTTAGTGTTAAAAAATAAATTATTCTTATTAATATCAGTTATGTCATAATTCAATGAAAATGAAATCATTTTTATATCAAATAGATTTTGATTTCCCTCCTTATCTATTGCTATGATTTCATCATAATTTTTTATTTCTTTCTTAATATCTTTGATTGTTTCCTGCTTATAATCTGAAGAATTATCACTAATGATTATTTCATTATAATAAGTATCAATGGTTTTAGAACTCTTATTATCGGAAGGAATACTCAACGAAAAAAATGGCAGTAAATATTTATAATCAATAACAGTTTTATCTGTTGAGGCGTCGAGTGTTCCGATACGATTAATTTCAGTATACATAACAGATGTTTTTTTTGCAGTGGTATTTTTTGATTGTTGTTTTTGTAATAATGACTCATTATATTTTTTATTCATATTTATGAATACATCATAATTCAGTAACTCACCATTCATCTTTACAGTTGTTTCAGGGAGAAGGATTTTTTCTAAAAAATAACGCTCATATTTATGATCTTCAGCCTGTTGAATATTACCCGGAGCATATTTTAAAATCTGTTCAGTTTGAAAACCAGCATTAACTTTTGCATTAATAGAAACAGAACTGATTAAATTTAATCCAAATAAATCAGGAATAGTAATAGGAGATAAACTCAATTCAATGAAGTCATTAATCGTTGGTACAGAGCTAACTTCTTTCTCATCGGCTAAGGTAAAAATACTTCCACCTTTATCATTTTTTTCAATACTGTATTTTAAAGCATCAGCTAATAAATCAATATAAGAAAAAGTCAAATTTCTGCTATAAAAATCTTTGTAAAATCTTGCATCAGATGCATACTCAATCTGACCTGAATATTTTAATTTCACAACATCTTTAAAAAGTTCCCCATCAATTCTAAAAAACTGAGAAGTTCTTAATTCAAATGGATTAGCAGAATAAAAATAATATGTATTTTGTAAGTTTTTATCAAAATCACTTGTCCATAGCATACTTCTATCATTTGGATTATAAAAGGTATATTGATCAGTCTTATCATCTTTCCATATTCTTCTTGAGAATGCATAATCTGTTAATAGAAATATCTCAACAGGAAACCGCTTATGATCAATATTAAAATAAAAAAAACCTCCATAATAAAAACCAAGATTGGTATATGCATCGGCAAAAATCTTAAAGGACATTGATAAACTATTAAAATCCCTGGTTAAAAAACGTAATTTGGGATTTTTCTTATAAAACTCTTTCGAGTCATAATATGTATTTAATGCTGTATCAATGTCATTTTTTGTTATAGAAAACAAAGATGCCGGTTTTTTTCTTCGCTCCTGCAGTCCGTAATCAGAAATTTGAGTTGTTGAAGCACTATCGCCGATATCCATTTTACCAAGAATACTGAATGTTGTATTAACAAACCACCCCTCTCTTGTTTTGTATCCGAAAGAAGGGTAAATATCAATGTTTTTGGGATGATAATAAACGGGAAAATATAAAAACGGCATAGGCCCGACATATACAATACCATTCAAAAGCCCCCACTCGCTTTCTTTATTGAGCCACAAACGTTTTACCTGAATGTAATAATGAGGTTCTTCCGCATCACAAGTTGTTAATTTCCCATCATAAAGAATAGACTCTTCACTACCAACATAAGCAATTCTTTCACCTGTAAAAAAAGCACCTTCCAGCCCTGATTTATCTTTCTGCTTAATTTTCGTTTTGCCTGAAAGTAGAGTTCCTCTATTTATGTTGTAATTATAATAAAAATGTTCTCCATTAAATTCGAGTTTTTCATCTTTATAAATAACATTTCCTGAACCGGTAATTTCCTTATTTTTTAAATCAATATACACTTCATCAGCTTCAATTTCTTTCTTAATACTTACTTTATTTTCATCTTTAGCATTAATTATTATTTTAACACCACCGATTATATGTAGATTTTCTTCATCAACTTCTTTTAATTTAATCATTTTCAATTCACCGGCTCGTTCAAGAATTATTTTATCACCATTAAACGTATCTGACGGAATTAATGTAATGCCATAAAATTTCGCAATTTCCTGCCTGTATATATCAGCACTTTGTTTCTCAGGTAAACCAAGAGAACGTGCTCTTTGCTGAAGTGAATAAAAATCTGAATTATTTAATTCTTTTGATAATGTTTTAAGATAAAATGATTCATTATTTTTAACCCAATTATCACTTGTTACATCTGAGTATGTAAAAGTGTAAGATAAGAATAATAATGTAAAAAATAATGTCTTTTTTATAAATCCGGGCATAAAATTATTAATAAATACTTCTTTTTATTTTATTTTGTTATATAATCAAGGTATGTGTTTTGTCCATACTGATAATAATTGACGATTCATATTAGAAAAATATTTAAAATAATGCAACAAATAAAATTATGAGTAATGTAAAACCTGACATAATAATACCATTTATATACAATCTTGACGAATTACGTTCGTGTGCCGTTGTTTATGTTCGACCGCAAACAAATAAACTCAATTACGAAAAAGCAATTATTCTCGGGTGTCAGGAATTTGGTGATATCGTATATCTGGCTAATATTGGCGGAAATATTTTCATTCAGAATCTATTAATACTGGAACACTACTCAACACAATATTTTTTTGCAATGCATTCAAAGTCTGTTATATCAGAATATCCCGAAATGGTAGAGGTTTTCGAAAATCATTTTAAAATTTCAATTAATGATGCTGCAATTGTAAGCCCTTTTGATGCTCAACTAAAACTGAATATGACTTCATCACAACTTTTTGATACTATCGTTGATAATAATGATTTCTTAAAACTATATGGTCAGACTATAAAAAAAATAGGTAATTACTTTGTAATTAACTATGATATTCCTGAAATTATTGCAAAATACACTCCGGACGCAAATGTATTTGTTGTTGCTTTAATTTTTCATGATAATAATATAAAATTAACCGAGCTTAATCAGGCTATTTTTGAAAATCTGAAAAGTGACGCATCAACTCCACTTATAGATGAAGAAAAATTTAAAACACATCAATGGTATGATAAAGTGCGGAGAACATATCACATTTCATCAAATCACATAGCGACAATGTTTGATATGAAAGATTTTGTATTCTCAGCTAACGGAAGTGAAATTGAATTTAGTGAAATACCTTTATCTGATTATATTATTCAATCAAAAATTACCAGCGAAGCTGATTTACTTGCAATAAAACGATTTTCATTAGTATATATTAAAAATGATGACGGGACTGAGACGCTCATAAATATTCAGGATGCAGCTCATAATATGACCCTCGAACAATGTATTGATCTCTTTAAACGAATCAATTACAACAAAATACGAAGATAAATATCAAAAACCGAAAAAGGATGCGATGTTTACGCTCAGTATGGGAAACATTGTGTTTTTGAATTATCGAAAACATCATCTCATTAAATCCTTAACCCATAGATAAATTGTAAAAAAACCGTCACCCCTTAATGAAAAATAACTTTTTCTTCATTTAATATATATGGAGGATGTTATGATTAAAAATAGCGAAGATACTAAAAAAGTATCACTAATGAGTCCTAAAGTTGACTTTGTATTCAAAAGGATATTCGGTAATCCGGAAATGCCGGAAATTTTAATAAGTTTCTTAAATGCAGTCTTAGGATATACAGATAATGACAGAATTATCTCTGTCATTATATTAAACCCTAATATTGAAAAAAAATCTATTGATGATAAATACTCAATACTTGATGTTCGTGCTAAAGCAAATGATAATACAATAATTGACATCGAGATACAGATTGCTAATAACAATGATATGGTAAAGAGAACGGTTTACTATCTGTCAAAACTAATAGAAGAACAGATTTTTGAAGGTGATGACTATACAAAATTAAAAAAATCTATTACTATTAATATAGTGAATTTTATAGTAGTTCAGAATAAAAGAGTTCATAATACTTTTATGTTTAAAGAAATTGACACCCATGAGGTATTAACAAATGTGGCTCAAATTCACTTTTTGGAATTACCAAAACTTAGAACAGAGGGCATAGTACCCAATGTACTGTTAAGAGACTGGTTATTATTTATTGAGAATCCTGAAGATAGGGAGGTTTCTATGATTGCAGAACAAATACCGGAAATAAAAAAAGCAATCAATCAGCTTAATGTATTAAGCCATGATAAAGAAGAAAGATATCTTTATGAACAACGACAAAAGTCACTCCATGAAAAAGTCAGTTCTTTAAATCATGCACACAGGACAGGTTTTGAAAAGGGAGAAATAATCGGTATTCAGAAAGAGAAACAACTTAATCTTGAAAAAGCAAAACAAAATGCAAAAAGTATGCATTCTGACGGTTTTACAGTTGCACAGATTGTTAAATATACAGGGCTTTGTGAAACAGATGTAATACGGCTAATCGAGGGTGTTGATAGCTGAAATCTAATATGATTAAGGACACCTCTAAAATAATAAAACGCCAATAAACATAAATTAAAATAGCTCACCACATCTATGGCTCATTAATCTTCAACCACGTACTACCCTGAAAAAAGAACTTTAACCGCAAAAAACCACTAGGAAAGAAATGCTCACGCTGAGTGTCTGAGAACGATGAGGAAGAGTATTTTATTTAAATTAATAACAAAATCCTAAACTCTGCGACCACTGCGCCTCCGCGTGAAACACTCATGACTTTCTTAAAGGTTAATTTTACAAAAACCTCTATTATTTTATGGCGGCGTTATAACCACTGCAGCCACATTTGGTTTTTCACTTGAGTTTAAATCAAGCTCAAAATATTTAGTGAATGTTTTTTCTCCAATACCATCGACATCAATTGCGTCAAGAGGTGCTGATGAGAACATCCAGCCATATCCGCCATCATTATATGATTCAACATTTTTTACATAAACAACAAATGATATTTTCCCTTGAGGATTACCTATATTTGCACGATTTATAGCGTAGAGAGAAGTTTTTGTAGTATTATCACTTGTATATAATCGAAACTCATTTATATTTGGATCTTTTATTTCTACTCGTTCACCCCACACAGTGCCATCAGAAATTCTTTTGTATTTCTGAGTAAGATTCTGTCCTTCCGAAATGTTTATATAATGCTTAGCCATATACAAATATTTTGCTTTAAATGGCAGATTTACGCGACGACCTTCAAACCATTGAACTTCATCTATTATAGTTGACCCCACCGTACCGGTTTCCTCACAATTGAGAGCAAAATACAATATTCTATTATTTAAATTCATTTGTTCACCCATATACCCGATATAAATAAACTGATCATCATAATCTAAATATATTGTTTTATCAACAGTTGAAGACTCAATCTTATTATCAGCATCTGTAAAAACTGTCGTACCATCAAATGCTTTATACACTACAATTTTTCGTGACACAGGAATCGCTATATTCCCCGCAGAATCAATAGCTGAGTATGTTTCCAGGTAAACCCCTGATATCGTTGAATCAGGTACCCCGCTTTTAACAGCTGAAATTATTTCACCGGAAGTATCAGTTACCGTAGCACCGTCAACCGGTGATGTATAAACATCACCTTTATTTAAATAGATTACAGGCTCACCAACCAACGTAATAACCGGAGGAGTTGTATCTACAATCCAAGTACTTGATGTAGCATTTTGCTCCAACTGTTCAGTTCCGACAGCTTTCTTTCCGCATGCATAAATGGTATAATTACCATCCGAAAGTGATGACTCCACAATTGGTGTTGAAACAGGTATAAAATCACTCCAGATTCCATCATTTATTTTATATTTATATGATACAATATCAGGTCCGCCAGCAGTAATTGCGATGCTGTCAATATTAGTAACCGATGACGGAAGATTGCTTAATATTACCGTTGGCACAGTAGTGTCAATCGTTAATGTTCCTGATCCGGTTCCTGTATTACCCGCTAAATCGGTTGCAGAAACGGTATAATCATACGCATCATTTGTTAAGTCTGTTATCAAACCTGCATCCAATAACCATACACCTGAAATATTGTTTGTCGGGGTGTAATTAGACTCATTAATCAATAATTGGATTGTAGCAGATTGATCATTTACGGTACCGGACAAGTCTGGACTTACCACAGACGTTGTTTTAGTATTTGCTGTAATAACCGGTGCAGCCGTATCAACAGTCCATGAATATACTGTAGGTACTTCAATTTTTTGCCAGATACGATTTTCATTTGCACCAAGTACAGATATGGTATACTTTTTATCGGTTAACCCTGTCAAACTTATTTTATTAGAAACAGGAAGCTCTGAAGAGTATGCACCTGTATCAACTTTGTATTTATAATAAACAACATTTGTACCCGATACAGAAATATCAGTGGTTTTTATCTTTGAAAACTCCTGCGGGAAACCGGATAAAACAGCAATAACCGGCACAGTATTAATATTCCAGTTATAGATTGTCGCATCAGCATCTTTTTGCCATAATCCGTTACTTTTTTTACCGGCCACCGATATGATATGATCTCCATCGGAGAGGTTATCAATTATAATATGCGTTGCAATCGGGATTTCAGCAGACCAGACACCGCCATCTAATTTATATTTGTATACAACCAAATCAACACCGCCTACTGCTATATCTGTTAATTTTATATCAGTATATTCCTGAGGGGTATTTGTCAAAATAGCTTTTGGTAAAACGGAATCAACAGTCCATGAATAGGTTGTCGGTACTTCTATTTTTTGCCAGATACGATTAATATTTGCACCAATAACATTTATTGTATATTGTTTATTTAATAAATTTGATAGAATTATTTTATTTGTCACCGTGAATTCAGAAGAATACACTCCGTCATCAATTTGATATTTATAATAGGCAACATCGATTCCGGCAACCGTTATTTCCCATCCGGTAGTACTTGTAATTGTTTCAGGTAAACCTGATAAAACTGCAACTATCGGAGTGGTATTAATATTCCACTGATACACGGTACTATGCACTTCAGTTTGCCATACGCCATCGGTTTTTTTGCCAAGAACAGAAATGGTATGATCACCGGCAGTCAGGTTATCAGTTATAATATGAGTTGAAATCGGAATTTCAGCAGACCAGACACCACCATCCAATTTATATTTGTAAAAAACAATACCAACACCACTTACGGTAATGTCAATCGAAGAACTATCGGTAAATTTTTGAGGAGCATTTTCCAACACAGCTAAAACAAGAGTTTCATCAATTTTTAAAACACCAGTTGCTACTATTGATGAATTAAAAGCTTTATCAACAGCAGTAACTTCTATAGGATACGTACCGGTTGAAAGTACCGGTTGAATAACTCCGCTTTCGAGCTTCCAAAAACCGTTTGCTTCATTTATAGCATTAAAGGTAATATTATTTATTTTTAAAGTAATCAAAGCATCACTATCATCTATAGTACCATCCAGTGAAGGGCTGCCTGAAGCAGATATTTTATCAGTAACAGTTACCACAGGCGCTACTGTATCAACAACCCATTGATATTGTGTACTTTCTTCTTCAGCTTGCCACAAACCGTTATTTCTTTTACCACAGACATAAATTATATGACTACCATCAGGTATATTCTCAGATTGTATAATAACATCAACAAGTATTTCAGAAGACCAGGCACTTTCATCCAATTTATATTTGTATGAGACTATATCAAGACCGCTTACTGTAATATTAATAGAAGTGTTATTTGTTAATTTTTGAGGAGTATTTATTAACCCAATGAAAACGATGCTGGAATCAACAACCCAACTGACTTCTGTTGCATTATCTTCACCCTGCCATTTAAATGAAGAATTGCATCCGACAACACGTAACTGATACGACCCATCCGGTAATGAAGAAAGAGCAATCGGTTGTGAAACAGAAAAAAAACCGGAATATTCAGCACTATTAATCGAATATTTATAATGGGTAACGCCAACACCCGCAATAGAAATTTCAAAAGAAGACTGATTGGATAAAGTCGCGGGTGGATTTACAATAATAGCAATCGGATTATCCGTTTCAGAAAGCAAAGCATTAAAAGTCCCCGCCTGAAACGGATTATGAAATGCCGTGCAAGAATAAAATAAAGTTGTAATAATAAAAAAACGAAGCATTTTCATCATACAATAAGATTAATAAAAAATAAATAAAAAAGCAAGTTGTTTCTATAAGCATTTGCAAAAAGTCATTAATCTGCGTTTCTTTACAACACTATCTTTTTTTGAGAAGCCATTAATCTTTTAACAGTTTTTGAAGGTAACATCATTTCAAACGAATGTTTACTGACTGATATTTCAGCCGGAAGCACACCCGATAAATCACCGTCAATTTGAACAGGAAGATGTTTATTTTCTGAAGTAATTTTAATTTTTTTACAACGGTACCTTCTAATATTTCCTCTAAGTTTTACTTTTTTACCTGCACCCAAAAATGCAAAATACGCAGTAATAAACAAACCGAGAAAACCAAAAATCCCTCTTTGCCTGTAAATAACACAATCTAAAAACCCGTCATTACATAATGCAGCCGGGTTTAAGGAAAAATAAACGCCATATCGGGAAGTATTGGATATAATCACTCCATATCCTGAATCATGTATTGTATCATCAACTTCAATTTGAAGTGGCGGATAACTATATTCTGAAATCGATTTTAAAAAACCTGCAATATAGGAAATTTTCCCGAATATTTTTTTAATTCCTAAAGACTCGGTATTTTTTACGGTAAAAGCATCAAACCCGACACCTGCCATCATAATAAAATATGAACCATTAACTAAACCGCCATCAACTTTACACCTTTTTGCCCGGGTAATCATTTTTACCCATTTTTTTGAATGAAAAGGAATCTTCATTTCTTTTGCAAACACATTACCTGTTCCTGCAGGAATTACAGAAACAGGTATGTCATACCCGACAACTGACGTTAAAACATCACGAAGTGTACCGTCACCACCGACAGCGACTAGCAAATCATATAAACCCGATTGTGCAGCCTGTTTTGATAATGTAATCAGATCAGTTTTCGAAGTTGAAATTGTATAATTAGCCCGGATTCCTTTAACGGCAAGCAGTAGAATAATTTCTTCAATACGTTTTATAATGGAGGTCTGACCTGATGAAGGATTTATAACAATACAAATATTTTTTATTATTTTCTTATCTTTCTTAGCCATACCATTCCTATTTGAGAAAAAATTCGGGACTCATTCCACGATTGCCGGCAATACCGGATAATTGTTTTTTAAATAATTTCACCACAAGTAATATAATTTTTTTACTTATTGAATTAAATAGAAAATAATCAATTTTTCTGAATTCCTTTTTATTTCGTACAAAAAATTTAAAAAAAGGGTTAAAAAAAGTTCTTTTTTCAAAAGCATTAAAATCAATTCGAAAAGTATAACCAAAAGGATATCGATCACGATATTTTTGAATCATCCGTTTTAACTGTAAACTAATTACAACATTATTTCCACCATATAATAATTTTCTGGCATATAAAATAATCTTACATGTATAATATTGAAATTTAACATCATAGTCTAAATGTAATTCTTTTGCAATGCGCCCCATGGAAATAATCGAATGTAATGCTTTTTCACCTTGAATTATTGTATTCGCCTGATTTTTATTAAAAAATCGAAAAAATAATACAATAAACCTATTGATCACAACAGTATCCCAGAAAATATACAATAACGGCGGAATACGAAGTTTATTAAAATATAATGATTGGCTGGCAAAACCGGGATCGTACAAAAGATTTTTAATAACATCTTCTGATAATAACAGAAAACTCTCAAATTTCCTGTAGTCATATATTTTCAAATAATCCCGGGCAATATATTTTATAACTTCAGTACTATTTAATGCGTCTTTAAAGATTTTGATAACTGCAACAGTGTTAATTTCATTCCAGATTGAACTTTTTTTCAAAAAGGTTCGATTGACAAACCCGCTCCATCCACCGGTTTGGCACCAGACATGAATACCGGCGATCGTCGTATTACTTTCCAGTTTTTTATACATATCATAATAATCATACCCTACATACGAAGGAAAAGTACCATGCCCCTCATATTCTCTTCGTGATTGCAATTCAATGATCTTTTTACATTTAGTATTAAAAAACAAATCATTTAATGGTAGATACCTGAAAAAATCTGCATCTGCATATTTCATTGAAACAATAAATTTTTCGTATATAATATCTTTAAACGCCACATTAAATGTTTTGACATTCCATGCAAGATCACCGACTTTATAAGCCCCCATTGTCCATGTTCGTACAATACAATATTTTTGAGCTTCATTACAGACAGGTATTAATGCTTTTATAAGTGTATTTAACTGTTCCGGTGTTTTAATAATAACATTGCTTCTGAATTTTCCCTTTACATCAACACCATCAGACTCACCAATTCTCAGATTAACACCGGATACATGTTTAAAATCTTTAAATAAATCTGAAATTGCTTTCTTCAATAAAACAGTTTCTTTCAATCTTTTTTTTTGCAGGTACAATTTTATATAACGATTATAAAACATAATATCAGAATTTATAAATACCTTTAATCCATATTGATTTGCAATTGAAAATATTTTTTTATAGTATTTTCTATAAATAGCTATTTTTATTTTCAACGTCCGGCTATAAAAATTAAAAACGGTTAAATGTGCTAAATCATCAATTGAAACAGCATTATATCCAAGTGCTGAAATATTTTCAAAATAAGATCTGATTCTATCAACAATTTTTTTGAATTTCTTATTTATTGTTTTGCGTTTTCCTTCAAGAGAATCAAAAGGAACCTTTGACCAGTTAACAATCGATTTACTCGTTTTTAAAAAAAACGGGCTTAATGAATCGATTATATATAATTTCTCATCCATTTTACTGCCCGTCTTCAGGTTCTGCAGCTATTTTTACATCAAATGTTTTTTCACTTTTTTCTTTAGTATGTTTAACAACTTTGCCCTCAACGATATAAATAGTTGCTTCAGCGATATTGGTAATAAGTTCAGATATTTTCACAAGATTGGTTGAAATAGTAATAAGATGAAAAGCATTTTCAATTTTTTTAGGATCACTAATCATATACGTTAGTAATTCACGAAAAACCTGATTTGCAATATTTTCAATCTCATTATCTTTCTGATGAATTGCCATTGATAATACAACATCTTCATTAATGAATGCTGTAACCGTTTCCTGCAACATATTGATTGTACTTTCAAACATTCGTGGTATGTCAATAAGCGGTTTCACTTCAGGTTTGTCTAGCAGGAAAAAAGCCGACTCTGCAATTTCAACACAATGATCACCCATTCTTTCAAGGTCATAATTCATTCGTGCCATCATTAATACATACCGCAAATCCTTTGCTTCAGGATGATATAATGCAAGAATTGCTGTTATAACTTCATCGATTTTAATTTCATTTTTATTTATTTTTTTCTCATGTTTATTCACTACTTTATCAATCACTAAAGAATCTTTTGCAATAACACCTTTTAAACAGTTCTGAAGCATTTTTTCAATTCTATTTGACTGTAAAACTATTGTTTCTTTTAACTCAATTATTTTATTAAACACCATGCACATCTCCTTTTTTTATCCAAATTTACCCGTTAAAAATCGTTCGGTTCTCTCATCCTGCGGATTTGTAAAAACTTTTTCTGTCTGACCAAACTCGACAAGTTCACCAAGATACATAAATGCAGTATAATCTGATATTCTTCCTGCCTGTGCAAGATTATGGGTTACAATTATGATAGTAACTGATTTTTTAAGCTCAACAAGCAACTCTTCAATATGTAATGTTGAAATCGGATCTAATGCAGACGTTGGCTCATCAAGAAGTAAAAGCTCGGGGTTCATCGCAAGAGCTCGAGCAATACACAATCTCTGCTGTTGACCGCCTGATAAAAATGTACCTTTTTTATACAAATCGTGACTTACTTCACTCCAGAGATTAGCTTTTTTTAATGAATGTTCAACAATTTCATCAGCATGTGATTTTTTTAATTTGAAACCATTTAATTTATACCCTGCAATAACATTATCATAAATACTCATTGTAGGAAAAGGATTCGGTCGCTGAAAAACCATCCCGACTTTCCGCCTCACTTCTATCGGATCCATTTTTAAAATATCACGACCATTTAAAATAATTTCACCTTCGACTCTGACTGTCGGTATTAATTCATGAATTCGATTAAAACAACGAAGCATTGTTGTTTTACCACAACCCGAAGGGCCCATTATTGCAGTAATTTTATTTGAATCAAAAGCAATATTAACATTTCTAACCGCAATTTTTTCACTATAATAAACATTCATATCCTTCGCTATTAGAACTTTATCTTCCATTTTTTCACCACCACTTTAGAAATCAGATTTAAAATTAATATAATACTTATCAGAACAAACGAAGCCCCCCATGCAGTTGCATGTGATTTTGGAGACGCATCCATTGAATAGTTGTAAATCAGTTGAGGAAGAGAATTCATCGGTTTAAAAATATTGGTATTCATAAAATTATTTCCAAACGCTGTGAATAATAAGGGAGCCGTTTCACCGGCAATTCGAGCAACGCCAAGAAGAACACCGGTAACAATCCCGCTTAAAGAGGATGGAAGAATTACGAGTAAAATTGTTTTATAATAAGGAACCCCTAATGCAATTGAGGCCTCTTTGTAAATATGAGGGATCAGTTTAATTGTCTCTTCAGTAGATTTTATAACGACAGGTAACATCATAAAACTAAGAGCAATAGCACCCGCCAAAGCAGAAGGCCCCAATATCTGTGATTTTACAAACCAGATACTGACAATTAATCCGATTACAACTGATGGAACACCCTGCAAAATATCAATTGCCCACTGTATAACAAAAGCAATTTTTGATTTTCTATTTTCGGCAAGGTAAATACCCGATAAAATGCCCAATGGAACAGAAAATGAAACGGTTAACCCGATAAGAATCAGTGTACCGATAATATCTTTTAATATTCCACCGGTTGCACTGCCCATAACTCTTCTTTCCATAAATAAAAAATCCCAATTTATAACCGAGATTCCTTTTTGAACTATCATAAAAATCATTAAAAATAATGGAACTATAAGCGATACAGAAAAAATAAAAATTATAAATTCAAAAAGTCTGTTCTTGATAATCCGCAGTATAATCTTTCTATCTTTTACCATTTCTACTCCATACTCATCTTTTTAATGATATATTTTCCTATAAAATTAACGACTAATGTTATTGCCATCAAAACAAAACCTAATTCAATGAGCGATGCCATTTTAACACCCGATGCCTCATTAAATTCATTAGCTATAACACTGGCGATTGTATTCCCCGTTGAAAAAAGCCCCTTTGGAATATCATTGGTATTTCCTATTAACATTGTCACTGCCATCGTTTCACCAAGAGCTCTACCCAGTGATAATATGACACCGGCAAATATACCTGAAAACGCAAAAGGTACTACAATTTTTGTTACTACTTCAAATCGGGTTGCACCAAGACTATAGGCGCCTTCTACCAGATTACCGGGAACCAGTTCAATTACTTCCCGGCCGATTGAAGCTGTATATGGTATAATCATAATTGCAAGAATGATTGATGACGTTATAATTCCATAACCGGAACTGCCTTCAACACCAAAAAAAACAGCAACGGATCTCATTATCGGCCCCATGAAAAAAAAGCCCCAGAACCCGTAAATAACCGATGGTATTCCGGCTAATAATTCGGTAGTGACTTTGATAAAATTGGATAAAAAACCTTCACGTAAATAAACACCGAGTAATATTGAAATTGAAAATGAAAACGGCAACGATATCAGTAATGCGATAAATGATGTGGCTAATGTTCCTGTCATAAATGCCAGAGAACCGTAAATATTGTTTTTATAATCCCAGATATTGGTTACAAAAAACTTTAATCCGAATTGCTTTATAGACTCAGAAGAGGCTGCAATTAAAGTAATAAGCATTCCAACTACAAATAAAACGATACATAATGCAGAGAGTAATAAAATTTTATTAAAAATATAGTCCAGTATTCTATCTTTTTTTAAGGAAAAGGAGATAATATCTCCTTTTCCTTCCTTGATAGTATCAGCTGAACCCTTTCTTAATTTATTTAGAAAGTGTTTTACCATTATAAGTCACCTGTTTTAATATTTCTTTTGCCGTAACAACTGTAGCTTCAGGAATCTTTGCATAATCCAGAGCTTCATTATATTGTTGTCCGTCAGTTATGACCCATTGTAACATTTTAACAATTTCTTTTGCCTGGTGCTCAGTTCTTCCGCCATAATTTAATTCTTTATTAAAAATTAACCATGTGAAAGAAGCGATTGAATATGCATCAGAAACATCTGAATCAACAAGAGAAATTCTTGTATCAGCAGGTATACTTCCGGCAGCAGCTTTACTTGCAGACCCTAAAGTCGGTTCAATAAAATTACCGCTTTTGTTTTTAAGTGCTGCATACGAAATACCATTTTGAGTTGCATACGATAACTCTATGTAACCTAAACTACCAGGCATCTGTGTAATTAAACCGGCAACACCCGGGTTTCCTTTTCCACTTAAAACACCTTTTGCAGGCCAGTTGATTGATTTATCAGCACCGAATTTTTCAGACCATTCTTTACTTACTTGAGCTAAATAATCAGTAAATACAAATGTTGTACCGCTAGAATCAGATCTTGTCACTAATTTAATATCCATTGCAGGTAAAGTAACATCTTTGTTATCAGCAACAATAAGTGCATCATCCCATTTTGTTATTGTACCAAGAAAAATACCTGATACAGCTTCAGGAGATAATTTAATTTTTGTAATACCAGGTAGATTAAATGCAACTACTACAGCACCAATACAAGTAGGAACATGCAAAACAGAATCTCCGACTGCTAAGATGTCAGCTATTTCTTTATCTGATAAATATGCATCTGTTCCACCAAAATCAACCGTTTTTTCTTTATACTGTTTAATTCCGCCACCAGAACCAATTGCCTGATAATTTACCTTATTTTTTGTAAGGTTATAATATTCATCAAACATTTTGTTATAAAGTGGAGCCGGAAAAGTTGCACCTGCACCTAATATTTCTACCGGCTCAGACTTTGTGCTTTTACAACCATTCAATAAAACAACAAGAACTGAAATAACAACTGAACATAAAACTAAAAACTTCTTCATACAATAAATCTCCTGTTAAATAAATAAACTGAGTAATAAATATTCATTTAATGTTAATAGTATATTACTTAATTGTTAAGATTGCGTTAACTTTTCTATTCTTTTTAAAAAGAAATTATGATATTGTAAAAAAAACTGAGTTTATTACAACTCGGAAAAAACTATATTTTCAGGAAATAAAATGGGTATATCAAATGTAATATTTATATTCGGTTCTCTCGGTATATTTATATACGGGATGATGCTTTTAAGTGATTCACTTGAGAAAGCTGCCGGAGACCGCTTAAAAGGTGTGTTATCGACAATGACAAGCAACAGATTTCTCGGTTTATTAACCGGTTTTGTTGTCACCTCTATTATTCAATCATCATCAGCTACGACCGTTATGGTTGTCAGTTTTGTAAATGCCGGACTACTCACTTTAGTGCAGGCTATCGGTGTTATAATGGGTGCAAATATAGGTACCACTGTTACGGCATGGATAATCAATTTAACAAATTTAAAAACAGATATGAATATTGTTGCATTATTTGCAATAATTCTTGGTGTCATATTATTATTTATGAAAAAAAGAAAACTTGTTTTCTGGGGACACGCCCTCTTAGGTTTCGGTTTTATTTTTATCGGTTTAAATATGTTAAAGACTGCTGTACCAAAACCAAGTGGTTTAGATGGCACTAATTTTTTATTTGATTTTTTTACATGGCTTCCTAAAGAATCATACTGGTCACTTTTTATATTTGTGCTTATCGGTACTATCTTTACCATAGTTGTTCAATCATCTTCTGTTATGATGGCATTTACCATAACCTTAGCAAGTCAGGGTTATATTGACTTCTATCATGCAGCAGCAATTGTTCTCGGTGAAAATATAGGAACTACCGTTACGGCAATACTGGCAAGTTTGGCCGGAAATAAAATGGCTAAAAAAGCAGCATTGGCACATTGTATGTTTAATATTATCGGTGTTACCTGGATGATAATTCCACCGGTTTTTAATTTTACAACATCACTATGTTCACAATGGGGTGGCAATATTCCGGGTGTTTCACTTGCAGTTTTCCATACACTTTTTAATGTTACTAATTCATTTATACTTATATGGTTTATTCCTCAATTTGAAAAAATCCTTATGTATTCAAAAAAGAAAGAAGTTATTAAATACTCACTTCTTAATATGGATAAAGGTTTTATTTCAACCCCCGAGCTGGCATTATTAGAAGCAACAAAAGAAATAAATAATAAACTTCTTAAAATCTCTGAAAAGATTTTTGTTCATACTGATAATATTGTATCTTTTGATAAAGACATCATAAAACAGTCCGGAAAGATTAAAGAATTAAAAGAAGAACAAAAAGAACAGTCTAACACCATTGTTAAGTTTCTTAATAAAATGATGGAAAGTAATATTTCCGCAGACACAGCCGGGGACATCAATAAACTGCTTTTTAAAATAAGAATTATTGAAAACATATCAAATTCCTGTGATAAAATATCATCAAAGGTAATCAAAGCTGATTTAACAACATTTTCACCTTTTATTAAAAATAAAGATGATCTTCAAAAACTCTTATATAAAATTAATTTACTGTTCAGATATGTCGGAGAACCGGAAGCGTATTCATCAAAGGAAACATTTTCAATGGGAGTTCTGGCCGAAGAAGATATTGATAAACAATATTGGCGACTAAAGAAAAATACCATTAATATTTTAAAGAAAAAATCGGGTAAAGATTCAATTTCAACAGGTCTGATTTTCCTTGAAATAATTAAAGAGTTTGAAAAAATGGGTGACGGGTTACAACAAATATTAACAATCAATTTTGATGATGAAGCTATAAGTACAAAATAACAAAGCAATGAGACTCTTGCAACTATATTTTTTTGCAAGAGTCTCATTGTGTTTATTTTAACTCGCTTAAAATCTCCTCAGCAAACTCCGGGTATAATTTTTTAATACAATCATTACATAATCCGTGAGTAAATTTAACGTCACTATGTTCAGTCATATATTCTTCAACACTATGCCAATAACCATCATCATCTTTAATCTTCTTACAATTTGCACATATCGGAATTAACCCTTCCAGTGTTTTAATATCATTTAAAGCTTGTTGCAATTCCTTATTTTTAGCCTCTAATTCAGTTTTTGCCATTTTTAATTCTAAATGGGCTCTGACTCTTGCATACAATTCAAACGGGTTAAAAGGTTTCGTAATATAATCAACGGCACCGGCATTAAACCCGGCAACCAGTGTTTCAATATCATTTTTTGCTGTAACAAAAATGACAGGAATATCAGATGTTTCTGAAGACTCCTTAATTGACTTAATAACATCAAAACCGTCAATATCCGGCATCATTATATCCAATAAAATGAGATCCGGTTTTTTTGCTTTAATGATTTTTATTGCTTGTTCACCACCGGTTGCCGTTAATATTTCATAATTATACTCCTGCAAAACACCTGCTGCAACCTGTATATTAAGAACGATATCATCAACAATTAATATTTTTGGCATCATACCCTCACCTCATTTGATAATTTTATTCAATAATATGCTTAAACTGTCTAAACATATTATTAATTTCTGCAATATTAAAAACTTTAATTGAATCATAGAGATCATTCACATAATTTGTCAATGACAATATTTTATTTTCCTGAACAATTGCAATTAATTGATCTGTAAAGGTTCGAATATCGTCAATCGACATCAACTCTTCGGTTTTTAACCAGACATCAAATAATGCATCTTTTAAAATTCCCTTTTCAATATCAGTTAGAAAAATAACTTCCTTTTTTTCCTGCAACTCAATCTCTTTGATTTCATGAGGTAAATATTTTTTCAACCGGATAAAAAGAGCATCACTATCTATGGGTTTATGAATAATCCCATCACAATTCTCTAATAATTTTTCAATTTTACTATCACTAATGGCACCTGATAATAATAATAGTGGTATTGTACTAAAATTTACGTCAGCTTTAATCTTTTCAAAAACATCAAAACCATTCATAACTGGCATAAAAATATCCAATAAAATCACATCAGGTCTTATTGATGAAAGTAACACTAATGCCTCTTCGCCATTAGCGGCTTCAATAATATCAACCGGAGAACCATCAAAAAGCCCCTTAATCAATTCCCTGTTAGTCCGGGCATCTTCAACTAATAATATTATCCCGCCTGTAAATATAATTTCATTGGTGGCACCAATGGAGCCGACACATTCAAAAGAACTGCTATTCACAACTGCCGGAATAGTAATAGTAAATTTTGTACCAACATTTGGTGTACTTTCTAAATCAATCGAGCCGTTCATTATTTCAACAAGCCGCCTGCTTATTGTTAGCCCTAACCCCGTTCCTCCATATTTTCTATTACTTTGACCATATTGCTGTTTAAACGCTTCAAAAATAACATCCTGTTCTGACTTATCAATACCTATACCGGAATCCTCAATCTGAAAAATCAAATTATAATGGTTATCTGCAATTTTTTCTACCCTCGAACTTAATTTTACAAAACCCTGATCGGTAAATTTAAATGAATTTCCGAGAATATTAAAAAGAATCTGCCGTACCCTGATTTCATCAATAATAAAAGATTCAGAACTTAATGAATCAAAATCAAGAATAAAGTTAATATCTTTTTCATCTGCTTTTAATATAAAAACATCACTAATTTCAGTAAGAAATTTCGTTATATTTGTTGAATCTTTTTCAAGAACCATATAACCGGCTTCAATCTTGGATAAATCTAAAATATCATTAATCAAAGAAAGCAGTGAATTACCTGAAACAATAATGCCATCAATATATTTTGATAATTTCGGATCAAAAATCTGTTTTTTTAATAACTTGCTAAACCCAATAATTGCATTCATTGGAGTTCTGATTTCATGACTCATATTGGCAATAAATTCACTTTTTGAACGTTCATCTGACTCTGCACGTAACTTAGACGCTTTTAGCTCATTTTCATACAATTTACGCTCAGTTATATCTCGAATTATTACCTGAAATTCATCTATTTTTTCTTTTTCATCAAAGATCGGGAAAATATTCCACTCCTGATACATAGTTACATTATCTTCATTGATTATTTTGTTTTCGAATTTTTGATTTATCCGATTTTGAAGAGTTTTATTTAAGTATTCCTGAATAATTGGTATTTCACTTGCTGTTAACAAACCGAATAAAGTAATAGCATGCGCTTTAGATAATTGATCACAATAATAGTCTTCAAATGCCCTATTATAAAATGTAATCTCTAAATCAGGGTTAAAACGAAAAATTAAATCATCCTGTATATTAATGACATTGTGGTATAATATTTCCGTCCTTTTTAACCGTTCCTCTTCTTTCTTCTTGTCAGTAATATCAATAGCAATTCCAACGGTTCCAAGAATTCTTTTTGCACCATCAAAAACCGGGGTTTTATATGTAGTAACCCACGATTCCTTATTATTTGATAATAATTTTTCTTCAACATTCTTTGATACATAATTTGTAAGAACAAAATTGTCTTCAGATACATATTTTGCTGCTAAATCAGATTGCCATAAATCACTGTCTTTTTTTCCGGCAACTGAAGCTGTATCATCTGCATTACACGCATCGGCAAAGGCTTTATTTACCGCTTGATAAACACCGCTTACATCTTTATTCCAAACCATATAAGGGATAGCATCAACAATTGCTTTAAATTTATTTGTCTCATAACAATCATCCTGTGAATGATAAAGATACGCTATGCTGCCACAATAAGTGACCTTTGATATTCTTGTTTTCACTGATAATCGCTTATTTTTTTTACTGATTATTGAATGAAAAATGCTTTCTTCTGAAGATATAAGTGTATGTTTGTTAAAAAAACACTCATCAAATATGCCTTCTAAGGATTTATGTAGCAGTTCTGAATTGTTATAACCGGTTTTCCAGGTAAAATATGAATTAACAAATACTATATGATTTTCATCATTTACTACAACTAAATAATCGTTGAGTAAATCGAAAACGTTGAGATTTTCGTTTACTAATTGCATATGAACTCCACTTGGAGTATTATATATATTATTCTAAAATAAGCAATATAATAATTACCGGGACTCGTGCAAAAAATCGAGATAAAAAGAGTATTTTTGCAAAAGGCTCTACCAGTAACAACCGCCCTCAACTTTCTGAAACCCGGATGGTTTATCTGAATCAAGAGGCCTGATCCAATATTCATTAAATATATTTTCTTTTAAAAATGAATTATTATCTTCCCACCGTTTCCCAAGAATTCCAAAAAGTAATTGAGTTGCCCCACCCATATGAATTGCTTTTTTACCGAGTCTTTTTATATGAGCAGCAAGAGGTAAACCATATGCACCGCATCCAATAATTGCAATATCAAAATCTATTGCATTAATTTTATTTTCCATAAAATGAAGAGCATCAAACCATGAAGCAAACTCAGTTCTGCATCCGGCAACCGACTGCACCGCTTTTAACGTAATTAATTCAAAATCAGGACAAAAGTCTCTATTTTTAAGCCATAAATTACGTTTTTCATATTGATAACGAATAGTATCTTCAAATGGATGTATAACAAGAACTTTCTTACCTGCCAACGCTACAGTCCAGGGGGTATCATGTTTAAAAGGCTCAATATCATATAAAGGAATTTTTTTTGCATTTTGTAATTCTTTTTTTAATAATGTTTCTTCCCACATAAACGAACCAAGTACATCGACAGAAGTGATATCACTTAAAAGTAACTTTGAAAATTGAACTAAATTAATATCTGTTGGAGGAAAAAAACCGGTGTTGTTTTCCATAGCGTCTTTAAGTTTCTTAGAAAAGGTTACTTTATCATCAGGCATTTTAATTATTGATGCAATTTGTGAACTTACAATAAATTCTTTTAGACAATTAATCTCATATGCACCAAGTCGTGCTGCGATAAAAGGAGCTGAATTGATAAGACCATTATATAAAAGTGCTCCCGCAGTATTATTTCTATATTGAGCCTGAAAATACGGATCCTGTTTATATTTTTTATAATTACGATGAAATTTCATTGTCTTTGAACAAATTTTTGAAAATGCATAAATAATTTTTGAAATTATTGTCATTTTTAATTGCATACCGTTATGATTTTAACGTTTTTTTCTTAAAAAATATTTTTTTAACTTTCTTTGCAAGCATAAAAAATATAAAAACAAGTTTATGTCTTTTTATTCTTTGAAAGAGGTATTTAATCCCAATAACTTTTTTTACGACACCTTTCCTAATACAGTAAGTAGAATCAATAATTGTAAATAGTTCCTCATTTTTTGAAATAAATGATAAGTTCTGACTTGACTCTGTACCCCGATAACTATTACCAACCGCTTCTTTTACATGAGCATAATCATGATTTTGATGAATTACTGTAATAGATTTACTAGCATCAATTATTGCAATTTTCTTTTTATAAAAATATGAAATAAACCAGTTATCCCACCCTGCTCTTCCTACAGCAAATTCAGGTATTGATTGTAGTGATTTTTTTTTATAAATAAAATAATCACTTCCTGCAGGAGGATGTAAAGAACCATTCTTCTTAACAGAATTAAAATATTCATTATAACTAAAATTAGCATCAAAATCAATTAATGAAAACTGATCATAATCCCATCGTTGACCAAGAATAAGAAATTCATCAAATGGTACTGATTGTATTGACTGCACAATATCAGGAAAAAAAAGAATATCAGCATTTACATAACAAATAATATCATTTGAAGCTTCTCTTCCTGCAATATCAAAAACAGAACTCAACAAAGGAGTTCCTAATTGTGTTTTAGACACTTCTTTAATATGCCTGACACCAAACTCAGCAGCTATCGTATCAACCCCGTAATCATCACCAAATAAAATAATTTCAGGTCTTGGAATAATTTTAGTCCAACTTTTAATTGCATTTCTTTGAATAATTGAAATATGAGAATTTTGAAAAGCTTTTGGAATAGTTATAATAGTAAACAATTACATTTGCCCCTTAGCAAGTAGTCAAATAAACTTATATACAATAGTTTTTAATAACAAAAATGTCAACTTTATTTTTCTATTTTATTGTATTTATGTAATCAATTCTCTTGTTTTAACCTGAATAAAAACCCTTTATATTGAGCTATAGTTTTTGAATTATGTATTTCAATTCTATTATTAAAATATCCGAAAAAATTGAAAATCAAATCATAATGTGATGAAAAAAAGTTAATAAATTTTGATTCACTAAAAAACCAGCAAGGATAATCTGCCTTATAAATATATTCCGGAACAATCTGTCTGGTTACAATATCATTCTCCCCTTTAATAACCCCAGTCATATCAAAAAGAATATATTTAAAATTATAATTAATAACCTTATTTAATAATTCAAATGGTTTTTCAATATATTGAATTACACTAGAAAAAATAATCATATCCGCTTTTCTTTCTGCGAGAACTTCATCAATTGAATAATAAAACTTCAATATCTCATCTTCAAATATTTTTTTTCCTTCGGTAACAAACTGTTCCTGCTCAACAATATTCCATTCTAACTTTTTTAAATGTGATAAAAAAAATCGATTCTGATAATAACTGCTACCCAATGAACCGCCAAAATCGATTATTGATAATGTATTATTATTTTGAGAAGCAACCCATAAAAGTGATGATAAAAGCGGATAGTAATATTGAACTTCATCAAAAAGATAAGAGTCCCTTTCATAGACAACTTCTCCTGACTTTACCTTTTGTAAGGAAGTACTGCACTTTTGTAAAATAATATCACTATCATAACCGGTAGAAATTTTTTTTGCTGCTTCAAAACTGTCAAATCCGGCAAACCAGCCCGTTTTTTTTACAGAAAATCGTATATCATGAATTACTTTAAGAATAATTGGTGGCACAAAAAGTTTAATTATTTTTTTAATAAACATGATACATCCTATACTGATTTTTTTTAAAATATCATAAAAACCATATAAAAGTCAATCATTGTTGTTCCAAATAACTTTCAAAAAAGTTTTATTGACATTGAATAATTATAGATGTAAAAAACAGTAATAAACAAGAAACACATTAAGGAAATAGTAAAATGCATGTATTTTGCACATTATTTGACAGCCACTATTTTTCACGCGGATTAGCAGCGTATCAATCATTAAAAAAAAATTGCAATAATTTTCACTTATATATATTTGCTTTTGACGACTTGTCTTTCAAAATATTACAGAAAATGAATCTGGAATACGTTACCGTTATTTCTTTACATGATT
Source organism: Spirochaetes bacterium GWE1_32_154 (assembly GCA_001829315.1). Lineage (GTDB taxonomy): Bacteria > Spirochaetota > GWE2-31-10 > GWE2-31-10 > GWE2-31-10 > GWE2-31-10. The sequence goes on along the minus strand of MIAY01000039.1, from coordinate 45,616 downwards.
TTGAAGACGAAAAATTACTTGCCATAAAAAGTACACGTTCTATTGCAGAATATTGCTGGACATGTACACCATCGGTTATTAAATATGTTCTTGATAATTATAAGGTTGACTCATGCACGTATATCGACTCTGATTTATATTTTTTTTCTGACCCCTCAGAATTATTTAACGAGGAAAAAAACTGTTCAGTAATGATTACTGAACATAGATTTTCTGAAAATTATAAAAAGTATGAAATTAACGGAATTTACAATGTTCAATTTATGTATTTTAAAAATGATCTAAAAGGAAAAAATGTTGTTTCATGGTGGCGTGATCGATGTATAGAATGGTGTTTTGCAAAATCGGAAGACGGTAAATTCGGGGATCAGAAATACCTTGATGATTGGACGACTCGATTTAAAGGGGTTCATGTAATGCAGAATACAGGGGGTGGTGTTGCCCCATGGAATGTTCAATCGTATATTTATTCTTTAGCTAATGACGAACTTTTTCAAACAGAAAAATCATCAGAAAATCAAACAAAAGTAGTTTTTTATCATTTTCATAATTTTAAACTCTACAAACAAGGTTTAGCAAAAACAATCGGGTATCCATTATCGAAAGAAATAATTGAATATGCATACAAAAAATACTATAAAAACTTAACAGAAATTGAAAATGAACTAAGAGTTCAATACCCTGAGATTTCAAACAAAGGGTTTGTTTCGGATACTATAGATATATTTTCAATTAAAGAGATACTATCACGAATGAAAAAAGGAAATTTCTCTGGTGAAAACCTGCTTATATCTGATAAAAAAAATTTAAAAACAGAAACTGACTGCATTGATTTTATACGATATATCCTAAGAATAATAAAAAAAATACTCAATAAAACAAAAAAACTAATTTTTTCTAAAAAATAACAAAAAATATGTTTATCTTGAGAGGCTCTTGCAAAAATTCGAGATAAAAAAGTATTTTTGCAAGAGGCTCTTGACACCTGTTTTTAAAAAATGTACAAAAGAAAGCTTAACAAATTATGCTGGAGTGCGATTTAATGGATAATGATGAAAAATGGGATTTAATAATAAAGCCTGCAGGTAGTTTAAATTTCAACCTGAAAGAACTTTTACATTATAAATTCCTTATGTACTTATTCGTAAAAAGAGATTTTGTTACATACTATAAACAAACAATTCTTGGGCCTTTATGGTATATTATTCAACCATTATTGACAACTTTAGTGTTCACAGTTATATTTGGTAATATTGCAAAAATACCGACCGACGGTATTCCGACTACTGTTTTTTATTTAATCGGCATAACGTTCTGGGGCTTATTTTCAGAATCGATGAGTTCAACATCAAATATTTTTGTAACCAACGCCCAGATATTCGGCAAAGTATATTTTCCGAGACTTACTGTTCCAATTGCACGAATCACATCAAATTATATCAAATTTTTTATACAATTAGTTTTATTCTTTGGTTTTTATTTTTACTTTCTTTTTTTCACCCAATACATGAAACCAAATTTATATTTATTATTCGTACCGCTTATTTGTATACAATTTTCGATTATAGCATTCGGAATTGGTATAATAATTTCATCATTAACAACAAAATATCGTGATTTACAATTTGTAGTTACCTTTGGAGTTCAATTATGGATGTATGCAACACCGGTTATTTATCCGTTGTCAAATATTCCATCTAAGTGGTTATGGGTTTTTATTATAAACCCGATCGCATATCCTATGGAGCTTTTAAAGTACGCTTTTACCGGTCAAGGAATAGTTAATTTTACATACCTTGGCATAAGTTTTGGTACGTCCATACTATTACTGATAGTCGGCTTATTTAATTTTAATAAAGTTGAAAAAGACTTTATGGACAGAGTTTAGTCTAATTATAAGGAATTTTAATGAGCAAAACGGTAATAAAAGTTGAAAATTTATTTAAAGAATATCATCTTGGTAATATCGGATATGGAACATTACGGGAAGATTTATCAACATGGTGGGCAAAGGTAAGAGGAAAAGAAGATCCCAATTCATTAATCGGTCATACAAAAACCATAACAAATAAAATACTTGAATCACATTTTTTAGCTTTGAATGATGTCTCATTTGAAATAAAAGAAGGTGAGGCTGTTGGTATAGTTGGCAAAAATGGTGCAGGGAAATCAACACTTTTGAAGCTATTATCACGAATTACCTATCCGACAAGCGGTTCTATTAAAGTAAGAGGACGCATATCATCATTACTTGAAGTTGGAACGGGGTTTCATCCTGAGTTAACCGGAAGGGAAAACATCTACCTTAATGGTGCAATTCTTGGTATGAAGAAATATGAGATTGATAAAAAAATTGATGAAATTATAGATTTCTCTGGTATTGAAAAGTTTATTGACACTCCGGTAAAACGTTATTCATCAGGAATGTATGTGCGGTTGGCATTTGCAGTTGCTGCACACCTGGAAAGTGATATATTAATTTTGGATGAAGTCCTTGCCGTTGGTGATGCTGAGTTTCAGAAAAAATGCCTGGGTAAAATGGATGATGTAACACGGAATCAGGGGAGAACAATTTTGTTCGTCAGTCATAATATGAGTGCGGTACAAAATCTATGTTCAAAAGGGATTTTACTTGAAAAGGGAGCTATTCAAACGCAAGGCAGTATTGATGAAATCTTTGAAACGTATAACCTGAACACTCATCATCAACAATGTATTAAACTTGATGAAAGAATAGATCGAACAGGAAACGGACAATTAAAATTCACTAATATCCAATTAATAAATGCCAATAACCAAATTATTAACAGTGTATTACCAAATGAAAAAATTACTATAAGAGTCCATTTTAGAATAAACAAAGTTATAAACATTAATAATGTAAAAATCAATATTTGTATTGATAACTTTTATGGCGCCAGAATTGCTGTAATCAGTACAGATAATGATGTAAACTTCACAACAAATTTCAATAATGATTTTATCTCAAGAGGATATATTGATTTTACATTTCCAAAAATAAATATAATACCCGGAAATTATACAATTGTTCTTTACTCTACAGTAAACAATGAATTAAGCGATTGGATTAAAAATGATGCGTTAACTTTTTCAATAAATGAATTTGACTATTATGAATCAGGTAAAACATCAGCTAACGGTCACGGGTATATATTTCTTGATTATAAAATAAAATAATTATTTTCAGGAGTAATCATAACAATGCTCATAGTAAGATTTAGCGGTGGATTAGGTAATCAGATTTTTCAATATATGTTTTACAGATATATTCAACAATTATTCCCTCGAGTAAAAGTTAAGGCTGACATCTCAAATTATGAAGAAGATAATATTCATAATGGATTTGAAATAAGTAATATTTTTAGAATAAATAAATTAACAACTGCAAATAATTTTGATATTTTAAAAGTTAAAGCATATATTCCTTATAATTATAAATATATAGGTAAAAAATTTGTTAATCGTATTATTGCAATAATAAATAAAAGATTAAAGCGAAAACCTCATCAATTTATTACAAAACTAACTATAAATGAATGGGAAAAATCTTTTAAACAAAACGAGAAAAATGATTATTATTTTGATGGATGCTACTGGCAATACCCAAGGTTTTTTGAAACATTTTATGAAATAGTATTAAAAGAGTTGAAATTTAAGCAACCATTAGATATTACTAATAGTAAAATCGCTGACGAAATATCAAATTGTAACTCAGTCAGTATTCACATAAGAAAAGGCGATTATATTGGTAATTCTTATGATATTTTAACTGAAAAGTATTATTTAAATGCAATAGAAATTTTAAAAAGTAAAACAAAATGTGATAAATTTTATATTTTTTCTGATGATTCAGAATTTTCAAATCATTTTTTTAAAGACTTACCTGACAAAATAATTATTTGTCATAATAAAAATAAAGACAGTTATAAAGATATGCAATTAATGAGTCTTTGTAAAAACAATATAATTGCAAACTCTTCATTCAGTACATGTGCAGCTTTATTAAATGCAAATAAAGAAAAAATCGTAATTTATCCCGATAAATTAAGTACAGAAACTGCATTAGGATCAATGCCAATATTTTCTGATAAAAGATGGATACAAATTACAGCACATTAGACTTAATTTATAAAAGCAACTTCTGAAAAATATTATTATGAAACAAGACTCACCAGTAACTGCTATTTTCACACTCTTCTTTTTCTTCAGGAATATATTTTTCCGGTAAATTTACCCAATACTCATTAAAATACCTATTTTTCCAATCTTCACGACCTCTCCATCGCTCACCGAGAACACCAAATAATACTTGTAAATGACCGCCTAACGAAATACTGACCTTACCAAGATCTTTAATATATGAAGCCAGTGGAATTGCAATGCCACCAGCAGCAATAAAAGCAACATCAAAATCTTTTTTAGATATTTTTTCTTTAATTTCATCGATTAAATTAAAAACAGTATCATATTGTTCTTGAGTCTTTTTACTCAAACCATAAGGAAATTCAATACCTTCTACACTTTCAGGATAAAACCATTTTTTCCCGGTTTTCTTCCAGACATTTTCAAATGTTTCTTTATTTGCTCTTTCTGCTAAAAATCGAGCAAATGGATTAATTAATAGAATCTTCTTTCCTCGTAAATGTTTTAAATAACACATAGAATCATTAGAAGGAACTGAACGATCGGGTTCTTGTTTATTGTATGAAATAAGTGCATTATTAAATCGATAATACTTTAACAGTTTAAGTTGAACTGGAATCTGAAAATAACCGAGACAATCTATATTGTTTAATGATTTAACAAAAAATGAACTGTATGCGACTATGAACTCATCTGTTGCAGGAAAACAACCGGCATTCTTTGAGAAAGAGTTCATACATTGATTAATATCAATATCCATTTTCATTATATTATTTTTATGTATAGGATACCCGATAAATTGATGCTCACTTGTACCAAGTTTTGCAACAGCATAACCTTTTTTATTTTTTATATTAAATGCTATAGAATCTATCAATTTCCTTTTTGAAAATCTTTTAAATCCCAAAAGACGTATCTGTAATTCAATATATTTACTTACTTTGTTTTTTTTATTAATCATTATAATTGCAATCTTTTTTAAAAACAAATTATGATGAAGAATTTGTTTCAATATGTTAATTAAAAACTTTTTACTCATATCATTTCGCCTTTTATTATTTTTTTAATTGAAAATACAATAGAAACACAATATACCATTCTTAAATATTTTAATCAATAAATCGGTGATATAATATTTAAATTTTTATTTCAGTGGCTCTTGCAAAAATCAAGAGTACTCGATTTTTTCTTCCGCCCTATGCGATAAAATCGCATTAGAGGTAGCTTCTTGCAAAAATTTGAGATAAAAAGAGTATTTTTGCAAGAAGCTCTTCATACAGAATATTAATAACTTGAATTACTATTTTAAATAATGTATTTATTATTGAGGCACTTGCAAAAAACATGAATACATTATTTTTGCTCCCGCCAAGGATTTTTCAGTACTCTGAAAATATCCACACGCAATATAATTGCGTTAGAGTCAGGGTAGCCACATGCAAAAATTCGAGAAAAGAAAGTATTTTTGCAAGAGGCTTTATTCAAATTATTTTTATTGAGGGGATAATGAATCAATTTAATATTAAAGAATTAAATAACTGTTATACTAATAACAAAAACTTCATAATTGAAAATAGAAGTACTCAAAAAAAATGTTGCACAATTTACTTTTCCAGTAACGGTATTTATTACCCCAATACAGACGAAGTCTTTGACGCGGTAATAGTAAAAAAAAATTATTTTGACTGGTATAAAACAAGAGTAAAAAGAGCAGATAAACATATTTTAATACGGGATATAAAAAAAACATGGTATATTAATGGAATTAATTCTGATTTACATTCAATTCAAAAAGTTTTTGAGTTTCTAAAAGATGAAACTGAAGGATTTGAAGAAATTATAACTATCGGAAGCTCAGCCGGAGGATTTGCAGCTGCCTTATTTGGAGCAATGCTTAACGCAACAATGGCTTTTTGCATTTCACCACAATTTAATTTAAATGATATGATTAATTCAGAAAACGATAAAATTGCTAATCCGATAGTAGTTACAATGATAGAAAATGGTGAAATTAATGATTTTATTGATATTACAAATATAATAAAAAAGGCGATTCAAACTCAATTTTATTACTTTTACCCTTTACAATGTGAGCTTGATGTAACCCAGTCCAAGTATGTTAAAAACATCGAAAATGTTTACTCTTTCGGGTTTATATCAGATAAACATAGTGCAACTATGAATCACAATGATATTGAAGAAATAATTAATCTAAAACAAAATTCGATTAAAAAACTTTATTCAAAATTTAAAAACAAAGAAATTAATCCTGATGCTTTTTCAAAAAAAATATTCATTTTTATTTTAATGACTTTTGATATAAAAAGAATAGTTAAAAACTTTAAGTTTAGACTATTTGTAGAAATTAAAACCATGTTAAAATTTCTTGGTTTATACCAGATAATAAAAACTATTGTTAAGAAAGGAAAATAAATTGGTACTTTTAACAGAATCAGTCGGAAATCATAGTAATAGATTATTTCAACATATTCATATTGATTCATATTTTAGAAATAAAAACATAACATTTTATAATCCGACTTTATATGACATAGCAAAAAACTACAGATTAAAAAATAAATACAGCATTACACGTAATAAAATACTATATTTTATTATTAAAATCTTAATTAAACTTACAATAATAAAACCTGTTATTTTAACAAATGATTTAAAACCCAAATTTCTCACATTCATCAAAGACTCTTCTTTTAGAAATGACACTATTTCCTTAAATGATAAAAATTACTATAAAGAAATTTTCTCTTTATCAAAAGACATTAATAATGAGACCTTAGCCAATTTCAATAAAGATTCTATTAAAATTGGAATCCATATAAGACGTGGCGATTATAAAACATGGAATAATGGCATTTACTATTATTCAGATGAACAATATATTAAAATAATACAGCAGGTACTATCTCTATTTGATAAAAACACATCTTTATATTTATTCTCAAATGAAAATTTAGATGAAAATAAATATAAAAACAGCCTGGGCGATTCAATATATTTTTCTAAAAATGAATATTATGCTGATCATTATTTAATGTCAATCTGTGACTATTTGATAGGACCGCCATCAACATTCACCGCTTTTGCATCATTCATTGGAAATGCTAAATTTTACCATATAAACGATATCGAAAAGAAAATTAGTTTAAGTGATTTCAGAATCAGTAATGGTTAAAACACAGAGATTCTTGCAAACATTCGAGATAAAAAAAGAGTACTTTTTTATAATAAAGAGTATTTTTGCAAGAGGCTCTATAATTTTATATTTATTTATGTTATTATACTGACGTTTGTCATAATCATAAAAATGAGGTGATTCCTTGAAAATATCTGTTGTAACACCGGTTTATAAGGCCGAAAAATGTCTAAAAGAATTATATATTCGACTTGTTAAATCTTTAGAAACAATAACACTAGATTTTGAAATAATTATGGTTAATGATAATAGTCCTCAAAATGATTGGGAAATAATAAAACAATTATCTTCGTCAGATTCAAGAGTGAAAGGGATTAATTTTTCAAGAAATTTTGGGCAGCATTTTGCTATAACAGCAGGTTTGGATCATGCTGATGGCGACTGGATAGTTGTCATGGATTGTGATCTGCAAGACTCCCCTGAAGAAATTATTAAATTGTATAATAAAGCTTTGTCTGATTCAAATATCGATGTAGTATTTGGAAAAAGAATGAACAGGAAGGATTCACTCCTTAAGAAAATGAGTTCAAAACTTTTTTATACAGTTTATGACTATTTTACTGACAGTAAATTTGATAATACTGTTGCTAATTTCAGTATTGCTAAAAGAATTGTTATAAAAAACTTCTTAAAACTCAGAGAGCATAATAGATCATATCCGCTTTTTATTAAATGGGTCGGTTTTAATTTAGATTATTGTGAAATCGAGCATTCTGACAGATTTTCCGGCAAATCATCATATAATTTTAAAAAATTAATTACTCTAGCTGTTGATAGTGTCGTTTCACAATCAAACAGACCACTTAGATTATCTATTAATTTTGGTTTCTTTATATCATTTATATCATTGATGTATACATTATATCTTGTAATGAGATATTTTTTATTGAAGACTCCGGTTGATGGATGGACAAGCATTATGGTTTCACTGTGGTGTATTGGGGGGTTGCTATTTGCCAATATGGGTTTGGTAGGACTTTATATCGGAAAAATATTTAATGAAACAAAAAACAGACCTTTATATATAATTAAAGAACAAACGAATATTGAGGAAGTGAAAAATGGCTTATTATGAGGAGTCTGAGTTATTATCTATGGGTTTTAAATTTCTTGGTAAGAATGTTAAGATAAGTGATAAAGCAAGTATTTATAATACTAACATGATTGAAATAGGAGATAATTCCAGAATAGATGATTTCTGTGTGGTATCAGGTAACATAAAAATAGGCAGAAATGTTCATTTTGCTTCTTTTTGTCTAATAGCCGGAGGAGTAAAGGGAATTATATTTGATGATTTCTCAGGTCTTGCATATCATGTTCAAGTTTTTACTCAATCGGATGATTATCTTGGAAAGACAATGACAAACCCTACTGTACCAAAAAAATATAAAAATGAATTAATGAAAGAAATTTATATTGGGAAACACTCTATCATTGGAGCGGGCTCAATAATCCTGCCAGGAGTAACAATTGCAGAAGGTACCTCTGTTGGAGCAATGTCACTAATAAGAAAACCTACCAAACCCTGGACAATATATTATGGAAATCCTGCAAAAATCTTATGTGAAAGAAGCAAAGAGTTATTAGTTCTTGAACAGGAATACCTGAAAGAGGAAAATAACCAATGACAATAAATAGAAATTTTATTTATATCATTCTTTCAATTCTATTTCAATCGATGTCAATTGTTCTTGGTAAACTGGCTTCGATCAATATGAAGGAATTTACAATAATAGATATTATTTTTAATCCATATTATTGGGGAGTTTTAATATGTCTCGGATTACAGGCGATTTTCTGGCAATTAGTATTGAAACACTATGATTTATCATTTGCATATATATTTATTAATTTACTGTATATTGTAATATTATTTTCAAGTATTTTTATTTTTAAAGAAAAAATATCTATCTATAATATATTAGGATGCATAATAATTGTTACAGGTATTGTTATTTTTACACGAAAGGAAAAGAAGGTTTAAATTGATTTTTTATTTTATTGCATTTCTTGCTATTTTAATTACTGGTTTTTCTCAAATTTTATTGAAAATAGGTTCTATAAAAAATAAAAATAAAAAAAATATTAAGCTATTCTTAAATATTCATGTATTCATTGGATATTTTTTATTTATAATTGTTACGTTATTGAATTTATATGTATTTAAATATTTACCTATTAAATTTAATATTGTATTAATTCCAATTTCCATTGTTAATGTTTTCATTTTATCTGTTATTATATTAAAAGAAAAAATATCAAAAAATAAAATAATTGGTGGATCTATTGTTCTGTTAGGTGTAATAATATTCAACATATAATGAAAAAAATCGGGAAAGGTAATAATGAAAAGAATAGATAATAAAATATTAAAATGTCCAAATTGTAATGCAGAATCTTTAAATTTCAATGAGCCGGAAATAGTATGTACCAAATGCAAAAATACATTTAATCTTGAAAATAACAAGTATGTCTTTTTAAGATTAGAAGAGGGAGAGATCAATGATTTTCTGGATAAAATTAAATATAGACTAAAGAAATTTAGTTTTTTTTATAATTTTATGATTAAATTGATTAGCCCGGTTTGCCCAACTTTAAATATGAAAAAACTTATCAAAAAGTATGTCCCTGATGATACTAAAATAGCAATTAATCTTGGGAGTGGAAATTCAAAAATATCTGATAAAGTAATTAATGTAGATATTTTTGCGTACGAAAATGTTGATATAGTTTGCGATATTGAGAATTTACCGTTTAAAAATAATTCTGTTGATATAATATTTAATTTTGCAGTTTTGGAACACGTTCCAAATCCGGATAAGGTAGTTAAAGAAATCAATAGGGTATTAATAAAAAACGGTACAGTTATAAGTTTTTTTCCATTTATGCAGCCTTTTCATGCATCTCCATATGACTTTTCAAGAAGAACAGTTGAAGGAATGAAAGTTTTATATAAAGATTTTGATACCATTGAATTGAAACCTTCCGGTGGACCAACTTCCGGTTTATTATGGATATTTCAGGAGTGGGTTTCAATATTACTATCTTTTGGTATTAAACCATTACATTATTTATTAAATATTGTATTAATGCTATTGACATTTCCTTTAAAATTTCTGGATTTTATTTTAATTTATCACCCGATGTCAAAAAATATTTCATCCGGTTTTTTATATATCGGGAGAAAAAAATGATTCCATTTAATAAACCTCCATTTGTTGGAACCGAACTTGAGTATATAAAAAAAGCAATATCCAATAATAAAATAAGCGGAGACGGTGAATTCACAAAAAAATGTCATTCGTGGTTTGAAACAAATTTTAATAGTAAAAAAGTTCTATTAACTACTTCAGGAACCCATGCTCTTGATATGGCTGCAATTCTTATCGATATTCAACCGGGTGATGAAGTAATTATGGCGTCTTATACTTTCACTTCGACAGCTAATGCATTTGTTATGCGGGGAGCGAAAATTGTTTTTATAGACATAAGACCTGACACTATGAATATTGATGAGAATCTGATTGAACAGGCAATTAATAAAAAAACCAAAGCGATTGTTGTAATGCATTATGCAGGGGTTGCCTGTGAGATGGACAAAATAAAAAAAATTGCGGATGCATATAAAATCTTTCTTATCGAAGATGCAGCTCAGGGAGTTATGTCAAAGTACAAAGACAAATTTCTTGGTACAATTGGCGATATCGGGGCATATAGTTTTCATGAAACAAAAAATTATTCCTCAGGTGAAGGTGGCGCTATTTTATTAAATGATACTAAATTTATAGAAAGATCCGAGATTCTAAGAGAAAAAGGTACTAATAGAAGTAAATTCTTTAGAGGTCAGGTGGATAAATATACATGGGTTGATATGGGATCGAGTTATCTTCCATCAGATATCAACGCAGCATATTTATACGCACAACTTGAAAAAGCAGATGTTATCAATAATGACAGACTTGAAAGTTGGGGTTTCTATAATTCGCAACTTCTGTCTCTGTCAAATAACGGGTTAATACAACTTCCTTTTATTCCGGAAGAAACTACTCACAATGCTCATATGTTCTATATAAAAACCAGGAATATTGCAGAAAGATCAGATTTAATAGAATATCTGCGGAAAAATGATGTATTTGCGGTCTTTCATTATATCCCGTTACATCTTTCACCGGCCGGTCAGAAATATGGCGTTTTTAACGGGAAAGATATCTGGACAACAAAAGAAAGTGAGCGTATTTTAAGACTGCCTATGTTTTTCGGACTTAAAAGTAATGAAAAAGAAAAAATTGTACAAACTATCTATGATTTTTACAAATCGTAGTTACAATGTGGAGTAACAAAGATTATGAAAAAAAGAATACTATTAACTTTTGTTTTACTTCTTTCAATCGGAGTATTTGCAAAATATGCATTCAATGCAATAAGAACTAATAATACAGAAGTTGAACTCACATTACAGGGTAATTTTTCGATTGAACAATATAATAGTATTATGGTAAAAAAAATTTCATCAAGAAATAACCTAACCAATTTGATTTTTTCAGAAAATAAATGGTCTCTATATAGAGGAAAGGGAATGATTTCTTCAATAATTATTTCAACTTCCGATAAATCGATTGATATACAATCATGTTCTATAAAGTTATCAGAAAAAGAGTTTTCATTTGACAAAACATATCTTGATAATAATAAATCAGAAGATAATGGTTTTATTATCATTACTTTAAAAGATTTTTATTATAAACAGTCTTCATTATTTTTTTTTAAGGATATTATTAATTGGGCAGGAGACTTTCACTTACTAAGTTATTTATTATTCTCAGGGCTTTTTTTCATGGTATTTACTGTTTTCATATTGTTTTTTATAATAAATCCCAGACAGCTTGATTTTATTTTAATCTCACTTTCGAAATCAAAAAATATCAATATATTAAATACAATAATTTCTTCAAAGTATTTTCAAATTGTATTTTCTTTACTATTATTTTTGATTTGTTTGATATATGGAATATTTAAAGCATCAAAAGGAATCGATTTTACAGATGAAGGATTTTATATCAGTTCTGCACTACGCCTGATAAAGGGTGATCTTCCTATTAAAGATGATTCTTTTAGTATTGTATCAATGTTTGCCGTTTTTATCAGTATGATATTTAGAGTTTTTCCAAATATATCACTTTACGGATTTAAAATTATTGGTATGACTTTACAATTTTCTTCATTATCAGTTTTATTTATTTCTTTTAGAAAAAAAATTAACATTGCCCAAATGATATTTTTAACACTTGCTATGTTTCTTTTTAATAATTATGCAGGAAGACTTGTTCCATCATATAATCTATTATCAAGTAACTTTATTATTTTATCAGTTGCATTCTGGTTAATCGCCCGATCATCACTACGACTTTTTTCAAAAACTATTTTCTCAATATTCGGAGGAATAGCATTTACAATCGCATGTTATTCCTATCCGACAGCGGGAATATTTATTCTTACATGGCTTATAAATTCTTTATTAACTCTGATATTCAGTAAAGAAAAGAAAAATTGTATTCCTGATATTATATTACTGACAACTTTTGCTCTGTTTTCATTATTAGGCATCCTGCTAATGTATGGGTATGGTTTATTTGATTACTTTTTTGAATTTCTCAAATTATCAAGAGATCACAATTCACTTGCATCTATGGGATTGGGAAAACTTTTATCTATTTTGATAATCAATTTTCCTCAACTAAGTGAAATCAGTTTTTTCACTATTTCAGTAATGATTTTTCTTTCATTAATTAGTTTGAAAAACAGAAAATTCACTTCTCTTGCTGTAATAGTTTTCTTTGTATTACTTTCAACAAATCTTGTTTTTTTTAGAGGTCAAAATACTAATTTGTTAATCCTGTTTTATACAATAATAGCAGCAGTATTTATATTAATTAATTCAAAAGAACTATTTAAAAACTATAACTCAGATCTAAAAATTCTGTATTCCAGTATTATATCAGGCTCTATCCTTCTCATTTATTTATTCAGTATTTCAACTCATTATTTCAATTATGCAAGCTCATATACAGCAGGAGTTCAGGGGATTCCTGTATTATTTGTTTTAACAATGGTAATATTGATACAATATCTTGAATCTGAATTTAGAAATTCAAAATACGCATTTCCTTCAAGTGCTTTTATCAGTCTGACTTTATTTATTGTATTAATTTCAGGGTATATTTATAATTATAACACTGTATACAGAGATCAACCTATGAATAAATTGACTGTACCATTTACCCATAAAAAACTATCCGGCATTTTCTCATCTGAAGAAAGAGTAAAAGGTCTTGAAGAACTTTTGAAATATACAGATCAAAGAATAAAAAAAGATGACTTTCTTTTGACATACACCAATAGCCCGCTTTTATATTTTCTTACAGATACAAGACCGGCATATAACTTTACATGGACTTTTGGTGTTTATCCATTTTCTCAAGTTGGTTACTATACTGATTTAATGATTAAAAAAAATAGAATACCAACGTACTGTATAATCGAGAGCGTTGAAATCGATTATCCTTCATGGGAAAATTCTCCAAAACATATAGTTCCGGAAAACCCGCTTACAACCTATATACAGGAGAATTATTACCCTGAAAAATATATTTTCCCTTATGAAGTATGGAAAAGAAAAGATTGATTGTATGTAACAACCGGAGGTTCCACATACAATCTCTCTTCATTATGTGATAAAAAATCCCCTACTTCACCAGATAATTAACAACAAAAAACTTCTGGTCTCCGGCTTTGTATGAATACCCTGCTAACATCCAGTTGTAGGAAAGATCAGCTTTATATTGATCAGGGGGAATATTCGGTACGGAACCACTAAAAATTGTACTCTCACTTAGAGTTGTGCTGCATTGATAACCGTATTGTGTTCCAGCTGAAACACCAGCTTTCACATTACCTACCGTAGTTACTACTTCAAATGTAGCAGATAATTGATAATCAAACGATTCTCCGGCACTTGTTGTGTATTGTATTGATTGATTTCCAAATTGATTACCGGCTGATACGCCAAGCCAGTTTGGACCATATAACTCTAATTTTCCTTCACTTGAAGATAAATTTGAAAGATTCTTCAATGAATCCTGTGAAGGATATGAAAACGGGTTACCTATTGTATGTGGTAAAACGCTTTTGTCGATATCGATACCATCACCATTATTTTTATTATAATAATTTAATTCGCATGGTAATATCATCGGCTCTCGTGGTACATTAACGGATATTTCCTTTCCAATATCATCAGGAAATGGTGATGAAATAACCGTATAGTAGTAGATATCATAAGGAATTGCCGAAAAGAGAACAGCATCTTCACCACCGGGTGTTACGATGCCATAACTTTTTTCTATTGAAACTGATTTACTAAACGACCATTGAAATGAATTTTCAACAGCAAGACTGAACTCAACACCCCCGAATTTTATGCCGAAAACACTTAATTCAAATTCGTACCCAAAAGATACTCCTACAGAAAAACCAACGGAGTTTGTTTTTTCAACTTCTTTTTCTTTTGCCTGGCCATATTCGGTTGCTGCAAATGATTGATTACCGGCATAATCGACACTGCTATAATAAGGAGGAGATGCTAAAACAGAAAGAATTACCGGTGTTGAAAAGCCGACATCATGCTTACCTGTATATTCAAGAATTGGACTGTCATTATCAACATTTCCCGCAGCAACTATAGGATATGTTACTGCTGAATCAAGTTTATCCTTTAACATGGTTCTCTCTATAAGGCCGCTTGAACCAACAGAAATTTTGTATAGTTTTTCAGGACTTGATGGCTTCGATGTTTCAAGACAGATAATTTGTTCTTTGCCATATTGATTCTGATCAAAATTACCAACAGCAATCTGATCTGCATAGATTTGATGATCATAATCGCCAAACAATGCAGCATTTCCATACGGCTCAAATAATACCGAATTGCCACCGGCAGTTCTTACGCCATATTCAATTATTTCATTACCAAAAATAATTAAATCTTTCCGTTCCCCCCGCAAATCAGCACATGCAATTGAAAACATTCTTGATCTGTAATAATCAGTTTTAGATTCACTGACATCGGCTATTGTGTTCTCATTATTTGCTCTGGTAAAATACTTATAATCTTTTTCAGTTTCATTATATTTAAAAACGATTATTCCACAATTATCATCCCCATAGGCACGTCCGGCAAAAATGATTTCCAGTTTACCATCACCGTCAATATCACCGAGAGCAACATTTGCAGTAAAAAGTTTATTAAGGTCATCATTATTGTATCTTATTTCGCCGTCTTTTTCGGGAGTAAATACAGTATCTTTATAAATGTAATACTTCGCAACGGGATCAGAATCAATATTCGCTTTATCTATTGAGTAGACCGCTACAATCTCATTTTTGCCGTCATTATTCACATCACCTATTGCAACTCGTAAAAACTGCTCCTCGTTTTCATCCCAACTTCCGTAAACATCAAAAGGTGTCAGTTTCTTTTTGTTAATTAATGATAAGTCATGATCATATATGTAGATAGTATTATGGTATGTTACAATAAACTCGTCATTCTCATCATCGTCAAGGTTACCCGATACTATATCAAAAAGATAATAGTAATTTCGCTGTTCAAAATCACCGTCATCATGATAACTGCTGTCTGAGGGATCAACCGTTATTCCTGTAATCAAATCGACAGGATCAGCAAATTTAAATTTCTTACTTTTATCATCTATTACCTGCAAAGATATTTTATTATCTTTATAAAAAAGCAGCATGAGAATTTCATCATAACCATCTGCATCGATATCAGCACTTGTTGCTTTTTTAGGTATTTTTGTCCATGATGTATCCCCCGGATAATTTGTAATGAGGTTTGTGTCATAAGCAAAATTATCTGAAATTCCGTAATCTTTACCACCGATACCGGGAAACCCGGCTGTAAAAAATTCACTGTATGTTGAAAGTCGCGATATTTTTTTGCCAAGAGGATTTGCTGTTTCAGGTACCGGATTACCATTCGGGTCTTTTCGCGGATCGAGGTTTGTATTAATCCCGAGTGATTTTAACACATCAATATTAGTATTACTGCTGTTATCATTGTTATTTGTCTGATTTGGTTCATCAACAATGCAACCCGAAAGAAAAAAAACCGGCACCAGAATCAAAAGTATATTGCGCATACATTTCTCCTCAATAATGACTTTTCCATACCATAATTATGAAAGAAAAAACGGGAAATTGTCAAGAAAATTAAGTTAAAAAAGCAAAATTGATTAAAACCAATGCGTTAAAAAAAAATACTCTATTTAATCTCGAATTTTTGCAAGAAGCTTCTTATAACGCAATTTTATTGCGTAACGGCGGACGCATAAAAAAAGTACACTTTTTTTCATCAAGTACTCTTGATTTTTGCAAGAGCCTCACTATATGTGAATTTATTGTCCAGTTCGCACAAAACTCTTTAGCTTCGTTTGAACCTGGCGGTATCGCCGTTTTAACCATGTTCGAATAATAAGCACATTATTTAGAATTGATTTTTGTGAAAAATAATCTGTTATAGGAAATAAATTTAGTTTATGTACATTCATTTGCTAAATATATACATTTATTGTTTTTTATGCAATATGTAATTCATAGATTTATTTTTTAGAGAAAAGATATTCAATTGAGGCTCTTGCAAAAATACTCTCAAACAAAAAGGCGGTTTATATGGTAGGATTCCCTGATGTTGTTTACGATTTATTTATGGCTCCATTTGAATTTTTCTTTCTTCGCAGAATAAGAAAAAAGCTTATTCGTTCTGCTACCGGTACTGTACTTGAAATTGGAGCTGGCACAGGAGCAAATCTGAGTTATTATCAGCGTGATGCGGTGAACTCACTTACAATTATTGATCTTGAAATATCTGATAAAGTAAAAAATTTTCATTTTAAAACAGGGTTTCCCGTGAAATTTATTGAAGGAACAGCTGAAAAACTGCCTTTTGAAGATGAATCATTTGATACTGTAGTATTTACTCTGGTATTTTGTTCTGTACCTGATCCTGTTCGGGGGTTACAAGAGGTGTATCGTATCCTCAAACCAAATGGTAAAGTCTATTTTATTGAACATATTTTGCCTGAAAAAAAATTGATCGATCCGGTTGTTCATTTTATCACACCTGCATGGAAGAAAATTGCTGCAGGTTGCTATTTAAATCGCAAAACGCTTGATGTTTTAAAAGAATGTGGTTTTACACATACGACTACCAGATTTTTATCTGACTTTTTCGCAGGCGGTGTAGCTGAGAAAATTGTATAAGAAAATGAAATAGTAAACAAAACTGATTTACAACTACTTTAGCTCCAAACTATTTCCCCGGAAAAAAAGTCTGAACCGGTTTTTCAACATGAAGATTTTCAGGTTTTTTCCAGTCAACTGCCATTGACTTAAGTTCCATGCAAAGCCAAACGCCTGCGTCAGATGCAAGGAGTTTCACCTGAAAATATGTGCCTTCATTTGTAAAAGTATTCCATGCGATGTCACCGATTTTCCACTGTATCGTGTTGCCGGTGCCTATATCAGGCGTTGTCCCCTTTGGTGCATGTGCCGATCGGATACGCTCGTTGCCAACCCATTCATTCCATGAGCTATCATAACTGTTATAACTGATGTAATACGTATTGTCCTTTTGTTTAAGTATCTTTGCTGCATACCAGGTTCCATTCCATTCAACTTCAACAGCATCAGAAACCTTAAATTCATTATTGCTATTTTTTACAGTTTCAGTGGCGCCCTGCCCGTCCTGACTATGAAGGTCTGATGCAATAATCGACGTTTCCGGTTTATAATAGTTGCGGTCACTGTTGAAGTGATGACCAAGAACCTTTATATACTCAAGCGGAACAAGAGTAGTATACTCACGCCATAACATATCCTGACGTGGCCAGTCAACACAGAGATAACGGCCTGCTTCGACATACACTATTTGCGCTTTAATAAAAATGCGCTCATTGGTCCAGTCAGTGAGAATCCAGTCACCGATTGCCCATGTTTTTTTTAATGGGATAAGTTGAGATGATGATACCAGAGGGTAACCGCCTGTTTGAGCATATATATCAGCCCGGTATTTATCACCGCTTTTTTCAACTATCTTTCCAACATGATAATCATGTAATTTGACAAGTACCGGATCACCTTTTGAAAAGTTCTGCCCCGATAGTGTAAGGGTAAAAGCAAGAATACAAAGTATCATAAATAATCTTTTAAAGTTCATATTTCACCTCTTTATACAGGAAAATAAATCCGGTCATCAATTACATAATCTTTCGATATTATTAACTGTCCTGTCTTCAATAATTTCATTATTGACAGTCTCCCTCACTTTAAAAGCATTTGTTTTATAACGTTGATCATTAAAGATTACATCAAGACGGTTTATTATATTTTTCAAAGTAATATCTTTGTAATTGAGAATTTCAGTCGCACTTCCGGTTTTAATAAGCCGTTTTGCCCAGTCAAATTGATCTATAATAAATGGTACCGGTATAGACGGGCATCCGCTTCGCAGTATTTCACTCGTAGTTCCGAGGCCGCAATGATGAAAGCAAGCATCAAATCTATGTAAGATAGAGCTTAAAGGAATTTCATCTATCTGAAATAAACTTTCAGAATGTATTTTTTTAGTATCTATTATATTCTTACCGATGAATAGTACATTCAAATTTTTCTTTTCGGCAACTTCATTAAAAATATCAGCTAATTCATTCCCGTTATGTATCCATCCGGTCATTGAACCAAAGTTAATCAGTATATTTTTCTTACCATTATTAAGCATGTTATCCAACTCTTGCGGTAGTGTATATCCATTAAAATCAGTGTACCAGTAGGAAGATTGATATGTATTATCATTCCATAAACTCATCGAGTCTATGAGAACTTTTGAAATCGGTATAAAAAGACTTTTCCTGTTAATTTC
Organism: Spirochaetes bacterium GWE1_32_154; assembly: GCA_001829315.1. GTDB lineage: Bacteria > Spirochaetota > GWE2-31-10 > GWE2-31-10 > GWE2-31-10 > GWE2-31-10. The sequence goes on along the minus strand of MIAY01000039.1, from coordinate 26,243 downwards.
AGCAAGTGATGTTACGGGAGCTTTAATTTTTTGTCTGAACTCATTGTATGGTTTTATAATAAGCTGATTTATAGCGTATGACTCAATATTAATCATCAGCTTCTGCCTTATTGTGGTAGCCTTACTTTTTACCTTTTCTGCAAGATTCGGGCTTATACCTACTCTGATAAACCGTTTATTACACATATCCGATTCTGTTTCACCCAACCATCCGTGTCCTATTACAAGATCATTATCGGGAATTAATTCCATTACTCTTGTATGAGAAAGATACATACCGTCAAACAATAACCTGATTCCTTCTTTTACTGCTTTTAGCCCCTTCTTTTCAATTACGTTGTTAATTAAACCGGTATCAACTGCTTCATCTATACATTCATACTGTATGCCAAAAGAAGTTATAAGTTTTTCATGGGCTCTTGAAGAGGCAATCGTAACAGAGTGCCCGGCATTTATTAGCTTTTGAGATAATCCGATATACACCTGAATATCCCCTCTCGTTCCTATTGTTAGTATCAATATTTTCATTTATACCTCCTATGGAGTAATAACCATATCAGACCGTGCGTTTGAAACCCTTCCGCTTCCTTGAGACGGTTTTCTGACCTTGCAGTTTTGAATGTAATACCCTAATTCACTTCACTTTTGACCGGGCAATTCTTAGTCCCCGGTCTGCAACAGAACCGGTTGCTTCAGGTGTTGCCCATGATCTGTTTGTTAAACGATTAAGATTTATTGTATCATACCAGCTACCGCCCCTTGCTGCTTTATGTGTTCCTGTATCGGGTCCGCGGGGATTTGTGACCGCTTTTTCTTCATAGCCGTTTGTTGACCAGTTCCAGCACCATTCATAGACATTACCCGACATATCATACAAGCCAAGTTCATTAGGTGAGAAAGAACCGACAGGAGAAGTATACACATAACCGTCTTTGTAATTATCCCAGGAGAGAAACTGTTTAAACTCTTTTTTAAATGTGAGATCAGCTACATTTTCTTTCGGTTTCTTTGTATCATTCCCCCAACTGAACAAATATGGTTTACCGCCTGATGTACCGGCATATTCCCATTCAGCCTCGGTTGGAAGCCGGTAACCGTTTTTTGAGAAATCACACTCTGAGAAAAATTCATCATAACATTTTTCAAGCCCTTTCATTTCACTTAAAAAATTGCAATATGCAGCAGCACCAAACCAGCTTATATGTATAACCGGATAGTTTGCGGCATCCTCATTATACAAAAATTTACCATTTTCATACTGAAGACTTTTAACCTGTATTCCGCCCCCTGCTTTTAATAACAGCTTATCGTTTGATTCAAGATATGCAACATTTCCCTTAACATATAGGTACTTTTTTTGTAACGCATAATTATAAACATCCGCCACACTTTTAATAGTAGTTTCGTATTTATCAATATAAAACGAATCAAGCGTAACTGGATGAGGATAATATTCATCACTGTCAGCATATTGCCTGTCATTACTTCCCATAATAAATGAACCTCCATTTATCGGGATAAAACCGTCATTTACATTCGCACAAGCTGAGATAACAACTGCCATAAAAACAAATCTGAATATACTACTCATAAAAACCCCTTTTTCATAAAAAAACAATAGTCGCTTTTATTCATTATAAATGAAGCTCTTGCAAAAATCAAGAGTACTTGATTTTTGCTTCCGCCAATACGCAATAAAATTGCGTTATACCCTGGTCACTGGGTACAGTTGCTCGGGCATGCAGCCAGGGTAGCCTCATGCAAAAATTCGAGAAAAGAAAAGTATTTTTGCAAGAGGCTCAAATGAAAACATATTTAATAACAATATAGTCACTTGCAATAATTTTCTCTTTTTGAAGAGGCTCTGAATAATCAAAATTAAAGTACACGGATATTGAATAATCACGATTTATATACTATAATGCATCAATTGAGTAATTGTATCTTAAAGAAGGAGGCTCTATGGGTCAAGGAAATGTCTTATTAGCACTTGGTTTAACTATATTTGCAGGTTTATCAACATCAGTTGGCAGTTTGATGGCTTTTTTATCAAAGAAATTTAATCCTGTATTTTTATGTGCCTCTCTCGGTTTTTCTGCCGGAGTTATGATTTACGTATCATTTGTTGAAATATTTGCAAAGGCACATGCATCATTAAGTGCTGTGCATGGTAATAAAACCGGTCTGTGGATAACTGTTTTTGCTTTTTTTAGCGGAATTGCATTAATTGCTTTAATTGATAAATTAGTTCCTTCTTTTGAAAATCCTCATGAAATGAAAAACATTGATGTTATAGAATCTAAAGATGATAAAGACTCTAAAAAACTTCATAGAATGGGGTTATTTTCTGCACTTGCCATTGCGATCCATAATTTTCCTGAAGGTTTGGCTACCTTTATGGCTGCTATGCATGATCCTAAAGTTGGTGTGAGTATCGCCGTTGCCATTGCAATTCATAATATTCCCGAGGGAATTGCTGTTTCAGTTCCAATTTACTATGCTACAAAAAGTAAAAAAAAGGCATTCTGGCTTTCTTTCCTTTCCGGTCTTTCCGAGCCGGTCGGTGCAATAGTCGGATATTTCCTCTTAAGATCTTTTATTAATGACTCGATGTTCGGCGTGATTTTTTCCGCCGTTGCCGGAATTATGGTATATATTTCTCTTGATGAACTCTTACCGACTGCTGAGGAATTCGGACGGCATCATATTGCAATCGGAGGATTAATCGGTGGTATGGCAGTTATGGCGGTGAGTCTTGTTTTATTTGCATAAAATAACCGGATCTATTTCAAATCCGGTTATTTCATTAGATTAAGGGCACCTCTTCTGAGAAACCTTAAAAAAACGTTGTGTCCTGTGATAGAAATTTTTAGGATTTTTCCACCACAGAGATACAGAGAGCACTGAGACGAGATGAAAAAGTAGATATTTAATGATTTTGGTTATGCAAAGAAAAAAAACTTTCAAAAAAACTCCGTTCCCTCCAGTGAAACGGGTGCCTCTGTGGTGGAAATTCTTTGATTGCCTTAATTCAAAACTGAACATTAAATGATACATAAAAACTGTCTGCTTTATTAATTCCGCCATCCATACCAAATCGTGCTTTAACTCCTCTGAGCCATGCGATATGGCTTAGAGATGTTATTGTAACAGGAAGACTGAATAAACCGATAGCCCCAATAACAGATAATTTAATGCCGGCATCATTTAATTCAACTGTGTTTTCATTAAAATGATTAAAAACAAGCAATGATGCCCCGACTCCTCCGGAAATACTTCCAGCTAATGAGAATAAACCGGTAATTAATGCGGTATAACTCAAGAACTTATTTCTTTTGTCAACATAATGAGCCATTGGTGAGTTTTTTAGTTGTATAGCCCCAATTATAGACAGTGCAAGACCGCCTGATAACAATACCATTGAAGCAAGAGACAGTGTAATTGTTCCTAAAAGTGCCGGGACAAATATCATCAACATCAAACCGGCAAGTGCATGCGTAAGAGGTTCTTTATCCTCCTGATATTGGTTTATCAAACCGGCTGTTGGATAATAAAGACCGGGCATATGATAAATAAGAAAACCGGACAGAACACTCATCGGTACAGAATATATAATCAAAAGATGTCCCATAAAACTCTTCGTAAGTGCAGAATATGTTTTCGATCGTTTGTTTTTACCGGTTTTATAATCAACAGAATCATTAGAAATCGAAAAATCAATACCGGTAGTTAAAGTAGTAATTTCATTAGAAAAAAAGATAACAGGAATAAAAAAAGCGGTCATAAAAATAATAATCTTCATGTTTTGCCTCTATAATTTTTTATTATCCACTTATCAGTTCAAAACACCCGGTTTCTTTATTATAGTTGTATACTTCACCGGTTTCTATAATATAATACCAGCCCAGGATTTTTAATTTTCCTTCGATGTACTTATCAGTGATAAACGGATACGTGAGCAGGTGTTTAATCTGTTCAACTATATTGACCTGTTCTGTCATCCAGCTTCTCGTTTCGGGAGTATTCTCACCGGTGTTAAGAGCATTAAGGACTTTTTCTTTTACAGGTGAAGCCAATTCAAGCCATTTTTGTACATGCGGGATGTGTTCAAAGGTATCTGATTCTTTGTATAAAGCAGAACATCCCCCACAGTTGGAGTGACCGCAAACTACTATATTCTCAACACCGAGTACCTGAACAGCATACTCTATAGCTGACGTTGTTGCAACATATTCTTCGGTTTCTCTATACGGAGGAACAATATTTGCAATATTGCGTACAGTGAAAAGTTCTCCGGGAAGGGTCTGGGTGATAAGATTTGGTATTACCCGCGAATCAGAACATCCAATAAATAATGTATGCGGATTTTGCTGATCTTTTAATTCAACAAATAAATCTTTATATTTTGCAAAATCCGAGTTTGAAAAATTAACAATTCCCTGAAGTAATCTGTCCATATTGCCCCTCCATATTTCTGAAACATTGTAATTCAAAACTTATAGTATTATAAGACTCTTAAAGTATCGAATTATAATCATCAACGCTTCCATTATCATGGAATATCTGGATGATTTTACGACCTAACGGCTCAAGTTTATCGCTGTCGTAATTTTTTAATTCTCTTTCAAAAAAGTGTTTTATAATTTCAGCACCTTTTTCATATCCTACATTTCCTACTTCTTTCTGAAGTGAAACATCAAATAAGTAATCCGGAATGATTTTTCCTGTAACCTGTATATTCTCAGGAGTCCAACCGAGTAATGCAAGTTTGGACGGGCTTTTTTTATTAAATATAAAACCATTTGCGTTGATATATTCCCGTGCTACCCATTGCGGTGCAAAACTTGTTGCATACGCCCCGACATGCTGATTTGGCGTAAGAATATAATGTGTTTCAGGAGCATCCATAATTTGCCTTAATAGTATGTTTGCCTGATTTACCATTTTACCGGTAAGGAAAGGCCAGTATGAACCAATACCTTCACTTACAAATCCCTCGGAATCAGCAATACTCGGATTGGCATGACCACGCGGGGAAACAAGTCTCCATAACCAGCCTAATGCCGGTGGTAAAATATGGAATACCCCCAATATCCCGTATGTCGGGTTTTCTTTAGTACACGGAGGTGCTCTAAAACCGAAACTTCGCACGTCAACTTCAACCGGTGTATGAACAATATTAGCCACACTGTCTCGTGGCACAACAACACGGGGATTCGGGCATCTTTTACCCGGAGCATCCATAGTGTGTTCCCAGATTAAGCACGTTGCATCCTCTTTACCATCGAGATTAAGAAATACAAGCGGTGATTCAGGGTGTATCGTGATTTTTTCAAGACTCGCTTCAGTGCCATATTCTTTTATGTGATCAACCCTTATAAACCATCCCGATTCAGCATCTGATAAGATTAGTTTCTTTTTTCCCTTTTGAATAGATGAATGTGCCAATGCCATATCGTCTGTTACAGGGTAAAGGGTCATTGAATCGGTATAATCAAGACTGAATTTTTCACCGGTGATTGTATTAACACCGACAACAAGTTTATTGTGACTGTCATAATGAGGAGCCTGAATCATTTCACTTTTTCCGCCACCAGAAGCACCTTCGTGCATCATTACCAGTTCTTTATTATTGCTGTTATTTTTTATTTTAACAGTTGAAGCATGTAGTGTAGTCCAGCCGTTTTTTTCACCGAGGTGAAGAAGAGCGCCATACACACCTTTTTTGGCACTCGGACCCGGATAAAGATTGTACGCAAACATCTCATACATATCATTTAATCTGTTGTGAACGACTACTTGTTTACCTTTAAAATGTGTATGTCTGAATGTTGGTGCAAGGTAGATAACTATTTCCGGTTTAAAATTATCAGGAAGCTCTGAATATGGAATAAACTTTTGCAAATCGGCAAGGCCACCGGCAAAGAACCCGGCATTTACCGGTGCAATAAGAAGTGATGGTGCTCTTAACTCAACACCGCCTGAATAAAATGGCATAAAAAGCAGTTCTTTCTGAGATTTAAGCCATTCAAATGACTCATTTCTTAATGAATCAAAGTCATAACCGAACTCATCAGAGAATCTGATTTTATCAGTGTCCTGATTGTCTCCGATAAACAAACAGTCGGGGTCTCGTCGGCGCATATATGTTTCTGTGTAATTTATAGAAAGTCCATTCTTGCATTTTACAACAACAGCTTCAGTAACCTCATTTTTACCTTTTACATCATATTTAACTTCAAAGCGTTTGTTATCGCCACCAAGTGCTATATGTATTATATCACTTTTAGTTTTCGGAATGACAATAGAAATGCCTGATGTGTCAAACTTGTCAAATTTAATTTTGTTATTCATAGTGTTCTCCTTATTTAAAAAAAAGGCTGCCAATAACGACAGCCTCAAAAGCCTCTTGCAAAAATACTTTTCTTTTCTCGAATTTTTGCATGAGGCTACCTCTAACGCAATTATATTGCGTATGGCGGGAGCAAAAATAATGTACTCATGATTTTTGCAAGAGCCTCTCAATATAATTAATTTTTCCCTAACATTCTCGCAGCAAAATGCCCTGCATTCAAAACACCCTGCTTACCAATACCCATAGTCGCACAAGGCACCCCCTTAGGTAATTGCAGAATTGACATGAGTGCATCCATGCCGGCGAGTACGCCTGAAATAAGCGGAATGCCTAAAACCGGTTGTTTAACAAGAGATGCAACGACACCCGGCAAAGCTGCCGATAAACCCGCTGCTGTAATATATATTCTGGTTTGATTGGTTTTCGTAAATGCTATCAAGTCCTCAAGATTTCTATGAGCAGAAATAACTCTCAGATCATACGACATGTTGTACGATTTTAAAACATCTTCAAGTGGAGCAATTTGCTCTTTATCACTCTCGCTTCCTATAATAATTGTAACGTCGGTCATGTGCAACTCCTTACTAAGTTTTTTTCACAATATCACGTTATATAAATAAAATCAATATTAATATTAATTATATTGATATATTTTGAAAAATATATTAATAATAACAAACAAAAGTTTAACTATATTAAAGAGGCAATTATGAAAACAATCGGATGTCCCGGCTGCGGTAAGAAAATGGTTATTAAAACTCTCCATTGTGCTCAATGTGATATTACTGTAACCGGTACTTTTTATTCACATACATTCGGTTATCTCGACAAGGATTCACTTGATTTTGTAGAAAATTTTATATTAACCCGCGGGAACATGAAAGAAATGGAAGAGATTCTTGGGGTTTCATATCCGACGGTAAAATCAAGACTTGATAAAATAATTAAAGATCTTCAGGATATTAAAAGGAATGAAGAAAATTAGTTGATGGAATAAAGATCATTTTAGAGGCTCTTGCAAAAATTCGAGATAAAATGAGTATTTTTGCAAGAAGCTCTTTACTCAATTGATTTTTCTTTTAGCAATATAATATCTTCTATTATTTTTTCAATCGCAAGCAGATCGAAAATTGTCAGAGTTTTTCCGGCCTGACTGTAAGCAGGTACTTCCCATAGAGGTATAACAACTTCATTTGTAATACAATTTTTTCTTTGTGCCGGTTTAAATGTTCCTATATTAACTAATAACATTGTAAAAAAACTGATGTCAGGTTTTGCAGATGCTTCAATTCCAAGTGTTAAGCGACATGCCCCATCTTCACCCCGGTTAGTTCGTACATAGTTTATTGCTTCGGATGATACCCTGATAGATTTATTAAAAAACGAAAAAAAACGAAAGGTTATATTGATGTCTATTCCGGATTCTTCAACAATAATTGTGTATTTCTTTAATTGTGATAACAATACCGCAATTAAAATTATATAAAAAATGACACAAAAAATACCGGGTATAAGTACCATTGGAAATCCTAATGAATTGAAAAATATATAAAGCATAAAAACCGGTACAATAAAAAAAGGAAAATATACAAAACGGGCAAAAAAGTTCTCAATAAAAGATTTTTTTGAATTATGTATTTGTATTTTTGTTCCGGCATCCTGTTTCTCTATTGTTACACAATTTTGATTAACTGTATATTCTTGAGGGAATGATGCTTTTTGAAAAAATTTTGTTGCATTGAGAGGTTCTCCCAGTGAAGGAGTCTGATGAAGTGCAAAACCAGTAAATGTTACTAATTCAGTTATTAAATCCTGATATCTTTCTACAGAGTCCACGCATTTTGTCAGCCATAAAACTGCACCATCTTTTTTTACTATATTTATAAGGTAATAATGATGAGTGCTTGTTCCTGTACCACTACCTCCACTGTTTGAAGTGGTACGAATATCCAGCACTCCTTCAATGAAGGCAATATCGCCATATGAAACTTCATAAGGAGTTTGACTTGTTTTATTAAAGTAAAATTTAACGAGTGAACTTTCATTGTCAAATATAATACTTTCTTTAAAATTTCGTGCCGGCGATCGAAAACCGGCCCAAATCATAATTATACCAAGTGATGACATAAAGATAAAAATACCAGTCATAAATATTTTTGAATCATTATCTATAGATGAGGTAAATAAAATCCCAAAGATTCCTGCTAATGTTAGTAAAATACCAAAAAAAGAAATAAATATGAAAATACAACCACTACCTCCTGAATTGGTAATTGTAAATGTATTTTCATTTTTTTTGTAATTTAACATTCAACACCTCCCGGTAATCAGTTTTCATCCCATTTAAAAAGATAAGAACCTGAAATAAGAAATACTACAGACATTACAACAAGTATTATTATATGATTAATTACTCCAGTTAACGATGCACCTTCAAGCATAATTTTTCTTAGAGCTGTAACAAAATGCGTTAGTGGAAATATATTGGCAATTTTAGAAAGTATAGATGGTGCTCCCTCTAATGAAAACCAGATTCCGCTAAACATCATCATTGGCCAGGAAACCAGATTTATTACACCATTAGCAAGTTCTTCACTTTTAAAACGGCATGAAAATAACAATCCAAGTGAAATATGGCAAAATGAGCCTAATATTGTAATTAATAGCATATTGAATAATGAACCGACTATTACAAACTTTAAAAATAAATTGCAAATTAAAAATACAAAAGAATTTATAGTAACAACAATAAAAAGTCTTGAGAATATTTGCCCCGTAATAAATTCAAATGAATTAAGCGGTGTTGCTTTAAGCCTTTTTAGAACACCGTTTTTCCGGTAACGAACGATAACGAATCCGACGCCGAATAAAGAATTCATCATAATATTCATAGCAATTACCCCGGGAAAAACCCAGTCAACATATCGTATCGCTTTACCGGTTACGATATGTTTTATGAAAGATTGAGAATAACCGGTAATTTCGAAAAGTTTTTCAACAATATAACCTTTCGATGAATCTGAATTCATCCAATATTCATTTTTATGTATGTTAATAAGAAAGTCTATCTGATGATGTGACAATTTTAAAATGGCTTCATCTTCCGAGTCATAATTGATGTACTGCAAATATTTTGTTTGAAAAAAATCAGCTGATTCATTATATGTTCCGATTATACCTATTTTATATAACGGTTTGTTATTATCAGAAAGAGCAAGAGATAACCCTGTAATCATAACTATTGGAAATAAAATTACCCAGATAAGTGTTCCGGTATCTTTAAAGAATTCTTTATTTCTTGCCATAAAAATTGCTAAAAATTTTTTCATCAATCATCCTTTACAAAAATTATAATCGTAATGAAGATCCGGTTAGTTTTATAAAAAGATCTTCAAGATTTGGTTCATCAATTTTTAAGCCGGTTAAAGGGATTTTATTTCGTAATAAAATAGTAAGAACTTCATCAATATCAACACATTGAATTTGAATACTATTTGAATCAATTTTGATATTCCAATTGAGGGTATTTACAATTCTTTCATAATCTGAATGATAAGGTATTGTAACAAATGCTCCGCAAAAATTCTCTTTTAGCAGGATTTCCGGTTTTTCCTGAACGATTATTTTCCCTTGATCCATAATCGCTATTTCATCACAGAGAACTTCAGCTTCATCCATATAATGTGTTGTTAAAATGATAGTTTTTCCTGATTTTTTTATGTTTCTGATAAGTTCCCAAAAATTTCTTCGGGCTTGAGGATCAAGTCCGGTTGTCGGTTCATCAAGAAATAATAATTCCGGATCGTTAATTAAAGCAATACCTAAAAGCATTCGTTGTTTTTGTCCGCCGGAAAGTTTTTTGGTGTCTCTATCAATAATATCATGTAATGAACATATTTCTATAATCTCATCTAAAGGTTTTACTTTTAAATATAATGAAAGAAAAAGTTTTAAAGTATCTCTAACTGTTAGAAAATCCTGAATAGATGTGTTTTGAAATTGAATACCGACTTGCTCTTTAAATCGTTTGTCAATTAGTTCACCTTTGAATAGAATCTTACCTGATGTCGGCTTTAAAATGCCTTCCATCATTTCAATTGTTGTTGTTTTACCGGCACCGTTTGGACCCAGTAAACCGAAACATATCCCTTTTTTTACCTGAAAAGAAATATCATTAACAGCAACAATATTTTTCGGGTAGATTTTTTTTAAATTATGTACTTCAATTATATTTTCTGACATTGTGTAATTATAGTTTTTGATTTATGTAATGTCAATAGTGCTTTTTGAAAATGATTCAAATTCCTTCTATTTCCTTATTTCCTTATTTCCCGCTTTTAACAGGTATAATATCTACAAAAAATGCATTATTCCTTTTGAATACTCTAAAAAAAGTTGCTCGCTGACTATAAAAATCGGGTACACCTAAAAATCGTATACCTTCTACCGTGATATCATACAATTGATGACTATGACCTGTAAGAACAAGTGGCACATTATATTGTTTGAAAATTTTTAAAAGAGCTCTTTTCTCATTAACAATCATCTGTGGTTTCCCGGCTCCTGATTCTGAAAAAAAGTTTACATGACTTACAATTATTGCCCCGGGGTTTAATTGGAGTGTATCATGTATCAGATGTATCTGTTCATCACTTAGTATCCCCGAAGCAGAATCGATAAACAAAATATCAACATCTCCTGCATGAAGAATCTGTATGGTATTTTTAAATTCCTGAATGAATTGAAACGCCTTGGGATCACCGAAGGCATCATGATTCCCGATTGCCGAATAATATGGTAAATTTATTGTTTTCATCAATGTTAGAAAAGCATTTTGCTGTTTTTCAATTCTTGAGTCTACAACATTATCACCACCACTTATAATAAAATCATCTTTTTCTGTAATAAACGATGGAAATACTTTTAAAACCGGGTGATTTTCTGATTCAACATGAGCATCAGAGAAAAAAACAAATTGTGCAGATTGTCCAGAAGTTGGTACATTAATCTCTTGTACTTTTTCAGGAATTCTTGATAATACCGCATTGTAAGATTGTTTATATTCCCGGTCGCTTAATCCCTCGGAATACTCCCGATTCAATTGGCTTTTTGAATTAATTAATGTCGTATTATACTGAGGTTCAGGATAGTTTTGAATAAAAGACAGGTTTTCCCAATTATTTTTACCGGTTATATCTTTAAAAGCATGCCAATAATATTCAATTTCTTTGGAAATCCTGCCCGCTTCATTCCCGGGAATATAATCAAATCCGACTGTATGAATTTCCTGTAGATAGGCATGAACAGGAGAAAGATTATATCTGTATTCAACAATATGAAAAAATTCATGGAGCAATAATGTATTATGCCAATCTGATAAAAGCTTGTTTAATGGAATACTCACTCTTCCCCGGATGGCAGTTTTATCATACGGTGATGACATTACTCCTCCTGTAGATACCGGAGAAATAGAACCGCTATTCCAATAGAAAAGAACACTATCGAAATTCTTTACCGTATCATACCAGAATTCAGGTTTTGCCTGGATTTGTGCTTTTGAAATATCAGGACTAATCATCGTCTTACCGTTATAATACCAATATTCAACTGAATCAACTTGTAGCGGTTCGTCTGAGTAGGTAAAATCAAGACTTAATGCCCCATTGCTCATTGCTTCAATATCTTTTTTCATTACCTGATGGCGAATTTGTGCTAATTCTAACATGTGAGCAGTAATTTCAGTCTGAATTTTAATTAATTTTCCGGTAATATGATAGTCCACTTCATGTATGATTGTTTTTGAAATTGGCTGTACAAGTATTGTATGAATTATGGCAGATGTATTTTTTTGTAATTTAGCATGCACCTGTATTAAATCGAGCCGATTGTTAAAATAATTATTTTTATTTGCCATAGTAGCTATCTTACTGTTTTGAGTAACAATTTCAGCAGCAGCTTCGTGATATTTGATTGCTTCTGCATAGTGACCATTGGCGTAAGCAGTTAGTTCTTTGAACATTAAGACTTGAAATGCTATAAAAGCTGTTTCGTAGTTTGAATAATCCGAAGTATACTGTAATAAAAGACTTGATTTTTCATACAATTCCGGAAAGTTATATTTCTGTAAATGTAATGTGCATAAAGTTTGTAATGCTTTAATAATATTCTGTTTTGCAGACTGTATCAAATCATCCGAAAGCGTTCCGGAATCTATTAGATTGTTAAACAACAAAATCGAGCGGTTAAAATCTTCCTCAATGTTTTTTTCTTCCCTATTCAGAGAAACAAGACATTTCGCCCTGAAAAAATAAGCGTGCGGTCTTTTAGGATACACATTGATCCTTTCTGAATAATATCCCAGAGCGGTTTCGAAATTACCGGCAATTTCAAAAAGACTCCATAACCAGTTTTCAGGATAAAAATAAGGAGAGTTCACTTCCACGCTTTTCTTTAAATACATTTCGGCTGATTTATAAGCATGAACATCTGTTATGTTATTTTTGTATTCATTAAAAAACGGTTGAGATAATTCATAATATCCGTAAGCAAGCATTTTATGCACTGTCTCAAGATACGTGGTTTTATATTGGCTTGTATATAATTTCTGTGCCTGTTCCCAGTAATACACCCTTTCTTCCGGGTTTTGTCCGGCTTGTGCTTTCTTGTAGGCATCAGTAAATGAAGTTGCCACAGGAAAGGAATATGCAGATACAAGAAAAAAACAAGTGAAAATAGTAAGTAAAATAATAAATAGAATGTCTTTTCTGATATACATACACATCCTTTATTTATGTTTTTAAGAACGACTATTATTATTTTTTAAAACAAAAAGTCTAAGTAACAGCATTAAAAAAATAAAATTAATTGCACCGATTATCATAAGTAATCTTTTTACAGCGGTAAAATCACCCTTTTGGAAAACGGGCTTAATTATATATAAAGCAGCCGGTTGAACAGGTATCAGCCCTTCACGTTTTACAACGATATCAATTGCTTTTATGTTACTATCCGGTCTATCCATCCACTCAAGCTGATATTGTTTAAAAAGTCTTTCTGAATCCATCCACTTCTTCCAATCCATCTTATGTTCTTCTTCATCCGATAAAACGACCCACACTAAAACCGGTTCATTCACATTTTTCCAGAGTCCTGTTTTTACGACCGGATAAGCAAATGAGTGAAGCCATTTAATTTTTCCAGAAAAATTTTGTGTCTCTTCATAAACCCCACATGATTCAATTTGAACCTCCCCATCTGCTAAATGCAAAAAAGCCGGAGTATCATTTTTATTTAATTTTTCGTAGTCGTCTATAGTAAAATCTTTTACTGTCAGGCTTTCATAATCCTTATAATCCTGATAAAAAGGCATAAAAATAAAACGAAAAAACATAAAATCCAAAATTATAAAACATAATAATGTTATCCATTTTCCCATAGTATACTCCTATTTCTTAGTCCAGTTATTTATACCTTTAATTATATGTCCAAAATCAGTATAGTCAAATATAGTAGTTTGAATACTGCACTCTTTTTCACCATCAATGTATCCGATAAATAGTCGGTTCAAAGGGGCATTTCCGCCTGACGAAGCATGTGTACTGGTATAAGCATCTATAACCCGTTCCCGGGGAATAAATGTAAAACTATTCCATGATTCTCGTAAATAGAGACCTTCTTCTAATAAAGCTAAACCATAAGGATTATAACCTTCTTTACTGCAACGGGAAAAATAAAGTGCGTTATATAGGCTATCCCATATTTCAAGAATCATAGAAATAAGCCCTAAAAACAGTATAATTATAAACACAAGCAAGCCCCACATTATTATATCAAATGACAAAAAATCTTTGATAATCATAGTATATTTTAATGATATGGCGTACAATACATATCCTATTAAAAATAGCAGGATACTTAAAACAAAGAAAAACCCAATCCAGTTTAAAAGTGATGCACTTAGTATATGTACATTCTGAAATTTTTTAATCTTACTTATTCTGGAAAATCCATCATGTTCTGTTAAACTTTTAAAAGAAAATTGAACATTTTTTAAAGATACATTTACTTGTAGCTCCACATCATAACTCCTACACTTTTTACTAACAATATATCATGGAACTGAATAAAAAACTGCTGACATAAGCAATGCCCGGTGACATATTTGACAGTTAAATCAAAAATTGATAAAAAGCTCTATAAATAGAGATTCTAACAAAAATTCGAGTATAAAATAGTATAATTCCTGTTTATCGGTTAGTCAATAGTTGATTAATTAAAAACTATCTTAAGTGAATCTATAAAACTGCCAGAAAATCTCTTCACTTGACACAAATTGAGCTTGCCCAAAAGTTAGTTTCAGGATTGCAGTTCATAAGAGAACTCGAACAGGGCAAAAAGACACTTCGTCTTGATAAAGTTAATCAGGTGAACGTCATGCAAATCCACTTATTATTACTTCATACTATACTGTTTAAAGTTTATGTGATACAATCTATACAATTACATATACAGCTTATTTCGATAATTTTATTCTCATTAATCTTTAAATAATAATAACTTGAATATGGTAACAATTTTATTACGCTAATTAAAGAGGTTCTTGCACAATTTCAAGATAAAAAGAGTATTTTTGCAAGAACCTCTAAAGCATAGTTATTAAAAAAGGTGAGATGTATGCATAAAAAAAATGAATTAACTAAAAAAGTAAAAACAAATAAACAGGAAATCCGTATTGTTGCTATCGGTGCATCAGCGGGCGGGTTATCAGCATTTGAATCCTTTTTTTCCGGTATGGCATCTGGTGAAAAAACAGGGATGGCTTTTGTTTTAATACAACATTTATCTCCTGAATATAAAAGTTTACTGCCGGAAATTATTAATCGTTATACCGATATGAATGTACATGAAATTGAAGATGGAATGGAAGTATTAGCAGATAATGTTTATATAATACCGCCAAATAAAGATCTTGCTATCCTGCATGGCAAGCTTCAACTTCTTATACCAACTATTCGTAAAGGTTTTCGTTTGCCGATTAACTTTTTCTTTAACTCTCTAGCAGAAGAGCTCGGATATCAGGCTATTGGTGTTATTCTTTCAGGAACAGGTAGTGATGGCACACTCGGTTTACAAGATATAAAAAATGCCGGCGGTACAACAATTGTGCAGGAGCCTGAAACAGCTGAGTTTAACGGTATGCCAGTCAGTGCAATTGAAAGTGGCATTGTTGACTTTGTTTTACCCCCGGAAAAAATGATCGGGCACTTAATGAATTTAAACGCAGGTTACACCAGTGAAATTAAATCAATAGATAATTACGATATAATGGATAAAAAGAATTCAATAGAAAAAATATTTGTGATTTTACGTTTTGAAATGGGCCATGATTTTTCACTCTATAAACGAAGTACGATTTATCGGCGTATAGAACGGCGAATGGATATTAATCAAATTAATACTATTAAAGACTATGTTATTTATTTACAAAATAATAAAGATGAAGCTAAACTGCTTTTTAAAGACATGCTGATTAGCGTAACAAATTTTTTTCGTGATACTCAGGCATTTGAAGTAATTAATGATACAATTATTAAAAAAATTTGTACAAATATAGCTCCACATCAGTCAATAAGAGTATGGGTACCCGGCTGTGCTACCGGCGAAGAAGCTTATTCTATTGCCATACTTTTCCAGGAAAAAATAGAGGAATTAAAAAAAAATATTCATATCCAGATATTTGCTACAGATATTGACTCTCAGGCATTGATGGTTGCAAGAGCCGGTACATATTCTGCAAATATAGCTCTTAATGTCTCAAAAGAACAACTCGAAAGATTTTTTACATTAAATCATGATACTAATACCTATACAATTAAGAAAAGCATACGTGATATGCTGATTTTTTCTGAACAAAATTATATCAAAGACCCGCCGTTTTCTAAAATTGATATCATAAGTTGTCGAAATAGTCTTATATACATGACAGGTGAACTTCAAAAAAAAGTATTTCCCATGTTTCATTATGCTTTAAATCCCGGTGGATTTCTGATACTTGGAACATCGGAAAGTATTGGAGATTTTACTAACCTGTTTGATGAATATGACAGAAAGTTTAAAATATATCATAAAAAAGATTCAGAAAAAACAGAGACATCTCCTTCCATATCAGATTTTCTTGATCTGATGAAAAAACCTGATATATCAGTACAGATGTCAGATAAAAAACTCACTGTAAAGGAAATTGCCGAACAGAGTCTTATTAAACAATATGCAACTGTTTTTGTAGTAGTAAATGAAAAAAAAGAGATTTTGTATGTTTCAGGTCGTACCGGTAAATATTTAGAATCGGTTCAAGGTGATTTTAATGGAAATATTATCAAAATGGCTCGCGAAGGGTTGGAACAGAAGTTAACTACGGCGCTTCATAAAGTTATAAATAAAGGAATCGAATCTGTAAGTTGTAACAAACTGCGGGTAAAAACAAATGGAGATTTTACTCTGGTAAATCTTAAAATTAAAAAGTTGAATGCATCATTATTTATGGTTGTGTTTGAAGATACAGTACCGGATTCAGTTGCTGGTGCAGATGATAATGAAAAAAACGATTTTACCTATGATAAAGATTATTATAAAGCTATGCAGGAAGAAATGACAACCTCTAATGAAGAATTAAAATCTTCAAATGAGGAAATGCAATCCGTAAATGAAGAATTACAATCTACTAATGAAGAGCTTGAGACATCTAAAGAAGAAATGCAGTCGCTTAATGAGGAGTTATCAACTGTCAATAATGAAATGCAAGTTAAGATGGCAGAATTATTTCAAATTAATAATGATATGAATAATTTAATGGCAGCAACAGGTGTAGCAACAATATATGTTGACTTAGAGATACATATTCGAAAATTTACTCCTCCTGCAACAAAAATAGTAAACCTTATTAAAACTGATATCGGAAGACCGCTCAAACATATAGTTACTAATATCTTAAAATACAATACAATGATTAAAGATATACAAACAGTTATAGATACATTGATTTCAAAAGAAATCGAAATGGAGTTACAAAACAATACATGGTTTCTTATGCGTATTCTTCCTTATCGGACAACATCTAATATGATTGACGGAGCAGTTATTACATTTTTTGAAATTACAGAAATAAAAAAGGCTCATCAAATATTAATAAATAATGAAATGTTGCAACAATTAGCAATAGTAGTTCGTGATGCGTATGACGCTATTATAGTTCAAAGTATGACAGGTGAAATAATAGAATGGAACCCGAGTGCGCAAAGAATGTACGGATGGAGCAAAGAAGAAGCGATTACAATGAATATTAGTGATATTATACCAGAGGATTTAAAGAAAACTGAATTAAAAATAATTGAGAAACTCGCTCATTCTACTATTTTAGAAACATATCGTTCGAAGCGTATTTCAAAAAAAGGTGAAGTATTAGAAGTGTGGCTTACCTCTACCGCACTCGTAGATGAAAATAACAAAATATATGCAATAACAACTACCGAAAGACTTTTTAAGGAGTAGTAAAATGCCTGAGTCAACAGATGCTAATGTACTACGAAAAAAAGTAGAGACGTATACTATTTCACTATTTATACCCGATAAGGTACAAATAAAACACAACACAATATAACTATACCCGATAAGGTGTAGTTTAATAAATTCTATTGATTTTATACCCTTTATGGTATAAAATCAATAGTGGAGTTTATTATGAAAACTATCTTAAGTGACTTTATAAAACTGCGCAGAAAATCTCTTCATTTAACACAAATTGAACTAGCCAAAAAGTCAGGTGTAGGATTGCGGTTCATAAGAGAACTAGAACAGGGCAAAGAGACACTTCGTCTTGATAAAATTAACCAGGTACTTGCACTATTCGGGCATGAAGCCGGACCGGTTGCAATGAGGAGGGGTTTTGAACAGGACAGGTAAAGTATATGTCAATCAGAATTGTGCCGGTATAATAGAAGAAAATGATGAAGGTTATCTATTTACATACGACAAAGAATATATAAACTCAGGATGTTCTGCAGTAAGTTTTCTTTTGCCGGTTAGAGAATCGCCATACAAAAGTAAAGTATTATTTCCATTTTTTGATGGTCTCATACCGGAAGGATGGCTACTTGATATCGCAGAGGAGAGTTGGAAAATAAACAGAAGAGATCGAATGCTTTTGTTATTAACGTGCTGCAAGGATTGTATAGGTGATGTTAGCGTAATCAGAACAGGAGAATAATATGGCTTTATGTCTTGTATGCGGTAGTGAAACCGGTTTATCAAATCTATATCATACAAAATGTTCAAAATATATATTCGAATCTGATGTATCTCCACTACTTGAATATTCGCTTGATGATATGCGTGAACTTGCTAAAAAAATTGTATCCCAAAGTATCACTGTTACAGGGGTTCAGCCTAAACTGTCACTTGAAATATCAAAAGCATTTCATGAAGCACCACGATTAACATTAATTGGAGTGAATGGAAATTTTATATTAAAACCGCCCTCACTGATCTATCCCGAACTGCCGGAAAATGAACATCTCACAATGCGTCTTGCTGTTTCACTAAAAATCAATGTCGTTCCCCATTCACTTATTCTTCTTAAATCCGGGGAAAAAGCCTATATTACACGAAGAATTGACCGGATAAAACAAACAAAACTGCACATGGAGGATATGTGTCAGCTTACAGGCAGACTTACTGAAGATAAATACAAAGGCTCAATAGAGCAAATTGGTAAAGTTATTACACAATATTGCAGTAACCCCGGTTATGATTGTATACGATTATTTGAATCAGCCGTTTTTTCATTTATTACAGGAAATTCTGATATGCATTTGAAAAATTATTCATTAATCCGATATAGTGACGGCACGATTTCGCTCACCCCTTTTTATGATTTTTTATCATCTGCAATTGTTCTTCCGGACGATACTGAAGAATCTGCTTTAAATATTAATGGGAAAAAAAAGAAACTAACCGCTAATGACTTTTATGCACTCGCTCAATCACTTCAGATACCTGAAAAGGCAGCTTTCAATGTGATTAGTACCATGACCGGTTCTCTTGAAAAGATACAAGGGATAATCGGTCAGAGTTTTCTGAGTGACGGAATGAAGGAAAAATATAAAGCCCGGATATTGCGGGGAATCGAAGTGATTAGTTGAGAGGCACTATTTTCGCTATAGGGCACCCCTAATAAAAAATCGATGATAACATCGACATACAGGAATGGTTCTATATTATGAGGCTCTTGCAAAAATTCGAGATAAAAAGAGTATTATTGCAAGAGGCTCAACCGATAAAACATACATCAGAGAAAATCGGCAAAAATGACCAGTGTGCATGTGGAAGCAGAAAAAAATACTACACCATCTCAACAAGATAATCAGATATACTGCGTGATTTATCATCAAAACCAAGAGCAAGAAGAAATACTTTTTTACTACCGCCGATATAAGGTTCATAGTATCTTTTGCTTCGAATTTGTGCCATTGCCTCTTCTGCACTACCCATCTTGAACTCTGCTATGAATATTGCTTCTTTGCCTTCCATCACCGCATCGATTCTGCCTGATGACGTATGCACTTCAACATGCTGTCTTACTCCGATAATTTTCAGTGCCGTATAGATATTTGATGCGAATATAGCTTCTATCGCATGTTTTTGTATAAAATGGTCATAAGGAATCCCGGCAAATAGCTTTCTAAATGCGTTAATAAACAACTCCGGGTCACCATACTGAAGACTTCGCACAATCCCGATAGTAATCTCACCGACTTCACTCTGTACCTTGTTTGACCATACTTCGAGAAGGTTATTAAGAAACGCAGACTCGACCTCGCCATTGGGAAATGCCAGTGTATAAATCTGGTATTCTTTGTCTATTGCTTTAACCGTCAAATACCCGGTCTGGAAAAGAAGGGAAATGAGATCCATATTACGCAGTTCAAACTTATCAAAAAAAGATAGGGTTACTTCGCGAGGACTGACCTGATCGGGCAATGTCCCTGCATTCATCAATGCTTTCACAAGAAATGTCACAGTTCCGGTTGCAAACCAGAAGTGATGAAATTCCCCGAGTCTGAAGAAGGATTGTATCGAAATCGGTTTGTCATATTCATCAATCAACATGACCACTTGTCCGTACTTTTCCGAGAGTTTTATAATAAGTTCACGGAGTAATCCCGAGCTGACTGTATCGGTGAGATGTACCTCATACTTTTGTGCAATCTCATGAAATGCTTCTATTACTGCAATTTCAAGCCCCTTCTGTTTTACCGAAATATTCGAAAAATCCAATTTAAGCACCGGGTATTTATCCCATGAAATTGCATTGTAAATCCAAGTGTTTACAAAAAGCTCTTTATTACCGGAATATATCTCTTTGAATGTATTAATAAGTAATGACTTGCCAAAACGTCGGGGACGGGAAAGGAAAAAAGCTGTGCCTGATTTCATTATGTTGTGAATAATTTCAGTTTTATCAACATACACGCAACCGTCTTCAATTATTCTTGATAACTCCTGACGATTTAAGCTTAAACTTTTCATGAGCTCCCCCGTAGTGTAAATTTACCATTAATAGTGAATATTAGCAATAAATATGAGGCATGCGGTGAGGTACCTTACAATACTCTCCCGTTATTTTTTTAATCCCCCGACTCTAAACTCTACGCCTGCCGAAAACATCGACGAAATCGGGTTTTCTTTTGAATAGGGCAATGAACCACAATTCCAGCTGAAAAATGTCCCGAATACAAGACTTACTTTCTTGCGTATAACAGCTCTCTCTTTACGGTTATAATGAATAACTGTTTTAAGCGTTTCCCCTCCTATAAACAGATACGGTCCAAACATATATACAACACCTATAGTATCATCATACCCTTGCTTTTCAAAAAGGTCATAATACCTGACCAATATACCCATCAGGGAAAATGAAACACCGCTTTCAAAAACCCAGTATTTTTCTCTTACATTATTACCTGTTTTTACATGAAATAACACTCTCTGGTTTAGACTGTTCACAAGTGCATACTGTATAACGGATGGCATTACATATATAAAAAGCGGTGCAACAAGAAAAACATCAAGATGGATACTATTTCCACCGGAAAGTGTCAGTCCCATGGAACAGTATTTATTAATGACATTACTGTACGTATAGTAAAAATCACCTTTAAAACTGAAGAACCCCTTTTCAAAACCATCGGCACTAAAAACAAAATCCGCCCCCTGCCCGAATGCGCCACCAAAGAAATGACTGCCTCGTGTTTTCTTCTCGGTTGCATTAATAAAAACAACCACATATAGCATACATATCAAAATACATATTTTTTTCATACTTTACTCCAGTCATTTCAACAGAGGTTACTTTTTTTTCACCTCATTCATAATATTAACAAATCTCGTTTTACTGATCGGATTATGTGCTTTGACAACTCCGTCAACCACCACACAGAATGTACCGAAAGGTGATGGTGATTGCTGGGCTTCCGAAGGAATATTCAAATCTATGACCGTAACTTCGGTATTGAAATCTTTCACCGCAGTTTCCTGTATTTCTTTAACATTTTTAACTGAGTACGGACACTGATCAGAGCGGAATATAAATATGCCTTTTGAATACTTTTTATCCACAGTCCGCACCGATTCATTAAATAGAGGGATTTTTGCATCCGGTGTGAAAGATAGAGTCAGCAATTCAAAATCAGGTTTTGCTGTATCGGTTATTTTAAAGCCTTTTTTTGTAAATATATCTTTACCGGGCATAAACGAACCCTTTCTTGTTACAACACAAACACCTGATTTATTTTTATCCATTGCATCCTGTATGCAAAGGTCGATCAGTTGAGACGCATATCCGTTACCTTTGAATTCTTTTCTGAAGCCGACAAATAAACAGTTTATAAACAGATAATTTTCAGCAATTACCGGTCGCATTGCATATTCACTGTTAATCCATTCGATCATACCCTGATTTCCCGATTTTTCTGCAACCACTGTTTTTATAACCAGTCCGTGAGTTTTCATTTTTTCCATCCAGCAAATTTTCTCAGGGTACCCTTCCCGCTTCAGATCTTTATATCCGCAGATTCCATAGTTTGTGATATTGGTGTAGTCTGTATCGATTATTGTGATTTCTTCCATAAATTGTTCTCCGTTTGAATATTTTACCATAATTTCTAAACAGAACAACTTGCTTTCAAACATTTTTTTTATTATATTACCAAATCACCGATACAGGACTAAAATTTTTAGAAACCTTATTAATATATCTATTTTGCAATATGCCGGAAGAATCAAAAGATATACTAATATAGGAATAAATTCTCCTTTTCTTTTTCCTCTAGTTCTTTTTTAAGCATTCTAATTTCTGTTATATAATCATATTCTGCTTTTAATTCTGGTTTATTTTGGCATTCCTCACGATATTTTTTCATCCATATAGATATTATTGCTTTTGATATGTCGAACTGCTCAGACAAGCTTCGTATGGTTCGACTTTCTTCTTACAATCTTAATTTTAAAATCTTCATCATATGTTTTCATTTTTTCTCCTTCTATGATATAAATATCATATTTGGTCAGTATGTTATATCATAACAGAAGCAGATCATTGCGAATAAGTACCAGGAGAAGTATGCAGGAGGCGGGTGTTTCTTATTGCAGTGGGGTTTGAGGTGGTGGAGGTTGAATAGACAGGCTGACAGGGATGCACTGTGTGCCTTCCTGTCAGCCTTGTGAACCGCTAGTAAAACGGTGTATAGAGCATTTGTGGTGTTATTCTATTTAACGGATACAGTGGTAGAATATTCCCTTCAAAAAATTATTATCACAAATCAGCAATCACTTGACAATCCTGCCATAAGTTGCCGTAGGCTGCTGAAGCTGATGATTTTATGTGTATTTTAGGAGTCGGAAGTGTTTTGTAAAAGACATTATTACCACATAATGGAGGAGTTAAAGCGTATAAATTTACTATACTCAATAAGCTACAATCACGAAATGCTTGATACCCAATACTTGTAACACCCCCAGGAATAGTGACAGAAGTCAGAGAACTGCATTTATAAAATGCGTCATACCCAATAGATGTGACAGTATTTGGAATATTTACTGAATTCAGTGAACTACAATTGTAAAAGGTAGAATTTTCGATAGTTTTAATGCCGTTGGGAATGTTAACAGTACTAAGTAAGCTACAATTTAAAAATACACGCTCCCCAATTGAGCTGACTGTACTAGGAAGAGCAGCCGAAGTCAGTGAAGAACAACCAATAAATGCATTACTTTCGATGGATGTAACACTTGTAGGAATGGTTACTGCAGTGAGGTATTCAGACCCCAAAAATGCACCGTTTCCGATAGTTTTTACAGTGTTAGGTATAGAATATGCTCCATTTTTTCCATTTGGATATGCAATTAGTAAAGAACGAGCCTTGTTAAATAAAACCCCATTAATAGATGAATAATATCCATTTTGTTGTCTAACGTTGATAGCTGTTAGAGATCTACAATAAGCAAAAACACTATGATCAATAAAATACACATAATTCGATATTTCAATGACGGTCAGCGAAGAACATTTATAAAAAGTATCTGTATAAATACTCGTAACCGAATCTGGTATTTGAATAGCAGTAAGTGAAGTACAATCATAAAATGCAGAACCTCCAATATAAGTAACCGAATTTGGTATCTCAATACCAGTAAGTGATGTACAATTATAAAATGCATAAGCTCCAATAGTAGTTATACTGGAAGGGATGGTGACAGTTTTTAGAGATGTACAATTAGAAAATGCATAGTTTCCGACAAATTTGACAGTAAGACCTTGTATTTCTCCCGGTATAACCAGTGCACCGGTTATTAGCTCATCACAATCTGTAACCTCCAGTGTCATGTCATTTTTTACAGTGTATGTTATGTAATCAACAGTAAATGAAGACTGCATCCACTTCGCATACAAAGTCACATCTGCCCCGCTCATGGTAAACGTATCGCCTTCTCTATACACAATAGCTCCATTCGAATTTGTAGCCCAGCCGATAAATACATTACCTTCTAAAGTAAAGCCGTTATCATTCAAAATTACACTGTCCCCGTAAGCAATACTCATTGAATTGTTAGTTCCTGAGGCATTCCAATTATTCTTTTCGAAACTCAAAGAAAACATCTTTAATGTCCACTTCGCATAAAAGTTCTTATTCCCCGTCGTCCCCTTCACAATTCCGGTAACCGGTATCGAATACGCTGCATCCTCATACCACCCGTTAAAGTCATGGTAATCTTTCGATGGCGACTGTAATGTCAATACTGTTTCTGAGGTAAAATTCGCAGGGTTATCTCCGTGATTTGCCCCCCCGTCAAGATGATAAGTTATGGTGTAACTCACCGCACTCCACTGTGCATAGAGTACCACATCAGCATTGCCCATCATAAAGTTCGTATCAACCGCACGGGCTGTTCCTGTACCGTCTGCTTTTGTATTCCAGCCGGTAAATGTGTTTTCGGCACGTGCCATAGCACCTTTATCAAGTACCACCACATTCATGCTGTTTGTGTATAATGTGTTATCAGTAGGCACCCCGGTTACACCGTCACCATTACCGTTGTAGATCACACGGTATGTAGGTATATAAATCCCCCATTTCGCATAGAGTGTGATATTTGCGCCGTTTGTAGTCACTGATGTCTTGTCCGCATACTCAGCTGCACCTTCCGCACTGGTAGCCCACCCCTTAAATACCATGCCAGTTTTGGTAAATGCGCACGCCGGAAGTGTTACCGGTACATCATTAACCGCAGTCACTGATGCCATTGTACCTGCTGCATCCAGATCGTTTTTATTAAAACTGATTACATACTCCACTGAACTGTCCGCCCAGAGCGCATAGAGTGCAATGTCTGCATCACTGATTATAACTGATGCCTTGTCAGTATATGCAATCTCACCATCCGCTGTGAGTGCCCAGCCTTTGAATGTATACCCGCTTCGTGTGAATGTGCACTCAGGCAGTGTCACTGTTACACCTCCTGTTCCACTTACCGTAGCCATCGTTCCAGTTGCATCGGCACTATTTTTATCAAATGATATACTCTTCGGTGTTCCTGCAGCCCACTTCGCATAATAGTTCTTATTCCCCGTTGTTCCCTTTACGATCCCCGCAACCGGTATCGAATACGCTGCATCCTCATACCAACCGTTAAACTCATAGTAGTCCTTAGTCGGTAACTGTAATGTCAACACTGTTTCTGATGTAAAACCCGCAGGGTTATCTCCGTGATTTGTACCCCCGTCAAGATGATAAGTTATGGTGTAACTCACCGCACTCCACTGTGCATAGAGTATCACATTAGCATTTCCCATCACAAAGTTCGACTCAACCGCACGGACTGTTCCCGTACCGTCTTCTTTCGTATTCCATCCGGTGAATGTGTAGCCGGCTCGTGCCATAGTACCTTTATCGAGTACCACCACATTCATGCTGTTCGTGTATAATGTGTTATCAGCAGGTACATTAGTAACTTCGTCGCCATTGCCGTTGTAGATCACACGGTAGGTCGGTATGTAAATCCCCCATTTCGCATAGAGGGTGATATTTGAGCCGTTTATAGTTACAGATGCCTTGTCCGCATACTCAGGAGCACCTTCCGCACTGGTCGCCCAGCCCTTGAATACCATGCCTGTTTTGGTAAATCCGCACGCTGGTAATGTCCCCGGCACGCCATCAACCGCTGTAACGGAACCCATAGTACTATAATGACCCCATAAAGAACCGGACATGATAGTCCGGAGACTTTATCAAAACAAATGTTTATAGTATAAACAACAAAAGGGGTTAATATGACT
>MIAY01000038.1 GCA_001829315.1 Spirochaetes bacterium GWE1_32_154 | reverse complement strand
AGACATTTTTTTTATTCAGTTATTGCATATTTTTTTAGACATATTAACAATGAGCAGATTTTTATTGGAGTTACATAGTAAATCGAATTTCGGGTTTTTAGTAAAAAATAATATGAAAATAAAATCTTATTTTTAAATACTGCTAAGTCTATATTCTGATATGTACCATAATAATCTTGATTAATATTTGGATAATAGATATTTTCATTTATTGAAATTTCAACTTCTTTCTGAATGTTATATTTATCAATAACATAAATTGTTCTGTTATAAATAAAATAGAATTTGTTATTGAATTCAGATATATGAATGTTATTGTCTATATTTTCCCCATAATCTAAAATACTACTTAAATCATAACTTGCTACTATTTCAGCTCCGGCTTTTTGTGGGTCATAATAACTTTCGGCTACATCAGACAATGGAGGGCAACTAATTAATAATAAAAGTAAACAATTTAAAATTACATATTTCATATAAAGCCTCCATTTTATAAAAATAATAAAATTTATATGAAATTTTTATCAAATCTTATAAATAGTAAATAAACATATTAATTTTGTCAATTAGAATGTAAAGAGAAATATTCTATACATTAATCTACAGAGACTCTCAATAATTAATTAAAGCCCCGTGGTTATCAAAACTAAGATACCCACAGGACTTTATGCAAAAACATTAACCGTAATGTTTAGTTCTTTAAACTATGAAGAGGTGCCGGTATTCGTCCGCCTCTTGAAATAAACGTATTGCATGAAAACTTATTTACACTCATAATCGGCGCTCTGCCAAGTAATCCACCGAATTCTACAAAATCCCCTACCCCTTTACCAGGCACAGGAATTAATCGTGTTGCTGTTGTTTTATTATTCACAACACCAATTGCCATTTCATCAGCCATGATACCGGAAATAGTTTCTGCTGTTGTATCACCGGGTATAGCTATCATATCAAGCCCGACTGAACATACCGCAGTCATTGCTTCAAGTTTTTCAAGAGTTAACGCACCTGCTTCAACTGCTTCAATCATACCCAAATCTTCACTGACCGGTATAAATGCACCGCTTAACCCGCCAACAGATGATGAGGCCATTACACCGCCTTTTTTTACAGCATCATTAAGCATCATTAACGCAGCCGTCGTTCCGGGAGCCCCGCATTTCTCAACACCCATTTCTTCTAAAATATGAGCTACACTGTCACCGATTGAAGGCGTTGGTGCTAATGACAGATCAACTATACCAAAGTTTGTATTTAATCTTCTTGCAGCTTCTTTAGCAACGAGTTGACCGACACGTGTTATTTTAAATGCCGTTTTTTTAATAACCTCTGCGATTGTTTCAAAATCAGCACCTTTATATTCTTCTAACGCTGCTTTTACAACACCGGGACCACTTACTCCGACATTGATAACTGTCTCAGCTTCACCAACCCCGAGAAATGCACCTGCCATAAACGGATTATCATTGACCGCATTTGCAAACACAACCAATTTAGCACATCCGATAGCATTTCTATCTTTCGTTAATTGAGCTGTTTCAACAATAATCTGTCCCATTTCACGAACAGCATCCATATTAATCCCTGCCTGCGTTGATGCAACATTGACAGAAGCACAGACACGTTCTGTTGTTGACAATGCTTGTGCTATTGAGTTAAATAATATTCTATCAGCGTTAAGAAACCCTTTTTGAACCAATGAGGTAAAACCACCAATAAAATTGATTCCGGTTTCTTTTGCAGCTCTATCTAATGCTTCTGCAAAAATTGTATAATTATCTGTTTTTGATGCAGCAGCGACTAATGAAATCGGAGTGACAGATACCCTTTTATTAACAATAGGAATACCATATGTGTTCTCAATATCTTCACCAACCCGTACAAGGTCTTTTGCTTTACTGACAATTTTATTGTATATCTTTTCGCACGCTCTAACAGGATTTTCATCAGCACAATCAAACAATGATATCCCCATTGTAATGGTACGAATATCAAGCTTTTCATTATTAATCATTCCAATTGTTTCTAAGACTTCAAATCTATTCATAGTGTATCCTTATATTTTATGCATATAATTAAATATTTCTTCATTATATACCTGTATTGCCAAATGCATATCAGTTTCAAGTATGTTTAGTTTTTTCTTGAGGTCCGTTATAGTCGAAAAAGACTCATCTAAATCGACAGACATCATCATAGTAAATTTATCATTAAGAATAGTCTGACTTATATCCAATATATTAACTTTTAACTCTGCAAGATTTGCACTGACCTTCGCAATAATACCGACCTGATCTTTACCTACAACGGTAACAATTAATTTCATATATCCCCCTTTTCTATTGAAACAACTATAAAATGAACTTTTTGTTTTCATATTTTATAGGTTATTTTAAGTATATTGTCCAGAGCCTCATGCAAAAATACCCTTTTCATCTCGAATTTTTGCATGAGGCTACATCTAACGCAATTTTATTGCGTATGGCGGAAGAAAAAATTATGTACTCATGATTTTTGCAAGAGCCTCTCCAGAGTGGCTGATTTAAAAATGTAAAACTTATAGTATTTTGTAAATTATTGTTGAATTTTTATTTTTTTTTTCTTACTTTAATGTCAATTCATAAAACCTGAGGAGATATAATGATTACTGTAAACGATTATACTATAACCGAAAAAGAATTTGATTTAGCATGTAATGATTTTAAAAGAAGATTAAAAACCCATACATTAAAAAAAGAATATGTTGACTCTGTTAAAGATCAGTTAATTGATGCGCGACTATTATTAGATGCAGCAAAAAAAAATAATACTGCAATTGATACAAAAGAAGTCAGTGATGTATATGATAGAATTTTAACAAATTTTCCTGCAGAAGAAGATTTTTTGAAATTATTAGAATCTGAAGGTGATACAATTGATTCTCTTAAAGATAAAATAAAAGATGATATTTTGTTAAAAAAATATATAAATGATATGTATGTTGATACTGTTGATGTTGCTGATAAAGATGTACTGGACTATTATAATGATAATAAAGATAATTTTAAAAGCGAAAGTAAAGTTAAGGCTTCTCATATTCTTTTTGATGAAAAAGATCTTGATTTAGCAAATGAAGTAAAAAATAAAATAGTCAATGGCAGTAATTTTGCTGACATGGCAAAAGAACATTCTAAATGCCCGAGTTCACAAAATAATGGTGAGCTTGGATATTTTGCAAAAGGTCAAATGGTTCCTGAATTTGAAAAAGTTGCATTTAAAGCTGATATCGGTATAGTAAACGGACCGGTTAAAACACAATTTGGTTATCATCTTATTGTTGTGTATGATAAAACCGGTGAGAAAATTGAAGAATTTGATAATGTTAAAGAAGAACTTAAAAATCACTTAAAAAATACTCTTATTAATTATAAAATTACTGAAGCAACTGATTTATTAAAAGAAAAAGCAAACATTGTAATAGATAATTCAAAATTGGAAGCAAAATACAATAAATAGGTCTTTTGCATAAAAATTAAAACAATCTCATTTTTTATATTGAATGAGATTGTTTTAAAAATGGTTATAAATCAATTTCATAAGCTCGAGTGAATTATACATATCTTTAACACCTGCTAACTCACGTATTGAATGCATAGCAAGAGCAGGTACGCCAATATCAACACAATTTGCTGTTAAAGCCGATGAAATATGCGGCCCGATTGTACTTCCTCCGGGAAAATCTGAACTGTTAACAAATTTTTGAAATGGTATATTATTTTCTTTACACAATAGAATAATTTTTGAAATTGATTCGGTATCCGTTGAATACTTCTGATTATAATTATACTTTATAACTATGCCATTGTTAATCAGATTTTTTGAAACAGGATCTGTTTTATCAGGCGAGTTCGGATGAACAGCATGGGATAAATCTGCTGAAATAATAAATGAATTAGTTGATGAAATTAAAAAATCTTCTCGTGATAACCCTGATGAAATCCAAATTCGTTCTAAAATAACTGAAGTTAGTACAGAATCAGCGCCTTTTTTACTTTTACTTCCGATTTCTTCATTATCAAACCCGATTGCAATAGAAACTGAGTTATTCTGAGGATTTGACTGTGAAAGAGCTTCAATTGAATTATAAAACATAGATAAATTATCTAATCGTGATGAAGAAATCATTTCATTATTAAAACCTGTTGTTGTCGAACAATTTGTATCATACAAAGATAATTCATAGTCCAGAATATCCGTATAATCAATATTGATTTTTTCTGAAATGTTTTTTATTAAATAATTTTTTACATCATCATCTTTATTTATCAGGGAAACAATGGGAATAATATCTTTTTGATTGGAAATAGGAATACCTTTTTGATTCACCTCTTTATTTAAATGAATTGCAATGCTCGGAATGACAGCAACTGGTTGTTTATAATTTATAAGTGTAGACTTTATACCAGTATCACTTTTATACGTAACAATACCTGCAATAGATAAAGAACGATCAAACCAGGTATATAAGAGCGGACCGCCATAGATTTCTGTATTAAATTTGAGGATATTATCTTCAAAACTTATTGAAGCATCAGGTTTTATTTTTATACACGGTGAATCTGTGTGAGTTCCGATAATACAATAATTCATTGCAGTATTTATTAATGCAGGCAACATAAAAGTAACTAATGTTGAGTTATTAACGATTGTATAATATTTCATACCGGATGATAAAACCCATTTTTCATTATAATTAAGTTTTTTAAAATTGTTTTTTTCTAAAATACCAACTGCATTTTCAACTGCATGAAATGATGTTGGACTTGAATCAATAAATGACATCAATTTTTTGCTATATTCAATCATTTTCATATACTCCTCTATACAATTTCTTGCAAAAGCCTTTCTGGTTATACAATAAAATAAATTATATTCAAACTATAATATACTTGAATTCTTTATTAATATTGCTTATATTGTGAGTAATAATTGCAGAATACAATCAAATAAGTTGTTTTGCATCAAGATTATTTAATACACAAACGAAGGATACAATAATGGAAAAATATGATTTGATTATTATTGGAGCCGGTCCTTCCGGTTTAACAGCAGCATTATATGCAGGGAGAGCTGGATATACAATGTTGATGATAGAAAAAACCGGACCCGGTGGTCAAATAATGCTAACCGATAAAATAGATAATTATCCTGGGTTTGAAGATGGTATTTCCGGATTTGAATTACAGGATAAATTGTACAAACAAGCGGTTAAATTTGGTTTACATATGATTAGTGATTCAGTTATTTCAATAAAAAAAGAAAATGATTTATTTATTGTATCAACATTAACCGGAAAAACATTTACGTCAATAAGTGTCATATTATCAACCGGAGCAACCCATAGACTTCTTGGTGTTCAGGGTGAATCAAGATTATCCGGAAAAGGTGTTAGTTATTGTGGCACTTGTGATGGTCCATTTTATAGAAATCGTGAGGTTGTCATAATTGGCGGTGGAGATACAGCACTGACTGAAGCGTTATTTATTGCTAAGTTTGCAAAGAAAATCACTATTATTCATAGAAAAGAAACATTTCGAGCGGTTTCATCATTAATTAAACAAACGACATCATTGCCAAATATTTCATTTATAATGAACAGTGTCGTTACTGAAATTACCGGTGAAAACGAAGTAAATGGTGTTGTTGTTAATAATATCAAAACAGGTGCAATTGAAACATTAAAAACAGATGGGGTTTTTGTATTTGTAGGATTAGATCCAAACACTGATTTTGTTGATTCATCACTATTGGATAAAGCGAAATATATTATTACCAATGATAAAATGGAAACATCAGTTAAAGGTCTGTTTGCTGCGGGGGATGTAAGATCAGAAACTTTTAGACAAATCGTTTGTGCTTGTTCAGATGGTGCTAAATCAGCACAATATGCAGGAGAGTTTATTGATGAGCAAAAAGGGAATTCATACCAATAATAATTTGAGATTTTATGAAATTGTATAAAAAAAGACTTTCTGATTTTTTGTATAAATTATATGAACAGGAGGATATATTTCTTCATGTTATTGATAAATATTTACAAAATAAGAACAATCAGTATTCCATATTTTTTATTGAAAATTTAAATAATTTTTTTATTAATGATGAAGGACACTTGTATATTTCAGTAATGCAATCTGATTATATTAATTCATTAGCATTGTATATTACGTCTCATAATATACCGATTACATATGTGTATGGTGAAACATCAAATGTTTTAGATTTCAATACCTTTTTCAAAAAAGGTATTGAAATCTCTCTTAATTATTATGTTATGAAATTAGACCGTAAAGCTTTTCACAACCTTCCGCAACTACTAATAAACAACTCTTTAACTGACCGTTTTTGTTGTCCTGATGATTTTTTCAAGTTAAAAAACCTTCAACTCATGTATCATCTTGAAGAGGTGTATTCTGATACAAAAAACTATCCAAAACAATATGAAATGAATGCATTTAAGAAAATACTTAATGAAAGAGATAATTATGCTGTTTTTATTATGAATGACCCCATTAGTAAAGTGTATATAAATGCATCTTCAGAAAAAACAATACAAATTGGAGGAATATATACTTTAAAAAAATATCGGGGTAATGGTTTTGGATATTATTGTATTTATAATTTTTTAAAAAAGACATTTAATAAATACTCACACATTGAAAGCTGTCAATTATTTGTTAAAAATACAAATATGAGTGCATACTCATTGTATAAAAAACTTGGATTTCAAATACTATCTAAAACAACTTCAATTTATTATAAAGCGCTTAAAAAAAAACAATAACGTTTGAGCCTCAACTTAATATTGTATTAACCATACTATCAGATTGTTTCAAAATTTTCGCACCCCTCGTAATTTTACAAAGGCTTATTTTTAATTCCTTAGCAATACTTCTCTGCGAGCGACCTGCTTTTAGCATTTTTAATAATTCCCATCGTAAACGAAGGTCTGATATTTCATTTTCAGTT
This sequence comes from Spirochaetes bacterium GWE1_32_154, assembly GCA_001829315.1. GTDB lineage: Bacteria > Spirochaetota > GWE2-31-10 > GWE2-31-10 > GWE2-31-10 > GWE2-31-10. The sequence goes on along the minus strand of MIAY01000038.1, from coordinate 75,189 downwards.
AATATTTCTTTTAAAAATGATTGTATATCATTCTTATTTTTAAGCTGTAAAAAAACATTTGAAAATTCATCTAGAAAATTATCCATAATAATCCTATTTTTTTATAAATCTATTTTCAATAAAACTGTAATCTTCAATTGAAATATTAATAAACATAAAACCATATATTAAATTAAGTAACTTTTCCTGTTTTCTAACATATTTGGAAAGAACAGATATTTTTTTATTTTCAAAATTCAATTCCATTTCAATATTATCATCAATAGTTAATTTCTCTTCAAGAAGAGGCCCATCGGATAGTATTGAAAGACCACCGGGACTTATATCAAACATTTTGGTCTCATGTTCAATTTTATTACCAATTTCTGCTTTAAAATATCCGCCATGCTTTAATGAATAGGTCATAATCTTTGAAAATTGCTCTGTATATTTTAATATACTATAATCAACTAATTTTGCTTTTTTATAATCATTAACTAACGTTATTAATGCAACAACATACTCACGATATATAACCGGTACAACTGCTATTGAAAAAACACCTTTTTCTTTCAATTCAACCATATATGTTGAAAGGGCTTTATTAATATAGGTATCTTGCGTATTATTCAGTTTTTTTTCAAAATCAATCCAATCATTTTTTCGACAAATATTAATCGGAATATCATCCCCTGTTTTAATATTCAGCTCAGTTGCTGTATTGGGGATAAAAACGATTTTTCCCGTATCAATAGCAAGTTTTTCAATAAAGTTTTTTGCTGTATAATTTCGCATCATTTGAATCTTATTCGTTGTTACAAAAGACTCCATTTTCTTATTAAATTTTGCAAGAATATCAGTTATTTTTATATCTGTAAAATCTGCATTAATTGGTGGTCTTTCAGGATTATAATATATACTTGTTTTCGGGTAATCAAGTGGAATAATAGGGCCTTCTAAAAATAGATTTACTTTATATTGCCCATCTACTACAACTCTATCATGTTTTCGTTTTAAATTTTTTGCAACACCTTCAGGATTTTTAATAACAGCGGTTTTCCCCTGGTATTTTATAAAAGAACTATTAAATGCATGATAATTATCCTGAAAATAAAAAAATACTTCACATGGTAATTTATATTCTTTAATATCCAAAGGTAATGTATCTAATTCAATTAAAATTTCATTATTATTCAAATCTGTGATAATTGCATGAGTTATTGATTTTGGTGTTTTAATTTCAATAGTAACTTTATTATTTTTCAGAAAAGTTAACACAAATATTTTTTCAATTCTGCTTAATGAATCACTCATTTACATACTCCGAAAGTTTTTATTAATACTATACTGTTTATTACAATAATGACAACACACTTCATACTGGTTATTTTTATTTAAAAATTCATTTAATTCTTTATCATCAAGTTTTTTTAACGATTGTAAAACTTTTTCTTCAGTACATCTGCATTGAAATTGAACCGGTTTTTCATCTATAATCGACATATCTAAAGAATTAAAAAACTCTATTACATTGTGTTTTTCTTTTAACAGTAAATCTCTGACTGAACCAAGAGAAGAGAATTTATCATAAACATTTTTCATTTCGATTTCCGTTACTCCCGGTAACCCCATAATCAATAAACCGCCTGAAGCATTAATATAATTATGTTCTGAAATTGACAGACCAATACTAATGATAGATTGAACTTGTAAAGATTGTTCAAGAAATAATGAAATATCCTGAGGTATCTCACCGGTTTCTATAAGAACAACAGAATTATATGGTGCTTTCCCTGAAAATGATTGTCTCAGAACGGATATTTCACCCATTTTTAAATATGGTTCACTATTAAATCCATTATCAGTAATAGAATCTTCAATATATTCTAAATTAGTATTTTCAATAAAACCTCTTGTATTTCCTAAATAATCTGATTCTACATATATTTTTTTTGCATTTCCTGTGCAATTCCATGTAGCAGATAAGTAATCTTCTTTATTTTTTAAATTTCCTGATAATAAAACGACTGCATTCATTGCTTGAGCAAATAATGCAGATGATACAATATTCATACTATGAGATTTCTGAGCTAAAGTCGCAGATTCTTTTGTTGATGAAAAATAACCGATAACATTACCGTCATTAGAAATAGCTGTTAGTATATAATCATTATTACAATTCATTTGAAACTCTTTTAAAAAACGGATTAAATTTCTTTTCAATTTCAATAGTAGTAGCAGGTCCATTTTCAGGATATATAATTGTATTATCCGGAAGATTTATAAAATGTTTTTTTATAACGCCAAGTTCTAATTTTGAGGGAATACCGGTTTTATCAATCGAACTTAAACCTCCGGTTTGCAAAACATCTCCAACAAATAAATTATTAGCAATCTTTAAAGATATTGAGTCATAACTTTTGATAGGAGTTTCTAAAATTACTCCTGTATCATTACCAATTTTAATTGTATCACCATGTTTTACTTTTGTTGTCTTAAAATCATATTCTGATGAATTATGGGTAAATATTTCTACATCATAAATTTTTTTAATAACTGGAATACCTTTAATTTTATCAAAATCATTATGGGTTATAATTATTTTTGTAACCATAGCTCCAATATTTTTTATCTCATTGTAAACATTAATAGCAAACGAGCCCGGATCAATTAATACACCTTCTGTTTGGTTATCATCTGTAATAAAATAAATATTAGATATTGTTTCAGAATTAATAATTGTAAATACTCTCATTTAATAATCTCACTTTCTTTTAAATTATTCTTTTTATATGTAACAATTATTGCATCTTCACAATTTGAAGTTTTCAAACTTTTTTTATCAAAATCTATACTATTAAAGACTGACTTTTTTAAGTTGCAATTATAAAATAAAATTGAAGTTGTAATACTATTAATAAATCGTGAATGACTCAAATCGCTATTATTAAATAAAATATCAGAAATATTTGCTCCAAGTAAATTGCAAAAGACTAATACTGTATCTTCAAAAATTGATTTTCTAAAATCAGAACCACCAAATACAGATAATTTAATATTTGAATTTTTAAATGAACAATTGGTTAATAATGAAAAATCCATAAAAACAGATATTATATCTGTTTTATCAAAATTACAATTTTGTAAGGATGAATGAGAAAACCTGGAAAATAAAATTTTTTTTGAGGAGAAATCAATATTATTTAATTCAATACCGGAGAAATTTAAATTTTTAATTATTGAATTTTCCTTTATGAATGTTCTTGCAGATTGAGAAATCTCTTCTTTATTATCACTATGTTTAAAACAATAATTACTGGAAAAAACAGCTGTTTTCTCACACCCCGGTTCATTACATACTTCAAAAGTCATCTATTATCCTTCATAAAAAAAGTTATAAAATATTATTGCGCTATCTTTCTTTTATACAATATAGCGTAAAACATTGTTTACCTCATATTACTATTTGTTAAAGAAAATTACAAGTAGTACCCATTTATTTAATAATCTAATCAATATTTTTTTCTCATAAAATTATAAATTTAATATTTTATAGACAAAAATAACAGTTTAATGTATAAAATTAAATAGAGAGTTGCAATTCAGAAAATACATCTCTTAAATAAATTTACCAAATTTGGTTAATTTGAAAATAAAATTTGATTATTTTTTGAAAGTGCCCTTAAATTAATATTTAAATAGGTTAAAATATGTTTGAAGAATGGTATTTAAATGATTTGATTAACGAACGAATAAAAAAAAGCTGGAAATTATGTGATCTCTATTTATTAACAAACTTAGATGGAATCTTAAAAAAAACTGGTATTTTTGAGTTATTAAAAAATGAAATATCTATAAATGAAATTATAATAAAATGTGGTTATACTGATAAAGTCTTTTATTCTATTAAATGGATTTTTGATAGATTAGGATTAGATGATTATTTACTATCAACACCACTTAATGATACAATAGTCTATAAACTTACCGGAAAAACATACAAAAGAAATGTAACTGAAATATTTTCTGAAGCAATGAATCTAGCACCATTAACACAAAGTACTTTTGATTTAATTAAATTAGTAAGTGAAAATTACCCTGATTATCTTGAAGGTAAAAAAAATGGCGTTGATATCTTATTTAATGAAGAATCAATAAATATAATGAATGAATTTTACTGTATTAATGAATTTTATGCAGTTCACAATATTGGTGGCGGAACAATTTTAAATTACGATATTAGTCAAAGAAATAACCCTTCAATCCTTGAAATAGGCGGTGGAATGGGTGGTGGAACAAAGCAATTTATTCTACAAAGAATTGCAGGTAAACAGAAATTAGACAATTTTACGTATATATTCACTGAAGTTGCGAACAAATTACTTCGGGCAACAAAAAAAGAAATCTCTGAAATTACAAATGAAAATATAAATATCAGCTATAAAAAGTTTGATTTTAATACAGACCCGATTGAGCAGGGGTATGAAAATAACTCTTTTGATGTTATTTGGGGCGTTAATGCTTTACATGTTGCAAAAGATTTAAAAAAATCAATAAAAATTCTTTATAATATGTTAAAACCCGGTGGCTCACTTCTTATAGCTGAAACCGTCAGAGCTGATGGTAACCCTATGGTACAACAGGAGTTTATTCTTAATACACTTGATAGCTATTGGGATGTTGTTCTTGATGAAGATATTCGCCCACAATATGGTTTTATGCATTGGAAAAATTGGCTAAAAGCATTTGAATTAGCAGGTTTTTCAAATTTTGAAACAATACCTGATATGAGTGAAGTTGAAAAAAAATATGATAATTGTTATGTTGCCATGATTAGAGGTATAAAATAACAATACTTTTTTATATTGGGATACAATTTTAATAATTTAAAATTGTATCCCTTATTTTATTAAATCAAATATTTCATAATCAGTTCTTTATTCTCTATCTTCCCGAATATACGGATTTCCAAGAGATTCAGGAGCTCCCCATCTTTTTGATATAACTTTAATTGATGTAATAGACAAAATAACAATTGTAAATAAATAGGGTAACATACCGAGAATATATGGAGAAATATCAATTCCTCTTGCTTGTAATTTAAATTGTAATGAATTAAGAGCTCCAAATAAATAACTACCGGCACCTACAAGTAAAGGGTTCCATCTCCCAAAAATTACGATTGCAACTGCTATCCACCCGCGACCTGCTGTTATTTGATCAGACCATGGTGATGAATCTGCAAGAGTTAAAAAAGCACCACCAAGACCTGCCATCATTCCGCCAAACACAACAGCTTTATAACGAACAAAAGTTATATTTATACCTGCTGTATCTGAAGTAGAGGGACTTTCTCCACAAAATTGTAATTCTAAACCAGGTCTTGTTTTATAAATAAAAAACAGTATCAGGAAAATAACGAAGTAAGAAAAATATACAAGAATATTCTGATTGAAAAAAACAACACCAAGTATTGGAATATTTGATAATAATGGAATTTTTATAGCCTGCAATGATTGAGCAGAAGTGTTAATAAAACCTCTTCCGGAAAATGATGCTAGACCCGTACCTAAAAATGTCAATGCCAGCCCGCTTACAACCTGATTAGAATGAAGTGTAATAGTCAAAAAAGCATGAATTAATGAAAATATACCGGTAATTAAAACTGATGCAACTATTCCGAGAAGTATATTTCCGGTTAAATATCCAACATAAAAACCGGAAAATGCTCCAATCATCATCATTCCCTCTAAACCAAGATTTAAAACCCCTGATTTTTCACTAACAAGTTCACCCAGAGAAACTAAAACTATTGGAGTAGAAGCATGAATTATATACGCTAAAATGAGTAAAATATCCATTATTTTTTCTCCAATGATATATAATAATCAGTAAAAATATCAGAAGCTAAAATTGATAAAAAAACGATTCCCTGAAATACTTTAATAATAGATGTTGGAAGACTATACGATATTTGCATGTCGCTACCACTAACAAATAATCCGGCAATTAAAAAACTAACCCATAAAGTAGTTAAAGGATTATTTTTAGATAGCCAACTGACAATAATACCGGTAAAGCCATACCCTTGTGCAATCGATGGCTGAAGCCTGTGCTGAACACCAATAACTTCTAAAATACCACCAACACCGGCAATAGCTGCTGATATGACCATAATGAGTATAATATTTCTTTTTACACCAATACCCGCATATCGTGCAGCTTTATATGATTCGCCAAGAACTCTAAGTTCATATCCCCAAATTGATTTCTTCATGAAAAAATATAAAATGATAGCAATAATAATTACAATAAAAACACCTACATGAAGTCTGGAAGAAAATAATAAAGGAAGAAAAGTGTTATCAGGTATATATTTTGAATATGGAAAATTATCAAGTCCTTTCAATGGCCCATAGAGTAAAAATAACATAAATAAAGTAGCCATGTAGTTTAACATCAAAGTAACTAAAATTTCATTAACATTTAACATTGCCTTTAATATTCCCGGAATAACACCTAAAATCATAGAAAATAGAATCCCTGAAGTAAACATTAAGGGAATTAATAAACCCGATGGCAGAAACGAAAAGTAAACACCGCTAATACCCGCCCCCAATGCGCCTGCAACAAATTGCCCTTCAGCACCAATATTCCAAATTTTTATCATTGCTGCAACTCCAACAGCAAGAGCACATGCAGCAATTGGTATAGCAATAAGAAATGTTTCTGTTATTCCATAGAGTGAGCCAAATATAGCAAAAAACGATGACGTAAATACTTCAAAGGGATTAGTTTTATTCAATAAAAAAATAAATCCGCTTAAAATCAGACTCAATACTACTCCTGAAAAAAGGGCAAAAAACCTTGAAGATTGTGAAGTTCTAAGCTTCTTTTTTAAAACGATGTAATACCCGAATATAATCAAACTACACCTCCAAGAGCTAATGAAAGTTCATTTCTGGAAACTTTATCTTTATCCCATACCTTAAGGATTTTTCCTTTATACATAACCCCTATTCTATCAGATAGTGACATGATTTCTTCAATTTCTTCAGATATAAGAATTATTGTTTTCCCTTTTTTTTGTTCATCAATAAAAACTCTCTGGAAATTTTCAATAGCTCCAATATCAAGCCCTCTTGTAGGATATACAGCAATTAATACTTCAGGATCACTGTCAATTTCTCTGGCTACAATTACTTTTTGAAGATTACCACCTGATAAATCGCGTACAGGATTTTTAAAATTGTGATGTTTAATTTGAAACTTTTCCGTTGATTCTCTTGATTTATTATGAATATTTCTTGTTTTTAAAAAAAATCTATATGAAAAATAATTATGTTTAAATCGGTTTAAAATAAAATTTTCAGGAATAGATAGACCGATAGCTGAACCTACTAATTTTCTATCAGATGGAATTAATCGAATTCCTAACTTCATCATAGTTTTTGGGGAAGGTTTATTGATTACATGATTATTATATTTATAGTATTCACATTCCATTTTTCTTAAGCCAAATAATATTTCAGCTAATTCAACCTGACCATTTCCAGAAACACCGGCCAGACCGAATATTTCACCCTTTTTAATTTCTATATCAAGTGAATCAATTGCAATAAGACCTTTATTATTATATGTTGTTGCATTTTTCAATTCAATAATATTTTCTTTATGGAATATAGAATCTTTTTGAATTTTGAAAAAGATTTTTCGTCCTATCATTTTCTCTGCAAGTACTTCTTTAGTTACCTCATGATTTTCTATTGAATCTATAACATGAGCTCGTGACAAAATTGTTATACGATCAGATATCCTTAAAACTTCATCAAGTTTGTGACTGATAAAGATTATTGAATATCCTGATTGTTTTAAAGATTGAAGAACTGAAAATAATGTATCAGTTTCAGATGATGATAAAACAGCAGTTGGTTCATCAAAAATCATAATTTGAGGATCATTAATGAGTGTTTTTATTATTTCAACTTTTTGTTGATCACCTATTGATAGTTCATAAATTTTATGATGTAAGTCAATTGAAAGACCGAATTTATTGCAAATATCATTTATTTCTTTATAAAGTTTTTTTTTATCAGGGAAAAAGGTTAATTTATTATACTCAATAATAATATTTTCAAAAGCAGTATGTTTTTCAGACAATCGAAAATGTTGATGTACCATACCAATTCCTTTCTGTCCTGCATCGTGCGGAGAACTAATATGAATGTTTTGACCGTTCAATAATAAATGACCTGAATCAGGTCGATATAGTCCGGATAAAATATTCATTAGTGTTGATTTCCCGGCACCATTTTCCCCTAATATCGTATGAATTTCACCTTTTTTTAATATAAAATTTATATTTTCGTTAGCAATGACTCCTGGAAAATACTTTGAAATATTTCTCATTTCTAAAACTGTTGTCATAAAACCCTCTTAAAAAATAAAGCTCTTGCAGAAAAAATAGAATATTCTTGCAAGAGCATTTTTTTATATTTAATTTAGCGGTATAACACCATTAACTCCCTCAACAAAAAACATCATAGACAATAATGTTCCATCATCAGCAACTTCATTTTCTGATAAAAAGTCTGAACCATCCTGTTTTTTTAACGGACCAGTAAATATTTTTTCTTCGCCTTGAATAATTAGTTGAGTAGTATCTGTTACAATATTTTTTACATCCTGAGGAACAAGGTCACTCAACGGAGCAAGTTTAATTACATTTGTTTCTAAACCATTCCAATAATCTACATTTGTATAATCAGAAATTTCTTTATTTTTTGCTTTACCAACAATATCGGCGTAAACCGATATCCAATTCCACATAGGTGCTGTTAAAAAAGTATTCTTGGCAACCGCTCGGGCATCTGAATCATACCCAATACATTTAACACCTTTTTCTTCAGCAACGACTAAAGCTGCACTTGAATCACAACCTGATGCTAAAATATCAGTTCCGACTTCAATTAATGAATACGCTGCTTCTTTTTCTTTTTGTATATCAAACCATGAATTTGTCCAAATAACGCGAACAGAAGCTTCAGGATTTACTTTTCTTGCTCCCAGTGTAAAAGCATTTATATGTCTGATTACTTCTGGAATAGGATGTGGTGCTATATAACCAATTTTATTTGTTACTGTCATTTTTCCGGCAACTATACCGGCTAAATATTTTGCCTGGTACATTCTTCCAAAATAAGTTCCGACATTTTCGGCTCTTTTATAACCGGAACAATGCATAAAAACGGTTTCTGGAAATTTTTTTGCTACATTTATCGTCGGATCCATAAATCCAAAACTTGCTGTGAAAATTACATTAAATCCTTTTTTTGCAAAAGTTGTTATAATTCTTTCTGCCTCTGCACCTTCAGGAACGTTCTCTACATAAGAAGTTTGAACATCCGGAAACATTTTTTCAATTTCCAGTCTTCCTTCATCATGAGATGCTGTCCAACCACCATCATTAACACTCCCAACATACACAAATGCAACTTTAAATTGATCATTTGTTTTTTTACATCCGATCATAGAAAACAATGCGATTAATACAATAATTGTAAGTCTCTTCATAAAAAAAAACCTCCATAAAATATGATATTGTATTATATCAAAAAATTGAATTATATTCAATTTTTAAAAATCAGTATTTTATTTAATAAAATTACATAAAATTAATTGAAGGCTTTTGAAAAGAATATAGTTAAATATTTATTATTTGATTGGTTGTGGTGACCTTTAATAAAAAAAGTGGCATAAGCCACTTTTTTTTATTCTTTAGATGGTTTTTCACTTTTTTGTTTTATTCGTAGTTGTTCTAACTTTTCAACTATATTTCTAAAAAAGTCATTTCTTCTGACTCTTATTTTAAAATCATAGTCTCCTGCCAACATTCTATCAAGTGAAATTCTCATTCTATAAACCGGACCAGCCATTCTATGTGAGAAAAACAATGAATATAATGTAATTATTAGCATAATCATAAAACTTGTATAAACCAATGGATAAATAACAATAAAAAATTGTTGAGTTATCTTTTCTTGCGGTCCTGTAGTAATTACCAAATCTTTAATTTGAGAATCTGTAAGAGAAATAATTCTCCCCTGTAAATATTGCTCATCTTCATTTCCGGAAAATGGTCTGAAAACCTGATACTCTTTTTCACCAAGTAATTCAGTTTTAAAAACAGTAATTTTTAATTCCTGATTATCATACAAAAAGTACTTACCATTTTTAACAAGATTCTTTCCTTCAGAATTAGTTTTAACCGGACCGTTATATTTTATAATAACTGTTTCATTTAGTTTATTATCACCAAATAAATTATCATAATAGAAATAAACAGCTGTAACTCCAAAGCAGAAAATAACAGTAATTAGTATCACTATAAGATACTTCACAATAAAGCCTAATTGAAAAGGCTTATCTATAAGGTAATTCCTTCTTTTTGACTGGGACACGTACTCCTCCTATTTCTAAATATCTTTCTTAGTTATATATTATATTGAAAGTAAAAAAATATCAACTACTTTCTGATATTTTATTAAAATATTTATTTTTTTTTAATAAGTATCAATTTTCATTGGAGTCGGGGTTAACACTTCCGGTTTAATCTCCCGTAATTTTTCAAGAATCATTTTTTCCTCTTTCGATATTTTTGAAGGAACATCAACAAATACCTGAATAAATAAATCACCTTTTCTTCCGGCCGATTCTAAATATTCTATACCTGCATTTTTAATTCGTAAAACTTTACCATTTTCACATCCTGCAGGAATTTTAATTTTAATTGTTTTACTATCAATAGTTTTTACATTAATCTCATCACCTAATGCTGCCTGGGTATAACTGATAGGAATATGAAGTTTTAAATCATACCCTTCTCTTACAAAATAATTATGATGTTTAACCACAAATTTAATGTGCAAATCACCGGATTGAGTCCCTTCAGGACCGGCATCCCCCTCACCTCTGATTATAATTCTCTTTCCACTATCAATACCTGCAGGTATTTTAATATTTTTGGTGTTTTTTTCCCTTTTTAAACCAGAACCACTGCATGAAGGGCATGGATCTTCTATAATTTCTCCTGTTCCACGACATCTGCCACATGTTGACGCTACTGAGAAAAACCCCTGAGTTCTTCTAACTTGCCCTGAACCGCCACATTCCGGGCATCTTTTTTTACCAGAGCTTGATTTTGAACCTGTACCACGACAACTATCACATTTAACATGTCTTTCGTATGTAATATCAACATTTTTTCCAAGAGCTGCATCTTCCAAACTAATTTCAAGAGTATATAAAAGATCACTTCCCCGCTGTGTCCTGCCTCTTCGTGAGCTACCTCCACCGCCAAAACCGCCACCGAAGAATGAACTGAATATGTCTTCAAAACCTGAAAATGCATCACCAAAGTCACCGCCACCTTCAAAAGGATTTCCTCCTGACTGTCCTTCAACGCCTGCAAACCCGAACTGATCATATCTCGATCGTTTATTTTCATCTGATAATATTGTATATGATTCTGTAGCTTCCTTAAATTTATCTTCTGCTGCCTTATCACCGGGATTTTTATCCGGGTGATACTGCATTGCTAATTTTCTATAAGCTTTTTTAATTTCATCAACCGAAGCGTTCTTTTGAACACCAAGAACCTCGTAATAATCCCTCTTAGCCATCTAAACACCTCATTTATATGTAACAAATCTAATTTTATTAATGAACTAAGAGACTGCGTAAAAACGGCATCTTTTCACCAACTTTTTCGTTGTTCATCACCTCAACTCCTCACATACACGTAGTATGCTCCGGTGTTTCGGTTCTTCACGCCTTAAATTTGGTGAAGATATTTGTTTTTACACAGTCTCTAAGGACACTATAAAAAATAGTGTCCTTAAATTTACAATTTATTTGTTTACATCAGCATCATCAACAACTTCATAGTCTGCATCTTCTGCTTTTGAATTGCTACCACCTGAAGAGCCCGGGTTATCAGAATGTTCAGCTCCGCCATCGTGAGTAGCACCTCCCGCAGGATTTGCATTTTTATACATTTCCTCGGCAAGTTTATAGGAAACCTTTTGTAACTCTTCAGTTTTAGCTTTTATTTGAGCAACATCAGCACTGGTATCTGCAAGTGTTTTCTTTAACTCTTCAACAGCAGTATTAATTGCTGTTTTATCTTCTTCTGAAACTTTGTCGCCATAATCTTTAACTGCCTTTTCAGTTTGATATACCATATTGTCAGCAAGATTTTTAGCTTCAGCCATTTCTCTTATTTTTTCATCCTCTGCTGCATGAAGTTCGGCATCTTTAACCATATTTTTAATTTCAGCTTCAGTTAATCCTGAAGAAGCTTCAATTCGAATTTTTTGTTCTTTACCGGTTCCAAGATCTTTTGCACTAACATGTAGAATACCATTAGCATCAATATCAAATGTTACTTCAACCTGAGGAACACCTCGTGGTGCAGAAGGAATATCCGTTAAATCAAACCTTCCAATTGATCTGTTTTGAGTTGCCATTTTTCGTTCACCCTGTAAAACATGAATGGAAACAGCAGTCTGTCCATCAGCAGCCGTTGAGAAAATTTGTTTTTCAGTTTTTGGAATAGTTGTATTTTTTTGAATAAGTGTAGTCATTACACCACCCAATGTTTCAATTCCAAGTGATAACGGGGTAACATCAAGTAATAAAATATCCTTAACAGAACCGGATAAAATACCGCCCTGAATTGCAGCACCTACCGCAACGGCTTCATCAGGATTAACACCTTTTGATGGTTCTTTACCAAAAATTTCTTTTACAAGAGCCTGAACCATAGGAATTCGTGTTGATCCGCCGACTAAAATAACTTCATCAATTTCTGCTGCAGTTAAACCGGAATCCTTTAATGCGATCCTACAAGGTTCTGCCGATCTTTTAACATCAGCTTCTATTAATTGTTCAAATTTTGCTCTTGTAATACTCATTTGTAAATGTTTAGGACCTGAAGCATCTGCAGTGATAAAAGGTAAGTTGATATCAGAACTTTGTTTATTTGAAAGTTCAATTTTTGTTTTTTCAGCAACTTCTTTTAATCGTTGAAGAGCCATAGTGTCTTTTGATAAGTCAATACCTGACTGAGATTTAAAATCAGTAATCATCCATTCAATTAATGTATGATCAAAGTTATCTCCACCTAAATGAGTATCACCATTCGTAGATTTTACTTCAAAAACGCCATCACCAATTTCAAGAATTGAAATATCAAATGTACCGCCACCTAAATCATAAACAGCTATTTTACCTTCTTTTTTCTTATCCATACCATACGCTAAAGCAGCAGCTGTCGGTTCATTTATAATTCTTTTAACTTCAAGACCGGCAATTCTACCTGCATCTTTTGTAGCTTGTCTTTGAGCATCATTAAAATAAGCCGGAACAGTAATAACTGCTTCTGTAACTTTTTCTCCAAGGTATGCCTCAGCAGTAGCTTTCATTTTTTGTAAAATTGCAGCACTTACTTCAGGAGGTGAAAAATCTTTATCGTTAATTTTAACCCGGGCATCACCATTTGTTCCTTTAATTACTTCATAAGGAATGTGCTTTGTTTCAGCTCCGACTTCAGAAAATTGTCTACCCATAAATCTTTTTATTGAATAAACAGTATTTTTAGCATTTGTTATCATTTGGTTTTTAGCAGGCTGACCTACAATTCTTTCTCCACCATTTGTAAAACCTACTATTGATGGTGTTGTTCTTTGACCTTCAGAATTTGCAATAACAATTGCCTCACTACCTTCCATAACAGAAACACACGAATTCGTAGTACCTAAATCGATACCAATAATTTTGCCCATTTTAAAAACTCCTTTATCTATTTTACTTAATATATTTTATTGTACGCAATTGCGTTATTTACCCTTGTTTTGGTTTACTTATTTTTACCTGAGCAGGTCTGATAACTCTCTCATGAAGCATAAAACCTTTTCTAAATACATCCGCTAAAACTTCCTTTTCAGACTCCCCTTCCTCCATCATAACCGCCTGATGAATATTAGGGTCAAAATCTTCGCCTTTTACACCATATTTTGCAACACCATATTTTTTAAATAAAAGGTCTGCAAATTGAGACTCAATCATTTCTATTCCTTGTAGAAAAGCAGTCGGATCACCCATATCTGATTTGCCGTGCTCGATAGCCCGTTCAAAATCATCCAGAATTGTAAGAAAATCTGAAATAATATTAAAATTGGCATATTTAAGATTTTCCTGTTTTTCAGCTTGAGTTCTTCTTCGTACGTTTTCAACTTCAGCTAAACTTCTTCGATATCGATCAAGATAATCGAGTGATTCTTTTTCTTTTTCTTCTTTGATATTTTTAGCTTCTTCGAGTTCTTTTTCAAGTGAATGATATTTTTCTATTGCCTCAATACTTTTTTTTAACAATTCAGGATGAGATAATTTAGATAACTCTTCCTTTACTGATTCTTTATGCGATTTTTTCTTCTTATGAGAATCGTGTTCTTCGACTTTAATTTCATTGTCAGTTTCAATATCTTTAATTTCATTTGCATTAATAACATCATTTTCAATGTTTTCTTCGTTCATTAAGAAACCCCTCGTAATTTACAATTATTTTCTATTCAAAGACAAAATAATAAATAAAATTATGAGCGTCAACAAATAATTTATAAAAAAAACTATTTTTTTTCACTTCCATCACATTTACAGCAAACTTCATTATGAAGAAAGAGATTATTTATAGAAAATTGTTTAATATTCTCCATTGTCGTTTCTGCAATATTACCCATAGCCTCTTCAGTAAAAAACGCCTGATGAGATGTAACTAATACATTATTAAAAGTTAATAACCGTGCCAGATTATCATCATCAATATTAATACCCGAAAAGTCTTCAAAGAAATACTCTTCTTCTTCTTCATATACATCAAGACCGGCACTACCAATGCTATTTTCTTTTAATGCTTTAATTAAAGCTTTTGTATCAATCAATTGACCTCGACTGGTATTGATTATCATAACATTTTTTTTCATTAATGAAATAGAATCAGAATTTATCATATGATAACTTTCTTTTGTAAGCGGACAATGCAATGAAATAACATCGGAGTTTTCATATATATATTGTAAATCAACATATGTAATAGATGTATTTTTTTCAAATTCTTTATCGGGATAAAGATCATATGCGAGTATATTCATTCCAAGACCCTTTAAAATATTAATCATAATCTTGCCGATCTTTCCTGTACCAATCACACCGGCTGTTTTACCATTCATATCAAAACCTAAAAAACCATTAATATTAAAATTATTATCCCGTGTTCTGAAATAAGCCTTATGTGTTTTTCGATTTAAAGTCATCATTAATGCCAAAGCATGTTCAGCAACAGCATAGGGGGAGTATGACGGAACTCTGACTACCTGAATTTTTCCATGTGCTTCCTGTAAATCAACATTATTATATCCGGCACATCGCAGGGCAATTAATTTTACTCCCTGATTATAAAGGATTTGCACAACTTCTTTTGATATATCATCATTTACAAATGCACAAACGATTTGCGCGTCACCAGACAATAAAGCAGTATCAGGATTTAATTTCTCGGAATAATATTTAATTGAATATCCGTATTTTTTATTCATACTGTCAAATGATTTAATATCATAATTTTTAGCATCAAAAAAGGCGATTTTTATATCTTCCATAGTAAACTCCTTCTAATTTTAATATAACACAATTCAATTCGATAGTATAGTAAAACGATAGACTTTCGAATTGAATAAATTACTATAACATCAAGTATACTAAAATAAATAAAAAATGTAATTTTAAAAGAAGAACTTTAAATTATTTATAATATAGTTTATAATGATTTTTGAGGTATTGTATGAAATATTTTTTAATTACATATGCAACTAAAACAGGGTCAACAAAAAAAGTTGCTGAGTTTATAGCTTTGTCACTTACTAATAAAGGCATTAAAACAAACGTTTTACCGATGAATGAAGTTACTTCATTTAATGATTACACTGGTGTTATTATCGGGGCTCCTGTCAATGGTATGCAATGGTTGCCTGAAGCAAAAGCATTTATAACCAAAAATATGGATACATTACGAACATTACCTGTAGCATATTATTTGCTTGCAGTCGTTTTAAATGGCGGACGTCCTTTTTTTGTTAATAAATTATCAAAAGCATTTGATACGTCTTCACAAATAGTAACTCCTGTTACCTGTGGTTTTTTTAAAGGAATAATAACCGGAGAACCGCCATTTATATTACGTTTGATATTCGGTTTAAAAAAAGACATACCAAAAGCAATTGAAAATTCAAAAGAAATTCAGGATTGGTCAGAACAACTGATTGAACTAATGTAAAAATCTTATAATTTTATCTCATTCTGGAGTTTATGAATGCCTGCAACATTTAAAAAAGATTTGATGTATTATAAATTCTGTTCATACGGATTTCTTAAAAATCTTAATTTTTTTGAACCTTTTTTACTATTGTTTTTCCTGGAAAAAGGTTTCAGTTATTTGCAAATAGGGGTTTTATATTCAATACAATCAATAAGTACCAATCTTTTGGAAATCCCGACCGGCATTATGGCTGATGCAATGGGAAGAAGAAGAACGATGATTTATTCAATGATATCGTATATTTTTGCTTTTGTCGTTTTTTTTGTTTCCTCCAGTTTTATAGCATTTGTTTTAGCAGTTGTATTTATGGCGTTTGGTGATGCATTCAGAACGGGAACTCATAAAGCAATGATTTTTGAATATTTAAAGATCAATGCCTGGAAAGATCAGAAAATTCATTATTATGGTAATACCAGATCATGGTCACAAATGGGTTCAGCCCTATCAGCTCTTATCGCCGGTGGGATTGTATTTTATTCCGGTGCGTATAAATATGTTTTTATTGCATCAATTATTCCCTACCTGCTTGATTTATTTTTATTGATGAGTTATCCGGCAAATTTAGATGGAGATAAAAAAGAATTTCATCCGGAAAAAATTATTTCAAATTTTAAAACTGTCATTATTGATTTTATTGAATCATTAAAAAACAAAAATATGTTACGGGCAATTGTTAATTCTTCATCCTATAGCGGATATTTTGATGCTATAAAAGATTACCTGCAACCGGTTCTTAAAACTTTCGCACTATCACTTCCAATTTTTATTGCATATACAGACAAATCAAGAAGTGCAATTATTATCGCAATTATATATTTTTCTCTTAATGTATTAACTGCTTTTGCATCAAAAAATGCGGGGCATTTTGCAGAAAAATTTAAAAACATTTTCATACCGATGAATCTGACATTACTTATTGGTTTATTATTAGGTGTTTTTGCAGGTATTTTTTATAAAATCGGTTTTCATTGGATAGCAATTCTTTTTTTTATTGCAACCTATTTAGTTCATAATATTCGTAGACCAATGGGTGAAGCGTATATTACAGATACTATGAAAACTGACATATTAGCAACAGCGTTATCGACCGAATCTCAAGTAACTACGTTAATAACGGCAATTTCTGCTCCATTAATCGGTTTAATTTCAGATAAATTTGGAATCGGATATGGAATTACTGTAGTTTCTTTAATATTTATAGTATTAATGCCATTATACTATGCAAAACACAAAATAGAAGCATCATAAAAGGATACCTATGAAAACAATTGTACTATTTTCAGATAGAAAAGATATTTATTCAATTATTAACATTTGTGAATATCATTTTATAGATTATTATGAAACAGTATTTACTGATTCAACAATTTCATTAGTTCATTGTTTATTCATTTTTGATCCTGATAAATATATATCCTTATCAGAACAAATTAAAAAGAAATTAAGATCATTATCATTTATTATACTATCAGACGATTATTATACTTCCGAGTCAGTAAAGTCACTTAACATTTGTATGAGAAATATTTGTTTCTGTCCAAAAAATAATTCTGCAATATCAAATCAAAACATAGCTTCATTAATTGATGCTCATTTTACAAGTATACTTCTTACCGACAGACTGAATAATTACATCCAGGATTCTTTTCAAAATATTGTTGATAGTAATATTCTTGAAAAACAAAAAGAAGAAATTGAAGAATTAAATAAAAAGCTTTCTGAAATAAGTCGAATAGATCACCTTACCAATTTATTAAATAGAAGAGCTTTAATGGAAGCTTTTGAAAACGAAAAGAAAAGAGCTATTCGTGATCGATGGAGAATTGAGCAAAGTTGTAAATGCGAAATTGATCCATCATGGAATAAAGAAATACTAGACTTTCCTGCCAGAACTAAAGGAGAAATTAATGAACATATAGGAAATTTTTCCTGTATTATGGCCGATATTGACCACTTTAAAAAAATCAATGATACCTATGGTCATTTAATCGGAGATATGGTGTTACGTAATTTTGGCGACTTGCTTCGTCAAAAAGGTTTATTTAGAGAAAATGATATTTTCGGTCGATACGGTGGTGAAGAATTTATTATATTATTACCTGAAACAAATTATAAAAATGCTTTAATTCCAGCTGAAAGACTTCGGGAAGCCATAAAAAAAATTGATTTCAAAGATGAACTCGGCACACATTTTACAGTATCATTAAGTCTTGGTGTTGCAGAATTTCTACCTGAAGAATTATCATGTGATGAAATGATTAAAAGAGCAGACCTTGCATTATACTATGCAAAAGAACACGGAAGAGATCAAGTTTGTGTATATAGTAAAGAACTTGATAAAATCAACGATATACCCGATTCAGTTTCAGAGTAAAAAGAGGTACATTATGTCAAAAGTTGCTGTTTTACAATGTAATGAATATAATAAAGATGATGTCTATAATTCTATAAAAAGAGGTATTGAATTATTAGGCGGTTTTGATAAATTTATTAAACATGATGAAAAAATACTGCTTAAACCTAATATGTTACGTGCCCATGAACCGGATAAAGCAACAACGACGCATCCGGTTATTTTTGAAGCTGTTATCCGGTTATTGCTGGAAAACAATTATTCAGTTTCATATGGAGACTCTCCGGGATTCGGATCGCCCCAATATGTTGCTCAGGTAACAGGACTTGATGCTGTTGCGCAAAAATACCATATTCCACTACTTGATTTTGAAAATGGTGAAATAGTGTCATTTCCTGAAGGTAAACAAACCAAACAATTTGAGATAGCAAGAGGTGTGCTTCAATCTGATGCGTTAATAAGTTTACCTAAAATGAAATCTCATCAATTAACACGAATAACAGGAGCAGTTAAAAATCAGCTTGGGTGCGTTTTCGGGTTAAATAAAGCTGCTTTTCATATCAAGTTCCCGAATCCTGTTGATTTCTCAAGAATGCTCACTGATCTTAATAACCTTGTGAAAACAAGATTATACATTATGGACGGTATTATTGCAATGGAAGGAAACGGACCGGCAAGCGGGAATCCTAAAAAAATGGGTGTCATACTTATTTCTGATGATCCGGTTGCAATAGATGCGACTTTTTGTAAACTTATTGATTTAAATCCTGATTTTGTCCCGATATTACGATTTGGAAAAGAGTCAGGTCTTGGAAACTATGAAAATATCGAATATTGCGGTGACTCTATAGATCAATTAATTAATACCTCGTTTGATGTGGTTCGTTCCCCTGTCAAAGATGAAACCTTATTCGGCTTTTTATCTCCCTTAAAAAATCTTCTTATCAGACGCCCGATTATTGATATTGCAACCTGTAAAAAATGTGGAATATGCGTTGAAGCTTGTCCGGTTAACGGTAAAGCACTTTTTCAAAAAACGAAAGCTGATTTTCCTTACTATAATTATAAAAAGTGCATACGTTGTTATTGCTGTCAGGAAATGTGTCCCCATAAAGCAATTAAAGTGAAAATCCCGTTTTTCGGGAAATTACTATTTTACAGGAAATAATACTATGGATGTAATAATTGTAGCCGCAGGTTTTGGTTCAAGAGCAGGATTAAACATCCCGAAACAATTTACTATTATTAATAATAAACCCGTTTTATTTTATTCAATTGAACCTTTTGAAAAATCTGACCGGGTTGAAAATATTTACATTGTCATTTCAAAAGAGGTTTCAGAACTCTACACCTCACTCTATAATGAACATCTGACTTCTTTTACAAAACTTAGAAAGTTCATTATTGGAGGTGAAAGAAGACAGGATTCTGTTTTTAATGCATTATCATCAATGTATCAATCAAAACACTCTGATTTAGTAGCAATTCATGATGCAGCACGTCCTTTTCTCGATAATGCACTTCTTGAAAACCTCATTGATAATGCTTTACAGTATGGTTCTTCTGCACCGGGAATAAAAGTAACAGACACTGTTAAAGCAATCGATTCAAACGGATTTATCATTGAACATCCGATTCGCGAAAATCTAAGAGCGATACAAACACCGCAAATATTTGATTTCATATCAATTTATAATGCATATAAATTTGCTTATACCAACAATCTTTCTGTCACTGATGATACTGAAATATTTTTTAAATATGGCGGTAAAACTGTTATAATAGAAGGGAACACTAATTTATTTAAGATTACCTACCCTGAAGATATCGAAAGGGCTAAAAAAATAATAGGAGGCAATTAATTTGGATATATATACCGGTTTAGGATACGATATACATAAACTTGTCAGAAATAGAAAATTTATTCTTGGAAACATTGAAATTCCCTATTCTAAAGGTTTTCTTGCGCACTCTGATGGAGATGTGCTTATTCATGCGTTAATCGATGCTCTTCTTGGTGCAGGTGGATTTGGGGATATCGGCTCTTATTTTCCCGATAATGACCCGGCCTATAAAGGAATTGATTCATCTTTATTATTACAAAAAACAATGACGATGCTGACAAATGAAAAATATCAACTCATTAACATCGATGCAACTATTATCTGTCAAAAACCAAAAATTGGCACGTATAAAGATATAATTAAAGAAAAACTTTCTCAATTAACCGGGTTACCAAAAGAGCGCATTTCGATCAAAGGTAAAACAAAAGAATGTATGGATAGTGCAGGTAAAGGAAAAGCTGTTGAAGTTTTTTGTGCAGTATTAATTAAACGGGGTGAATAAAATAGAATCAACATCAACTGAAAACGAAAAAACATTAATAATAATCGTTGAAGATGATGAAATGACACAAATTATGACAAAAACAATTCTTGAAATGAGTGGATACCGGGTAATTTCAGCGTATAATGGATTAGAATGTTTAAACTTACTCAATTCAAAAGTAATTCCTTCGGTTATTTTGATGGATGTTATGATGCCTGTTATGAATGGACTTGAATGTTTACGACAACTTAAAACCAATTCAGAATTCGATTATATTCCAATCATCTTCCTGACAGCGATCAATGATTTAGACATAATTAAAGAATGTTTTGATTTAGAGGCTACCGATTTTATATTAAAACCATTTAAAAATATTGAAATTCTTGCAAGAATTGGAGCTGCTGCAAAATTAAGTAAAAAAAATCTTGATTTAAAACAAAAAAAAGATTTTTTTGAGAAACAGAATAAAGAAATCACCAATAAAATATATACTTATGAAACACAGAATAATGAATTAAAACGCATTGATGAAGCTAAAGATAACTTTATAAGTGCAGTAACCCATGATTTTAAAACACCACTAACTGGAATTAGGTCAATTTCAGAAATGATGATGTATAATCCAATATATGATAAAAAGTCCACAAATGAAAACCTTAACTTTATCATTTCACAAGTAGATATTCTTAATAGAATGATTCATGTAACACTTCAATCATTAAAAAAAATACCGGATATATCACAAATTAAACCATGCAGAATTAATGTAAAAACGTTTCTTGGAAAAATATCAAATGACTGTACACTTATTTCACAATCAAAAAACATTCAATTTGAATTTCATAATCTGTCAGATATCGAAGAATTAGAAATTGATGAAGATAAAATGTACGAAGTGCTTAGTAATCTTTTTTCAAATTCAATTAAATATGGCAAAAACAGTACAATAACATTAAAAACATTCAATGATGACCAGATTTATTTTATTTCAATAGAAGATACGGGTGATGGAATACCACCCGGTGAGGAAGATGTTATTTTTACTAAATTCTACAGATCTGATGATGATTCTCCGATTGATGGTGACGGATTAGGTTTGTATATTTCAAAAAAAATTATATTAGCACATAATGGAAATATTAAAGCAATAAATAAACCATCCGGAGGCGCTCAATTTATCATATCATTACCATTAAAAGAAAAAAATATTTAATATTTTTTTGTGAATAAGCTCTTTACAAATTATCATTAACAGTTTAAATTACTAATCGTTTTGAAATTTAAGTATAAGCAGGAATAAATGGCAAAAAATAAATTACAACAATCAGAATTTTCAGAAAATAAATCCGGTTATATCCCTTTCATATTATTATTTCTTATCGGATTGATAAAAACTGAAACTATGACCTATCATCAAAAAGTTTTTAAAACACTACTTATCATAATTTCAGCATTTATTATGATTATATATTATTTCATTGATAATTATGAAGAAAAAAAAGTTAAATTGGAACGATTAACGATATTTTTCGGTCTGTTTTTTTTAATCTTTTTTATTCAATATATTGTTTCATATTTTTCAGGCGAAATCAGTTATGATAGAAATTATTATTTAGCAAATTATGCATCATTACTTATATTTGCTTTTTTTACCTATTTGTATTTTAAAAATGAAAATGATTTAAAAAAAATATTCATATTAATCCCTGTATTTCTTATTATACTATCATCAATCGCCGGTTTTGAATTTATTAATTATTATACCTATCCTAATAGAATTGATAATCTTGTTATGGAACAGCAATTATCGAAAAACCTGTCACCGGATGAATATAAAAACCTCAATCAATATTACAGATTACAATCCGGCTCTTATAGGGTAAATAGAAGTTTATCAGGCAGTCAAAAAAGCACAATTCATTCACTTCTAAAAAAATCTCATTATTATACCATTGTTAATCCGACTAAAATTCTATCACAATACAGGCCACCATTAACATTTGGAAATACCAATTACCTTGCTGCGTATTTAATAGCTTTATTACCACTAGCTTTTTTATCGGGGTTTGCTTTATATGACAGGAAAAAGAAATTTATTAATAATTATTTATCGATTATCTGTTTTTTTGGAGCAATTGCAGGTACATTTCCACTAATTTTAACCCAGACAACTTCAGCTTTTTTTGGTATATATTTATCAATTATTTTTATAGTTTTTCCATCTATCATTTTAACATCAACTAAACTTAATAGATTAACCAAAATTATCCTTATAAGTTTAACTTTCTTAATATTATTCATTCTTCCAATTATATTACTTATCAATGCTCCTGAATTATTTAAAACATTAGCACCGAGACTTGTAACGAAAACAAAAGCACCATTATTTGCTTTGTATGACAGATTGAACGGCTGGACACCTGCATGGAATCTTTTCTTAAAACATCCGATAACCGGAGCAGGCTTGGGTACCGTATATGCAGCATCTTTTCAATATATTTCAAAATATTTTTATATATACTCATCAAGTAATTCATTTAAACATTCTCACAATGAATTTGTCGAACTTCTTGGTGAAGGCGGGATTGTAAGTATACTATTATTTGTATCCTTAATTTCATTCATAACATACAAACTTATTTCTATATTTGTTTCCCATGCTAATACTAAAGTTCTAAGATACTCAGCTCTTGGTACAATTACAGGAATTATAGCAGTTTTATTACAACAGATATTTGATTTATCTCTCAGAATGAGTGTGACAATGATTGCATTCTATACACTCATTGGTTTAGCAGTTTTTATTATTAAAGAATCCGGAAAAAAAGAAAGTAAATGGTTAATGAAACAATATGAATTAAACATGAAAATATTTTTATTTATTTGTATTATTTTAATGGTGGGTGCTGGATTGATGTTTAAACCTGTTTTCATGTCAGAAAATAATATAATGAACTCTTTTATTAAATATCAAAATAGAGAAGAATACCTTGAAAAAGCTGTTCAATATATGAAAGAAAACCCTTATGCATGGACAATACGATTTGAATATCATTCTTCAGTAGTAACAAAGCTCATTAATGAATATATAAATAATAAAGAATCAAGAATTGAAAATGAAAAAAATATTATTACTTACTTTAATAAAGCAATAGCAGATTTATCAACCCTTCAAAGTATCATACCTGATTACCAGGACTTATGGAGTAAAAGAGTCAAACTTATAAGCGATTATAATGCATTCTTAACAACAAAATATATAGATGAAAATGATAAAGACCTCGAGCCTCTCATAATTAATAACTATAGAATAATGCTTAGTGATCTCGGTAAAAGCATAAATAATAATTACCTTAACTACAATAATCATCTACAACGATTATCGCTACTTAATCGACTTAATATTCAAAATGAAATGCCATCGCGAATTAAAGAAGTTATTGAGGCATCTTTATTATTACAATATGCAAAAAATAGTAGAGTTGTAAAAGAAAAAGTAATTATACAATTCAGCAACTCTGAAACAAGTGCAATTGCTCAAAATGAAGGATATATCTTTACTATTAACAATGAATCTATAGAATTATTAGTAACAGAAATACTTAAAGCCGGTGATAATACGGCATTAATCGATACAAATATTAAAAATTTTATACATACCGTTTCAGGGTTTTTATATCAATGAAAAATATAAAGTTTTATTTATTAGCACTTATGATCATTTTTATTCTTAATTGTAAAAGTGATAGTAAAGTAGTAGAATCTATTTCATCAGGAAATAATTTTCCTGATGAATATCAAGATAATACATATACAAACCATTTCCTGAATCTTACGATGTTTTTTGATAATGACTGGTCTTTAAAAACAGATTACATTCATTTTGATAGTTTTGAAAAAGAGTATGCAGATTCATTTAATACTAAAGACAGTGAATTATTATTTGCTGGTTATAATGAAACACTTAAATCCGGAGTCAGAGCAACAATTGATAAATCCAATCTAACCGGTGATGTGTACTTTGAAAAACTAAAAAATGCAGGTTCATCTTTAGTATCTCGTTTCAAGCCGGAATACATAAAAACTGAATTTATTTACCTTGATAATTTTATGGCTTATCAAACAATAATGAAAGTTACTCTTAATAATAATAACATTTATATTTTTGACTCAATTTTCTTTACCATTTCTACTTACAATATTCGTTTGGATTTCTGGATAGAAGAACGTAATTACGAAGAAAACTCAAATTATTTTTACAAAACGTATAACTCTATACTGTTCATGTTTGATGACGAAAATCTAATCAATAAAAAAGATCAAACAGATGATTAACGATCATCAAAAACTGCATCAACAATTTGATATGAAATATCATTACCAGTAACAATAAACAATACTGCTTTGCCGTAAGAACTTAAAGGGGCTGCTAACGAAAGATATTTCACATCACGAACAGTTCGATCATCAAATCGATGAAGATGACCGGTAATAAAATAATCAATATTATACTGATCATTAATATTTGTAAAAAAATACGTTTCTTCTGGATATGGCATTGCAGTGGGAGTTTGAAACAGGTCATCAAATAGTGTAAAGTGATTAAACACAAATATATTACTTTTTTTATTTTCATTTAGTATTGATTTGTACCATTTCTTTTGTTTATCACCTAAAATACCATTTGCAGTATCTAAAAAAACCATATATGTATCACCGAAACTAAAATCATACATTGTTCTACCAAAATAGGTACTGAATAATGAAAAGCCGTTATTACTTAAATCATGATTACCAAAAACTGCATACACCGGAATACTTACACGCTGAAAATCTTTTACGGCTAATTGAAAACTATATTCCATCCCGGCCTGAGTTATGTCACCACAAACTACAACAAATTCGATTTGATATTCGTTTACATATTTTTGTATAGAATCAAAATAATTAAGATCTGTTTGATAATAATGTGTATCAGAAATAACAAGAAAATTATAATTATTTTCATCAATTAAAACCGGAGCTTTAATTTTTTCTAATTGAATGTTTGAATCAAATCTGCTATCAACAGGATTTGTATAAAAAAATGTTTTCGGATCAAAATAATCACAGGAAATAATACCCATGAAAATAAAAAGCAACAGATTATATTTCATGACGATAAAATCCTCCAAATGAAATCCAGAATCTGTTTATAAAGCCGGAGACTGAACCGCTTCCGGCAAACCCCACCCCATAATCAAGAACAAAACCATATCTTTTGGAGGGATAAAAGGTATTTTTAGATTCCAATTGTAATGCACCTAATGAAATTTGATCATTGTCGTATAAATTAGAGATTTCAACAGCAGTATGAAAATATTTAGTTATAAAAAAATTAAACGATAACCGCCATGAAAGAATAATTTGTGTAAAATAATCAGTTTTATAATTAAATGAAAAATCATTTGTATTTAAATCAACTATTTTAACCCCCGGTCCACCGGATAATGATATTCGTGCATACTTTAATATAGAAAGCCTTATATCGGTATGAAGATAAAGATTATGTTCATTAATACTGTATTCTGAATAATTCCAGAATGTATACCCTGAAATTATATGCAGAAAAGGTAAAATTTTCATCCTGTTGATAATAGATGTTTTTTCCAGGATTTTTGTATCATATCTGAATAATAATGAGTAATAGGGATTAATTAAAGTTGATATTTCAAAACCTATTACATATTTACCAAAAGCGTACTCGCCAAACCCTTTATTCATTTCAAGTATAATATAGGATTCAAAATCAATAGTTCTAAAATCATAGAGTAAACTTTTTTTTGAAAAAGTAAATCTATCAATGCTATTCTCCCTATATGCAAAGAGTGTTTCAAACGAAAAAAATAAAATTAATATATAAAAAAAAGATTTACCCATTCATTTTCCTCAAAATGCATAATCATAACATTTTTGTTAAGTAATTTTAACAAATTAATCTATTTTTTTAAATATCAAAATGTAAAAAATCATAAAAAATACCATAAAATAATTAAAATTATATTATGGTATAGCTCATGCAAAATACTCTTTTTATCTTGATTTTTTACATGAGGCTTGTTATTTTGTACTTTTTATTGAAACATCATATTGAGTAAGGTGAAAAATGATTATTTTTATTATGGGATTTATGGGACTTATGATTGCCGGTATACCGGGAATGCTGATTGGCATTTTCATAGGATTTATCATATCTAAGATGGATTTTACTTATATTAATGATAATAGATTTGACGATTCAGTTCTATTAAGAACTATACCAATTTTAGCAGGATGGATTACACTTGGCACGAACAACTCAAAATCCACCGTTTTAAATGTTAAACATTTTGCTATAAATACTTTTGGTTCCGATAGAGCAAAAATCTTTATGGACAATTTTAAGTTACATATTAACAGCGGAATTTCTTATGAAAAATTACGAATTGCCACCGGTGAAATAAACTCAACAATGACACTTCAAAGTAAATATTCAATAATACAATTTTTAATTACAATTATTTCAAACCGATATGACTATAAAGATACAGATTTAAATAACTTAAAAGATATAGCAGAATTGCTTGGTGTACACATTAATTTTGAAAGAAACGGTAATTATCAACAACAGAATAAAAGAACAATACAAAATGAAAAATCACCTTATGAAACATTAGAAATTTCCGAAACAGAAACATTTGATACAATAAAAAAACAATATAGAAAACTTTCAATGCAATATCATCCCGACCGGAACGCAAATCTTTCTGATGAAGAAAGAATTATTTCTGAAGTAAAAATGAGAGAAATAAACAATGCATATGAAAAGATCAAATTACAAAAAAACATTAAATAATTTTTTAATTCTATTAATAAATTTGCAAAATTTAAAAAAATATTGTAATAAAAAACATATTCAATGCATTAATATACCATGGAGTTGCTTACAGAATCTCAAATATCATTTGTTGTAGTAATACATCAAATGTTTGGAAAATTTAATTTATTATATAACGGGTGATTATGATTAATTACAGTGATGTAATCGTAAAAAAAGGTGAAAAACCTGAAATTATATTTAATTCAAAAAATGACAAAAAACTTATCGGCTCAGTAGTTACAATATATCATGGTTCGAACATTATTCATCAAACAAAATATAATGATTGCGGTAACAAAATAATTCTTCCGGAATTTGATAATGACTTAGTAGAATTAACTGTTGAAATAGCCACAAAACCGGGGCCTTTTACTTTTCCACTTACAATAATGAGACTTGATCATATAACTCCTTATATTATTTGTGACATTGATTTTACAGTGTCTGCTACATCATTATATGGTTATATAACCAATAATTTACTCCATATGAAAATGATTTTAAATTCCTGTTCAATATTAAATAACTTATCACCCTATTTTAAAATTATATATTTAACTGGCAGATATCATTGTTATACAAAATTAACAAAATTATGGATAAAAAAAAATGCATTCCCGGATGGCCCGATGCTTTCCAGAAAAAATGAAACATCATTACAATTAAAACAATATAAAGTAAAAGCACTTGATAAAATTGTGTCGATTAACCCTAATGGAATTGGAATTGGTGATTTAAAATCTGATATAAAAGCATATTTACACCATAATCTTAATGCAATCAAAATAATTCATCCGATTGTTTCAAAAAGAAACAGTTCATATTCTCAGGAAAATAATTTATATTACACAGTAAAATCATGGCTTGGTATAGAACAACTATTTAAAGATAAATTTATAAACAGGAGCTGATAGTATGGGAAAAACTCTGACACAAAAAGTAATAGAACCGCATATAATGGACGGAAAATACGAAAAAGGTTCTGAAATCGGAATTTTAATAGATGCAACCCTCACACAGGACGCAACAGGTACCCTTGCCTATTTACAATTTGAAGCGATGGGAATCCCAAAAGTTCAAACAGAAATATCAGTCAGTTATGTCGACCACAATACATTACAATCTGACTTTAGAAATATGGATGATCACTTGTATCTCCAATCGGTTGCTGCGAAACACGGTATCTGGTTTTCAAGACCCGGTAACGGGATTTGTCATCAGGTTAATCTTGAACGATTTGGGAAACCGGGAAGAACTCTTCTTGGTTCAGATTCACACACACCAACCGGTGGTGGTATTGGAATGATCGCAATAGGTGCTGGTGGTCTGGATGTTGCCTGTGCAATGGCCGGGGAACCTTTTTATCTCAAAACGCCAAAGGTTATAGGTGTAAAACTGACAGGAAAATTAAATCCATGGGTATCGGCAAAAGATGTAATACTTGAAATTCTAAGAATTAAAACAGTAAAAGGCGGCGTTGGAGCGATTTTTGAATATTTTGGACCTGGAGTAAAATCACTTTCAGTTCCGGAAAGAGCAACAATAACTAATATGGGAGCAGAACTTGGTGCTACGACATCAATATTCCCTTCTGATGAAATGACTAAAGAGTTTTTAACACTGCAACAAAGAGAACATGACTATATTGCAATTGAAGCTGACAAAGATGCTGATTATGACGAAGTTATTGAAATAGAATTATCAAAACTGTCTCCAATGGCATCGTGCCCCCATTCACCCGACCTTGTACAACCAATCACTGAATTGGAAGATATTTCTGTTGACCAGGTCGTTATAGGAAGTTGTACAAATTCAAGTTATAGAGACTTATGGATTGTCGGACAAATACTTAATGGTAAAACAATTGCCAGAAACACATCTTTATTAATTGCACCCGGTTCAAAACAGGTTTTCTCAATGATCTCAAAAGACGGCACACTAACAAAACTGATTGACGCCGGTGCGCGAATATTAGAGTCTGCATGCGGACCTTGTATAGGGATGGGAGCAGCACCAAATTCAAAAGCGATATCATTACGGACATTTAATAGAAATTTTGAAGGAAGAAGCGGAACTCCTGATGCTGGTGTTTATTTAGTGAGTCCTGAAGTTGCTGCTATTGCTGCTCTCAATGGAAGAATAACTGACCCTAGAGATTTAGGAACAATGCCACAATTTAAAATGCCTTCTGAAATAATCATTGATGATAGAATGATTATACCACCTTCAAATGATCCGAATTCTATTACTATAAAACGAGGCCCGGGTATAAAACCATTACCGGAACAAAATGAATTACCGGCATCGATTGATGCTACGGTAATAATTAAAACAGGTGATAATATTACTACCGATCATATTATGCCGGCTGGTGCAAAAGTATTACCTTTCAGATCTGACATTCCAAAAATAAGTGAATTTGTATTTGAAAGACTTGATCCTGACTTTCATAAAAAAGCAAAAGCGGCAAAAACCGGTGTTATTGTTGCAGGTGAAAATTATGGACAGGGCTCATCAAGAGAACATGCCGCGCTTGCCCCTAAATATCTTGGTATTCAAGCTGTAATTGTAAAATCATTTGCCCGAATACATAAAGCAAATTTAATAAATTTTGGAATAGTTCCACTTGAATTTAAAAGTGCCGGGGATTATGACTTAATTAATACTGATTCAAAAATACATTTACCACATATTAAAAATGAAATTCTTTCAGAGTCTGATATTACCGGTACTATTGATGGAAAATCTGTTTCTTTTAAATGTGAGATTTCAAAATTAGATAGAGAAATAATAATATCAGGCGGTAAATTAGCACATGTTAGAATCAAATTTAACAACGGAAAATGAAACAGTAATAGAATACTGGATAAAACCTCCTAAGTTAGTAACATACACTAATTCAAAATTCATATCACACGAGAAAAACACTCTCGTGTGTGAATTTTTATTTCCAAAAAAATATTATGAAAAAGACTTTTACCTTAATGGTCAGAAAGTTCTACATAAAAATGAAATGTATAGAGGAAAGCGTTTTTTTTATGCAGATAGATTTTATTCATTATTAGAATTTTATTCTGACGACAATATATTAAAAGCATATTATTTTGATATTTCACTCCCTGCAATATTCAATACAAACTCAGTATTGGTTACTGATATTAAACTTGATATTTTTTATCTTATTGAAACTGACACCATATTTTTACTTGATGATGATGAGTTTAACGAAGCAGTCAGAGATAATTTATTTACCAAAAATGAAATTGAAGCAAGTGAAAAAACAGCTCATTTTATAGTATCCTGTATTTTAAGAAATAAAATTAATGAAATATTTACAGATTACGAAAAAACAGACCCTTCTTTGTGGGAAAGATATAATAATAATGAATATATAAATCTTATAAAAAAATAGAATCGACTTCAAGTGTATCAGGATAACTTCTAACAACTTGAGTATAAAATTTTTCCATTCTATTGACATGATTCTCTGCAGTAAATCTCTCTGAACTTTTGTAACTTTCGTCTGAAAACTTTTTCCTTTTCACATCATCATATAATAATTCAGAAATCTTT
Organism: Spirochaetes bacterium GWE1_32_154; assembly: GCA_001829315.1. Taxonomy (GTDB): domain Bacteria; phylum Spirochaetota; class GWE2-31-10; order GWE2-31-10; family GWE2-31-10; genus GWE2-31-10. Next base: position 43,626 of record MIAY01000038.1, on the reverse strand, counting down.
TTTGTCATATCATAATCGTTGTCAAGTAAGAAACCATTAACACTTTCAGTAACTAAATCCATATAACTCTCATCTTTTCTACAAATAATCGGCAAACCACACATAGTTGCTTCAATTAGTGTCATTGGTTGAACTTCACTTAATGATGCCGTTACAAAAAGATCTGAAATAGAATATAATTGATAAACCAACTCCCAATTAACAAACCCGGTAAAAACAACCTGTTTACTAATTCCCAAATTTTTTGCATTATCAGCTAACTGTTGCATTTGTGGCCCCGTACCGGTATATATCAATTTAATTTGAGAATCAGCTTTCAAAATTGATGAAACAATATTCAATAAATCAATGACTCGTTTTTCCCGCCCTATCCTGCCAACAAATAATATTATTTTATCATTTTTCTTTAAATTAAATTCTTTTTTCAGTTGACTGACTTCATTCTCGGTTATTACTGAGGATTTAAATTTAGCAACATCTATTCCGTTATTAATAACTACCGAAGGGATATGAGGAGTTAAATCTCTATAGTAATTTTGTGCCTTAATTGAAGGAGATACTATACCATAAATGCCTTTTAAATAGGTGCTGATAATTTTTCTAGCCATATTTCTAGAAATTAATTTACCGTTTAGAACATAATGTCTATACTCTTCCCACATCGTATGAGTTGTGTGAATACAAGGAATCTTTAATTTTTTTGCAGCTTTCTTACCATAATAACCCATTACAAATTCTGTATGAGTATGAATTAGTTGTATTTCCTTCTTTTTTAAAAATCGATTTATAGCACCTTGATTCACAAAAGAACCTAACCGCGTATCAGTACCGCTTCCAAATGAAGCACCAAATGATGGTAATCTATAAACACTAAGATCTTTTTCTTCAAAATTAGGGACATCAACAGTAACAATAATAACATTATGCCCTTTTTCTTCTAATCCTTCTTTCAATTGCCTGACAGAAGTAACAACACCATTCTTTATAGGTATATAACAATCAGTAAAAATAGCTATATTCATACATTGCTCCGATATTGCGTAATGAGTTTATTGAAATTTAATAAAATCGATTTTTTGTCCCTGAGTGAAAAATCATTAGTTTCATTTATAATTTTTTCTATATCTGAAAAAGTTAATGAAGAAATATCAATATTTTTATTTTTGATTATTTGAGAAAGAAAATCTACTGACTTTCTATTCACAAGAAAATAAGTCGCTTTTAAAAAATGATGCAAAATTAATGACATCAAAACAATTAATGCGATAAAAATCCTAAAAAACAACTGTATATAAATATGCGGGAAAAATCTTTGAAACACAAAAATAAATAATAAAACAAGAACAAAATAACCTAATACTATTTTAGAGTATAAACTTTCAAACCTGCGATTTTTTGTCACAAGTTCATGAGAACATTCTACTACTGATTCATTCATTAAAATCTCCAAAAAAACATTATAATATTTTATGTCATTCAGTCAAGTTTATATTTCTTTTTAATAAAAGAAAAATTCTTAAATATCTTTTTAAGATCGTAAATTTATGTTATAATCAACTTTTATTATTACATCCTCTAAAAAAACAGGACATACAAATGGACAGATTTTATTTACCAAAAAACAAAATAACAAATGGCATCTTTTACACATTAATAATCATAATAACATTCTTTATGATTATTGGTATGTCATATTTAGAAATAGACAGCGATGTGACGAAGCTATTACCGGTAAACCCTCAAACAATAGCAGAAAAAGAAAAAATTGCTAATTATAAAAAAGACTTTCCTTCATCTGACAGCTCTATATTTTTATCAGTCGAATTTACAGAGATGACAGATTCTGAATATAAACAATTAAAACAATTATGCAAAGAGCTAGAGAATATTGAATATAAAGGTGCAAAATTAGTTTCTTCTATTTTATCACCATTTAATGCGGTATACTTTAAAAAGGTTGGCAATACATTTATTCCCAAAACCGTATATTCGGGTTCTTCACTTGGAAATATGGACACTATTTTAAATGAGATTTCACAAAACAGATATTTGATCGGCTCAGTTTTGTCATATGACAAAAAAAGTATAGGGATTCTCATCAATATGAATGAAACAGCAATAATTAAGGGAATCGAGAAAAAAAATATATACCATTTTATTGGTGAAAAACTTTTTGGAAAAAACTATGGTGACTCATTATTAACAAGAGTTCGATTTTGTGATGAAATCGAAAAAGTGTATATGAAATATCAAAAAGATTTTAATATTTATACAGCTGGTGTACCTATTTATGAATCTAAATCAAAAAAATATATGATGCGTGATATAGTTGCTTTAATTATACCTGCAATTATTATGATGATTTTTGTTTTATTTCTAAATTTCAGATCATTTAGAGGAACATTCCTTCCAATGCTTGGTATGGTTATGAGTTTAATATGGACACTGGGTCTTATGGGATGGATGCGACAATCTCTTAATGTAGTTGGAATCCTTATTCCTCCATTGGTTTTAACATTAGGCAGTTCTTATACCCTTCATTATATCAATTCATATTATTTACATTCAAAAGAAAAAGATCGAAGCAAATTAGTAATCAGTTCTACCAAGGCAATATTTCCAACGATATCAATGGCAGCAGTAACAACAATTATTGGTTTTGCTTCTTTTTTTACTGCTAAAATGGATTCAATTAGAACTTTTGGTGTTTGGATTATAATCAGTATTCTATTTACATTGTTCTTTACATTCTTTTTATTAAGCAAAGTTTTAGTAAATTTAACACCGCCGAAAGATGAACATCTTCATTCTGTAAAAAATGATTTCTTTTCTAAAATTCTTAATTTAATACAAAAAATTGTTATTCCATATTATATGATTTGGATAACTTTATTTATTGGCAGTATTTTTTTATTTGCTTTTACATTAAATAATATCAAAATAGAAACTAATGCTGCAAATTTTTTTAAAAACTCAGACCCGGTAAAAAAGAGTATGGTATTTCTTCAAAAGAATTTTAAAGGTACTGTCAGTTTTAATGTAAGTATAAAATCTAAAGAAAATATTCCAAATTTTTTTAGAACCAGAGAGGGATTACTTATTGCTCAGGAAATTGAAACTTTTATTAATGATAATCCTGGTTTAAATGGTCAGATTCTAACAGGTTGGAGATTATCACCTGTTACTATGATTGAAGACATAAATAAAATTGTTAATGATCTGGAAGGGATTCCTGAAGATCAAAGTATAATTGATAGATTTTATAATCTTATATTTGCTTCTAAAAACGCACAAATAAATAGTATTATCAATAAAGATTTATCAGCAATAAATATACAGGTCAGAACATATTCTGATAGAGAAAAAGTTGGTTATGTAATTACTGAACAGGAACTTGCAGCAATTAATCAATTCTATAATGATAATTTCAGAAAAATTGAAGAAAAATATCCAAACATCAAAATTGAAACATGGGGCGAAATTATTTTACTGTCAAAAATATCAAAATATTTATTTGAAGATCAAATTGGTTCACTTGCCTTTACTTTTTTCTTAATTATTGTAGTAACAATGATAATTTTCAAATCATTTTTTTACGCAATTATTTCAACAATTCCACTATTATTTGGCATCATGATGAATTTTTCAATAATGTCTTTATTTAATATATCACTTGACGCAGCGACAATTATGATTGGTGCAATTTCAATGGGAGTCGGCATTGATTCATCTTTGCATTTTATTTTAAATTTCAGAAAAGCAAAAAAAGAAAAACTATCAACAAAAGAAGCATTAGAAAGAACACTTGCATTTACTTCAAGACCAATCTTTTTTGCATCTCTTGCACTTATAGCTGGATTTCTTGTATTTCTTATATCAACATTCAGACCGGTTTTCTTTTTTGGTTTATTAATAAGTATTTCTATGTTGAACTGCACGATAGCGACATTATTGATTCTACCGTCATTTATTATGATGATCGATAGAATTAAATCATTAAAGAAATAATAATAACGGAGTTATAATGAAAAATAGAGTAATAACGATAGCAAATCAAAAAGGTGGAGTCGGAAAAACAACGACCTCAATAAATTTAAGTGTATGCCTTGCATTACTTGGGAAAAAGGTTCTTATCATTGATTTTGACCCTCAAGGTAATTGCAGTTCAGGTTTAGGAATTCCTAAAGATAAAAATACTATATATGAAATTCTTTTATCCGGAAAAAATGTTGATGAATGTATAATTAAATCACAAATTGAAAACTGCGATGTTATACCTGCAAATATAAATTTATCAGGCGCTACTGTTGAATTAGCAAATGTAGAAAATTGTAATTTTTATTTAAAAAAAATTACTGATCAATTAAAAACAAGATATGATTACATTTTTATAGATTGCCCTCCATCACTCGGAGTATTAACTCTCAATGGATTAACAGCATCTGACGCTGTTCTCATCCCAATACAAACTGAGTTTTTTGCACTTGAGGGGTTAACACAGCTTATTCATACTATTAATATTGTTAAGAAAGATTTAAATCCACGACTTCAAATAGAAGGAGTTGTATTAACAATGTTAGATAAAAGAACTCATCTGACCGATGATGTAACAAAAAATGTAATCGGTTATTTTGGAAAAAAAGTATATAAAACAATGATTCCAAGAAATATTCGAATAGCAGAAGCACCATCATTTGGTTTACCTGTTGTTATTCATGACGTAATGTCAACTGGAGCAAAAGCTTATCAGCAACTTGCAAAGGAGTTTATTGATGGCGAAGAATAAAGGTCTTGGAATGGGAATTGATGCGTTAATGGCTATGAATGTCCATGAAACTGATGATATAAATTCTGCTGTAACAGCTGGTTTTGTTGAATTAAATATCGATGAAATTATCGCAAATCCAAATCAGCCAAGAAAAGAATTTGATATCGATGCATTACATAACTTATCCCAATCAATAAAAAACTTTGGTGTAATACAACCGATTTCGGTATACAAGGAAGATGGAAAATATATAATAATCGCAGGTGAGAGAAGATATAGAGCCTCTAAACTCGCCGGCCTTGAGAAAATTCCGGCGATAATTAAAGATCTTTCAAAAAAAGAGCAATTTGAAATGTCAATAGTAGAAAATATTCAAAGAGAAGATTTAAACACTATAGAAGAAGCAATTGCATTTCAAAGTCTTATTGAAACATACAATATGACTCATGATCATTTAGCTGAACGTATCGGAAAAAGCAGGACATCAATTACAAATACATTAAGACTTCTTAATCTTGATGTTCAAATTCAAAAATGGATCATTGATGGTAAAATAACTGCCGGTCATGCCAGAAGTATTTTATCAATCCCGGAAAAAGAAAAACATTTATCATTTGCGAACTATGTTATTGAAAACAATTTATCAGTCAGAGAAGCAGAGAATTCAGCAAAAAAATGGATATCTGATTCAAAAGCATCAAAAAGCAAATCCCAATCATCTAAATATGAAAAAGAAATTGAAATAAAAATTGCTGAAGAGAAAATATCATCAAAAATACAAGCAAAAGTAGCAATTTCCGGTTCATCAAAAAAAGGTAAAATCACCATTGAATACTTTACGCTTGATGAATTGGAAAGAATGCTCGATATTTTTGGCGTTGACATGAGTAATTAAAAAAAATGTTTTATTTTTAACTATTCTATTGCAAAATATTTTTTAGCATTATACTATTAATTATAGAGACCTCTAATCTATGGAGGATAAAATAATGGGTGAGTCGTTTAAAGAAAGTTTTAGTAGTGGCCTTCAGTCAAAAAATGAATTGCTTCTTCCAATTTTAGGAATAATTCTTTTCATTCTTTTACTTTTTATTTTTTATAAAATTTATAAAAAAATCGATTTTTCAACTTTATCATTACATTCATTTTTTTTTATTAAAAATACTACAACAATGCCACTAATTAAAAAATTTAATCCCCTTCAAAGAAAAGTATTATTTGAGTTGATAGAAGAATATAAAAAAGACAGCTTATTTTCTCAAAATATACCTGACGCTGAATATGAATTATTCAGCGAATGGCTTTTTAAAAATTCAAATAAATTTCTAATTCCGAAAAATGACATAAAAAAACTACAGGAAAAATATTACCCATTAATTAAAAACACAAAAATTGAAATTGATTTTATTTATCAGGATAAACATTATATCGTAGAAACAATTGTAACTGATACAAATGCTCATTATATTACTGCAAAATTTGTTACTATATCACCAATTTCATATGAAAAAGGTTTAAAAATATCAATTAACTATGTGATTAACTCATTATTTATTTCGGGTCAAACGTCTTTAAAGTCAATAATACCAGGGAAACAACTTGTTTTTCTTCGACCGAAACAATTTAAAGTTACCAATGAAAGAAGATATCAACGTCATAATATGAATAACCTCAATGCCACATTAATTTCAACATGGTTCGAGGAGCCATTATCAATACAAATTATGGATCTATCAACTGAGGGGGTAAAAATAAAATCAGAAAAGCAACTTAAAAAAAATTTTACGTATAAAATTTCGTTTTCTGAAGAAATTGATTCTATTCTTTTTAATTTTGAAAATATCAGGTGCTATATTTCTAAATCGTTTATATCAAATACAGGATATTATGAATATGGTATGCTTTTCTTTTTCACCATTGAGGATAAATATAAACTTCATGAGTACTTAAAAAGATACATAACGACTCATTCTATTCAAAGAAAATAAGTCGTTATGCTTAGAATCCTTATCTATTATTAGTTTGCATAACCGGATGGCATTGAAATTACAATGTCGCCTTTTACTATACCCAATGAAGTATCTTTCAATTTCACAATTTTGCTATTTGACATACCGTTTTCTACAGATGTAACTTGTGAAGCACCTATTACTTGTTTATTAAAACCAAGTGTTTTACCTGAACTATCTTTTAATTCATCACCAAGTCGTACAATAAATAAATAATCACCTTCTTTTATTCCATGTTCTAAAGAGATGGTAGTAATTACTGAATTATCATTAATCGCAATAACCTCACCCATTAATGGAAACCGTTCTTCAATAACAGCGATAATATCAGCAACTGAGTTTCTTAATGCATCTCTATATTGTGGTCCAAGATCTATATCTTTACCGGTAGCATTAATTGAATTAATAGGTTTATCTGTTAAATTTCGTGGCCCCTTAATAATAACACCATCAGCACTTACAAACAGCAATTCTTCCTTCTCACTTTTAATTGTTTTTGTAAATTCTATTACACCCGTATTAACATTAGTTATGGTGATTGAGGCTGATACTGCTACTTTTAATGAAAAATGTCCGCCAATTTGATTCACTATAGGATATGATTCTGCTATAGATCCGGTTAACGTATACCCTGCAATTTTTAATTCGCCCATAGTGACACTGCCGTCATCTTTAAATTCATCATAACCAATCTTATTCTGTTCTTTAATAGCAGCCATAATATCATCTTCAGTACCTAGAATAATATACCTGCCTGTAGATGCTAAATCACTTTTTAATATATCATCCATTTTGAATGTTTTATCATTAATTGCTTCAGTAAATCGTGCAGGTATTGTAAAATTCATAATTCGTAACATTGGTTTTGTAAAATGAACAGGTTTTCCTGATTTGATATTTTGTGCATATTGATTATCAAAACCCGAAGGAACTGAAAGATTTTCAACACGAGCAGGTAATTGCTTTTTTTCAGCTGGTGAAGCAGAACTTTTACCGGTACAGGATAAAATTAAAAACATAAAAAAAATGCCTGTTATATTTTTTATCATACAATCTCCTTTAAATTAGTTAATAATATTATTTTTTGATTGATTTTACAAATTAATTATTTAAGAAAAAAATCATTGATTTATACTCAAAAAAAATTATACTTACAATGCATCTACTAAAAATGGGAGATATTATGATTCAATTTAATAATGTATTTTACAAATATCCTGAAGAGGATAATTTTGTTTTTTCAAATCTGAATATTGAAATTCCGGAAGGAATTACATCTTTAGTAGGTCAAAATGGAACAGGAAAAACAACTTTTTTACTTTTATCTGCCGGACTTCTGATTCCAGAGCAAGGTGATGTATTAATTCTTACAGCAAATACAAAACAAATCAAAACAGCACAGGATAGACAACAAATTGTTTCATTTATTTATCAAAATATGGAGTTTGAGTCAGAAGATTCTATCAATTCATTATTAAAAATAGTTTATGCTAATGGATTTCATACAAACAAAACAGATTCTTTTATTAAAGAATTAATTGATGTTTTTGAATTATCATCATTTTTAAATCGAAGAACTCAGGAAATTAGTAAGGGCGAATTACAAAGGGTGATTATTGCATTCAGTTTACTTTTTGGATCAAAATTACTTATTATGGATGAACCAATTTTTGCATTGGAAGATTATCAAAAAAAGAAAACGATGAACTATCTTAGAGATTATTCAATAAAAAATAAAATTTCTATTGTATATTCCGCCCACGAACTTGACATTACAAAACAATATTCTGATAATGTTTGTTTCTTTCATAAAAATAAAATTCCTGAAATAGGTAAAACCGATACAATTTTTATTGAATCTAAATTGGAAGATGTTTTTAACATCCCCTTCCCTATGTTAAAACAAAAAGAGTATCTATACCGGGAATCGCTCGTTCAAACTAATTTATATTAATTAACCTTATCTTCTTTATTTAATTAAAAAAGTTTTAATCGAAATTATAAAAGCAAATCGATTTTAAATGTGTATTATTAATTAAAAAAAACTTGAAAATATAACAAAAAACAGTTATAAACTAAATTGATTAAATCCTCTTACAAGGTTAATATATGGAAAAAAAAGATTTTTATACTACATCGGAAGTTGCAAAAATTTTGCATGTTGCTGTAGGTTCAGTAATAAATTGGGTTGATGACGGTAAATTAAATGCTATTGTTACTCCGGGAGGTCATCGAAAGATTCCTTATAATACTTTAGTTGCTTTTTTAAAATTACATAATTATGAAATATCAGATAAATATGCTTCAAATAGACTTATTTATCTGGTTGATGATGAGGACAGTACCCATAGTTTTTTTAGAAAAATTTTTGAAAAAGTTGAAAAAACTGACTTAATTTATTTTTATTCAGGTACTGAAGCATTAATCTCAATAGGTAAAAAAATACCGGATATGATTGTTGTTGATATTTTAATGCCGGATATTGATGGTATTCAAGTAATTAAAAACATTAGAACAAAATCAGAATTAAATGATGTTCATATTATAGCTATCAGTGCTGATATTACAAAAAGAGAACTATCATTACAAGCTGGAGCTAATCTTTTTTTAAAGAAACCATTTGATATGAATGAATTCAAAAAAAGTGTAGTAAATGGCTTATTATAAGAATAAATAAATATTATTTATTAGAAATAAATTGTAATTTTATCAGTTTTAGTAGTTCAATAACTGAATAAGGTTTTTGAATAAAAAAATACCCTTTTTCAGTCATTTCATTTATTTCTTTTGTATCAGCTACATATCCGCTTGAAAAAATAACTTTAATATTTTTGTAATTTGCCTCAATCTTTTTTACCATTTCTATACCCGTACCATCAGGAAGTACTACATCAGTTATTATTAAATCAATTTTCTTTGATTTCTTTTCAAAAATGCTTTGTCCTTCGATAATATTAGACGCAATTAAGGTATTATAACCCTTTTTAATTAAAATTGTTGGTATGATTTTTCTAATATCTTCTTCATCTTCAACAAATAATATTGTTTCACCACTTCCAATATATTTATCCATATTTTCTTCAATTATCATTGAATCATCTCTATCTTCAAATAGAATTGGTAAATATATATTAAATGTTGTACCCTCACCTTGTTTACTGCGAACATTAATCCATCCCTCATGTTGTTTTACTATTCCATAAACAACTGAAAGTCCAAGACCGGTTCCTTTTCCAATATCTTTTGTAGTATAAAATGGTTCGAATATATTCTTTTGAACCGATTCTGAAATACCCAAACCTGAGTCAGAAAAACTGATACATACAAACTGACCGGGTCTGGCATCACTATAATTACGACAATAATAACTATCAATATGGATATTTTTTGAGGATATAACAATTTTTCCGCCGGTGGGCATAGCATCACGTGAATTAACTGCAAGATTTAATAGAATCTGTTCAAATTGCCCTTTATCAGCTTTTATCTTTTTTATATCATCTGAAAGATGAGTTTCAATTGTAATATTTTCACCAATAAGTCGTGAAATCATTTTTATTACATTAACAATTGATTGATTTACATTAAAAACCTGAGGTTTTAAAATCTGTTTCCTTGAAAAAGCAAGTAATTGATCTGTTAGTGATGCTGCTCTTGTTGCTGCCTTCCCAATACTTTCTAAATCCCTGTATAAATCAGTTTCTTTTTCAACTTCAGATAATAAAATATCAGTATTACCAATGATTATTGTTAATAAATTATTAAAATCATGAGCCACACCACCGGCTAATCTTCCAATTGACTCCATTTTTTGGGCTTGCCTATATTGATCCTCAAGGTTTTTACGCTCTGTTATATCTTCTCCTGACAAAATATATTCATCATCATTTTTATTATCTGAGCCTAAATAAACAACAGTCCAATTAATAATTCGCTTTACACCGCTATTATTAATTATATGACTCTCAAATACTGCATTTTCAACTTTCGTATTATTATATTGAATGTTATTAATAAAAGAATCAATATCATCAGTATAAACAAAATTTTCGAACCAATTTTTACCTATAATTTCTGATTCTGAATACCCCAAAACACTTGCACCTTTTTTATTAATCATCTTAACTTTATACTGAGCATCCAGAGATAAAAGAATAACACCAACAATATTAATGTATCTGAAACTTTTTTCTTTTTCATACAAAAAGTCACTATAGTATTTTTCAACTTTAGCACTTTTTTCGTCAATAATCAGATCAAGATTCTGAAAGTGAGATATCATTATTTTCTCAATGGGTTTTAATAATTTAAAAAGACCAAAAATACCTAATCCAATAAATACAATTAAAAAAAGCACAAGAATAAAAAAATAATAATATAATTGTTCACTTCGATTTACAGTATTAAAAACAAGAAAACAAAATAACCACATAAAAAAAGTCATGAAAATCGATGAAATCGATATATATAAAATAACTCTATGCTTTAATAATTTAAAATCAGGATAGCTGTACATATTATATTCCTTAATCAAAAATAACTGCTATATTTTTAATCACTGCCATTATAATAATATAATATTAACAGTAATTTTACAATTAATAGTATAATATATTGATAATATTTACTTTCATTTTTTATTAAGGTATACAATTTAAAGGGATAGACAGGGGTATGTTATGATTAGAAACTACAAAACGGGAAACATTATTGTCAGACAGGGTGAGGAAAATAGTAAATCATTATTTATTATAAAAAAGGGAAAATGTGCTGTACAAAGAGCTGTTAATAATAAAATAATTGACTGTGGTTTCATAAGAGAAGGTGATATTTTTGGTGAAATTTCAATGATACTTAATGTTGAAAGAGCAGCTACTATTATTGCAAAAGATGATGAAGTTATTGTTGAAGAATTTAACAGACACGATTTTCTTGATAAAATAACTCATAATCCGGAAATTGCCTGGAAAGTACTTACTAATCTTGCTATGAAAACTCAAATGCTAGATGAAATTCAGGAACAGATATCAGATCCGGCAACCCTTAAAAAATTGTTAACGGGAAGAATTTAATTATTTTAAAACCAATGAGGCTCATGCAAAAATTCAAGATTTAAAGAGTCTTTTTGCAAGAGGCTCTAATGAAAGATTTTTAAAAATCTCAATCTTATGTTTATTTTTTATATTACAGGAGTTACGATGAAATATTATTCAGGAATTGATTTAGGCGGAACAAAAATATACAGTATTGTTATTAATGAAAATGGTGAAATTTTATCAAGAAACAAACAAAAAGTTGGTGACAACAAAGATGTTAATAAAATATTAGAAATAATTAATGATTCATATAAACTATCTATAGAAAATGCCGGGTTAAAAGAAAACGATATTTTTGCTATTGGTATGGCTGTTCCATCAGCTGTAAATATAGAAAAAGGACTTCTGTTAAATGCACCAAATCTTGGCTGGAAGAATATTGAAATGGCAGAACTATTAAGTAAAATGACTCATAAAAAAGTATTTATTGATAACGATGTTAATTTAGGAACATATGGTGAATATTGTAACGGCATTGAAAAAAAGTTTAATCATCTTTACGGTATTTTTGCAGGTACAGGTATTGGTGGCGGTTATATACAAAACGGAGAAATTATACGGGGAGCAGGTTCAACAGCGGGTGAAATAGGTCATATCATTGTAAAATATAAAGGTCCTAAATGTAACTGTGGTAATAGAGGTTGTCTTGAAGCAATCGCCGGTAAAGTCGGTATTATGAAATATATTCAAAAAAAGGTTGATAAAGAAGGCAAAACAACTACTCTTGAAATAATATCGCCAAACTGGCGAAATTCTATCGGTTCTTCTGCATTAAGAAAAGCTATAGAAGCTAATGACACACTTGTAAAAAAAGCTATTAAACGATCTGCTCAATTTATCGGAATAGCAATAGCAAATATAATCAATTCAATTGGTGTTGAAGCGATTATTTTAGGGGGCGGATTAATTGAAGAATTAGGTGATATTTATATGCCGATTATTGAATCAAATATGAAAAAATACAGTATTGCAGGTGGTGCTCTTCCGGTAAAACTTATACAATCAACGCTGGGCGATGATGCAGTTGCATTTGGCGCAGCAATGATTGTAACAAAAAAGGAAACAGAAAAATATTTGATTATTTCTAAAGAGGCTTTGGAATGAAGAAGAAAATTGTTGCTGCCATCGATATAGGTTCAAGTTCAATCAGAATGATAATATCAGAAATAATTGATGGCGAAGTTGAAGTAATTGACAGTGTAAGACATACTGTAAGACTTGGAAAAGATTCATTTTATAAAGGTAAAATTTTCCGAACAACAATTGATGAATGTATTGAAATTTTATCACGATATAAACGATTATGCGATGAGTACGGTGTCAAAGAAATAAAAGCAGTCGCAACAACGGCTGTCAGGGAAGCAACAAATTCGGATATTTTTTTAGATAATATTTTTACCTATACCGGTATTAATGTTGAAATTATTTCAGCATATAAAGAAACAGAATATATTCATAAGGTTTTATCTAAAAGACTTAAAGATACAAGTACTGATAATTATAAATGCATTGCTGAAGTTGGAACAGGAAGTGTTGAAATTACAATATTTGATAATAACTTTATTATTTACTCAACATCACTACCTATCGGTGCATTAAAAGCAAAACAGTTTTTTACAAAAGAATATTATCAGCTTGATAGTAGTTTTTCCAATTATTTAAACATTATAGTTGAACATGAACTAAGGGTACTAAAAAGATCAATTCCATGCAAAACTATTTCTAAAATTTATGGAGTCGGAGCTGAACTTGAACAACTTTCAATTATAATGAATAAAAATACCGCCCATCTTACTCATATTAAAAAAGAAGAGCTTGAAACGTTATGTAAAAATATGCAGTCGTATTCAAAAGAAGAAATAATTCATAAACTCAATGTATCGTATGATCTTGCAGAAAATTTTTATGCTGTAAGTACTATTTTTCTTTCAATAATCAATTTTTTTGATAGTAATGAAATCTTCATCCCTAATATTACACTAAAAGATTGTCTTATTGTTGAAATGGCTTGCAAAATGAACAAAGAAAAATATTTTAATCAGTTACAAAATCAAATCCAAATTAATTCACAAAATATTGGCAAATCATTTAATTATGATGAAAATCATGCACTTAAAGTATTAGAGCTAAGTCTTAAACTATTTGATCAAACTAAAAATATTCATAGATTATCAGAGTATGAAAAGTGTTATCTTATAGCAAGTGCAATTTTACATGATGTTGGGTTAGCTATTTCAAATCGCGATCATCACAAACACTCATTATATATAATAAAAAGCCAGAATTTCTATTATTTCAATGAAAAAGACCGGAAAATAATTGCTAATGTTGCCCGTTATCATAGAAAATCATCACCAAAACAAACACACGCAGATTATATGGCATTATCAAAGGATGAGAGAATGTGCATTTCAAAAGTAAGTGCTATTTTACGTATTGCTGATAGTTTAGATAGTCATCATTTACAGCTTATTGAAGATATTGAAGTTTTTATTAAAAAGAATAAATTACAGATTATAGCAACGATTAAAGATAATATTTATGCTGAGATTTATTCTTTTAATGTAAAAAAAGACCTGTTTGAAGATTTTTTCGGTTATTCAGTTCAATTGGAAACAAAAAAATTAGTGAAATAATCCTCTTGTAAAAATACATTTTTCATTTCAATTTATTGTAATAGACTAAAAAAACATAACGTATGAGGTATATATGGATAATCAGATTATAGAAGAAAAAGTTTATTTCAACAGAGAATTAAGTTGGCTTGAGTTTAATTACCGGGTTCTTGAGGAAGCATTGGATACCACCAATCCTCTCTTTGAGAGATTAAAATTTATATCAATTTTCGCCTCTAATCTTGATGAATTTTTCATGGTTCGAATATCAGGGCTTGTATCACAAGTTAAATCAGGTTATTCGATAAAACTGCCTTCAGGTGATACGCCGTTAACAATTATCAACCGCCTGAAAGAACGGATTTCAGAACTTGTTCAACTTCAATATGACTGTTTTAATAATGATATAGTACCTAAATTACATGATGAAGGTTTTTCATTTTACACAGCAAACGATATTCCTGAACAACACATTGATTCATTAAAAGAATTATTTCTCAATAAACTTTTTTTAGTTCTAACGCCAATGGCTGTCGATCCGTCTCACCCCTTCCCTTTTCTTTCAGGAAAAGAACTTAATTTACTTGTAAAATTAAAAGACCCGAAAAAAGAAATTCCATTATTTGCAATTATTCCGTTACCATCAAAAAATAGATTTATTGCAATACCCGGTGATGATACAGGTAAAAAATATATTCTTATTGAGGAATTTATAAAGTTATTTGCTTCATACTTTTTTAATGGCTTTGAAATTTTAAAAACATGTACTTTTCGTATAACCAGAGATGCGGAGATTGCATTGGATGAAGAGGATTCTAATTTGCTCACTGCTGTTGAAATGGGTTTAAAACTTCGGGAACGGGGATATCCTATTCGATTGGAGCTTGAGAAAAATGCTGATGAAGAACTGACAAATTTTCTTTATGAGAATATAAATTTTTATACCGGATTTGATTTCAGGATTAACGGAACATTAAACCTTGGATCATTTATGGATATATCTCTGATGAGTGGTTTTAATCATTTGAAAAACGAACCATTACTTCCTTTAGCACATGTTGGATTTAAAGATACTAAAATTGATATTTTTTCAAAAATAAAACAAAATGATTTATTATTATTTCATCCGTTTGAATCATTTGATCCGATTATTGATTTTATTGAAGCATCAGCTGCTGATCCAAAAGTTCTTGCAATAAAAATGACATTATATAGAACTTCAGGCGATTCTCCAATTATTGTCGCATTAAAACAAGCCGCAGAAAACGGGAAACAAGTTACTGTTATTGTTGAAGTAAAAGCACGATTTGATGAAGCAAGAAATATTACATGGGCAAAACAATTAGAACAGGCAGGCTGTCATGTTGTATATGGTGTTGTCGGATTAAAAATCCATTGTAAAATTGCATTAATTGTCAGAGATGAAGAAGATGGAATTAAACGATATATTCATCTTTCAACAGGTAATTATAATGACAGAACAGCAAAAATTTATACTGATATCGGATTATTTACAGCAAAAAAATCGTATGGAAGGGATGGTTCTTCTGTTTTTAATTTATTAACCGGATATTCAGAACCTCCTCGCTGGAAAAAATTAATTACCGCACCACTAGATTTAAGAGATTTTTTTATTGAAAAAATCAGAAGAGAAAAAGAAAATACTATAAAAGGTGGAACAGGCAAAATATTTGCAAAAATGAACGCATTAATTGACATCAAACTTATTCAGGAGCTTTATGAAGCTTCAAAAGCAGGCGTTAAAATTGATTTAATTGTACGCGGTATGTGTCGTTTACGCCCCGGTGTAAAAGGAATGAGTGAAAATATTAGAGTATTCAGCATTGTTGATCAATTACTCGAACACTCCCGTGTATATTACTTTTATAATAGTGGTGAAGATGAATACTTTCTTGCCAGTGCAGACTGGATGGAACGAAATCTTGATAAAAGAGTGGAATTATTATTTCCTGTTGAAGATGATGAATTAAAAATTGAATTAAAAAATGTTATTAAAATAATGCTGAAAGATAATGTTAAATCAAGGGAACTTCTATCGAATGGAAACTATGTAAAAAAAACTGTAATTTCAGGACAACCAAGCCATAGAAGTCAAATTGAACTGTATAATTATTTTAAAAATAGAAATTTTAATAATAAAGAACATAAAAGACAATTATTTATTCCTAATCTGAAACCGGAATAATAAAAATTATTTGATTTTTATTATTTTTCATATATACTCTATATGATAGAGCTTCTTGCAAAAACCCCTTATTTATCTCGAATTTTTGCAGGAAGCTACCTCTAACGCAATTTTATTACGTTTTAGCGGACACAAAATCAAGTACTCTTGATTTTTGGAAAAGCCTCTTATATATTAATTAAAAAATTAAGGTAGCTTGATGAAAAAAATAATACGTTTCTTTTTATCCTCATTTGACAAAAATGACTTTGTAACTATAAGTAAAGCAACTGTATATTTATATTATTGCTTTTTAATGGTTCTCATTTTAACATTTTTAGTTATTTTTTATGTATCAGGTACGCTCAGTCCTGATAGAGCAATCAGAGGAGCTGTTGCTGCCTCTGTTATAATAGTACTCATCATAGGTTCAATTACAGGTTTAAAATCAGGTAATTTAGATATTGCAATAAATATATATGCAATTCCAACAATATTATTAATTTTAATCGTACGACATATTAATGCAATGTATGATCCGTTAACAGCATTTAGTTCATATATTTTTTACAATTTTTATCTTATCGTCTTTCTTGCAGTATTCAGTAAAAAATTTATGGTTCCCTTTGTAACAATTTTATATATAGCAGCAAATATACTCATAATGATTCTTATTAAAAGTAAACTTTCCGGTGATGGTTACGATATTGTCTCTACAGGATTTACTAATAGTACAGCAAGTTTACTTGTAACTGGTGTTGTCGCTTTTGCCTTACTATCACTTACCCAAATTTACTTAGTAAAACAAAAATCTGATGCAGAAAATGCTCATATAAAATTTAAAATGCTTGAAAATATAATTAATGTATCAAAAGATGGAATTAATCTTGGCAATTCTCTTGAAAATATTTCTTTTCAATTATCAACTGAATTTAATGAAATTCAAAAAATGATGAATGAAATAAATAGAAACGTAACATCCCTCGATCAGAATATTGATTTAACAAAAAAATCAAATAATAACATTGAAAATGCGACCAAAACACTGGAAACTAATTCTATTGAATACATAAATATGGTAAGTAACAGCTCAATCTTTTTGAATAGTATTATACAATCAATACATTGTATTACTCTGTTAACAAATGAGAAAAAAAATGAAATTGAAACACTTTCTAATACGGTGACCCTGTGTAACAAAGATATTGAAAATTCTGTTAAAATTATCAATCAAACAACGGAAAAAGGAACAATGATATTCTCAATTGTAAACGCAGTCAATGACATAGCAGAAAAAACTAATCTTCTTGCAATGAATGCCGCTATTGAAGCTGCACATGCCGGTGAATCCGGTAAAGGTTTCTCTGTTGTTGCATCTGAAATTAGAAAATTATCAGTTCAAACGAACCAGAATATTACTATCATTAATAACACGGTAAAAAGTTTTATGAATGAACTAACTAATACCAACACGATAAACAATAATTTAAAATCTAATTTTTCAGATATTACCAATAATATGAGTAATGTAAAATCAGGAATTGAAAACATACAACAACAAATGAATGATATTTCTAATAAAACAAATGAACTTGAAAAAACGATGAAAAATATGATGCTAAGATCTAAACCGGTAAGTGAATCTGTTACAATTGTACAAAATATGATTATCGATACAAGTGAATCAATACAATCTGTGGAAGACAGTTCTTCGTTTATTATAAATAATATTGATCTAATTACAAAAAGATTTCTGAGTGTTTCAAATGATACAAATCAACTAAGAAAACATGGTGAAACAAACAAAAAATTTATTAACGCTCTTGAAGTCGAATTAAATAAAATAAATACTTATTAGTTGGTACAATATGAAAAAAGAATATATTACAATACTTATTTTATCTTCAATAATAGCACTTCTTATTGGTACTATTGCATTCCAGCAGGGAATTATATCGAGTAAAAATGCTGAAATACAAAAGGTCAAATATCTCAATAATAAAGTAAATTCTGATTTAGAACAAATAAAAGTTGAATATTCTAATCAGATTGAAATTATAAAAACAAAAAATGAATTACTGGATAAAGCAAAAAATGCTAAATCATTTGCAGATTATACGAAAATCTGGAAGGAGCTTAATAAGTGAAATTTTTAACAGTTGAGCTTCTTGCAAAAATACTCTTTTTATCTCGTTTTTTTGCAAGAAGCTACCTTAAACGCATTTTATGCGTACCTAACGGAACCAAAAAGAATGTACTCATTATTTTTGCAAGAGTTTCTGTTATTTTTATGTTTTTTTTTCTTATATCATGTATTTCAAATCCACAACCGGTAATTATTAATGAACTACCGACAAATTCTATTACTCAGGAGATGTCAATGGACGAATATGTAAAAGAATCAACACGTTATGCTGTTGAGCTGAAGGCATATACGGATGAATTGATAAATCAGATTATTCACAGATCAAGATATATTGACCTAAGAAAAAATAAATAGTAATATACTATTATATTACATTTCATCAGACGGATACATATGTACAATTTTAATATTGAAAAAATTTTATTGCAAAGAGCATTGAGAAATACACGCAGTTTTTCACCTGTTGATAATTACTTTAAACAACTTGAAGTAATAGAAGATTTATATTTTGAAATTGAAAAGAATATAGAATCCTCAAAACTAATTCAACAAGCAAGAAAACAATTAGTCATTTCACTTGTTTCAGCTCTTGAAGTATATTTTAAAGATTCATTAATGACTGCTTATGACTCAGGATCTTTTAACGATTCATATCTTGTTAAACGACTTCAAAAAAGGTTTTTACTCAAAGATATTCAGGATATCATTAAAAATAAAATTACCATCGGTGAAGTTTTAGCTTCAATATTTACGTTTAGCAATTTAAAGGCTGTAAATAAAATTTTTTCAAGTCTCATCGGGAAAAATTTTTTTAAAGAATTAAATGAATATCAATTTGAATTAAAATCTCAAGCAGACGAGGAATCTGATATTCCCACAATTAATAAAACAACAATGCTTAATGAAGACAGACGGGTTTACTTTAATCTTAAAGAATTATATTCAATTCGCCCCTTTATAACACATGATCAACCGGAAAAATCTTCAATATCAGAATTTCAAGTTCAATACTTTATAAGCTCTGCAGAACTATTTGCGATAGTTATAGATAATTATTTATGTTCATTAATGAATAATGAAATTGACACCCTCTGAACGTACATTCGTTTGCTTTTTTTTACATTTTTTATTATTATTAAAAAAATGAATAGTATACTATTACATATAGTATTGTAAGGTTACAAAATGGAAAATCTCTCAGGTAAAATTATTATTATAGATGATTCTGAATCAATTCAATTTCTTTTTACTGAAATTCTTGATACAGTTTTTGAACTGGTTCAATTTTTAAATCCGATTGAAGCATTAAAAAATCTTGAAACTGAAAAATATGATTGTATTATTTTGGACTTAATGATGCCCGAATTATCAGGAACTGATTTCCTGAAAACATATCGAAATTACGACAAAGAAACACCAATAATTATTTTAACAGCAAAACAATGCGGTGATAGAGAAATTGCAGAACTTTTTAAAATTGGTGCAAGTGATTTTGTTACGAAACCTTTTTTATCAGCTGAATTAATTGCCCGATTAAATCATCATATTAAGTTGAAACGAACAAAAGAAGAACTTCTTTTTACCAATAAAGAATTGCAGGCTGCTATTTCCAGAGAAGAAAAACTCAATGAAAAAATCATAAATAAAACAATAGCACTTCAAAAATCAATAGCAAGAATAAAAATACTCAACAAAAAATTAAAATATTTTGCTGCTCATGACAAATTAACCGGTTTTTTAAATCGAAGAGCTTTCTTTGCTTTTCTTGATAATGATATAAAACGTCTCAAACGGATTGATTCTCATTTATCAATACTGATGCTTGATATTGATTTCTTTAAAAACATTAATGATACCTATGGTCATCTTATCGGTGATTTTGTTTTAGCTGAATTTTCAAAGCTAATTAAAGAACATTTAAGAGATATTGATTTAGTCTGCAGATATGGTGGAGAAGAATTTTTAATCCTTCTTTCAGATTCAGACATACACCATTCATTAATTGTTGCAAATAAATTACGTGAAATAATTGAACAATTTATTTTTTCAACAAATGATTTAAAAATAAATATCACCATATCAATTGGCGCTGCAGAATTAAAAAAAGATGAAAAAATCGACTCTTTTATAAAAAGAGTCGATGAAGCCCTCTATGTTGCAAAAAAAACTGGACGAAACAAAGTTGAACATGCCAAGTAAATTAAATAACAATTTATAACACACAAAAAAAATCTATAGAACATAAAAATACATAACTATAAAATGAGACAATCCGCCTAAAATGACAAAAATATGCCAAATTTCATGAAAACCAAATTTTCCGATTATAGGATTTGGCTTTTCCATATAAAAAATAAATGATCCGATAGTATAAAAAAGACCTCCTAATACCACGAGAACTGAAGCCTCCCATCCTAGTATTTTGAAAATCGGAATGATAAGAACCGCTCCTACCCATCCCATACCGACATAAATTGCATTAGTTACCCATTTAGGAACTGCTGGAAAAACAGCCTTAATCACAATACCAACAATAGCAATAAACCAGATTACTCCAAATATACTCCACCCCCATGTCACCCATGAACTATTCTCACGTAACGTTATAATACAAAAAGGGGTGTATGTACCGGCAATTAGAGGAAAAATAGCTATATAATCAAATAATCGAAGAAACGAATCAATTTTTGAACCAGCATTTATTCCATGATGAAATGTACTACATAACAACATACACAATAATGATGTACCATATAAAGAAAAACCAATAATTTTCCATGGATCACCCATTATCGATGATTTAACTATTAAAATGACTAAGCCCAGTAATGCAAACATAGAACTAATCATGTGAGATGTTGTGTTAAATATCTCATTAGTAACATGAACACTTCCATCTTTACTTAATTTTATTTCATTATCCATACCAACTCCTCATAATAAATAATTGGGTACTATATACTATTATTAATAATAAAATTCAATTATAATCCTTTTAATAGTATGTAATAGTGACAAAAAAATAAAAATCATGTATATTCCAGAATAAGTTTTTATTCGGGAGTAACGCTATGAGAAAAATTGAAATTATGGATACCACCCTGAGAGATGGGGAGCAGATGCAGAATATTTCATATTCACCGGATGAAAAATTAACAATATCACAGATTCTGTTAACTGAAGTTAAAGTTGATCGATTAGAAATAGCATCAGCCCGTGTTTCTCTTGGTGAAAAAGAAGGTGTCAGAAAAATCGTTGAATGGGCAAAAAATGCCGGTTACCTTGACCGATTAGAAATATTAGCCTTTGTTGATTACGACAAATCAATTGAGTGGGCTTTTGCGACCGGTGTTAAAAGGATCAATCTATTAACAAAAGGATCATTAAAACACTGTAAAGGACAATTAAAAAAAACACCTGATCAACATAAAGAAGATATTAAAAATACAATTCTTAACGCAATAGACAGGGGACTTGAAGTTAATGTTTATTTAGAGGATTTTACAAATGGAATTATTAATTCCCCTGAATATGTCTATGATTTAATAGAATTTCTGCAAACATTGCCAGTACAACGTATAATGTTACCTGACACGCTTGGTATATTTGATCCATTTACTACATACGAACAACTTAAATCACTCATTACAAAATACCCTGACATCAAATTTGAATTTCACCCGCATAATGACTATGGAATGGGCACTGCAAATGCTATTGCAGCTCTTAAAGCAGGTATATCAGGTATCCATACAACAATTAACGGTATGGGTGAACGGGCGGGTAATGCACCATTGGATGAGATTTGTGTATCAGCACTTGATTTTTTAAACATTACGCTTGGTATAGATGAGAAAAAATTATTTAAAGCATCACAGTATGTTGAAATGTTTTCCGGTCATAAAATGGCTAATAATAAACCAATTTACGGAAAAAATGTTTTTACACAAACCGCCGGGATTCATGCTGATGGTGATAAAAAAGGTGATTTATATGTAAACCGCCTTATTCCCGAACGATTTGGAAGAAAACGGGAATATGCATTAGGGAAATTATCAGGCAAAGCAAATCTCGAAATGAATTTAATTGAGTTGGGTATAGAATTAACAGAAGATCAGAAAAAAGTTTTATTATCAAAAATAATAGACCTTGGTGATAAAAAAGCAACTATCACAATGGCAGATCTCCCCTACTTGATTAGTGATACCTTTGAAAAAGTGAAAGAACAACCATTCAAAATCGTTACCTGTTCAATAAATTCTACTTTTCAACTAAAACCGTCAGCAAGCGTAAAATGCTCATATAATGGTATTGAAGCAGAAGAATACTCACAAGGTGATGGCGGATATGATGCATTTATGAATGCGTTAAAAAAAATCCTGAAACAATTTAATATACCTGTTCCACAATTAATAGACTATAATGTTGAGATTCCTCCCGGGGGAAGAACGGATGCTTTAGTACAGGCAACTATTTCATGGCAAATTGCGACAAAAGATAAACTTCAAAAAACGATTGTAACCAAAGGGGTCAATTCAGATCAAAATATTGCTGCTATTGAAGCCACCCTAAAAATAGTGAATGTAATCATAGCTAACTTTGATAAACAAACAGTATAGAGAGCTTCTTGCAAAAATACTCTTTTTTTCTCAAATTTTTACAAGAAGCTACCTCTAATGCGATTCTATCGCATTAGAGGTAGCAAAATCGAGTACTCTTGATTTTTGCAAGAGCCTCTAGAGATAAACTAAATTTAACCGGTCATGAAAAAATACTTTATTATCTCAGTTTTTTGCATGACTTTCTTGATACAAATAAAAAAACATAGTTATTTTCCTATCTAAGCAATTTTTGGTTTTATTTATAACACAATCCGGATTAAGGACATGAGATCATTTTAGCTTCATTATATCCTTCAACAGTTTCTAAACAAATTTCTTTGTAGTTGTCTAACAATTCTTTCAACTGATAGTGATATGTCATTAAATATGCCCTGTCAAAGTTTTTATCAGAGGTAAGAATCTTAAAAACCTTTACAGAATCCTCATGCCTTCGTAACGGCTCGCAAAAATCCATCATAAAAGTATATTTAGACAGCCTCGAAAGCCCCCTGGCTCCTAAAGTATGTGAACATATTGCTGTTATTATATCCTTATCCGACAAACCAATTTCACTAATAAGAATTTCTGCAGAAGCAACACCATGAAGTAATGAAGGATATTTCTTTTTAAAATCCAGGTAATCGATAGAAAAAATACCACGATTATTAAATGTATCAACATAAGCCAATATTTCATCACCGGATAATTCTTTACCAATATCGTGATAGAGTCCGCAAAAATATGCATTATTTTTGTCTATACTATAAAACGTTGCAAAGGAACGCATATATTCTGCTGTAGATACACTGTGAGAAATTCTATTTTTATTTTTCAAGTATTTTTTTAATAATTTAACATCACTATCCACTCGATTTACTCTCCAATGAAAACATTACTTAAGCGATTACAATATATATAAAAATGTTTATTGGTTTTAACATTATTGACATAAACATACCATTTGTCTGAATTCCAAACAGGTGCAACAGGAATGAAATTAAGTTTTAAAATTTTACCATCTCTGGTTTTATAATCCGCCTTCAGAACTGTAGCATTTTCCATTGCTTCACGTACAATTTGAGGAATAGATTTATTCAAAGACTCAATATCACCGGTATATCCAAACTTAGCAACAATTTCATCATCACTTAAATTTCTTATTTTTTCTTCATCAACAAGATTGAAAAAAACATCAACCAAAGCCTCGGTATCAACCATTGCCCGATGAAGATCTCCTTCCTGTTTAATATTATACCTGTCTATTAAGTTTTTTAATTTATTCTTTTGTGCAGGAAAAACTGATTTTGCAATCTTCAAAGTATCAATAGAACGCCATGATGTAAAACTTATTCCATGTTTAGCTAACTCCATGGCAAGAAAACCGAGATCAAAAGAGGAATTATGAGCTACAAGTATAGAATCCTGAATAAAATTCAGCGTTTTAATACAAATGTCTTTATTAAAATCAGAGTAATCTTTTACCATCTCATTTGTTATGTGATTAACCTCTGAAGCCTGTTCAGGAATCAACCTTAACGGGTTTATGAAAGTTTCAAATTTATCTACAACCGAACCATTTGTAATTTTAATCATAGCAATTTCAATTATTCTATCAGTATCTAAAGGATAAAAACCTGTTGTTTCAAAATCAAAAAAAACATATGTTTTTGCTATATGTTCTGCTGAAAAAAGAGAAAAAGTATTCATAAGATCCTCATCTTGAAAATGTAATTTCATCATAAATATCAGTTTTACTGTTTATTATCAAGAAACTAATAAATATTTTTTAATAGAGATAATAATTATATGGACATTAAAGCAAATTTTGTTATAATCGATTAAAATAAATTTTAAACGGATACTACAGAATGCACATTAAAAATAATATTATTATATTTTTTTCAGTAACAGCAATTTTTTCAGCATTATTTGTCAATTTTATTGTTATAAAATCTTTCACAATGATTGATATTAATTTTATATCAAACATGAAAGAAATTTATTTTGATAATAAAGATATTGATGAAAATTTATATAAAGAAATATCCGGATTATTAAATTCAGGAAACAGTAACGCTTTCAAAAAATTACTTGAGGATGTTGGAAATCCTGTTTCACAATTTTACGGGTTTGCCGGTTTTATGAAAAGTAATAAAATTACTGCAATTGAATATTTAAAATCAGGCATTATGGAAAGTCCTAAAAAAGTTAAAATTATTATTAACAAAACGCCTCTAAATACGACATTAGGGTATGCAATCCTTTTATTATTAAATAAAAATCCTGATTGGTTAGCGACTCAATTGAATGATGAATTCATACGATTAACTGATAAAATAATTTTAAACATCTACAATAAAGGTGAATTATCAAGTAATCCTGATTATAAAAATCAATTAGTTTCAATGATTCAAAATAAATACCCTTCTATCGCATCTGACATAATAAATGATTTTGTAAGTACTAAAAATATTTTTGATATGTCAATAAATGAAAAAAAAGATGTTTCAATGTTGTTAAAAATGATTGATGATCAAAGTAGAACTAAAATTATCGTATCACTGCTCAAAGAAAAAGATGAATCAATACTATTAAATACACTTAATTTTATAAATACTGATGATAATACAACGATCAATAAAATGTTGGATGATATGATTCAGACAACATCATATTCAGATTCTGTAAAGCGTCTTCTTCTAAATAAATATGCATTAACAAATAAAGGTCAATCACTACCAAAACTCATTAAATTTATGCTTCAAAACGATACAAATCATTCATTAATTTTAGAAGCTATTCAAGTTTTCGAAAAATATGGTGATGACAGTTATTGGGCATTTTTAACAAGATATCTTGGTGGACAATATTCGGTTGAAATTAATAATCGTGTATTAACTGCAATTACAAATATTTCATGGAAATCTAACCCTGATAATGTGTATAGCACTTTAATTTTTACGATTCGTCGATCAAATTTTTCAACTGCAATATTGGCTATAAATTTTTACATTAAAAACAATATCAGTTCGAATCAATCAATAATATTAACACGATTACGGGAACTTGATAATGACGATATTAAAAAAACAGCATTAAAATATATTGAACAATTCAATATTACTTCAGCCACTGATATTATTATAAATCTATCCAAAGATGGTAATAGCGAAATTAAAAACGCAGCTATAAAGCTTGCCGGTAAGTTAAACATTCCATTATAACATAAAAAAGGCTACTGCAAAAATTATATAATTTTTACAGTAGCCTTTTTCTTACATACTAATTTTTTAAATCAATTGAGATAACCTTTTGAATACCCTGTTCGTTGTGCGCTGTATAACCCTTACTCTATCACCATTAAACACTTCTTTTTCAGCAATAACAGTACCATTAATATAGTATGCAAACCATACTAAACCAACAGGTTTCTCTTCACTTCCGCCATCAGGTCCCGCTATACCACTTACCGCAACTGATATATCACTTTCAAAAAGTCTGACTGCATTAATCGCCATTTCTCTTACGGTTTCTTCAGAAACAGCTCCGTACTTTTCCAGTATCTTAGAATCAACTCCTAAAATATGCGATTTAACATGATTACTATATGAATTGATCCCTCCATTAAACACTGAAGAAACACCAGGATTCTTAACAAGTTCTGCTGAGACAGCACCACCGGTACATGATTCAGCAAATGTAATAGTCATTTTACTTTTATGTAATTTATTAAATACTATTTCTGATATTGATTTATTCTCAGTATAATAAATTGCATTTATTTCTAAAAGATGCAAATAGACGCGATAAGCCTCAATAAACTCTTTTGAATCAACAATATCATGTAATGAATACTTCCTGAAATGCAACTCAACATACCCTTCATTCGAGAAATAATATCCAATTTCATCAAAATACTGATTATTCACACTGGAAAACAAATCGGCAATAGTGCTTTCTCCGGAGTCATAGATTCTAAACACTTTGCTATTTATTGCCCCCTTAATAAAACCAGACTCATTTAATAACCGGTAAACAGAATCAACAATCATCGGTTTATTTTCATGGGGAGGGCCGGGCAATAAAATAAAAAGTTTATTATCTGATTTATAATACAAACCGGGCGCTGTTCCATTTGAATTTGGTATCATGTGACCATTTTTAAACATAAATGCTTGTCTTTTATTAGATTGCGCCATTGGATAATTTCTTTTAATAAACAATTTAACTATATCCTGCCAGGAATCTTCATTAAATACTAAATCAACTCCAAGATACGCAGCAAAACCATCTCGTGTAACATCATCATCAGTAGGCCCTAAACCACCTGTAGAAATAATAATATCAGCATTTGAACATAATTCAACACCTCTTCTAATTGCATCAACAGTATCTTCAACATTGATACGATTAATTACTTTGATGCCCTTACTCTCAAACCAGCGGGCTAAAAATGTTGAATTTGTATCATCCATTTTACCACGCATTAATTCAGAACCTACTGCTATAATTGATGCACTTATCATATTTCACCTGTAATTTATAAACCTATTTCATTGCCTATTTCAACCATTGAATTGATTGCAAGATTAACAAACTCTTCAAGAGGAACATTTATCTTTTCACATAATAAAATTGCATCCCGATTTACATTAGCAGCAAAAGCTTTATCAGTCATACGTTTTGTTACACTTTTAACCTTTACTGATGTAACTTTTTTATCAGGATAAATTTTTGCTACAGCTGAAATAAAACCTGAAATTGTTTCTGCTGAAGTAAGGGCATAATCAAGAAAGTTTTCTCTTTTAACACCGGAACCTTCTTCATTATGTGATAATATTGCATGGAGTGCAGTATCAACCATACCCAACTCTTTAAGCCATTTTGCTCCGATAGTTGCATGATCTTTCATAGAATCATTTTCATCAAAGTCAATATCGTGTAATAAACCAAGATAATAATAATTTTTTTCATTAAGCCCAAATTTTTTTGCTATTCCTCTCATAATTGCTGCTGACGCCTTACTATGATTAATAAGACTTTCTTTTTTAACTTTTTCTGCAAAAAAACTATCCAGTTTTTCATAAGAAACGCCAAGCTCCTTCAAATCCATAGGAGTTTGAGCATCAGCTTTTAAAACTATAGAACCATCAGATTGAACTTCTTCACCATTTGTATCATATTCAAGAGGTCTCATAAGCGGAAATAATATTACTTCACGAAGATTTTCCTGATTAGTTAAAAGGGCTACAAACCTATCAATCCCCATTCCCCAACCGGAAATCGGAGGCATTCCATATTCCATACACTGAATAAAATCTTCTTCCATAATCATAGCTTCATCATCACCTGTTTCACGCGCCTTTGCCTGATCTAACAATCTAGCCCTCTGATCAATCGGATCAACAAGTTCTGAATAAGCATTAATAATTTCCCATGTATTAACAACTAATTGAAAACGGTCTGTTATATCAGGATTTGCATCATTTCTTCGGGCTAATGGGGACAAATCAAGCGGATGATGTATAAGAAATTGCGGGTTAATCATTGAAGGTCGTGCTACTTTTTTATAAAGCTGATCAATTAAATTCCCTCGTCCGATTTTATTAAAATCAACACCCTCTAAACTTATACCTTTTGCTTTTATTTGAGCTACAAGCTCATTTTTTGTCGGACATGTATCAATATCTATATTAGCATGTTTAATAATCAAATCTCTAAAACTGTATCGTGGCCATTCACCTGAAAAATCAATTTTAGTTCCATGATATTCCAACATTAATGAGCCATTTACATCCATTAAAATTTTCTTAATAAGTGCTTCAGTGAATTTCATATTATCTTCATAATTCCAATACGAAGCATAAAACTCTAATAATGTAAAATCCTGTAAATGACTTGGATCCATTCCTTCATTTCTAAAACTTCGTGCGAACTCATATACCCTTTCAAAACCAC
The DNA here is from genome assembly GCA_001829315.1 of Spirochaetes bacterium GWE1_32_154. Taxonomy (GTDB): domain Bacteria; phylum Spirochaetota; class GWE2-31-10; order GWE2-31-10; family GWE2-31-10; genus GWE2-31-10. The sequence goes on along the minus strand of MIAY01000038.1, from coordinate 14,248 downwards.
CTGCAATACATCGTTTTAAATACGTTTCCGGTGAAATTCGTAAAAACATATCAATATCTAGAGCATTATGATGAGTCTTAAATGGTTTTGCTAAAGCACCGGATGGTTTTGCCTGTAAAACAGGAGTTTCAACTTCGTAAAAGTCATTATCATTTAAAAAATTTCGTATCGTTGTAATTATTTTAAATCTTTTTTTGAATCGATCTCTAGTCGAAGAATCCATAATAAGATCAAGATATCGTTGTCTTGATTTTGTTTCTAAATCAGTAATACCGTGAAATTTTTCCGGTAGTGGACGAATTGCTTTTGATAACAAAACAAATTCTTTAACATTTAATGTTATCTCACCTTTTTCAGTTTTGAAAATATCTCCGGTTAGCCATACAAAATCACCGACATCTATCATTTTATCAAAAAATTTAAATCGTTCTGTATCGATGCTTTTAATATTAAGACAAATTTGCATTCTTTCATCAAAATCCTGAATGGTTGCAAATAATAACTTACCGAAAGAACGCTTTAACATCATTCGACCACGAAGCTCTACATTTGTTGTACCTATATCAAGTTTTCTCGCCTCAGTTAAAGAATGTGTTCTATCACATCTTTCAACAAAAGGATTTACACCAGCTTCTCTTAATTTACTTACTTTTTCTATTCTAATTTCTTTTTCATCACTGAGGTTTGCCATAAAAGATTCCTTTAACTAAGATTATTTAATATATATATAAAAATTTACTGATTTTAGCAAGGATTAATAATGAATGTAAATGACAATATCTTTATAAAAGATATTGTCATTTACAAATAATTTTACTATAATTTTATGAGGATGTTATATGGAATATTTCCCCTATTATTTGTCATATTTTTTTTCTCTATCACTTGGCATCTATTCTTTAACGAAACGAAAATCATTGACAGCAATTTTAATGAGCATTCTTGCTTTTTCTCAAGCGATTATGATACATTTTTTTATTTATGAAGCACTTGCATCAACATTTAAATTTAAAATACTATATGATGATATTCAATTTATAGCATTATTGTTTTATTGTATAATATTATTAGCCTTTACATATGCATATACTGAATCGTTTAATAAAATGAATATATTTTTTTTATCTTTTTTCACTCTGGTATTTTTAGTTATATCTTTTTTTAAATTTATTCCCTTATATGAAAATTTATTTCGTATTAAAAAAATGATTATTTTCAAAAATAATTTTATTGATCTGACGTATCAATTCGGCATTATACTCAAATTAACATATTTTTTTATTTTTATTCTATCATCCTATGTTTTTTATCTTCTTTTAATTAATGCTGTTAAATCAAAAAATGAACATAAATTAAAATCAATCTTAATTTTTTGTTCTTTTTTTATTCAAATAATTATAGCATTCTTATCCATAAGCAATATTAAAATATATAATTTTAGAAATAATATGCCATTAGCTTTCGGATGCTCTGCATTCTTTATATTTATTGCTGCATTTAAATTTAAAGCACTTGATTACATACCTGACTTTCTCAAAGATATTGTACAAAACTTTGATGACCCGGTGATTATAACAGATGATGAATTTATTATTATTGATCACAATCGAATGGCAAATAACCTTTTTGGTATAACTATTAAGAAAAATCTTTCCGATTTTAAATATATGAAAGATTTACCAGGCCATATTCTTGATGATACAAATAATGAAATTACATTGGCCTTTGATGATGAAGAATATATATTTGAAATAAAATCAAACAAAATAACCAGTAAAAATAATATACCTATTGGATTTGTATTTATTTTCCATAACATTACAACAATTCGCAGGTCTGAACAAGCTATCAGAATGATGCGAAATAACTTAGAATCTATGGTTAATGAAAGAGTAAAAGACTTAAAAATTGAAATTGAGCACAGAAAAAATACTGAATTAGAATTACAAAGATTATATGATGAGTTACGGGTAACCCAAAAAGAAATCATGTTTACATTAAGTGAAGTTGTTGAAAACCGGTCAAAAGAAACAGCCAATCACGTAATTCGTGTTTCATATTATAGTTACCTGCTCAGTAAACTTTTAGGTTTAGATCAGAATACATCAGAACTTATAAGAGATGCCTCTCCCCTTCATGATATAGGAAAAATTGCAATACCGGATACGATTCTCCATAAACCGGCAGTGTTAACCGATGAAGAGCGACTTGTCATTCAGAATCACACACTTATTGGCCATGAGATTTTATCAAAATCAAATAGAGATCTTTTAAAAATTGCAGCACTAATTGCGTTAGAACATCATGAAAGATGGGATGGTGAAGGATATCCAAATAAAAAGAAACAGGACGACATTTCAATTTATGGAAGAATTGTTTCATTAGTTGATGTATTTGATGCACTTCTTGCAAAAAGAGTTTATAAAGCAGGTTGGGATAAAGAGAAAGTAATATCATACATAATAGAAGAATCGGGCAAGCAATTTGACCCCGCAATTGTTGATGTTTTAATCAACAACATTGATGAATTCTTTACCATTCAAAAACAATACCCTGAGGAGTAATTACTTCTAATTACAAAAAATATGTTGGAAATCAAACAAATATAATGTATTGAACCTCTTCCAAAACTACTCTTTTTTACTCATTTTTTTTAATTGGCTACCTTTGATGAATGAAATGATAATTTTTGAATGAATTTCAATAAACAAAAAACTTGACATGAACTTATAATATGTTTAAGTTGGATTTCATATTGTATATATGAAGGAAATTTATGTCAGATCAACAACCGATACATAAACGGAGAATCCGGTATGCAGGTACTCATCCGAAAAAATTCAATGAAAAATATAAAGAACTGAATCCTGATAAATATCAGGAGGATGTAGAAAAAATAAAACTGAAAGGTCAGACACCGGCAGGATCACATAGGCCGATATGTGTTGATGAAATATGTGATGCACTGGAACTTAAGCCGGGGATGACCGGTATCGATTGTACTCTCGGTTACGGAGGCCATACTAGTGTTATTCTTTCAAAAATAACACCGGGTGGAAAGTTGATAGGATTTGATGTAGATTCTATTGAACTGCCAAAAACGGAAAAACGTATTCGAAATCAAGGGTATAATGAAACAGTTTTTACTACCCGGATTATGAACTTTTCTGAAATAAAATCGATTCTTGACGAGTATCCCCAAGGCGTTGATTTTATATTGGCTGATCTTGGTGTTTCTTCAATGCAATTAGATACGCCTGAACGAGGCTTTTCATTTAAAAATCCGGCTCCGCTTGATTTGCGTCTTAACCCTTCAAATGGTGAGTCTGCTGCCGATCTTATAATGAGAATAAAAGCTGATGCACTTATAAACATTCTTATCGAGAATGCAGATGAACCACATGCTGAGGTAGTTGGTAAGGCGATTTATTCACAAAAGACAACTTGCCAGACAACTGACGGACTTGGTGAAGTTATAACCAGAGCATTAAAAAGAAGCGGTGTAAAAGCTGATGATATAAAACCTTCCCTCCAGAGATGTTTTCAGGCATTACGCATAGCAGTTAATAAAGAGTTTTACGTTTTAGACCGTTTACTTGAGTCTATTCCTGACTGCCTGAAACCAGGTGGCAGAGTTGCCATACTTACTTTTCATTCTGGCGAGGATAGACGCGTAAAAAAGGCATTTAAAGAATATACAAATACCGGCGTATTTACTGAATGTGTCCGCCGTCCATTGCGCTCGTCATCGCAGGAACGACATGATAACCCACGATCATCATGTGCAAAACTCCGTTGGGCGATTAAAAAATAATTGGGTAAACATTTCATAAAAGTACATCCATAGTTGAAAATATATAAGTATCTTAAAACCAGTTATTCTCAATATATTGAAAATATGTAATAGATTCCACACCATAACTATCATAAAAATCAGAAAGACTTATAGTTTTCATAAAATATGTATCAGAGATAGTGGCTCAATATGCATACATTTTTTTTAGTTCTATACTATTCATTTACTTTTTCAGTTCCTCTTTTACTTCTTCAAGGTAGGCATCAAAACACCAGCCTTCTTCACCACTTTCTGTCTTAACTTGCACCCAATTACCATGAAAATTATTTATTACTTCGTATTTTCCAAATTTTTGTAAATTAACTTTTTCATTCTTCTTGAGTTTTTTTATTACTTTTGCATTAATATCACCATTTTCACGTAAACGAAGATTATCAGTAATAGATTTCAGTATATCATTTTTATAAATATATTTATTTACGCTAAGGTTTTTATTATATTGAACGAACCTTTCAGCTTCAACCAACGAAGAGCTGTAGTACTTTAATTTTTTATATTCTTCAATATTTTTTTCTGTATAATAAACATCTTCAATAAAAAGATATTTTCCTGACTTTTTCTCTTTATGATCTTGTCTTGACATATAACCATCACGAATACTTACTGTCAAATTATGCGAAGGTGTGACTATATAATCTAAGTTATTAATATATTCAAATTTATCAATAACTGAACTATTATTATTGTAATAAACAATGTCTGATATTTTACCATCTGCCATGTAATTTATGATTCTAAAGGGATTTTGGTTTCTATTGTGTATTTTTAATTTTTCATTTTGGTATTGAAATTCATCAATCGTTTCTTCAACTAATTCCATTGAATCATCAGCAGATTCCCAAGGAGTATCATATCTCTTATAAATAATTTTTATTATTTTATCATTTTTAATCTTATATTCATTTACCCATTTTACTTCATTTTTTTTAAATCCTGTTATATATATATATTCTCCTGTATTATTCGAAATAATTTTGGTAATGTCAGTTTCCATACCTATATTTTGAACATTAAAAATGTTTTTTTCAATTGGGTCAATTTTAGTATATAAAATACTTAGCTCATTATTATAATAACTTCTGACCTGTAATAAATCTTTATTAGAATATCTAAGAAATTCATCTTCTTCAAAGAATGAAACGTCTAAAGAAAATACATTAATAAAACAAGAAATAAAGATAAATAAAATTATAAATATTTTTCGCATATACATCCTTTAATATTTTATGGTTTGCTTTTGTCTATATGCAGATGTGGTACTGATGATTGTCCAGTATCGCCCACTTCCCCAATCTGTGTACCTTGCGGAAGATCAAAACCAACACCAGCTTTACCAGCTGATTTTTGTAATTCATTAAAATCTTTAGAGACATTTGATTCAGGATTTAAATGTGCATATATATCTATTGATTTTCCATTATTACTGGTACTAAGAATTCTGAACCCATAACCTTCTCCCTGTGTATTATTAGTTCCACTAGAAAATACTTTCGGTGTTATTTTAGTCTTGTCACCCATCCATGCTTGAGATGTTGAACTAAAAGTTGTTTTATCCATTGTATAAACTGGAGTTCCTTGAAATTGCTCTCTAGTTTGCCCAGGTAATCTTGAGAAATCAGAAACATATGTTGTTTTTTCTGCTTTATCTTTTGTATGATTTTCATGACAATTGTAAGTTGTTGGTGTTGACGTTCCAGCCTTCATTGCACTACCAGTAGAAACATCAAAATTTTGATATTTATTAATATAAGCAATATTTTCTTTAGTTGTATCAGGAGCACTATGATGAGATCCTGGGTGCTGTCCAAGACCATTACCCATCAACCCCGTCGCATCCACCATCCATTCCGCGTAACCAAAAACCAACTACAAATTAAAGGGGCTGTATTTTTTAAATACAGCCTCTTTGGTATACAATTATTTATTTTTCTTAAAATACTGAGTATGTAATAAATCATGAGATTTATGGCTACCCGGTTCTATTAAAAACTCATCATATAATTTTTTAATATAAGGGTTCTCATGTGATTTTCTAATAACTTTAGACTCGTCAATACTATAAATTGCTTTTAATCGTTTGTCAAGAATTGAAGTATCACCATGAATATAAGGTTGACCGCCCCCGTTTAAACATCCGCCGGGACATGCCATAATTTCAATAGCATGATAATTTGCTTCACCTTTCTTGATTTTTGTTAAAATCTTTCTTGCATTTCCAAGACCGGAAGTAACAGCAACATTAACTTTTAAACCGTCAATATCAACCGTAGCTTCTTTCACCCCTTCCATACCACGAACATCTTTAAAGTTGACATTACCAAGTGTCTTTTTAGTTATCCATTCATACGCGGTTCGTAATGCAGCCTCAAGAACACCACCAGATGCCCCGAATATTACGGCAGCACCTGATGATTCACCCAGTGGATTATCATATTCTTCATCTTTCAGTTTATCAAGATTAATGCCGGCTTCTTTTAACATTTGAGCAAGCTCTCTCGTTGTTAAAACATAATCAACATCAGTAATACCATCTTTAATAAACTCTTCACGTGAGGCTTCATATTTTTTTGCAAGACACGGCATAATTGAAACTACAACCATATCTTCCGGTTTAACACCGATTTTTTCAGCATAATATGATTTAGCAATAGCACCAAACATTTGCTGAGGCGATTTACATGTAGAAGGTATATTTAATAACTCAGGAAATTGAAATTCCAAAAAGTTAATCCAGCCGGGACAACATGATGTTAATATTGGTAAGTTTTCATTCTTTTTCACTCTCTCAATAAGTTCATGAGCTTCTTCCATAATCGTAAGATCGGCTGAAAAATTAGTATCAAATACAGCATCAAAACCAAGTCTTCTTAGTCCTGCTGTCAACATACCGGTTGCTTCTGTTCCTGCCGGTAACCCGAACTCTTCACCAATACCAACTCGAACTGCCGGAGCAGTTTGAACTATAACCTTTTTATTTGGATTATTAATTGCTTTCCAGACATCTGAAATGTAATTTATTTCAGTTAATGCAGCCGTAGGACACGCATTAACACACTGACCACAGAATACACAAACAGACTCAGTTAACGGTTCCATTTCAGGAGGAGCTACAACTGCTTTAAAACCTCTGCCGAAACCACTAAGTACCCCAACTGTTTGCATTGTTGTACAAACAGTCTCACAACGTCTACACATTATGCATTTACTCAAATCTCTCTTAATAGATTTACTTGAGTGATCAATTTCATACGTGGACATTTTCCCGGTACATGTAACTTCGTAAATACCAAATTTCTTGGCAAGAGCCTGAAGTTCACAATCAAGCGATTTCGGGCACGTCAAACATTCAAAGGGATGATCTGACAACAAAAGCTGCAAAACAGTTCGCCTAACTTCAACAACTTCAGGCGTATTAGTTTTAACAACCATACCTTCTTCAACGGGTGTACAACAAGCGGGCATCATTTTCTTTCGACCATTTGTATCCACATCAACCATACAAATTCTACAAGAACCTGCTTTATTTTCAATATTAAACTGTTCAAGATCAAGGTGGCAAAGTGTTGGTATATAAATACCGACTTCTTTCGCAGCATCAAGGATTGTTGCATCCTTAAAAACCTCAACTTGTATATCATTTATAGTAATTCTCGACATTTATAACTCCTTACAAAATTATGAAACTGTAATAGCATCAAAATTACACTTCTCAACACATGATCCGCACTTAATACATGCTTTTTGATCAATAACAAAAGGTGTCTTAGGCTCTCCGTGAATACAGAAAACCGGACAATTTCTCGCACAAAGACTGCATCCGACACACTTATCTGCAACAATTTCAAATGTAAGTAATTCACGACAAACTTTTGCTCTACATTTTTTATTATTGATATGTTCTTCATACTCATGTTTAAAATACTTCATCGTACTTAAGACAGGATTTGGAGCAGTCTGTCCAAGTCCGCATAATGATGCTTTTTTTATTGTATTAGCAAGGGTTTCAAGCTTTGTTATCGTCAATTGAGTTCCCCGACCTTCGGTAATATCTTCGAGTAATTCAAACATTCTTGTATTACCTACACGACACGGTGTACATTTACCGCATGATTCATCAAGCGTAAATTCAAGGTAGAATTTTGCAATATTAACCATACAATCATCTTCATCAAGAACAATCATACCACCGGATCCCATCATGGAACCGATTTGAATTAAGTTTTCATAGGTTATAGGTGTATCAAGGCTTTCTTTTGTAATACAACCGCCTGAAGGACCACCGGTTTGAACCGCTTTAAACTCTTTGCCATCTTTTATACCACCACCTATTTCGTAGACAACTTCCCGTAATGTGCTACCCATAGGAACTTCAACAAGACCTACATTATTTATTTTTCCTGCTAATGCAAAAACTTTAGTTCCCGGTGATTTTTCAGTACCGACGCCTCTAAACCACTCTAATCCATTAACAATAATCGGACAAACACTTGCATAAGTCTCAACATTATTAACAATAGTTGGTTTCATCCATAAACCTTTTTCAGCAGGGAAAGGAGGTTTTACAATAGGTTCACCTCTTTTACCTTCAATTGATTTAATCAATGCAGTTTCTTCACCACAAACGAATGCACCGGCACCAAGTTTTATACTGATATCAAATGAAAACGCTGTTCCCATTATATTCTTGCCTAAAAAACCCATTTTGTATGCCTGATCTATTGCCACATTTAACCGTTCAATAGCAAGCGGATACTCAGCACGAATATAAATAATACCTTTATTTGCACCAATACAATAACCGGCTATGGTCATAGCCTCAAGAACTGAATGGGGATCTCCCTCTAATACGGCTCTATCCATAAATGCACCGGGGTCGCCCTCATCTGCATTACATATAACAAATTTTTCGTCTGATTTTTGTTTAGCTGCTGCCTGCCATTTTATACCGGTAGGAAAACCACCACCACCTCGACCACGTAAACCTGAATCAATAATAAGTTTAAGAATATCCTCAGGTTTATTATCAAATAATGCTTTTTCAAGAGCAAGATAACCGCTTTGAGCAATATATTGTTCAATTTTTTCAGGGTCTAATTTACCACAATTTCTTAATGCAATTCTAATCTGTTGTGCCATTATTTCTTACCCCCGTTTTTGAATATATTTGATGCAATATTAGTTTTAATAATATTGGATGCATTGTTTGTTTTTTTCTTAACATGGAGTTCAATAACATCAAGTGCGTTATCTTCTTTTATATTACCAAGTAAAACTGATTCACCATCAGGATAAACAACCTCAACTGTAGGTTCAGCATAACAATAACCGACACAACCGACTTTCACAAGCTCAACACCTGATATTTTATCAGATTTAATTTTATTTTCAAGTTTAGCCCACACCATATCAGCACCTGCAGCAGTTCCGCACGTACCAAGCCCAACAAGCAATTTGATATTTTTATCAGAAGCAGTTTTCCCGGCAATAGCAGATTCTCTATATTTTTTTAAATCTTCTCTATTTTTTATCTGCATGAGTTGCCTCCTCATTAATATACAAAGCCATAATATCTCCAACCTGTTTTGTTGTCACATTACCATATACTTTGTCATTTACAATAACAACAGGTGCTAAACCGCACGCACCAACACATCGTAATATATCAATAGAAAATTTTCCATCTTCAGAAACTTCACCATTTTTAATTTTAAGATATCTTTCAAATTCACTTAAAACTTTCCCTGCACCTTTAACAAAGCAGGCAGTTCCCATACAAACACTGATTCTTGTTTTTCCACGAGGAACTGTTGTAAAATAATTATAAAAACTAATTACTCCTGAAACATCTGAATGCGGAACACCTACATTTTCAGCTATAAACTTTTGAACACCTACCGGTAAATACCCGAATATGTGCTGTGCTTTATGAAGTACCTGAATTAAATACCCGGTTCTTCGTTCATCTTCTTTGTCAATTTTTAAACTGCCGATATACCTGTCAAGTTCTTCAAATTGTTCTTTAGGCAGTCCGATTTCTAAAGTCTTATTGCTATCCAAGATATCCTCCTCTTTGATGTAATATCACAAAAAAATATTGTTTAGGCGATATTAATATTTTAAAGATACATTATAATTTTATTTGAAAATAAATCAACCGTTTTCACGCATATTATCAATATTCTAATTTTATTTGATATTTTTTTGCATAAACACCTTATTGTAACTTTAAAATAATAAGTTCATGAGATTTAACACGAATCTTTTTTATACCATTAATTTTCTGCCATTTATTTTCCTTATGTTTTGGATAGAACTCTTCATACATAGATCGTTTAACTCCATCTTTTACGGGGATTTCAGATTCCTGAATTGTAACATTTTGATTTTTATCTGAAATATTGAGTGTACAATAATACAGTTCAGTTTTAGTTTCAATAAAAAATGATGCCACGTCTTTTGTTGAGGAATATTCTATCCATCGGGCATTATTGAAACCGGGAATAGACTTTCGTAATTGAATCATTTCAATATAGGTATGTAGAACAGAATTTTTATTAGACAGCTCATTTTGAACGTTTCTTTTTTCCCATTCAGTTGATAAAAGAACTTTTGCTTTTTCAGCGGTAGTAAAACCTGCATTTTTAGCGTTAGACCATGCCATTGCATTTCTATACAACATATCACCTGATGTTCCCATAGAATGAAGAGAACGAATTTCATCACCATAATAAATAAATGGAATACCCGGTGTTATAAACAGCATTTTTGCAACAGCTTTAAGATCATCAACTGTCGTTATTTCTGATGCTAACCTTTGCATATCATGATTACCGCTAAATACTACTGAACTGTCGTTTGATAAAAGAGCATTCTGAGAATATTCAACTTTCTTTGAATACATTTTAGCACCGAAACCAAATATATTAAAAAGTGTACCCCGTAATCCGAAATTAAATGCAGCATCTATGTTAGCTCCTTCGGGATTTACATATTCGGCGATTGATTCTATACTATCCCATATTTCACCTATGAGTACAGCCTCAGGGTTTATATCTTTTACCATCTTGGAAAAATCACGCAGCCAGGATAATGTTCCTGCAGTGTTTATTGTTTTTTCTTTTCCGTTATCTTCTTCTTCAATAAGATGTTTTATGGCATCAAGACGAAATCCGCCGATTCCCTTTGCCAGCCAAAATCGTGCAATATCAAATAAATATGCTTTTGTATCCGGATTTTCAGCATTCCAGTCCGGAAGCCCGAATGTTCCCCAGAAATAATCATTCTCTGCTATTTTACCCCATGAAGTCTTTTTCCAGGTCATCCATGTTTTATTTGTTTCTGAAAATAGAAACCAGTCTCTTTTTGATGATGTTTTGTCCCCTGCTGCTTCAAGAAAATAAGGGTGTTTGTGAGAACAGTGATTAAGCACCAAATCAAGTATAATTCTAATTCCCCGTTTATCAGCTTCAACAATCAAAGTATCAAAATCTTCCATTGTTCCGTATCGTGGATTTATTGTATAATAATCAATAACATCATATCCATGAAAACTTCCTGATTGAAAAATCGGCGTTAACCAGATAAAATCAATATCAAGATCATTGCCACCGGGTACACCATCATTTAAATAATCAAGTTTTTCAATGAGTCCTTTTATATCACCAATTCCATCACCATTAGAATCATAAAATGAACGAAAGAATATTTCATACCCGACACCATTTTTAAACCAGTCAGTTGCCCCCGATTGTTCAGCATTGCCGTATACAAAAGTAAAAAATAAAAACAAAAGACTACAATATTTTTTCATTAAAAACTCCATTACAAATAAATATGTTGTATCATATTTTTTTAGCTAATAATTGATTTTTTGAAAAAAACTTTTATATAATTATGCCGGATTGAGTAATATTATAACCTGGTAAATTTTCATAATACTGTGAGAAACTGCCTGATTTAAAAAGATTTAATAATTGCTGAATCGATGAGTCAAAATAATAGTCTTTATTGATAATGATAAAAAACTTTTCCTCTTTAACCGGTGTGAAAAATAGATTAAACATTTTTGCGGCAAACTCAACACCAACACCCACATCAGCCTGGCCGGATTTAATTTTTGAGGCAATTTCGATATGGGTTGAGACTTCGTTTTCATATCCGATAATGTCTTTTGCATCGATGCCCTCTTGAGAAAGCATTTTATCAATTAACACACGAATACCGGCACCTTTCTGACGATTAATAAATCTCATATTGTTTTTTGCTATGGTTGAAAAATCATGAATAGATTGTGTGCCGGATATATACCCTACATTTCTATTAAAAAGATTGATGGTAACACAATTATCAGGAATCGTATCTGACTGGATATGAGAAATCGCAATATCACATTCATTATTTCTTAGTAATTCCATACCTGCCGAACTGCCGATTGATGCAGAATAAATCAGGTTCTTTGATGTTGAATAATACAATTGTTTGATAAATGACAACGTAGGATCATCAGAACCGGCCATAAGTATACAATTTGATTGTCTTTCTGACGGGGGAATTAATTCAAGATTAGACATTGATATTCGTTTTAAATGGTCGTTTATTAATTTTTCTGAAAAAAGCCATTTACCGGTTATAAGAGTACCCGGGATTTTACCTGAGGTTGCAAGTGAGTAAACGCGTTTTTCATTGATATTTAATAATGATGCCACATCTTTTGTCGTTAAATATTTTTCCATAAAAAAATTGTAGCATATTTGTATGTTTTTTTCAATGAGTATTAACAGTGTTTGCCATGAATAAAACTATGCAACAAATATTTCAGATATTAAAATATTTGTTGCACTTATTGTTAATTAATTAAGTAAAATTCGTGTGAATAATTATTTAAATATATAAATAGAGCCAGCATCTTTTCCATTTGTATTTTGATTTCCTGTTGCTCCAATAATTGAAAATTCTGCTGATAAACCAACAGCCAGTCCAAAATAATCATTTATACTTAAATCATCAGATATTATTTTTTTCTCAAACTCCCATAAGTTAGTATGGGTTCTTTTAAATATATATGCTGCTCCTCGCCCCCAATTATTAGGAGATCCGCAAATGACATAATCATTCTTTATTGAAGTTGAAATTCCAAAATAATTATTATCAAAGTTATCAGTAGATGAAATTATTGTACCAGTATCCCAAATATTGCTACTTGTCCTATGAAAAATATAGGCTGCTCCACTATTATCTTCATTAGTAGTATTGTCCGCTTTATATGCTCCAACAACAATATAATCTCCATCAATGGATACTGAATAACCGAAATTATCATCAATAAAAGCATCGGAAGCAGTCAATTTAGCTTCAGCCCCCCATGTGTTATTTATTGACCTGAAGTATACATAAGCTGCCCCTGAATTAACACCGTTATCATCATCCTTGTGAGCTCCAATTACTGCATAATCACCGCTAATTGCAACACTACGGCCAAAATAATTTTTATCAATTCCATCAGATGGTATTATTTTTTCCTGATTTCCCCATGTATTATTAACAGTTCTTTGATAAATATAAGCGGCACCAATTATAACATCTGATTCATTTTTATTTCCTATAGCTCCGATAATTGCATAATCACCATCTATATCAACTGAAATACCAAAATATGTAGCACCGGAAAATATATTTATATCAGACCCCTGCAAAGATTCAACTTCTCCCCATGTATTTGTATCTATTCTATGGTAAATATATGTCATACCTGCATCTACTCCATTTATGTTATTTTTTGGAGCACCAACAATAACATAATCACCGGATATTGCTACGCTTGTCCCGAATTCAATATCATCTGTACTATATGGCGCAGTTATTTTAAAGCCTGAATCCCAGGTATTATCACCTGTTTTATGAAAGATATATACTGCACCAGATCTTTGACTATCCGGATCATGCTTACTAGCGCCAACAACTGCATAATCACCATCAATATCAACAGCTATTCCAAAATCATCATCATTCGCCCCATCATCAGAAAATAATTTTTTCAATTGAAAATTAAATTTGTTCCATTGAGCATATAATATGATATCAAATGCCCCCATAACTAAAGTATCCTTATCTTCATAAACAGTACCACTTCCATCTGAAGCTGTATTCCACCCGGAAAAATTTAAACCTGTTTTTGTCAGATTACCTGAATTTCCGCAAACTGTTATAAAAGCATCTTCTTTATACTGCTTACTATCAGTTGGTACAGATCCGGAAGAATGACCGTTACCATTATAAGTAACTGTATATACTTTGCTCCATTCTGCATAAAGGGTAACATCCGATTTTCCCATTGTAAAAGTTACACCAGTTATATACACTGTACCACTGCCATCAGCAGAAGTATTCCAACCT
>MIAY01000037.1 GCA_001829315.1 Spirochaetes bacterium GWE1_32_154 | reverse complement strand
ATATGAAAATCCAGCTGATTTTAAAGAAGAAAATATAGCATAATGTCCGGATTTTTTTATAAAAAAAGTCTTGACTTTAGGGGGTTAATGCAATAGGTAGATTTATCAATGTTGATCCGGTGCAGGACGGGACGAACTGGTATGTGTATTGTAACAATAACCCGTTGAATGCCGTCGACCCTACGGGGTTGAGAGAAGCAAATCTATTTGATTTAGTGAAACTTCCTATTAAAGGGGTTGTACAAATTTTTAGTCCTGGCAAATATGAAAAAACATTTTATCCGAGTCAACATATTGATACCAAAAAAATGCCTGATAATTTTGCTGTTGGTCCCGGTGCACGCATAACTCTTGAAGCCAATATGCGAGAAGGGAATTTAAACGCAAATTTTAAAGGGGGTATTGCTGAAGCACAAGGACAGACTAATACTTTATATCCACCAAAGACTAAAGAATTTGGTATTAGTTTCAATGGAGGGTTTGATGCTCTTACTATAGAAGCACATATTGGAAAAGATGGTAATAGTGCTGGAGCTGGCGCTTCAGGGAAATTAGTTGGAGTAAATGCTGGTATGACTTTAACTGCGTTTGGTCGAGATTTTAGTGCAGGTCTTGAGGGATCACTTGGTGCCGGTGCTGGTTTAGATGTAGGAATAGAAAAAGGTAAGGATAAGTCTATATCTGCTCGGATTGGTGTTGGGGCTGTTTTTGGTGGAAGTCTTTCATATGATGGTAAACATGAAGAAAAAGAAGAAAAGAAAAAATAATACATTAAAGTAGAAGGTGTTTTATGAAAAGAATAACAATTATTTCAATTTTTTTTATTATCATTGGAGTTGTAAATATTACTATGTATGCTCTATATGAACACTCATATAGCAGATCTAAATTAAATATAGAAAGAAAAATTGAAAATTCTTCAGAACTTATAAGCAATGAAGATGAAAAAATATCTATTACTAGAACGGTTTTTAGATGGATTGCTTATTTATCTGGTGTTTTAATATTCATTAGCATTTTAATCATTCAAGTAATATACCTTGTACCTTTTCTTTTTAGAAAATTTAAAGATATTTTTTTTAATGTATGTTAATTGGGATTGGCAGGAGGGTATCAGAAATGGTACTTGCACGATAAATTGGGAAAACCCTGTCCAAATATTTGGACAGGGCACCTCATATAAAACTACAGGTAGATTTTTAAAGAAAAAGAGAAAGTGAATAGGAAATAACAATTGATTACCTGAATGATCTTTGATATTCATAGTTTTATACCTCTTTATTTAAATGAGTTTGGCAGAAATACTGTCGATTTTCAAGAATTCTTATTGACTGGGCAGACTTCACCTATTCGCTAATTTCTTGAAGATTAAGATTAACACCTGAATGTGCTTCATTTGGCGTTAATCCTTGAAGTGAGCAATGAGGTCTATCATTGTAATCCGGGATAAACTTTTCAAGATACTTAGAACACGACTCAAAATCAGGAATCTTCTCACGAAAAAGATAATTGTACTTCATGATTTTGTTGACTGCTTCAATCATAATACAGCAAACCGGCAGACCTGAATAACGACACTATGATAAACGGAGCCGATTACATCATTGCGAGCTTTGATAATATATCAGATGTATATGATGTTGAATCGTTTGAATATGACAAAAACGGTAATAGAACCAAACTAATTCAGAACGGCGATGTGTATTACTCAACCTACGGGGTAAATAATCGGTTACTGAAAGTTGAAGTAAAGAAAAAAGACACAACAACAAAAAGAATCTTTACCGAATACATCTATGACGGTAACGGAAACACAACCAAGAGAATCATCACGAAAGATGACGGGCAAAAAGACACAATCGACTTCGCTTATGACACAATGAACCGTTTGACACGGACATTGGAAAATGGTAAAATTACAGAGTACAGCTATGATAATGCGGGTAATAGGTTAATCAAGAAAACTGATAAAAAACTTACTGTCTATCTTCGTCACGGGCAGATAGCCGTTGCAATGGATTTAGAAGTAAACCTTCTTGATCCAACAAGTGATGTTGGAAGTATCAACAGATATGTACTCTCAGGTGACTTACTTGCCGGAAGGTTAACAACAACCTTTAAGACCGATGGTACAAAGGAAACCACAAAGTTCTATTATCATTTAGACCATTTAAACAGTACAAAATGTGTGACTGATAAAGACGGTAAACTTGATGTAATGTATGAATACCGGGCATTTGGGGAAGAGCTTAAAAAGTTAGGTAATGGCGATGCGAAGTATACCTATGGCGGGAAAGAGCTTGATGATGGAACTAATTTGTATTATTTCAACGCTCGGTATTATGATGCGACTATTGGTCGGTTTATTAATGTAGACCCGGTGCAGGATGGCGTAAATTGGTATGGGTACTGTGGGAATAATCCGCTGAATGCGGTGGATCCGACGGGGTTGAAGGTGTTGGTTCAAGCTCATAATGTTACCAAGAAAAATCAACACGCATCTTTTAGAATTGTTCCTGAAAATCAAAAATATTGGGTAGAACATAAAGAATATGGAAAGTATTTTATTAAAGGTGCTGATGGTAAATATTATGCTACTATTGGGGCTGGTCCGACAAAAGGACTTCAAATTATTCCAGAATCTTCAAAATTAAATGCTGGTATAAATCGAAGTAGGGATGCTGACCTTGTAAATGTTCCTAAGATTGAAGAAAAGGAAATTAAATTAGGAAAGCAAAAGGAAGATGATGTCATTTCCAATATGTTTAAATTAGAACAAAATTATGAAAAACAATCAAATAATAAAATAGATTATGATTTATTTCCAAATAAAAAAGGGGATGGTTATAATTCAAACAGTTTTGTAAAAGGACTCGGTGAAGCCACTGGTCTTGAAATGCCAAAATTAGATTCTAATGTACCTGGCTATGATAAACCTGTACCAAAACAATACTTTGAACCAAGCCAAGAATCTAATAAGCAGGTGGTAAAATAATGAAGCATATCTATATGTTATCAATATTATTGTTATTTTTTATAATTTCATTTTTTATCGTTAGTAGCAACCATTTTCAGCGAATTTTAATATTAAAAAATAACCCATATGGAACTTTATTGAAAGACATTAAATTTCATAATAAATTATTTCAATTCAAAGGATTTAATAATTCACCAACAACTTCATTACCAACTATTAAAAATAAATATATTAGTGATGAAAATAATTATGTTATCTCATGTGTGTATTCTACAAAGATGTTAATTATTAATATCGATATTCTTTGTTTATGGATTTTTGATAACAATATGAAATTGTTAGATATTGTTATCTATAAAGATTATGATTCCTTTTAATTTAATATTTGCTAGTCATCACAAATATTTCAGGGGGCGTTGTACGATAAAATGATAAAACTCTGTCCAAATTTTAGACAGACCACCTTCTATAATTGCTCTAAACCCGATCTCCGTCATCGTGACGTCGATTCGGGTCCGCATACCTCACAATTAGCTAAAATTGCCCGTCCTTGGGCAACATCAGCTAATTGAGAAAGTATGCGGGGCTGGGTTGGTTAAGAACTAATCATTTGTATTTAATCAATCAGTTGGTATAGGCTGTTTAATCGCACCAAGTATTCAGGAATAACTTTCAAATAATTTTGAAGTTATATCTTCTACCGGTATAACAGCTATATATTTTTATATCTCAATAACTATCTTATCGTATGTAACTTCCGGGTGTATTGATTTTCTGTTTCCTGTTGATTCTTCATTAAGATTGACAAGACCAACTTGATTGAGTGCCATTACATTATTATATACTGATTTGAAATCCTTGTTTACTGTTTTTGCAAGAAGATAAATTGATTTTGGATGCTTGTGCTTGATTACTCTTAACAAGTGTATTCTTTGAGGAGTTAAGAACTTTTCCATATCTTCTTCAGATGCAAAATAGTAAGCAAAACTATGTTCAGGTTGTTCGTTCCTATCAAGTCTTTCAAAATCTTCAGTAACTTCTTTTCTGAAATCTTCAAAAGATTTTACGCCAATTTCAATATTAGAATTATGCATTTAAGTACCTCCATACATCATCTAAAAAGTCATTTTGTAATTTTTTTAATGTAGAAAAGTTATACTTTTCTTCTTTTAAGTAATAATGTCGATGGTCTCCTTTTTGTTCGCCATTATCGTATCCGATTACTCTTTTACCGTCTTCTATTAAGACTAAAGAGTATTTATATCCATGAGGTTTGTGAGTGTCTTTGGGGACTTTCCATACCTTAATTTCAACTATGTGTTGCGGTGATGGATTATATTTTTTATAATAAATAAGTTCTGTTTCCATATATGGTAAATATACCATATAAAATAATTAGTTTCAATTGTAATTTGATAATTTTGCAGTTTTGTTTATTAAAGTATAAAAAAACAGGAGATGATTTCACTTCCCTCATATAATGACCCAGATAACCAGCCGGCGAAATAGCGGAGAATGTGCTGTATCAATAAACCGATAACCGGTGAATTAATAATCTGTCGGTCTGGTTCATCTTTTTGTTATATATGTATTAGAATAATTCCGATATATTAAATATCATCAATATTTAAGTGCCTGTTAAGATCACGAGACCCATGTATTACGGTAAGAATGTAAATTGTATCAGCACTTTCATTGATTAAATATCATTCTGTAATTATGATAAATTATCTCTCGTATGTTTTGATTTTCATATTCCGCAACAATTCTCCTGGTTTTTGGAAATGGCAGAATATTGTCTATTTTGTCAAAAATAGTATTGATGAAAATATTTGCGTAATATTGTGAATCATGTCCAATATATTCTTTTATATCGGTTAAGTTTTGTAATGCCGGTTCGGTTATATAAGATCATCCCAAGTTGCATCGTCCGGTAAAATATCTATGATGTGCTTAACTTCTTCTTTTAAAGTGGTCATAGTAAAACTCCTGTGTATAATATATCAAACATCCTGCGTGATGACATTAAGTTTCAATAATTTTTTTCATTAGCTTAATAATGAACTTCTGATCATCAAGAGCAAGTTGTCTGTCAGCTTTCACTCCGGTATTTTCAAATGCTTTGTTAAGGAAATTGAAATGTAATTTTTGACCGGTAATGAGAGCGTGAATTGAAATATGGTAAATGTACCATATAATTCATATAGTTTTAATTGAAATCGGGTAGTTTAGTGGTTTCAATTATCAGCATTGAGCGTCCATCTTTGAGAAGAAGTCATCAAGTGAGTTATAGCTGTTAAGATTCACTCCATTATCAGTATCCTTGAATGTTTGTTCTGTAACAGCATTAGGAATCTTTAAATCCTCAAGAATCTCATCACGGTGCTTAATGAAAAGAATATAACCGAGCACATTCTCGATAAGGGGCTCAGGAAGTGAATTAACTTCTGTTAATAGTCTTTCTTTTGTTGCAGTTAACATGGTTATTCCATTTTTAAGTTCATATTTATGAATAAATTTTCGTATGATACGCACTTCAGTTTTTAATTTAACAGCAATCTAATCAATTGTGACTAACACTTAAATAAATCTTACAATTGAAACATTAAAACCCCCAGTAAGTTTTTTACCCGGGTCTTTACTGATTCTTTTTCGGGTATTTTCCATATCAGAGATGTATTGTCTTGATAATTCGACATATTTTTCACTGATTATTTTTATTCACCGCGTGAAAATTAGTTTATATTAATAAAAATACTTATAAATAAAATTGAGGATCGATAAAAAAACTAATTATTTTTTTTTGGTGATTTCAACAAATAATGTGGTATTATTCTATTTCAATAAAGTAATAATTAAAGGGATAAAAATGAGAAAAATATTTTTAAGTTATATGCTATTATTTTTTATAGTACTAGCTTGTACAACACCAACACAAAATCTACCAAATGATGATGGTACAAATACGAACCAGTCTGAAGAAAAAAAATCATCAGATACAACACCTCCTGCAATAGTTACTGAAATGAAAGCACTAACTGGCAATGGATTTGTATATTTATCATGGAAAAATCCTGAAGACAATGATTTGGATCATGTAGAAATTATAATTACTCCAACAGTTAATAATTATACCTCACCCATAATTGTTCCAAAGAATGAAAACTCAATAAAAATTGAGAAGTTGATGAATAAAACAGTATATACATTTAAAATAGTTTCAGTAGATGCTTCCGGTAATTATTCTGCAGAGGCTTTAATAACTACTACGCCTGATGGTGAAAATCCCACGATAAATATCAGTACATCGAGTGAATATCATACTAACTCCAAAGCAATTCCGCTTACTATTGAATTCAGCGAAAATGTTTCTGAACTTAATTCTGCAGTTTTTGTAATAACTAATGGTAGTATTAAAGATTTCTCTTTGAATAATGACCATACATACTCATTAATCCTTATTCCTCAGAAAGAAGGAATTGTATCCCTGACAATTCCTGATGCTGCGGTACATGATGTAAGCAGTAACCCCAGTCTTGAAACACAAATGATTTTTGAATTTAACAATACCCCTCCTGAACTTGATATTAAAAAAAAATCATCTGATTTTGTAAATGATCTTAATATAACTTTTACTCTAACATTTTCTAAAAGGGTAACCGGCTTTGATAAAAATGTGATTTTTGTTACCAATGGCACTCTTAGTGAATTATTAACAGATGATAACATTTCTTTTATAGCAAAAATTACTGCAATTGATGAAGGGGTAGTCGCTATTTCTGTACCTGAAAATAAAATAAAAGACATATATGGAAATTATAATTCTGCTTCTCAAGCATCAGTTATATATGACAAAACAAATCCTGTCGTTACTTTTTCTTACCTTAAATCATCAAGTATAAATTATTCACCAGTTACTTTTACTGCAACTTTTTCAGAAGAAGTAAAGAATTTTTCAAAAGAAGATATTTCTATTACCGGGGGAGTTGCATCAAATATCACAACGACCGATAACATACGTTTTCTCATAAATATTATTCCAAACGATAGAAATGTCTCATTTCAAATTTCAACAGATTCTTTAATTGATTTAGCCGGAAATTTTAATTTGAAATCAGAAGTGGTATCTTTTATTTTTGATAGTGATGAGCCTACAACTTCTTTAACAAGTGAAATGACCTTTCCAACAAATTCTACAATATTATCTTTTAATGTTACATATAGTGAAATTGTAACAGGTTTTGTTAATACTGACATTAAAATTCAAAATGGTACGATTAAAGATTTTTCAGGAGATGGTAAAAATTATACCTTTTCGATTACGCCGTTGTCAGATGGTGATGTAATACTTTATGTTCCGGAAAAAACAGCCTTTGATGTGGGGGGGAATGGAAATTTTGAATCAAATAAATTAACAATTCAATATGATAGTACACCTCCTCAAAATCCCGTTATCACAACGCTTGAAGAAACAACAGAAAACCTAACTCCTGAATGGACGTGGTCTGTGCCTGAAGATGCTGTTAATTTTTCATATAGACTTGACGACTCCGAATGGATTTATGTTGAAACAGATACAACCTCATTCAAACCATCAACAAATCTATCTTTAGGGGACCATGTATTAGAAATTCGTGCAAAAGATAATGTAGGAAACTGGTCTCAAATCGAAAAAAAATCAATTAATATCATTCTTGCAACCCCGCTTCTTAATTCATTTGCAGAATCGTTTTCAAATCAAATTACAATATTCTGGGAAAATAATACTACTTCTTCGAGCGGGTGTATCGTAGAAGTCAGGAAAGAGGGAGAGAGTTTTGTAGAGTTAATAAGATATCAGTCAGCCTATACTTCTTATGCTCATTCAAATTTAAATCCTGATACATTATATAGTTACAGAGTAAAACTATTTAATGCAGGCGGGGATTCTGAGTATTCAAACATTATTGAAGTCAGAACTAAACCGGTATTGATAGCTCCTGCGAACTTGACAGCAGAAGTTGTTTTTGAAAATGGTGATGGTTACGTCAATCTGAATTGGAAAGATAATTCTGACTCAGAGTATAAATATGTTATATATTTTAAACCCGTAACAGGTTCAACATGGGAATCAGAGGAAGTATCTCGTAATGTAACTAATACAAAGCTTTATTATTACCGCTTTGAACATCATGATTCAACTTTTTATGAAATGGCAACTGATTATGAAATAAAAGTAATGGCTCAGAGATCCGAGAGTGACGTATCTGCATTTTCGAATATCACAACAGTACATTTACCGGAAAAGATTAATGCACCTGGTAATTTTAAAGGTATGTTAATTTCCGATAACGCAATACAGCTTTCATGGAATGATATGGCAACTAATGAAATAAGTTATGTAATAAAACGACTGAAAGTATTATCAAATCCTTATAATCCTGATGATTATATTGAAATTGCCCGATTGTCCGCTAACTCTACAGAATATATTGATTCGAATGTTGAAGCAGGTTTTTCATATTTGTATAAAATCTATGCATCAGGTAATATGAATAAATCAAATGTTGAACGTAAATATAGTTCATTATCTATACCTGTGGTTATTAAGTCTTTCGGAGAATGGGTGGAAGCTTTTACTCCCTCTTATTTTACTGGTACACTTTTTGTCATTTATAATAAAGGTATGGCAGAAAACAATTATAAATTTTTTATTGACGATAGTGTCACTAATCCTGCTAATTATAATTTTTCAGTTGAATATGCGTATGGAGGTGCAGAAATAACTGGTTATATGAGTAATTCCACTTATTATGACCCTGCAATTAGTAATAAATCACTTTATTTTCCGGCTAATACTGAAAAAGTATATCTTCATATACGAAATAAAAAAACTACTGATCCCGCTGGAAAATTCGCGATAAAATTTGAGTCAAGAGTATTATATGATATTTATATGGAGGGGGGGGGGTATTTATATAACTCAGATGAACTTGACTGCGGAGATGCAGATATTGATTTTTCTGAAATTATTACTAAAACCATATTTATTAAAAATAAAGGTGAAGGTAATTTAAAGATTCTTGATATTGGTTTGGGTTACTCTACATTGCAAGAGATTGCACCTTTTTCCATTAATACTACCTCAATGATAACATCAATTCCTCCAGGCGGGACAACGAGTTTTAATGTATCCTTTTTTCCAGATTCACTTGGAAGTTTTACCAATAATTTATTAATAGATTTTGAGGATCTTTTTGATGGGCATTCAGAAAAAATTATAATCAGGACTGCTGGTAACGGAGTTGCCGATTTACCTGAAATGTCTGTTCATAAAAGTAATGAATTTTTAGTAAGTGATAATATCAGTGTAGTTGATTTTGGAGCTGTTGCAGTTAATGATACAAAATCAATTAGTTTATATGTACACAATTCCGGTAATCTGGATCTTAATCTCACTGGTACTCCAATAATTTCAGCATCGGCTCCTTTTGACGTTGAAACCACATTCCTTTCTTCTGTTATCCCTGCTCATACTACCATTAACTATTATGAATTTTCTGTATACTTTAAACCAACTGAATCCGGTGTGTTTTCTCAAACTATAATAATCCCAAGTGATGACCCGTATCATCCAGCATATAAAATTCAGGTTACCGGGTATGCTCCGGGGCCAAGATTTAGCGCTTCCAGTAGCACTACAGAGCTTAATCATCTTGATTCAGTGGAAATGGGTAAAATGTTTCAAAATGTAAATGGTGATAACTATTCACTGACCATAACTAATACCAGTAATTATACTCTGGTTATTTCTGATATATCACTAAGTAATAATACTGATTTTCAGATAATAGGCAGTACATCTATGAATATTATACCATCATCATCAACTACACTAAATGTATTATTTTCACCTCAAAATATCGGCAATCTTGAATCGACACTTACTATAAAAAGTAATTCGGAAGATATTAAAAACTTTTCTATTGTTCTTAAAGGAACCTCTCTTGCAGGGAATCAAATTCCTTTAGATGGTAATTGGCATGCAGGTAATATCTATTCCTATTATAACAATAACTGGTGCTATTTTTATGTTGAAGCCGGTAAAAAATATGACATATTTTGGGATGATGTTGTTGGTAGCGGTTATTATGATTCATTTATAAAAATATCCGGTTATAATGACAGTTTTATAAATTCATATTTTTCAGACAGAAATAATGGATATAATACACCTGTAAATGTCACTGCAACCAGTTCAGGATTTATTGCATTAAAAATAGAAACAAGATATATGAGCAATATTCATTGTGGCAGTTATGCTATAAAAGTTATTGAAAAACCTTGAGAAGAATGAAAAATAAGATTTTCTGATAATTACTACATAATAAAAAAGACATCCGGATAAACTATAAAGCATTCCGGATGTCTTATAATAAATTACATTACTAAATCCATTACAACATACATTTTCTTATTAGGCATATCATACACTTCATAAGGAGCTGTCATTTGGTAACCTTTTTCAGTAACATATTTTGTTAATACCGGATAACATTTTGAAGGTGCTATCATATAAGATAATCCGCTATTTGTCGGGAACTCGATAACGATACTTTGTTGTGCTTCTTTTACACCGGTTTTCAAACCAAGCAAAGCAGCTTTCTCAAGGTCAGCAGGATTTATGACTGATCCGCATGAACTTCGTAAATCTTTAGCTGCAACTGTAGCCGGGTCATCGTGGTATATCCCGATACCTATTGTGTTTACAATACCGTTATCTGTCAGTAATTTGTATACTTTACTGAATACAGGAAATGTTTTACTGTATGGACCGGTAAAATCCTCATACGCATATACATATGGGCCCATAACTTTTTCTGTTGCTTTTGGTGTGTAAAATAAACCATTCATACCAAGTATTGTTATCAAACCGCCACCAATTACTAAAACCACAATTAAACCAATTAACATCATTCTATTCATTTTTTTCTCCTTTTATTTGAAGCAGGAAACTTTTATTCCTGCTTTATATGAGTATACTACATCTGTTCGACACCAGTATGTCATGTTTGATATTTTTTTAAAATATTTTTTGCACTTTCGCATAATTTATCACGAATATGTAACGGTTGTAAAACTTCAACAGTGTCACCCATACTTAATAACCAGGATAAAACCCAATAGTCATCGGGTAATGAAACATTCACCGTATAAAAACCATCTTTTATTGTCATTATATCATTTTCATTACAGTATTCTTCCATCATATTTTTCTGTGATTCATGAAATTGTAAAAGTAGAGTCACCATTGAAGGCTGAGTACTTTCATATTGACTTGAAAAGTCATAGTAACTCATTACTTTTCTTGAAAAGTGTGTATCTGTAATTGAAATAGTTCGAATTCTTGAAAGTTTAAATAATCGATAATCCGACTTTAATCTGCAGAACGCAAAAATATACCACGCAGTGCCTTTTAGTATCAAAGTCATCGGTTCAATGATTCGAACACTTTCTTCACTTCTAAGTGATGCATACTCTATTTCTATCAAAGTAGATTTGGTAATAGCATTATTAATGTCCTTGATATAATTTTTAACCTTTTCCTGCACCCCCCAGGGAAGTATATCGATGATGGCTGTTTCAGGTACAGACTGATACCCGCCGTTAAGTGGTATCAGATTTTCAATTTTGGCGATGAGAGTTTCTATCGAAATATCATGAAGTGTCGAGTTTATGCTTTTTAATGTAGTGATGATTGTTTTCATATCATTAACAGATATATACTGAGCATCTAATCTATAATTTGCAACCAGCCCGAACCCGCCGTTATTACCCTGATATGAAACAACTGGAATACCTGCCATATTTATTGCATCAATATCTCTGTATATTGTTCTGGTGTTGACTTCAAATTTTAGCGCAAGTTCTTTTGCACTAACTCTATCGCGGTTTAATAGTATAACTACAATAGAAAGCATACGATCAATTCGCATTGTGCTCCCCGGAAAATATCTTTTGTGATTTTTTCAAATTAGAAAATAATTATACTAAAAATAGTTTATCTAATCAAACAATTCCTTTTTTTATTAATAAAAAAAGGAAGCTCAAAAACTGAGCTTCCTTCCAATTAAATTGATTGTATTAATTTGCAGATAAAAATAACATTTCAGTATATGTTGGTACCGGCCAGTAGTTTTTAGGAATTAATGTTTCAAGTACATCAATATCAGCTCGTAATGATACTGTTCCGGTTAAAACAGAATCTCTATAGATTACTGCTTTCTTTTCAATATCACTTTCATCTTGTGCTTGAGTTAAAGCAGCTTCTAATGCTGTTAATTTAATTTGAGCAGATTCCAGGTATTTTGTTACATTAGCAAATATCCCTTCCTGTACTTTTGAAGAACCGTTAATAACCTTAATCTTTCCGATTGTTTCAGCCAGACTTGATGTATAATCAATTACACCGGGAATATATTGTGTTTTCACCATTTCAACAGCTGCTCTACCTTCAATATTAATTACTTTACAATATTGTTCCATATAGATTTCGTATCTTGAATGTAATTCTTCTTTTGTAAAAATAGAATATTTTTCAAAAAGATTTTGGGCTTT
The DNA here is from genome assembly GCA_001829315.1 of Spirochaetes bacterium GWE1_32_154. Taxonomy (GTDB): domain Bacteria; phylum Spirochaetota; class GWE2-31-10; order GWE2-31-10; family GWE2-31-10; genus GWE2-31-10. The sequence goes on along the minus strand of MIAY01000037.1, from coordinate 8,814 downwards.
TGTTGTAGCATACGCTTTTAAAGCATCGATACAATTTTTATTGTTTGGTAAACCTCTTTTTTCTGCTTCTTTAACCCAGTCTTGTGAGTAATTATTCCCATTAAAAACTATTCTTTTATGTTTTGAATAAAATTCTTTAAGTATTTTAATAATTTCTTCTTTTGCATTTGAAGATTTTTCAAGTCTTGTTGCAATTTCATCAAAAGCTTCAGCAAGAATTGTCATTAAAGCAACATTAGGACCTGAAACAGAGAATGAAGAACCTAACATTCTGAACTCAAATTTATTACCTGTGAAAGCAAAAGGACTTGTTCTGTTTCTGTCTGTATTGTCTTTAGGTAACTCAGGAAGAGTATCTGCACCAATTTTAAAATTAGTTTTATCTTTATATGTGATAGCCTGACCTTTTTCAAGTTGATCCAATAAGTCTGATAATGCTTCACCCATAAAAATTGAAATGATTGCAGGCGGAGCTTCATTAGCACCTAACCTATGATCATTTCCGGCACTTGCAGCCGTTGCTCTCAAAATATCAGCATGACTGTCAACACCTTTTAACAAAGCTGCAATTGTACCAAGAAACAATAGATTATCTTGTGGAGTGTGACCAGGCTCAAAAAGATTAATACCGTCATCTGTTGCTAGTGAGAAGTTATTGTGTTTTCCAGAACCATTTACACCTGCAAAAGGTTTTTCATGAAGCAAACAAACTAAATCATGTCGTAATGCAACTTTTTGCATTGTTTCCATAACAAGCTGGTTATGATCTGCTGCTATATTAACAAAACTGAAAATAGGAGCCATTTCATACTGAGCAGGAGCTACTTCGTTATGTTTTGTTTTAGAAGTTATACCCATTTTCCATAGTTCAAGATCTAAATCTTTCATGTAATTAGCAATTCTATCTTTGATTGAACCGAAATATTGATCTTCAAGTTCCTGACCCTTAGCTGGCATTGCACCAAATAACGATCTGCCTGATAACATTAAGTCTATTCTTTGTTCAAAATAACTTTTGTCAATTAAAAAATATTCCTGTTCAGGTCCGACTGTTGCACGTACAAATTTAGACGTTGTATTGCCTAATGCTTTGAGCATTCTTAACGCTTGTTTGTTAATTGCTGTGTTAGCTCTATGTAAAGGAGTTTTTTTATCTAATGCTTCACCGTGGTAACCACAGAATGCAGTAGGAATATATAATGTAACATCTCCGGCAGCGTCTTCTTTTAGAAAAGCAGGTGAAGTACAATCCCATGCAGTATAACCTCGAGCTTCAAAAGTTGCTCTTAAACCACCTGAAGGAAACGATGACGCATCAGGTTCTCCTTGAATTAATTGTTTACCGGAAAATTCAAAAATAACACTGCCGTCATTTGTCGGGTTGATAAATGAATCATGCTTCTCTGCAGTAATACCGGTCAAAGGTTGAAACCAATGAGTGTAATGAGTTGCACCTTTTTCAATTGCCCAGTCTTTCATTGCGTTAGCAACGACATCAGCAACTTTTGGATCCATAGAGATACCTTCATCAATAGTCTTTTTTAAAGACTTATAGGTATCCTTAGGTAATCTCTCTCTCATAATTTTTTCACTAAAAACATTCTCTCCAAAAACATCCAAAGGATTAGCCATATTATTAACTCCTTAAAATAATTTCAAAATTTGATTAAAACAAAGCAAAAACTGTGCCATATTGTAATGGTTATATACTCATTAGAAAGCTACAAAAAAGAAACAAATTTGTAAATTCAATCTTTTATGGAACAAATTTGTATCGCATGATCACTGTAATTATTCTTTTATGAGATTTAGTTTATAAATAATTAATTAAAAATAATCAAAGAATATTTGAGATTATTTTTTACTTAACAATTCGTCCGGTATCTAATCGAATAATGTTGTCGTATAGATTCTCAGTTGATAGTGATTGATGAGTTGTATAAATAACTGTTTTTTTTCTTTCATACACAAGGTACTGCATAGTTTCTTTAATACAATCGACGCTTTTAATGTCAACACTTGATACAGGCTCATCGAAAAAGAAAACTTCACAATCCAATACAATTGCACGCGCTAAAGCACATTTTTGTAATTCTCCGGCTGATAATGTATATGCTGTTTTATTTTTCAAATCCTTAATGTTTAGCATATAAAGAATTTCATCTACTTTAGTTTGAATTATTTCTTCAGATATTTTTCTCAATTTCAGACCATACGAAATATTATAATAGACAGAACCTTTAAGCGGATATGGATTCTGGTGTACATATACAGAATTATTCCGTACGATTTCATTATTTATTGTGATGTCTTTGCCTTTATAGAAAATACAATCTTTTTTTACTCTGATTAAATTATTCATTGCCTTCATGAGTGTTGTTTTTCCTGACCCGTTCGGACCGGCAATCAGATGGATTTGTTGTGCCTTAAAGTTCAGGTTTTCAATAGTGAGTATTGATGTTTTTCCTGATTGAATTAAAAGGTTTTCTATAGAATATACAATATCACTCATAATGTACCGATTTCCTTTTTATCATGAATTAAAAAATGAACCAGAAAATTTATTGTCAGTGCAATGCAAATTAGAATAAGAGCAAGTGAAAGACTTGTTTTGAAATCACCTTTATTTGTTTCTAATGCAATTGAAGTTGTCATGGTTCTTGTGTAATACCTGATATTTCCTCCAAGCATCATGGATATTCCGACTTCTCCGACAACCCGTGCAAATCCGGTTAGTAAGGCAGTTGCAATGATAATTTTAGTTTCATAAAGATAAGCAACGATATACGTAAAACCGTTTGCGCCAAGTGTTTTTAATGTTTCAGATAGTCTGATATCCACTCCTGAAAAACCTGATAATAACACAGAAGAAATTACCGGTATTACAAGAACCGTTTGACCAATAATAATAGCAAGCGGGGAATACAAAAGAGAAAATCCCCCGAAAATTCCTGATCGTGAAATGGCAGAATATACTAAAAGACCGATCACTACCGTAGGTATAGCCATAAGACTATTTAAAATGGCTCGACCGGTTTTATTAACAATTCCATGAGTATTATCTATAATAAATGCAATTAGTATCCCGAAAATACCTGATACAATAACAGAGTAAAAAGCTATTGTTACACTTGTCCATACGATTTGATATAATTCTGCGTTAAAAAATGATGATACCATGATTTATTTTGTTACATTACTGGGAAAAAATAATTGTTCACCATTAACTTTATATTCGCTTATCAGCGTTTGACCTTTTTTTGATGTGAGCCAATTGATAAATTTCATACTTTCCTTGTATTGTGTTGAAGGCCATTTTTCAGGATTGACTGCGATTACTCCATAAGGGTTATTAAGATTTTCATCCCCTTGAAAAAGAATTGATATTTTTACATTATTTTTCATTGCAAGATAGGTGCCACGATCTGTTAATGTAATCCCTGATATAGCATCAGCCATTGTGAGAGCCTGTTCCATTCCCTGTCCGATTTCTTTGTACCATGTTCCTTGTGGTTTAATACCGGTTTTATTCCAGATTTCCAGTTCTTTAACATGAGTACCTGAATTATCACCACGGGAAATAAAATCTAACTGATTTGTTGAAATCAATGTAAAACATTCTGAAATGTCTTTAACAGCTTTAAAATAACCTTTATCTTCACCAACTAAAACAAAGTCATTAAACATGACATCTTTTCTGTTTACACCAAACCCTTTTTCAACAAACGTATCTTCGAGGCTTCGCGCATGAACTAATACAACATCAACATCACCGTTTTCACCAAGTTTTAATGCTTTACCTGTTCCGACTGCAATTACATCAACTTTAATATTTGTTTCTTTTTCAAAATGAGGCAATAAAAAGTGTAATAAACCTGAATTTTCAGTGCTTGTTGTTGTTGCAAGTTTAATTCTGATTTCTTCTTTTTTACAACTGAATAAAGCAATAAGCATGATAAGTACACAATAAAATCTGTTTTTCATAGAGTCCTCTTGTATTGTTAGTTATATTATGTTCATATTACATCTTTTTGTTGTTATAGTAAACAATAAATAACAATAAATAACATGCTGTTGTTTCATAAAAAATTATACTTTTAAAATTATATTGTCTTATCAAACAAAACAAATTATACTACTATTTTAAATGAGGAGGCGATTTGTGAAGACATTACAACTAAAAGAAAATATTTTTTGGGTCGGTGCTTTAGATCCTGAATTAAAAGTTTTTGATATAATCATGGAAACAGAATTTGGTACTACTTACAATTCGTATCTTGTAAAAGGTTCTAATAAAACAGTATTATTTGAAACGGTTAAAGTTAAATATTTTGATCAGTATATAGATAAACTCAAATCACTTACTAATATAGTTGATATTGATTATATCGTTGTAAATCATACTGAGCCTGATCATGCAGGAAGCATTGAGAAGTTACTGGATATTGCTGTTCGTGCAAAAATTGTCGGTTCTGAACAGGCAATTGACTTTTTGAAGCAAATTGCAAACAGGCCTTTTGAATATATCATTGTAAAGCATGGTGATACAATTGATCTGGGTAATAAAACACTTAAATTTATTTCAGCCCCATTTCTCCACTGGCCGGATTCAATATATACATATATACCGGAAGATAAAGTTCTTTTTACCTGTGATTCATTTGGCTCTCATTATAGTTTTGATGAAATTCTTTATTCTAAAATCCCTTCTACTGCAATGAAAAATTATAAATCCGCATTACGTTATTATTTTACGGCAATATTCAGTCCGTTTAAAGAGTATGTTTTGCAGGCAATTGAAAAAATAAAAGAACTGCAGATTGATATGCTTTGTGTCGGGCACGGGCCTGTTATTGATACAGATGTTCATACAATTATTGATACCTATAAAAAATGGGCAACTGTTGAAAAAACTCATACAAAAAAAACTGTTGTAATACCATTTGTTTCTGCGTATGGCTTTACAACGCTATTATCCAATGAAATTGCAAAGGGTATTACTTCTCAGGGTGATATTGATGTTAAACAGTTTGATATAAATTGCGCAAATTATAATGATTTAAAACCTCTGATTCTTAAAGAGTTGAATAATGCAGATGGAATTTTATTCGGGACTTCAACAATTAATGGTGATGCCTTGCCTCCAATCTGGGATTTAGCCGTGTCATTAAACCCGATAACAGATAAAGGTAAAGTTGTATCGGCATTCGGTTCGTACGGGTGGAGCGGGGAGGCTGTGGGGAATATTATTTCCCGGTTAAACCAGCTTAGAATGTTCGTTGCACCTTCATTAAAGGTCAGGTTTAAACCGGCAAAAAGTGATTTAACAGATGCGTATTCGTATGGTATTGCATTTGCACAGTATGTAAGGGAGGGGAGAGTGCCTGATAGTGATTTAGAAGAGGGTGATCGTGAGGCTGTTTCTTTTAATAATGATGGAACAGTTAAAAAATGGAAATGTACCGTTTGCGGTGAAGTCTTTGAAGGTGTGATGCCACCAAAAGTGTGTCCGGCGTGCGGAGTCGGTCAGGAGATGTTTGAAGAGTTTGTGGATGTTGATGGTGGTTTTAAAAAAAATACAGGTGAAGTTTTCATTATCATTGGTTCAGGTGCTGCGGGTATTACTGCAGCTGAGGCTATTAGAAAACGAAATAGTGATTGTACAATCAAAATAATTACAAAAGATTCACAATACCCTTATTACCGGCCGGTTATTTCTGATTATTTATCGATTGATGTTCCTGACAGTGAGTTGTATATTAAAGATGAAAAATGGTATATTCAAAACAGAATAGAAGTATTGAGAAATATTGAAGTCCTTGATATTAAGACTGATACAAAAAATGTATTACTGAATAACAATCAATCTATATCGTATGATAAACTTATCATAGCTTCAGGAGCAAGAGCTCATACATTACCGATTGTTGGTTCTGACAAGCCTGGTGTTTTTACTATAAGAACACTCGATTGTGCCGATAGAATTAAAAAATACATAAAAGATAATAACTGTAAAAATGCTTTTTTTATCGGCGGCGGTGTATTGGGTTTAGAAGCTGCTTCCGCATTTCGTGATTTGGGGCTTTCTGTTTCAATTATCGAAAGGGAATCACGAATATTTCCCCGCCAGTTAGATGAAGAAGGGTCTGCAATTTTTGAAAATAAACTTCTTTCTCTTGGTGTACGGTTATTTAAGAAATCAGGCGTAAAAAGAATTGCGGGTGATGATAAAGTAATTGGTATTGAGCTTGATGATGATCAGTATTTTAATGCCGATATTATAATAATCAGTGCCGGAATTCGCGCGAATAAACAACTTGCAGAAAAATCGGGAATGAAACATATCATTGGTATTCAGGTTGATTCCCATATGAAAACGTCACAGAATGATATCTATGCCTGCGGAGATGCTGCTGAATTTGAAGGTAAAATACAAGGTTTATGGGCAACTGCTTCACTGCAAGGTGAAATAGCCGGTGCTAATGCCACGGGTGATGATATTTCGTATGTTGAGTCATTACAACCTGTTACATTCAGTTCTATGGAAACACCGATTTTTTCGGTAGGTGACATTTGTTGTGATCAGAGTAAAAAATATTCTGTTTTATCGTTTCACGGAGATAATGGTGAGTATAAAAAATTATTTTTTAATGATTCTAAACTGATTGGGGGAATTCTTATTGGTGATATTTCTAAATCCGGTACTTTATTAAAAGGTGTTAAGGAAAGAAAAAATATTAATGCAATTGCAAAAAATATTTTATAATTTTCTGTGATAAATAAAAAAATGTTCTATATTATTTTTATCTATACATATGCTTTACAAGGAGTTCTACGATGAGAAAATTTTTTATTTTGTTAGTAAGTATGATATTTGTCATTTCCTGTCAAACAGAACCTGTTGATAAAGTTCCAGAGGAAACGACAGGTAAAATACCTAAAATTAATTTTTCAATTCCTGATTCGTTAAAGTCAAATGAATCAACAAACTCACGAACTGTTAGTACTGATCAAACATCAGATCAGGGAGGCGTTTTTGAACCATTCAGACAATCACTTGTTTTTGCTGATGTCGGTATTAATATTGTAAATGATTTGATTGATTCAATCAATAAGACAAATATTCCTGAGCAGTTTGATGTAACTGATGAATCACAAAGAGTCGTTGTGACAACTGATACAAGTCGTGAATACAATAAGAAAATTGAATTTTATACCTTGGAAAACGTACAGACATTTGAGATCAACTACAATGAAGGTATAAAAAAAGGCTATGCAATATTTAATGTTACTGATTCAACCAATGATCTGAAAATGGTGAAATTGGTGTATGATGGAACAGATATGGCTAATGAAACATTAGATGGTTTTTTAACCTTTAAAGATCCGACAGATGATAAAGTGAAGGCAAAATCACTGTATTTTAATGGTGTAAAAAAAGGTGATGTTGTTGATTTAACCGGCGGTGTTGTGTATAATTATAAATTTGGTGATGGGGATGCTGATATTCCTGATGTGTATAAAGCATATCATGCGTATATGTTTACTTCAATATCAAATGTGACAGAAGGAAAATCGCTTGTTAATTTATATTTTCCAAAAGTGTCAGTTACAGGTATGGATTTAACTAACTATAGCATTGATAAGAGTTTTTCAACAATTGTGTTTGATTGGGTAACGCTTCCTGGAAACACTGCTTTTAAAGGGGATCTTGGGTCATTAGGAATTCGAACAGATTCAGCTGAAAATCTTACTGCTGATTTAATGACATTTATCGATACATATCCTGAAGAGAATGGACTTGATTTGTTTAAATTCTTACTTAATCTATCTAATCCAATTGCATATAATACCAATGGGTTTGTAGCAAATGGAATAGATGTTGAGAAAAGTTATACTGACTTGGGTGATTTGACAAAACTTGTATTTACAATGTCACCAAAAGAGTTATTTGAACTAAAAATAGAATTCTGACAGGTAAATATTCAAGAAATTAAACGGTATTGATATTGGGTTCAGCCATGTTCAATGCCGTTTTTGAGGGTATCAGAAATTTAGTGCAAATGATTTTTGCTACCCTTTAAATCGATCACCAAATATGATCGAAAATTGACTCACTGCCCCCCACCATCCCGTATCAGCATTGTTCATTTTTTCGAAATATTTCGTAATGGGGTACACTTGGATTTTCGACTGAAACGTACGCTAAGGATATTAAATCACTCTTTATCAAAAACGATGATTAATGATAAAAAATATTTTCCTTAATTTTAAGCACTAAAACCCTCTATTTCCATTGTCAAAACTATCTTCAAAATCAACTTTACAGTAACTACCGTTTATGAGAATTTCTAAATGAACTTGAAAAAATTGCCGGTATGAATAATTGTTTTACCGAATCAGATGTGACTTGTGAAGAATTAGGTTTGTCTTGATAATGTGTTATGAAGATTTCAAAGACCTATTGAACTTTTATTCTATATATTGTATGTTAATAATATGAATGAACTTGATAAATTATTTAGAGAAATTGAATCAATAAAAGAAAATGCAATGGATTTAGTGCAGGGCACTTTTCCGAAGAATATTTATAGTAAGCTCGATATACCAACGATGACACTTGATAATACAAGCTATGTCGATGAAAAACTACAGGAATATTATTCTGATTTAGTGTACAACTGTAAATTAAAGAGTTCTGGTGATGTCAAGATTACTATATTGTTTGAGCATAAGTCATATAAACCGGCGAATGAATATTTGCAACTATTGCGGTATATGTTAAATATATGGACAATTCAAGAGAATAATAAA
>MIAY01000036.1:0-167500 GCA_001829315.1 Spirochaetes bacterium GWE1_32_154 | reverse complement strand
ATGGTACTTTAATTGGCGTGACATATACCGCATCTCCTGATATTTTCATCTGGAATATGCAAGGAAAACTGCAACATACTATAAAAACAAATACAACCGTCGGACCTGCTATCTTTTCAATTTCAGATGATAATCGTTATGTAGCATATTACAATAATAATTATGAAATATACATTATAGATTGCATTACTAACGCGGTAACCGTTATCAATACTTCAGGTAATTATATCAATAAACTTTGTTACTCACTTAAATTTTTAAAAGACAAAAAATTACTTGCAGGATTTGTAACTTCAAAAAATCAAATGATTGAAGAAACACTGACAAAAGATAAATACGATACCATTCTATCAAAAATTTCTTACAATGAATATAAAACTGCATTTCAAAAATCATATAGTTTTGATGCAGAAAAAAAAATATATACAATAATAGAAGAAAACCTTGATTTCAACAACTTAATAGCAGCGTACAGCATTGCCGGAGAACCATTAAAAAGTTCAATGGAAGTCAGCAATACCCTGGAATTACTTGATATCGATGCAGGTACAAAAAAGATTCTTCATAAAACACAATCGAATTATACTAACTATATAAGTTACATTGTTCCCAATGAAAATAAAAACGAATTACTTGTATATTATTTTGACGGCACTCTTAAACAATTAACTATGAACGGAGAACTTTTAAATGAAATAAAAGCTGACCCGAATATGTATTATAACAACAACATTAAATATTCAAATGATGGAAAATATTTTGGCTGGAGCAGTACAAATGGCATTAAAGTATCCACAAGAAACGGTTTACTTGCAATTAACAAACCGGATCAGATTACAACATCCGATATTGATATTAACAACAGGCGAACAATTGAACTCATTTACGATCAGGATGCAAACAAAAATTTAAAACATTCATTAATGCTAAAAGATTTTGATAGAAATATCATAAAAAAACTATGTGAACCGGAAAAAGACGGATATATACTCAGATTTTCCCCTGACGGCAAAAGAACCGTATACGGAATGTCAAATGGAATCGTGAGCATCATACATAACGAAACCGGCGATATAGTTAATCTGCTTTCAGACAATAACGGAGAATGGATTTCATATACATCTGACGGTTATTTTGACGGCTCTAAAAATTGTGGTAAACTTGTTGCAATGAGTTCAGGACTTGATGTTTTTGGTATAGATCAATTTGCCGCTCACAAAAACAGACCGGACATAATACTGGGACGAATCGGGTCTACCGGCCAGGACACCATTGATTATTATCACTATCTTTATACAAAAAGAATTGCAAGAATGAATATTGGCACATCAGTTCCTGACATAACACCGCCGGAAGCAGAAATAATGCAAATTGAAAAAAAAGACAAGTTTACTACAGTTACATTTAAACTAACCGGTAATTCATCAAAAATAGTACATTACAACATTTTCATTAATGACATCCCATTGTATGGAAGTATGGGAAAAAATATTTCAATCGAAACGGTTACTCTTAGTGAAAAAGCAGAATTAACATCCGGAAAAAACAAAATTGAAGTTACTTGCATCAACGAACAGGGATTGGAGTCATATCGGGCAGTCGGATATGTTCAATATGACGTTCCGGTTCAAGGTAATCTTTATTATATAGGTTTTGGCGTTTCAAAATACAAGGATTCATCATTAAACCTGAAATATGCAGATAAAGATGTAACTGATCTTGAAAAAACATTCAAAACTATGAAAAGAAATTTCAAATCAATAATTACACATACATTTACCAATGAAAACTGCACTGTTTCGGCAATTGATAAAGCTAAAACAATTTTGGAGCAATCAAAAACTGATGACACTATAGTGCTTTTTATTGCAGGACACGGTGTTCACGATACCGATGAAGGCTCAACCTATTACTATCTTACCCATGAAGCGGAAATTAACAATTTGCAAAAAAGTGCTGCTACATTTGAGAAAATTGAAAATCTATTGCAGGGGATTCCGGCGCGTAATAAATTATTTCTGATGGACACCTGCGAATCAGGAGAAATTGATGACGCCACAGTTTCACTTAGTTCAACTATTTCAGGAACAACCAGGTCAATTAATCAACGAAGTCTTTCTAAAACTAAAAATCCGGGTAAATCTAAAAAAATAAGGGATTTTTTATTTGAAAAAGACCGTTATATTTATAATGATCTAATGCGAAGAAGTGGTGCAATCGTGTTTTCATCATGTAAAGGAGGTGAATATTCATACGAAAATGACGAATTTGAGAATGGATATTTCACTGAAAAAATAATCGCTGCTTTTTCAGACACAAAAACGGACACTAATAAAGATGGTATTATTTCTACCGAAGAGCTTCGCTTGTATGTTACGAAAGAAGTTAATGCAATATCATCGGGTTTGCAAAATCCGGTAATTGACAGGGATAATATTTATCAGATATTTGGTTTTTAAAGATGCATTATTCAGGGTCTTTTAATTTAACATAATGTGTTCTGTTATCTTCGCCTAACTTAACGTTAAAAACATCATCGTATTTTTTGAAAAGTAATGATAACTTTGAAAAACCAAATGTTTGCGGATCAAAACCGGGGTCTAATTTTCTTATCGCATTACCGATTTTTGAGGAATTCTTCCATTCACTATCAGGATCTACCATATTGTATGCTTCACAAAGAATGCTAAGGCATTTATCTTCGGCATAATCATCTTTTTCATCTTTCTTTATTTCACTGCCATTTTTTGCACTGATTTTCTTTTTATGCTGAATTCCACCAACTTTTCGTTTAATCTCATTTGACCGTTCTTTTATGATTTCTATATAATTAAACTCATTACATGAATTAACCAGAGATTTCGGCGTTTTCTCTTCACCAATCCCCACGACAAACTTCCCCGACTCTCTTAACCTTATTGCCAGTCTGGTAAAATCAGAATCACTGGAAACAATAATAAAACATTCGACATTATCTGAATACAAAATATCCATTGCATCAATAATCATTGACGAATCCGTTGAGTTCTTTCCTGCTGTATTTTTAAACTGCTGAATAGGCTGAATCGCAAAAATCGGTAAAAACGCCTTCCATGAAGATAACATGGTATCAGTCCAGTCTCCATATATTCTTTTGATGGTTAACAAACCGTATTTCAGTGATTCCTTCATAATAAATTCTATATTCTTCGCCGAAACATTCTCACAATCGATTAAAACAGCTACTCTTCTTTCGTCTGAGCTATGTCTTATTTTATTATTTCGCATAGATAATTTCCTTTTTTAAAACCTGTTTTTATCGTAACAAAGCAAAACGGTTTTGTAAAGTTAAAAAAATCCCGGGTTCTGATTTTTTTTAGCAATTCAATGATATTAGGAAAAGAATTTGATTAATTCAAAAATATATACTAAGATTAATTACAAATTTTATATTTTAATTTGGAGGAGATCGTGAGAATGAATTTTATGTTTTCAGGAGTTTTTTGGGGTGCTTTTTTAATTGTTATAGGTTTGTCTATTATATTAAAGGTAACTTTAAATATTAACATTCCGGTTGTACGAATCTTTTTTGCTTTATTTTTTGTATATCTCGGTATTTCAATTATTACCGGTGGATTTGGTATGAAAAACAATGTTATATTTAATGAAGTTAAAATTAAAAACCCATCTGATAATGGGGAATATAACGTAATTTTCGGAAAAGGTGAAATAGACTTAACTAATGTCGATATTTCAGAGAAAACAGTAAAAGTAAAAATTAACACTGTTTTCGGTGCAAGCGAAATTATGATTAAATCATCAACTCCTGTTATTATACAGTCTAATGCAGTGTTTTCCGGTGTTCAACAACCTGACGGTGGCATTTTATCTTTTGGTAATAATACATACAAAACACCATCATCATCTGACAGCTCTCATCACTTACAAATTGAATTAAATGCTGTATTTAGCGGTGTTGACATAAAATTAAAGAATTAAAGGATTCATATGGACTTGCAAAATAATAAAGAATTACCAAAGGTATTAATTATTGATGACTCAGAAATTAATATTGCCATTGTTAATGAAGCTGTTTCTGATGAATATTCATTTTACTCTGCAAAAGATGGTTTGGAGGGACTTGAATTAGCAATGAGGGTAATGCCTGATATTATTTTGCTTGACATAATGATGCCCGGTATTAGCGGATATGAAGTTTGCGAAAAACTGAAAGACAATCCGCTTACAAAAGATATTCCTGTTATTTTTATAACGTCAATTTCAGAATCGGAGTTTGAAGAAAAAGGTTTATCATTAGGTGCTATTGATTATATAACAAAGCCAATAAACCCCGCAATCGTTACATTACGAATAAAAAACCACATTGAACTAAAAAGAAGTCGTGACATTCTCAAACAATTATCCACGATTGACGGATTAACCGGGGTACATAATCGAAGAGCTTTTGATGAAACGATGAATCGCGAATGGATGCGAATGATGCGATTATCAAAAGAGATGACCTTAATAATGATTGATATTGATTTTTTTAAGAAATATAATGACTGCTATGGCCACCAGGAAGGCGACACCTGCTTAAAAGCAGTTGCATCAATTTTAAATAATTGTATTAACAGATCAAGTGATTTTGTTGCCCGATATGGCGGTGAAGAATTTGCATTGATTTTACCGGATACCGGAGTCGATTTTGCAAAAAAATGTTGTGCAAATATTCAACAGAAATTAGCAGATCAAAAAATCAAACATATAGGCTCAACAGCTTCTGAGTTTGTAACAATATCAATGGGAATATGCAGCATTATTCCCGACTCCAAAAAATCAACCGAAGCATTAATAAAAATGGCTGATATAGCATTGTATAATGCAAAAAAACTTGGCAGAAACAGATTTGAAACTAATTCTTTTCCAGAAAATGTCTGAGTTCAATTAAAAAATCAATTTTTGATTTCTCTGTTTTTTCTATATGAGCTTTATTTGTATTCCCGATATCCTTGCAAATTCTTAAAATCTCACGTACTTTTTGAGAATCATCAACACCCGATTTTAAAATTATCCGTGCTTTTTCGAGTTGCCCGGATCTTTTTAAAATATTTAAAGCAGATTGAACCGGTGTTTCGTTGGGTTTAACTGAACGCCCATCAGTTCCAATTAACTGTTTTGTAACTGATGAAGCACGTGCTTTATCTGCCTTGACTATATCAATAAACTCTGATTCTCTAAATGACGAGAAAAACAAATTAAACAACTTTGAAATAAAACTACTTCCCTTTGAGTGTGCTTTAAAATAATTGAGAAGCAATTCATTAATTTTTGCACTTTCCAATGCTTTTAATATTTTTTCAACAGGATCTTTATATATTTTATACGAAGGGTCAGCTTTATCTAATTCAAGCAGATTTAAAAGTATTTTTAGTTGTTGAATTTTTCCTGATTCAATCATTGAATCAAAAATATCATTTCGCTTTCTTCTATATAATGCAAAAACATAATTGTAATTTTCATACCGTGCTTTTAATTCAATTTTGACATCACCAATAACGATTGGTTTTATTTTCTCACGAAAAAAAGCAAGTTTTTTTTCAGAAAATGCACGTAAAGGTTCAGTGTTCTCTGTAATTAATAACTTATTGTCCGATTCTACAACTATTTTATATGACTCACCTTCAAAAGTACCGTAATACATGGGTGCTGACTTAATAATAGAAACCTGAAAAATAGTGAAATTATTTTTATCCAACAGAAATTTATCAATATCTTCTTTGGGAATCATACCATTATAAGAATTCTTCATATCAAAAATTATTTTATTTCGTAATTCAACAAGTTTCGGCATTTCATTTCCATTTGAAATAAAATATTTATTATTTTCAACGATCTGTGCAACAACCTCAAGCCGTTCACGATTTTTTTCTTCTTCTTCATTAATAAACTGATACGCTTTATCAATCATCCCCCTCAAATAAGGATTCCATGTCGGATAATACGCATTTAACAATTCCATCATTGTTAATTCTATTCTATAATTAATAAATGGTTTAATTTTTGTCAAACCCGATTCAACCATTTTCATAACTGTTTCAGTATTCAAATTTCTATTACTTGATAAAAATTTAAATATAATATCATAATTACCGTTGTCGATTTCCTGATTGTATTTTAAAATTGTATTTCTATCAAATGAAAGACTTTTAACATCTCCTGCTTCTCTTTTTTCTATAACTCGCTGAAGACCTCTTAAACTAGCCTCTTTTATTAGGAATATAATATTTATACTTAAACGATTAAAGTCTTTAATTCTGATCTTGCAATCAGTAAATTGCATTAATGGATTAATAATCTTAGGTAAAATGTCAGCTTTTAATGAAGCAATATCCGATGTTGAAAAAATATGATCTGTTGATAATTGACCTATTTTTAATAAACTGTCTCTAAAAATAATCGACAGCATATCATTACCATTTACTAACTCTTCTATTTTCAGCATACATCCCCCGAAAAAAAATACTACTTTTTACTTATCGAACATTATATCATAAATAATTACAAAAACTTTTTCCATAAACAATTTGCATTATATTTTAACTAAATACATTATATTTGCAATAAAATCATTAATAAAAAAGTAGTTTTTAGTAGAAAATATGATAATATCAAATAGATTTCATTATATTCTATATCTGTTACCAATGAAAAAGGAAGTTTTTATGAGAAAAGGTTTGATTATTACATGTATGTTTTGCTTTTATTCACTTTTTTCTAATACCATTAATTTCTATGAGATAAATATTAAAAAAATCGAGAGTATGATAGAAGCAAAAAGTCCTCTTGAAAAAATTTTACTTCTTGAAAATTTCATAATAAATCAACCTGACAATCCTGAATTATACCGGTTAAAATCATCAGCGGAAATGTATGTCAGAGACTATAAAGGCGTTATAAAAACAATAAAACAAGCAATGAATCGCGGTATTGAAGACCTTGATCTATTATACAAAATATCATTATCATATATATACAACGGGAACTACAACGAAGCCCATAACATTATTTCAAAAATATTTTCGTTAAACGAAAATGATGCAACTGCTTCTTTTCTATTATCTTTAATGGATAAAAACAAGATTGTAACAAATAATCATATTATTCCAACTTATCCCGACATCAAAAAACTTGAAACCGATTTTTTATCAAATCCCGATCATTCAATATTCCCATTCGTTTATTTATATCAGGGTAAATCATTATTAATAAAAGATCATAAAAAATATGACTATACAATGACCGCTGCAATAAGAATAAATTCAGACACACATATTGATGAACTTTCAAGTTACGAACTCATTTTTGATTCTTTATTATTCACTCCTGCAAATATTGATGCAAAAATCATACAAGCTGATGGAGCATCAACTGCTGTCAGTAAAGAATTAATTGATATAGAACCGCTCAATGCAAATGATTATGGCGGTAACAACTTTAAAAGTATTAAAATAAACTTTGGCAACCAAACAGAGGGTACTGTTTTATGTTACTCAATATATTTCAAAATGATTAAAGAAAATGCATTACCCGGATTCTCAGATACTTTTTATACCGGTTCACAAATGAAAACGTTTAAGAAAGAATATTCATTTATCTATCCGGCTACTACTCCCCTACAAATTCATACAAACGGGATTAATGGTCTTCCGGAAAAAAAAGAAGAATCAAATGTCATTACACAAACGTATTCATTTATAAATCCGCCCATTTATTTTTTAACCGGCGAAAGCATATCAATTTTTGCATTATCACCATCAATTACCGTTTCAACCTTTGAAAATTGGGAATCCGCCGGTAACTGGTATCACAATCAGTTTAAAAAGTCAGGACAAGAAACACACATTGAAAACCTGCATTTGACCAATAAAAAAAATAAAAACGCATTAGTTGAACAAATTTTTAATTATATTCAAAACCAGACAAAACATACGAAAGAAAAAAAAATTAAATTTCCTGAACCTATAACCATTAATTCAATGAGGATAAATAATTCAAGTGAAGTCGCGTTGTTTATAAAACTATTGGATTTGAACGATATAATTTCCTTTCCCATGCTTATATCAACATACGGAAATGAGCAGCCTGTCCGGGATATTGCCACACCATTTATATTTAACACTTCAATTGTCAATATTCCTGTTCAAAATGGCATTGATAAAGAATTATTTATTGATTTAAGCACTCAATTTATACCGTTTGGCAACGTACATTATTTATACCAGGGTTTAAATGGTTTCATTGCAAAAAAAGAAAAATCTGTTATTGCTAAAATCCCGGTTATTGATGGTTCAATAAATAAAATGACAGAAAATTTTCTAATAAAAATTAATAGAATCGGAAAAGCAACTGTTTCTTTACGACAGGAAATTGCCGGTAGTTTTTCAGAATATTTTCGTGAGCAAATCAGTTCTCTTGATACAAACAAACAGAAAGCCTTTTTCTACGACATGCAAAAAGAAGCGTTCCCGGAGTTAACATCAGATCAATTATCTGTTAGCGGTTTAGAAAAACAATCAGGATCAATCACCATTGATTTGAATACAACATCTTCAAACCTTACCGAAATTCACTATGACGGAAAGCAAATTATTAATTTTTCGCTTGGAGAAGTAAAAGAATGGGTCAGCATACCGGAAAGTTCACGCTATACTTATAGAAAGAACTTTATTTATTCATACAAGAAAAGAATAGAATGTATTTTCCCGGAAGGATATTCAATAACAACACAGAATTTAACAAATATTGAAAAAAACAATAAATATATGAATTTTAACTTTCATGCAGATAAAATTGAAAATAATCATTTTTATCTTGAATATGAATTAACATTAAATAAAAATGAAATTGAAGCAGAAGATATACCGGTTATCAACGCTTATATCAATTATATAACCCAATCTCTTAATTTCACGTTGACTCTTGAACCGGGGAATGACATAGACTTTGAGTTATTTTTTGATCAACTCATTGATGAATATAAAGAAGATGCTGTGTATAAAAATTACATAACAAGACTTTTATCTGAAAAACGATTGGAAAAAGCAATACTTGTTATACAAAAAGGAATGGAATTATTTCCTCAAGACTCATACTACAACACATTACTTTCACTTGTATACCTCGACACTAACGAACTTGATAAAGCCGAAAAAGAATTATTTATTGCCCTTGATAAAACTGAAGAACAATTAACTATCTATAAATTTCTAATAGATATTTACAAAAAATCAGGTAACGATGAAAAATTAAAACCATTATTACTTGATTTATCTGAGAAATATCCTGAAGACCCGGCAGTTATTACTGAAATGATTGAGTTTTATAAAAAAACTGATAATAGTCAGGCTATTATCGAATTGCTTGAGAAATTAACTCGATTACTACCTGAAAACACAGATTATTTCTCTGATCTCGGATACTTTTACTCACTTGTTAAAAATATAGAAAAAGCAGAAGAAAATTTGCTTAAAGCATTAAAAATCAATCCGGATAATAAATATGCACTCAATAATATTGCCTGGTTATATGCAGAAAATAATAAAAATTTACCAATAGCAATTGAATATGCTTTAAAAGCTACTATGCTCGAATCTGATAATTATAATTTTTTTGATACATTAGCCGAATGTTATTTTAAATCAGGTGACATTGAAAATGCAATAGTTAATATTGATAAAGCTATTTTATTAAAACCCGACTTTCAGTATTTAATTGATCAGAAAGCACGATTTGAAAATGCTGTTAAAAAAGAGAATCAATAAATGACAGATCGTAAAAGGTTTTTTATTTCAACTCTTATCGTTGGTATTGCATCACTTTTATCACGGGTTCTCGGATTACTCCGCTCAACATTGCTGGCTTCTTTTTACGGAGCAACCGAAAGTGCCGGTCTTGCAGACTGTTATCAGGCCAGTTTTACACTGCCTGATATAATCTATAATCTTATTGTCCTTGGTGCGATTTCTATTGTACTCGTACCCTACTTCTCTGCATCAATTCAAAACAAAGACAATAATGATCTTGATACTAAAAGTTCTGCATTATTAAACTTCTTTTTTCTTCTCATTTCACTTTTTTCAATAACTGCGTGGGTTTTTGCACCATTTTTTGTTAAAGAACTTCTTATTCGCGGATGGACAGACCAGACTAAAATTGACCTTACAATAAAACTGACACGAATTATGCTGTTACAACCAATTTTCATGTCATTATCAGGGATACTTGGTGCATATATCAATTCAAAAGAGAAATACACTTCTTATTCTCTTGCGATGCTTTCATATAATGTGGGCATTATAGGCGGTATAGTTTTTCTAAGCGGGCCATTCGGAATTGAGGGAGTTGCCTGGGGAACCGTTATCGGCAGTTTTTTGCAATTTTCAATTCAGGCAGCCGGTGTGTTTATGACCGGTTTTAAATACAAACTGATACTACCGCGATTTAATAAAGAATTCTGTGATTTATTTTTAATTGCAATTCCACGAATTATAGCTATCGGTAGTGAGCAATTTGTCAGATTCTTTTTTACCTATCTTGGTTCTTTTATATTTACAGGTTCAATAATAATATTCAGTTATGCAGAAAATTTCAGTATGGTTCCGTTCGGTATGGTTGCCGTCAGCCTTTCAACCACTGCATTTCCCGTATTCAGTAAATTATTTGCAGAAAATAAATTTGATACAATGCTTTTTTCTTTATTTGATACATTGAGAATGTTACTGTTCTTCATTGTACCAATAACAATTATAATGATGATTTTACGATTTGAAATTATTGATATTTTATTAGGATATAATAAATTCAGCAGCAATGACACGATGATAACAGCAAACGCATTACTGACATACATGATTGGAATCCCTTTCTATTCAATAACAATAGTACTTGCAAAATATTTCTATGCTCAGAAAAAAACATTTGAACCAATGATTATATCCCTTATTTCATCAGCGATTACCGTTTTAGTATGTTTCATACTGGTCAAAAAATTGCCTGCTACAATGGGTGTTACCGGGCTGACAATCGGAAGATCTACCGGTTATGCATTACAGGCAATTTTATTATTCTATATGCTTTTTATTGAAGGCAAATACCGCAATTTATACCGGACATATCCATACAAGGATTACTTCCAAATCGGTAAAATAGTAGTCATTAATGCCGGATTACTCGCTGTCGGCTTAACGATTAAATTAGCAATACCTCCGTTTTTTTCAGGTAAATTATTATCATTATTCTCAATTAGTATAATTGGATTAATATGTGGTATCTATTATATAAGTGCATCATTTTTATTTAAAATACCGGAACTTGAAGTTTTTAATCGAATGTTCCGAAAATTAAAAAACAGATAACAATCCCAAAGGTGGTCGTATGTATAAACTAATAATTGTCATTTTCATGTTTTCTTCTTTACATATCTTTTCGCAAAGTGCTTCATTCAAAGTTATTGAAGTTAAAGGAACAGTTGATATTAAAGACCGGTTGGGTGAATGGAAAGCTCCGGTTGAAGGTGATTTTCTTTTAAACGGTACAGAAATTTTTACCGGGTTACACTCTCATATTTCTTTAGAAATTGGTTCAGAATCATATATAACAGTTAATCAACTTTCAAATATTATGCTAGACGCAATGCGTGTACAAAAGGAATTAATAAGCTCTGAAATTTATCTTGTAAATGGTTTTGTAATTGTAAATGCAAAAGATACCGATTCATATAAAAACAAAGTCACTGTGTCATTTATGGATGGCAGAGCCGTTTTTAAAAAAGCCGGCGGAGAAATTTATTTACGAAAAGAATATGGTGCAATAATCACAGCGGGCAGTGGCTCAATAAGTATTACAAGTCAATTAGTTAACGCCTATACCATCCGTAAAGGTGAACGATGTGCAATTCTCCCGGGCGGAAAACAATTAACCAATGAATATTTTCTTATGCACAATATTACGTCTCCCGCTATCGGTGCAAATAGTGAAATGGAAGGTGATCTCTACATGAGCAGGTTCCATAACTTTTACACAGACTCAATCAACTCAAATGATTATGGAACACGATAGATTATCGGGATGATTTAAATTTTTTATTATCAAACCGATAGCCTATACCAATGTATAATGAATATACCCCATACGCATAAAGACTATCCCAATGCCATATAGGGTTACTATTAATTCCATCATCATAATACCGTGAAATAAATATTTCACTTCCGATTTTATTTTCTATAAGAAAAAACACATGATCATTAATGTAAATATCAACTCCGCCTCCACCGGTTATCCCGATTGGAAAACCATCCATAAAACCGCCATACAACTCAATAAATGCAAATGGCTGAATTCTTTTTTCTTCATTAAACGAAAATTTATGAATAAAAGTTAAGTATGGCATCATCAGGTTTGACATCCAGAAACCGAAGCCGGCTGAAAAAACTTTAGGAAAACGGTATCCCCAGAAAATTGTCATATCACCATAAATACCGGTTTTAGGCTCAATAATTCTCGGGAATTTGTGCGGATCAGCAACTCCATACTCACCTATTCCAACAGGAATACTATTTGCATTTTTTGCAAGTTTAGAATCTAACCCGCTCACCACATCAATTTTCATTGAAAACCCTGTTTTATAGCCGACAAAAAAACCTTCTTTAGCATACAACCCCTGAAAAACAGCAAGTACAATAAAAAAAACACAGTATTTTTTCATAACTTCCCCTCCAGCATTAATTTTTGTAAGTCTGTGAATAATCTGTCAGCACTTCGTTTTCTGACAACTGATATAACATCAAAAATATACAATTCAAAACGAAGACTCGAAACTAATCTTTTATCAACCAGTATATTTCTGATCTTTTCTTTAATTTCATTTTCTTTTTGATATGACGCTAAAAGAACAGGATAATACTGTTGATTAGCCAGACAAACATCAATATAACTGCATGAAAATTCAGCTGTTGTATACTCTGAAGCCATAACAGCATTATAAAAAATAGTAAAATTACTCATTGATAAACGCTGAAGCTCTGTCCATAACGACCTGAATTCTGATGCAGTCTCATTATCTGTTGATTTTTCAATACGTTTTATCAAATCTTCAACTGCATAATCAAACTGAATTTGAATTGAATCGATATTCGGATAGTGATCTCGCCATAAATAAAGACTTTTTGCATAACTTCTTCTGCCTATCGATATAACGATTAATTCCATAAACGATTGCGGTTTATTTCTATCATAATTTTCCAGTAAAATAACCGGTATTGTATCAAGAATTCGTCTATCTTCTTTTGCATGAATAATTGAAACATAAAATAGAATAAATACTATAATTTTAAACTTCATGCGTTATTATAATTCATATTTTGTAAATATACGAGCTACTTGCAAAAATTCTCTTTTTATGAAAAAGTACTCTTTTTTTATCCCGAATTTTTGCGAGAAGCACCCTCTAATGCAATTTTATCGCATATGGCGGAAGCAAAAAAAAAGTACCCTTTTTTTTCATCGAGTACTCTTGATTTTTGCAAGAGCCTCATACATAGATGATTAATAAAAATAATTAATTATTATTGACAATATATATCCATAGAACTATATTCAAAAAATTAAAGTATATTTTTACTAATACAAAAAAGGAGTAGGTACTTGGTTGACAGAAAAGAATATTACTCTAACGAGGAATGGAACGCATTTATTAATTATTCAAATGAAGTTCCTACACCATTCGTTGTGATTAACCTTGATATTATCAGAAGAAATTTCAAGGTATTAAAAGAAAAATTTCCCTATGCAAATATTTACTATGCAGTAAAAGCGAATCCTGCAGTAGAAGTAATTTCATTATTGAACGAATTAGGGTCTTCATTTGATATAGCATCACGATTTGAACTTGATAAAGTCTTAGCCTTAGGCGTAAATCCGGAAAAAATCAGTTATGGTAATACAATTAAAAAATCTGTTGACATAGAATACTTCTACAAGAAAGGCGTTAAAATGTATGCCTCGGACAGTAAGGCAGATCTTCACAATATAGCAAAATTCGCCCCCGGCTCAAAAGTGTATATACGAATATTAGTCGAAGGTTCAGAGACTGCAGACTGGCCGTTATCACGAAAATTCGGTTGTCATCCTGACATGGCGTATAACCTTGTAGTTGAAGCTCGTGACATGGGTTTAGAGCCGTATGGCATTTCTTTTCATGTTGGTTCTCAACAAAGAGATATCGGGCAGTGGGATGAAGCAATTTCTAAAACAAAATACCTTTTTAATTCTTTATTAGAAGAAGAAAACATAGAACTTAAAATGATAAATATGGGTGGTGGTTTTCCTGCTAATTATTTACAAAAAGCCAACTTACTTCAAGACTATTCTAATGAAATAACACGATATCTTCAAGATGACTTTGGTGATGAAATACCACAAATCATTCTTGAACCGGGAAGATCACTTGTAGGTAACAGTGGCATTCTCGTTACTGAAGTTGTTCTTATTTCCCGAAAAAACAATACTGCGTTACAACGTTGGGTTTATGTTGATGCAGGGAAATTTAACGGTTTAATTGAAACACTTGATGAATCAATTAAATACCCTGTTGTAACCGAGCATCATGAAGAGAGAATGGCAAAGAATGGCGAAGTCATTTTAGCCGGTCCAACATGTGACAGTATGGATGTTATGTATGAAAAATTTAAATACCAGTTACCGCTTAACCTGCAAATTGGCGAAAGACTCTACTGGTTAAGTACCGGTGCATATACGACAAGTTATGCCTCTGTAGAATTTAATGGTTTTCCGCCGATTAAGCCTCATTTTATTGACTCAGGTAAGAATTCATAATACTAAAAAAGCCACAATTTTATATTGTGGCTTTTTTATCTAACATTTCACAATAAATTTTTAAATAATTTTTCTTCAAAATTATTATAATTACAATTTACAGGAGTTTTCTATGAATAAACGATTTTTTCTATTCAATTTTCTAATAGGTTTTTGCATAACATTTGTGATATTTTTAATGTTTTTTCTCTATGACTTTATAACGTTTAAATCTATTCCCGACATTAGTTATTGTTTACAAAACATGGCAGTCAAAACCATCTTCTTTCAAGTCTTATTGTGGCTTGCTCTTTTACCTGGGAATGGTTTTCTTATATTCATGTTGTTTTTCACTAATATCTTTGGTGAAAAACCTCAGCCAGTCATTAATGAAATAGACAGTGAAACTGATATAATCAAACAAAATGAACTGTATCACCTTAAAATAATTCACAGAAACATTAAGTTAAAAAAACTTATTACATTCAATATGATATTAATTACTATTGCGTTATTACTTCTTATCAACTCTTTTATTTCAGGGTAAATTTTTCCTTGCAAACAAAGAAAAATGAATTATAATTCATTAAGGAGTTACACATGATTGAAAGAGCAAATCTCAAAAAAAACGCACTCACAGTATTACAAGGTAATTGGACAAACGCCGTTCTTGGTACAGTAATTTGTATGGCAATATCCGCTATTCCCTCAGCAACCGGTATTGGTGGTATAATATCACTTATCATTGGTGGCCCTATCGCTCTTGGTATGGCGATATACTTTTTAAAACTCGCTACGAATGAATCACCAAAAATCGATAATTTTTTCGATGGATTTAAAAATTTTTTGCAAAGTTTCATTTTGTATATTTTACAAATTGTTTTTATTTGCTTATGGGCACTACTTCTGATTATTCCCGGAATAGTTAAAGCATTCAGTTATTCAATGGCATTTTATATTATGGCGGATAATCCTGAAATAACAGCCTCCGATGCACTGAAAGAAAGTATGAGAATTACTAACGGTTATAAAATGGATTTATTCGTTTTGTGTTTATCATTTACCGGCTGGTTTATACTCTGCATGTTTACCTTTGGAATAGGTTACTTCTGGCTTCTACCGTATATGCAAACGACTTTTGCAGGTGCTTATAAAAAATTATCCGCACCAAAGATTATAGCTGAATAATTGTATATTTATAAAGATTCGGGGCTTTTCGCCCCCGAATCTTTATAAATGCGACACATTACCGAAAAACATGTTGCTTCCCGATTATCTATCCAGGTTATAGTTTGATACTTCCAGATAAACTGTCATTTCCATACAAACGTAAGTTTCTTATGATTCATGGCGCAATCGCTTAAATACAAATTTATTATATTCTGATATTTGATTGATTTTTTTCTTCATAGCACTCAAACTAAATTGTAGTCATAATTATATGTCAATAAAATAATTAAAAAATAATTGCTGCCCCTTTAACTGTACACCGGTCTTGATATGGCGGAGGTTATGAAGCTGAAGTAGGACGGTGAAAGAAAATTGATTACACTATCCCGCGTAAAAAGTGCCTGTAATTAGAAACTACCGCTTCAGACACCGCCAATTCGTCAAGATTTTTAATCTCTGCGATTCTTTGTATAACCAGCCCGACATTACCCGGCTTATTAAGAAGACCTGCCTTTACACCGCCCAATACCGGCGGATAAATATCGGGAGAATCGGTTTCTGTTAATATACGCTCCAATGGTATATTCTTAATCACTTCATCATACCGTTTATTACGTGTATTTGTGATACTGCATGAAAACGAAAAATAACACCCTGAATCGATTATTTGCCTGACAACACCTGCACTCCCCGAAAACGAATGAATCATACATTGTTCACCCGGAATACCCGATTTTTTCATTAGTGCAATTAACCTGTCCCATGCGTTTCTGCAATGAATACTCACCGGGCGATTATATTCTTTAGCCAGTACAAGCTGTTTTAAAAAAAACCGTTCCTGTTTCTCACCGTCACCCCAATCAACCCCACGGTCAAGCCCGATTTCACCTATCCCGCACGGATACATTTTCACTATATCGCATAAAATTGCTTCCCAATTATCACCGGCATCATCAATATACCAGGGATGAACCCCGCAAAATGGAATAACCTGCTTAAATTGTGCTGATAACCGAATAACCGCATTCCAGTCAGAAGGCGTTGTCCCGCAATTTCCAAATAATATAACACCTTCGTCAATTGCCTGAATTATAACTGTTTCATTATCCGGAGAATATCGTTTATCGTGTAAGTGACAGTGTGCATCTATTTTTTTTATCATAAAACTCCCGGTGGTCTTGTATTTATATAAAGTTAATTGTATAGTATTGGTATGGCAAGAAAAATTTGTTTTTTAATTACCATATTAATCGTAATAATCTCTGTTTCAGCTGAAACCAAAAAGCTTGATATTAATGATAATCTATTACAACCGTTAACAAGAACAATCAGCATCATTAATATTGAAAACAAATCTAAAAATCCAAAAACATCTGATCACATTAATTTTTTATCGGGTCTCATTGAGTTAAATATCTCAGGCGCACCAAACCTGACATACGCTAAAACAGATTCACTTCCGGTTACTGCATTTTCTGTGCACAAACTTTCAAAAGAAATAGAAAAACACATCCTGATTTACGGGACAGTTTATAATACGGGGAACACTTTTTACTTTACATTAACAGCGTGGGATAACATCCTCAATAAAAATAGTATACAAAAAAAAATCACAATTTCTACCAATTATTATGAAGAACTTACTGATTTCGCATCAAATTTTGTGCGTGAAATACAGGAATACGCTTCAACCTATTCAGAAGTATTGTTTCAAACCGTTATAGAGTTATCACAGTCAACCGATATAATAAAGAAAAACCTTGCCGATTACCTTTTACAACAGAATAACGCAATCGTTTATGATTATTACACCACCAACAACATGCATCATGCGTTTCCGGTTTTATTCGGAAAAATCAATATTCGTTTCACAAACCCGGAAAATATCGATTTTATCATTGAAATTGACGGAATTCAATTTAATTCATCTGAAAATATGCTAACACTCTGTTTCGATCGTCAACCATCGAATGTAAAACCCGCTGATTTTATCTTTTACACTATAGACGATACAGAAATGAAAAATCAAAAAAAAATATCATTAATAATGAATAAAGGCGTAATTACCAATTCTATACCAAATTATAAATTTAACACGATTACTCAGGCTCACGGGTATGTTGACTTTTCCAATACAATAACAACACTCGGTTATACCGGTTTTGATATTCAATGCGGTATGGTTTTTCCAAAAATGACTGAAATACAACATTCTGTTTATATTAAATTCGCAGGTGAAGCTAATCTGTTGAATGCAATAAGTGATTTGTCCTTACCGCCTGATTTTATTTTCAGAACAGCATTAGGATACCGGTTTCATCAGTATATTTTTCGTACCATCGGCATTAATTTCGGACTTGAGGCAGGCGGTGAAATTTCAATTACCAAGCGGCTTACTGAAAATTCAAAAATATTACATACCGCGGTTTCTTCGGCGGGTTTTCCTGCTTTCTATGTCGGTTTTCCAATTAATATAGAATTTCCTTCATCTTCTATGGTTTCATTTATTGCAGGTTTTACCCCGACACTGCGACTTGTACAGCAGTCATATTTGTATGAGAATGTAATCTGGATTGGTAATTTAGAAAGAGAACAGGGTTTTTCTGATATTTTTAAATATAAAATTCACAATGAATTACAAAACGATCAAACGCCGCAATATGGACTTAATTTATTTGTATATAATATGCCGATTAATATTGGTTTTCGAGTTAAATTTTAGCAAAAAACTTCATTTATTAAAAAAAAGTCCCCTAAAATCAATTAATAAGATATTTATTCTATAAAAATTTGAAATTCTACTAAAATGAGGGTATACTTTAAACGGAGTGTTCTATTTTCAGGAGGTCGAAATGAAGAGGAATATTGTTTTTTCGATATTAATGATTTGTTTAATTGCTTTTTTATATAATTGCCGTCTGGTTCATCAATTTGATGAATACCCGGCTCCTCCTGTTGTTGTACCGGATGTTTCATCAGACAACACATTCCTTTCAGAGTTGAATGTTCAAAATGTAATTATTAGAGAACAGTTTTCACCTTCAGTTTTCTCGTACACATCAAAAGGTGACACAACAACTGATTCAGTAAGGTTCTCTGCAAAAACGATGGATGAAAAATCAGCCATGTCAGTCAGGTTTAATACCGGCGGATATCAAACATTACCAAACGGTGCAATGTCACCTGATTATCTGTTAACATCAGGTTTAAACACTTTAATTATAAAAGTAACAGCCGAAAATCAGATAAATATTCAATATTATACAATACATATTTTCAGGGAACAGTCATATACCGCATTATTAAGCGATATAGTCCTATCAGAAGGAATACTTTCACCTGTTTTTGATGAAAATACATTTTCATATTCTGTAGAATTGCCATTTACAAGTAACCAAATTGAAGTTATTGCAAAAGCAAAAATTCCCGGCACCCATATTGAAACCAATAATACGGACGGGTCATACAATACAACTTTCATCGTATCATCAGGTAATCTTACTATTTATATTACCGTTATTTCTGAAAATGGCGAGACAAATAAATACTCTTTACTTGTACAAAAAAGACTTCAGGAACCTGCATTTTCACTGGCGGGCGGTTCTTTTACTTCAGAACAGTATGTAACACTTAATCATACGATGCCGGATGCTTCGATTCGTTATACATTATCCGGTGAAAACCCTACGATCAATTCTCCGTTGTATACCGCACCAGTTTTAGTAAAAAAATCATCGACTTTGAAAGCCGTTGCATTTCATACAGAGTGGCTTGAAAGTCTTGTTTCCGAACAAAATTACGTGATAGCCGGAACCGTTTCTCCACCAGAGTTTTCCCTTACGGATGGTTACATAAGCAATGAGGCATATTATGTTTCAATTTCTTCGCCAACACCGGATGTAAAAATTTATTATACAACAGACAACACTGAGCCAAATGTAAACTCAACTCTCTATACCATCCCACTTAAAATAATTGCGTTAACCACAATAAAAGTAGTAGCGAATCACGATAATTTTGGTTTGAGTACAGTTTCTATTGCCACATTCTCAGTGAATACAAAAAAAACAGTTAAATTTAACAGTATGACCGGCTCTTTTGTACCTGATCAGATTGTAGAAAACAACACAAAACTTACTGAACCGGTTTCAGAAAAAGCAGGTTATTCATTGACCGGTTGGTATAAAGAAAATACATATATAAACAAATGGGTTTTTTCTTCAGATGTTGTTACTGACAACATTACTCTTTATGCAAAATGGGGTATAAACAATTACAATATTATATATAACGGTAATGGCAACACAAGCGGAAATGTACCTGTAACCGCTTCATATACTTACAACACATCGGTTTCCGTTTCAGCAAACACAGGTTTACTTGCACGAACATATTATACATTTGCCGGCTGGAACACAAAAACTGACGGAACAGGGGTTCAATACAATGTAGGCACATCATATATTATAGAAGACTTTGACAGAACATTATATGCACGATGGACTACTCTTCCCCTTTATACGCTCACATTTGATTCTGTTGGTGGGTCGGCAATAGATGCACAAACTATAATCTCCGGTGAAAAAGCGTCTGAACCTTTACATCCTATAAAAACGGGTTACGTGTTTGACGGCTGGTATAAAGAGAATCCCCCTGTAACCAACTGGTTTTTTTCAACTGACACGGTAACAGCGGATACGACACTGTATGCGAAATGGAAACCTCAGAATTCCCTGACAATTACTGTAGAATGGAGAACTGAAGATACTGTGGAACTACCCGGTACTATAACAGTACCAAAAGGGACTGATTTAAGTGTTGTTATTACAGAAATATTTTCTTCATACACGTGGTATCTTGATGGAAATCCAATCGGTACTAATAGTTCATCAATAACACAATCAACTGCTACATTGTTTGCAGGAGTTCATGAATTATCGGTTCTTGTAGTCAATACAAGTGGTATTCAGACGTTTAAAACGATGTATTTTACAGTAACAAATTAATGAGAGGATAAGGGGGCGTACTTTGAAACACTATATACAACGGATTATACAAATAATAATTATATTCTCATTGCTGACCGCATGTACTCAAAATGAGAATGTGCCGGTAGTAGCAAAATCTAAAAAAGTTAATGTTCAGATTAATATTACTGAAGATGTCAATTTGTTAAAACCCAATAAAACGGTTTTACCCGACCAGCCATCGATATCTGTATATAAACTTTTGGGATCAACGGATAACGGTTCTAACTACAATCAGATTACCTCTTTTACCGGTTCCACCGGAACTACTGTTGCATTATCACCGGGGGAATGGCGTTTTTTACTTGAAGCTTATGATGGGTCAAACAAAAATGTTTTATCCGATCAAACTACATATACTTCAGCAAATGTGACTATTAGTGAAACTGCAAATAACTCCCCTTTAAACTTCACATTAAAAACACTCACCACCGGGACCGGCGGACTTTCAATTAAACTTACACTGCCTGTGGGACACTCTGTTGCATCAGTAGAAACAAAAATAGATGGAACAAGTATTACTCCAACATTAACAGTTGTTAACAATACGATAACCTACTCCAGTTCAACTATAGCCCCGGGAGATCATTTTGTTAATTTCAGACACTTAGATGGAACAGGAAATCTTTTAATATCCGTCACAGAACTTATTGCAGTGTATCCGAATATAGAAACTATGTGGGAAGAAACAATATTAGAAACTGATATGAATGCCCCCCCGGAAGCACCAAGCGGACTAACCGCTGTTATAGAACCAACAAATGCAACGCAGAGTAAAGTCAAACTTACGTGGACTGATGAGTCAAACAACGAAACAGGGTTTATAATTGTAGCAAATAGTGCTGATTTAACAACCGACATAAATGCCGGATTCACAACTTTTACTATCAATGTTGATCGTGCTAAGAATTTTGTATTCAATATAAAAGCAATTAATGACTTTGGTGAATCATATTCAGATCCAACACCATCAATCACTACACCACAATTATGGACAATAGACTATACCAGTGGAGGAGCAACCGGAACTATCTCGCCAACAAAACATGAAGATGACACCACAACAGATTTACCTTCACAGGGAAGTCTTGATAAAAGGCAAGACGGCATAATAATGCGTTTTAACGGTTGGCACGATGGAGTGGCTATTAAACAGCCGGGTGATATTGTAACAGTTACTTCAGACCTTACTTTCACAGCACAATGGAGCGTTATTGGCGGAGTCGGCCCTGCCGGCGGGTATGTTTTTTATGATAAAACCGCTGTTACTGACGGATGGCGATATTTGGAAGTAGCACCGCCAACTGCGGTTGCCACAACGCATCAATGGGGGAAAAGTGGAACAGATATTCCTCCTGAAGGTTTCATAGACTTAATAACCGGCGGGAAAAGTAATACTATACTGATAAATGCTTTTATGAATCAACCACCAGCGTTTGTAGATTCTGCCGCGCAAATTTGTGAAACACTTCCTTATAGCACAAAGGCCGATTGGTTTTTACCGACTTATCTTCAAGCAAAAGAAATATACACTAATTTACACCTCAAAGGAATTGGAGGGTATGAAAATATAAATTACTGGACTACTAATGAAATAGATTCATTCAAATCTCAACAGATTTCATTTACTGATGGTTTAAGTACATCCACAAGCAAAACCAATCTATTAAGAATCCTTCCCGTGCGAGCTTTCAGATCAACGAACGCAACATACATTGTTATGTATCATGGTAACAATAACTCAACCGGCCTTCCTCCGACAGATTTTATGCACTACGAACAAACTGATGATGTAATAATTAAATCTCATGGTTTATTGGAAAAAGCAGGGTACACTTTTAACGGGTGGAATACAAAAGCTGATGGTACAGGAACCCCTTATACAGAGGGTCTACCGTCTGTAAATTTAGCAGATAATCTTCTATTGTATGCACAGTGGAGTGGAAATCCTTATACTGTAATCTTTGATGGTGATGGTGCGACAACAGAAGCAACTCCAAACACTGCAGTGGCAATTTTCCCTACATATACAGTAGTATTGCCCACACCTCCATTAAAAACGGGGTGTATTTTTGACGGATGGTTTACAGGAACAAACGGTGGTTTACCTCAGTTCTTCGAAACAACATTTGTCAATGCAGATATTACCGTATTCGCAAAATGGACACCGGCTAATT
Source organism: Spirochaetes bacterium GWE1_32_154 (assembly GCA_001829315.1). GTDB lineage: Bacteria > Spirochaetota > GWE2-31-10 > GWE2-31-10 > GWE2-31-10 > GWE2-31-10. The sequence goes on along the minus strand of MIAY01000036.1, from coordinate 144,270 downwards.
TCACAATAACATATAACCCCGGAACAGGTAGCGGGGGTGTGCCTCCACAACAAACTACTGCATATTTAAGCCCCGTAACAATATCCAATAATGATGGTCCACTTACTACAATTGAAACGCAGGATGGCATGACCAAAGTTTTCTACTGCTGGAATACACAATCAGACGGTTTAGGTGATGATTACACTCCCGGACAAACATTTCCTATGGGGTCTGCAAATTTGATCCTTTATCCAAAGTTCAGCGTTATTGGTGCCACGGGGCCTGCCGGCGGTTTAGTTTTCTATGACAAGGGCGATAATGCTGATGGCTGGCGATATTTAGAGGCAGATCCAAATAGTACAACGGTTACAAAAACATGGGGTAAAAATACTGAGCTTGTAGGAAATACCTTACAAACAATTGGAGCAGGTAAAAAAAATTCAGCATATATTAATTCATTTATGAACAATCCTGCAGTAACGAATACAGCTGCACAATATTGCGAAAATTTAACATCCGGTGGAAAATCAGATTGGTTTTTCCCATCAAAAAGTGAAATGATTGAAATGAATACTCAACTACATAAAAGAGGACTTGGCAATTTTTTGGGTACAACTTATTGGACATCGAGTGAATTGTCAGCGACCTACCCCTTTTATATTACATGGTCAACTGGTGTAGCTTGGAGCAATAATAATAAATTACCAACACTTACTGTCAGACCGGCACGAGCATTTCGTTCTGCCAATCAAACATTTGTTGTTGTATATCACGCTAATGAAAGTACAAGTGGTACGGTTCCAGTTGATAATTATCATTATGAATCTTCTGATCCTGTTACCATTGCTAATAACACAGGTATTTTAGCAAAAACAGGTTTAACTTTTAACGGATGGAATACCAAACCGTATGGTTCAGGAACTCATTATGATGAAGGTCAGGCAGTTCCGAATTTAACAGATAACCTCGTTCTATACGCAGAATGGAAACCGACATTTAGCGGTGGTGACGGTAATTTGGCCACTCCATATCAAATCACCAATGCAGATCAATTACATAATGTTCGATATGCAGCTAACCAATCATATATAGTTAATAACCCAATTGATCTCAATGTTGCCCCTTACAACACCTTAAAAGGCTGGAAACCAATTGGCGACTCATCTACGCCATTTACAGGAAATTTTGATGGTAATGGTCAACCTATTACTGGTTTATATATAAATAATGCAAATGAGCAAAATGGTTTATTTGGTAAAACAGCTAATCCTGCACTTCTTGAAAATGTTGTATTAGTTAATGTGAATATTTCAGGTAATGTTAGTAACCAAGGTGCTTTAGCAGGATTCGCTGATAGTTCTATGGTAAAAAACAGCTTTGTTCTCGGGGGAACAATTACTACGAACTACAATATGGTTGGTGGTCTAATAGGAGTTGCAAATAATTCAACTATTAGTCAATCATACACACAAAATATGAATCTTAACGTTGGTACCGGAAATGTCGTTGGTGGACTAATCGGATATGCTCTAGGCGTTACTTCATATATTACCGATTGCTACTCTACTTCATCAGTAATATCCACAATTTCAGATAGTCCGGCCGGTGGTTTAATTGGTTCAATAAATAATGGAGCAGTTGTATCCAATTGTTATGCTACCGGTTCTGTTACAGGTCTTGGTGCAAATATAGGCGGAGTAATTGGTAATAATATTTCAAGTACAGGTATTATCAGCAATTCATATTACGACAAAAATACCACTGGTATGATAGACACCGGTAAAGGTGACGGAAAAACAACCGCAGAAATGACAAACCAAGTAACATTCTCCGGCTGGGATTTCGTAACAACCCCTATATGGAAAATAGATCCCGGAAGTTACCCTTATCTTCAATGGCAGGGAATCTTAAACATTCCTACGCCTTAATCGCCGTAGACCTCGGGTAACTGATACGATTTCAGTTACCTTCTAATGTGATTCACCAATTACTTGGTATCACAAAAATGTATGATAAGCAAAAAACCCATAGGTTTTCTGCAAGAGGCTTTATTCACTGAATTTGTTATAAAAAGTATATTTTATTGTATTATAATTGTTTTAATATAATAGTTGTTGTATAATTACTATGTGAAGAGTGTTTTATCATGAGGAGGTATATTATGAAAGCTAATGTCATGGTTTTATTCTTACTGATCGGGTTAGCGTTAAATGCGAAGGATGGGTATATTACAGCACGTATGTGTTCAGTTCATACACAACCTGATAGTGGTTCAGATAAACTTGGTATATTAAAACAAGCCCAGAAAGTCACAATTGTGAGTAATTCAGGTGAGTGGATGAAAATAAAAACCGATACATTTGAGGGGTTTGTGAATTCAAGATTTATCGGTGATCAACCTGCTATAGTTCTTGCCAGTGTTGCAGACGGCAGAAAAGATATGGCGAATGTTGATGTCAGAAAAAGAGCTTCGACATACACATCAAGTGCAGCTGCTATCAGAGGTTTATCTTCTGAAAATGTACGTGAAAGAGAAAATGTAGCATTTAATGACTACGATTTTAACTCAATCAAATGGATAGAAACAAACTTTTCTTTTTCATCTGAAGAAGTTATAAGTTTCTCATTAACTGAACTGAATTAATTTTTTAAACAATTTATTATTAAATCTTGAATTTATTTCATAAGTCAATTATGATATATTCAAGATTTTTTTATTTTTTATCAAGGAATAGTATGATGATTAATCTAAGAAAAGGTTTTAAGGCAACTATAATTTTTGTATTGTTTTTATTATCCTTATTATCCTGTAAATCTGCTCAGGAACTAAAAATACAAAAAGAAACCGAAACAATGGAAGAGTATGTTGAAAAAGAAAAAGAATTAGGCCGTGCTGTTTTTGCCAAGTTAGCCGGTAAATTCGGGGTTGTCAAAGATGAAGAGGCAACAAAATATCTTAATATGCTCGGTAAATCTATCGGATTGTACACAGAAAGACAGGAACTTGAGTATTTCTTTGCGATACTTAATACCGATCAGATAAACGCCTATGCCTTACCCGGCGGATATATTCTTATATCCAAAGGTACATTAAAAAGCATCACCAATAAAGGTGAACTTATCGGTGTTCTTTCCCATGAATTGGGTCATATTAATAAAAAACACGTTTTAAAGGGTGTTAAAATCCAGGTTAAATTCAATTTTTTTGAAAGCCTTGCCCGCATTCTTGCCGGTCCGCGACAGGTAATTACTAATATAGTCAATCAGGTAAGCGATAAAATTGAGGAAAAACTCTTCATGGAAGGGCTTGCTGCTGATGATGAATTTGAAGCTGATAATTATGCAGTTAATCTTATGCAAAGCATAGGAATCAGTGCTGTTGATTATTTAGAATATTTAAAATCACTCAGTTCCCATACTGATGATAAAGCAATGGAAGAACTTGATAAAACGCATCCTGACATTAATGTTCGGTTACAAAAAATTGAAAGCATTTTAAATAAAAATTTAAAATCGTCAAGCACAACTGATTCATTTATTGCATTTAAAACAATAATAGATAAAATATAATATAGTACACAACAGGTGGTTTAGAATGAAAAAGAATATTGCTATTTTGCTTTTTATAGCGTTTACGCTCAGTTTATTTGCCGATGAAAACAGATATATTAACTTCTTTATTGGTGATAGAGCAGCCGGTTTAGGCGGAGCCTATACTGCGATTGCCGATGGACCTGAGGGGGTTTTTTATAACCCGGCAGGTCTTGCATTTTCATCAAGTAAATATTTTTCATTATCGGTAAATGCAATTCAGTATAAAATGCTTTATTACCATGATGTTTTCAAGAAAACAGACGGGACTCCATTTGACTATGTAAGACATTCATTTTCATTTATACCCAATTTCTTCGGGTTTGTACAAAAAGCAAAAAAATTTACTTTTGCCCTCACAGTTTCTTCACCTGACAGTGAGTTCTACGATCAAAGAGATAATGCCGAGATAAAACTTGATTTATTTGGCGAAAAAAGACCTGCAAGATTAAATGTTAATTACAACTTCTCTGATATGACATATGATATTGGACCTTCTTTGGCATTTTTACTTCATAAAAAAGTTTCTTTTGGTTTTAATGTTTTTTTCAGATATCGCGATAAAAAACTTATTTCTCAAACAACATATTTACATGAAAGTGAATTTATGAAATATTTTCAAACCGGAAGTTTTTATAAAAATGAAAAAATTTTCGGTATGAAACCACAATTAGGAATTCAAATTATGCCGACTAGTAAATTATCAATAGGGTATTCTATATCAACTCCATTTGATATTTTAAATGTATCCAGTTATCAATCAACAGATGATTCCTGGTTTAAACAAAGCACTTCAAGTCCAACTTTAATTAATATTATAGGTACAAAATGGGTTACAATAGAACAAATGACAGATTCAGATGGAAACATAATAACTACAAGTTCTTATACATTACAAGACAACAAATATATTACATATAATCTTGCTGAAAATGGTTTATTCAGACCTTTATTTATAAATCAAAGTCTTGGTATAGCATATTTTATCAATAAATCAGCACTTGTTACTTTTGATGCAAATCTCTATATCCCTATTCAAATGAGTAAAAATAACAATTTAATACTTGTTCAATGGAATAAAAAAACTAATTCTTATGACACATTCACTTTAGATCAAAATCAATCTGAAATTGAAAAAATAAATATTGTCGGTAATTTTGCTGCAGGTTTAGAATACTATATAACCCCCAATTTTCCGTTACGAATCGGTGCATATACCAATCTGACAAATACTCCTGAGATTAAAGACGCTAATAACGACAACATTGAAGATAATGGCAAAACAAATATGAAGGATTATATTCATTTATTCGGTGGCAGTATGTCAATCGGTTTTGCAACATCAGATATTACCGTCAATCTTGGTGCTGCTGTTTCAGGAGGTTACGGGAAAGCCCAAATATTAGGCGATTCTACCGTTATTCAAAATATTACTGCTGTTACAGTAAACTTATTTTTATCAGGCGGGTATCAATTCTAATATACCGGGAATTGTATGATTATCAAAAAGCCCTGTTTGCACATTGAGCAAACAGGGCTTTTTTTCATGCCACTATTCATATCGGGTGATTATACAGTCTTTATCCCAACAGGAAAGGGCTTTTCCTGTCCGGAATACCGGAATGCATCCAGTAATCCCGGGCTTACAAACCGTAACGACACGGAAACCGAAGTTTGTTCGGGTTCACAAACTACATTATAAAATTATTGTATCTTCCCTGCTGTAAAAAAAGTATTTAATACATCAATCTTAGCAAAACCATCTAACAACTTAAAAGAAGCAATTTCGAGAATCACTTCATTTTCACATGCTTCTATTATCTTTACTTCTTCAGGACTCAACCCAAACTTACGATTTAACTGTTTGATAAAAATCTTTTTTTGCCCACCAATATCACCTTTTTCAATGCCTTGTTCAATACCTTTTTCAATGCCTTCCTGCATATATTTATCTTTCAAGCCAAGTTCGGTGATAACCTGATCAATATTTCTTTCTATCAAATTTGCGTACATACCCAACTCCTTCATTATTTTAATAACATCCATGCCGTAGAGAGATAATAACACATCAAACGTGTCCTTATCTTTAATAGTATCATATTTTAATAAAAATTGCCTCATAAATTTTTCTAAATCAAGACCATTACTGAATTCCTTGAGTAATGTGTACTCTTCTGTAAAATCACCTTCAAGTTCATTTATTACAATGATATGAACCGGAATTAATGCAATATTTTCTATTTTATACAGTCCAGGAACGATTTTCTGTATGTTATTTTTAAATTTCTTTAATAAAGCTACCGGTTTTGCAGAACTTACTACCGTAAATGTTGTATTCTTTTCATTTGCATCTTGCTCTTGTAGAAGGACTCCATTAATATAGAAAGATATTTTCAAATCATCTTCACCGACCTTGAAGTGGTCAGCGGCTGATTTAAACTCGATGATATTAAACGTATCAAAATATTTGAATATGTCGAGTTTTTGATTAAGTTTCTCGTGCATTTCGATTATCAGAATATCTGCCTTTTTAGGTAATTTCACTATCTCATAGTCGGTTATTACAGTCGCAAATTTTTGGAAAAATTCTTTAATTTGTTTTTTGAATAATTCATCATAGGTTTTCAATTGTTGCCTCGTTACTTTTTTAATGTATAAAGGTATATAATAACAGATTGATGAAAAGGCAAGATTTTTTTATAATGTTGAATGTGAAATGTCGGATTATTCTCACGCGGAGTTTGGAGGTCGCTGAGTAGAAAAACCAATTAGAACTATTGCACAATACATTAATTATGTGCCATCTCGAAGCACACTGGTTGATTTCCAGCAACCAAGTCACAAGAAGAAAACGTCCGCCCCTCCAAAATCCACGTAATTCACAATTTATAATTCACAATAAAAAAACCACCCGAAACTTTCGAATGAAATCCATCATTCTACTCATATCAGGTGATTGTACAATCTTTATCCCAAAGGGAAAGGGCTTCTCCTGCCCGGAATACCGGAATGCATCCAGTTCTGGTTCCACGCACTTAAGATACTCTGTCTTTTTCACCGCTTTATTAGCCCGACATATACTACGAACCAGAACTATAGCATCCCGCTTCATATCCTGACCGAAAGTAAATTTATACTCCCTCGGAAAATCCTTTGTAAACTCAAAAACTTTAAGTATCAGCTGATACACATCTTGAAAAACCTTTAAATCGTAATATAGTGTGGCTCTTGTAAAAATCATGAGTACTTGATTTTTACAAGAGAGATAAATCCCACTTGACCACCTGTTGTAAGATACTATCCACTATTTTAATTGCTACTCGTTATCTAAACTGTGCAATAAAATAGTTAAATAGATAAATAATTAAAAAGCCCGGACAGCCCTAACAGGTAGATATAGGCCACGACAATCCGTGTATCTCTGATCCCCATCGGAGAAACTTATATACCACACTGTGGCTTTATCTTCAATTGAAGACGACCAATAGAAAGTATCTCGAAACCCGCCAACTTGATTTGTTCCATACGCGGGATTATTCACGTTGGGCCATCCCTTACTATGAAGTACCCAACACATCTGATTCAACTCATCTAACGACGGCATAAACCAATCATTCTTACCACCATGTGTTGCATTCCTCACAACTTCTGCAGCCACATATTCTGCCCCTTCCATAGCGTTATATGTATTAGCATAACCGGTTCCAATCGCAGTTGAAGTTACTACTGTTAAATCAATTATCACATTTGAATTAAAGTAACACCCCGCTTCATCTTCTGTCCATGATTCAAGATAGCGCCAACCGTCTGAATAAACACCCTTGTCATAAAAGATTAAACCGCCTGCTGGTCCTGTATCTCTTAAGTTAAATACACCCCATTTGACATACAAAATAATATCTTCAGTTAAGGTAAATCCTCCGCTTCCTACCAAATAATTTACTCCGGTACCATCTGCTTTTGTATTCCAACCTCCAAACTTTCTACTTTCAGCATTTTCCGGTAAGTAAACTAAAATACCTGAGTTTGATCTGACCGTAATAGATGAATTATAATTTTGTGTTTGAACATCTGGTACTGTTCCACCTGTAGCATTGTTGGAATTGTAAGTTACTGTGTATTGATTTATTGTCAACTTCGCATAAACCTTAACATCCCCTGTCACCACACTCGCTGCGGTGAACTCCGTTCCTTCTCCATTTTCCTCAGTGTACCAACCAGCAAAAGTGTACCCTGTCTTTGCCGGTGCTGTCGGAAGTGTTACAACCGTTGTTGCAGGAGTTGCAACCGTTTTTGTTGCATAATCTCCGTCGAAGGTTACTGTGTAGCTGTATGAATTCCACTTTGCATAAACCTTAACATCCCCAGTTACAACTGTCGTTGCAGTGAACTCTGTTCCAGCTCCGTTCTTATCAGTGTACCAGCCAGCAAAAGTGTACCCTGTCTTTACCGGTGCTGTTGGAAGTGTTACAACCGTTGTTGCAGGACTTACAACCGTCTTTGTTGCAGAAACAGCCTCAGTTGTTGCACCGTCTCCATCAAAAGTTACAGTGTACATATTCGCCGTCCATTTTGCATAGATAGTCTTCGCAGAAGTTACTGCTGTATTAAAATCATACACTGTGGTCTTGCCCGAATCAGCATACCAATTATCAAACGTATACCCGGACTTTGTCGGGTTTGTCGCAGGACGTGTTGCCTTGCTATTCTCTGCGATTGATTGGGATGCTACAGCACTTCCGCTGTCGGTATTAAATGATACGGTAAACACAGGTACTGCTGTCCACTTCGCATACACCGTGATACTTGCTGTAACCACTGTCGTTGCAGTGAACTCGGTTCCCGCTCCGTTTTTCGCTGTAAACCATCCACCGAAGTAAAAACCGGTTTTTGCCGGTGCATCCGGCAGTTCGTCAACTTTTGTTGCGGGGCTTGTTACTGTTTTGCTTGTCGGGTTTGACGCTGTTGTTGCTGCATCTCCGTCGAAGGTTACTGTGTAAGTGTCCGGTGTCCATTTTGCATAGATAGTCTTAATCGCTGTTACTGCTGTATTAAAATCATACACTGTTGTTTTGCCCGAATCAGTATACCAGTTGTTAAAAATATACCCTGACTTTGTCGGGTTTGTCGCAGGTCTTGTTGCCTTACTGTTCTCTGCTATTGATTGTGAGGTAACCGCACTTCCGCTGTCGGTATCAAATGATACGGTAAACACCGGCACTGCTGTCCACTTCGCATACACCGTGATACTTGCTGTAACCACTGTTGTCGCAGTGAACTCTGTTCCAGTTCCATTCTTCTCTGTGAACCAGCCACCGAAGTAAAAACCGGTTTTTGCCGGGGCAACCGGCAGTCCGTCAACTTTTGTTGTCGGGCTTGTTACCGTTTTGCTTATCGGGGTAGCTGTTGTAGTCGCTCCGTCAACGTCAAAGATTACTGTGAATTGTTTTACGATCAATACAAATGCATTCTCAAATGCCGTGGTCTTTGCAGTGACTTCTGCCTCTACCGTTTCAGGAAGTGCTTTAGCTGTTTCCAATGCTGCAGTAAAAGTAGCCCAGCTTGCCGGAGAGTAGTCTGCCTCCTTTAATGCCTCCACTTCCTCCTTTACCGTATCAAATGCTACCTTAGCTGTTTGGGTGATTAACACCAAAACAGAATTATTGTATGCAGCTGTCTTTGCAGTGACTTCTGTCTCTACTGTTTCAGGAAGAGCTTTAGCGGTTTCCAGTGCTGCAATAAATGCTGCCCAGCTTGCCGAAGTGTAGTCTGTTTCAGTCATCGACTTGGCTGTCGCTTTTGCCTGGGCAAGAGCTTCTGTTTTATCTGCATATATCGAATATTCAACTGTTATAATAGCACTCTCATTCAAACCCGCTTTAAAAGCCTTTGCTTTTAGAGTCATCGTCTTATCAACGACAATTGGCTTGCCAACATCAAAAAGAACTGATGTCACTGTCGGTTCTGTAATTCCGTCTGTTGTATAGCGAATTTCTGCTTGGGCTGTTGTCGTAGTAATCAATACTGACTGCACTGTTGCATACGATCCCCCCGAAACTGAAAATACGGGTGTTACTACGGTCTGTTTTACCGGGTTACCTGTTTCTGTTCCCGGTGAGGTACAGCCCGCTAACCATACCAGCAGGATAATAAAACCAAAGCTTCTTCTAATCATTTCTTCCTTCCTCATTTGAATTAATATTTTAAACCGCAAAAGAATTCTCTTGCGATTTTATGCCATTTTAAGATATCGAAAATACATGTTGTTTTGTATGCTATTTTTAGTTTTGTATTCATTCCTGAATAGGGAATAGATTGTTTATATTTTTAAAATATAGGTTATTCATAGGGGAATCTTAAAATTAATTAGTAATAATTTCAAGTATATATTTAATATTGTAGATTTTAGATAGATTTTTTATTAAAAATCAAAAAATTTATTGAATATTGTTTGATTGAAGGTATTTTATCATAGCTGTTGCATCCCAATAGTTTTTCAAACTTCTTTCATATTCAATTAATTGGTTTTTATTAAAGTTTGCAATTTTTGCCTACTGAAACCCCTCATTAAAAACAGGTTCATTGAGATTTTCAGGTATTGTTTCAAAATTTTCAAGATTTTTAAGAAAATAGAGCCATTTGTCGAAGTGGTTTTTAAGTTCATTCTCAGTTTCATTATATCCGATTTACTTTTGTGTGTCATTGTGTTTTTTCATCGTTTCCTCCATCTATATTAAAGAGGAGAACGTGAAAAATCTGCGTATTATTTACAATTTATCTTTATTTCGAAGAAGAAGTGCTCTTAATATGCTGCTTGTAATATTGCGTATAATTCTTCACTGGTACAGGTTCTTGGCAGGTAGTTGAATGAATCCATCTTTCGTGCTTCATCGGCAACATTAATCATTTCATCTTTGTTTAAATCAAATTCCTCTAATTTAACCGGTAATTGCAACTCAATTATTAGTTTTCTTACTCTCTCAACTGATTTTATTGCAGCTTCAACAACAGTTAAACCTTTTATGTCTTCACCTAAAGCCTGTGCTATTTTCACCAGTTTATTTGGCACTGCTGTTATGTTAAAATCCATTACAAATGGCAACATGACACTTGAGCTTAGTGATTTATGAATTTTATATTTTGAACTGAGAACATACGATATTGCAGCACACGCACCGGTATGAGACATACTCAACCCCATTGAGGTCATAAGTCCGCCGAGCGATAAAAATGATCGTGCATTTAAATCATCAGGTATATTCACGGCATTTATCAGGTATTTACCGATAAATTCAATTGACTGTATAAATAATATATCGGATAAAAAATTTGAACTTGTTGATATATACCCTTCGATAGCATTTGCAAGAGTATCTAACACCGTTGTTGCAGTGTATCTTCTCGGTAATGACGTTGTCAAAATCGGATCGAATAAAATATATTTTGTGGTATTTTCTTTCAGTTTAATTATACGGCTTGCTCGTGTACGTGAGTCCGTTATCCAGAACTCATCGCGAAACATAAAAGGGTTTCGTGGAGTTGATGGTATTTCAATGTATGGTAATGAGGGACGGGTTACAACTTTGCCATCAAGATAGTCAGATAAATCACCATCATTTGTTCCGAGCATTGCAATACATTTTGCAATCGACAATGCTCTTACTCCACCTAAGCCAATTACGACATCACAGAATGATGATCGTGCAAGCTGTCCGCCGTATGATGCAACTTCGCTTGTCGCATTTGGTATTACATCTTCAAAGATGAATACTTCACAGCCTTTGTCTTTGAGGAGACCTTCAATCCTTGAAATTGTTTTACTTTCATGAAGAATCCCCTCAGTAACAAGCATTACTTTATTGCCGTATTCTGACGCGACATTTCCAATTCTATTAACGACATCAAGTCCGAATTTTAAATGTGATGGTATAAACAAATCAAAGACTTGCAATTTTTACCTCGCGACTAATCGTTAAAAGGATTTAATAATTTGTCAGCAAGACCACTTATAAGTTTGTCGTTAATATAAGCAGGGTCATTTATTTTCGCTTTAAGTTCTTTAACTCTATCCGCCCTAACATCCGGTACTTCGTTAATCATATCCATTATTCTTTTGTTTTCATTAAGTTCTTCTGCTTTTGAAGATATGGAAACTGAATCAAGTGCTTCGTTCTTTTTTACTTTTGATACAGAACTTACCTTTGAATAATCATTCATACCGTTTACTGAGCCTATTTTATCAATACCCATAATAGTTCACCTCTTCAATTAATTTATCGACCTAAAACAAAATAACTTAAAACAAATTTAAAGAAATAATTTACATTATATAATTCTATTACTATTTTTAATAATTTGCAATAAGAACTACAAACTCCCCTAAAATCTTGTCACTTTCAAGTTCTTTAATCAGATCTGAGGGTTTCCCCCGATATATCTTTTCGTTAATTTTTGAAATTTCTTTACCGATACATACGTTTTTTTCAGGAAATATTTGCAAAATATCATCCATAAGTTTTAATATCCGGTGAGGTCCCTCATACACTATTAATGTTCCTTTGATATGTGCTAATTCTGTTAACTCATTTTTTCGTTTTCCAGATTTACATGACAGAAAACCTGAGAAATAAAATATATCGGTTCTGAAACCCGAAACAGACAATACCGGAACAAAAGCTGTCGGACCGGGCAATGCTATGATATTAATACCGGCTTTTATACACTCATTAACGAGTGGATAACCCGGATCAGATATACAAGGCGAACCTCCGTCAGATATCAATGCAATTGATTTGCCTTCACCTAACAGTTTTACAATGCCGGAAGCTGAATTTTTCTCATTATAACTATGGTATGCAATTAAGCGTTTTTTTATCCCATGGTGGTTTAATAATTTCATTGAATGTCGCGTGTCTTCACAGGCAATGATATCAACTTGTTTTAAAATTTCTAAAGCCCGCAATGTGATATCCTCAAGATTACCGATTGGTGTCGGAACAAGATACAGTGTGCTTTCTTCTACTTCTGTCATTTATACCTCAAAATCGAAAACGATTGATTCATTTTTATTAATCAGAAAATACCCTTTTAAACAATTTGCATATAAAAGCGAACTAGTTAAAGTGCCGATTCCTCCGGGTACTGCCGTGACAATAGCACCGGCATCAGCGGTAAATTGAGTATGTACATCCCCGCACATAATACTTTTACCTTCTGCATTAAATTTTGAATTGATACCGACATCAAGGATGATTGCACCCGGTTTAACCCATGTATCGTTCACCATTTCGGCAACTCCGCAACATGCAACAATTATATCGGCATCCTGTGCTAACTCTTCTACATTAAGACTTTTTGTATGCGCAATCGTTGGTGTTATGTCACGCTGAAGCAGCAAATGAAATGCCGGTTTACCTACTGTCACCGAACGGCCTAAAATAAGTGCCTTTTTACCGGCTAACTGAATATTCCGTTCACGGGCAAGCCGTACCAGTGCAATATCAACAGCCCACGCAGTGGCAGGAATCATAAATGAACGACCGCTGAATAAAAGTCCCTGATTATACGGGCTGACACCGTCTATATCTTTTCTAAAATCAATTATTGATGCTATTTCATTTTTATTAATGTGTTTTGGTAAAGGCATTTGAATAATTATGCCGGAATAACTATCATCTTTATCGAGTTGTATGATTTGTGCAACAAGCTCTAGTTCGCTTATGTCTGAAGGAAGATTAATAATATCGGTAATAATTCCCAGTTTTTCAGAATTCTTTTTAATCCCGTTTATATAACTTAAAGAGGCCTGATCATCACCAACCATTACGCACGCCATTTTTATTGTTGTGCCTATTTGCACCATTTTATTTGAGATTTCAGCCTGAATTTCTTCTGCCAGGTATTTTAACTTGATTATTTCTCCATTCATACAGTCTACCCCCGATATTTGTCAATTAATAGTATAAAAGCCACACTATGTATACTAAAAATAGTATATTTTGTCACTTTTTAAATTGGATTTAACCATCATTGTAATCTTGTAAATTTACTAAAGAACAAATCTTTCCAGATAAAATTACTGTCACCTGTATATTTACCATTCTTATAATACCTGACGTATGGTATTTGATCATTGCCCCAGATATTTTCTTTTATTTTCATAAAATTGTTAAAAAAAGACCTTTTGTTATATTCAACAATAAATACAGTAATTTCAACAGTTTGATTATTAACTTCATCATTCAAAAAGCGGTTCATTTGGAGCCATTGGGGACACCAGTCCTGACTCATAACCACTGCAACATTTTCACCGGCATTTACTATTGCCTCAGAAAACTCTTTTCGTTCAATAGCATACAAACAATCATCATCACTTAAAGAAATAATATGAATCATACATGAAGCTCCTTTAAGAAATAAAATACAATTTCAAAATGAATAAAGCAAGATTCTCTTTGTGATATTAAACTAAAAATGATACTATGCCATCAATTCGGGGGGGGGGGTATATGCAGATTTTTTTACAATTTATACTATTAATAGCAGGGCTTATATTAATCATTAAAGGAGCCGATTTTCTCGTTGACGGTTCATCTGCAATGGCAAAACGGTTTAACATACCGGAAATCGTGATTGGTTTAACGATTGTTTCTATGGGAACAAGTGCGCCGGAACTTATAGTCAATATATTTTCAAGTATTCAGGGAAAAAATGAAATCGTTCTCGGTAATATAATCGGTAGTAACATTGTAAACGGCATGTTAATTCTTGGTGTTTCTGCATTAATTTATCCGCTTGTTGTAAAAAAAAATACAGTAGCAAAAGAAATGCCTTTTAATATAGCAGCTGTTGCATTATTGTATGGTTTTGCGAATTTCAGTCTTAAAAATATTGATTCACCAATCATTTCAAGATTTGAAGCATTTTTACTTTTTCTAATGTTTTGTGTATTTATGTACTATGTATATACATTAACAAAAAACAGCAATGAAAACTCTTTAGAAATTCATAAGATGCCTATGTATTTATCGTTTATATTAATAATAGGCGGTTTGGCAGGTTTGTTAATCGGTGGAAAAATTACCGTTGACTCAGCAGTAAATATTGCTCAATTTATGGGTGTCAGTGAAAAACTAATAGCTCTTACTATTGTATCAATTGGTACATCGCTACCGGAACTGGCAACATCTGTTATTGCTGCATTAAAAAAGAAGCCGGATATTGCTGTAGGTAATGTAATCGGTTCAAACATTTTTAATATTCTTTTAATAATTGGTATAAGTGGAATGATAAATCCGATTAAATATCTGCCGGTTTTTAATGTTGATCTTGCTATATTATTTACAGCAACTATTTTAATTATAGTGTTTATGTTTACAGGTAAAAAACATCAATTAGGTCGATTTGAAGGCGGAATTCTTGTTGTCGGGTATATTCTCTATATTGCATACTTATTAGCCCGTGATTTAATATTTAAAAGTTAATCAAAATCACTATCAGGAGATTGTAAATACTCATTTACAATCTCAATTATATCCCGGATATTAGCAACATTCATCACTTCAATATCATTTATAGCAACATGAAAAGCTTCTTCAATTAACAGTTTGATTTCAGCAGAGTAAAAAGGATCAACCTTCAATTCCTCGTATAATCGTGAATTAATCATAATTTCGTCTTTATTAATCTTTGTCACTTTAGAAATAATATCTCTGATAATTATAAATTGTTCGATATCTTTCTCTGAAGGATTCACTTGAGACCTCCGTGTAAAACTTCATTAACTGCATTTATTATTGTAGACCTTTCAAATGGTTTTAATAGATAATAATCGGAACCTGCTAAAACAGATTCCTGTTTGTACTTAAAATCATCTTTAGAAGAAATATAAATAACTTTTATACACTCATTTATTGATTTTAATTCTCGAATAAGATGGAATCCGGTCATATCAGGAAGTTTTTCCGATAAAATAACAACATCAGGAGCATAATTTTGTGTTAAGTACAAAGCACTTTTCCCTGTTGATGAATGAAAAACAAAGAAACCGGCTTCTTTCAAAACTTTTGTCAGACTTGTTGCGACAAACTGAATATTTTCTACTACTATTACTTTCTTGAAATCATTTATGAAATTTAATTTTCTAAAGCCTTCGTTATTTTCATCCATTTAGGTTTTATTTGACTCCCTCAGTTTTGATACAATAAGATTATTTGAGTCACCTATTCTATTCAATTCTTTCTTCGAAACCTCACAATTAGAAATTATTCTCGGTAAGTCAGAAACTGCTTTTCGCACAGTTTCTTCTTTAAAATAACCACAAATTTGTAAAAAAATTTCTAAATAAAAATAAAGTGCCTGATGAGGAGACTTCCCTTTAATTTCGTCAGGAGAAGTAATCATATACCTGTTTCTTTCTGAATTTTTAACAATGAATTCATCAGTTACGATTATTTTATTTATTTTTAAACTTATCTCGCTTAAGCCCTGAAGTATTTCAGGTATTTTTTCAAATATTGATAAATGAATTTCATTAAAAACCTGATGTACATCACCGGATTCAATAAATTCTTTTAATGAGACTTTTGAAACAACAGTAGAACTATATTTAGATTTTGTCTGCAAATAATCATTTTTAACTTTCTGATATAAAATATCAAACTGAACAGCATTCAATAATTTAAACTTGTTTGCACCGCCTGTTGTTTCAACAACATCAACATCCTGATAAATCAAATTATCAAGTCGATCTAAGACATCTTTAATTAAATTCAAAAATAACTTAAAAAAATCATCACTATCTAAATCCCAGGAATGTTTTGATTTATCATAGAAAAGAATTAATTTTTCAGGCGTCTTCCCGAATGGTACCTCACTGATATCCTTAAGCCACTGTAAATTATCCCTTTCTGTTTCAAGCATTTTTATTTCTTTTAGAAGCGATTCAATACGATAAATAATCTCATCAAAAACTTCTTTAGAACAATTGTAAAATTCTGTTGTAACTATTTCATCAAAATTGATCTGACATACATCTGAATATTGAAAATATTTTTTATAATACGACATATTATATGATAGTATCATATCGAGCATTGACGGAAAAATCATACTGTCACTAAAAAAAGCTTTTAATTTCTCAAATGTTATTTTTAATTCATCATCAAAGTTTTTATTATTTTTTAAAGAAGTCATCAATGATAAAATTAAACTTGAAACAACTTCACTGTCTTTTGAAATTTTAATAAATAAATCCTCAAATAAAACAAATGTTTTATGATTGATTGTTTTGAGAATAGTTGCATCTTCAAATTTGTCACAAAAGTTTGAGAAAAATACAATAAGATTATAATCACGAACTGAAAGAAAACTCCAGCGCCAGCCTTTTTGAATAATACCTTTCAAATATGGCTTTATTGGAACTATATAATCGAAATAAAATGATTTAAATCGATTGAAGAATTCATCATTTAATTCAACTTTTCTGGAGAAAACCGGAACTTTCAAAAAATTAAATCGAGTATTATATCGCCTGATTAAAGGCCCTTGTTTAAAAATATATTCAAAATAACCCGGTATTTTTTCATTAAAACTAATCATATCCAGGTTTTTCCGGTATCTTTCTTTTATCATTACATATAAATCGTCCATGCAATTCCCCTTTATTTACGTTAGTTTGCCTGCAAAACATTTTTCGACAATCGAAACTGCTTTACATATATCATTCTCTGAATGTGTCGCATTAATCGAAAATCGCAATAATGAACCACCCATCGGTACATGCGGGTACATTAAAACAATGTGATAAAGACCGTTTTCATACAATTTATTTGATATTTCACGAATAGCAAGTTCATCGTTTATCATAACAGAAATAATTGGAGACGCATTATACAAAGGAATAATGCCTGCCTTTTCCAACCCTTTAACAAACAAATCAATATTATACTGTAATCTGCCTTTTAAATCATTATTCTTTTTCAGTAACTCAATTGATTTTATTATCGTAGCCGCATCATAACTTGAAATACCATTTGAGTAAAAAAATATTTTTGAAAAATTCCGGATATACTCAATCATTGATTTACTCGATGCAGTAAAACCACAGTTAATGCCGAATGTTTCATTCAATGATCCTGTTGCAATATGAATAGAATGTGGTGCATGCATTGTATACAAACCAAAAGTATACGATTCTTCAATTATTGTAATGTAATTAGTATTTTCCGTAATGTCAAGAAATTGTGTTAAATCACCAATAACACCGGAATTATTATCCATTGTATTAATTGCAATAACAGTATTGGCATATTTTCCTTCTACTCGTTTTATCATTCGTTTAAAACTATTAAGATTAAAATTCTCATAATAAAAACATTTTGCCCGGGATAAAATAACTCCTTCACTTACCCCCGCTGAACAACTTTCATTAATAATAAGAACATCACCTGGTCTGACTAACGCCGAAACCGTTCCTGAAGCGGAGACATGACCTGAAACGGTCAATAATGCTGCTTCCATATTACAATATTCAGCTATAGCCACTTCAGCATCATTAATAACAGACAAAATACCACTATTTGCAATCGATGTCCGGTTTCCCCCGCCGAATTTTTCAGCACATTGTATACCGGCAGAAATAACTTCTTTATTGAGTGAAAGGCCGAGAAAATCATTCGATGCAAAATTAAGCATTTCGGATTGAGTAAAATCCGGCGTACTGCATAACAAACCCTTCTTTCCGAAATCCTTATTATCAGGATTGTAAGGTTGATGAAACAAACCATGTATATCAATTGTGTGACTATAAGCGGATGAACTAAAATAATCAAGATTTTTATTACTCTTATTCATAGAGACTTTAGAATTTTTCTGAGGAAGCTCGCCTTGATTATTGATTGTATCACTTAAAATAGTTAAAAGATTTTCTTTTGACTGTCCGGTTAATTCAAGAAATTCAAAACCACCATAAAATCCATTATCATCTTTTTTATTGGAAAATAAAATATTTCCGATACCTTCAAGTGTATAAGAAGAAATACCATTTATTACTATTGTAATAACAAACGGAATTTCATCAGCTGCTATTATTTCGGTTGTCGTTAAGAACCCGAAACCTTTTAAACTGAGATTTAAACCGATTCCTTTTATATTATTTGATAATATTTCAAACTCACAATTAAATCGCGGTGCTTTTCTTTGTACATCAAGCATAGTTACTCCGATTATAATAAAACAGATGAATCATAATTCTTTTAAGAGAAGTGCAAATTCATTTTTCAAACTGGTAATCAATTCAGGTATAGAATTATATTCTGTCTCATTGATTTTTTCTAATTCCAAGGCTATTTCCGCTAAATAATCAAAACTCATATTTAAACCGGTTCCTTTTATTGAATGTGCTGTTTCTTTCATTTTACTGTATTCAGCATTTTTAAACTGTATTTCCAAAGTCTTTATATCTTCCGGTATATCTTCCTTTGCTATTTCAATTAATTTAGAAAGAAGTGAATCATTATTTTTTACCCTTTTTATTAATGCAATTTTATCAAAATGCTCCATAAATAACCTCTCATTTTCATTTATATTTTTTTAAAATTGTACAGAAAACATCATAATCTAATGGTTTAGTAAGATAATCATCCATCCCGGATTGAAAACATTTTTCTTTTTCACCTTTAACGGCACCTGCAGTAAGTGCAATTATCGTACACTTTTTCTTATGTATTTTCTCGATTTCTCTTATTTCCTTTGTTGCCTCATACCCGTCTTTTTTCGGCATCTGACAATCCATTAAAATAATGTCAGGATTATATTTTTTATACAAAATAACAGCGTCTTCACCATTTATAGCTTCAATAATTGTCGCATTTGGAAATAAAGAATTGACGTTAGCAACAGCGAGGGTCATATTCAACTTATTATCTTCAGCAACAAGAATAGTACGTTTATCAGGAAAAGAAACATAAGCACATTGTATTGTTTTTTTATTTTTCTCTAGAGCCTCTTGCAAAAATACTTTTTTTATCTCGAATTTTTGTATGAGGCTACCTCTAATGCGATTATATCGCATATGGCGGAAGCATAAATCAAGTAATCTTGATTTATGCAAGAGCCTCTCTATACTTTCAATTTTGCCGTTATTTAAACTTAATTTAGATAATGTATCATAAAAATCTGACATTTTCACCGGTTTCATCAAACGGGCATTAACACCATACTTTAAACATTCGCTATAAATATAACTATCTTCTGAAGAACTGTATAACAAAATAATTGGTTGAGAATCTAAATTCAATTCAGTTCTAATAACTTTAATTGTTTCCAATCCATCCATATATGGCATATTGTAATCCATGATTACGACTGAATAACAATTATCACTTTTCAACTTCTTTAAAGCGTCACTCCCGCTCTCACAGCAATCTGATTCAATATTTTTATAATGCAGCATTTTCTGAAGAATTATTCTATTATTCAAATTATCATCAACGATTAATACCCGTTTTATACCTTCAAGCGAACCAATTTCTTCAACACCGGGTTCTGATTTAGTTTCAATTGCAAAAGAAAATTTAGAACCGACATTGACACAACTTTCAATATCCAACCATGAATTCATTTTTTCTAATAATTTATTTGATATTATTAAACCAAGCCCTGTACCGCCATATTTTCTGGTTGTTGACATATCAGCTTGTGAAAAAGCCTGAAATAGTTTTTTCTGATTTTCTATAGAAATGCCGATACCTGTGTCGCTAATTGAAAACTTAAAAATACCGCATCCTTCAAGAATCGATTTTTCATACTCTAAAAGTAACTTCACTTCACCCTTTTCAGAAAACTTAACAGCATTCCCCAGTATATTAATAATTACCTGTTTTAAACGAACAGAATCGACAACAGCAAATCGGGGAACTCGTGGATCTATATCAATAAGTAATTCAAGTCCTTTACTGTGTGCTGAATATTGTACCACCTCAATTGATTTTTCAGCTAAACTTATAATATCAACCCGATCTAAATCAAGCTCAAGTTTTCCTGCTTCAATTTTAGAAAAATCAAGAATATCATTAATCAAATCCATAAGAATTCGGGCAGAACTATTGATATTTTGCATATACTGACTTTGAAGTTCATCGAGCTTAGTCTTAAGTAACAGATCAGTAAAACCAATAACCCCATTGAGCGGAGTTCGTATCTCATGTGACATATTCGCAAGAAAACTGCTTTTGGCAAGACTTGCCGATTCCGCCTTTTTTTTAGCATCCCGTAATTCAAATTCTATATTTTTCTGGAGAGTTACATCTCGTGCTGCTGCATAAATAAAATTCCCATACGGGTGGGAACGCCACTCAATATATTTATAAGTTCCATCCTGACATTGATAACGGTTGGTAAAATCTAAAACATTATCTCCCGATGATAAAGTAGAAATTGCATCCAGCGTACTTTGCAAATCATCAGGATGAACAAAATCAAGAAATTTCTTATGTAATAAATATTCCTGTGAATACCCAAGCGTTTCTTTCCAGGAATTATTCACCTTAATAAAATTACCCTGCATATCTGCTATACATAAAAGGTCAAGATTTACTGAAAAAAACCTTTCAAGTTCGGTATATGCTTCCATTTCTTTTGTTATATCCGTGAAGATTGTAATAAATTCATTATTCTTTTGCGAGAAAACATGAACTTTATACCACTTTTTCAGTACATCAAAATATTGTTCAAATTCTTTCTCACCGGAATTTTGTGCTACTTCACCATAATATGCTATCCAGTCAAATTGTGATTGTTTTATGTCGGGAATTACTTCAGTTACTAATTTACCGACAATATTGTTGCCAACCAAACCGGTTAATTTTTCAAATGCACTATTAACTTCTAAGAAGAGATAATCACATGGAACATTATTTTCATCAAGAATTATTTTATGATTTGCATAACCTAAATTTGATTTTAGAAGTATGTCTTTATACATATTCTTTTCCACATTACATTCCTTTTGAATAAGTATAATTTATAATGAGATCAAATTCAACTATATTCCAGAAATAGTGACCGGATTATCTGCAAAATAATCTATTACCGAGTAATCTTCATTTGCAAGAAAATACTCAAGATTAAAATTAAATTCTTCCATAATAGATAAAAACAACGCCTGGACAATATCGATTCCTTCTTTTCTTTTTTGCGGTTGCTTAATCAATATGCTTAAAAACGGATAATACTGTTCAATTGTTTTATCCAACTCATACAAAGGTTTAATATACGGAAACGGAATATGATTAGCTTTATCCACTACAATAGTGGTTGTTCTATCTGAATCAATTATATTCCCGGTGAATGTGTCATCAAAATCAACAACACCATCACTCAAACCAAGCTCAAGATAACGTGAAATATTATAAAACATTGGTGAATATGGCTTTTCAACCCGATAATTGTAAACAGAGATGCCATCAGGCAACTTTTTATTTTTAATGCTCTGAACAAAACGGCTATCCGGTCGTAAATCTTTTAATGCCGGGTCAAAACCTAAAACACCATGATACCCGTCAAACGGTATGAAATACAAAATGTAATCGCCTACTAATTTTTGCATATTTTTTGCCGAAAAAGAATCACCCTGCAGCATACTAAGATTTGATTTATTAATTAATTCTTTGTATGTATAAACTTTATCCCGTAAAGCAATACTTTTCGTATCTTTGTGTGCAAAAATATTAGCAATTGCATCATTAATAAGAACCGGAAAAGCAGTTTTTAACCGAAAATTCATCCGGGCTCCTTCCTGTGGCACTGAAAGATTAATTATCTGATTTACATGATGATTTATTCCTTCGTTCAAACACATTTCAATATATTTGCGTATAGACAAACCGCCACTTGAATGTGCAACAACATTAAATTTAATTTCATCAGGTGTACTAAAATAAAAATCAGCATTTGAATATGAAAGATATTTTTTCTCCGCTACGGGATATAAAACAACGTTAAAAACATCATTTTTCTTTTGATAACTGACATCTTTCCCGTACTTCACCCATAATTCTTCAATAAGTCCCCGATATTGTATTGAGACTCCATTTCGCATAACCGAACCGGAAAAATCATTACCTTTATACCTTGTAATACATTGAAGCAACTTTCCACGGGGTGATTTACCCTGAATATGAGCAAAAAGACGATCGGTCATTGTATACAACGAAATATTCTGTCTTCGGGGGCCTAAAAGATTGGCAACTGATAACCGCTGAAATTTTGTGTTAACAATAGAAGAACCAATAATTAATGGCTCTTTATCATACACATTTCCGGTACTAAAATAGGTGGTATAATAAAACCCGTCAACACTATTAAGCGTCTTGGCAACCGCATATTCATCATTAAATAAATCGCCATTATCAAACATTCCCGGGATATATAAAAAAGGATAAGTCTTTGCTGAGACTACCTGTAAAGATACAAAAAAAACTAAAAAAAACACTATTTTATTCACCAGTAAACTCCTTCAACGAATGATTGCTATTAATGAGAAACTTTGTTCCAGTTAAACTTAAGAAGACTTCTCTTTTCAGGATCAAATACCATCCCCAATTCAAATACATGTTTACCCGGCAGATTTTTGTATTTTTCTGAATATTTCATCTTCTTTATTTGTGCTAACGCTTCATTTTTTCCTCTCGGTTTTCTGGTTAGCACTTTTATTTCCATAACACAAATGGTATTACCAAGTTTCACCGTCATATCAGCCTGACCTTTATTAGTAACATCTTCCGGTATAACACAGCAATTAATGGCAGAGAAAAAAGCATACAATACTGATGCGTAATACCCTTCAAAGTTAACCAGATCGTTATTGGTAAAATTTCGATAGGGAATACCGGCGAAAAGTCGTACTAACGCTTTATGGAGGGCATCCATATCACTGTTCATAAATGCATTATATATCGGTTCTTCATACCGTATTTTATCGGCGGATATTTCAGTGTATCCGGTTATTAAATATTCGTTAAATGAGGTTTTTACTTCCCGGTTAGGAAACACCAGTGAGAAAACGAGTTTCCCGGACATTGTTTTTGTTTCCTTAATAGTTAGATAGCCTGATTGAAAAAGTAAGGTAGCCGGTTCGATTTTTTCTATCTCAAAAGAGCTTAATAATTCTTCACCAAGTTCAATAGTATCCAGATCAGGAAGAAAATAGTTGTTTTTCTGAAATAGTTTTATTAAAAATGTCGGTGTACCTGTTTCAAACCAATAGTTTTTAAATGTTTTCTGATTACTGATAAAAAGCAGAATATCAAATGGATTATATACTTTATCGCCCAGAAAATTATATCCGTTATACCATTCTTTCAGTTGCACCATATCAACACCTTCAAGATGTTGATTAAAACTTGTTTCAAGATCTTTTTGTGTGTACCCGCAAATTGTCGCATAATCAGAATTTAATGTGATGTCTTCAAGATTATTTATACCGGAGAAAATACTAACCTTACTAAACTTACTGACTCCGGTGAGAAAAACAAATTGTATGTTTGCATCCTGTTCTTTGATGACTGAATAAAGATTTTTAAGCCCGTCCCGTACAATCATTGCAGCAGGAATATTTTCGATATTATCAAGAAGAGGTTTATCATATTCGTCAACAAGAATAACAACTTTTGAATTGTATTTATCGGCGACAACATTGATTAATTCACTTAAACGGTTTGATATACCATTATTTTTTAGGTTAATATCAAACTTTGATTCATAACGGCTTAAAACGGCATTAAGTTTATTTTCAAGATCAACCAGATTGTGAATAGTTCCTCCGGCAAAATCTATCTTGATAACAGGATATTTCTTATCCCAATTCCAGTTATCATAGATAAAAAGACCTTTAAAAAGGTCTTTATTTCCTTCAAAAATTTCTTTGAGAATATCAAGAAAGAGAGATTTACCAAATCGACGGGGACGAGAGAGAAAGTATCTCCCCGGTGTAATAACTAATCTATGGGCAATTTCTGTTTTATCAACATACACCATATTATTTTCAATAATTGTATTTAATGTGCTTATCCCGATTGGTAAATTCTTCATGCACTCTTACTCCTGATATTCATTCGTTTTAAGTCATTAAATCGCCGATTTCAATTTACTCTTTAATTCATTTTCCATCTGAATTAAATCCTGTTCAGCTTGAGCTCTTTTAGCTTTTCCTTCCTGTTGGATTTTTAATGTTTCTTCAATTGTCGAAATAAGATCACTATTAACTTTTTTGAGTGTTTCAATATCAACAATGCCCCGCTCCATTTCCTTTGCGACATCAATACTATTCATTTTCAGTAATTCTGAGTTTTTTAACAACAAATCATTTGTTGTTTGTGTCACTTCGCGTTGTAATTTAACCGCTTTTTTCTGTCTGAATAAAGTAATTGCGATTACCATCTGATTTTTCCATAATGGAATCGTATTTAAAATAGAACTCTGTATTTTTTCAACAAGTGCCTGATCGTTATTCTGAATTAATCGAAGCTGTGGAGAAGTTTGAATTGCAATCATTCGTGAAAGTTTTAAATCGTGAATTTTCTTCTCAAATCTGTTTAAGGCTTGCGTAAAATCCTGTAATCTCTGAGCATCTGCCGGGTCATTGGTTTCATCTGCTTTTTTCTTTAAATCAACAAGCATAGTTTCTTTAAGTTCTTTCAATCTGATTTGACCGGCAGCTATGAAAAAGTCAAGATTCTTTAAATACTCGGCATTTTTATCATACATCCCGTCCAAAAGAGTAATATCACGCAATAAAGTCATGCGGGCTTTATCGAGTTCTTCGACGATTTTCTCAATTTGCACACTTACTTTTTCATACTGCATAATAAATCGCTTTACCGCATCAAGAAAATTACCCACAATCGGGATAGAACCAAGAAAAGAACCATTTCCGCTTAATGAATCAACTTTTAAATCTTTTACTTTAATAACCAGATCGGTTAATACGTCACCAACATATCCCGAATCTTTTGATCTGACCTGTTGAAGAATCGTATCGGCAAATTCTGAAACATCTTTTTGAGCAGAAATACCAAATGTAATAACACCCTGAGTGTCAGTAATATTAATCTCTTGTGAGATTGCTTGAATTCTTTTCATTTCATCACCGGAAAAGTTTTTAACATCAACTAATTCCATGGATTGTTTTGTAATTAAACTGTCAGACATACATCCCCCTTATTTTAAACCTTCAGATTTCATTGTTTGATCTAGTAGTTTTATTTCTGTATCAAGATCAAGAATGTCATCATTTAATAACTTTATGAGTTGCTTTTCAAAACCGTCTTTAATAGTATCTAATAATGATTCTACATTATCAAGCGATTTTTTTATTTCTATAGAACTGATATTCGTTGAACAAATGCTGTGATATCGTTCGAGAATATTTATTGTAGCATCAAGATAGTAAATTAAAAATTGACGGGCAGTTTTCACATCTTTCGGGTCTTTTTTAAGATCATCAAATATTTTTTCAACAACTTCAATAATACCTTCAATTTTTTGTGTTACCACTTTATTGGTAATTTTAGCCTCCAAATCTTTTAATACCTTTACCTTCAAGTTACCTTGTTTTAATATTTCATCAAGTTTTTCCTGTGTTACACCTTCGGCTATAAACTCAAGCTCTTTTTTCTTCCCGCCAAATGCTAACGCACCCCCAGCATAACCGGCAGCTCCGGCTATAATTGACGGAACAATCGATAAATCAAGAAATAGTAAAAAAAACAGAAATAATCCGCCACCAATAATACCGGCTGAAATATTACCAAAAATTTGTTTATTAGCCATACGTTCTCACCAACCCCATTTTATTCAGCTTCGAGTTTAGAAATATCAGAAAGAAAAAGATTCTTCAAGGTTTCATTTAACTGTTCTTTATTATCTGCCTGAGTTAATTTAGCTCCACCCTGTTCCAAAGCAGTAAATTTCCCCGTATCAATATCAAACCCGACAAAACTTACAAGAATATTGTTTGTTAAAACCGGAAAATCTTTTGTTGATTTATTGTTGCGGTTATTAACTAATGAATCAAGAACAAGCCCCGGATCAGTACCGGCTGTATTTTCTCCATCAGAAATAATGATTAAACTTTTAAAAATCGTACCGGATTGGGCCAGAATCTCTGCACCTTTTGCAATCGTGTCACCTATTGCAGTCTGACCGTCAGGATCAAAATTGGACGGTTGACTGGCGAACTCAATCATTGCATTTATAGTGTTTTCATCAATTTCAGTAAGCGGATAGACAATGTTTACGACATCACTGAATGTTACAATACTTAATTTCAGAATAATTGAATCTTTTTCTAAATTCTCTTTATAAAAATCTTTAATAAACACCAGTATTTCTTTAATTGACTCTGATGCTGCTTCAAATTTTTTACTTTTTCCGCCTTCAGTCGGGTAATCGTCCATTGAACCTGAACAATCAACTGCCAGCACGAGTGATAAACCTAAATCATCCTGATTTGCAATGCTTATATTGAAATCATCAGAAAATTGAAGTTCATTCTGAGCTTTTTTAGCTTTAGAATATGCAGAAGTATTTTTTTTATTTCCTGATGAACATTTATTAACCTGAGAAAAAAACAGTATCAGAATAAACATAATAAAAACTACAGTTCCTAAGCCATTATTTTTTTTTGTTGCCATATGTACCTCTCATTACGATTTAGCTTTTAACTCTAAATTAAATATCTTTTCATTAAAAAAACTTACCAGTTCATTGAATTGATGCTGCATGTGTGTTGACCTTGAGTCAGCAATCGGCCGTTCAATAGTATCGGATGAAAATATGCCACCTTTATGAATTGTCCAGATTCTATCACCGAGAAATACAGCCTCAGGTATATCATGAGTAACAATAAATACAGTCACCTCTTCGCCAGGGTTGAAAAAAAGCAATTCAGCCATTAAATCCTGCATTTCCCATCTGATTTTTCTGTCTAACGCACCAAACGGTTCATCCATTAAAATAATTTTTGCTTTTGAACAGAGCGTTCGTGCAATTGCAACCCGCTGCTGCATTCCGCCTGAGAGTTGTTTGGGATATTTATATTCGGCACCTTTCAAATACAATTTCTCTATCCAGTAATAAGCCTGTTCGTATGCTTCTTTCTTTTTAATCTTTTTAATTTTAATAAGCGGATAGGCAATATTATCAAGTACATTCAAAAATGGAAATGATGAATATTTCTGAAAAATCATACCGCGTTCTATTCCCGGTCCGTCAATTTGTTTGCCTTGATAGAGTAGAGTTCCGCTTGTCGGTTGAATCAAACCTGCTATTAAATTCAGTATGGTTGACTTGCCGCAGCCTGAAGGGCCTAACATACAAATAACTTCCGATTTACCTTGTATATCGTGAATTTTGAAGTTTAAATCAGGAATAACTTTATTTGAACCAAATGACTTAACTACATTAACCGCTTCTAAAATACTAACATCCCGGATACTTTCGCTAAGCCGTTCTTTATCAAGTCTTTGCAGACGATCAAATATCGATGCGTCAATTACCGGTTCTATGTCTATAATTGTTTTTGTTTTCATTTGCGGTAATCCCTCTCTTCTTTGAATATGAGATAATGTCCTAATTGGAAAAGATAAGAAAAAACAAATGCAAATACAATAATTATAACAAATATAGCATACATTTCATCAACTTTAAAACGTCTTTGCCGTGCAATAAAAAGCCAGCCGATTCCATTAATCGAGTCGCCTCCACCGGCATTTATCATTTCTGCAAAAATTATATACCCCCAGCCAAGCCCGAAAACCGAAGAAAAATGTTTCCAGATACGTGACATGGCCGTTGGCACTAAAACAAACACAATCGTTTGAAACTGACTAAAACCAAGGGTATACGCTGTCGATAAATAAATTTCATCAACCTCATCAATTTCTTTAATAACCAGTCCGAGTAACACAAAGTACATACCAAACACAAGGAATATAACTTTCTGCAACTCACCAATACCAAAAAAAGCCAGCGTTAACGGTATGAGTGCTGCGATTGGAATAAATGACCCGGTCACAAGCATCGGCATTAAAAAATTACGGATTTTTGAACTTGCACTCATTAAAACGCCGGTAGGTAGAGCTAGCAGTATAACAATTAAAAACGCAACTAATTCTCGCCGTAAACTAACCCAAACGGCATAAAAAAGTGATTTTTTCCATACAAAACCTTCTTTGTCCGACGATGTTCCTTTTATCAGTCGCGGATAACTTTTTAGTATATCAAGCGGATGAGGTAGAACATTAGGTGAAAATACCGGATTTGACAGACCGTTCGTATAAAAATAACCGGTTCTTTTCAAAATTTCACGAGTTTGTATACTATCAATATTTGATTGTTTTCCGGTTAAAACATACCGGTTACCATCTACAATATAGAGAGCCTCAATTTTTTTTAAATCAGCTTCATCAAGTTTTTTCTCCTGAATAATCGATTCAAAAATAGTAGCGCTTATTATTTTTACCGGCTTACGAATTGTGGTTACTGAAACCCAAACGATTAATAATGCAACAATAAATAAGGCACTATAGAATAAACGTTGATGATAATCTATTTCTTTACGAATCCATATTGTATTCATGATTACTCCAGAGAGAAAAATTTCACTTCAACTCTACGGTTTTTTGTTTGATCTGTCGGATCAACCGGCATATCCCAGCCTTTTCCTTCCGTTATAATTCTATCTTTGTCGCAGCCATAAGCTTCAATCAGAATTTTTTTAACATATTCAGCTCTTTTTTTAGAATTCAATTTTGCAAGTGCTGAGGCTTCAAGAAAACTCTGCATCCCCTGTGCTTTAAACTCTTCAACTTTTGATGTATCAAGATGACCGATTAATTTCACAACTGTTGTTCCAAGAACATTCATCTGTTCAGAAACTCTTGTCAGTAAATCACGGTTTATTTTCATTTCAGGTTTAGAAGAATTGATATCAAATTCGATTTTTTGCGACTCAAAATTTATTTGTAAATCATCAGCGAGAACTACTCTGCTTGACTCTAAGTCCCCGATATTAAAAGCTCCACCTTTATTAAATGAGTTTCTAATCATATTCTGCTGATTTGCAAACATTCCAGCTTCTTTGAATTTTGTTAAAAATGATTTATTAATGATGTATTCTGCATCATAGTCAACATCAGTTCCAAGTGAACCTAAATTTTTATAATATTCCTGCGATAAAAAGAATATTTTATAGGCACTTATAGAGTTTTCCAGATCAAAAAACATCTGGTTTTCAGGAAAATTTGCAATGTGAACATCACCAAGCATGAGTGAGGCTTCATTTGCACCGCCGGGAAGTTCAAACAATGTCGCCATTTGGGCAAATACTGATTCTTTCACTTTCGGTAACAGATCAGCCCCCTCCATCATTGATTTGACAAAAGCCTCAACAATTTCAGGTTTTTCTTTAACAAAATCACTTCGTACCAGATAACAGTCTGCAATTAACTGGTTGGCATCTTTTGAAGTAATAAGTAATTTTGCACCATCCACAAATGATTTTGAAGAAGAATCAGTCAGTTCATAAATAAAAGGTGACCAGCTTACACAGGCATCAATCCGTTTGTCTTTTTCAAACGCAACTTTTGCTTCAACCGCATCTTTTACATATTGAATAATTACTTCACTCGGTTTAATATCAGATTGAGCTAAAAGCCATAGCAAAAAGAAATTTGACGGTGTATTACCTGAAGTGACAATCCGTTTTCCTTTTAAATCTTTTGGCGTATTGATATTTCCCCGGACAACTATCCCGTCACCTCCGAAAGACCAGTCAAAAAGGCCGAGAACCTGAGGCATTAATCGTTTATCCGCTTTGAGTGAATTATATAAAAGCGGCATCATATCCATAGTTGACCAGATTAATGGATAATTTCCATTAACATAATTTTGTAAATGATTATTGGAGTTCTCATCCCGGACAAGTTCGACAACAAACTTACCGTTTTTATAAAAAAGTGATTCTTTATTTGGTTTTATACCATTATTAGCAGCAAATAAACCAGCATACCCGCCCCATGTAACAAGCGGTATTTTAATAAGAGGAATTATTTCACCATCAAGAGTGATAGTGCCTAATTTATATCCGCTTCCTCCGGTAATTTTAATATCATCCGGTTTTGAAGTATACGCAACATCTAAAGCACCTGTATTAGCAGATACATTTTTATCTTTATCCATTTTAAATTTTACAAAAACACCGCCCCCGATAATTACTAATAAAACCAGTAACCCGGCTATTTTTTTTCCATCCATAGAATATTCCTTTTACTATTTATTAATTTGTTCCATCATAAACTTCGGTTCAATAACCATCTCAGGCGTAACATTAAAACCGGCGTCCAATTTTCCGTCAATTGTATACAACTCTGCTGATGAATTAAAAATATTGTATGATGAAAACTGATATTCTTTATCAAAAAACATTTTGTTTTCTTCTTTACCACAAATGACAACATCGCCAAACATCAATTCAACTTCTGCTGCTCCACCGGGAATCCCGAATAATGATGCAATATCATGAGCTGTTTTTTCTCTATTCGTCTTAAATAATTCATATCCTTCAATCATTGCTTTTGTAAAAGCTGCGATTATTTCAGGATGATCTTTAACAAGGTCACCTCGAGCTACATACACATCGGCAATTGCACCATGCAAGGCAGAACCCGGTGCGGTTGTTTCTAATAACGAAGAACCTGCGACATACGTTGATTTGGTTGAATCGGTTATATCATAAATAAAAGGTGACCAGGTAACACAAATATCTATTGATGAGTCATTGATAAATGTATCTTTTGCCTTTATTGCATCTTCTGCATAAATGATTTTAACATCTTTAAAATCAATACCATTGGTATTAAGATATTTTAAAAAGAAGTAATGGGATGGTTGATATTGCGGAACCACAGCAGTTTTACCCTTCATATCTTGAGCTGATTTAATATTATTCCGTACGATTATGCCGTCTCCGCCTGCTGAATAATCAAATGCACCGATTACAACAGGAGTTGTTCTCGGGTCTTTACTAAGCGAATCATACTGTAGAGGAAGCATATCCATTGTTGACCATATAATTTTATAAGTATCATTTGAAAAACCCTGCAAATGAAGTGACGGGTCTTCAACCTGAACTAACTCGACTTTAAATTTACCATATTTATAAAATAATGAATCTTCTGAAGCCTTCGCACCCCCGTTTGCTGCAAATAAAGCTGCATAACCACCCCATGTTACAAGCGGTATTTTTATGGTAAGCACTTCATCTTTCTTTTTACAGGAAAAAATACAGGCAATTGCCAATAAAACGAATAAAAATTTCTTCATAATTCAAGTCTCCCTTGATAATAAGTTTTTTTAATTATATAACAAATAAGTTTCTTTGCAAGAAATTATTATTAATTACCCATAATTGTTTTTTTATTTGAATTATAATTCAAGCTTCTCCGCTGCAAAAAAACACCCATAAACCCAGCCCATTTTACCATCAGCTGTTTTTAACCTTATACCAGAAGTTCTCTGTTGTACCGACTTTCAGTTTAATATCTGTTTTATCAAGGATTTCAACTGCTTCGTCTTTTGAAAGCTGAGTGATTTTTTCGGATGTTGTGCCTGATTTGAGACAAACGTTAACTTTGTCATCTAAATGAGAAAAAGCTACATTAATTATAATATAATTTTACTGCTTTTACGATTTTATATTTATTTTCAATCAGCATATGAATGAAAACGATTGAGAATAAAGATAAAATATAAACTTATAGATTAATTATATTGAAATAAAAATGCTTTTATCATATCATACGTTAATAATTAACATTGTGAAAATCATTCATTGTGATAATAAAAAATAATAACTCTAAGGATTAACTATGAAATTAAAATTTCAAATTACAATTTGTATATTATTTATAACTTCAATTTTACAGCTTCATGCAAATAAAGTTGTATTTGATCAGGATGAGTTAAAAGAACCAAATAAAATTAAATTACAAATTTCAATGATACCTGGAGTTTATCCGGATGATGAAATAAGATTTAAATTTAATTTACCTATGGTAAAAGAAAATCAATTAAATACAAAAAATTTTCCAACAATAAAATTTAAACCCGATTTAAAGGGAACTTTTAAATGGAAAGATCAAAGTGAATTGACATTTTCACCGGAGAAAGGAAGTCTGGAACCGGGAGAATATATTTCAGTAAGTATAACTGATGCTGTTCCTTTAATTGGTAAAGAATATAAACTGGAAAAAACATGGATTGATTCATTTAGAGTTCAATATTTTCAAATGGCAGGTAAAGTTGCAAATTGGAAAATCGAAAAAGGAGTTCCGAAATTTGTTGAAATATTAAATTGGCATACTAATCAAGTCGGTAAAGGACCAATACTTTTACTATACGATCAACCTGTTAATCTGGCACAATTCAAAAATAGAATTAAAATCTTTAATAAAAAAAATGAAGAAAATTTTATCATAGAGTTATACATTCCTGAAAAGATTGAAAATGATTATAATTCTGTGATTGATCCGCAATATGTAATAGCTTTAAAAATTAAGAATCTTCCTGAAGATGGAGAAAAAATAAATCTTAAAATCCCATATTGGGAAAGTCTCTCTTCTGTAAAATATACAGAAAGGTTATTAGAAGTAAGAAAATCATTTAACTTTACTCATAACTTTCAAAATAAAACAAAAAAAGGTAATATTGCCTTAAATTCAAGTGTGACAATTAATTTTAGCAATATATTTGATTTGGAGTATTTAAAAAAATATATAAAAATCTACCCGGAACCAAAATCATATCAAATTAGAGGGTATGGTCTTCAATCTATTAACATTCAACTGGAGTTAAATTCCGGTGTTAATTATAGATTGTATTCATTAAAACCAATTTATGATGCGCTCGGTAATGAACTGGAAAATAAACTGGATATAAATTTTATAAGTCAAGACATGCCTCCCTATTTATTAAAACCGATATATCCATTAACAATGGAAAAACAACACGCTTACATTCCTATTAAAACAAGAAATATAAAGAATATAAAAGTAAATGTAAGAAAGGTTTCAGACCAAACTGAATATATAAAAGCATTTAAAAATGATCGGGATTTAAAGAATGCCGGGGAAATAGTAAAAACATTTGATTATTCAATAAAAAATTTTGAAATGAACAGTGTTATTGAAGATATGATTTCTATAGAAGGAATTGAAGGGATTCTTATTGTTGATCTGGAATCTGTTGGAGAAGGAAATGAATCCGATGGAATTATTAATAAATCTATACCTATTCAAATAAGTAATATTGCTTTTACTGTTAAAACAATGAACAATAGTTTATTTTGCTGGCTTACTGATTTAATGACTCCCAAACCATTAGATGGTGTTAAATTAACTGCATACTCTTCAAATGGTAAACTTTTAGAAACAAAATTAAGTAATTCAAGCGGAGTAGCAATTCTTGAAAACATTAATGAATCTTCGGTGTTTGGATTGTCAGGTTTCATATTCATAGTTGCTGAAATAAACAATGAAAAAGCTATATACTACATAAAAAACGATGATCTTTCTGAAGGGTGGCAATTTGGTATTCCTCAAGCAGTAAAAGGTGTTACAGAGTTAAAAGCATCTATTTTTTCAGATAGAGGTGTTTATAGACCAGAAGATAAAGTATTGTTAAAATTCATGCTTAAGCATGATGACATAAATATGTCTAACAAATCTATTGAGTTAATTATAAAAGATCCAAGGGGACAGATTCTTACTGATGCAGATCTAAAGTTAGATAATTATTTAACAACTGAATATGAATTACTTTTAAAAGAGAATGCTCCAGTTGGAAAATATTTAGTGCAAATCAATTCAGAAATATCATATAAAACATTCGATTTTCTCGTAGAAGAATATAGGGTTCCCACATTTTTTGTTGGAGTATCTTCCGGGTCAGATAACTGGGAGAATGGTAAATCTATACATGCAAAAATAAATGCTATTTATGCTCATGGTGGTCTAATGCCCGACAGAGAGGTGAAGTGTAAAGTTTATAGAAATAAAGAAGAGTTTACTTCGGATTTATTCAATCAATATATTTTTCAGTATGATACAACCCCATCTTATAGAAGTGTTGTAAAACAGTCTGAAGGTTTGCTTGATGAAAAAGGTGATTTAAATTTTGATTTTGACATTAATCATCAAAGCGAATATGGATTACTTAAATATACTATTGAAGCGAGTGTGACAGATATTGACAGACAGACATATTCAAATAGATATTCAAAACTTGTTCATCCCTCAGATATTTATGTCGGTATTAAACCTCCTGCAGAATCAATACTTAATCAAGGGGAAAAAATCAACTTGCCTGTTGTTGTTGTTGATAAGAATGGAAACGCTATTTCCGGCATAAAAGTTACTATTAAAGTCAATCAAATAGAACATCATACAACGTCAAGAATGTCGGATAGAGGTGATGTTCAAATGACTAATAGAGAAGTTAGTCTTGATAAATTTGAGCAAACAATTAAATCATCAAATACACCTGTAATATCTTCTTTTACATTAAATAAAGCCGGATATTATGAAATAACCGCTGAGGCTTTTGATAAAAACAACTTAAAACGTCTGGCTGGTTTTAAGGTAACTGTATCAGGTGATAATACAATTGCATGGCCACGATTTGATAAAGAGCAAATCGAAGTAGTGTCGGACAAAGGGAATTATTATGCAGGAGAAACTGCCAAACTTGTAGTTCAATCTCCTTATAAAAATGCATATTGTTTGTTAACAATTGAAAATGATAAAATACATGATTATAAATTATATAAAATTACTAACAATACCCCGAATATAGAGTTTGAGATTAAAGAAGAATATATTCCAAATGTTTATGCCTCAGTTGTTTTATTAAGAGGAAGAGAACATTATAATACAGATGCAACTAATTACGAAACCGGAGCTCCGGGATTTAAAATAGGATATAAAAATATAGCAGTTGATAATACTCCAAAAAGTTTAAATGTTTCTATCGGCTTAAAATCTAATATCGCAGAACCAGGTGAAACAATACATATAAAATTAGATGTTTCAGATTATAAATTATTAAAAAAAGAAGCACTTGCCACTGTTATGGTTGTTGATGAATCAGTATTAAGTTTAACAAACTATAAAACGCCTAATCCTTTAAATCAAGTATATAATAGCGTTCCTCTTTCCATTAAAACGGGGACATCTATTTTAGATATGATTCATTCAAGAAGATCACGACGGGAATCAGTATTTCCAAGTGGTGGTGGAGATTCGGCTGATGCTATGGTTAATGCCATGCTTGATATTAGAAGTCTTTTTAAAAGCACTGCCTATTGGAATCCATCTGTAAAAATTGATGAAAATGGACAGGCTAGCATAGATATTAAACTTCCTGATAATATAACAACCTATAGAATAATGGCTATTGCAGTGGATAAATCCGGTAAAATGGGAGCAGGAGAACAAAAAATTATCAGTAAGAAACAATTAATGATTCAACCTGTAATTCCTCGTTTTGTTTACCCTGATGATAGATTTTCTATTGAAGCAATAGTATTTAATAATACAGAGCAGGATCAAAAGGTAAATCTTGAAACAATTCTTGAAGGTTTCGATTTACTGGAAAAGACTTCTTCAAAAAGTCAGACTATCAAAACAGGTGAATCTGAGAAATTCAGTTTTACCGTAAAATCGATTAGAGCAAAAAAAGCAAAAATTTTATTCAAGGCCAGTGCAGGAAAATTTTATGATAATGCAGAATTTGAATTACCGATTCTAAACCCCGGAACTAAACAAATCATTGTAAAAAGTGATACAATAACAAAATCCGGTTCACTTAATTTTCATATTCCGAATAATTATATAAAAAATACTATGGAATTAGAGATTGTTGCTTCTACATCTGCATTAACAGAACTAAAAGATGCAGTTCAATATTTAATGCAATATCCTAACGGATGTATTGAACAAACAACGAGTACGGCATATCCTCTGATTGTACTTAAAAATCTTCTTCCCGAAATAGGTATTGAAGTAAATATGGCTGATTTAAAGAAATTTTCTGAAGCAGGAATTAAGAGAATACTATCATTCCAAACAAAAAATGGTGGTTTGTCTTATTGGCCGGGATCAAATGAACCACATGCTTTTGCTACTGCATTTGGTTTAACGGCTCTTATTGAGGCTAAAAAACAAGGTTATGATATTCCTGATGAATCATTGTCAAAAATGGCGGATTATCTTGAAGAATCATTAAGAAAAGGTAATATTACAGAGAGCATTCCACACGGAAATATAGCAGATGCTGACACAAGAGCATTATTTGTTATGACTTTAGGTAGACTGAATAGACCTCAGCCGGCTTATATCTCTACATTATGGAAAAATAATGATAAACTCAGTGCTTTTGGATTATCATTCCTGGCTGTAGCAGTTAAAGAGTCTGCTTCCAATCAAGCTCTCTTAAATAATATTTTGAAAGAAATAAAAATCAGAGCAGAAGTTGAATCCCGTGAGGCTTATTTTTCCGGAAAACCAAAAGGTGGCTGGTCTTTTGATTCTCCATTAAGAACTCACGCGTCTGCATTGTTAGCATACTCAGATGGAAGTTATGATCCTGAACTTTCCGGGAAATTCTTAACAGGTCTACTTAATAGAAAAAGTAATGGTCTTTGGGGGAATACCCAGGAAAATGTTTTTGGAATCATGGGAGTCTATCAATCAGTATTAAATCAGAAGGTTGGGGAAGAACCTGAAATTAATATCTCTATTAACAATAATTCAATTGATACAAAAAAAATGGAAAGACCATCAAAGCGAGTTTTAAGACAAAAATTTAATGAAACAGAAATACTTAACTTTACATCAGGAAATAAGAATTTGGATTGCATGATGAATAATTCTTTTTTTAAACCTGTCATTTTTACAAGCCGATTAACTTATGAAGAAGAAATAAGTGATGATAACAAACGTTCTCAAAATAACGGATTTGAAATTAGTAGAATATATGAAAACCTAAGCGGAAAAACGTATACAAACACAATTCCTCTTGGGGAAATAGTGAAAGTAAGAGTGATTGTTAAAACAAAGCACCAACTTAATTATTGTGCAATTGATGATAAATTGCCTGCAGGTCTTGAGCCTTTAAATACAAAACTTAGTACAACAGAAACAATTGAACAAGGAGTTTTATCTGCAATAGTTCAAAAGACAAAATCTGTTTTGTCATATCAGGAAATCAGAGATCATAGAGTGGCTTTTTATGTTGATGAAATGTTGCCCGGAGAGTATGAATTTGTCTATTATGCAAGAGCAACAACTCCTGGAACTTACATAAGACCGGCGGGAAGAGCAGAGGCTATGTATCAGCCGGATATATTTGGTCAAACTTCAGTTGATTATATTGATGTTAAATGATTAATAAGAAAAATATTATATTATACATCATTGTTATTTCTATTATTTCAGTTGTTTCTTTATTACAAGTTTATAAATATAAATTGCTGAAAGGATATAATGAATCATATAAAATCTATGATCGAAATGGCATTCTTTTAAGAGAGGCTGTAAATCAAAATGGAGAAAAGGCTTCATGGGTAGACTATAAAAATATCTCTAGTGAAATAATAAAATCTATAATTCAATTCGAAGATAAAAGATTTTATTACCATATTGGAGTCGATTTTATTGCAGTGGCTAGAGCTTCTTTTCATAACAGTAAAGAGGATGAAATTGTTTCAGGTGCATCAACTATTACAATGCAGTTAGCAAGATTGTTACATAATCATTCTCATAGGTTTTTTGGCAAGATTGCACAGTGTTTAGATGCTTTTATCATCGAACTGACATTAGGTAAAAAGCAGATAATAGCACAATATTTAAATAGAGCACCATTTGGACCTGCTATAATTGGAATTGAAACTGCAAGTAAAATTTATTTTGAAAAAACTAATTCTCATTTAAGTTTAGCAGAAGCTACTTTTCTTGCAGGTTTACCTAACGCACCTGTTAAATTAAATCCTTATAAAAATTTTGATGCTTTAAAAAAAAGACAGGAAGTTATTTTAGCTGCATTATTGAAAGCAAAAAAAATAACCGATTTAGAATATCAAACTGCTCTTAATGAAAAAATAACATTAAGTACTAAAGAAGCAAAATATCAATCAATGCATTTTACTGAATATATATTATCAGAAAACCCAAAACCAGGAAAAATTACAACAACATTAGATTATAACTTAAATAGCAATATAACTGAAATTATAGAAGATTATGTGTTTGTTAATTCTAAACAAGGTTTAACAAATGCTTCTTGTATAGTTATTGATAATGAGAATGGTGAAATACTTGGAATGGTTGGATCATCGGGATATTATAAAGGTGAGTCCGGAGCTGTAAATGGAGTACTTTCCAAAAGACAACCCGGTTCAACACTAAAACCGTTTATTTATGCTTTAGCTCTTGAAAACGGATATACTCAGGGATCGGTTATTCCGGATGTTGAAATTGAATATACCGGTTACGATGATAGATTATACATTCCTCAGAATTTTACAGGGACATTTAATGGGCCGGTTTTATTAAAAGACGCATTAGGAAGAAGTTTAAATGTTCCTGCAATAAGATTAACAAACAGCTTAGGAATTGATGTTTTTCTAAAAAAACTCAAAGAAGTTGGTTTTAATTCACTAAATCAAAACATAGATCATTATGGACTCGGGCTTGTACTTGGAAATGGTGAAGTGACATTAATGGAATTGGTAAATGCTTATTCTGTTTTTGCAAATAATGGAATAAAGAAGAAAATAGTTTCAATTAAGTCAAACGATAAAAGAAAAGATGATGCAGATGAAAAAATATATTTCTCGAAAGAAACATGTTTTCTAATAAAAAATATTTTAATGGATGATAATATTAGAATCGCAGCTTTTGGTATTACAAATCCTCTTTTATTTGATTTTCCAATAGCTGTAAAAACAGGAACAAGTAATAACTGGAGAGATAACTGGGTTATAGGTTTTACAGATAAATTTACCATAGGCATCTGGGTTGGCGATTTTGAAGGAGCTCCTATGAATCAGTTATCAGGTACTTCCGGGGCCGGTCCGCTTTTTCATAAAATAGCATATATGATTATTAAAAACTATTACAAAGAATTCTACCCTCAAATCCCGTCTCCTCCTGATGGCTTAATAAAAGAAGTGGTATGCAGTAAATCAGGATTATTACCAAATAAATATTGTAACGAATATTCAACAATTTATATTAATAAAGACATTCCTATAACAGAGTTTTGCAATT
Source organism: Spirochaetes bacterium GWE1_32_154 (assembly GCA_001829315.1). Lineage (GTDB taxonomy): Bacteria > Spirochaetota > GWE2-31-10 > GWE2-31-10 > GWE2-31-10 > GWE2-31-10. Next base: position 104,311 of record MIAY01000036.1, on the reverse strand, counting down.
TTCATATATCAGTGAAAATTGACTCCCGTACAGGAGGAATTGCAAAAGATAATTGCCCTGAAAAATTTACTCAGAATAAAGAATTTCTTTATTTGCCGTCAGTTTATCATAAATGGCAAAGTAATATGAATATTCCAATTTATTCAAAAGAATTAGATAAACTTAATCATCCGGCAGTAGATAGAAAACTGGAAATAATAAAACCAAAGCATAATGATGTGTATATAATTGAACCAGGTTATGACACTAGTAAACAATCTCTGGAATTGCAAGCCTTAATATATCCTCCCGTAGATAGTATTGAATGGATAATTGACGGTATTTCTTTAACCAAAGCACCATTTCCATATAGCGCATCATATATTCTGAGAAAAGGAAATCACAATGTGATCGTGTCAAATAATGGGGTTCAAAGTGACCCTGTATATTTTGAGGTAAGATAAAAAAGGCTGACTTTTTTGAGTCAGCCTTTTTTTAATTATTTTTGATCAATAAATGCACCAAAAACCCAAGCTTTTGGTTCTTCAATTTTAAACCATGCAGAATCGTAGTTATCAATTGTATAAGTCTTTTTTGTTTTTGCAATTACTTTAACTTCATCGCCTGTATTTAACTGAGCGACAACATTACCATTTTGTGATGGTAGGTCTCTGATATTAATTTTGTCATTATTTACAATAAAGATCCCGCCATCAAAATCTTCTGTTTCAATTTCTTCATCATTTATAACGTTATCTTTTGTAGGAGTATTTCCTAATTTACTATTTATTTCATCAATAAATACAGAATTCTTGAATTTTAAAGCTGTTTCAGAAAAGACTTTCTTTTTAGTCGCGTTCTTTTCGCTTATAGCCATATTGTAGAATCTGATTGACTGAGTATCGTCTTCTGTCATAGAGATTGAGCTTGCTTTTATATATACCTCACTAAAAAGTTTATATTTATTATTTGTTAATAAAGCATTTGCTGAAATTTTAATAAAATCGCCATTTCGGCTGTTATTATGTACAGCCACAAGATTCATTTTTTTTATAGAGTCAACTGAAGGTTTTGTTAATACAGGTTCAGTAAAAACAACAACATCGTCTTCTATGATTACACCAAGTTCTGAATCAGCAATCGCATAAGCTGAAGATACATATCCGCTAGTTTTACTTTCTGTTGTAATTTTAACAAAATCCAATTCGTTTTTGTCATAAGTGATTTTTTCAGATGTTCCGTTAATTTTTACTTTTTCACCAATTGTAACCGAATCTTTATATTTGGCTGTAGGAGTAGAATTTTCCCCTTCCTGAATTTTTTCAAATAATCCAAGACCACCTCTAATAATAATTCCATCAACCGAGTTAACAACTTCCTTTTCTGTTTTTTTACAGCTTGAAACAAAGATTAAAATTAGTATTGAAAGTGTTATTAATACTATCTTCTTCATTAAATTCTCCTTTAATATTATTTTCATAAATTATAGTAAATATAATCTGGAAACACAACTTTTTTTTACCATTAATTATTTTTATTATATTTTTAGACTTTCGCAAAAATCATGAGTTATAAGAATTGATAATTTAAAAACTAAAATTATTTATACTGAGACAAATTGCATAAAATTTTAATATCCCAAATCCCCCTCTTTACCCCGGACTCAAGATGCTTTACTACATTTGGTTGAATCATAACAATATCCTCATCAGCAAAGCTATTCATTGCCTTTATGCTCATTTTCCCAGTATTCTGTATATTCATCAAAAATTCGAGATTACTTGATTTCGCTTCCGCCACATGCGATATAATCGCATTATAGGTAGCTTCTTGCAAAAAATCGAGATAAAAAGAGTATTTTTGCAAGAAGCTCAGAATATTAACTTTTTCGGAAAAAATATATTGACTTCTCATAACAATTACCTTAAAGTACTTTACAACGCAAAGTACTTTAAGGAGGATTTATGGATAAATCTAATGCAATGGAAGAATTAAATGACTTAAAAAAAATTATGAAATCGACTTCAAATAAGGCGATGAAATCTTCAGGGTGGTTTTTTATATTATGGGGTTCAATATGGATAATCGGATTTTCAGTTGGTCAATTTTTCAATAATTTTAATATCGTTTGGTCTATCTTAAATATTTTTGGAATTATTACCAGTATATTTCTTAGTAAAGTTTTATACGGAAAAAATAATAAATTTATTTTTCCGAAAATATTATTTAAAATATTCTTAATTTCTGTCGGGGTTATTATCTTTGATATTATTATTATCTGGATGTTTAATTTAAAAACTATTCAAAATATCACTCTTTTGATTATCCTATCAACAGCATTATGTTATTTTATTATTGGAGTTTTTAATAACAATCTATTAATTATTCTTGCTATACTTTTAGTTTTTTTTTGTATTATCGGGTACATTTTTTTTATTAAATATTTATATTTATTTGCAGGAGTTTCCTGTGGTAGCTCTTTAATTTTAACAGGAGTATTAATATTAAATAAAAATGAAACAAGATAACAATATAAATGAATTAATACATCAACCAACCCGTTTAAAAATTATGGCTCTCTTATCGAGCCTTGAAGAAGAGATTTTCGTAGATTTTAAATTTCTTTTAGATGAATTATCCCTAACTGAGGGTAATCTAAGCATTCATCTCCAAAAACTTGAGGCGGCTGAATTTATTCAAATCAAAAAAGAGTTTTTAAATAAAAAACCAAAAACATTTATAAATATAACGAAAAATGGAAGAGCTGAGTTTGAAAATTATCTGAACGAACTTGAAAGTATTATTAAAAGAAAATAAAATTATGTTTTAAAAAAAAGGAGAATTTTATGAATAAGATGTTAATATTAATTTTAGTGGTAATTATTTTTAGCGTTTCTGGATGTAAATCCCAGAATAAAAATCCTATTACTCAATCAAACAAAATTGTTATTAATAATGTAAGAGTAATTGTAGGAGATGGGAGTGTTTTTGAAAATTATAATGTTTTAATATCTGACGGTAAAATAGATAAAATTACCAATGGAGAAATTAATTCTAAAGATGCAAAAGCAGTTGATGGAACCGGAAAGTCTTTAATGCCTGGTTTAATTGATACACATATTCATATTTTTGGTTCTTTCAAAACAGGTGAAGAAGAATACACTAATATATTGCAAAATGAAGTTCAAAACTTAATGTCTGGTTTTCTAAAAAGCGGTATTACCACAGTAAAATCTTTAGGTGATCCGTTAGATCTAATACTTAAATTAAAAAATCAAATAAAAAATGGAGAAATCCCCGGACCACGACTTTTAGTTGTTGGCCCAAATATTACGGCAATAAATGGTCATCCTGCAGTAACTGTTGGAGGTGAAGATCCTTGGCTTAGAAAAGAATTTTCAATTGAGGTAGAAAGTGTTGAAGATGCAAGAGATGCAGTAAAGAAACTATCAGACTCAAAAGTTGATATGATTAAACTTGTTTATCAAGGTGGTATGGTTGATTACTTTAATAAAAAAATAAATATCAATAAAATATCAAGTCCCATAATGAAAGCTATTATTGATGAAGCACATCTAAATCATTTAAGAATTACAGCTCATACAAATTACGAAAATGACGTAATTGAGCTTATAGAATCAGGTATAGATGGAATAGAGCATGGGGTTGTTGGTTTACCAATCAGAAATGACAGAACCATCAATCTATTTAAAGAAAAAAATGCATATTTTGTCCCTACTTTACAGATTTTAAAATTGGCTAAAGACCAGACAACTCTTGAAATTGGACTTACTAATCTAAAAAAAATGGATGATAAAAACGTAAAAATCGCATTTGGAACCGACATGAATTGCGGTTTTCAAGCACCGGGGGTTACACAGTTAGAGGAGATTGATATTCTATCAAAAGCCGGATTTACAGCTGAAAAAATAATCTCTTTTATTACCAAAAATGCTGCTGAACACTTAGGATTAGATACAATTATTGGAACTGTTGAGGTTGGTAAAAATGCAGATCTAATTTTAATAAATGGGAATCCTCTTCTTGATATATCACAACTTAATAAAATTGATACAGTTTTAAAAAATGGTTCAATTGTATTTGGAAAAGATTTAAAAGAAACTAAATTAAAACAAAATAATCCTGTGAGTTGGTTTGATATTCCTGTAACAGATATTAAAAGAGCAAAGAATTTTTATGAATCTGTATTTAAATTTAAAATGACTCTAATTGATACTCCCTTTATAAAATTAGCAATGTTTCCAATTTCAAAAGAATCTACCGGTGTTTCAGGATCAATTATTCAAACTCCAAATAATAAACCTTCAAAAGAAGGAACAGTTATTTACTTTAATGTGGATAATATTGATGAAACTCTAAGCATGGTCGAAGAAAATGGAGGTAAAGTAACTCTTAAAAAGGTTAATCTCGGTAAACAAATGGGATTTATTGCATTATTTGAGGACTGTGAGGGAAATATTATCGGCTTAAGGATGGTTCACTAACTTTCCTGATATTTTTTAGGAGTAAATCTAAATTAATTGAGCCATTTGCAAAAATACTCTTTTTATCTCGAATTTTTGCAAATGGTATCCCATAACGCAATTAAATTGCTTATCGCTCCAGTAAAAAGCAAGTAATCTTGATTTTTGCAAGAGATCATTATTATATATATTAAGCCGTTTATTTCCGTCATCTGATATATAGAATAAATAATTCTCATAAACTCCAATACCTCGCGGTGATTGTTCAGAAAAAGAATCAAGGGGACTACATTTCATATTATATCATTTGTTAGTTAAAGCACCTTAAAAAAAATCACATTGAAAAAATTATCTATTTTTTGTATGTTTATCATGAGGAGCTTACCTTGACATATAAATTAACAATTAATCCTAATATATGCAACGGTAAACCGATTATCACAGGAACAAGAGTTTTGGTTTTTAATATTCTTTCTGATCTTGCTGATTCTGTACTCACTTTATAGCTTGAAGTCATTTTCATCTCACAAACTACACCCTTTAAGGTATGATTTATAAAAAACCAAATATTTTATACCCTATATGATATAAAATCACAATTCTATTTTGACATTATACCATATAGGGTGTATTATATTAACCATGAGTTCAAAATTATCAGTATTTATAAAACAGAAAAGAAAATATCTCAAACTTAATCAAATTGAACTATCTGAGAAATCAGGAGTTGGTTTAAGATTTATCCGTGAAATGGAACAGGGCAAAAAAACATTACGAATGGATAAAGTTAATCAGGTACTTGTGATTGTCAATGACTTTTGTCAACAATTTGTTAAGCCGAATGTTTATTTTCAAACTCCAACGGACTCATAGAACCTAAATATGAATGAATCCTTTTTCTATTATAAAACAGCATATGCCCCTTAAAATGTGACAATACGATAATCTGACTGTAATCAAGAAATGCCTTGCCGATTTTAGTGGTATTTTCTTTTCAAGTACAACTTTTTCTTTATCTATTATAGTTTGAAGTAAAACTTTGCTTATTTCCTGAATTTCCACCGTAGTAGTTTTTGAGTCAATTTTTTTATAGTATACATTTGATTCCGCAAATCCTCCGCTTATACTTACTATACCATTAAACTCGTATTTGTACAAAGCCTCATTCAAAAATACTCCGCAATCTCTCAATAGAATACCATCACAACATCAAAAATTCTAAATTATTCCGGTAGGCGCTTGAACAAAATTTAGAACTTGCAAAATTTATAAAAGTGATATATGAAGTACTTTAAAACAGAGTATTAATGTAAATATTATTTTTTTATCACCAATGAACTTAAAAAAAATTAACGTTTATAACCAAAATAATTCATATAAGGAGTATGATTTGGCTCAAAAAATGACAATCAAAAAAGTAGGAATTCCAAAGTCTTTATATTATTTTTTTTATCCTGATTTATGGAAAACATTTTTTGAAACATTAGAAATTGAAGTAATTTTATCAGAATCAACATCCCGTAAAACTATAGAATTAGCAAGTTCAGTAGCCGAATCAGAAAATTGCCTGCCCATCAAATTATTTGACGCACATATTCTTGAACTTATTGATAAAGTTGATGTTTTGTTCGTGCCGCGAATTATATCCACTATAAAAAAACATTGTTCATGTCCCAAATTAAGCGTACTTCCCGATGTTGCACGAATTCTCGCACCGGGTAAAGTAATTACTTTTGAAATAAATGAAAATAAAATAAAACTTATATCGTCACTGCAGAAATTTGCACAGGAACTTGGTTTTTCAAATTCAATTGCAAAAAAAGCAGCAAATCGTGCTGTTAACGCCACGAAAAAACATACCGAAGAAAAAGAACAATCTAAAAAAACTGAAGCTTCTTTTTTCATCGTAAGTCACCCATATAATTTATATGACGACTATATTACCGGGCCGGTTATAAAAAAACTGAAAAAAATGAATATCAGCTATGAAATAATTGAGTTCAAAAAAGAAAAAAGAAAAAAAGACGCAATCCGCTGGGACACATGCGGCGAAATGAATGATAATCTATTTCAACTTGATCCTGAAAAATGCAAAGGTGTTATCCAAATCAGTTCATTTAATTGCGGATGTGACTCGGTAATGTTAGAAACATCACGATCTGTTTTGAAAGAGAAAAGCATCCCGTTTATCGTTTTGATTATTGATGAACACTCTGCATTAGCCGGAGTTGACACGAGACTTGAGGCTTTTATAGATTCTGTGAGGTGGAAAAATGAACAAAATTGCAATTCCTAATATGGGAAACTATTCCATAGCATTTGCTGCAATTGCCGATGCGATGGGGGCAACACCATGGATCAGCCCGACAACCCCTGAGATAGTCAAACTCGGTTATGAAGTATCACCTGATTCTCTTTGTTTACCATTCAAAATTTTTATCGGCCATTTTATAAAAGCAGCAGAAGAAGGTGTTGAGTATGCAGTTATGGTTAATGGAAACGGTCCTTGCCGATTAACATACTACCGGCAATTATTACAAAAAATACTGGATGAACGCGGTTTGAAAATGCACATTTTCGGTCTTGGTGACACCGGGATAAAACCACCAATTATAAAACATTATGACCCGCCTTTTTTTAAATTCTGGAGAGGAGCTTTATGGGCTTTACAAAAAATGTTTCTCATTGATGAAATTGAGAAGTTAGCTTGGAAAACCCGACCACGTGAAATTAAAAAAGGTGAGACTTCAACGGTTACTAATCAATGTTTACTGGAATTGGAAGCTGCTAAGACCGGAATAGAAATCTCGATTTTAAAAAGTAAAATATTTGAACGATTTACAGCAATTAATATCAATACCGATAAAAAGGTGCTGAAAGTTGCATTAGTCGGAGAAGCAAGCGTTTTACGTGATAAATATTTAAACCATAGTATGGAAGAATTATTAGGCGGTCTTGGCGTTGAAGTCGTTAATTATTTTCTTCTCGGGGTCGAACTCAAAAATATTTTTTTCCCGCATTTATCAGGTAAACATTCAAAAAAGCACATGCTTGAAATTGCAAAACCTTATTTGCAAACGAAAGTAGGCGGTCACGCCCTTGACTCTATTGCACATTCAATTATCTGTGGAGAAGATTCGTATGACGGTGTAATACATCTTTGTCCATCCGGCTGCATGCCTGAAATCAGTATCCGACCGATTTTAAGAAAAGTGAGCAGTGATTATGATTTACCTGTATTAGAATGTTCATTTGATGAACACACAAGTCATGTTGGTCTGGTTACAAGACTTGAAGCGTATATTGATATGCTGTATGATAGAAGAAAAAAGAACGGTAAGGAGCACAATACATGAAAAAAAAAGTTTACTTAGGTGTTGATGTAGGTTCTATTAGTATAAATCTTTTAGTTATTGATAGTAACGATACTGTTTTATTTGATTCATATATTCGCGGGCAGGGAAACCCGATTGCTGCGGTACAAAAGGGATTAAAGGAACTTGAACAAAATATTCCTGATGATGTTGAAATCAGTGGGGTTTGTGTCACCGGAAGCGGAAGATCATTAATCGGTGCCGTTGTCGGTGCGGATATAATAAAGAATGAAATTATGGCACATGCACGGGCTGCTATTCATTTACACCCTGATGTTCAGACGATTCTCGAGATCGGCGGTCAGGACAGTAAAGTTACCATTATACGGGATGGCGTTGTTGTTGATTTTGCCATGAATCTTGTTTGTGCTGCGGGAACGGGCAGTTTTCTTGACTCACAGGCAAAAAGACTTGATATTTCAATTGATGAGTTAAGTAATAAATCTGTTTTATCAGAAAACCCGACTGATATTGCCGGGCGATGTACCGTATTTGCAGAATCTGATATGATTCATAAACAACAAGTCGGTCATAAACAGGAAGATATTCTTATGGGTCTTTGTCACGCAATGGTTCGTAATTATTTAAGTAATGTATGCCGTGGTAAAGAAATAAAAACACCGATTCTCCTTCAAGGCGGTATTAGCGCAAATAAAGGAATCGGAAGAGCTTTTAGCGAAGCCTTAAAGGCCGATATTACGATACCACAATATAATATGGTTATGGGTGCATTTGGTGCTGCTCTTATTGCTAAAAATGCTACAATTAAACAAACCCGTTTTAGGGGTTTTGACATTGCCGATCACTCGATTGCAACGGGCAGTTTTAAATGTAAAGATTGTTCGAATCTATGTGAGGTCATTGAAATCCTTGATAGTAATGAAGTTATCGGACGAAGTGGCGGACGATGCGGTAAATGGGAAAATTCGTATGAGACCACTTAGAAATATTTACAGTGTGCTTTTGCAGAAGGTAAATATAATGACGAAAGAGCCTCATGCAAAAATACTCTTTTTATCTCGATTTTCTGCAAGATGCCCTGTAGATTAATATCTCTTTATCAACTATACTCATATCAGGAGGGAGGCAGATGACTAAACAGTTTATTTTAACACTCTATTTGGTAAATATTGTTCTTTTAAATGCTTCAGATGGATTTTATCTGAAAGGAAGAAGCGGTATACTTGTAAAAACAGATATTAAATCAGGTCTAAAAAAAAACTACCCGATTAAAAAAGGCCCCGGAGAAGACGAAGTACCTAAAATACTAACATCCGAAGATTTTGATAGTTTAGTAAACACAATCACTCATGAAAATGATAAAAAAGCATTTGAAAACTGTTATGAAAAAGTTGATGATTCATATCTTTTAATAAGTAATGATGTTTCAACAAAAATAGCAAGAGGGATATTGTTAAAATATAATAACAATAATGAGATTCCTTCAGGAATTGACGATCATGGAACACCGATGCCTCATCGTTTTCCCCGTGTTTTTAACCCGAAAACTAAAGTGAATATTGATTTTTGTTTTGCGTGGGGATATAGATTTAAGGAGAATGTATCTCTTGATTTTTCATTTAATCTAACTAATTTTATTATGCCTTCACTTGAACTTGGAGTTAATTATCATTTTGATTTGGGCGATTCTTATAATTTTGAACCGTTTATCGGAACATTAATTTATGGAGGATTTATTGACGGGTTCCCGATAGGTTTTTCACTTGCCGGCGGGCTTGATTTTTTCCCCGTTATAAAAGATGACAAAATGACAAAAAATTTTTTCATTGGCCCTGAACTTAGAATAGGCACGGTGTGGTTTACTGATATATATTATGATACCGGTGTAAACAGTGAAGGTATCTGGAAAAATTTTAACCTGCTTGGTGAAGCGGGGTTTTATGTAAATAGTGGCTATCGCTGGGATCAATTGAAGTGATTATTTGCAAATGGCTCAATACAGAGCCTCATGTAAAATTGAAAGATAATCTCTTTTCAGGGGTATAAATTATTGAATTATTTCGCTTGATAAACGCAAATACCGATTCACCCTAATCAATACTGCTTTTATCAGGGTGAAACTCAAGAACTATAGATGAAATCTCAATAGCACCGGGAATACGATTACTTATAATAGCATCAACAGGCATTATTTCAATCGTTGTATCACCTCTGTCTAAACGGATATAATATGAATATTCAGCAAATGTATCAGTTAAGGGAAATGTACCGGAATATCCTGAAATTTTAAGTGTAAATATTGATGAGGATAATGCTTTTGCATTAATTGCAATTCTATAAATACCGGCTTCTTTAATTGTTACCCGTTGAGAAATTGCATGATTACTATTTTTAAAGAGATATACATTATCAAGATAGATTGAAAAAGTCGGTATGATATTTAATATATCAGCATTTCCAAATCGTATATGATAGGTACCAATGTCAATAAAATTAAGCGTTTCAACTGCCGTTCCTGACTCTTTTTGCTGTACATCACGGGTAAAACACACATCATCGCTTCCGTCATTTCTACCGATGCTAAGATAAATCGGTCCCGGCACTTTTGATAGATCACGATAATCATACCTGAAAATGTAACTTGACATCTCATAATCAACATTGAGCGGATAATAAATATACTCGGCAAGCGGTTCTCTTTTCAGTTCAAGAAGAAGAAGCCTGTTATCAGGATTTATCGGGTCAGTAACCGCTTGAAATATGGACGGAGCCTTAATTTTATCCGCTACAGGAGATGATGCAATCCATTCACCGGTTGATCCTGAAGAATAATTGGTTGTGTCATCAGAAAGTATATTAATAAGCCCAAGTGAATACACCACAGTTCCTGCATCTGAAGTTGTTTCTACTAGTGAAATACCGCTATCAACATCCCATAAAGAAAGGTTTTCGTCTAAACTAATCGGAACAACTCCCGAATAAGGCGGTTTATATTCACACGAAATAAAGGATAAAACTAAAAGGACAGTTAAAAATCTCATTTCACCACCAATACCTTTCTAATCTGATTAAAAATCCCCGGTGCTCTCACCCTTACTAAATATACCCCTCTTGCAACAATTTTTCCATTAGTATTTTTACCATTCCATTCAACAAGATGCTGACCGGCAGCTCTGAACTCTGTAGTTAAATCTTTAACGACGTTACCGGCTAAATCATAGACAATAATACTGACCGGACCGGCTTTTTCAAGTTTGTATGACACTTTAACAATCTCATTTTTTGTCGGATTAATGAGGTTATTTAAAATTGTTACGCCATCTCTTTGTTCTTTAAACCGTTCTATCTTCACCAAATATGATTCTGCTTCTTTCGGCGTAAATGAATCGGAATCTATAGGATATATTGACCGGTATGAATAAAAATCACCGATTTTAAATACCATCGCCATGTAACTACCGATTTTAATCTTCGGATCATTAGCGGGTAATAAAAATTCCCATCGTGTATCACCGATATTCCGTCCTACAATCTGTCTTGCAGATTTATTTTTATTCGGGAACCAGAAAGCAGCGTCTTCTCTGGTATCAAAAATATCGTAATATAATAACGGAAGCATTCCTCTATATTTTTCAACATCAACATTTGTCGTTATTTTCAAACTGTCCGGTGTGATTTTTTCACTGCCGTCAAAGTTTTTAACAACCCAAGCATCCCCTTTTCTATAATAATCTTCCATAAGCGTATTGAGGAAAAAGTTAATACCAATCGATGACAATTTGTAATTGATATCTTCTCTCATGACATTATCAAGTGTATCTTTTACTGCACCGGGGTTTGCACTAAACAAATCAGTTGCAATAATATCATCTGATAAAGGCATATTAAAAGTGAATAAAAACTGATCTTTTCTAATTGTTTTCGAGTCAAACGGTTTTATACTCGTAATCGCAATGCCATTTGATGTCAACACCTGAAAATTTGAAGGATCAATATCTCCGCCTGACATTGTAGAAACATCTTCATTAAATTCTACATATATTGAATTAGAACCGACAACCGCTCTTGTATCAACAATAAATGGAGGAGCTGTTTCAATAGTAATTTTATCAACAATCTGACTCAGTCTATTTCCCCGTAAATCGGTAATGTAAATATCGGGTTTTGGTAAGTATGACCATCTGATTCGTTTATAATCAGGTTTATTTGAAGTGAATTTAATAGAGAAAGCCTGATCATTTGAATCAGTATCTGATTGAACCATCATATTATTAGTCCATCTGCCCAGTTTTACGATACCCGTTGTAAATAAAGGAGGAGACAATGGTTCTGCATCATTATCAATAAAATTCAATGTAAAAACGCCGGTTAAATTTACATTTTCTTTTAAATCGAAAATCGCTTCGTTCATTATAAATTCAATAGTATCAACAGGATTTCCGCCACTGACACCCGATGTCAGATCAGAACCGCCTGCTAACGGATCACCTGAAAAACTTGCAGTTTTAGCAATATATCTGAAAACCGGTTTTGAAATATCCCAGTCTTTAGTGACTGTTATCTCAACATCTGAATTCGTTGTGTCTTTCGCCTGTATTGAATTTCCTGATGTATCTTTTACTAAAAGATTTAATGCTCCATCATTGGTATCAAAATAATCTGTTCCCTCGATTCGCGGCACGGTTGTTACTGAATTAATCGCCCCGGGAAATGATTGCGTTGACAAATCATACCATCCCGTAAGATGAACAAACAATTCTCTTTCAGTTTCAAATTGTACAAAATTAGTTCCTGCATCTGAACTCAAGTTACATCCTTTTAATGTTCCTAATCCTGAGAAATACAAACCGTTTGCAGTCACTGTTGAATTCCCGAAATTACTATTGGTAAACTCACTTTTCTGCTGATTTGTATACGTATAACCGGACGCTCTTGTATTAAGAGGAATTCCTATTGAAGCAAGGTCTAAATCTTCTGAGAATGTAAATCGTATTTTATTTCGATATGACCTGTCAGTAAAAGGAACCGTTGTGCCTGAATATGGAGCCGGGTTTGACCTGTGCATATTAAATTCAGGTGCAGCACCGGGGTCTTGATAGGTATCGGTCAAGTGATTATAGTACGGCGATGAATTAAAATCTGATGGTACATAATGTTCATCAGGGTCATCAATTGAAAGATCAACACCATAAACAACCGGTTCAGCCCCGTCAACACGAACAGCGGAATTGGTATGTCCATTTCCCATTTCAAGCCGGTAATTTGTTGAAATGAACTTTACAACTGAACTGTTTAAATATGAAAGTAAAGGAAGTTCACCGGTATCACCAAAATTATAGGACATCGAGATTTCTATTAGATTCAAATTAAATGGGGCGTCTTTCTTTAATTCTACCAGATTTAAATCAGCAACTTCGGCGATATAACTGTGAGTGAAATTTTCTGCAACAATGGTATGTGTTCCCTGTCCGTTTACACTACCGTTTCCATCATACATTTGAATATCTTCATTAAATTTGAGAATATAATTATCAATTCTTCCATTAATATGTGCAGTTCTCTCATCAGTTTTTGTTTCAGTAAACTGTGGTATATTAGTAAGCGCCCAATTTCCCGATGTCGTTCTAGTAACTGCCGTATCAATAAGATTATGTGAGAGTGAATTATCACGAATTGTTGCCAGAGGAGTATAAATGCCTGAAGGTTGAACAAGTGCGGTTCCATCAACAGATCTGATACATCCCCCGTCATTATAATTACCGCCTAAAAGTATTGTAAAATTTGTTCTATCTGTATTTGTGAATATTACATTTGAGTCGGAAGTCCCGCCATTTGTTGTACTGTCAGAATGAGTAACAACATTTCCGGTTACCGCAAAATTTCCCCATCCCGAAATAACACCGGCTGTGTTAATTGCAGCACCGGCACCACCATCTGAAACATCACCATCATTATCACTGACAACATCAGCCGTTGTTGGGAATGAATTATTTTGTATCGGTTCAGAGAATGTTAGTTTTACTGAATTAAATGTATATTTTGCAGCCCCGTTTGTTCTTTGCAGTGTATTATCCAGAACTGATGATATTAAAACCGGCGGACACAAATCAACTGCATCTACCGAGATTGCAGGCATACGGGTTTTGGTATTTCGACGAAGTATAGTTGCTTCATTAAATCTGATATTTGTTTTTACTGTTTTATGAACCCCGTCCCGGTCAGTTGAAGTAGCAGTTCCGGCGGACAATCCCGTTGCATCCGTATTCCAGGTAGTTGGTGCTTTTATATAAAAACCCGTCATGTCGCCTTGACCGTTTGTTGATACAGTACATGCAAAATCGGTGTATGTTCCTGAAAATGGGATTGAATTGTCATTATATTTAATCGTACCACCAGAGAATACTGTGTTTATTTCATTATTATCATTTTCAACACCGGTTCCAAACCCAATGTACAATACCGAGTCAGAGCGTGTCTCAACTCCTGAAATAACCAGCCGTCCAAAGTCCCATTTAACATTATCAAAAAGATCAACAGGGATTTTATCATCGTTTAAAGTTCCGTCTTCATATAATGTACCCCCGGAAGCGGCAACCCAATAGTCGGCTTGAGAATAGCGTACGTTCATTTCACCGTAAGCACGGGCTTTTCGTATATCATCATCGTTTTCAGGTATATGAAGAAACCATGGTGCCGTAGAAATCATGTTTGCACCATTGACATAAAAGTCACCGGTCACGGTCATATGAATAACCTGACCTGAAAAGTCAAAAGACGCAGTGTATGATGCCGGATGATGTACATTGTCTGATATGTACCCTAAAGGACCTGCCCAATTATCTGAAGCCAATGAATCTATGTTTCCGGCTCCAAGTAGAGCTACGTCGCCATTGACAGTGAGGTTATAATTTCCTGAGAATGAAACTGCTCCACGATATGCTCCGAAGTAACTTGCGATAATTGTACATCCTATTGATACGGTTCCCGTACCTTTTGAGAATATGAGTTTATAGAATATTGTGTCTCCGCTGATTACCGTAGCAAGGTCTGAGTTAAAAATAACTGAAGAAAGACCTGCTGTGAATGTAGCATCGGAAGTCAGTATCCAGTTGCGTGCAATAAATACGTCTGTTGCTCCCGGTGAGAATACTGCATTCACTCCGTTCATTGTTATATCCCGCTTAACAGTAAGGTTGCCCGCTTGTGAGTCAAAAGTACCTGACGTAACGGTCAGGTCATTATTTACAGTAAGTGCCCCAATTGAGGTTACCATGTTTGTTGAAGATGTTTTATTAATAGTAAGATTATGAAATGTTTCACCGGCTGTTAGTGTTGAAGCGGGTGTACCGGTTATATTCACCGTTGAGCTGTTTGGTGTCCAAACTCCGCCTGTTGCACGACCCCAGCTACCGCCGAAACTTAGAGTGTCTGTTAATGATGCCGTTAATTTTCCTGTTGCGGTAATTGTTACCCCGCCGGTGCCTGTGCAGGTCACATTTCCTGAAGTTGTTAATAAACCGCTTACAGTTATACCGCCATTACCGGTTATATCAATGACACCGCCAGCGGTTAGTGTTCCCCGAATGTCGAGTCCGCCTGTGCCGGAAGTGGTAATAGTACCGCCTGGTGTATATGTCATGCCGGTCCAGACGAGGAGTTCACGGTTAGCTTCAAGGACGAGATTTGCACCGGTAACATCGAATTCTGCATTGGCCGGGATGATCTCAGGTGCAAAGTTTGTAATAGTGCCCATATTTGCCGTTGTAGTTAAACCGAGATTGTCATTACGCACGATGACATGGCTTCGATAGAGGTCGCACCCGGTAATATTACCTGCAGCCGGTGGCATGGTAAAAATTGAACCGTCTATGTCGGTAATCAGTATGATGTCACCGGCTGTGTAACTTACTTGTGTTATGGAGAATGATCCATCAGGAGCTGTGGTGACTGTTCCTCGGTTTCTTCTTGTTACTCCGTTAAGGTACACATAGAGCGTGAGGTTAACACCTGCACCTGCTGCGGTAACACCTTTATCCGTATAGAGTGTTCCGCTTATCGTTTTATCTCCGATAAACCAGTTGATATTATTACCATTGTCCGTTCCCGGATGTGATCCGTCGTGGCTGATCCGTGCCGGTGTTCCGCTCGTGCAGGTCTGATCACGGACTGTTACGTCGTTCATGGTGAATATTGGAGCGACTCCAGTGCCAGCCCAGTCCTTCTGATCTACGCCCGGGTTTGACGACACAATGGAAATGTTATCGCTTGCTCCGCCGTTGAAGGTGATTGTTCCGGCATTGGTTACTGTATTTGCAATGGTTACCGTTTTGAGATTGGTTGGTGCGGTGACTGTCCATTTTCCGCCGGCTTCAACATTGAGTGTACAACCGACACCGAGAGTGTTGCCGAAGGTGATGTTGGCATTTGCTGTGTCAGTGATGTTTCGCCATTCACCAGTTGCGACGATGGTGGCTGTGCCGTTTACCGTGAGATTACGGTTCTGGACGAGGATGCCCTGGGTGATAGTGAGAGTGCCGGAGATGGTGAGGTCTGAAGCAGTGTTTAGAATGGTCACAGTGTTTATTGAAGCAGTTTTATTCACCTCAAGATTATTGAGATTTGAACTGCCTAAATCAAGCGTCTGAGTATCTGTTGCTCCCGTTATGTTGACAGTCTGTGACCTGGCCGTAAATGTACCAAAATTGGTAATATTGCCATGTGCATATATATCAACTAAACCTGTATCCAGAGTTCCGTTTGATATTAGAATATTACCTACTGCTGTCAAATTATTTAAAAGTAACAATACTGTATTTGTTTTATTAACAATAACACTATAAAAAACAGAAGATCTTGGATAAAAATTTTGTGCAGCTGCACCTGAAAATGTTAAGATGCCGCTATTATGATTAAAATTTGTAACATCAAAATTTACTCCGCTTACGGTAGTATTCTGAGGTGAAGCCTTGTATTGCCCCTGATTAGCCACATCATCAGTAATACTGCCAGTTACAGAAACCGATTTACCGACTCCCTGTCCGCCTGCATCTAGCAATCCAGTTCCATTCAATACAACATTTCCTGTTACAAAGAGTGAATTGCTTCCTGTAGTTAGGGAACTTGCAGTTTCAATTGTTAAATCATTGTTCATTGTAAGATCGTTTGTATTTATCGTAACAGTTCCACCGTTAATTCTAAGATTATCAATACTCTGATTATTTGATTTTAATATCTTTAATAATCCTGTCATAGTAAGAGTAGACACACCTCCAGAGACATCAAAAGTACCACCAGTTAAATCAACATTACCACTTGCTGTTATGGGAGAACCAAAGGCTTTATATGTACCTCCAGCGATAGTAAAATCCCCACAGATTAAAGTTACGGGATTTAATGTATTATTAACAGAACCGGAACTTAATTTAAAATTTCCGCAGTTAATAGTTCCTGAATTATTTGCATTATTTATAGACGTTCCATTTACATCTATTGCAACGCCTATAGCCGTTATTATATTTGAATTCAGATCAATAACTCCGCCAGTTAGTGTTGGAGAAGTATTTATAGTTAGATTTTGACTGTTTAAATTTAATACTCCGGCAGTCAATGTTAAAATTCCCCCGGCATTTAATGTCAGATCGTTAGTTGATAACTGGACTGTGTTAGAACCAGCACCACCGGTATTATTTACCTGCATGCTGTAATAATTAGAAACTCCCGGAATAAAAGTCTGATTTACTGTTCCATTGAAAATAACTCTTGAACTTCCAGGTGTAAAAGTATTTGAGTTTGTCCAATGTCTTCCAACTGATGTTTTTAGTAGTCCGGGAGAATAATTTCCTGTTCCAGTTATTAAAACATCATTAGTTACTGTTATATCGAGTGTCTGAGTTCTGGTTCCCGCACTGACGGTCAGGTTGAAGAAAGTTTCATCATTTACAATAACGCCAGTTCCGTTGAAATTAACAGTCGAACTTCCTGCTGTAAATAAACCTACTCCGCTTCTATTCCAATCATGCCCTACAAAAACAATTCTTGCTCCGGCTTGAAAAATCCCGCCCGTTATAGAAAGATCATGTGTAATTGTCGGATTTATTGCAGCGCCTAAAGTTCTCGTTCCTGAACTGACAGTCATATTATAAAATGTCTCAGCATTTACAATACTTCCATTTCCTGTAAAATTAACGGTTGAAATTCCTGCAGTAAATAAACCTGCTCCGTTTTTTTCCCAGTTACTACCGACATAAATAGTAGGAGTACCTATAGATGCATCAAAAGTTCCTCCTGAAATAGTTAAAGCCCCAACTACTGTCATATTTAAACCGTTAAGATTAAATATATCTGAGGAGTTTGTAAAAGTACTTTTTATGTAAATATCGTTTGTAACAATTCTTAAAGTTCCTGTACCATTATGATTTAGAATATTAAACTGTTTTGCCACCGCTGTTCCACCGCTTATTATATCCTGAGCTGCAACTCCGTTAAAGTTTGCAGTTCCTGTCATTGTACAGGTTCCGGCATTTGACCAGTCCCCGGTGATATTGAAAGTCTGTGCACCATCTATAAATGAAGCAGTTGCATTATTAATGTTAATGTTTGTAAATGAACAATCTCCAGATAATTGTATTGTTTCATCTGCTTCTAAAGTCACATCTGTTTGATAGTCAATACCGCTTAGAAAAATCTTTTTACCATTATAATTTATATCAGTACCGGTAAATATCGCTGTACCTGCTGCACTTTTTAAAGTAACTGGATTTCCCGAATCATTCACAACAAGACTTCCATCATTAGTAAATGTTCCTCCTGATGCAATATTTACCGTACAAGCTGCACTGCTTCCGTCAAGTCGTAAAGAATTTCCTGCACTTGTAGTAAATGAACTGAATGTTGATGTGCCATTAATCTGCACCACAGCAACTCCGGAAGTTTGTGCAATGCCGAATGTACCTGAATTTGGAGTGAATACCTGTGTAGCTCCACTTCCATTAAAATTAAGCGTCCCGGCTCCTGCTCCGGCTGTAAAAATTCCGCTTGTAAAATTACCACCGATATTTATATTTTTACCGGCAGTCTGTCCGCTTGCAGTAATAGTTCCTGCTGATGAATCTACATTACTTGCTACTGTTAAGTTGTAATCACCTGTTATATTTTCTCCATTTATTGT
This sequence comes from Spirochaetes bacterium GWE1_32_154, assembly GCA_001829315.1. Classification (GTDB taxonomy): domain Bacteria; phylum Spirochaetota; class GWE2-31-10; order GWE2-31-10; family GWE2-31-10; genus GWE2-31-10. The sequence continues at coordinate 85,346 of MIAY01000036.1, read as the reverse complement.
AAGGTTTGTCATAGATAAATCACTTGTTTGAGTTCTTGTTCCTGCAGTTATTACAACATCGCCCAGATCCTTTAATACTGCATTACCATCTTTAATATCTCCACTTGCCGTAAATGATAAAGTTCCGCCTTTTGTAAAAGTAGAAGTTGCATTTAATGTAAAATCACCGGCTACATTAAGTGTAGAAGCGGTGTACGTGGTAGTATCATCTATTGTAAATGTCCCGCCGACAGTCATATCAAGACCATTTTGAGTAAATGTACCTGTTTGAAGATAGAAATCTCCGGACATGAATAATGGATTGGTAACAATCGACACCGCTCCGGCACTATTTGCAGTTAAATTTAGTATTGATGCACCTAAACCTTTATTGATATTTACAGTTGAACCGGCTGTGTACATAGTAACATCACCACTATTGGCAGTCCATGTAGCTGCCCCGGCGATAGTAAAATTACCATACACACTGAAAATTGCACCGGTATTTGTAAGAATGTATGTTACACCATTAATTGAAACGTCATTACCGACCAGTGTTCCGCTATCATGTGATATTGTTCCGCTATTTTGTGTTATATTGTAATAGCTTGTACCATCATATCCATTAAATGTGCCTGTGCCGATTGCTAAAGTTGAGGTTGCAGAAGAAAGTGTAAAGGGATTACCAAGGCTCAAAGTCTTATTGTTTAATGCTAATGTTCCGTTTGTTAATGTTAATGTTCCGCCGGTATCCATCTTTAAATCATTTAAAGCAGAAAGACTTACAATGTCAGTCGAATTAACTTCAATATCATAGAATGTTCTACCTGCCCCGGTTCCACCGGTTGTTATTGTCTGAGCCGTTGAACCGTTAAATATTACTTTATTACTGTTATGAGTAAATGTAGCAGATGTAATGTTTAAATTATGTGTTATATTTAAATCTTGCGATAAACTTACCGAACCACCACCGCCATTATTAATTATAATATCATAAAAATTAGATGTGCCGGGTGTAAATATTTGTGTCGAAGTGCCATTGAATGTAATTAAGCGACTTCCATGAGTAAAACTGCTTGTTGTATTAATAAAATCGTGTGCAATATTCAAATCATTAGAAAGAGTTACCGAACCACCAACGCCATTATTAATTTCTATATCATAATATGTTGAAACACCCGGATTAAACGCCTGAGCCAAAGTTCCATTAAATATCACTTTTGATGTTCCTGCATTAAATGTTCCGGAACTTGTAGAGAAAGTTGCACCTGTACAAATTATATTTGATGTATTACCGTTAAAAATTCCATTGGTTTGACTAAAAGTAGCACATGTAATAATTGATGAACTTGCAGTAAAAATTCCGCCGGATATTGCTAACGCACTACAATTTAGTGCATCGGTATTACTTCCTGCATCAATTGAACCATTAGATAAAGTAAAGTCCTCTCCTGTCGAATCAATCACCCCATTTGATAATAAAGTTATATTAGTTCCATTTAAGACTGTTGGATTTCCCTGTAAATCAAGAGTACCCGTTGATATATTAATTACACCACCTGTTAATGTTCTTGTTCCATTAATATCAAGTGCATATGCATCAACATCAATAAAGCCGTTACTCATTGTCAATGTACCTGTTACTGTTACATTATATCCCATAGACAATTTGCCGGTGCCTGAAATTGTAAGACTGCCGTTTATAGTAGTAACTCCTGCTGTTGAATATGTTGCTGTTCCCGAAATAACCAGATTATTATATACCAGTGCCTGAAGCGGTGCATCAGCCGTGTGATAATAATTAAATGTTCCCTGAGAAAAATCAACATTAGTCATTAACGCTTCTGTACCTCTAACCCTTAATGTTCCGGAATTTGAATATGCGCCATTAACGATAAGATTTTCGCCCATTGTATCAAGACTGGCACCAGCAACACTTATATTTAAATTATTAGCAGTATATCCTAAAGCCGGTAATTCAGGGTAAATAGCGTTTGCCAAAATTGTAATATTGTCACCACTATTCGGAACAAAACCGAGATTCCAATTTGAAGCAGTATTCCAATCATTACTAGATGCAGTAGCAAGCCATTCAAAATTATTAGGATTTGCACTGAATGCCCAGTTAGCATTGTTAAAACCGAGATCTTGACAACTGACAGGAGCAATCGAAGCTGATGCCTGGGAGTACTTTACAGCAACAAAATCGGCATCAACTGAGCCTTGATTTGTCAAAGTCCAATTTCCTGTTGATGTCAAAGTTACAAGATTACCTGGACTTCCTGTTAATGTCATAGTACCGGTGACTTGTTGATTAGTTCCTGCTGTAATATTAATAGTTTTACCCGGTGAAGTACATGTAAGATTATTAAATGTAGTGTCCCCGGATATTGTTGCTGTTGTTATAGTATCAAAAGTAACCGTAGAGCCTGCACCTGTAAAACCTCCAGCACCAACAACATTACTCCAATTTCTTTCAACAGTTATAGCACCAGATGAAGTTAAATTTCCTGCTTGAATATCAATATCGCGGTTTACATCAACAGCTGTTGCTACCACATCTAAAACAGCCCCAACTCCATTGATAATTAAATCATTAGCAACAGTTAAAATTCCGATTAATGTTCTTGTGCCGCCTGTTATAGTCAGATTATTAAACATTGTCGTCTGACTTATGACTCCTGTGTTATCAAATATCACCGTTGCACCACTGTGAGTAAAAACACCGACAACAGTAAAATCGCCCCCAACAGTAGTCGTAGTACTTGAAGCGGTAAAATTACCCGTCTGAATAAAACCGCCAATATCAATCGCACCAGCCCCGCCGGTGAATGTGGTTACATCAACATTGCCAGTGACAGTTACCGGTTGATTACCTGAAACAAGATTACCTGCTCCGGTTTGAGTAATATTGGCATTGACTGTTAAACTATTATTTCCCGTAGTTAATGTTGATTCATTAATATTTAGATTCTCACAAATCAAAGCTCCGACGAGACTTCTATCGGTTGCAATCTGAACTTTAACAAGATTTTTCCCGTTACCATTAATCGTTCCGGCACCATCAAAAATTAATGTGCCGCCATTCGCATCAAAAGTAGCACCAGTAGCAGTGAAATTGCCACCAATATTTGAAGTGGCTGAGGAGAATGTTGTGTTACCTGTAACGGTAAAATCTCCATTAACATCAAGCACTCCCCCACCGCAATTCAGATCTCCAGCACCGAAGGCATTGCCCATAACATTAAGAGCATTTGCACCGGTTGAGAGCGTACTGCCCCCGGAAACAGTTAAGTTAGCGAATTGTAAATTCGAACCTGCCGTCTTGTTTGCATTTATTGTTACATTTCCAAGATTATTTGCACAAGTAATTGCAGTTCCTGCAACCCCGTCTAAAAAAAGCTCTCCGACATCATCGGTAAATGTTCCCACGGTAAACGCGTTACCAACACTTACACTTCCTGCCCCCTGGTTAAAAGTAGTACAGGTAAGAGTTCCGTCAATATCAACATTCCCCCCGGCTGAAGTAAATATCTCTGCACTGACATTGCCGGTTACATTAAACGTTCCAACTCCGCCTGTGATAGTTCTTGCACCGGCACCGCCGTTTGTAACATCACCATTTATCTGAATATCCCCTCCGACTAAGGCGTTGAATGTTCCATTACATACTAAGGCGGTTGCAGTAAGGTTATTGCCTGATGAACTGAGAGTTGTTCCTGCATTAATGGTTAAAGAACCACAATCCAAAGCACCGCCAAGGCTTCTATCGGTTGCAATCTCCATATCACCAAGATTTTGACCATTGGATGTTATAGCCCCGGCTCCATCAAAAATTAATGTCCCGCCAGCATTTGTAAAAGTTGTAACGGTAAAATCCCCTGCAATATTAGTATTACCAGCTCCCTCTATAAAAGTAGAAATTGTTGCATTACCGTTTATATCAATATCCCCTGCACCTCCGGTAAGAGAACCTGTGCCAGTGAGTCCGCCTGTGAATAATGCCATCTGATTTCCTATTGTCAGGATTCCATCAATATCAGTAATTCCGCTAACCGATACTCCGTTATTACCGATAGCTATACTCCCTGATGTAACAGTAAGAGCACCATTTACCGTAAGACTTCCTCCTCCGGCAAATGTGTATGCTCCTCCTGCAACTTCAATATTAGTATAACTTACATTAAATACAGTCCCCCCTGCAATGCCGTCATACCGAATCATTCCAGCTGCAGATACCGATGCGACATTTATAGTTTGACCATTTGCCTCAAGTTCAAGCGTTCCATTCGCACCAACTGAAAGTAAAGTACCTGTAGCAGTTCCGGTAATGTTGTAATTATTGATATCAAGAATTCCCTGTGTAGCTGAAATAGTACCGTTATTTGCAAGTACAAAATCGCTGTTTAATGTTACTTGTTCAATATCAGTATTTTTATTCATTGTTATATTGTAAATTGAATTCCCGACCGGGTTAAATGATGTATTAGCGTTCCCGGTCAGGAGCAATGTCGATGCCACCGGTGTAAATGTGCCACCCGTAAAATCTACATTACCTCGAACTTCAATTTGCTCTGTACCTGAGGCTATAATTGCATCGGAATTTATTAGATTTCCGTAAATTGTAAGATCCTGACCGTTTAAACGGAGATCACCGCTAGTATTAGTAAGATCATTTTCGACAATGAGAGGAAGATCAACTATATCAGTGTGTGATGTTGCTATCGCACGGTTAATTGTAAGATTATACAGAGGATTTGCAGACCTGATAGCGTATGGCAATGTATCATTTGTAGTACCGCTGAGAATAATAGTTCCATTTCCATGGTTAAAAGTCCCTAAATTTCTGAATGACCGAGTTGAAATAATTGTGCCACCAAGAGGACCGGAAGTCAAAGTGCCGGTAGGATCAACATATACTCCTGATGAATTGTTTGCTGACAACGAATAGGTATTGACATGAAGTGCACCATTTTCAACTCTTATCGCATACTGTTGATCTGCAACGGAAGTCGAAAGATTCCCCGATAAATTAATTGTACCACCACCATTTATTGTAATTGCACCGGTGCAGGAAGTATCATTCTGAATATTAACTGTTCCCCCGGTTACCGTTAATGCATTAATTGTAAGGCCCACAACATTCTGTATAACATTAGCACCTGCCCCGATAATAACATCATCCGTAGCAAGAGGCACAATATTTAGATCCCAGTTTAATGGATCACTCCATGAAACACCATCAGCACCATCTAAATCAGTATTACCATCCCAGGTAACTGTCTGTCCATATCCTGAAATGGTAAGAAATATACATATTATTTTAATCATCAATTTCATTGTAAATACCCCGTAGATTAAGTATTTGAATAAACAAGCTTTTTTAGGGCATAACTAACCCCTAAACTATTATTATTCACGAATCGCATATTTAATTATACTTCATTAATCGGTTTAATTCATAAAAAAATGGACTATTTAAAACTATTTATTAACCCGAATTTCGAGTTAAATTATAGAATTTAAAAACCTCCTTTTTTGGATTATAATTATTTGTAGGAATACTTACATCAAAAAAGGAGGCAACAAAATGCATTACAATACTAATTATATTACAGAATTGTTTATTTTTGTTGATGATTTTTTCAAATATTTAGAAAAAACAGAGTTTTCTGATCTTCTAAGAAAGTGGAATCCCAATAAAAGAGGAAAGAAAAAGGAGTTGTCGATATCAGAGGTCGTTACTTTAAATGTTGTAAAGTTTATACATCATCAGATGGATTTAAAGTCATTCTATAAAAATGCATTTTTTTATTTAAAAAAAGATTTTCCTAAGCTACCAAATTATGAAAACTTTCTAAAAGCCACTAACCAGTCTCTTCCATATTTGTTATTACTGCTTCAATATTTATTGGCATTTAATAAAGCTGGTCATCCTATTATTTTTGCAGGAGATTCAACGCCTTTGCCAGTTTGCTCAAACAGGAGAATAAATAGGCATAAAGTTGCAAAAAATTATGCACAAAGGGGAAAAACAACTAAAGGATGGTTTTATGGTTTTAAATTACATGGAACAGTCGATTTAAGTGGAAATTTACTCAATGTTTGTATAACTGCTGGAAATATAGATGATAGGAAACCTTTAGATAATATAGTATCGGGCTTACAGGGAATGGGATTATTTGATGCAGGCTATGTAATGAATCAGGCAATTATTGAAGATTTTCTAAAAGATAATATTTTTATTTTTTCGTCAGTAAGGAATAATATGAAAAAAATTATGACAAAGCGACAACATCAAATATTAAAGAAAAGAGAAATGGTAGAAACAACCTGGGATATTTTAAAGGACAGGTTAGGAATAGTAACCTCTTTAGCTCGCTCGATGATAGGTTTATTCCGGCATTATTTCTACGCCATTCTTGCGTATTTTTTTAGAAATATTGCAGAAACAAAGGAAGATGCAAAATGCTTATGTTTTAATATTTACTACCTCTATCATCTTTACTGTCTGTCCTTTTTTTAAGAATTTACTTTTTCTTTGTAAAGAAAAAGTAACAAAAAGAAACTTTATTACCACTCTAATCTAAATTTTCTTCCTCCACAACGACGCAGTTTCAACAATCACCGTTTAATCCGGCATTCGCCGGCGGTGATTGATGAAACTGCTAATCGAGGGTCATAAAATCCTTTTTTCACCCATAAAAAGTAAAAATGTAAAAAACCTAAAAACTAATAAGAAGTCCTGGAAAGACGGAAGCCAATGCCGTCGCCCGTGCTGCCCGGGGGATTGCTGGTGCGGATGCCGACCTGCAAGAGGAGCGCAGGGATGCTCCAACTGCCACCACGAACAACACGGTAAGAGCCCGTACCAGCTCCCGTAGGATTTGATACCGGAGTACCGGCTGTAATACTGCCATACCAGTCACTGCACCATTCCCAAACATTGCCCGACATGTCAAAGAGTCCAAGCTGATTTGCTGTCTTGCCGCCTACCGGCTGAGTTTTACTTCCTAAGTTTGAACTGTACCACGCTACCGTACCGGTTGCTGATGCATTGTTATAATCTGCAGTTGCACCACTTGCCCAAGTAGCCGGTGTCCAGTTTGTCCCATCCTTATAGCTTGCTGCATACTCCCACTCTGCTTCTGTCGGTAAACGATACCCTGTTGCACTAAGTGTAAGTACTGCTGCATCAACGACCGCCACATTCACATCACGGGAGTCTTTTATCACAACTCCACCTGCTGTCTTATAGCATGGGTTTAAGCTTTCTTTTTCTGACAGTGCATTACACCACACGATGGCATCTCGCCAGCTTATCATGGTTACAGGCTCACTGCTTGCGGCAGTTGGTACTGCACCGGCTGTTCCGTCATGTCCTTCTCGTCCGGCATTCTGAAAGTTATAGCCGTTGGTGGTTGCCCATGATTTTACTTCGTACCATTGAGCATAGGTTATTTCATATTTACCCATCGTAAAAGGGCTTAGAGTTACTTCACGCCCCTGCAAATCGGTACTCCCACCAGGTACACCAACACTATGTATCGTATTTGTCAGCGTTGTGGTTGTTAAGGTGCCGGTTACCGGTGATGTCTTACGGGTTACTGAAACTGTGTAATTCTGCATAGTAGTTGAGTCTGCTGCGGTAACAGTTACTACTATTATATTTACTCCGACATTTAATGATTGCGCCACACCGTTATTTGCACTTATCGTGGCTTCCGGGTCAGAGGTAACTCCTGTGAGAATTATACTGTCAGCACTGTTATCAACTTCTATTGCGTAATTGTTAATAGTAGAGTCAAAAACCGGTGTGAGGGTGCTGATATCCGAAGTCAGACCGGATAATGTGGCATTTGAACCGTATACGGCATCTGTCACTTGAACTGTAGCGGTATCGCTTCCTGCCCGTTTTCCGTCGGGGGTAAATGCGGTCACATCGATTCTGTAATATCCTTTTGCATAGGTATTACCCATGGTAAATGCCTGTCCGGTTGCAACAGCTGATGCATTTATATACCAGACATAGACTAAATTATCTGTATAGTTTGAAACAGAAGCACTTAATGACATGCTCTGATTTTGAGGTTTAGTAACTTCAGCACCGATTATTGTAACATCAAGAGGATCGTTCATTTCAGGAGTTATGCCGATATTGATATCACCTGTAGCCTGATTAACATTATCAAATACGATAGAACCATCTGTTGTTTCATCAGCTACGATTCTAACGACTTCAACGGCACCGATTGTCATATATCCATTATCCATCAGTTTTACAATCAATGTATGATAACCGGCAGGAACATCATTCGCTGAGTAATTTGCACTTCCGTTAGTACCGTCAATAGTAAAATCAAGAACACGGGCTGCACCATTCAATGGTGTAAGTGTAGAATCAATCTGCGGAGTTTGTATCTGTTCGTGAGGCCATCCTACAGATAATGCAAGAGAACCGATTCCATCAAAAGGTCGTACGATAATATTCAAGCTGACAGTATCATTAGACTTAACTAATACACTGCCATTACCACTACCTATGGCTTTACCGTCATTATTTTTTGCTGTGACACTTACAGTCCATTGGCCAAAAGCAAGACTTTTTATGACTGCAGTATTACCAGAACTAATAGACTGGGTAAAACTAGCTCCATTTGGACCGGATCCGGTGAGGTCATAACTGGCAGGCTCCATACTGATACCGGGTAGTATAGAACGGCTAACGCTGTCAGTAATAGAAACAATCATTTCCCCTTCCTGTTTTTGGGGATCAATTACAGGAGGTTGTTGGCACCCTGTAATTACGAGAAGCAGCATTAAGATTGCCGAAAATAACATTTTTAACTTATTCATGAAAACTCCTTTTTGCTTAAACCAAATTATTATTTTTATGGTATGAATAATAATAACTCATGTCAATAAAAAAAACTAAAAACCGCAAAAAAACACAAAAAGTGCCGTTTTACTAATAACAATGACAGAATACAATATAAACATAGAAAATGGAGGGTAAACCTATGGCTTATGTCACTAATTTTGAGAGAATTTGGGAAAAGAGAATAAAAAAAAGTACAGCAATAAATATGTTAGATGATAGTGTTCCACTGACATCAATAACAGGATAATTTGCACCGGCACTGGTAAAATTACAAATTGTAACCGCTGACCCGCCATTTATTGTCAAACTATCTATTGTAACACCAACATTCACAGTGGCATTACCACCGGCTCCGATAACAGCTGTGTCACCGCCCCCCAAAACATGGATAATTCGCATCAAGATGCCAATTTAGAGGATCACTCCAGTTTATCATATCCCCACCGGCGTGGCGTCCCACACATAATCCGCCCCCCACCCAAAATTCACCGCAAGAATAAAAAATAAAACTTTTATCATCAACTTCATAAAATATGCTCCATGAATGGGATATACATTAAATTATACTTCATTAATCGGTTTAATACAAAATAAAATAGATAGCGTACAAAAAATTAACATGTTTAATGAACTTAAAATGGAATGTTTTACAAGGGAAAAAACTTACTTTTAGTTACAAAACACAAAGAATGACGCAATACATAATGTATGCGTTATTCGAGGAACGCACTGGTTGACTACCAATATCAAGGGCATCTAAAACAAACTCACATCAAATATCTCTCCTACCTTTATGTGAAACTCCTACCACCCGCGATCTCCGGTGCCTCCGCGTGAAACACTCCTTTTCCTCTCTATTTTGTATTCTGTACGTGTAATCTCTTAATAATGTTAAAATCAGTTTACATTTATTAAAATATATCTTATAATGTAAACCATAGTTAACTCAGAACTGCAAAAAGGAGTCAAATATGATAACAGTTTTTGCTGACAAAAAGGAAGCCGGCACACTGGAATATCTTCCGGATGAACGGGAATATATTTATAATTATTCGTGTGATAACCCGGTCTCACTACGAATGCCTTTCAGTGTAAAAAGTTATGTATCCCGTTTTCATATTCACCCTATTTTTGATATGAACATGCCCGAAGGGTACCTGTTTTCATTATTTAAAAACCTCCTGACCAAAGAGTACGGCGAGATAAATGACTATATACTTTTTACCCATCTTTCAAAATCCATTGACGGGTATCTGACGTATGAAAATCAATTGCCTTCTGAAGAAAATCAATACCCGTATCTCGAGGATGTTTTAAAAAGCACTGATGAAAATCTTTTTAATCAACTTGTAAAACTTTTTCTTAACAGATCAGCTGTTTCTGGAGTTCAACCAAAGGTACTCACTTCATTTTTTGATAAAGCAGCACTATCCTGTAAAGAATATATAGTAAAAAGTTTTACAGATGAGTATCCTGATCTTGCTGAGAATGAATTTTTCTGTATGAATGCCATGAAATATGCCGGCATCCCTGTACCTATATTCAAAATATCAGATAATAAAAAACTCTTTGTAACGCAGAAATTTACATATAACTCATCAAATAACTCATTTTATGGATTTGAAGAATTCTGCGTTCTATTTGATTTCAATAAAGAACAAAAATATAATGGAAGTTATGAGCAGCTTGCAAAAGCTATTTATAAAATATCAACATCAAAAGAAAATGACTTGAAAATATTTTTTAAGATGATTATTATGAATTTTCTCCTGAAAAATGGGGATGCACATCTCAAGAATTTCGGTATACTCTATACTGCTGATAAGAAAAAAAGATTTCTAGCTCCGGCATACGATGTAGTTTGCACTACCGTATACCTTCCTCATGACAAACCTGCTTTGACACTGTATGGGGGAAAAATTTGGGTAAAAAAGCAGACACTTATAAGATTCGGAGTGGAATATTGTCTGCTCGATACGGCTTGTGCTTTAACACTATTTGATGAATGTGTTGAGGCGGTTCTTCTTATAAAACGCGAAATAACTCAATATATCCTTGATAATGTTGCATTTAAAAAAACGGGTGAAAAAATGATACGAATAATTGATTTTTCTCTTTCTGAAAACCTCAATACCACGTTTAAGGAATTGCCTGATGGAATTTTATGAAATTGGTGAGACAATAAAAAAGGTCAGACTGACAAAAAAACTTACCCAATCAGAACTTGCAGGAAAGGCAAATATTTCAAGACAGACTTTAGCAAAACTCGAAAAAGGAAGTATAGATAAAATATCACTTCAGGTCTTTGTTAAACTGCTTGATGCACTTGAGTATCAGCTGCACATAGAGGAAAAAAAACCTTTTTACTATTTTGATCCCGAAAGTATACAGCGGTAATATTTTAGAAGTGCCAATTTGTTTTTCTGCGGATACTTACTTTTAGAAACTCCATACTCAAGTTCGCCGAGAGAAATAGCTGAAAGTTTAACTTGTTGAACTTCTAATTGAGTTATCCTATGAACAACCTGAACAAGTTTCTTATTTATGATATAAATGCAATTATTTGTATCAAGCAGATATATATTACAAACCAGGGCGTATCTGCATTTCCGGTTGATTTCTGCCATTTTCCATAAAATCGTCCGGAAATTCTGACAAACTTCTTTCAAATGCTTTCCATGGATGCTTTTTTGAATATTTACCTCACACCGTCGTTTTGTATCCGGCGTGAATATGTTTCATTACATTTCGGTTGTTAGCTTTTTATTTCTTCCCATTTTTCAAGAACTAAATCAGGAATTATGGAAAAATGATTTTTATTATTAGTTACAAGAGACATGTTCATATAAATTGCAGTTGAAGCAATTAATAAATCCATATCATCAATTCTATTACCATCTTTTTCCAGTTTTGCCTTTAATTCTCCAAATACTTCTATAACTCCCCTGTTTACATCGATAATAGGGAATAATTCAGAAATTCTAATTGCAGTTGCTAAATTTTTTTCCGGATGTTGCGATTTTCTCGCACCATACATTAACTCTCCAAAAGTAATTACAGAAATAAATTTTGGTATATTTTGATTTTCATACATCCAATTATTTATTTGTCGATTTCCTTTTAAACTGTAAATTAAAATATCTGTATCAATCAAAAATGCCATTATTTGCTCCAAACCGGGTTGATTGATTTCTTCCTTGTCTGATATCTTTTATTATAACTTCTGCATCATTATCATCAATCCAGGCACCAGTTAATGCCAGAAACTCAAGAGTTGTATTTTTTAATTGCTTTTGATTCGAATTCAGGTAATTTTCCAGAATAGTAATTACCTCCTGACTTATTGAACGGTTTTGCATTTTAGCTGAAGTTTTTAAAAAACTATACAATCTATCATCTATATCACGAACTTGTAGCGTTGCCATGATTAACTCCTATTTTTTATTATAGCATTACTTCATGAAGATACAAGCAATATGCATGAACAATAATCGTAAATTTTACCAATATTATAAAACTCTTTTTCTTATTTGAATTATTTTTTTCTATAAAATGTATTTCTGACTCATTTATTTTATAGATTACCATTTGTAAATTCTGCTTCCCGCCCGATAGGGATCAAGTTCAGATTTCCAACTAAAACCAGCATTAAGGACAAAAAATTTCAAAAATAAAAAATTCAATTTAATTCTTCTGCAATTTTTTTATTTCTTCAATTGGCAGTTTAGTTAAACGACTGATAGTCTCAAAATCAAAACCCTCTGAAATCATTGTTTCGATTACTTCAATTTTTCCTTGCTCAATTCCCTTCTCTATACCTTGCTCTATACCTTGCTCTATTCCCTGCTCTATTCCTTCTGCTTTTCCATCATCAAACGCTGTATCAACAGCACTTTTTATATCCCAATATTGAAGCAAACTTTTTTCATAGGCTTCGTGCTGTTCTTTATTTAATGCCGCAATTTCTGCTACTTTAAAACCTTTTTCAAAAACAGCTTCTTTCAATATTCCCGGAACATTTTCAAACTCAATTAAATTCTTTAAGAAATAAAGCCATTTTTCAAAGTGAGTATCTAATTCATTTTCTTTCTTGTTAAATCGAGGCATTTCTATAAAAATATATTTTAATTTATCATAAAATTCTTCACAATACTGATTCTTTAAAGTTACTATATTTTTATAATCCTTATTCTTTAAATCCTTATCAAATTCAAAATCAAGGATTGCGATGCAGTATACAGGTTTTAATTTGAAATTCCATTCTCCTTTTTCAGCTTGCTCTCTGATTGGAAAGGTTGTGTAGAATACAGCTCGATCCTTGAAAAAATTGATTTTTGCCTTTTGCATTTCAATAATTATTTTTTCACCACTTACTGTTTCGCAGTAGATATCAAAAATTGCCTTTCTATCTTCTGAAAGTTCACCGGGATTTTCATTATTTTTAAATGTTAAATCAGTTATTTTATGCTTTTTATCAACAAGTTCATTAAGAAAATCTATTAATAAATCTTTATTTGCTTCTGTTCCGAATAATTTTTTAAATCCAAAGTCTGTGTAGGGATTTATATATTTTGACATTTTTTATTCCTCAATAGTAATTTTAAATTAATCTAATCAATTTCTGATTATTTTTCAATCATTTTATTGTTTATAATGAAGTAATTTGATGGTGGAAATTAATATTTAATTTCTAAAACACTTTGGTATAATCAATTTTCAGAAGTTGAAAATTCTTTATTTCATAATTTTCTAAATCTCTTGCACAATACTCTTTTAATCTCTATCTCTGTAAGATTTTTCTATACCCTGATGATAATTCACCATAAATAATAACTTTTTGTTCAAGCGGATTAATATCCTTTTTTGAAAATTTAAAACGGGTTTTCCCGGTAAATAAAGCAGACCTGCCATTCAATAGAATCTCCAAATTCTCAAGGTCATAATGTGTTGGAATAATTATTGAAGGTTTCAATTTCACAATAACATCATTTAAATTCTTTGCATCATTAAAAGTATATAGTACCGGTAGTATTGCAATATCTATTTTCCCAAAAGTTGCTATTTGTTCATTAGTAAGAAATTCCTGACCAAAATCGCCAAAATGACCGATTTTTATATCATGCACCTGTATGAGTGTTATGCAATTTGACGGTGTAATTCCATCTTTATAGTACGAAGTATGTGAACTGCCAATTGTATCAATTGAAAAATATTCATCTTTAAATGTACCCGGTGTCATAAGAAGTTTGTCACTTGTACATTTTTCATAAAAGTTTTTTTCATAATGATCTTCATGGAGATGACTTGCAATTACATATTCTTTTTCAAATTTCTTTTTGCTGATAACTTTCGGATTCCAGATATCCAATAAAACTCTATGATTATTGTAAATAATTTCTGTTTGTGCGTTCTCACCTACATTAATTGTGACATATTCATCTTTGCATCCCGTTATAAAAAATAGGAAAACAAGAATAATTGTGCTAAACGAATATGGTAATAATGTAATTTTTTCTTTTTCCATTTTGTTATACTACTAATTTTTAGAATAAATTGCAAAATAATCAATGGCTTTGCATTATTGTTTAAACTCTTATCAATAAGTTCCGAAAATTAAATAAAAATTAAATCAAAGGTTTTATCATGCGTTATTTTTATCCTGCATTAGCGTTTCTACTATTTTTCGGGTGTAAATCAGACCGGGTCGTTTTACTTGACGGAAAAACTGGTGCCACAAATTATATAGAAAAATACAAAATTGATTTTTTATCACCGATTCAGGCGTATCGAAGACAGGGTTTCCGGTATAAAGTTCCTGAAGGCATGACTGAGTCTCCCGCAGATGCATACCGGTATAAATATGATAATCTTTTATTAGATCGTGGTGCAGATTATTTTTCAAGCACCATAGTTATTGCGATTCGACATTATGATCTTAACAGTTACGAAAAACTAAATGATTTCAGCATAATGGATCAGAGTAATTTAAAAAAATCGGTTACTCCATATTACGAAAACGAATGGAAACCGACTGCTCTTGAAGATAAAAATATTGAACATGAAAGTTTTCAGTTTTATTATACCATGCAGAAAATGAAAGTGTATCAAAGATCAGTGTATATTAAATCAGAAAATACAGTTCATATTATTTCATTATCTACATTATATAAGGATTTTTTAAATCGTCCGGAAAGTGAAGGATTCTGGAATTCAATAAGAATTGACTGATTTTTATTAAGATTTTTTATATTTTTCCGAATAACTAAAGAGTGGATTATTAAAATGAGGTGGTCATGGTGCAAAAAATTATTACATTATTAACATTACTGTTTATTGCAGGTTCATTATTTGCTGAACCAAAATTTGATACTATTAATGAGATAAAAAGCGATGAAACGAATCCATACTTTCCGCTTGTTATCGGACAAAAATGGGTTTACTCTGTTAAAACAAAAAATACTGAAACAATCACGAACTGGGTTATATCAGCTGCCGAATCAATAACTGATTCAGAAAATAATTTAAACGCTGTTGTCGGTTATAAAGTTAATGTTCAGCCAACGAACGAAGTATTCTATTTTATAAATTTCGAAGGATTTATATGTAAATACGAAAAATCAGAAACCGGTAATTACGTAATAAAAAGGTTACTGCCGGAGTCTGCAAATACAGATTATAACTGGATTAGCAATGACACAACATTTATCATCACAGAAATGAATGATACTGAAATACGGGTGGAGTATATATCCAATACCGACTTATTTTCAGGTTATAACATATTCAAAAAGAATATCGGTCCGAATGAAATGTATATCTATGAAATTGCAAGCGCCGATAAAAACGACTTTCTCTACAAATTAACCGAGTCAAATATCGATAGAGAAGTTCAAACGACTACAAAAACGGTGACAGAAACAGTAAAAACAACCGAAGTTGTAACTGTTGAAAAAGAACCGGTGACAGAAACGATTACAATTGAAAAACCAATTGAAAAACCAATTGAAAAACCAAAAGAGACTCCTAAACAAATTAAAACCATCACAAATGTTAAAGAACTTTCTGTTCTCAATACAAATTATTACTATATTCAAGCCGGGTCATTTGTTATAAAAAACAATGCGTTACGGGTTTGCAGCGATTTACTTGCACGAGGTTATCAGGCAATTGTATATGAAGATGCTGACAGCCTTTATAAAGTACTGATTGAAGGTCAGACTGATATGGAATTAAATCATAGAAGAGTGAAAGAAGAAATAAATGCAGGCGCATTTATTAAAAAAAGGCTTAAATAAAATTTAAGGTTAAAATGCGGTTGATAAAACAATAAATATTTGTTATACTGATCGATGTGTCTCCTTTCATTTTCTAATCTAACTTATAAGCAGTACTTAATTGTACTGCTTTTTTTTTATTGATAAATTTATATTTTTAGATTAGTATTTAAAATATCTTCTTTCCTAAGGAAATTAAATGAAATCTAAAAAAATAACTCTAATACTAATTTTACTTACTTTACTATCGATTCCATTATTCAGCTCGACAGTCGGAGTACCAACTGAAATGGCTGATCTTGTGATTCAAATAGGTTTTATTATTATAATAGCTAAAATATCAGGAATTATTTTTACCCGCTTAAAAATGCCTGCCGTTCTCGGTGAATTAATTGCCGGTGTAATAATCGGGCCGCACTTCCTGGGTTCTATTTCATTTCCGGGTTTTCAACACGGCTTGTTTCCTCTCATAACTCATGGCAATCTGCCTGTTTCTTCAGAATTATATGCTATTGCGACAATTGCATCCATTTTATTATTATTTGTTGCCGGCATGGAAACAGACCTTGCATTATTTTTAAAATTTTCTATTAAAGGCTCAATTATTGGTGTTTCAGGGGTCATTGCTTCTTTTGCCCTTGGTGCGATAACAACTGCTGTATGGTTTGGAAAACCCTTTATGGATCCGACGTGTTTATTTATGGGTGTACTGTCAACTGCAACTTCTGTTGGTATTACTGCAAGGATTTTTTCAGATCACAAAAAAATGGACACTCCTGAGGGTGTAACAATTTTATCTGCTGCTGTTATAGATGATGTTATCGGTATCATCTTACTTGCTATTGTTATCGGTATAACCGGTGTTTCCAGCAGTATAGAAGGAGCATCGATCGATTGGAAAGTAATACTGATGATTGGAATAAAGGCGATTAGCGTTTGGCTTGGAGCAACAATAATAGGAATGTTACTTGCATCAAGAATAAGTCGTTTTCTAAAAATCTTCAAATCAGTTTCAGCATTTTCTATGATTGCACTTGCATTGGGTTTTTTACTGGCGGGTCTTTTTGAAAAAGAAGGTTTGGCTATGATCATTGGTGCGTATGTAATGGGGTTAACACTTTCTAAAACAGATATCGCTTTTGTAATTCAAGATGAAATTCACTCAATATATAATTTTTTTGTTCCGGTTTTCTTTTGCGTAATGGGAATGATGGTTAACTTACATAATTTATTTTCATTTGAAGTTCTCATTTTTGGTTCATTATTTTCCGCTCTTGCTATTATTGCAAAATTAATAGGATGTGGCACCCCTGCATTATTTCTCAATTTTAATTTTCTTGGCTCCCTCCGAATAGGTATGGGTATGGTTCCACGAGGAGAGGTTGCACTTATTATTGCCGGAATCGGGTTATCATCCGGAAGATTGAACCCGACAATGTTTAGCATTAGTATTTTCATGACTTTGCTCACTACATTATTGCCTCCACCATTAATTAGTTTATTAATAAAAAACCCGAAAAAAGGAACTAAAAAAGATGTTAAAGGGTTTGATTCAACAATAATTGAATATAGCTTTCCTTCCGGAGAAGTAAGAGAACTGATTGTTTCTAAAATTCTTTCATCTATTGAAAATGAAGGTTTTTTTGTTAATAAAGTTGAAATGGATCAACCTGTTTTTCATATGCGTAAAGATGCGGTGTTTTTTTCAATGAATTATGATGAACAAAAAATTTATTTTAATTCTGATAAATCGGATGTTTCTTTTATAAAAACGGTTGTGTATGAATCAATTCTATCGATTCATGATGTTATTAATAAATTAAAATCTCTTGCAAAACCCGATGATATGAGAAAAGATCTTGTGTCTGATAATTCAAGAATTGAGTTTAATGTCTTTAAAGTTATTACTAAAGACACTATTAAAACGAATTTAACCGGTGAAACAAAAGATGAAATTATCAGAGAACTAATTCAAATTCTTGCAGATCAGAATCTGATAGAAGATCAAATTGAAGTGTATGATTCAGTAATGGAAAGAGAAAATGCCATGAGTACCGGAATGCAATTTGGTATTGCACTTCCTCATGGAAAAACCCATACCGGGGTTTCTCAAATGGTTGCAGCCCTCGGAGTTAAAAAGAAAGGCATTGATTTCGACTCGCTCGACGGAGAACCATCAAAAATCTTTGTGTTATTAATATCAAATAAATCAAATGCTAATCCTCACATACAATTTCTTTCCGCTATAAGTTCAATTCTCAATTTTGAGGATGCCAGAGAGAAAATTCTATCGTCAAACTCTGCGGAAGAAATCTGGGATGTGCTTAATGAATATCATAAAGGTAACTCAAAGTGATAAAAAGGCCGTTTACTCATTGAATAAAAAGGCGTTCAAGTCTTTACCGGTAATTTTAGTGTATTCGTTAATAAGATTCATGAGTAACAATGTGTTTTCCTCTTTTTCAGATTTGTAATATAACAGCTCGGTTTCTTCTATTTTCAGATCAAACCGGCTGATTATTTCTGCTGCATAGTTTTTCTCAGCACTTCTATATTTTTCAGCTGAATATTCAATTTTCAGTTCAGTATCATTTATTTCTTTAATGATAGTAGAAATCTCATTTTTTATGTTTTCAGCAGCATTTCTTCGTTCTGACTCAAAGATTTTTATCTCAAGTTTTCCGCCTGTAATTTCACTTTCCAACTTTCGCTTTTTTGAGACAATATCGATAAAGCTAAAAGATGGTATCTCAATGGTAATCGATAATTGTAAATCAAACGAAGCTTTTTCACCAAATAAATTCGAAACGCTTTCACTAAAGTTATTTTTTTTAAAAGAAAATGGAGTGACCGGCGTAATACTAAACTGTCCGGTAAAACCGGGAGTTATTAATGAAACCTGATTATATTCAGAAATAAGTTTATTCAGATAGTTTATTTTTTCAATAGTGATAACCGGTTGTATAGTATGCTCATTCGATATTGTATTTCCCGCATCTAAAACAGCAGACTTCACTTCTTCGGGATGTGGTAGCGGAACAGTGATAAAACTATTAATCTGTCTATTGATTTCATTCAATTGCTGATAAATAATGCCAATTTCTTTTTGTGATTGTATCATTTCAATTTTTTCAATCATCTGCTCATATTTGTTTCTGTTATGTAACGAATCTTCAATAATAAACTTTTTTGATTCAACAACATTTTCAAGTAATGCTAATTTTTGTGATAATGATGAATGTTTAAGAAAAAGCGTCATGAGTAATACCGTAAAACTGTTTTTGAAAAACAAGGCATTTTCCATGCCATACGATTGTATTGCAGCATTATATTCTTTCAACCTGTGATAATCAGCTAAACTCCCGGATAAAAACTTTCTTCCATATTCAAAACGTACTATATTATTTAAATTTGTATTATACGCATAATCTTCTGAGAACTGACTGATGCCGGTTTGCGATGTAATTGAACTTCTGATAAATCCGCCCGTTGGAAATTGCTGGAGAATTGAAAAGTCCCCGCTCATACCAATACCAACAGAATCATACCATTCACTATTTGAAGAGTTATTAACCTGAAGATTTATGTCAGACGAACAACCAAAGGTACTGCTGAAAACAGGATGAAATTTTGATAAAACATTTTGATTATGTGACTGTTTTATTTTCTCATTACCAACTTTGAAATAAATGCTTTTATGAAACGATGAATCAATTATTTCTTTAACCGTTAATGGATAAACATAAAAAAATGACAGCACAAAAAATAGACATACGTGTATTTTCATTATTCACCACCGGTTATTCTTTTTAAAAATGTGCTTCGGGCTGATTTAATGGTCACCCGAACACCAATTCCGACAATCGTTTCTATTTTTGCAGAGTCAATTTCTTTAATCTTTATCGTGGTTATAAAAGATCTATTAATCGCTACCGGTGCAATATTCACAATAATTCCTTTAATAATTCCGGCCTCAAAAGACGCACTGGAGTTTAATTTTATTGTGCAAAGACTTCCGGTTTTCAGTTTATTTATTTTATTTTCGCCAACTTCAACTCGCGCAACATAATTTCCCGGTGAATATACAAACCCGAGACATTCACCTTTACTGATAAATCTGCCCGGCTGATAATCGGGAATCAGCTGAAATTTAAACCTTTCATTTTCATTCAATAACGAGTTAATCGAAAATATACCAGCCACTGGTGATGTAACTTCGGCCTCATTAATCAGCGTCATTAAATGATTTTTCTCATACTGCAGTGAATTATTTTTTAATTGTATTTCAATTATATTTTTCTCAAGACGATTGGTATTGATCTTATAATTACTTATAAATTCATTACGATAAAACCGTTCATCTTCCAGTTTCGATCCGCTTACCGTTCCACGATTCTTTGCCAGTTCAGTTGTTTCAAATCTATTGGTATGATAATCATAGCCGTTTTCATACTGTTTTTTTAGAATATTAATATCTGTTTGGAGCACATTAATTAGTTTTTCATTCAATGTAATTTCTTCTGAAACATGAGTAAACTTATTTTTTTCATCTGACAAATCAAGGGTTAAAATAGTTGCGTTATTTTTAACCGTGCCACCGTCTGAAACCGCTATGTTTTCAATCCGTCCCGATGAGTTACTGAAAACTGCCCGATACTCTTCAGGTATAATCACCCCGCTTGCCTCTATGTATTCGGGAAACAGCAAAATGACACCGGTTCCCGCAATTACTGCAATAATAAGGCAATACAAGACAACAAGTATTTCCTTCATTCGCCTCTGACCTTTTTTTAAGAATGATGAAGCAATATCAGAGAAGTCACTACCGGAGTTCCATGTTTTTATATAATCCATAATAATTCCCCCTGTAATCAACTAATTGATCATGATTTCCATCTTCAACGATGCAGCCGTTTTCCATAACAATAATGCGGTCTGATTTTATAACATTTGAAAGTTTATGGGTGATACTGATAACAGTGAATTTTCTATCGATTTTTTCAATAACCGACTGAATATTCCGTTCATTCTCAGGGTCCAGCGCACTTGTCGCCTCATCGAGTATTATTACAGACGGATTTAAAAGAAAAATTCGTGCCAGTGCCAGTCGTTGTTTCTGCCCCCCGGATAAATTGATTCCTTTACTTCCATATTCAGTAAGTAGTTTCCCCGGTAATTTATAGACAAATTCCAGTGCATTTGCCTGTTTTAACGCCTCATAAATTTCTTCATCGGTTACATTTAAATACCCTGGTAATAAGTTCTCGCGAATTGTACCGGAGAAAAATGTATTATCCTGTGGCACAATTCCGATATTTTTGCGTAATACCCGGTTTGGAATATCATGATAATCAACGCCATTGAGTTTGACAGTTCCACTATCGGGTTTATAAAAAGAGAGTAGAATATTTGCAAGGGTACTTTTCCCCGACCCGCTTCTGCCGACAACTGCAATGCGTTCACCCTGATTTATTTCAAGATACACATTCTGTAAAATCACACGGTCATTATATGAAAAACGCACGCCATCCAGCCTGATATTTCCGGGGACTCTGGCAATAGACTCACAATGTTTCACTTCATGAACATTCGAGTAGTCCGTTACAATTTCATTATACCGGGCTAACGGATTAAGCGTTTGTAACAGGAGCCGCTGTATATTTAAAATCGCCGATAAACTGCCGATTGATATTTCGGATACCGCATTAAACATGATAAAACTGCCAATTGTAAATCTTCCGTTTATAATTTCAAATGCGGCAATAAAAAAAATCACACTATTATTAATCGCTTGTATCTGACTGCTTATAATTCCCCAGACATATTGAATTGTTTTCCGTATGATAGAGTTCTTCTTTACTCTCATAAAACCTGCGTTTATTCTTCTAAAAAAACGCGACTCAGCAGAATAGGATTTAATTATCCTGAAACTATTAATTATTTCTGAAAACACTGTTGTAATTGCAGAATTATCATTCCATACTTTTTTCTCAAGAAATCTGTCTACAACAGCAAATTTTTTACTGATACAATATAAAACCGGAAACGGTAAAAACCGCACCAGTGAAAGTTTCCAGCTCAATATAAACATAAGCGGGAGGTAAATAGTTATGACGACTGAATTCTTTATTATATCGAGATACATCGATTTTAATGTTTCATTCACAGCAAGACAATCGTCATAAATTCTATTTACCTCACCGGAACTTTTAGCGTCGATCTTCTTTTGTTCCATTTTCAGGACACTCTTTGTAAACCATTGTCTTAGATTATAAAGAGTGCCTTCACTGATAAGACCGGCGAAAAAGTCCTGAACAATACTAAGGACGAGGATAATAAGATTTGACACTATTACCCCCGCGAGTAAAACAAAAAGATACCTGATATCACCTGAAGGGACGGCTTTATCAAATATTCTTCTCTGCAACATAACCGGTAACAAACCGGTTATTGTTACAGCGGAAAACAATAGAGTAACAAAAACAATTTTCCTGGTTCCGGGATAATTCTGTTTGAGTAACTGTTTGTATGGCTGATAATGAAATAATTTATCCACCATGATACAAACTCACTCTGCCGGTAAAAACCGCAGCAGCCGATGAAGTATCTTCAATTTCACCGGGCCACGGAAAATAACTGTTTGGCATATAACAATTGACAGATTCAAAATCACTTCCATTTACATTTTTAAACTTCTCATTGGCGATAGTAACAACATGATCAAAATACGCCGGATACGATGGAATTGATGACGCGGATGAAACAACCAGAATTCCCTGATTAACTGCATCTAAAGTTAATTGAAACAGTTGTTCTTTATAATATTCTGAAAATGAACCAAGACTTAGATTGATAACATCCGGTTTTATTGTAATACATTTTTTTAACGCTTCAATAAAACATTCCTCATACCCTGATTTATTCTCATCAAGAATATTGATGATATGATATTCATTATGCGGATATATCGAATGTATAATTTCCGTTACCATCGTTCCGTGTCCGTGAAAATCACGTAAAACTTTCTCAACACCGGGATACAATGCACCTTTAATTATATCCTTATAGTGATACTCTGTTACTGAAAGACACGAACAGTCACCGTCAAACCCGTTTATTATTTCAGTATATGATTTAATACACATCGATGTATCAAATGCTTTCTGTTCATCAATTCCACTGTCTACAACGCAAATAATCATTGTTTATTCCTTACGCATCAATTTGTATACATTCTTCACCGACATTTCTTCCATTATAGAGATATTCTCTTGCACTGCAAAAAGTCTGACTGCAGAAAAACTTACTGCCGCACGAACTGCAACTTTCCTTTACCAGATAAGGCCATCTGATTTCACGAAAAACCCGGCTTGAATACCAGATGTCTTTGAAACTTATATCCCTGATATTACCGGCAACTGCTGAATGAAGTGTACACGGTCTCACATCCCCCGACGGCCCGATAGCACAAACCCGTTTACCCGCTTCACAATCGGTAATTGCAAACAAAACCATGTCCGTATTTTTCATTTGTAAATCACGAATCAATTGTATACATTCACTATTTTCGTGATTGGTTAATTTTAATTCTTTATTCAACGCTTCGTTATGACTCATCGGCGCATAGAGAGAAAAGAAGATTTCATCTATCCCAAGTGACCGTGCAAAATCAACTGATTTTTCAACCTGACCTAATGAATGTTTTGTAATGGTAAAACAAATACCGACTCTCGGGATTTCTGCTTCCTTTAATAATGTAAGAGCTTGTATTGCAGTATCAAATGAACCTTTTCCTCGAATATAATCGTTTGTTTCGCTATCAACTCCGTCAAGACTCACTTCAACCTGCCTTACACCGGCATCTTTTATTTTCTTTGCCGTTTCTTTATCGATTAAAGAACCGTTCGTTTGTATTTTCACAAAAAAACCTTTTGACACAGCATAACTGTACAGTTCCTCAAAATCATCACGTAAAAATGGTTCACCGCCCATAAATGTCAGATGAAAAACATTCTCATCCCGTAACTGATCAATTACCAACTTCTTATATTCCTCAGTATTTAAATAAGGTCTTTCTGTTTTCACTTCATTTTCACAGTATTCCGAGGCATAACAGGTTATACATTTGAAGTTACATTCATAATTCACTTCACACACCGCAAACCAGGGCGAAGTGCTGTATAATAGAAATTTCTCGATGTCTTTCTGGTCATTTAATGTATTATGCCAGTTAACAAGTAACCTGCTTTTTTTCCCGATTTCAATACCGGTTTTTATGGCAGTTCCAGCCTGACCGCTCAGGTGCAAAAAACCTTCTTCGTGCATGTAATAAATAAAACCGGTTATGTCAGACACATCATACTTTCTGTTTCCAAACTCTTTTGAAAGCGTGTCAATAATTGCTGAAATTTCTTGCCGTTCATTCATGAGTTCCCACATTCTTCCATAGAAATTATCAAGTAATATAACCCGGCCGTCCAGTAAAGACATAATCATATAGGTATCAAAAAATTCTTTTTTATAAGCACTTTTTCGCGGGTCAATCATAACAACAGCGTCATATCGTATGTCATTTTTTTCATATATAATCTGTTCTTCACGACTAAAAGCATACAATAAATTATTTTTTAACATTGTTTCCATACCATCCAATAAATCAGGTATCGTTATTTTAATTTTTTCAAGACATGATTCACCGAGTATAAACATCATGTTTTTTCCAAGCCCGATTGTATTCCATATAATATCTTCAATCGGATCTAAAACAAACGTTTCTTTTGTAATGTGATTATAAATCAGCCTGCCCTCAATACTTAATCGTGTTATACAATCGGGGTTTTTCTGAACTTTGAGGTGAGGGTTAACAACTTTTCGTATGATGTCGTTTTCACGAAGATAATCTAATGCATTTAAATCGGAAAAATCATTAATAAACGCAGCACCGCCATTGGATGTGAGAATATCAAGATACTTTATGATTTCGGGTCGATCAATAATTAATAAATCACCGCTTGTATGAAATAAAATCTTATAATACCCGTCATTAAACCGATTAATTTTCAAATCAGGGTTACAATAGAAAAGTTCTCCTGCACCACGTTTATTCGAGTATATTTCAGGATGAACAAGTGACCGTATTTCCTCTGTATGTTCAGGAAGATTTGCTATGTATTTAGAATCTTCTTTAATGAAAATAATAATATTCTGTCTGTACCACGGGTGAATCGTATCGTTTTCCCAGATTGCTTCCCGTATAACATCATACCCTTTGAAACCTTTTTCATTAAACTTCTTTTGCCAGTAAAAAGGCCATCGCTCATTAACATGGCCGGGTCCGCCCTGTCCGGGAATCGCTGCTGAAAATATAATAACATCTGACAAACGTGTTAAATTATCTATATACATATCAGCTCTATTCTCAGGAATATGTTCACCAACTTCAAGAGATAAAACCATATCAAATTGTCTATTTATTTCTACAGGAACCGACCAGTCTCCGCTTATAATTGTTTCATCATCTGAAATAATTGCATCATCTGAAAAATCAATCCCCAGCGTATCTTCTATTCCATGTTTTCTGAATTCGTTTAACCAGATTCCATGTCCGCACCCCGCATCAAGAACTGATTGCGGTTTAAAAAGGTCTACTATAAGCGGAACAATTATTTGTGCAGAAACCTGCGTTTTTGCATCTGTTATTTCATATAGTTCATTTGTATATTTAATCATTTTTTTCTCCATTTTTTCATAAAAACCATGGTGGAGCATTACTCCACCATAATTTTGTTAAAATTTACTTTTTAGATCATTCAAAATTGTTGCAGCTAAAGCCTGGTTCTTTATTTTTTTCTCATTGTTTTTAAACCAGATTTTTGCATCTTTATTTCTTTTTTGAGCTATTTGAAATAAATAGGCAGTAACAAAGTCATTGATGGTATTTGTTTTCTTAAATTGATTGTCTTTTCGACGTAACAATTCTTTGAAAACCACATCATTCAATACCTCTGATTTATTCAATTCATTACCTTTAAAACTATAAGAAAAATAGGTATGTCCAACTAAAGAAACTGAAGCTGTATCACTTTTTATATCCCTGCCTATGAATTCATAATTTCCATCATTATCTGAATCGATTATTAATTCAAGTCCTTCAATCTCAGCTCGTTGTTTTAACTGTTTATTGTCATACGAAATGATTTTAACAGCATAGAAAGCATTCATAAATACGGGGATCATAATGATTTTTGTACCATCTTTAGTAGAATTCCGTACATACATTAATCTATCACTACCTCCTAACACGGTATTCAGACCTTTTTGAATAATTCTTTCCTTATATGCTTTAGCCGGTCTGTAATACAGCATTTCATCGTTATTTATTGTATCAATTTTAGTCCATAAGCCAGCAGAATCTGACTTATACACAGTTATTGAAAACTCAGGATATAACTCATCGGGATTTTCAGTGTCACCCCCTACGGTCATGACAACAAGTTCAGATTGTTTATCATTATCAATGTCTTCAATTGTGTAACTGGTAAATTCATTATTAAAAACCGTATCAATCCGGTTATTATTGACAGTATCCGGTAATGGTGTACTGTTAAGTTTTGTTCCAATTATAAATACCGCACAATAAATCACCAATCGAATTACGCTTATTAACATACGTCACCTCTTTTAATATTTTTCTTATCGAGCTTCTTGCAAAAATACTCTTTTTTATAAAAAAGTACTCTTTTTTTATCTCGAGTTTTTGCAAGAAGCTACCCTGGTTGCATGGTCGAGCAGCTACAGTAATTTGGTACCCCGAAATACTGCGATTCAGCGACCAGACTCTAATGCGATTAGATCGCATATGGCGGAAGCATAAAAAAAGTACCCTTTTTTTCATCAAGAGGGAATATTTAGTACTCTAAATTTCCGTCTTGATTTTTGCAAGAGCCTCTATCGTTTATCTAAACCAACAAATTTTACTGTTGAACCTTTATAATAACCATTCAATAACGAGTCTCCGTTATATTCTTTTAATGGATTAACTCCATTGCTATCATAAATTTTTAATCCGCTTCCTGTATTTGTATAATAAAACATGTGATCATATCCGCCATTTGATTTTATATCAACAAAACCATATCCGGCATCACCAACCGCAGTACCGCTTCCCTTTCCGGAATATGATTTGGTATAAATCTGATCCACTGTTACTTTGTTTCCGTCCCATGTACCGCCATTATAACCTGCTTTTGTTGCCATATTATATGCATTAATATCACAATGAACATCAGTTGTGTTCAAAGGTGTCTGAATAACACCGGTTATATATGTCGGAGTTGAAGGTCTTGACGGGCTCGTTACCGGAGTTGCAACGGGAGTACTTAAGCCGCTACCGCCTGAACCTGTTCTACCGCATGAAGCACTACTATATCGTACACCTGACGATGATCCTCCGTATGACGAAGATCCGCTTACTGAGGCTGAACTACTGCTACCACAAGAACCTCCACCTGAACCACTACTACTTGAATACGTAATACTGCTGCCACCACCGCTTATGCCACCGGCAGATGCGCCACAGAATGCAAACCCGGAAACCGTTTTTTCATTAACCAACCCCATAACAGGTACTTTAATTTTTTTCATTTTTTCTCCTTTTTTTTGATGTCTAAAACTTCGGGATCAACTGACTCTTATATTTATTCAAAAAAAGTGAAAAAAGACCGCGTTTTTTAGAAAATAATTTAAATATTTTTTTTCAGATTTTAACTATTGAAAAATACCGGTATAAATGTAATATAGTATGAAATAAGCCACTTTAATTAAGGAAGATCAATTATGTCTAAATTCAAATTAGTTAAAGAATTTTTCCAATATATAAAGGAAAACAAAAAACTATGGTTACTGCCGATTCTTATTATTCTCGGCCTCTTTGGAGCTGTTATTCTTATTTCTCAAGCACCGGCTCTTGCTCCTCTAATATACAGTCTTTTTTAAGGATTTTTATATGAATGATTCGTATATACTTGGTATTTCTGCATTTTATCATGATTCATCTGCATCGTTATTGAAAAACGGTATTATTGTTGCTGCCTGCCAGGAAGAACGGTTTTCAAGAATCAAGGGCGATAGTAATTTCCCCGGACAAAGCATAGATTATTGCCTGTCAGAAGCGGGGATTACCATAGATCGATTGGATCATGTCGTATTTTATGATAAACCGATACTTAAATTTGACAGGATACTATCATCCTATATACACACAGCACCAATAGGTATTCGTTCATGGCTAAAAGCGATTCCTCTCTGGCTCAAAGACAAACTATGGACAGAGGATACGATTAAGAAAACCCTCAAATACAACAAAAACGTTTTGTTTACCGAACATCACCAGGCACACGCAGCAAGTGCTTTTTACCCGTCACCATTTAAAGAAGCTGCAATAATCACAATTGATGGTGCCGGAGAGTGGGCAACAACAACAATCGGTAAAGGTATTGACAACACCATTGAAATAATAGAAGAAATCGGGTTTCCCCATTCACTCGGACTACTCTACTCGGCATTTACATACTACTGTGGCTTTAAAGTAAATTCCGGTGAATATAAACTGATGGGGTTAGCACCGTATGGTGAACCAAAATATAGCGACATTATATTAGAAAATCTCATAACACTCAATGAAGACGGATCATACATACTTCATGAAAAATATTTCAACTATATTTCAGGCCTGACAATGATTAGTAAAAAATTTGAAAATCTTTTTGGTATGAAACCAAATAAACCTGATATTAAGCCGACCCAATTTTATATGGATATTGCAGCATCAATTCAGCAGGTTTTTACAACTGCTGTTTTAAATATTGTAAGACGGGCAAAAACGGTTACCGGACTTGATAATCTTGTTATTGCCGGAGGAAGTGCATTAAATTGTGTTACCAATTCAGTTATTTTGAACTCAAAAATATTTTCTTCGCTATTTATACAACCGGCAGCAGGAGATGCAGGATGCAGTCTCGGAGCGGCATTATTTGTTCATTATAATTATTGCGGCAACACAAGAATTGTTGATAAGAAAACTGATAGTCAACACGGTTCATATCTCGGACCGGCATATACAGACTATCAAATCAAATCAATTTTAGATGAACACAATATAGTATACACATTTGCAGATGAAGAAAAACTCATTGATTTCACCGTTGACGCTTTAATAAATCAAAAAGTTATCGGATGGTTTCAGGGACGAATGGAGTTTGGCCCCCGGGCTCTTGGAAACCGCTCTATACTTGGTGATCCACGATCTGAAACGATGCAAAAAGATATGAATGTTAAAATCAAATTCAGGGAATCATTTCGCCCGTTTGCACCATCAGTGCTTGAAGAAAAAGTTTCTGAATGGTTTGAAACAGATTCACCTTCACCGTATATGTTATTAACCGCACAAGTTAAAGAAAATAAAAGGATTCCTTTTGATCATTCGATAAAAGGTTTGGGCATTCTCGATTACCGGCGATCTGAGATACCGGCTGTTACTCATGTTGATTACTCTGCAAGGATTCAAACAGTCAATAATAAAACCAATCCTGTCTATCACACATTGATTAATCGATTCTATGAGAAAACGGGTGTTCCTATGCTGATTAACACATCATTTAATGTTCGCGGTGAACCGATAGTTTGTTCTCCGACTGATGCCCTTCGGTGTTTTTTTGGTTCAAATATCGATGTTTTAATTATTGGAAGTTTTATTATTGCACGGGATAAACAAATAAAAAAAATGGATATAAAAAAATGGAAAAAATCGCTTACGAGAGATTAATAAAAGAACTTAGAACATTTTCTTTTTCATTTGCAATAGGTATGGCAATTTTGTCAATTATGATGCTCTATAAAGATTATGAATATTACCTGATTGCTCCGCCAATTATACTGTCTTCATATCATTTATTGACCGGTATTTTCTATCCGCTGTTTTCCTGGCCTTTTTTTACCATAATGAATACTTTATTTAAAATAATTAGTTTTTTTCTTACAATCTTTACATTCTCTTTTATTTTTTATGGTATAATCACTCCGGTATCTTTTATTTTACGCCTTGTAAAAAAAGATCATATTGCAAAAAACAGCAATGGATGGATAAAGCGATTGCGTAATGATCCGAAGCAAATAGAAAAACTTTTTTAGCACAAAGGAAGTAACAATGAGGCTTATAGTTAAACCGGTTAAAACAGAACGACTCCATCTTTACACAGAAGAAAGTACTGTATTTATAAAGGGCTCAATTGATTTACAATATCCTAAACCAATACTTGAACCATTTTTCACCGACCTGCATAATGATTTATTATATTACGGCTTTCGATTTATCACACTTGACATAACCGGATTAACATTTATCAATTCATCCGGTATTCGTGAGTTGTTAGCATGGCTTATCAAACTCACGAAACTGCCTAAAGATGACCGGTATGAAATATTTATTAACACTCAACTCGGAGTTAATTGCCAGCAATCTATTTCAAAATCATTTACTCTCATTTACCAGGGCGCGAAAGTTATTAATAAAGAAATTATCGTATAAACACTCTAAATCCCCACATATCACTGACATCTGATGAATTAACACCTTCACTTCTATATCCTGTAGCACAATCGGTAGAGGCATCACTCCAGGAGCCACCCCGAATTACCCTGTTTACTGCTCCAGTATCCATAAACGGATCCGTTGTAACCCAACCGCTTACATCAGCATGATATACGTCAAAACAAAATTCAGAAACATTACCGGACATATCAAATATTTCACTTGCATTAGCAGTCTTTGTTCCCCGCGTATGAACATTTGCTTCACTATTTCCACTATACCAGGCAACTGCATCTATGGTAATCACATCTGTTTCACCACTTGCTTTAGACGAATTAGACAATGAAGTATCACTAACAAATCGAGCTGCATATTCCCACTCTGCTTCTGTTGGTAAACGATAGCCGGTAGCATCCCATTTAACAACCGGCGTATCAATACCACCTTCTGTTGAACTTCTAATCACATTAGAATTACTTAAATTGTAACATGGAATTAAACCATCTTTTTCACTTGCAGCATTGCACCAGACTATAGCATCACGCCAGCTGATTGAAGAAACCGGTTTATCCGATGTTGTATCAGATACTATAGAAGTAGTAAATGTATACCCATTTGAAGATGCCCATGTAACTACGCCGGCCCATTCTTTATTAGACACTTCATATTTGCCTGCACGAAAAGAAGTCAGATCAATTGTATGATCCTGAATCATAACATCTGTTGCGTCTTCAAAACGCACCGTTTCTATATAATATCCTTTTGTAATCATGAGCGTATATATTTTTACAGTCACCTCATTAGTTACTCTGAATTGTATCTGATTCCCGCCTGCCTTCAAAGTTAGTGGTATCGCAGTATCACTTGTATGCGGAAGAAATGAATCATTATTCTTTGATACTTCAATTGTTGCATTCGGATTAGAAACAACTGGTGTCAATGTAATTGTTTCTTGTGAATTTTCACAATATAATTGATAATTATATATAACCGGTGAAAACACGGGTTGCATATCGAGCCCGGTATTAATTGCTAAACTTGTTAGATTAGCATCATATTCTTTGTTAATTGTTACTTTATAATTTTGAACAGTAGTTTTATCCTGCGCTGTTATTGTAATAATTAATGTATTATTTCCGCTTTTCAAATTAATAACATCACTTTGCTTGCCACTGATAATTTCTTGAAAGACAGTGCCATTTAACGAATACTCAATTTTTGAATGACCGACAGAACCGGTTGCTATTATCCTGTAATTAGAAACATCATGTTGTAATGTAGTTGAATAACTGAATATGGTTTTAACAAATACCGGCGATAACTGTCCGGAAGAAACCTTTAAATCTGCTAAAAAAACTGTACTGTCAAAAAATTCCGGTTGTTTTTCAAAAACATCGCAGGAAATTAATATACTCATAATAGAAATTGTAATGATTGATACTGCAACTCGAAATGTACTCATCGCCCCCCTCCTTTAGTAAATGAAAAATCAAATGAATACCGTAACGCAAGTTGCGTTGTCTGTCCGACTTTAATATCCAATGAGATTTCTTTATCTGCACTTTTATAAAGAAACAAAGGCACGCCAATCGAAACCAGCACTACCCCTAACGACATCAAACTGACACCGGACACAAACAAACCTAAATTAGTATTGTATATTGAAAGATATTCATCGTATGTGATTGTATAATTTGTATATTTACTCCTTGCATCTCTCACCGAATCAAAATAATAAGCAGTATCAAATATGAATATAGACAGTCCTGTAGCAATAAAAACAGTCCCGGCTCCAATATTGGCAATACCAATTTTATTGGTGAGAGTAAGATCAGTAATATTTATAGTTGGTAAATTTAATTTAATATTGGTATCTTTTTCTATTGTTTTGACAGCTTCTACTATTGATGCTTTAAAATAATTTTTAATCACCTTAATATTTCTAAGCGATTTTTCAACGGTTACAATTTCATTCTTTTTATTTATTGTTTTTGAATAAATGGTAATAACTTTTTTCTCATCAATTGCGACGATATTATAAAATACAAAATCAACATTAAGTTTATTAATTATATCGGTAAGATCACTATCAAGTAAGATTGAATCTATTGAAATCTTTTTTTTCTTTAACGCTATAACTGTATCATCTCTATCAATTACTTTAAACCCTGAATTCTTTTTGATTTCATCAGTAATTGAATTTAACGTTTCTTCTAAATCACTTTGATTAACTGAATATGATAAATTATAAACCGGCAAAACAGCTATTGAATATACTTTATTAATATCTTGTGAATATGCTAAGAACAAGGAAAAAATAAAAAACAAAGAGAATATAAACTTCTGCATATGCCAATGCCCCCAAAAAAGTTAATTATATCATATAAATTATCAATTAAAAAAAAAATTGTAAATACTATTTACCAAAATGAAAGTTTCTATTAGAATACAGTATATTTTCACTACCAATCGGGACTCAAAATGAAACAAAAACTAAGCAAGTCATTATTATTCTATGATATTATTGCATTTATATTTATATTTATCTCTGTATTTGTTATTTTTGAATCAGTAATTAAAAAAATTTTTATAAGTTATGGTACTGACCGCTTTAAAAATGAAATTGATATTCTTCAATTCGAGCTTTCAACGGGCATAGCGTCACT
This sequence comes from Spirochaetes bacterium GWE1_32_154, assembly GCA_001829315.1. GTDB lineage: Bacteria > Spirochaetota > GWE2-31-10 > GWE2-31-10 > GWE2-31-10 > GWE2-31-10. Next base: position 51,959 of record MIAY01000036.1, on the reverse strand, counting down.
GGAAGAAAAAGTTAAACTTGACTATAAACAGTTTGCTGATGAGTGTTTTAATTACCTTGAAAAATCGTATTTATATAAAGCCCGATATGATGATTCTACAATATTTTTCATTTTCCCTGATAATACTATAAAAGGCGGAAAGAAAACTGATCAGAATTTCCAGTTACTTGAGAATGATAATTATACAATATACAAAAACCTTGTTTCAAATACCAATGACACTCTGATTAATTTTTCAATTAATAACATACAATATCTTGGACTTATTGAAATTTCTAAAACAGGTATCAGAAAATCTCTTTCCCGTTCAGACTCTGAACTTGTCTATCCTATAATACTGATTGGTAATAAAACTTCTGATTTCTTCTATTTAATAGATATAACACGAATATTTTTTATAGCATGGTTATTTCTTATTTTAAGTATTATCGCAATTTTTAAAATCAGACTGACCGCGAAAGCCGCTTTTGATATTAAAACAATTAGCGGAATGTTACGGGATGAAAGTACCAATATAAGAACTCACGGTGTTATCGGTGAAGCGTTAAAAGGAGTCAATTCTGATTTTATTGAAGTAAACGATTTAAATATTTCATCAATTGATTTAAATAATGCACTTATTGATTTAAAAAATGTAGTCAAAGGTGTTACTAATAATGAATTTTTTATTGGGACAATTACCGGAAATAAAGCGATTACTGAACAACATGAAATTAATTGTTCTGTTATGTTTCTTGATATTAAAGGCTTCACAACTATTTCAGAAAAACATAAAGCAAAAAGCATGAAAATCGGTATTGCTATTTTCTCAATGGTTGGTGAAATCATCAAAAAATATAACGGTGAAATCAGAAAACTTCTTGGCGATGCTGCATTAATTACATTCAAAGACAATGATAAAAATAAACCTTTCTCAGCAATTAATGCAATCAAATCAGCAATTGAGATTCTTGAGTCTGTTGACACATTAAAAAACGAATTAAATAAAGAATATAATCCTTCAAACGTGAAACAATTTGAAATAGATTTTAATTTCAGAATTGGAATTGACTCAGGTGTTGTTAATGAAGGACTTTATGGAACTCCTGATAATTTTGAATACGGAATTATTGGTGATCCGGTTAATACTGCTTCACGATTTGAAGGTTTAAATAAACAATATTACACCAACATACTCATTAATGAAAACACTTATAAAATGGTAAACTCGTTAATTTCCATACAAGATAATCAGAAAATTAAAGAATTGTTCGATTACTCATTCTTAATTCTTGATGAAGCACGAACAAAAGGCAAGGAAGAATCAGGAAAGATTTTTACTTTGTATAAGTCGATCGGGACAAATATTCAATTATCCGGTTGGAAACAACCTTTAAATCATCTGGCATTAGAACGTTTTTTTAAATCATATAATGAATTTAAAAATAGCATTGTATTATGGAAAAAATACAAAATCGAAGGCAATATAGATGCGTATGAAACAATTAAAACTGTTTGGTATAAACTAATAAAGGACTTTGCAGAACTTGATACTACATATTCATTTCATCCGGCAAAACAATTTTTGAAGCTTATGCTCAAATTTGAAGATTATGAATTGTTTGAAAAGAATATACAATTATTTACCGGTAAAATTAATTTTGAACTCAAAACGCCTTCAGATGACTGGTTACTAAACAAATTACTAGCACGAGAATTAGATAAATAAGGATTAAAATATGAGAAGTTTATTAAATATGATAATTTTGATAATTGCAGGGGTTTTACTATTTTTTTTAATGCAAATGACACTTGTTTATTTAAAAGATAAAAAATCTCAAGTAGTAATTGAAGAACCGGAATTTTACATGAGTCTGCTTAACAGAACTGAAAGTGAATTACTTCTCAATGAAAAAAATGAATTGTTAAAAATGCTTAATGAAAAAGTTAAACAAGGTTCTTCCAAAAAAATCAGTAAAGAAGAACGAAAAGAACTTGATGAGCAAATTGCAATGATTAAAAAAAAAGTTGTTGAAAATGAAAAAAAACTTGCTATAAATCAAAAAGAAAAAAATGAAGTTCTAAAAAAAGAAAAAGATAATGAGGCAAAAAATAAAGAAATTTATACTCAACTTATTAAAAAAAATGATGAAAATAATAATTTAATAATGAAATTAGAAGATACCGAAAAAAAAATTGATGAAATTAATGAAACCATAAACAGTTTTTTTGATTCAACAAAGGAACAGCTCATTTCTATATATAGTGATGATAAAAAAAGCTTAGAACGAATTAATGAAGCATTTTCAAATGGCAAACAAATTGAACTTATCTCTACAGAATTAAGTAACATTACACCGGTCAAAGAAGATAAAAATTCACCGACGGATAACAAAGCACTGGAAAAAAAATACAAAACTGAGTTAGCAAAAAAAAACAAGGAAATTACCGGCTTGAAGAAAACTATAGCAGAAAAATCAAGCGTTATAATACCTTCGGGAAGTATTAATATAGCGCCATCGATAAAAACACTTGATACTATCATTGAGTCAAATTTTAAAAGTAATACCGAAATATTCAAGCAATATAATGCGTTAAAAAAAACATATAAAGCAAATGGTGACCATGTTGCGTATATGACTAATCTATCTGCACTTATTGGCACTGTTGTTACAAAAGACCGACAGGAAATAACTGAAAGGGATGCAAAAAATGCTAAAAATGCGGCTGAGATAATGAAACTTTTAAAAACAATTGATGAGTTAAAGAAAAAATAGATTTTTTTCCTGTTCACTGCTTTTTTTAATGGAGAATATGATGATTTCTAAAATTCCAAAATGGATTCTTGCCGGTTCAATACTACTTGCATTTTGTGCAGGTTTTATTAATGGAGTCGTATTATTTGGAAATGATCAATATGCAGTATCACATATAACAGGAACATTATCACTATTTGCACACTCTTTATCATCTTTAGAATTAAATAAACTGATTCAATCTTTATGTATTATTTTATTTTTCTTTTTTGGAGCAACTTTAAGCGGGTTAATAATTCAAGGAAGATCATTATATTTTGGAAGAAGATATGGCGTTGCTTTATTAGTGGAATCTGCTTGTTTATTTGTTTCAATACTATTGCATGTAATAAAACTACCGTTTCTTAGTGTTATTTTAATTTCTTTCAGTTCCGGACTGCAAAACGCTTTGGTTACGACATACAGTAATTCAATTATCAGAACAACACATTTGACCGGGTTACTAACCGATCTTGGAGCAGCCTTAGGTTGCTTCTTATCTGCAAAAAAAATCAATCACGTTCAGGTTAGACTTCATAGCTCGATATTTTTCAGTTTTCTTCTCGGAGCTTTTTTTAGTGGATTACTGAGCAAATATTATGGGTTTTTATCAATACTATTTCCAACTATAGTAATTTTCCTCTCAGGAGTGCTATATACGTACATTTCCATCGAATATAGAAAACATCCCGAGAGACATACAATAACTCATACTTCTACAAATACGATCTAACCTCGAATGAAAAAGAAGGCTTATAAACATACAGGCTTAGGGGATTTTAATGAATGTTAACTATAAGAATGATATAAAACCGATTTCGTATATTAAAACAAATGCTGGTGAAATGCTAAATCATGTTAATGATAATCATAGTCCGATTATTATTACACAAAATGGATTTTTAATGTAAAATTAGAAATTCCATCTCATTCAGGTCAAGTTAATAGCAGATACTATAAAGTTTTTTCATTATATTTGAAAAATTATATTCCTAAAACTGAAAGTTTTCCCTTAGGAGATACTTCTGAGGTTTATTATTTAATTTATGACAATTCTACAGATACAAATAACTAAATTTAACTAAAAAAGTTGAACGATATATTGTAAACTACACTTTTTTGATTGCTAATTTTGTTATATCATTAGAATTTGTTGAACTAATATATATAAGTTCAAATTATGGGTCTATCATCTGAATTTGCCCCTGATTTAAAGGGGATTGAGACATTTAACATTTTTTAACATCCTCGCATTAAAACTTCAGTTCTCATTCATGAGGAAAAGTTTATCCGGTGGCAGATAAATAGTTTTGGTTCTTTTTGTACAATTAGAAATATTCGGACAGTCAGACTTTGCCACAGTCATTTCAAATGTAACTTCCCCGGTCTGTAAAACTAATGTCGTTGAAAATACTCCTTCAATCGTAGAAATAACTTCAGCTTCAAACAGGTTTGTATCCGGCTTGTCTTTCGGATTGATAATTATGTGATGCGCTCTTATACCAAGCATCACTTTCGTTAGTGCATATGTTCTTTTCTTGTTTAAACGCACTATTAAACCCTGTAAAAGTACAGTATAAAACACCTGATCTTCCCCTATTATTTCAGCTTCAAATATATTTTTACAGCCGGTTAGTCGTGCAGAAGAAACTGACACCGGATTTTGAATTATCTCATGTTTTGTGCCGTATTGAGTGGATAATCCCTTATCCATTACCATTATATTATGTGACATACTGAATGCCTCTTCAATATTATGCGTTACAAGAAGTGTTATTCCATTATAATTATTCCTAATGATATCTATGAGTTCTTTCTGTACAGTATGTTTTATATGAACATCCAATGCAGATAGAGGCTCATCAAGAAGAAGGAGTTCCGGTTCGGTAATCAATGTTCTTGCAAGTGCAACACGCTGCTGCTGCCCTCCCGACAACCGGGATGGAAGTCTTTTTTCCAATCCGGTAAGGTGTACCCGCTCAATCATTTCTGCTACTTTTTTTCTTTTTGCCACATCATCCGTTGTGTAGAGGCCGTATTCGATATTCTTATAGACGTTTAAATGTGGGAAAAGTGCATAGTTTTGAAATACATACCCGATTTTACGTTGCCGTGGCGGAATATTAATTTTTTGTTCACTGTTAAAGACTTCTTTACCGTTTATCCTGACACTGCCGGAGTCGGGGGTGACAAGTCCGGATATACATTTTAATGTTATACTTTTTCCTGATCCTGATGCGCCGAGTATACCGAGAACACCTTTGTCTGAGCTGAATGACATGGAAAGATTAAAATTACCAAGTTGTTTATGAATATTTACTTCAAGCATAATTTCACTCCCACCTGTGTAATTTTTTTTCCAGACGGTTCACTACAAACAGGACAGACACTGCAATGATAGTCATGATAAAAACCATACTGTTAGCCATATCTTCATTTCCTGCCTGAAGAGCATCGTAAATGGCGATACTCATCGTAAGCGTTTTATCGGGAATACTTCCGGCGACCATCAATGTGGCACCGAAATCTCCAAGTGCCCTCACAAACGCCATCGAGATACCGGCAAATATCCCGGGCCATGCTATCGGTACAATTATCGTAAAAAAAATATTGATCTCACTTCTTCCCAATATCCTGGCAGCATGTATATAATCACTGTTTATACCGCTCAATGCCACTCGCGAAGATTTAATTATATACGGTAGTGCAACAATAGTTGATGCAATAACCGCACCTGTCTGATTAAAAACAAGCATAATATCAAAACGATCTTCAAGAAACCTGCCAACAGGGGATTGTCTGCCTAGCAATACCAGTATGTAATAACCCAGCACGGTAGGTGGCAGAACTATTGGAAGATTGGTCAGAGACTCAAAAAAATCAGATACATGGTTCTGTTTCCGTGCAAGACAATAAGAGAGTGGCATCCCGACTATAATACAGAGCATAGTCGAGATTAAAGCCACTTTAAAAGATAAATATAATGGAAACAGGTTTATATGCTGTATCATCATTTTATTTCATCAGGCAGAACAAATCCGTATTTTTTCATGATTGGTCTTCCGTTTTGGCCATTAACGTATTTGATAAATGCACGTGCTTCTTTTTCAAATTTTGTCCCTTTCACAACTGCTATTGCCTGCCTGAGAGAATTATGAAGTGCATCATCCAGTATAATAAAATTATATTCTTCATTATTCACAACCGATAATGATATAAATCCTGCCTCAACATTACCTGTTTTTAAAAGTGTCAGCGAATGCTGAATATCCTTGCCGTAGACAAATTTAGATTCCATTTTTTCCCACAATTCGAGTGATTGCAATGTTTCCTTTACTGCCAAGCCATACGGTGCGTGTGACGGATCTGCTATTGATATTTTTTTGAAGTCGGGTTTTAACAAATCCTTTACATCGTCAATTTTAAGCGTGCTGTTTTTTTTAATTGCAAGTACCACCCTGCCAATGCCATATAGCTCCTTTGTATCTGCAATTATGCAATCTTTTTTAATGAGCTCATCAACAAAGTTGACATTCGCTGATGCATAGACATCATAAGGTGCTCCGTTTGCAATCTGTTCTCTTGCCGTCCCGGATGAAGAAAAAATAATCTTTACTGGAGTGCCTGTTGTTTGTTCAAACGACTCACCAATTTCATTAAATGCCAATGCAAGATCGGCAGCTGCTGCAACAGTAAGTACTCCATCAACTTTTTTTGTGATATTATCCCGGGCATTTAGTCCGATTGTCAAATAAAAAGCAATTGCTAAACATACAAACATACCATATTGTCTCATAATGAAGCTCCTTTTTGTATGTTTATAGCAAACGCCATACCAGGCATAAAAACATATTAAACAAGCAGATAAAGCATCTATAGAATAAACAATTATAGAGTGCTTACCTGAATGTATGAATCATTAATGTTTAATACATTTATGAACCACTTTAAATCGATAATTATATCCTCTATAGAGCTTCTTGCAAAAATACTCTTTTTATCTCGAATTTTTGCAAGAAGCAACCACTAATGCGATTTTATCGCATATGGCGAAAGAAAAAATCAAGTACTCATGATTTTTGCAAGAGCATCTATATACAAAGAATTACTTATTATTACTACGAATGTCAAAAAACATGGTATATTATTACTTCTCTTTTAACACTAAAAAAGATTCATAAGTTTACTTGACAAAATACCGGTTCACATCATAATATCCTCATTCATGAGGACGATATTATGATGTATAAATATTAAAAAAATAGAAAGAGGTCATCAATGGATTTAAACAAATATCTTGAATATGTAAATTGGAATCAAACCGGTCTTGATCATCCGGTAGTTGATTTTAAAACATTATCAGCATTACATAACAGGCACATTCTGACATTTCCATTTGAGAACTTTGATGTGTTTTTAACCGGTGAAACTTCACTGCAACACGATAAGCTATTTGATAAAATGGTCAATCAGAAAAGAGGTGGCTGGTGTTTTGAACTAAACGGTTTATTATACAGCATTTTGAAGCAAATTGGTTTTAAAGTCAGACCGCTTATGGCACGAAATCGTTTGGCTCCGGGAAAACCGCGTACTCATCAAATACTGCTTGTTGAATGTGAGAATCAAATATACCTCGTTGATGCCGGTTTTGGAGGAACCTGTATACAAAAACCGCATCGCCTCGAAAATCAGTACATTCAAAATCATGGAGGGTTAGACTTTAAGCTCATTCTGCAGAAACCTGAAATCACTTTCAGCGGAATACAAGAACCGGACAATTGGTTGCTTCAAATTTTAAAAAATGATGAGTGGAGTAATCTATATGAATTTACTCTTGAACAATTTGAATACGAAGATTTTATCATCGGTAATCATTTTCATACAACTTCACAATTATCACCATTTACAGCTCAGCGTCTTGTGATTAAAGTACACCCGGAAACCAGATGGATTCTGATTAACAAATCAGTTCGTGAATATGTGGTTGAGAATAAAAACGAAGTAATTAATAGAGAATATATCATTCAGTCTGCTGAAGAATTGAGAGCTGAACTTGAAAAAAATGCAAACATTATTATTTCACAGAAACAATCAGAGGTGCTTTTTAATGAAGAACCTCCAAAATCTGTTTTGCAGTATATATAATTGTATTGAATACACACTCTGGTTTTTTTGCAACTTTTTTAAACCTTCGATTTATTAATTTCTTCTGTTTTCTCTATTTTTCTCATTATGACTATTTTACGGATAAGATCTTCAGGTAGTTCTTTTACGTTATTAAATTGTATCGCCCCTTTACTTGTGGTGTATTCTTTTATTTCTTCCTTTAATTGCTCCAATACATTTGGCGATGGATATATACCGATATGGTTTTTAAAAGCTCCATAGTGAATTAAATTCCCATGCCAGATAATAGTTGGCAACTGATATTTTATTGCTTCATCTGCATCAGGAACTTCTTCATATAATATTTCTCTAATTCGCAAAAGTTTTTGTTGAATATTCTCTGGAAATTGGGAAATATAGTGTTGTATTTCGACTTTCATGATTTCCTCCTGAAATTTAAAATCCATATACCAATATATCAAACCATTTGCATCACCCCCCCTTGTTGTTGTAAAGGAGTTGAAGACATTAAAATTGTAATGGGTGATAGTATATCACTTCTTTTTTAATAAAACGTACAGAATTATACTAATAAATAGATTTTTTCCAGATTCTTGTAGTAAAATATGTACCTGATTTCGCCAGCAAATACAGTATGCCGGAAATGAGAATTGTGACTGAACCGGTAGGGAGATTTAGCATATAACTTACCGCCAATCCGGTTGACGTGACTATCATACAAATGAGTACGGCTAATAATATCATTACTTTCATTTTTTTTGTAAATATACCGGCTATTGCAGCAGGAATAGTTAATAAAGCTATTACCATGACAATTCCTACGATGGTTATTAATAATATTATCGTTAATGAAATAAGGAGTATTAAAATAATCTGATAGATATATGTTTTAATGCCTCTAATCTTCGCAAATTCTTCATCAAAAAAAATTGCAAGAAATTGATTATGAAATAGAACGCTTGCAAAAATAATGACACTATTTAAAACAACAATGATGAATAAGTCATGAATTGAAATTAATAAAATATTACCAAAAAGGTAACTCATCGGATCTCCATATCCGGGTGTTATATAAATAAAGATTAATCCGATTGACATACCAATTGACCAGATAGCACCTATTACTGTGTCAAGCCTTTCTTCTTTTTTAATTATCGTGTAAGAAATAATAAGACCGGTAAGTAAAGAAATAATTAAAGCCCCCGTGATTGGGGTAAGAAAACTGATTCCCGCAACAGTGCTAAGCCATAGTGATAAACCTATTCCACCAAGTGATGTGTGGCTGATTGCACCTGCTATATAGGTCATCCGTTTAACAACAACAAATGTTCCTATTATACCAAATGCTATGCTGGATAAAATGCCGGCTATCAGGGCATAACGGATAAATGATACATCAGGATTTATAACTGCGTAAAAAAAATCAATCATAATGAATACCGGACCCTTTTTGTTCATGAGGTGGAATAATAGTATTGTGTCGTACAATCTTTGTAGGCACGCTATATGATGATGAAATAATGTCACTGAAATTTGAATCTATCGGATGCTCAACTATTTCTTTGTTTATACAAAATACTCTTTCTGTGATACTCGACACAAAACCTGTATCATGAGTGACTATTAAAACGGTCATTTTGTTACTGATATTTTTTAGAAAATTGAGAAGGCTTTTTTCATTATTTGAATCTATATTTGAAGTCGGTTCATCCAGTAAAAGAATATCTGCATCTGATACCAACGCCCTGGCAATAAGCATACGCTGGCTTTGACCACCGGACAAACTGTGAAATGATTTTGTTTTAACTGATTCCAGCCCGACATATTCAATCATTTTTTCGGTTTTCAGTTTGTCTTCCTTTGAATAAAACCCGATTGGTTTAATAAGACCGGATAATACAACCTCAAAAACAGTAATAGGATATTTACTGTCAAAATGAGAATGTTGCGGTACATAACCAATGTGACCACTATTGTATTTCGGCGGTTTCCCATTGATAAGTATTTTCCCGCTGTCAGGAACTAATAAACCGGCAATGAGACGAAGAAGAGTTGTTTTTCCTCCTCCGTTTGGTCCGATTATTGTGACTATCTGATTTTTTTCAATCGAAAAATTAATATTTTTTAATACGGCATTAGTTCCATACGAAAATGAAAGATTTTGAATCTCAATTTGACTGCCCACATTATACCTACTTAAAAGATTTTTCAATTTCCAAAGAAATTGATTGTAGATTGTTACTATAATCCTCATGTAAAGGGTTTACTATAACTACAGTTCCGTTGACTGCCTGTCCGATTTTTTTTGCACTCTCCCGGGAGAATTCGGGTTGAGCAAAAATAATTTTTACCTTTTCTTTGTGCGCCTCTTCAATTATTCTAATCAACTGAGCAGGAGTTGTTTCTTTACCGCCTGTTTCAATAGCAACCTGTTTTAACCCGAATTCATCGGCAAAATAACCAAATGACGGATGAAATACAAACAGTAAACTTCCTTCAAAAGGTGCTAATGTTTTTTTTAAATCAGCGATTAATGCATCAAGTTCGTTTATTAAAGATTCATATCCTGTTGTATATAAAGAGGTTTTAGCGGGATTAATTTCAATTAAAGCGTTATAGATAGTTCGGGCTTGTATTTTCACCAGCGAAGGTGAAAGCCAGATATGCGGGTCGCTTACACCATCTTCATGATGCTCATCTTCTTTTTCGTCCTCATGATGATCATCCTCATGGTGTTCACCTTCAACCTCATCTTCATGATGATCGTGAGACTCCAATGTCCGTTTGGTTATGCCGATTGAAGTGTCAACTATTCTAAGTGATGTAAGTGTATTTTGAATTTTTGGCAAAAATGTGTTTTCAAACGCAACGCCAATGGTAAATAATGCTTTTGCATTCCCCAAAGACATTACTTGTTGCGGTGTCGGTTCGTATGTATGAGGGTTTTTTCCCGGTGAAACAAGAACTTCAACTTTTACCGTATTGCCTGCAATTTTTTCTACAAAATATTTTTGCGGCAGAATGCTGACAAAGACAGTGAGGTCGTCTGGTGCTTGAGTTCTTTTACATCCCGTTGAAAATAATGCAAGTAGAAATGAAAATGTAATGAGTATTAACGTCCGCATTATGGATCTCCGGTTTTAAATGCAATTTATTTGCATTTAAGGTAATATTATTCTATAAAAAAGTCAATCTCAAAAATAATATTTTGGAAACCGCATTATTCTATTGAGGCTCTATAAGTTTAATAAGTTTTGCTTTTCCGTCTTTATGTACTCTGACAAGAGCATGCTTAGCAGTTCGTTCGATTTCCAAACCGGTATTCTCTTCGACAAAGTAACTCTCAATACCATAGAATATCTGATCGCCTTTGATCTCGCCGGAAATAAGAACTTCATTCGCCTGCAGTTTCTCATCATTTTGTGCAACTCTACTAAAACGGTATATGTCCTTTGCATCGGGAATTACAATAATGTTAATCTTAGAGCCGGCGGTTATTTGATTTATTCCATCGATAAATGAAATATCATATCTCAAAACAACATAATCACCCTGCATAAGTGATCGGGGATCAACCGGCAGAATTTCAATTGTAATAAGTTCACCGTCATTAAGGCGGTTTTCCTGATCAAATACAGCGAAAAACAAAAAAAGTAATTGCGACAGAATAATAGATACAAGGATAACCCGACGATATAGATTATTCATCTTTGTAGACTCCTTTAAAAATCGCAATGCAACTGCCGGTTATAACAAATAAAATTCCGGTTAGAACAAGAAAGAGTGATTTATGGAGTAACTTCCATGTTAAATCATAATATTTATAGAATAAAAAAAGTACCCAGAATACAAGCGAAATCGTCTGATAATATTTCATTGAATATCGAGTGAAAATTAATACCCCAATAACCGGAATAATAAAAAACAAAATATTTAAAACCGGGTACCAAATAGTTGAAAATTCATATTCATTGAAAAAGGTCATACTAAAAAAATACAATAACATAAAAAAGAACGTTATTTTCTGAATGAAAATACCCAATTCATTTCGAATAAACAAGCCTGTAAGAAAAAAAAGCCCGTTTAAAACAAGTAGAATAAAGAATATATAAAAAAGATAATCTCTGCTATCCATACTATTGGTCAGCAATGCTGCCACAACATATTGAATTGAAATCACCAGTATAATTCTTGTAGAAATTGTATGTATAATAAAAAAACCTGCGATGACAGGCAACAACCAGATACATACAAATGGGACTGCTTTAGACATCGAGTCATTGATGATGATGATTACAAAAAATGAAGCTATGATGGATGCCATATGAAAAAAAGTTACTCCCAATTCATGTTTGTGGAGTCGATAGAAAATAATCGCCGGCACAAGGTAAATGAGATAACTGAGAAAAAAGAGAGATTCCGGTTTAATTGATGAAACTTGAGTGGTAATAAGAAGTAAAAGTGAACCGCCGATACAAATCCCGCCTAAAAATGCTACTATTGAATATACTATTTTTGACAACAATTTTTGTTTTTCAGGTTCGTCTGATAATGAACTAATACAATGTTTTTCCTGTTCTGAATCAATAATTCCTTTTTTTGTGAATGTTTTGACTGTTTCGATATAATAATCAACATCATTTTTCATAATTGCGCCTCTTTAAAAATCGCACAAATTCCCCTGTCAGATACATCATAAGAGGAAATATACATAAACCGCTACAAAGCAATAAAACCAATATCTGTTCTATTTCAAGATGATATTCATCAATGAAAATAATAATAATCTCAATATATTTTGTTATTGCATAGATAATTGAAATGACTAATGTGTAATAAACGATCACCTGATTATTTTTATACAAAGCATAGTAATAGAAGGAACCAATAATAAAAGCTATGAAAACAATATTAATCGGTATAAAAAGCGATTCAGATGAAAATTTAAAAGATAACAGATACATATAAATGCAAACGAGAAAATATGAAAAAGTATAGGCAAAATCTGCATACTTTGCATGAAATGACCTCTGATACACAGCATGAAATCTATCTTTTACCCGAATAAATATACGAGCCGGCAGATTAACAACCAATTCTTTCGTAACCGGGATAATCAAATTAAAAAGAATAATAATCAGAAAATTTTTGACAATGACTGATGAATAGAGATTATTCCAGAAGCGTGCATCAGGAAAAAAGTGAAAAAACAATGATATATTGATTAAAATCACAGAAATTGTGATGAAAACTTCAAATCCGGTGAAAACAGCAAAAAGCAGAGCCGGGATAGACCATATCAGAAAAAACCGGGCGGAATTAGCATTCATATTGTAGATCTGACCAATCAGTGACAGTGCAATACCAAACGATATAATTCCTGCAATGTAGCAGAGCCTCACAATAAACGTTTGTCTTTTTTGTATACCATCAAGAATTAATCCGGTCGCATAAAACAGAAAAACCATACCAAAAATGAAAGACAGTTTATACACTTTGCTCATTTGTTGCCAATTTGAAGCAACAAAATAAATAAGCCCCGATAAAATAAGAATTATACCGATAGTTAATAATAAATTGGTGAGTGTCAGAATAAATTTTTTTGCATTTTTTGTATGAATAACAGCCGATTGTGATTCCAGTTCATTTTTGATTACTTCAGCCTGATCTGAAGTAATTATTGAAGAAACCACCCATCGTTCTGTCATTTTTAATAGTGCATTAATCCTGTTATTCATAGACACTCATATTATAAACCTTTTAGCATTTCAATATTTTTTGTTAATTTACCACTGAGTGATGAAAACTCTTCGAGTTTTGCATTTTCTTTTTCAATAACATCAGGTGGCGCTTTAGAAACAAAACTCTCATTATTCAATTTGCCTTGAGTTCGCTCAAGATCTTTGGTGACTTTACCAAGTTCTTTTGTCAACCGGTCAATTTCAGCTGCGACATCAATAATTCCCTCTAACGGGATGTAAACCTCGCAGAATTCATTGGCACCGGTAGCAGAACCTTTTGGTTTTGTTATGGTACTTCCTGTTTCTATACTTTCGCCTTTTGCAAGATTGAGTAATTCCTTTTTGTATTTTGAACAGATTTCAATAATATCACTATCATCGGTTTTAATACGGATTTCAAGTTTTTTCTCAAGCGGAACATTCATTTCCCCCCGGATATTTCGTGCAAGATACAAAATATCAAAGAATTTTTTTGCTTTCAATTCTGAAGTTACATCAACTTTTGAACTGTCAAAAACCGGGTAATCCTCAATCATTATAGATTCACCATGTTCCGGTAACGTCTGATAAATTTCTTCTGTTATAAAAGGCATTATAGGATGTAACAACTTTAAAAATTCTTTTAAAACATACAATAATACAGACAGCACTTCGTTTTTAGTTTGTTGATCACCGCCAAACATTCTTGTTTTAGAAAGTTCAACAAAATAATCACAATAATTATGCCAGAAAAACGCCTGTAAATCTTTCGCAGCATCATTAAACCGTGCATTTTCAAGCGCTTCATTAATTACAGCCGATGCTTTATTTAATTCTGACAAAATCCAGCTGTCAAATATATCTTTTTTAACTTTCTCAATTGGAATAAGAGTGAAATCATCAGGAATATTCATAAGGATATATCGTGACGCATTCCATATTTTATTGGCAAACCGGGCACCGATTTCAAATGAATCAACCGCTTCTTTATCATCTTCTTTTGGAAAACCGAGTTTCAGATTCTGGTTCGGGCTGACAATAGCGATCATCGTGTAACGAAGTGCATCAGCTCCATGTCTTTCAATAACATCAAAAGGATCAATACCGTTTCCGAGAGATTTAGACATTTTTCGGCCCTGTAAATCCATTACCATACCGGTAAAAAATACACGATTAAAAGGAATGTCTTTCATAAAATGAAGACCTGCCATTATCATACGGGCAACCCAGAAGAATATTATATCCGGTCCGGTAACAAGTGTAGATGTCGGATAAAACCGTTTGTTTTTCTCAATGTCATCCGGCCAGCCAAGGGTAGAAAACGGCCATAACCACGATGAAAACCAGGTATCCAGAACGTCTTCTTCCTGAACAAAATGAGTGTGACCGCAAGCATCACAAACAGCCGGCGTATCTTCTGCTGCAACCATTTTAAAACATTTCTGACAAACATACACAGGAATTCTATGTCCCCACCATAATTGTCGTGAAATACACCAGTCACGTATATTGGTTAACCAGTTGTTATATACTTTAATCCATCTCGCAGGTAAAAACTCAATTTTTCCATCTTCAACTACCTGTAACGCAGGAGCTGCAAGCTCTTTCATTTTAACAAACCACTGATCAGAATATCGCGGTTCAACAACGGTATCACAGCGGTAACATTGTCCCACAGAATTGGCGTGAACTTCAACTTTAACAAGTAAACCCAATGCTTCAAGGTCTTTTACGACAAGTTTTCGACATTCGTATCGATCAAGCCCTCTATATTTTTCAGGAACCATTTCATTCATGGTTGCATCATTATTCATAATGTTAATAAATTCAAGATTATGTCTTTTCCCCATTTCAAAATCATTCGGGTCGTGTGCAGGTGTTACTTTTACGGCACCGGTTCCAAATGCAGGGTCAACATAGCTGTCATAAATCGGTATTATTTCTCTGTTAACAATGGGTACTATAAATGTTGAATATTTATACTGCAGAAATCGCTCGTCATTTTCACCGAAAGCAATCGCAGTGTCACCAAGCATTGTTTCCGGCCGGGTTGTTGCAACGGTTATAAAATCATCAGTTCCTTTTACGGGATATTTAATATACCAGATTCTGCCGCTTTTGTTTTCGTGTTCAACTTCATCATCAGCTAAAGCCGTATTACATCTCGGACACCAGTTTACAATATATTTTGATTTATAAACCATGCCGCTATTATATAACTCAATGAAAACTTTTTTAACCGCCCGGCTTCTTTCTTCGTCGAATGTAAATGCATTATAATTCCAGTCAGCACTGCAACCCATTTTTTTCAGCTGGGATATTATTGAGCCCTGATGACTTAACGCTGTTTTCCATACTCTTTCAATAAAAGCTTCACGGGTGAAATCAGTCCGTTTTTTGCCTTCTTTCGCAAGTTCTTTTTCGACAACATTCTGTGTTGCAATACCGGCATGATCGGTTCCGGGAACCCAGAGAACTTCATAGCCTGACATTCTTTTATATCGAATCAATATATCCTGAATTGTATTATTTAAACCGTGCCCCATGTGAAGAACGGCAGTAACATTCGGTGGTGGAATTACTATTGAAAAGGTTTCATTTTTTTTACCTTTTCGAGGGCTGAAATAGCCTTTTTCCTGCCAATATGAATACCATTTATCTTCAAAATCTTTTGGATTATAGCTTTTATTTAATTCGATCCCCATGACACACTCCGGCTGGCTTATTTTCAATAAATCTATATGAAATATCCAAAAATGTCAATTATAATCGAATTTGACCGCATCCCGGAATAGACATCTTTGGATATTTATATTATACATACAATAAAATAGACTATACACAAATAATCGGTGAGGGCTGCATGGTTAAAGAAAAATATTTTATTGAAATAAAAGAAATCATTGCTAAAGTATTACAGGAAATGGGTTTATCAAATCCTGAGATTATTTCAGAAATTCCACCAAATCCTGAAATGGGTGATATTGCATTTCCAATGTTCAAGTTTTCTAAAGAACTTAAAATGGCACCTCCTCAAATATCCGGTATTATAAAAGAAAAATTGTCATCAATGAGAATTATTGAAAGAGCTGAAGTGAAAGGACCTTACTTAAATCTCTTTTTAAATAGAAAAATAATATCCAAAGAAATACTGGTAACTGCATTACAGCAGAATGTTACAATAGGTACTCAACCGGATAAAAACGAATCAGTTTTAATCGAATTCAGTTGTCCTAATACCAATAAACCGCTTCATCTCGGTCACTGCAGAAACAATGCACTTGGCGACAGTATGGCAAGGATTTATACAAAAGCAGGATACAAAGTAAATAAAGTAAACCTCATAAATGACCGGGGGATACATATTTGCAAATCAATGCTTGCATACAAATTATTTGGTAACGGTGTTACACCTGAATCAGCCGGGAAAAAAAGTGATCATTTAGTCGGTGAGTATTATGTTAAATATGCAATAGAATCAGAGAAAAATCCTGAACTTGAAAAAGCAGCGCAGGAAATGCTTGTTAAATGGGAGCAAAAAGATCCTGAAACAATAGAACTGTGGACTACAATGAATAAATGGGCTGTTGACGGAATTAAAAAAACATACAATAGAATGGGGATTTCATTTGATAATTATCAGTATGAAAGCGAAACCTATTTGTATGGTAAAGATATAATCGCCGAAGGGCTTAAAAAGTCTGTTTTTTATAAAGAGGCGGATGGCGGTGTATGGATTAATAATGAAGATGTCGGTCTTGATAAAAAAATCGTACTACGAAGTGACGGCACAAGTATTTACATCACTCAGGATATTGGAACGGCTGCAAAAAGAAGTGAGCTATTTGGTTTTGATAAAATGATTTATGTTGTCGGTTCAGAACAGATTTATCATTTTCAGACATTATTCGCTATTTTCAAAAAATTAGGCTTTACCTGGGCTGATAATTGTTACCATTTAAGTTATGGTATGGTTAATCTTCCAGAAGGTAAAATGAAAAGCCGTGAAGGTAAAGTAATTGATGCTGATAACCTCATGGAACTTTTGCACGAAATGTCATATCAGGTTATTAATGAAAAACACCCTGAATGGTCAGTTGATGATATGAAATCAACAGCCGAAAAAATCAGCCTTGGGGCTTTAAAATACTATTTACTTAATTTCACAACATCAAAAGATGTTATGTTTATACCGGAAAAATCAATCAGTTTTGACGGCAACACAGGTCCGTATTTACAGTATGTAACTGCGCGAATTAATTCATTACTTATTAAAGCGGGTGATTTTAAAACTACTACGGCATTCGATGAGTATGAGTATTGCGAAACTGAGTGGAGTGTTATTTCAAAAATTGCCGATTTTGATTCTGTTATCAATAAGGCTGCTTTAGAATATTCACCACTTGAAATATGCAGTTACCTTTATGAATTGTCAAAATTATACAACAAAATGTATCATGATCTCCAAATTCTAAATGCTGATACTGAAGCTGCTAAAACGGTTCGTTTGATGATTACTCAATCGGTTCACTTTGTATTAAAATCAGGATTGAATCTGTTGGGAATAGATTCACTTGAAAAAATGTAAATTTTAAAACCTTTTTCAATAAAATTATACTATACTATTAAAAAATATAAATGGAATTAATATGGGGCTTCTTCTAATGCAATACAATTGTGTTAGAAGAAGCCCCATGCAAAAAGTTTGTAAATTTTAGGTTTTTTTGCAAGAGGCTTATATGAATAGTTATTATAATTCAAAATTTAAAAAAGTGATTGTGAATATTGATATGGGTGAATGGTTTGTTTCAGATCAGGATGTAATCATTCAAACCATTCTCGGGTCTTGTATTTCCGTTTGTCTCTATGCCGATCACACCAACTTTGCCGGAATGAATCATTTCATGCTTCCGGGGAAAATTTCTGAAACTGACATCGGGAAATCAAAGTCGGGTAGATATGGCATGTATGCAATGGAGGTTCTTATTAATGAACTTATGAAAAAGGGTATTAATAAATCACATTTAAAGGCGAAAGTTTTTGGCGGCGGAAATATACTTAAAATCGATAACGAAAATCTAAATATTGGAAGAAATAATATTGTGTTCATTAAAGAATATCTTGCAGAAGAGGGAATTCCGATTATATCCGGTGATATCGGAAAAGATTTTGCACGAACAATTTTATTTTTTCCGCCTACAAAAAAAGTTCTTATGCGTAAGAACGATAAAACACTCGCTCAGCTAACAATACAAAATGAGCTTAAATACAAGAATACACTTAGTGAGAAAAAAGATGATGACAATTCGCAAGTTATTTTATTTTAGAGCTCTATTGTTCGGCTTTCTTATGTTCACTTCTTCGTGTAAGCATTTTGAAATAAAAAAAGAAAGAAAAGTGTCAATTGGCTATCAGATATTAACTCCGGCTCTTGATTCTCCTGAATCAATTGAATCTTTTAAACAGTATGTTTTAGGAAGATTAAAAACGCTCGCTGTTAAGGGTTTTTATTTTACTATCGATGATAATGGTGTTGCTTATATCGAAGATAGTGCAGATGAAAATTACTTATCAACACAATTGGAGCTTAATTATCTTGATGTGAGGCTTGATAATAATAGTTTTTATTTAGCAGAAAGAGGCGAAATCATATTTTATAAGGTGTATGCATTTAGAAAACAATATAAAGTTTCTGTTCAAAACAGTTATATGATATTGGAAGATCTATTGACTAAGGCAATAAATTCTGCAAAACTTCCGGATAATTTCTCCGGTATTATTAAACTGTCAAATACTATTATAATTAATGATCTTGATTTAAACGGTGAAGGAAGTTTTCATATTATACCACAATAAAAAAGTCGACCATGGTCGACTTTTTTGTTTATAACAGTTTTGATTTAATTAACAATTAGAATAATTTTCCACCGCCAATACTGATTGGAAGTTGTGTAGTAACTAACATTACTTTACCTTTTGCAGTATGAGTAATTTTTATTTGTTTAACAAATACTTGCATAGCCCAAATATCTATAGCGTTTTGTTTAGCATCAGCTCTACCGATAATAGTTAATGAACCTTTACCATCAAGTGCAACACTTGTAATATTTGCATTACTATATTTTACATTAACAGCACCAACGAAAATGAAATCGTTAACTTTTTTGTAGTTATCCATAAAAACTTTATTTAAGTTTTGTGTATCATCAGCACCAAAATCATAAGCGCTCATAAAAGAAACTGCAGTTATAAGCATAAGTAAAGTAACAATAATCTTTCTCATTAAATCCTCCAGATTTTTTTCAAATAGCATCAAACTGTTATTGTATGATACTATATCAAGTTAAATAAAAAAGCAAATAAATTGTATTAAATAATGAAAAAAGCCGACAAAAGCCGGCTTTGATCGTATATAACAGTTTTGATTTAATTAGCAAATAGAATTATTTTTTGCCACCAATATTGATTGGTAGTTGTGTAGTAACTAACATTACTTTACCTTTTGCAGTATGAGTAATTTTTATTTGTTTAACAAATACTTGCATAGCCCAAATATCTATAGCGTTTTGTTTAGCATCAGCTCTACCGATAATAGTTAATGAACCTTTACCATCAAGTGCAACACTTGTAATATTTGCATTACTATATTTTACATTAACAGCACCAACGAAAATGAAATCGTTAACTTTTTTGTAGTTGTCCATAAAAACTTTATTTAAGTTTTGTGTATCATCAGCACCAAAATCATAAGCGCTCATAAAAGAAACTGCAGTTATAAGCATAAGTAAAGTAATAATAATCTTTCTCATTAAAATCCTCCAGATTTTTTTCAAATAGCATCAAACTGTTATTTTTAGATAATAAACCATAACAGTTTAAAAATCAATTAAATTTACTCAATTAAATAAAAGTATATTTTAATACCAATTTTCTGACAGTTTCAATATTGTCTATTAACAAGATCTAATGTGCATTGTTTTATTATGCATGTAGCTGCAGTTTCAGGGAGCAGTTCAAGTTCTTTAATTGCTTTTTCCACATATTTAAGAGCTAAATCTTTTGTCCTTTGTAATGCTTTTGTTGTATGAATAACTGAAACAATTTTTTTTACAGGAAATGTAATAAATAATTTTTTTTCTAATAACACCTTGAGTGACGGTTTTTCCTGTAAGGCATATAAAATCGGTATTGTATAAATACCTTCTTTTAAATCATTGTATACCGGTTTACCAAAAACCTTTGCATCTCCTGTATAATCAAGCAAATCGTCAATAATTTGAAATGACATTCCAATAAAATACCCCACTTTACTTAATCGTAGAACGGTTTTTTCGTCACAACCGCTTTGTTTTGCACCGAGATACATGCTTAATGAAAATAGTGAGGCTGTTTTACCGGCTATCCGTTTTAAATATTGTCTGAATGATAATGATTGATAAAATATAAATCGTGATTGATCTAATTCACTTTCACATAATTTTGTTATCGTTTTAGATAATTCTTTAATTTCATCATGAGAAGCGTATTCAACAGTCATTTCAAATGTCTTTGATAATAAATAATCACCAACTAAAACGCCTTTGTGTTTGCCTAATATTGAATGAATTGTTTTCTGTTTTCTTCTCATAACAGTATTATCTATGATATCATCATGAATCATCGTTGCGATATGAAGCATTTCTATAGAAGCACTTATAGTTATGTGTTTTTCATCATTGTGTGATTCACCAAAATAAGTGGCAAGAAGATAAAAACCGGCTCTTAAATATTTACCGCCACCGGATACAAACTGAGTGAGCGGTTCACGAATCAATGGATGACTTCTCTGTAATTCATCAAGCATTTTTTTCTTTACTTTATCAACAGACACTTGAAGTAAAGGATATTTCTCATCAAAAAAACTCACTGTGCATCCTTTATCTTTTTTTTCTTACAAACAGGTTCATCGATAAACAGGTAGAGCTTTTTTACAAGATGTAAACCGTTCCACCATTTTTTTATACGTGGGATTACCCAGTAGTCAAGGCCAAAACCTCTTCCTGCACCACCGAGCATAACGATACCGGAAAAAAAATACCATAAAACATCATACCCTGCCATCCCGGAAACAATAAACATAATTACCATTCCAAGTGACCCGATTGCAGCCATAAACGTAAATAAACCACCAATAAATGCCAATCCAAAAAGCACCTCGGTTATAACAACACCGGCCTGAAAGACAAAAGGGGCTTTTTTTATAACTGATTCTTCAAACCATGTATAAACACCGGGTGGTTCTTTAAATATGGCGTTTGTATTTTCACTTGATTTTTCATCACTTTCCGGGGCGCTACTTTCTTCGGAAGTTGCCGCAGTTACACTATCAGAAATATTCACGATATAAATAGTTTCCGGATTCAGCCAGCCATCGGCTATTTTTGATCCGCCTTGTGTAAGCCACATGATACCGAGAAATATTCTTAACAGTATCACCCAGTATATGCGAACTTTCTTAGTAGCGTGTCCTCCGATACATGAACGATTATCATGTACATCAAGAAAATGGTTTCGTATATAACCCCATATTCCATTTAACTTTGTAATTTCATACATATAATGAATATTGATTAGATGTTTAAAAGCGATTGCTATAAAGCCTGACATTTTTATATTCATTATTGATGCTACAGCAAAAGAACTTCCGATTGAAACCATAAACCCATGATATACCGGCTTCAGGTTTTTTAACGGTTTACCTTGTATCGAAGCTATGATATTGTGAGCAGTTTTTTTTCCTGTTTGAATTGCTGTTTCAACAATTTGAGGTAATGGTTTTGCATTATTAATAAACCACACAATATCTCCGGCAATATACACATTATCAAAAGATTCAGATTGCATAGTCTGGCGAACCAGAATGCGACCAAAGGCTTTTTCGTAACTTTGAGATTTATCTGATGAACCTTCTATTATTGTACATTGTTTATTCGGGTCATTTATATCACATTCCCACAAAACACTTTTACCTTTTTTTATATTCAGATTACCGGCAAAAGTTCCGCCTTCAACACCGCATGTCCAGATCAAAGTATTACTGAATATTTTGTCGCCATTTTTTGTGAAAATTTCACCATTTTTATTTACTTCTGTGATTTTAGAATTAACCATGACTGTAACACCTTTTTTGGTAAGGTATTTCATACTTTTCTTTTGTAAATCTGCATCAAATAAAGGTAGAATACATCCCATTGCTTCAACAAGTATTAATTCAACCTCATTTGGATTTATTCTATATTCTTCTACTAGTTTTTTTTGCCATTCAATCAATTCTCCTGCCATTTCTATACCGGTAAAACCACCTCCGGCAATTACAAACCTGAGTAGTTGTTTTCTTTTTTCTACATCATATTCTTTAGATGCCATAAAAAAAGAATCTTCTATATGACGGCGAAGTTTTATTGCATCCTCCAATGACCAGAGGGTATAACTGTAATCTCTGACTCCCGGTATATTAAAGAAAACAGGTTCTGCACCGGTTGCGATAATAAGATAATCATATTCAAATTGACTATTACAGGTTTTTATAATTTGCTTATCAAAGTCAACAGTCTCTACTTTATCTATTATAACAGATACATTTTTACCTGAAAATAATGTATCAAGACTGACTTTTACCGAGTCAACATCAACACGGGAGCCGGCAACTTCATGTAACTCAGTCATTAACGTGTGATACGGGTGTTTATCTATAAGAGTTATTTCTGTTTTTTTCCCAATTGTATGTTCAAGCTCTTTAACCGCGTGAACTCCGGCATAACCGGCACCGATTACTACTATTTTCTTTTTTATCATAGTAACTCCCTGAATTTATTTGAATGAAAAACTATTAAGATAATATGTTGCGATAAATGCTGTTCCAAAAAAAATATGATGAATCATCATAAACGGTATAGCAAATTTTCTTTTACCTTCCGGTTTAATTATATGATGATAAGACAAAAAAACAAACGGTAACCCTAAAAATATAAAATATAAATGGGGAAACAGACCATTAAAAAATAGAATAATTGATACAATATATGCTAATAATACCAGAAGTATATATAGTATTTTTCCCGTTAATAACCCGCATCTGACCACCAGTGTTTTCAGATCATGACTTTTATCAGCTTCATAATCGCGAAGCTCGTTAGTCAGTAAAATAGCACTTACCAGTAAACTGACAGGAATTGATATTAATACAATTTCTTTTGAAATAGTTCCTGTAATGGCATAAAATGAACCGGTAATCATAAATACCCCCATCAGAAAAAAAACAAAAACAACACCTAAACCTTTGTTTTTATAACAAAACGGATACCCGGTATAAAAATAACCACCGGCAAAACCGATTATACCAAGAATTAAAAGCGGGATTCCTGTTACATATACAAGATATAAACCAATAGGAATAACAAGAGCGAAACACCCGAGACCGGTAAGAAAAATTCCCCATTCAACAAGATTACGTGTTGCACCAAAAAGTTGTAACTCGGGGATTTTATCATGTAATTTTCTTTGTTTATATTCAAAGAAGTCATTAATCAGATTCACACCGGCTTGAAGAAGACCGCCAGCTATAATTACAAGAACGGCATTAATAATGACAAACTTCTGATAATAATACGACAACATTACGCCAAGTCCGCAAGATACTAATGCTATTGAAAGTGATAAAGGTCTAAACGCTTTCCACCAGGCAAGAAAGATTTTAACAGATACAGTATAGTCTATACGCATATTCACCCCCCCCCATTTTTAACAGAATAATGATACTATTTTTTAAATACTATTGCAATAGTAGGATATTAATATATAATGAATTAAATGCAGTAATTTTAAGGAGTTTTTTATGAAACAACATTATTTGTTTTTAGCAGTCGTACTTTTTCTGAGTTTGGTATATATGAGTTGTAAAGATTATTCAGGAATTTATACAGGATATTCATGGCAAGGTGAGGCTCAAGGTGTTTTATTATCTGACGCAACACAGAAAATTGAAACGACATTAACGCTTGATAAAAAATCAAAAATAACAGACGCAAAAATTCTGTTTTATGTAAAAAATAAAAAAGGCGAATGGAAAACAAGACAGGATACAAACGCTGATGTAAAAATTGATTATTCAATTACTCCAACGGCAGCGACACCACAATCAGGGACTAATGAATATAAAAAAGGTGCATCTATGTTTACTATTAAAACAAATGATTTAATGTCATTTTATTCTGTTGGTGTTTCAAAAGACGGTGTAATCGCATTTGCTTTTGTCGAGCCAATGACGCGCTATATGTTTGAAATGAAATTTGATTCTAAATTTGATTTTAATAAAACTATTGATTCTTTAACAATTGGCAATGGCGGAATAGTACCTTCAACAAGAACTTCGGGTTCCGGCTCACTAAAACCAGTACAATGGAGTGATTTATCTGATAAAAATTTATTTGGTTTTTATAGAGATAGTTATATTTATACCGGAAGAGGTACGTTTAAAGGTTTAACCCCCACTTCAACAATAAAAGAATTTCTTGAAAAAGCCGGTGTTTCTTTTGTTGATGGTAAAAGTGTAGCTATGGAGCCGGTTTATGGTTTTTATGCAAATGGCGGATGGGCTGGTAATTACAAAGCTATAGAGCAATTTCTGACAGGTAAGGACGCAAGAAAATACACTTCACTAATTGACTGGACTAATCAAAAATATGCAAAAGGAATCAATAAAGAAAACTTTTTTGGCTTAGATGCAACTTCAGGAGCTACAAAAACCGTTCAGAATTCATCAGATGGTATAAGCGGAGCAACGGTAAGAATGTCAAGAGAATCAACATCATATCAACGGGCATTGGTTAATGCAAATATAATTAAAGAGTCAGAAGTTGTTAAAGGAAGATTTTAATTAACTTTTGTTTATTTTTAATTCAAGGAGCCTCTAAAAATATAAATATTTTTAGAGGCTCCTCTTAATTTGACGTATCGGATGTTGATTCTATTACCTGTTTTTTTCCAAGTAAATAATCCATATCGACATTATGCATTGATTTTAAGATGTTTTCCTGTATATTAGGATTTGTCTTTGAAATTGTCCGTATTATTTCACGAATTTCCTTTCTTTTTGACTTTTTCCCGAACGGGCATGTACAAACGATACTTAATATATCCATTTTACCGGCATAATTGATAATTTCTTCTTCTCTGACATAAGCAAGGGGACGTATTATCGTGCATGGGAATTTATTGTATTTTACAACGGGTAACATACCGCCCATTTCACCTTTAAACATCATATTCATTAATAATGTTTCTGCAATATCATCGAGGTGATGCCCTAAAGCAATTTTATTGCATTTCCGTTCTTCTGCTAATTTCATAAGTTCAAGACGTCTCTGATTTGAACACCAGTAACAATTCATTGTTTTACCGGGTTTTAAACGACCCATCACCGCAACGGGATATATATGATACGGCACGCCGGTTTCTTTAAAGATATCTTCAAGTTTTGTTTTTTTACAGCAAGTGCAGAAATCTGTTTCAATGTGAACAGCTTCAATTTCATATTGAATTGGAAATGATTTCATTCTCGAAACGAGATCTTTTAATAAAGTAATCGAATCTTTTCCGCCTGAAACAGCAACAAGAATTCTATCTCCATTTTCAATCATTTTATAATCAAAAATAGCTTTGCCAATTTTTTTTGCAATAATTTTTTCAATCAATCTATATATCCTTGAATAATCGTTTTGATAATTCATGGATATATACCAATTTTAAAAGTAAATGACAAGGTTATAGTTGAGATGGAAATCTATTTATTTTCATCTTGATTCATTAGTCAAATTTTGTTAGTATTAAAGATTATTAAGACTTAACAATTGGTTACCTTCATTAAGATATGAAAGAAAGGGGAGTATATTTTGATACAATTAGGAATAAACATAGATCATATAGCAACATTGCGAAATGCACGGGGTGACTTTTTTCCATCGCTCGTGTATGCAGCATCAATCGTAGAGGCATCCGGTGGTGATTTTATAACAATTCATTTGAGAGAGGATAGACGGCATATTAAAGATAACGATTTGTATGTTTTAAAAGATAATATTACAACGTATTTGAATCTTGAAATGGCATGCAACGAAAATGTATTAGCTCATGCTTTAAAAGCAAAACCATACAAAGTCACGCTCGTTCCTGAAAAACGAGAAGAGGTCACCACTGAAGGCGGTTTAAATATTACCGATCCTGCACAGCTTGCAATAGTAAAAAAATTCACACAAAAATTAAAAGATGCCGGTATAAAAGTCAGTCTGTTTATTGAAGCAAATACTGCAATAATCGAGAACTGCATACAAATAGGTGCTGATGAAATTGAGATTCACACAGGTAAATATTCAACAGCAACGCACGAAGAACAATCTTCTTTATTATATGACATTGCTCATTTTTCTAAAGAAGCAGATGGTGCCGGTTTGAAAGTTTGCGCCGGTCACGGTTTAACATATCATAATACACAGGCATTATGTAGAATAAAAGAGATTAAAGAACTCAATATCGGGTATTCAATTATTACTCGAAGTATTTTTGACGGGCTTTCCAACTCTGTGCGGGAAATGAAACGGTTAATAAGAGAAGCAGCAGTATTATGCTCGGAGTAGGTATTGATATATGTGAAGTTTCACGGTTTGACCGGTTAAAGACCAATCAGGCATTTTTAGACCGTGTGTTTACACAGAATGAACAGAATTATTGCATGCCAAAAAAAAGATCCTCAGAGTCACTCGCAGCTCGATTTGCAGCAAAAGAGGCTTTTTCAAAAGCAGTGGGAACCGGAATAAGCAATGGTATCAGTCTCGATGAAATTGAAATCATAAACGATGAACTTGGAAGGCCGTCCATATGCCTGTCGGGGAAAACAAAAGAAACTATAGAGAAAAACGGGATTATAAAGATTCATGTAACAATCAGTCATGAAAAATCACTTGCCGTTGCAGTTGTGATAATTGAATAGGAGGAATTATGTTTGCAGATGAGGATAGTTATGTAAAAGGGTTAACATATCTTTCAGATAAATCAATAGAATGCCCGGTATGCGGACATGAATTTTATATTGAAAAATTACAGACCGGTGGCGGTAGAATGATTGCTGATGATTTAACAGAATTACTTCACAGACGATATAAGCCGGGTCAAAAATTCGGAAAAGTTTTCCCTCTTATATATTCTCCCGTTGTATGTCCTGATTGTTATTTCTCATCGATGCCACAGGATTTTCTAAAAACTCCTCAGGAAGCAATTGATATTTTACGCTCGGGTGCACAGGATAGAATTGAATTTGCCAATAAAATTGCAGGTACATTAGTGGATTATACGAAAACAAGAACATTGGAATCAGGATCTGCAGCGTATGCGTTAGCTATTGAATGTTATGACGCATTTCCGAAAAAATTCACCCCTGTAATTAAACAGGCAATGTGTGCTATAAAAGCAGCTTTTCTTTTTGAAGATCTTGAACTTGATAAAACAGGTCAATATTATGATTTTCTTGCTGCTGCGTTCTTTAAAAAAGCACTTTTCCTCTATAAATATGCGATAGAACTTAATCAGTCAAAAGTACAGGTTCTGGAAACAATGAGTTCGCTTGGTCCTGATATCGATAAAGATTATGGTTATGACGGAATCACTTATTTAATCGCTACATTAACCGTAAAATACGGAGAAAAAGAAGTAAAAGAAGTCAGGTTAAAAGATTTAGAAGAGGCAAAACTCTATTACGGTAAACTTTTCGGTATGGGAAAATCAGATGCAAACAAACCAAAAGAGATTCTTGATAAAGCACGTCATTTCTTTGAAGAAATCACAAAGGAAGTTAACGAATTAAATGCATAATGTTAAACTTATTGTTTCGTATGACGGAACTGATTACTTTGGTTTTCAAGCCCAGCAATCTGATGTACCGACAATCGCCGGTGAACTTATACAATCAATCAGCCGGATAGCTAATCATCCAGTTGAAATTGTTTGTGCAGGAAGAACCGATAAAGGCGTTCATGCAGAGGGACAGGTTGTCAATTTTAAGACGAGCCAGCCTAATCTAAAAGAACATAACTGGATTCGGGCGCTTAATTCTTCATTACCCCTCTCAATCCGGGTGACTCATTGCGAGTTTGTCAGTGAATCATTTAGTTCCCGATTTGATGCTGTTGCAAGAGAATACTGGTATTCCATTATTAATACACGGTTTCCCGATGCAATACAGTCACGATTTGCAACGCATATAAGAGAGCATCTTGATACTGATATACTTAATGAATATTGTGCTGAATTTATAGGAGAGCATGATTTTACTGCATTTTGTTCTTCAATGGATGCAAGCAGAGTTAAAAGGCGATTAATTTACTCATACAAAGCGGAAAGACATGGGAATCTTATTATATTAAAAATAAAAGGTTCCGGTTTCCTCCATAATATGGTGCGGATTTTAACAGGAACATTAGTCGGACTTCACAAAAAAGAAGCACCGGCATCGGTTATTCAGGAAATTATACTATCAAAAGACAGAGTAAAAGCAGGAAAGACATTACCACCAACGGGGCTGGTATTTAAAAAAGCATATTACAACACAGAGGAGATACACTATTAACACAATTGAAACCGATTATTTGAAAACACTTATCGAAAAAGCAGGGATTGATACTAAAAAAACAAAAAAAATAGCTCAATTTATTGATTTTCTTCTTGTGAAAAATTCAGAATTAAACCTGATTTCAAGAAAATTAGAAGTCAACACGATACTTCTGGAACATATATACGATTGTCTTGCCGGGTTTAATTATTTCAAAGGTTATAAAAGCATAACCGATCTTGGTTCAGGCGGTGGCTTTCCCGGACTTCTGCTTGGTATTGTTTTTAGTGAAAGCACAATACATCTTGTTGAAAAAAGCCCTAAAAAAGCGAAGTATCTTTATGATGCTGTTAACCATTTAAAACTGACTAATGTAACGGTTAATAATGGTTTAGTGAATGAATTTATTGTAAAAACAGATGTTATTACCTGTCGCGGATTTAAACCGATTAACGAAATAATTGATATGACTCAATTATATTTTAATAGTGATGTTACCTATATTTTATTCAAGGGAAGAGTTGAAACAATCAATGAGGAACTTGGATTAACCGCAAAAAAATATTCAATTCATTCTGAAATATTCAAAATTGCCGATCAAATGCCGGAAAAAGAGAGAAACATTGTTATTTTAAAAAAAAGTTAACTGATTTTCCATAGTGTTTTCACTTTTTTCGCTTTAATGTATTGAGGAGTGAAAAAATGGAAAAATATGAAATGAAAGTAATGACCGATATCAAGCCACGGGAAAAATTATTAGAAAGAGGCGAAAGTGCATTAACCGATTCAGAGCTTTTATCAATCATATTACAAACCGGCGTTAAAGGTAAAAATGTGTATTCACTGGCGAAGGATTTAGACGGTTTTATCAAGGCACATGATGGTTCAATATCCTATACCGGTCTTAGAAAATTCACCGGTATGGGGGACGCGAAAACATTAAAGATTTTAGCCTGCATTGAATATTCAAAAAGATACAAAGCCATTCAATCAAAAAGAATAGAATCTGCTTCAGATATTTATAAACTTGTTCATAACATAACCGATAAAAGGCAGGAATATTTTATACTAATAACATTGAATGGTTCTGCGGCCTTAATTAAACGGCGGGTTTTGTTTATAGGTACAATGAATAAAACGCTGGTTCATCCGCGCGAGATTTTTGCGTATGCTCTACGGGACCGGGCAGCAAGTGTGATATTTGTGCATAATCATCCGTCAGGAAGTCTCGAGCCGAGTGAGGATGATATTAATATGACAAGAAAGCTGAAAATCGTTGGTGAAATAATGGATATTGCAGTACTCGACCATGTTATTGTTACGAAAAATGATTATTATAGTTTTAGTGTGAATAACATGTTGTAAATAAGCACATAGCTTAAAAATATAACTTCAATACTTTCACTTATTGCACCTAAGACATCACCGGTTAAGCCATTGATTTTTTTATAAACAAACTGTCTGATAAGTATAATGCTGAAAGCCATAAACGGTATAAAAATGAAAATAGCCATATAACTGCATTTGAATGAAAACGAAATTATTGTAAGTATAATAATGGTAATGGTACAAGTGGCGGTAAAAAGCCCTTTTGATATTTTACCGATGAAAATGTTCCCCATTCCATTTTCTTTCGCCGGTTTTGAAATAAAACCGGTGCATATTTGTGCAAACCTGCCAAAAACCGGCATGAATACAATATACAAAACAAGTGAGTGTATGAGAATATAATAGGTCAAAATGATCTTAAATGTGAGTAGAAAGAAAATCCCGATAAAACCGTTCGTGCCTAATCTGGGGTCTTTCATGATTTCAAGTATTCTCTCGCGGTCTCTGTAACTGAATAAACCATCGGCAGTATCGCCAAAACCGTCAATGTGAAGTCCACCGGTCATTATCACTTGAATGAAAACTATAATAACGCTCAATAAAGCCGGTTCAATTATACGATTGAGAAAAAAAGCTGATCCTGCATAGATTAGACCTAAAATCAGCCCGACTACAGGAAAATAGACTGCACTTTTATGAAAATTGGTGTCAATTCCCGTATTAAACGGTAATGGTATTGTTGTAAGAAATTGCATTATCCCGATAAATCGTTTCAAAATAAACTCCGCTTGTTAAGAGGTTCTCCAGACTAAAAATATAAATCAATATACGAGATACTCTTTTTTAAACTTTCTGTATGATAATTTTCGATTGTAACAACACCGGTAAATTTCTCTAAAATACAAAAAACTTCAAGGTTACCGGTAAATGCTTCGTGATCTTTAATACCGTTACCTGTTTCTTTTAACCCGTGCAAATGAATCACTGAAATTGTATCAAGCCGTTCGGAAATATCCTGCAGATTGAAACCCTGTAATAAATAATGTCCGATATCGGCGCAATACGAAATAGTGCAGGCTTTAACTACATCATCCAATGCGGATAATTTCGTTTTTACATTTTCGAGGTTCAGGTCGATTGTCGGGAATTTTTCTTTTAAACAGGTAATAAAATTGATACACAATGCATCATACTTCTTTTTTACTATGGGATATTGAGAATCGTTATCTATCACCGGCAAATCGTAATGAACTGTGTAATGAGTAACATTCAAAGTCAAAAGTTTCTCGATTATTCTGCTGAATTCATTTATTTTGATTTCAAAATCATTGTCTGAAGCTGGCATTGCACTCATGTGTGCTGAAAAGGTAAACCCGCTCCCGTTCATTAAATATTGCAAAGTGAAAAAAGTCTCATCTTTAAATAGCGGATCATCGGCGGTTGAATCAAAAAGTAATAACTGAATATCATCAACTTTATCCTGAAGGTACACCACATTTGAAATATAATCAGAAGGCAGAACATACGATGGTGCACTCAGTTTAAACGGGCGATTTGACTTTTTCTTTAATAATCTTGGAATCCCGCATTCTAACATATACACTTCATCAGATGCCGATGCGATTATACAATTTAATCTTCCCTGTAAATCCTGAAAAAAACGCCCGAGTCGGTTTATTGAAACCGGTGAAGTACCTACTTCATTTGATACAAAAAAAACACGCAGATTGTTGGTGCGAATTATAGAAATCATCGTGTGCAGGTAATTATCTAAATCGGCAATATGAAATGCCAGGTCATTATTCTCATTGCGAAGTAATCTGTTGGAAATATTGAGAGTCATACAATCAATCAGAATCGTTCGATGGTGAATGTTTTGTAGAACTGAATTAACATCAAGCGGTTCTTCGATTGTTTCAAAATCATTTTTCCGGCGCTTTTTATGAATTGCAACCCGTTCTTCCATTTCTTTGTCAAACGGGATTCCCGTTGCGATGTAGATTGGATTTGTAGCCCATTCTAATGTTTTTTTCTCTGCAAAATGCGATTTTCCGCTTCGAATACCGCCGATTATCAGTGTAATTTTACTCATTTTTTCCTAACTGCATTTAACCCGATGAATTATAGTAGCAATATCTTTACCCTTTAAATTAACCGATTCCGTTGCATACGGTGCACAATGAACCGATAGAGAACGCCAGAAAGCATCAGTAATAATTAATTCACCGGGGTGACAGATTTTTTCCAGTCTCGATGCTGTATTTACCGTATCACCGATTAAAGTGTTATCTTTTCTGTTTTTTCCGCCAACATTACCAATAATAACTTTTCCGGTATTTATGGAAATCCGTACTTCAAATTTACTTTTTTTCATAGCTTCCTGGATTTGAATAGCTGCATTGAAACAGTCATTTGAATCCTGGAAAATGGCGAAAATACAATCACCGATGAATTTATCAATATCACCATTGTGCTGATAAATAATGTCAACCAGCGGATGAAATGTTTCGTTTAACATTTTCACAACTTCTGTGGGCGTGTGTGACTCGGCAAATGAGGTAAAATCAACAATATCAACAAAGAAACATGATAAATCACGATCTTCCTGCAGAATTTCAAGAATGGCGTTGTTGGAATTTAAATCTGCCTTTTCCCATGTTGTTTTTGGAATATACTGTCTGATTATTAATTGTAAGGCAAGATTTTTTTCATTTTCCTGAATAAGTTTTTTATTACGGGATATAATATCTTCTGTTTTTTTATCGGTAAGCCAGATATTTACATACGCAATAACAAAGGTAATAATTAATGCAGGGACACTGTTGAATATACCAGTTTTTAAAACAGCAAGATGAGATGGTTCAACCAGGTCACGGGCAATATAATATGCAGCAAAATTTGTTATAATAAACAAAATAGAAATAATCGGGATCATAACTTTACGGCCAAAAACAGCGACATAGACGATTAAATAATAATAGTAATAAATATACGAGGTGAATGCTGACTCAGGTGTGCTGAAGGCTTGAATAAAACGACCGGCAACAATCAGAATTGCAGTTGTATAAAAATAGAACGTAATAGACTGTTTGCATTTCCCCGCATAAATCATCACGAGAGAAATAATGATTACCATAATGAGTATAATTGAACTTGCTATTGCCCTTTCGTAACCGACAACTCTGCTTATAATATAACTTAGTGCTACACCTGATAATAGAACGATCATTATCAGATTATAAATGACAAGGACTTTAACAAACCGTATTAATGAATCACCGGAATTTTTATACTGTAAAGCAAATCGATTTAAAATTATATCCATTTATATCCTCATGTTATATGATTAAAAATAATATGAAAAATTATAATGTATGTCAAGAGAACTTCTTCCGGGAAAACTTTCAGTTGTATCAATATCAGGATAGAGCATCCTGTTTATGTGTATGAAGGATGCTCTAATTATATTAAATAGCAGTAGTTTTAAAGTGATGCCTCTTCAAAATTATGGTTCATTGCAAATACGGCAAGCTGTCCGTAGTCGGGGGGTGTGCGCATAGAGTCCGGAATAACGGATTTTAAATGTGCGGTATCATATTCATTCGATATACTATTATTATAGGGACCATAGACTTTATCATACAGTTTGTAATATGTTCGTTCTACCATCGTCTGATCAGCAGGAATATCATCAACAAAAATAAAATTGTCAATTCCCATCGCATTAAGCATTGTTTTATAAAAACATCTGTTTGAATCAGATCTCTCTGATACTATATTCAAAAACTCGACTGAATCATCGTTATAAACTTCAGATACAACTTTTGCAATATAATCCACAGCAACTATATTGAGTCTGGTTTCAGATCCGACTCTTACCCGTACCGTTTCATTTACTCCACGCTGTTTTAATGACCAGAAAAATTTTGTCCAACCGTATATTACATCAAATTTTGTTGTGTAATATAATGGAGTTTCAAGCATCCTTCCGCAAACTACACTGGGTCTCAGGATTTGATATGGACGATTTTGAGAACCGCAAAGGTTGATTATTTCATTTTCAAGTTTATTTTTATAATGTTCATAAGGATTCCTGAAGGCATCACAGGAATTGTCGTAAAATTTTCTGTAATCACTGGTAAGTGCACCATCTACTTTACCAGAGCTGAAAGCTGTGCTTATGAAAATAAATTTATAATCGTAGTTTTTTAATGATCGTATTAAATTATGAGTTCCATTGTAATTATTATGTAGAACATCTTTTTCAGCATCACTAGTATTGAAAAGATTTACTGATCCGGCACTATGAATAACATATAATCTTTCTGTACTACTGACTTTTGATTGTATTTTATCGGTGAGGTCTGCATCATTGATATCTGCATAAATGTATTCGATAAAGGATTCAATATTTTTTTGACAAATGTTTTTTATAAAATCCGGTGTATACGGGTTCTGGAGAAGTTTTTCAATTCTTTCTTTTCCGGTTTTATTACCCTTACCTCTTGTAAGTAAATAAATTTTAAAAATTTCACCGTTCAGCGTAGCTTTTCTGAGTAATTCAAACAAAATGTGACTGCCGACAAGACCTGTCACTCCGGTTAAAAGAATACTATGCTTTACTTTATTTTTCATAAAGCTGCTCCTGCCGGTTTATTTTTCAATATTTCTACCACTTTATCAGAGAAACCTTTCATGTCTTCAATATGCAATGCGTGACCTTTTTTCTTTAACTCGTGAAATAAAATTCTATTTATTCCCAGTTTTTTTTCAAGTTGTTTAACATACTCCGGTGCATTATACACATCCTCTTCGCCATATAAAAAATGTGTTTTTGTATTATCTGCAACAAAAGATATTTTTTCTAAATTCATAGAGTTTTGCATCCAGCTTTTCATATATACTGATAATGTTGCCGGATTATATGACTTTTCAAACATATCAAGCAGGTTGTCAAAATTATCTTTTATAACCTCAAGAAATGAATTACTGAATATCATAGGAAAAAGACATACCGTAGCAGCTTTCATCCCCCCCTGTTCAAGTGCTGCCAATGATGATCTGCATACTAGCCGGGTCTTGAACATTCCTTCCGGATTAATCATAGGGCCGGCAAATATAACCGTATTAACCAGATACGGATAGGCGTGAATAAAATCAACTGCTATAGCTGAACCGCTTGAATAGGTAATTATAGAAACACTGTCAATTTCAAGATGTTTAAGCAGCAAATACGCATCTTCAATAAATCCTGAGTATTCAAAGTCAGATGTATATTTTGTAGATTCGCCCTGATTCCGCATTTCAAATGTTACTACATTGCACTTCAATTCTGCTGCAATTGAATCAGCCATAGATTCCCAGTCCTGTATCGTGTTAAATGCACCATTAAATAACACCACATTATCTGCGTTTTCATAATTTTTTTTGTACGAGTAATTGATTGTAACCCCGTTTTTTAATTGTACGTTAGGCATTATAAACTCCTGTTTTTTATATTTCTAAAATTAATTCCCTGATTGTAAGAGATGCCTTTGCTGCATTTACACTGTTAAGCATCGTAAGATGAGCGCCTGGCGACTTCACATTCTGCACTTGTGCAAAATATTCCCAGCCAAGAGACCGTCCTTGTGTAAATAGAGGATCACTCTGCTCCCATGAAGATCTGTTTTCTGCTTCGATTAGTGTAATTGTAGCTCTCAATTGTTTTGGAGTGTAGGATTGGTAGATTTCTGCGAGTTTATGATGATATGAACTTAACGCATCAGTACCTTCCTCACTGCAAATCCATTTAAGGCGCTTTTCAGTAAAAGCATCATCTTTAAGCGGTATAGCCGTATCAATTATAGTGAGTTCAACTTTCCTGCCCATAGTGTAGAGCTGACATGCCATTTCATAAGCGAGCATTCCGCCAAACGACCATCCGATAAGATGAAAGTTTTCTCCGTCTCTTTCCTTAATAAGGAGTCGGATATATGATGCTGCAAGATCCTCCATACTGAGCGGTAGACGTGAACCACCGGATATACCGATAGTTCGGATATCATGCAGATAATCTGTCAGATGTTTGTAGCAATCAACCGTACCGGAAAGCGGATGTATAAATACCGGTAAAAAAGATACCGGCGTGGTACCGGAGGTAAGTTCCATAAGCTGACCATCAGGATTATGTGCGTGTCCCGCTATACTTTGCAGTATAAATCTGATGGTAGAATTGGAAATAATAGCCGGTAACGAAAGCGAGCAGTTAAATATCTCTTCAATGGTACTTACCAGTTCTATTATCTGAAGAGAAGTTCCTCCGGATGCAGTAAAACTACTCTCAGGTGATTCAGGTGGTTCATTAAGGATTTTCGTCCATACATCTATTATCTTTTTCTCATTTTCACTATTTCCTTCATAACCGGTTCTTTCCTGATGATGTTCCGGGAGTGCTTTTTCATCTATTTTCCCGTGATGAGTTCGAGGAAAGCATTGTAATATTGAATAAAATGCAGGAACCATATAATGCGGCAGATGTTGTTTTGCGTACTCACTGATTTTTTCAGTAAGTTCTGATTTACCGGTTTTTTCAGCGGGATTGTTAGAGAAATCCGGAGAAATAAACTGATTTGTTGCACTGGATTCAGCAGGTATAGTAATATCACCTATATGAACCCCTGATTTCTGCCAGCACGATATAATATCAAACTGATACGGTGAAGAAGATGACAGTACAGGAATCAGGTAATGATTATGTATATGTTCAAAATCATCAGGATCAGCTACATGAGCATTAAAGAATGTATCATGTACATTCTTTAAAAATGGAAGCAATCTTTTATTGTAAATTCCTTTGGAAATATCAAAGATTTCACTCATCACAGGGGTGGCCGGCATAGATAATGGTTTTTGATCGTGTTTAATAATAAAAGCGTCATATCTGAATATACCTAATTCATTATCATGACACCCTATACGCGGCATAACTACAGTTGAAACCTGAGTGCCTGAAATATTGGTAAGCTGTCTGAAGTACCGAGGTGATATGATCAGTTCATTATCTGATTCAGGATCATATTTTTGCGAGCCATGACTATTGATGTAAGATGCATATTCTGAAAGTAAATCATAATTTCTAATATCGCCGATATATATAACACCCCGGTCTTCAAGTTTACTCAAGCATATTTCGATTACTGACTGAAGATATCCAAGCGATGGAAAATACTGTACAACTGAATTAATGATTATAGTGTCGAAGATTTTATTAATACTCCTGATTTCATTCGCACCGCAGCAGAGAAAATCAGGAGTTATTTTTTTCTCTAATGTTCTTGATTTAAAGATGGCAAGTGCTTCAGATGAAATATCTGTTCCGGTATAATGCTCCGCTTCATCCAGTAATTGTGTACCAATGATTCCTGATCCGCAACCTATTTCAAGGTAATTGCTACCCTTACAAGAACGTATTCGAGCTAATGAACCATTTACCCATTCATGCATTGTTTTTTCTGTGAATGGTTTACCTGTCAATTTACTTTTCCAACCGAAGAACTCAGTGGCATTCATTTCTTTTTCAGTCCGGTAAGTAAAAGCACTTAAACTTTTCATGCCGGTTAAATATTGTTCCTCCGCTAGTGTATCAAGGATACCTGCAGCCGGAATAATGTATGCTGATAATTTGGCACTACTTCCGGAACCTGTTGCTTTAACCAGACAGCTTTTGAGTAATCCCGCTTTCATAAGAACTGTTTCTATTTCACCCGGTTCAATTCTGAAGCCTCTTATTTTAACCTGTCTATCAGCTCTTCCGCAATATTGAAATTTACCATCACTTCTTTGTTTAAGAATATCACCGGTTTTATACGATTTTTTTATTACATTGCCGTGTTCAAATGTGCTGAAAGGAGATTTTACCAGGGCATCTGTTCCAATATATCCCGAAGCAACACTTTCACCGGTTATATATAATTCTCCGGCTGTTTCATCCCCTTCATGGGTATTTTCATTATTTCGTAATGCAAATGAAAGTCCGGGAAGCGGGGAACCGATATGAATGTCATCCGGATCAGTTATTTCGCCAATACTGCTCCAGAGTGCAACTTCTGTTGGACCGTATACGTTGTATAATCTACTGTTTTGCATCCATAATGCCGCAAGCCCTGAAGTCATAACCTCTCCCCCCATTATTACTGTTTTTAATCCGGGTAGTTCAGCAGAATTAAGGACAGAGTATATTGAAGGTGTGGATGCCATTACAGACACCCCGGTACTGTTTATAAAAGTGGCTAATTCTTTACCGGCAGATATATGTGGCGGTACAATGGCAAGAGAAGCTCCGGTACTGAGATGAAGCCCGATTTCAAATAATGAAGCATCAAAGCCCGGAGAAAGAAAGTGGAGAACTGTATCAGATGTGGTTACCGGTAATAATTTCCTCATCATGAACAGCGCATAATGAAGCCCGGCCCGGTGATTAATTACACCTTTCGGTTTTCCTGTGGATCCTGAAGTGAATATTATATATGCAGCATCATTGTATAATGGATTGCTGTCGTGCCTCATTAACTCATTTATCTCAGAAGCATCAGAGATTACCAACACGGGGTTTATCGATGCAAATATATATTCATTTCTATCTGCCGGACTTGAGGGATCAACCGGAGCATACACTGCATGAATATTCCATACAGCGAGAATCCACTCATACAGTTCAATAGATCGCTGCATGGATATTATAACAATTTCACCCGGATTTACGCCTCGTTTGATCAGGATTTCAGATTTGCTATTTACATTATAAACTAAATCTTCCCATGAAACCGATTTAATACCATCAGTTACCGCGATGGCGTTGCCACGTGTTTCACTATACATCCTGATATAAGATGAAACGTCCTGTATCTTTGATTTATAATCCCTATCAATCATGATAGGCTTATCAGCAGTTTTGTCAAACATAATTATGCTCCCCCGGTTCGTAAAAAAATACATGATTTTATGTGTGTACCACAGGATAGTGATGCTACCCGGAAAACCATCGTACAGTTCTTCAGAGAAAAACACATTATGAAGCATAAATAAACAGTAAGTTTTCCTACCAGCCGGTATTTTTTCCTACTTAAAGCCGGTAGGATTTCCTACTGCAGATATAATAGCGGTTTTATGATATATGAAATTATCAACAGTACTGTTTTTATGTTCTACTTCTTGACAGTGGGCTGAAAAAATGAGAAAAATGTAAAAAAAAGTAACACAAAAGGAATGTCCCCTCATGCTCCTTTATATTTTCTCTTCTATTATTGGTATATTTTCGTTTCTTACTATTAAGAATATTTTTCTGGCAGTTCAGAGAAAAAACATAAAGTATGTATATTTTGCTCTTTTTTTTATCTGCTATATAATCATTATGTTTTGCAGGAGGTTTATACCTTCTGAGGAAATGTATGCAAATATCTGGTATACATTGATTTTTTCCTCAACTATGATTTTCATCTCATTTATATGCGTGTTGATTGGTTCAAGTATTATTCCTGACATGCTTCCGGGAAAAATTTCTATGATTTATTTTGCAGCAGAAGTGATTGTGATGTTGCAGT
The DNA here is from genome assembly GCA_001829315.1 of Spirochaetes bacterium GWE1_32_154. Taxonomy (GTDB): domain Bacteria; phylum Spirochaetota; class GWE2-31-10; order GWE2-31-10; family GWE2-31-10; genus GWE2-31-10. The sequence goes on along the minus strand of MIAY01000036.1, from coordinate 11,791 downwards.
TATTTATACTCGATATATTTTCAATAATAAATGCAGAGTATTTATTGACCCTTATCTTCAGCATCGTTGCTATGTATGCCGTGATCGTAGTTTTATTTACTATAATAAAGGGTTTAAAGAATAATGCATCAAATCCAATGTACTGGAGTTATCTGCTATTAATGGTTTTCCTGATGTTAAAGTCCATCGCAATGGCGTTCAGTATTGAAACCGGTCTTTACCTTTATGCAGGTGTTATGATTTTCATACTTATACTTGAATATGGTGCTTCTGCTAAAAAGACATATATGTCCCAGCCGGCATCAAACAGTAATTCTCTCAAAGAAATCCTCAATGAAACTGAATATAAAATAGCAGTTTTATTGATAGCCGGCAAAAGTTATAAGGAAACCGGTAATGAGCTTGGAATCTCATTTTATATGATTAATAAAACTGCTTCACTGATATACAAAAAAGCCGGCTGCCGGTCAAAAATTGAGCTTGCGAAATCATTTAGTCAATGTTAAAATCCTCGATTTTTTTTCTTACCAATCTCTTTTTACTTTATACATTGTATATTCGTTATTCTTATTTGAAGTAAGAAAATATATATCTCCTGATATATATCAAAATGTGTTCTGGATTATTTTTCTACCAACAATCAGAAAAGAAATTTATAAAAATATCTTCACTATGGGGTATTGACAATACAGCCTTAGGTTGTATATCTTCCATAAAGATGCCTCAATTTGATTATACAAGCAATAAATGACTTAATCAAGATAAAACTTACTCAGTCTTCATAAAATCCCCATAAACAAACCCATCAATCCATCATCACTTCAGTTCATACCTCTGTAAAGCTAAAATCTTTCGTGTTACTGATGTCCTTTTCTGTTGAATCTCTTGCAAAAATAATGAGTACATTCTTTTACGTTCGCAATATGTGATAAAATCGTATTATAAGAAGCCCATTCCAAAAATTCAAAATAAAAAAAAGTTTTTTTGCATGAGGCTCTATTGACAGACATAGAAAATTTTCTTATCATTTTCCTGTCCTATCAAAGGAATGTAATATGCTCATAACCGTTAAAGAAATAGCATTAATGTTTGATGTTTCAGAAAATGAAGTCTATCGCTGGATAAAACAAAAAGAGATACCCTGCCATAAAATAAATGAACAATATCGATTTAATCAAACCGAAATCATGGAATGGGCTGCAACACACCATAAAAAAACATCAGCTTTATTTTCTGCAGAAAACAAAAATGATGAAGAGATTCTTCCATTATTAATCGATGCTGTCAAAGAAGGCGGAATATTCTATAACGTAAAAGGTAATAGCCAGGCAGAAGTTTTAAAATCAATTGTTGAGTTACTCAATATACCTGAAGATGTTGACCGCGATTTTTTATACCAAATACTTTTAGCACGGGAAGAATTAGGATCAACCGCTGTTGGTAATGGTATTGCAATACCGCATGTGCGTAATCCAATCGTTTTGCAGATAGATAATCCTATAGTTATGCTCTGTTTTCTTGAACATCCGATAGATTTTAACGCTTTGGATGAGAAACCGGTTAACACATTGTTTGTTATGATTAGTAAAACAGTCCGGGGTCATTTACGATTACTTTCAAGAATTGCCTCTATACTTCATGATCAGAATATCACAACGGCACTATCACATCATGAATCACCTGAAATTTTACTTTCTCTATTGCAAAAAGCTGAAGAATCAATTCAATAGAGGCTTTTGCAAAAATCAAGGGTACTTGATTTTGCTTTCACCATATGCGATATAATCGCATTAGAAGTAGCTTCTTGCAAAAATTCGAGATAAGAAGAGTATTTTTGCAAGAAGCTTAATAAAGGATTTCAATTATGATAATGATTTTCTTAATTCTGAGCGGTTTATCAATACTTTTTATAAGCGGTGTACCGGCTTTATTTTTCTCATCATCATCAGAAAAAGGTCACTATGTAACGGTTTTCCTGGTAGTTCTCGGCAGTATCACTGGATGTATTGGAACAGCATTTTCCTTTGCAACCGATATACCGCCAACATTAATTATTTCATGGACTATTCCCCTTGGAAACTTTGCAGTAGCAGTAGACAAACTTAGTGCATTCTTCTTAATCCCTGTGTTTATTATTCCCGCACTGGGGTCAATCTACAGTCTCGGATACTGGAAGCAAAAAGAACATACGGCAAACGGACAGAAACTTGGTTTTTTCTTTGGTACATTAGCCGGGAGCATGGCATTAATCGTTATTGCACATGATGGCATTTTGTTTCTCATTGCCTGGGAATCCATGGCATTGTCTGCCTTTTTTTGTTTAACAACCGAAGATCACAAAAAAGAAATACGGGATGCAGGTTTTGTTTACTTTGTATGCACCCATATTGGAACTCTTATACTCTTTATCATGTTTATTCTATGGAACTCAACTACCGGTTCTTTTATTTTAACTCAGACGCAAACACTTTCAAAACAAACTACCGGTATTATTTTTATATTCGCCTTCATTGGTTTTAGCTTTAAAGCCGGTTTTATTCCATTTCATGTATGGTTACCCGATGCTCATGCAAATGCACCAAGTCATGTTTCAGCGGTAATGTCAGCCGTTGTATTAAAAATGGGTATTTATGGTATAATCAGGTTTTCCGGTTTGTTAATGGTATCCGAACCATGGTGGGGCATAGTATTACTCTGCGTTGGCGCGATAACCGGTCTTTCAGGAATTGTATTTGCATTCTCACAAACTGATTTTAAACGGATTCTCGCCTACAGCAGTATTGAAAATATCGGTATAATCGGAATGGGTATCGGCCTGGCTTTACTGGGGCGATCGTATGCGAAACCTGAATTAGTCATACTGGGAATGGGCGGTGCATTTTTCCATGTTTTAAATCACAGTTTTTTCAAGGCATTATTGTTTTTCAATTCCGGTGCTGTCATACACGCTACCGGCACTCAAAATATTGAATTAATGGGTGGTTTGGCAAAGAAAATGCCATTTTCAGCTTTTATGTTTATAATCGGTGCAGTTGCAATAAGTGCACTTCCGCCTCTTAACGGGTTTGTGAGTGAATGGTTATTATATCTGGGTTTCTTCAAGAGCATAGAACCATCAACTACATCCAATATAACTCTTATAGCTTTAGCAGCCGTGGTACTTGCTATGATTGGAACTCTTGCATTAGCCACTTTTGTAAAAATGTACAGTATAGTTTTTCTTGGTTCGCCCCGTTCAGAAATGAAAAATCACTCACACGCCCCTGCACTTTCAATGAAAATACCCATGTTTGTTCTTGCCGGTTTTTGTATTATTACCGGTATACTTCCCGTATTGGTAACTCCATTATTAGACGGTGCAATTTCTGCATGGACAGCGTATAATCCGGATTCACTAGTCATTTCTAAACTCATACCGCTTCACTTTATTACCGCTACCGGTTTACTGCTGATAGCCATTGTCATAATTATCATTGTACTGTACAAAAAAGCTTCTACACCTTACAAAACGATTAAAGGTATTACATGGGATTGCGGGTATACAAAACCAACCCCACGAATGCAATATACCGGAACATCATTTGCTCAGATTATTACCCAATTATTTTCATTCATTTTATTACCAAAAATCAGCAAAACGTCACAATTACAACATTTTCCTGAGAAAACCCATTTTCATTATACTGTAGCTGATTTGATACTTTCCCGATTAGTGTATCCGGTACTTTATTTCATACGGAAATTATTTTTTAGAATGTACATTTTCCAGCAAGGACAACCGAATCTGTATGTTTTGTATATTATAGTTATGGTTTTACTACTCTTTATTTTTGGTGGTATAGGGGTCGATCTATGATACAGATTTTCATTCACCTACTGGTTTTACTGATTTTTCCTCCACTTTTACCGGGAGTTGTCAATAAAACAAAGGCTTTGTTTGCCGGTCGAACCGGGGCTCCATTTTTTCAGTTGTATTATGATATTTTTAAACTTATGAAAAAAGGAATGGTTATAAGTTCAACCACAACGTGGGTTTTTACAGTTGCACCGGTAATAACTCTTTCGTGTGTTCTTATTGCCGGTTTAATTATACCAATTGGAAATGCACCATCTTGTATTTTCTTTACCGGTGATTTTTTAGTATTTACTTATTTATTTGGATTAGCTCGTTTTTTTACTACAGCCGCGGCTCTTGATACCGGTTCAGCTTTTGAAGGAATGGGCTCCTCGAGAGAAGTAACATTTGCCTCATTGATAGAACCTGCTCTTTTCTTTGCATTTATAGTGCTTGTTAAACTTACAGGTTCACTTAATCTCAGCGGGATGGTTAAAGCAGGAAGTGCCATCCAGTATCATACAGGCAGTATAGCTTCACTTGTTATGATTATATTAGGTCTTTATATACTATTTCTCGCAGAAAACAGCCGCATACCCGTTGATGACCCGAATACTCACCTTGAACTTACGATGATTCATGAAGTTATGGTTCTTGATCATAGCGGTCCTTTATTGGGAATTATCGAATATGCATCAGCCATGAAATTCTTTGTCATTGGTTCTATTCTGATTAACATTGTTATTTCAATTTTTTCAATAACCGGGTGGATTAATTATATTGTTTTCATTGCCGGCATGCTGATTCTATCATTTGTTGTTGGTGTTACCGAGTCTATTATGGCCCGGCTTAAAATGTCACGGGTTCCGTCGTTACTTATTTCTTCAATATTGTTATGCGGTTCATCTTTTATTATTTTACTGAGGTAAACATGAATGAATTTATAAATGTTCTTTTTGTTATTATATTAATACTTAATCTTTTTGCTCTGGGTAACAGCAGAATCCTGACTATAATTCGTATCGTTGCACTGCAAGGGATAATTCTCGGTGCTTTACCGTTATTCATCGAACATCACATAACAATTCCGTTACTTATTTCATCAGTTGCTGCAATTATTTTAAAAGGCTTTGTTATACCGCTTATAATGATGAAAGCGTTACGGGATGCTCAGATTAAACGGGAAGTTGAACCGCTTATCGGTTTGTTGCCATCAACTATTTTTGGAGGTTTAGTTACCGCTTTAGTTTTCTTTATATCAAGCCAGGTAGAAACTACTAATCAGCCTGAAGTATCACTTCTCATTCCAACATCATTTGCAACAATATTAATTGGTTTTATTCTTTTGATTACACGATATAAAGCAATTTCTCAAGTTCTTGGATATCTTGTCCTTGAAAACGGGATATATATATTCAGTTTATTATTGATCGAAGCAATTCCGATGGTTGTTGAAATGGGTATGCTTCTTGATTTGTTTGTCAGTATCTTTATTATTTCGATTATAACAAATCATATTAATAAAGCATTTTCTTCACTTGATACACGTAATTTATCATCACTTAAGGAGTAGTAATGGCTTTTATTCTTATTCTATTTCCGGTTTTTATCGCCATAGTTGCTTTGGCAATTCCTTCAAATCGATATCGCCCGTGGTTATTACCAGTAACTGCATGTATTCATACAATATGTACTTTTATTGCACTAAAATATCCTGAATGGGGATTTAAAACTTCATGGTTAACACTTGATCCGGTTTCATCAATAGTACTTATTTCGATTACGCTTCTTTTTCTTTTCTCATCATTCTATGCTGTATCGTATCTCAAGAATAGAAATGAACAGTCAAATAGATTCTTTACTGCTTGTATGGCAACTTTTTTAGGGCTTATAAGTCTTATGATCTGGTCTCATCATTTAGGGCTTATGTGGGTCGCGATGGAAGGAACAACGCTTGTTACAGCCCCTTTAATTTATTTTAATCATTCAAAAAAAAGTATCGAAGCAACCTGGAAATATCTTCTTGTCGGTTCAGTAGGTATTGCCCTGGCGTTACTCGGCACTTTTTTTCTTGCATATTCTGCGATTTATGCCGGTTTTAAACCGACATTGGATTTTAATATCCTGTTGGAAAAGGCTCCGTTTTTATCAAAAACATGGCTACGGGCTTCCTGTATTTTATTTATTGTCGGATATGGAACAAAAATGGGGCTTGCTCCAATGCACGCCTGGAAACCTGATGCGTATGGAGAAGCTCCGGGAATCACTGGCGTTATTTTAGCCGGAGGGGTTACAAGCGGGGCATTTCTTGCACTTATGCGAATGTACCAGATTTGTAATGCAGCAGGAGAAACTGTTTTTATGTCACGTCTGCTAATTTTTATTGGTTTGTTTTCCATGGCGACTGCCGGAGTGTTTCTGATAGATCAAAAAGATTTTAAGCGTATGCTGGCGTACTCAAGTGTTGAACATATGGGTATTCTTGTATTAGGCTTAGGAATCGGCGGGCCTGCCCTTTTTGGAACATTACTTCACATCATCAGCAATGGGATGACAAAAGGGATATTGTTTCTTTCAGCGGGTAACATTCAACGCTCATATCTAAGTAAAAATACCAGTCAGGTGCAAGGTGCATTAAAGCAATTACCGGTGTCCGCAACTTTATTTCTTATTGGTTTCCTTGCGATTACAGGCTCACCGCCATTTGCTCCTTTTATCAGTGAATTCTCAATTCTTAACGGTGCGTTTCTTTCAGGGCATTTTATATCCGGCGGTTTATTTGTATTTTTCCTTCTTATTATTTTTATCGGGATGGGCAAAACGGTACTGCAGATTGTTCAAGGTACTGTCCCGCAGGCTTCAGAGAAATCAAACTACCGTGATACATTCAGTTCAACAGCGCCCATTTTTTGTTTTCTCATCGTTATTCTTATAATCGGGTTATTTCTTCCCCCGCCCTTAGCAGAGATGATACGCAATGCAGCACTTTTTCTGGAGAATAAATAATGGCAGCAATAAATCATACATTCACCCCGATTAATAATACTTCTGCAATCCCCCTTGAAAAAATACCGGTACTTGCAGTTGATGATTTTATGCAATCAATTCTTAAAAGTGTACAAAAATCACATCGAATAAGTTCCTACTTTGGCGTGGCAACAGACAAAATTGATACCACGTTATTGTATGTGATTCTATCTGATGATGATGAAAATAGACTGTTTGTCGGCAGAACAGAAATAACAGGAGGCTCGTTTCCTTCATTAACAGCGTTGTGTCCGCAAATTCATTTATTTGAACGTGAAATTGCTGAACAATTCGGGTTACAACCAATTGGACATCCCTGGTTAAAACCTGTTCGATATACCCGGAATAAAACCAGCCCGGTGGAACCTGCTGTTGGTGATTTCTACCGGATTGACGGTGATCAGATTCATGAAGTTGCTGTAGGACCGGTTCACGCAGGCATTATTGAACCGGGGCATTTCCGTTTTCAATGTAATGGAGAAAAGGTTTTGCATCTTGAAATTGCTCTTGGTTTTCAACATCGCGGGATAGAAGAAGCGTTGATCGGCGGACCTGACAAAAAAACAATTCATTACATGGAAACCGCAGCGGGTGACACAACGATTGGACATACAACAACGTATTGTCAGATAATAGAGGCTTTATCTCATACAAAAAAAACTGCCCGGGCTCAAGTTTTAAGCGGGATTGCACTTGAACTGGAAAGGCTTGCGAATCACATTGGTGATCTTGGTGCATTATCGGGTGATGTCGGTTTTTTACCGACTGCAAGTTTTTGCGGTCGTATACGGGGCGACTTTTTAAATTGTACCGGTTTGTTATGCGGTAACCGGTTTGGCAGGGGTTTTATTAAACCATCAGGGCTTGGTTCGGATATTGATTCAACTACCGTTGATACTTTGCTCAAAAAGATAATTGTGTTAACAAAAGAAACTAAAGATGCAATATCATTATTGTGGAGTAACCAGTCTGTCATGGCGCGTTTTGAAGACACAGGTTTGTTAACCGGACAACAGGCAATTGAACTTGGCGTAGTTGGAGTTGCAGCCCGTGCATCAGGACTAAGCCGTGATGCAAGACTTAACCATCCTTCGGGGGTTTTCAGATTTTTCCAGATGCATACCTGTACCGTTGACTCGGGGGATGTTTTTGCTCGTGCATACATCAGGTGGCTCGAGATTGAACAATCAATCGACTTTATTATAAAACAACTTACATCATTACCCGACGGTTCTGTTACACCATCTTCAAATGATTTGGATAAAAACTGCTTGTCAGTTGCCATTAATGAAGGATGGCGTGGTGAAATCTGCCATGTTGCCATTACCGGTGAAAACGGACAATTTGTGCGGTATAAAATCGTCGATCCGTCATTTCATAATTGGTATGCATTGGCTGAAGCGGTGAAAAATCAGGAAATATCCGATTTTCCTTTGTGTAACAAAAGTTTTAATTTATCGTATTGCGGGCATGATCTGTAATAAGTAAGGGGAGATAGATGTTTAAAGAAATTTTAATCAGAATGATACAGGGAAAACGAACATTCAAATATCCAAAGGGACCGGCTCCTGTTTTACCCGGTAAATTTAAAGGACGACCTTATATTGACTCTGCACTGTGTGATGTTAATTGTAACTCATGTTCTGATGCCTGCCCGGTTGATGCAATTAATAGTCAGACGAAAACAATTGATTTGGGAAACTGTCTTTTTTGTAATGACTGTACTGATGCTTGTCATTCAAAAGCTATTGTTTTTACCAAAGATTACAGACTATCAGTTCGTGACCGAAACGATTTAATAATACATCCTGAACAAAAAGAAATCGAATTAGCAAAAGAACTCAATCAGCAAATGAAAAGAATTTTCGGTCGGTCACTTACGTTGAGGCAAGTCAGTGCCGGCGGATGTGGTGCTTGCGAAGCTGATGTGAATGTGTTGGGTACTATCGGTTGGGATTTAGGACGATTTGGAATTAAATTTGCAGCCTCCCCCCGTCATGCCGACGGCCTTCTTGTTACCGGTCCTGTGACAAAAAATATGGAATTGGCACTTAAAAAGACATATGATGCGATACCGGAACCCAAAATTGTCATAGTAGTCGGTGCGTGTGCTATCTCGGGCGGTTTGTATAAAGACCATCCTCAGGCGAACAAGGGCGTAGAATCTATAATCCCTGTTGATTTGTTTATTCCCGGATGTCCGCCAAACCCGCTTACCATTTTAGACGGGTTACTACGGCTTTTAGGGAGGGTTTAGTGCTGATGGTGTATGGGGATTTTATGAAGACTGAGTAATTAGTCTTTAAAATCTAAATAAAAATAATTATTCGGGTAATTGAGCGTTAAAATGAAATTGATTTTTTATTTTCAGGATTTAAAAGCGTGACAAATAAATAAGATCTGTTATTTCCGTTATCATACTCAAAAATTGATTATACCAAAGTATTTTATTAATTAAATATCAAATACACCATAAAATTACCTCATTATAAACAATAAAATTATTGAAAAATAATCTGAAATTGATTAAATTAAATTGAATAAACTATTGAGGAATGAAAAATGTCAAAATATATTAATCCTTACACAGACTTTGGATTTAAAAAATTATTCGGAACAGAAGCAAATAAAGATTTATTAATAGATTTTCTTAATGAACTTGTTGATAAAAAGCATAAAATAACTGATTTAACATTTAAAAATAATGAAAATCTCAGTGAACTTTCAGAAGATAGAAAGGCAATTTTTGATATTTATTGCGAAACAGTAAGCGGTGAAAAAATTATTATTGAAATGCAGAAGGCAAAAATCAATTTCTTTAAGGATCGGGCTGTTTTCTACACGACATTTCCAATCAGAGAGCAAGCTGAAAAAGGAGAATGGAATTTCAAATTAAAACCTGTATACTGCATAGCAATTCTGGATTTTGAATTTGATAAGGATTTAAAGAATAAAGATTATAAAAATATAGTTACCTTAAAGAATCAGTATTGTGAAGAATTCTATGACAAATTAAAATATATTTTTATTGAAATGCCTCGATTTAACAAGAATGAAAATGAATTAGATACTCATTTTGAAAAATGGCTTTATTTCTTAAAGAATTTAATTGAGTTTGAGAATGTTCCGGGAATATTGAAAGAACCTGTTTTTGAAAAAGGTTTTAAAGTGGCAGAAATTGCTGCATTAAATAAAGAACAGCACGAAGCTTATGAGAAAAGTTTGCTACAATATTGGGATATAAAAAGTGCAGTTGATACTGCGTTTGATGATGGTAAAATTGAAGGTAAGATTGAAACTGCTTCAAATATGATTTCAGAAGGATTTGATTTTGAGACTATAAATCGTTTAACTAAACTGCCAATTGAAGAAATAAAAAAATTGCAGAAGAATTAAATAAAATTTCTGTTATTACAAATTAATGAACCTTTTGCTGGTGTGATAACAACCGATTTAACACCGACTCGGCTATTGTCACACAAATTGCTGAAATGGTTTTATAGGTTTTAATTTTGTGTTAAACCGGATGTTTTCTTTTTAATCACTAAGAACTGGACTGAAAACAGCAATTTATGCGCCAATTATATATCACGGGTTAATCGGACCTTGAGGCTGTAGAATAAGTCGAATTTCATGTCATGAAACACTGTTATAAGCACTTTTCAGGCATCAAAAAGTACCTTTTTCTACGGCCTTGTTATCAGTAATTTTAATAAACGGTTGCTTTATCATAAGATATTTTCCTCATCAGAACTTGCACATACAATTTCTTTGCTGTCTTTTCCGTTCAATATTATTTATTGACCTTCATATTCTGTATTCGATACTAATAGATTATCATCTACCATTTCAATGACCTCCATTCTTATAAATACTATGCTATGATAAAAAATATACTTTTTATTCTTTCAATGGTCAAATATATAGTCCCTATATCAGATAGTAGAGGTTGCATGATACATTAAATAAATTTTATTATTTTTCTGCATGTTTTGATCTGCAAATAATATATAATACAAAAATGGTTATTGATATCAGGGCTACACAAAGACCACACGGGGTACATCCACCGATGATAAGGTTAATGTACGTCTTCGACCGAGCGTTACATCCGAAAAACTAACTCAGCTTTCAAAAGATGACGCTGTTGAGATACTTGATAAAACTGATATTAAGCTGAAAGTTGGGACTACTGATAATTATTGGTATAAGGTTAAAACAACCGATGGTTTAATGGGTTGGGTTTATGGGGATTTTATAAAGACTGAGTAACTTTGAAAACGGATTATGTTATATTTTGACATTTCTTATCTTTTAGACTATAGTTTTACTAATCGTATCGATGTTTAATGATTTTGTGAGGTCATTTATGAATACAATTGAGATAATAAACGAGGTTGTTTCACGCCCTATAGAAGACAGACTGTTTATTGTCGATTCTTTACTTAATAACATAAACCCATGTAATTCAAAGATTGATGAAAAATGGATCTCGCTTGCCGAACTTCGTCTTAAAAGTATTCTTTCAGGTGAAGTAAACCTGGTAGAAGGTGAAGAAGTTTTCAAAAAATTAAAAAACCGGTTTAATTTAATATAACAAATATCAAATTAACGGACAGCCTCAGAAGATGTCTGCTTAAGAGATTCCCTTATGGGATAATTTATCATTATCATGAGAATAACAACGAAATATATATAATTGCAGTGATGAATCTTTATAAAGAGCCAACTTATTGGATAGGTCGACGATTATAATGAAATTGATGCAAGATTTAATTATTGGCAAATAATAAGACTTAATGATTTATAGATAAGAAAAGTGGAGGAAATTATGAAGAAACTAATAACCCGAATTTCGATTTAGAAAATATTTGAAAAACCTCCTGTTTTGTATTAAAATTTTATTGAGAAAAAAATAACACATTTTAT
>MIAY01000035.1 GCA_001829315.1 Spirochaetes bacterium GWE1_32_154 | reverse complement strand
CCTTTTGTATTTTGTTTTTTTTTAGTCAATTAAATTTTAGTACAAAAATTTAGAACCTGCCACTTTTAATTACCAGAAAATAAAAATTACACCCAAGATTTTATATGTTATTTTATCTTATCACACTATAGTCACCGGCTCTTTTCTATCTTTACAGCCGTTAAATAATCTTTTAGAAATCTCCACAATTCGTTCATCCGTCATGCTTCTCGCAGTTTCCGGACATTTTTTAATACAAGCAGAACATCGTATACACTCATTATCATCGGAAACTGCAGGATTGGATGCTGAAATGGCATGAACGGGACATACGCTTACACAAGTTTGACAGTTTGTGCATAATTCTAAATCTGTAGCAGGAGCCACATTCAATATTGCAGGAATTGGTTTGTATGGCCGATTTCCCGGGATAGTTGTCCCCATAAGAACCATATCACTATTTTTTGAGCTTACTTTTGCTACTATTCTACTGCCAAAATAAATTGCTTTCGTACTATCAATAGAATCCGGTCTTCCCTGAGAAAGAGGAAACGAAGATGTTGAATATGAATGTTCACCAATAAAGGCACCGGCTGCGATTGGCTTAAAATTATGAGCAATAGCAAAATCAAACAGTTCGACCAAAGCATCTTCGAAGTCTCTATTTCCATACACTACAACTAGTACGGCATAACGGCCATTACCATTGATATGACTTATTCGGGATAGAAAAGTGGATGGCAATCTTCCTGCATATACAGGACTCCCGATCATACATATTTCATTGTCAGAAAATGTTTCATTTTTTGAAATATCTGAGAAAGTAGCATCAAGATGCCGGTGACTGGTTGAACCAAAACCTTCTGCAATAGATTCAACTATTCGCTTCGTTGTTCCGGTTGGAGAGAAATAGATTAATTCGCCAATTGTATATTTCATTATGTACCTTACCTTTTATTTTATTATTTGTTTGAGCTTCTTGCAAAAATACTCTTTTTATCTCGAATTTTTGCAAGAAGCTACCTATAATGCGATTATATCGCATGTGGCGGAAGCGAAATCAAGTAATCTTGATTTTTGCAAGAGCCTTGTTTGTATGTGTTTATTCCCTTATTTCTTTATCAGTCTGTACTCATGTATTAATAATCATTTGTTCCCATTCAGTTGCCAGCTCGCTGAATGGTTGTAAAATATTGAAAAGTTTTTCACCCGGGATAGTCAGTACGTATCCTTCCAATGTCCGTTTTACAAATCCCGCTTCGGATAAATCTTTTAAGCGTCCACTCAGGATAGTCGGTGAGATCAAATCACATTTCTTTTGTAATTCAGTGAATGCAAGCGGTCCGTCGCTCAATTGCCAGATGATTCCCATAGCCCAACGTCTGCCCATCAAGTCAAAAAGTGCCATTATAGGCTTGCCGGATTGTGATCCCCGGACGGGTTTTCCCGGCTTTGGAATTGCCATATTGTTAATCCTCCTTTTTAATACAGAAAGTGTAGTGTACTACGTTTTATATAGCATACTACATTATATGTAGCAAGAGTTATTAATTAATTTTCAACATTTTTTTGTATAATGGATAATAATAAAAGGATATGGAGTCTCTTGCAAAAATACTTTTATTTATCGAATTTTTGCAAGAGCCTCTATAGAAGTTTTTATATAAAAATATCGGGTTTTGTGAACCGGTTAACAGAATCGGTTTATAGACCGGTGATTAGCATTTATTGTATATTTAAAATAGAGAGCAAAAGTGATGTTTGCTCAAATACAAAATTATGAGGAGGACTATTATGAAACATTTTTTTAGAGAATTAAATGATGTTAAAGCAGTAATTGCAGAGGGGTATATTTCTTTATACGAGACGGTAAATCTTAAAAAAGGTGATATTGTCAGGTTTGATACTCAGGCAGGTGAAAGTTCTGCTATACTTATAAATAATCACCGTACATTCAGAGGTGAGATTGTAGTATGTAATGAAATTGTAGGGTTTAGAGTAACATCGATTAATGCAGGTGAATCAAAACCATACCAGGGAGCTAAAGACAGTATAACCGAGATCCTTAAAACACAGCTTGTTATTAATAGTATTGAACTTTCCATTGAAGACCTTATGAATATACACACAAAAACAATAATCAATCTCGACTGTTTATATGATGATAAGAATTATGAAAATGTATATCTTTATATCAGCGGTGTGAAAGTTGCCGGAGGTAGAACTCAAATCTATGATGAATACTTCGCGATTGAAATAACAGAAGTATACACTGAAATGCAAACCCGAAAAGATATTGCTGTAAGATCTTCCGGATATATAATTGACAGTGATAAAGTCAGGGGTTATGATTTTAGAAGACCGGATAAAGTAACGTACCGGCAGATACTGAGAATGAAAGATATTCATATTTCTTCATTAAGGATGATGAAAATAGTACTTCCTGAAATAAGAAATTACAGTGTTTTGAAAGTTGATCAATGTTCTTACAGTGAAATTACCAAACAACTTGCTGATAATTATTCATATTATATTGTTAATACTTCAGATGCGCTACGAAGAGATGGTAATACAATAAAAGATCAGAATTTTGTAGTGCAACGTCCCGAATTTACGTACAAACTTAATGAAGAGGCAATAACGTTTATAACAAAACTTATGAGTAACAGATTTGTTTATGGAGAAAAGAGTTTTATTATATGTTCAAAAAAGACAGGTTTTTTTAATACAATCCAATCAACAGAGTCAATAAGTGAATTGATAGTGGAACCTGTTAGAAACGCCTGGAAAGAGATACGGAATTTCAACTTTTCCGGTGTGAGTACAATAAAGGAAAATGCGGGGTGTGATGAGCTTATTCCTGAACACGATATGGTCATAACAATTGAAATTGGTGATGATAAAAGCGGGAGTGATCTTGTTCTTATTTATCCGTATATTTTTCTGGAATCTGTTCTTGAAGTAATGGGGTGATTATGAACGGCAGGCAAGAAATATTTGAAAAAATGAGGGCTATTTCATATTATGATACTCTTTCAGAGTCCGAACTTTATGACATAATTAACACCGGTGTTGTAAAAAAAATTCGTGCTGATTCGTTTATATATTATCAGGGGGATGAATCGGATTTTGTGTATTATTTAATTACCGGTACATTAGAGTTTATAAAAGTTAGAAAAAACTATTCATCTCTTTTGCTTAACACAGTGAATGAAGATGAATGGTTTGGCATAAGTGAAGCCTTTTATACTTCTGAATATCTTAATGACGCAAGAGCTAAAGATGAAACTTTTGTGATTTTGTATAATAAAAATGTATTCAGAAAATTATGTATGAAATACCCTGAATTCCAACGGATAATAACAGAGCGGATTGCAAAAGAAATTTATAATATTCACTTTAATCTTGATAGTTTAAGTCCTCAGGATAAAATTCTTAAACTGTTAAGAGCCAGATTAGAGGCATTTAGAAAAGAAGGTGAAGTTGAAATCAATATTACTCAGGAGGAAATTGCGGAGTTGATTGGTTTTACCCGGGAAACTGTTAATAAAACGCTTCATAAACTTCAGGATGAAGGCCTTATAAAACTAAAACGGGGTGGAATTATTTGCAGTAATGAAAATCTAAATAATAATAATTAATCAAATAAAATGTAATGTTTACTTGACATTGTGTAATTAATGAATTACATTTAGTACATAAGATGTTACTTTACAAAAAAGGAGTTTACTATGTGCTATCAGGAAAAACGGACAGTTATGAATTTATTGAACGGGATTGTATTTCTTGCGGTGTATTGCGTGTATGCATGGAGTAAGTATCAGTCAGGTGTTATTGAGCCGGGTGATTTGAAATCATGGGCGCTTATAATGCTCGTTTTCATCGGAATTGGTATTGTAGCGACAATTATCATGCAAATACTTTTCCAGATATTTATAGCCATTTCCATTGCTATCGAAGAACGAACTGAAGATGAAAAGAAAATCAATAAAACAATCGCTGCCAATATGGTTGAGGATGAAATGGATAAACTTATTGAACTGAAGTCATCAAAGGTTAGTTTTATATTTGCAGGAATAGG
Source organism: Spirochaetes bacterium GWE1_32_154 (assembly GCA_001829315.1). Classification (GTDB taxonomy): domain Bacteria; phylum Spirochaetota; class GWE2-31-10; order GWE2-31-10; family GWE2-31-10; genus GWE2-31-10. Next base: position 19,251 of record MIAY01000035.1, on the reverse strand, counting down.
TTTTTTCGCCGGACTTATAGCATTGGTTTTTAATGTGCCCGAGGTGATCGTTTTGAACTGTATGTTTTTATCATTTGCTGCGGGTTCTTTACTCGAAGGTATATATAGTATGTATTTATACAGGAATGGTGTGAAAAATGGCTGGTAATATACAGATAACAAATAATATCAGAAAACTAAGGTTTTTCGCGGATGAAATGACGCAGCAGTCACTCGCCGAAAAGGCCGGAGTTTCAAGACAGACTATCATTGCCATAGAATCGGGGAAATATAATCCTTCACTTGACCTGGCATTCAGGATTGCCCTGGTTTTTGGTGTAAAAATCGGCGAGGTTTTTGATTATGAAATAACAGGAGAAAACAAATGAAAGCAGTAACATTTACAGAATACGGTTCACCGGATGTTTTGAAGATGTGTGAAATAGCAAAGCCGGTTCCGAAGGATAATGAGGTGTTAATAAAAGTATTTGCAACTTCTGCACATATCGGCGATACCCGTATCAGAAAAGCTGATCCATTTTTGGTACGACTTGTGTTTGGTTTGTTTAAACCTAAGAAGAATTTAATACCCGGACTGGAGATATCCGGTGTAATTGAGTCGGTTGGAAAAAATGTAACATCATTTAAGAAAGATGATCAGGTATTTGCATTAACCGGTTTTGGATTGGGCGGTTACGCTGAATACAGATGTTTGCCTGAAAAAGTTAAAAAAGGTACTCAGGAAAAAAAAGGGCTTGTGGCTTTAAAACCTGAGAATTTATCCTATGAAGAAGCAGCAACTGTCCCTGCAGGTGCGCTTACGGCTTTGAAAAACATGGAAAAAGCAAAAATTAAAGCAGGTCAGAAAATATTAATAAATGGAGCATCAGGAAGTCTTGGAACATTCGCAATTCAATTAGCAAAATACTATGGTGCAGAAGTTACCGCTGTTTGTAGTGCAACAAATTTTGAACTTGTACGATCTTTAGGGGCAGATCAAGTCATTGATTACACTGCTGAGGATTTTACAAAAAGTGATAAAAAATATGATGTGGTGTATGATGCAGTGATGAAATTAAAAAAAGCTCACTGTAGTACTATTTTAAAGAAAAATGGAGTCTTTCTCAATAATTACAATCTACCTGTAATAGAAGAAAAAGATTTATTATTACTAAAAGATCTGATTGAAAGAAATAAACTAAAACCCGTTTTAGACAGAATATATTCCATAGATGAAATTGTTGAAGCTCATAGATATGTCGATAAAGGACATAAAAAAGGAAATGTTGCGATAACCATGGGCAAAATACCGGGAGGTAACAAATGAAAGCAGTAATGTTTACAGAATACGGTTCACCGGATGTTTTGAAGATATGTGAAATAGCAAAGCCGGTACCGAAGGATAATGAAATACTCATTAAAGTTATGGCAACTCAGATAAATTATGGTGACCTTATTGCACGGGACTTTGCTCACATTAAACCGGCAGAGTTCAATATGAGCTCACCACTTTGGCTTCTCTCACGTTTTGCATTCGGATTTAATAAACCAGCAATTAAAATACTTGGCAGTGAATTTTCAGGTATAGTTGAAGCAGTCGGTAAAGGTGTCAGCAGGTTTAAATCCGGTGATGAAGTGTATGGATATGCCGGTATGAATATGGGTGCAAATGCCGAATATATTTGTCTTCCTGAAACCGGTACAATTGGATTAAAGCCGGTAAATCTGACATTTGAAGAAGTGGCAACATTACCGTACGGAACTGTAATGGCAACAAGTCTTCTGGAAAAAGCGCATATTAAAAAAGGCGACAGGATTCTTATTATCGGTGCATCCGGTGGAATCGGTTCTATCGCAGTTCAACTTGCTAAACATTACGGTGCTCATGTCACGGGTGTATGCAGTACCTCACGTCTTGGTTATGTGAAATCAATTGGTGCAGAAAAGGTTATTGACTATACTAATGAAGATTATACGAAAGACGGTGAAATGTATGATGTTATATTTGATATTCTTGGAAGAGGAAAATTCTCAAAATTGAAAAGCTGTTTAAAACCGGATGGTATTTACCTGCTTGCCAGTTTTAAAATGAAACAAGTACTGCAAATGGTGTGGTCATCAATAAGCCGGTCAAAACAGAAAGTAATTTGTTCGTTTGCATCAGAAAAGTCAGAAGCACTAGCCCGGATGAAAGAAATTGCCGAGTCAGGTGAAATTAAAGTTGTAATTGATACCATTTTTCCGCTTTCTGAAACAGCAACAGCCCACCGGTATGTTGAGTCAGGAAACAGAACCGGTAATGTTGTAATAAAAATTGGATAAGAAAAAAAATAAAACGAACATTTGCTATTGACAAACGTTCGTTGTCGTACTAATATAGTATGTATATGAATAACGATACTATTTTATATACGATAAGTAATCTGAAAGAAAAACTGGACAAAGTAATCGCTTTAGAACTCTCTTCCCACGGGATAAAGGGGTTGGTGTTAAGTCATTGTGCAATTCTTGAGATGCTGGTTAATTCTGACGGGCAGCTTAAAATGAAAGAGCTCACTGAAATGATAAAGCGCACTAAATCAACAGTGACTGAACTGGTTAATAAACTCGAAATTAACGGGTATGTAACACGGAGTATCTGTACCGTAGACGGCCGGGTGTGTTATGTGAAAATTACTGCAAAAGGGCGTGAACTATCAGCATTATTCAATAGTATAACAGCAGAGCTCATATGTGCAATGTATGATGGTTTCAATGTTGATACTATAAATACACTTGTCAGTTACCTTGAGAAAGTCGAAGAAAACCTTGAGTAAGTGTTATGATTCACTGTATATGATTTTATAAATAAAAGGGGAAAATTCCCCTTATTTTTTTTAGTGAAATAGTTCGTTGACGAATTAATAAAAAGGAGTAATTATGAACGAAACGATTAACATGATTCTGGAGAGACGAAGTACGCGGAAATTTAAACCTGATATGCTTGGTAGAAATGAGCTGGATGCAATTATTAATGCAGGGATTTATGCCCCGAGTGCCATGAATCAGCAAAGTTGGGATTTTACTGTTATACGATCACAAGAGAAAATTGACTTGTTAAATGAGAACTCTAAAAAAGCTTTAGCTGAAATGAATTACAGCAACAGTCATGATCATATTTTCTATCATGCACCGGTTGTTATTATTGTTTCATTTCATAAAGAGGCGATGTTTCCGATGGCAGATTGCAGTGCCACGATACAGAATATGCTTATAGCAGCCCATTCACTTGGAATCGGGTCATGCTGGATTGGCGGTGCTATTACTTATTTTACTACCGGAGACCGGAATAGAGAGTTTGATATACCGGAAACACATAAACCGTATTTTACTATAGCTCTCGGCTATGAAGATTATACTGACGCAAACCGGCCGGCGAGAAAGAGCGGTACATTTCGTTTTCTTGAATAGAAATGTGGGTATATTTAACCATCGATTTTTTTAAGATATCAGAGTTAATAGTATGATAATTATTTGTCAGAATATTTAAATATTGAATATAAAATAAAATGGTGTATTATTATTCTGTATTATTACAATATAATGGAGGCTCTTTTATGAAGAATGTTTTGTTTTTTTTTGCTATTTTATTATTTACAGCCAGTTGTGTATCTCCAGCTGATGATGGTACAACGACGGGAACGGTTGTGACTAAACCTACCGTTCCAGCAAGCTCTACCGCTACCTCTGCTGACTATTCAATTGCACTCGAAAGTGCTTTTAGAAAAATACCGCAGTCGGCAATTGATAAAGCAAAAAGTGATTTACGGATTGCGTTTTTTCATACGTCACACGGCAGCCGGGTGATCGATGGAATGGATGGTTTATTACGCTATAAAACCGGTGATGCGGAAAAATATGCTTTTACTTCTGACGGTTCTGTTGTCGCAGGAAAATTATCGATAGATGATCACAATGCTGATTACGGCGACTTGAGTACTCAGGAAACTCTTGTAGACGGACATACGCAATGGTATCATACAACAAAAACGTATTTGGATGATCCTGAGCATTCTCATATCAATGTAATAATGTGGTCGTGGTGTAATCCTGACGGGCACGATCATCAGAGATATATAGATAATATGGAAGCACTGATTGTAGAATATCCTCAAGTGCAGTTCGTATTTATGACCGGTCATCCGAATGGTGACGGGGAAGCTGCCGGAAATAACAGTGCATATTATTGCCACGATTTAATTTCTAAACATTGTAAGACTAATAATCGTTTTCTTATAGACTATTGGGATATAGAAACACACGGAATGGACAATGTGTACTATCCTGATGCAAATGATGACGGGGTTTCAGGCGAAAACAGTTTTTATGTTGACTGGATGAGTTCTCATGTTTTGGGAACTGATTATTTTGCCGGAAATGTGGTACATGCGACTCAGCCGATTACAGGTAACAGGATAACCTATGCTTCATGGTGGTTATGGGCTCGTCTTGCCGGCTGGGACGGGGTAAGTCAGTAGGTTGATATATTTCTCTGCGGGTGGATTTTTTGAGAATCTCCACCCTAATGGTGGTGGAATAAACATCACCTTCGTGTGGAAAATCTTAGGAATTTTTAACCACAGAGCCACAGAAAACACTGAGTGGAGAGTAAAATATGGAATTCCTTTATAAAAATCTGACTGAGAAAATTATCGGATATGTTATTGAGGTTCATAAAGAACTTGGTCCCGGATTACTGGAAAATGTTTATAAGCAGTGCCTGATATATGAATTTAAAAATGCAGGCTTTGATTGTAAATCTGAAATTGAGTGTCCGGTTTTTTATAAAGGGATCAATATTTCTTGTGGGTATAGAATAGATATTCTTTTAGATGATAAAGTTATTCTTGAACTTAAATCTGTTGAAAAGCTTTTATCGGTACATGAAGCTCAATTATTAACTTATATGAAATTAGTGCAGAAACGTATCGGGTTACTTATAAATTTTAACGAACAATACGTTACAAATGGAATTAAGAGATTGATTCTGTAATATCTCTGTGTCCTCGGTGTCTCTGTGGTGGAAACTCTATTCCCCTGGCATAGTTTACTATTTCCCGGGTATTTTCTTTTTTCGTTGCGTCGATCGGGTTTTGATACGACGCAAGCATTCCTTTTTCATCAGGTGTTCGTATTTCAGGCTTTTTATTCATAATTTTTAGTTTTAATAGTATCATTAAAAATTTGTTCCATGGATCTAATTGTGCATAATTGAAACCGCCACGTAAATAAAAAAGCCTGATTTTATTTTCATCAGTTTCAATACAATTTGATTTTTTAATTTCGTTTTCTATGCCATCTTTGTATGGCGATGCTCCTACCGCGAAAAGCACCAGCTCGTTATATTCACGGTCTTTTAATATTTTGTTCAATTTTTTATAGCCGTTTATTCCGATTGCATGAAGACTTCCGCCAAATATAATTATCGTGTCTTTTTCAATCATGTGAGATTTGAATTTACCAAGTTCTATGGCAGTTGTATGTAAGTCTTCTGCGATCCATTGAGCGTACCGTTTTGTAAATCCTGACAATGATTTATAGATAACAATATTTTTCATTTAAAACTCCTATTTTTCATAATATACAATCGTCAGAGCCTCTTGCAAAAATTCGAGATAAAAAAAGAGTACTTTTTTATAAAAAAGAGTATTTTTGCAAGAGGCTCTGTATATTCCAATTACTTGTTTGACTCTCTCTTTATTCGCATACCATGAAACCGGCAGGTAAATCCCATTTTTTCATAGAACCCGATAGCTTTTGTATTCCATGCCATTACTTCTATATCAAGTGCATTAGAACCATAGATGTCAAGTAACTGGATTATGGTATTTCTACCCAGCCCTTTGTTGCGGAATTGATTCTTAATGAAAATATGTCGTAAATAAACAGGTGTTTTAGTTTTATCCACGAGACTATACCCGCAAATTGTATCATTTTCAGTTATCAAGTAACAGTCATATATCTCACCAGTGATAAAATCCTTCATCCTCGATATCATTTCCGGTTGCGGAAGGATAACGTCAAACTGTTCATCAATAACCAGCTGATTATTCATTGCAACTAATTCATCCGTATGTTCAGGTTTTGCTTTAATCAGTGTCATTTATGACTCCTTAGAATGTAATGTGTTATTAATTATTTTCCTTATATATTATTCGTCAGTTATGACGTTTTTAATAAATCCTATGGGTCTGCAATTATTGGTAATGTTTGGTATAATTACGAGTTCGACGGACGCTATTGCGCAAATAAGGAAATAAATTGATAAAAAACTATTGATTAATATTTAGATAAAGTTTGAAAAGAACAAAAAAAATAAAAACCGAAGAATATAAAATTGATAAAACAAAAGAACTTACTCTCAGGAAAGTAGATACAAAACTTCCAATAAAAGAATTACAGAATATTTTAGAAAGTGTGATAGAACTTTTAAATGATCCAAAAAATGATTATCCTTGGTCATCATGGGAAAATCAAATTGATGTAGTTAAAGAAGAGAAGGAAATAATCAATACAATTAAATCAGGCAAATCTCCAGATAAAGATGATGTATTAATTCTTTTTGTAACCAATAGGATCATTATAAGAAATTAGTATTAGTAGTGGTTGGGGAGATATATTTTAAAATGTAGCAGAAAAATATGATTCGGTAGGAAGAATATTATAGAATTGATTTTAGAAAACGATAATCAAAATGATAATTAAAAAAAATTAGAACAATTTGTAGATAAATATTAATGATAAAAAAGAAAATAATTAGTGAGAAATACAACCATTTTAATATATTTCTGTTACAGACAGTCATTTAAAAGAGATTTTTATTAATATGAATTACATTCCAGATGCACTTTCGGCATTTACTGTAGCAGGTTATTTTCCTGAAGGCGAAACCAAAACTTCACAATGTTATTCAGGCTAGATACAAAAAAAAGGTAGAATAAAAGTTATGTTTGAAGAACATACAAAAATGGGTGATAACGTCGAAGAACTTGAAGATGGTTTAATGTAATAATCAGAAAAAGCAAGCTGAAAGGTTGCAATGATAACAGGATACCACGATCACAGAATTGTAATGTCTTAAACACTTGACTGTCCGGATGCGCCGGTGTGTGTAACAGCAGAGGGGGCCTCAGTTACATTTCCGAATTTTTTTGATTTAATTAAAAAATGTGGCGGGAATATCGAAAAAAAATATATTTTATAATATAGATTTTTTTGAAGGGACTAATAAGTAAATTATTAGTCCCTTTTTTTAATTAATAATCTAAGTATTAAAATTCATAATTCTAATAATTATTTAATAAAAAGATGGAGGCTATCATTTTATTTGTCATTATAAATTAAATTTAATTAATTATTTTACTTTTGCAGTCCATGATGTTCCATTCCAAGTTACATAATTAATGATTGTATCATTGTGAGCTTGAGAAAAATTACCATTAGGTGCATGAATAAATGTACTGCCATTATATTTTGCAGTCCACTTTGATCCGTTCCAAGATAAATAATTAATAATTATATCATTGTGTGATTTTGAGAAATCTCCATTCGGTGCATGAATAAAAGTACTACCCACAAGCCTTACTGACCAATTTGAACCATCCCAAGTCTTGTAATTCATAATAACATCTTCATGTAACAAATTTGGATTATCTTTTGGATTATGAATAAATGTTGAATAATATACTGAAGACTGCAATAACAAATTTACAGTACCTGTAGGAACATTTGTTATTGTATTTTTTTCACCAAAAGATTTAATCATCGTTTGTATTTGAGCAGGACTATAAGTTGGATATTGTTCCAATAAAAGTGCAGAAACTCCAGCAACATGTGGAGTCGCCATTGAAGTACCAGTCGATATTTTAGATGCATAATCTGAAGTATTTGTAGCTGATAATACACCTGTACCTGGAGCTAAAATATCAACAACAGAACCAAAACATGAATACCATGTTCCAAAATTGTCTGAACTATCTACAGCACCAACAGTAATACCTTCAGAAACTCTTCCAGGGGAATGATTTGATGCATCATCACCTTCATTACCTGCAGCTAAACAATAAACAATACCATCTGCAATTGAATTTCTTACTGCAGCATCCAGAGTATAAGAAATACCACCACCCAATGACATATTAGCCACAGCTTTTCTAGTAGAATGATGATTTGTTACCCATTCAATACCAGCAATAACACCTGAAGTGGTTCCATTGCCAGTACTTCCCAAAACTTTTACAGATATTAATCTAACATTTTTAGCAACACCATAAGTCTTACCTCCAACAGTACCAGCAACATGAGTACCATGACCATGGTCATCAGTAGCTGTTCCACCAGCATTTATTATATCGATTCCTGTAATTGCTCGTCCACCAAATTCACTATGACTAAAACGAATACCTGTATCTATAATATATGTATCTACATCTTTACCAGTAAAAGCATAATTATAAGTTTTACTTAACGGTAAATCTTGTTGATCAATACGATCAATACCCCATGTAGCATTTTGTTGAATTTCATTTATTGAAACAACTTGATCTTCTTCAATATACGCAACTTTATCATTTTTTAATAATTTATCAATTTCTGCTTTAGTTGTTTTAATGGAGAATCCTTGTAATACTGTTGAGAAAATATGATCCGGAGAAGAACCAGTAGATGAAACCATATTTTCAGCTTGTGCTTTAATTTGATTAGAACTTCTAGAGGTATTCTTAAGAACAACAATATACGAACCATCAATTCGATTAGTTGTTGATGACGCTTTAATCAAACCTGTTGGCGTTGTTAAACTCTTGTTTTGCAAATATTGATTTTGATCACTATTATTTAGAGGTGTAGAACAATTGCTTAATAAAAAAATAATTCCCAATACTGCAAAAATAATCATAATCCAATTTTTTTTCATACAAAATCCTTAATATTTTTATATTTTTTTTTATTATAGACAATAACATTGTCTAATATTGAAAAACATCATAAATATGCACTTTTATAATAACAGCCTCCTTGTTTTTATAAGAGATTTGCAAACCATGCGTTTTCTTAATAAAAGTATTATTTTTTCAGCATCTCGTCTACATTTATTTCTTATTTTTATGATTATATTTTACATACGCCACTACATATGTGTATATATTGTATTATTTGTAGTTTTTTAATTTTAAAATTAAATTAAACTACAAATTTTTAAAACTTTAAAAAATTTATTATATATGAAATAGACTAAAATTTAAATTATAAATGATGACAAAACTAAATACTATTTGCTCATTAATATTAAATTTTTTTAATGTAAAAAGTAAATAATGAATTTTTTTAATATAGTTGTTAATAAATGATTTGAAAAATTATAATTTTCGTCAACAAGAAATTTCCGTTAAAACGCGAAAATCATAAGAAAAATGACCAAACCAGTGAACCGGAATTATCCCACCCCGCACATAACACCAAATAAATCTCTAAATCAATAAAAAACCGAAATTCACTAATCAAAAGGGACAGACCACACCTGTCAAATATTAAAATGTAGAAAAAAATAATTTATTATGTAACATTTTCCACTCAAATCAGCTGGTTATTTCGCTGAGCTTCATTGCTCGCCATGAATCCCAAGGGAGGTGTTCTATTCTTTTGCTCAAGACAAGCAATAATCTTCGCTATTTCTTCCTTAACCTGAATTATTCCAATCACTTTCAATACATTCTTTAATTGTTTTTGTAAGCATTTCGAATGTTTTATCTGAATCATTAGGAACTAATTCATTAATATCCGGAACAATATTCTCTTCTTGAAGTCTGCGAACGATTTTCATAACATCCTCAGGTATTGTTTTTTCTATTGCAGTAAGATTTGACATCAATTCCCCTTAATTTCTGCATAAAGGCATTACTATAATTTACCGTCACCTGAGCATTCATCAGCATTGGCAAGAGCCAATAGCGGAGTTCAGTGAGTATTTGGTTTTCGAGCTCTATTTTATTTTGATTTTCAAATTCATGTTTTATTATAGAATGATAATGTATTAAAATCTTTTTTGCAGGTATAATAACTTTTAATGAAAATAAATTATCTTTCGTGATTGTTCCAAAAGTGGTTCCATCAACATTTCTACTATCAAATATTTGCTTCAGATTAACCATCAAGCCAAAAAGGTATGCGATGCAATTATTTTTGCTATTTAAAGAGGCAAGACCACGACCTGCTTAACGCCCTTTTTTATTCGATTTGTCTCGCTCAATTCGTTTATTTGATGAGAGAGTCAAAAATACATACTATTCAGGAGTTACGCTATGACGAACAAATTACTTACAAACGAAACTATTAAAACATTACCGGCACTTTATTCTACCGAAGAACAAAGTGATATTTGTCACGCTTAATCCATCGGTCTATCTTATCATTATAGACCTGACTTCTGTCTGTAACAGCTCCGTTACGATGATTATCACCGTATGGGGGATTAGTTGGCATAAGTTTTTCCACCTTTAAATTGTTATAATTTATCTATAAAATCCGAAAGAATATACACCATACGCTTATTATTCGTGCAAATATCAGTTGTATCTGTAACAATCGCCTTGAGTTTTTCATCCATTATTCCATAACATCCCATGATTCTAATAATTGGTTCATAGCTTCATTATCTTTCTGCAAAATTTCACCTGCCCTGCTGAAAGTAATCAATTCACGAAAGTAAGCCTCTTGAACTAATCCTTGCAAAGTGTCTCTCATGAAATCCCCCCGGTGAAGATGCTCAGGCTCCCTTTGACGATAATCCTCAACTATTGAGGTTATTGGTTCCGGTTCAGTATGATTTTTCAAAGTTCTACTGGTTCTTTTGTTGTATTCCATAGGAAAATGGATCCATAAATTGAAATCGTTACGGACTAAATTTTTTTCGATAATACGATATATGACAGTCTTATAACTCACTCTAAATATTCGTTTAAGTGCTATTATCATATCAAACCAGTGAAGATGTTTATATTCACTGAAAAACTTCCGGAATAATTCATCCGGCATAAGAAAATAACTGGCGAAAATATCAGCTTCCTTTTCTTCTTGATCATCTTGAGCGTCAGAAATAGTGCCACTGTAGGATGCTCTATGCATTACAAGATGCCCCAATTCATGTGCAATAGTAAATATTTGGCGTTCAATAGAGATAGATTCATGAGTATTTACGCAGATAGCAGGGCCATTATCCTCATTACCGACAGAAAATCCGAAAAATAAACGGCTATCAGAATCAATAAAAGATAAAACAAGACCAAATTTCTCAATTATAGAACAGATATTACTAATAACTTCATGATCCTGAATTCCGGCTGATTTTCTTGCATCCATTGCAGCAGATACCGGATCACTTCCCATAATCTGAGTAATCATGTTTTCTTTTGGTTTATTAAGTTCTTTTATAAGAAAGTTGTAATCCTGCAATTTTCGATTAAAAGCGATAAGAACCTGCTCCCGTTTCGACTCTTCTTTTGAAGTTGCATGAGCATTCTTTCTGAATCTGAGCGATTGAAATTGAGGGAGGGGTTCAAACAAATCTTGAATGTTAATCCTGAGAACATCGGCAATCTTCATAAGATTTCTTGCCTTTGGTTCCGATCTGCCACTTTCAATAGCAGCATACGCCGGTCGTGACAAACCGGTTTTCTCTGCCATCAAGCTTTGATTATACCCGAGAATAGTTCGATATCTTTTTATATTAGTTCCTAATGCATTATTCATTGTTATCATCATAATAAAATTTTAATTAATGATAATAAAACTTTACAAAAAAGTCAATACATAAATAATGTAGTGTATGCAAATTATGATTTATGTAATCTGCCTTCTACTTTTTGTGCCTTAACCAGTCCATTCATGAGCATTGGAAGAAGCCAGTCACGAAGAGAGGAGAGTTGTTGGTTTTGAAACTTTATATTTACTTGGTATTCATAAATTGGATTTGTTATTTTATGATAATTATCCATTACTCCTGTTTTATCAAATAGATAAATTTCTGTTAATAAACCAATTGTTATAAACTTTGTTTGTGAACCTCTTCCTTATTATTATAAACATTATCTTTTGTAATTATCCTTTCAATCTTTTGAAAACTTTCTGATTAATACATGCTTACCTGATATCATTTTATCACACATAGATGTGTGATAGTCAATAGAATTTACTTCTTTGCTTTTTTTACCGGTACCGGTATGACTTTCTCCAGTTTTTCTATTATTTCATTGAAGATTTCTTTTTCCTCAACTTCAACTATATAGTGTTCTTTTGCCCCTGTATAAGGATAACCGGTATTTGATTCATTAATAAGTGTACTGATACAGTCAATTTTTTTTACATATACTGTGTTATCACATACAAGAAGTAATGGTTTTTCATTAATGTATATCATGTATTCACCAAACATTTTTCTGTAACGCACAGAAAAACCGTTATTAATTTGATCACACACAAAATCTATAAAATCCTGAGTTGATGCCATTTTTATTTCTCCTTTTATTGCTTGATTTTATCAGTTAAAAACCGGAACCTTGTTTTTTTAATCATTATTGTTCTGCACTAACCAATGTCCACCAAAATCAGGCCCAATCCGTTTAAGAACACCAATGTCCTGTAGTCTTTTTAGATTGTATTTAATACCATCAGTAGTAATATCTGCTATATTTTCTGCCATTTCCTGACGGCTGGCGTAAGGGTTTTTTATAAGATATTGTAATATTTCAATTTGCTTTTCTGTCAACGTCTGGGTAGTGCTCTGGGTAGTGCTCTGGGTAGTGCTCTGGGTAGTGCTCTGGGTAGTGCTCTGGGTAGTGCTCTGGGTAGTGCTCTGGGTAGTGCTCTGGGTAGTTTCATTATTACGAGTGTAAGTAACAGTAAAAAAAGCATCGTCGTACGAAAATACGACCGATGATTTACCATTTTCGCTGACCGCTTGTCGAATACGACTGATTCCCGTTCCCACTTTCTCGATAAAATTAACCCGGAGAAGTAGAGATGCTATAATTTGATTTCTGGCAACACTTTTTTTACCGAAATCCTGCGGTTTTAAACCACCCGGCAGACCACCTGGATTTGAAATAATAACTCGATCATCAAAGATTTCAATAAGCACATTGGCTCGTTTATCAAAATAGTCACGATGACAGACTGCATTAATAATCGTCTCACGTAATGCTACCTCAGGTATCTCCGGAACATTTTCTCGACGCAGTGTTTTTATAACATATTCGAGGTTAGTATGACGTTGAACGAAGGCAACTGCATTATTAATATTCTCCAAAATATTTCCGCTAAAATCTTTTTTATCGAGGATATGAACTTTTTCTGTTCCTTTAAAAAGTACACAAACGATAATTGCATTGTTAAGAATAAAATCTATATCTTTGGTAAAAAACAGAACGCCTGCGTTAGTCAGCTTCCCTTCATCAGTCAGACAACCAAGATTTTTCAAGAGCGTTGACATATCAATGGTTTTACTGATACCGGCCATTCCCAGAAATTCGATTAGGGCTTTCTCGTCAAAATCAGTTTTAAAATTCGCTTTGTCATTCCGTAATTCATCAAAATGAATTCGTCCTTCTTTCTGGAAAAACTCTACAATTTCGTTTCTATTCAATTTTTGGGAATTAGCACCATTACGCACATAAAAACCTTTTGAACAGGCATAGGGTTTGTCATTACCTTCTGGAACCATTACAACAATCAATGAATCAATAATGTCTATTGAAATATCAAGATTTGGTTGTAAGGATCGTAAAGAATCCTGAATAAGAGAACGGCTGCGGTTATCAGTATTGCAGCCTTTTATAATGCCGCTATCTGAAACCCCAATGATAATTTTACCACCACCTGAATTGGCAAAAGCACACACTTCTTCCATAAAACTTTTATCAAAAGCTTCTTTCAGTTCGAGGTGAAATCCTTCGCCTGCCTGAATCAGATTGTATATTTCTTCATTTAAAGTCACTTTAGATTTTTGTTTATCCATTTTTTATCCTGCTGATGCTTTATCAATTATATAACTATTCACTTTTAATATGTCAACGTATATAATAATTAAACTTTTCGCTTTTAATAAATAGTATTTAATGTAAAAAACAAAGATATTGTCTACCAATTAATATAGTTTTTTATACTAAAAAGTGGTATTTTATCCAAAAGAAAATCAGGAGAAATGTATGAATAAAACGATTAAAATTACGTTGTTAACATTACTTGCAGTAGTATTACTGTTTGTATCAGGTATAGGATATATGATGTTTAATGTAAAAATGGCACTTAAAGATATGAATACCCGTGAAACCGGTGCTGTTAATGAGACAATAACCGCACTTAAAGATAAGTTCTGCAATGTGTATCTCGTTAAAGGTGAAACAGGTTATATCGCCATAGATTCAGGAAAGGACCCTGCTGCACTTGAAAATGAAATGAAAAAAGTTGCTGTTGATCCTGCTTCTGTACATACACTTTTTTTAACTCATGCAGATTCTGACCATGCAGGTGGCAGAACATTATTTGCTAAAGCACAGGTATTTATACCTCAGGCAGAAGAGGCTGTTATGAATGGTGATGTTGCCAGAAAGTTCTTTTTAAAAGTGAAAGCAGATATTCCACACACACCGGTTGCCGATGGTGAAATAATGACTATAGATGGTGTAAAAGTACAGTGTATAACCATTCCGGGACATACAGCCGGGTCTTCTGTATATATCATTAATGATGAATACTTATTCTGCGGTGACAACTTTTCTATAAACAGGAATAATGAACTTGCACTTTTCCCTGACATTTTTAATGCAGATTCAAAACTTCAAGCTGAATCGTTACAAAAAATTGCTGATTTAAAAGGTTTGAAGCTTATACTTTCACCGCATTACGGAACAACTGAAAATGTTGACGGGTTGAAAGTTTTTAAGAACATTAAAGAAAAAGTGCTATAATTTCAAAAAAATCAGACTATAAGGAAATAAAAGAATTAGTCACGCAGAGCTAATGAGAATGCAGAGGAAAATGGTTTTTGAGGGTATAAGAAATAATGAGGGTATCAAAAATTCTGTGTAAATGATTTTGCTACCCTTAAATCGATCATTTTATCTTGAAATACCTGAATTTATCTTGAAATACCTGAATTTGTGCCATGGTTGGCGTTATTAATTAGACTCTACCAACAACCTTTAATTTTTTAATTTCATCTATAGAGAGTTCTGTATATTTCGCAACTTTATCTATAGAAAAACCATCAGCAAGCATTTTGGTTGCAGTTTTACTTTCAATATCTTTCTTTAACCGTCCACCATACTCTTTTAACCTAGTTTCAAACATAGTTTTTACCCCCTGTAAATCTTCTATCTTATCATGTATTTCTTCTTTATCATTATTACCGATATATGAGAGATAACTATTAACCCATGATGCGAAGGCATTTAGTACTTCGGTATTTTCCTCTTTAATTATTTCAAGTAATATATCAACTTCTTTTGACAGTTGTTCAGGATCAGAGTTCTCAACATAAAACATTGCTGATATGACATTGTGTATATCTTTTAACTTTTCCTTTGCAAAGGAATTAACCAGTACAGGATAATATTTCAAATGAGGAATATATTCCATCGGTATTGTGTCCTCTATTAAATCAGCAATTTCGTTGCTATACTTCCAATTACTATCCCCACTGTATAGTAGCAACGGGAAAACAGCCGGATGTTTTGACATAGTATCCGGTTTATTAAAATCCAAGTAAAGTGAGCTAATGTAATTCATAAACCTGAAACACATCAATTTATCAACAGTACTCTGAAACTCAAGTAAGACAAATATGTATATTTCCTTACCTTCAAAGTTTATTTTATATACAATGTCTGATTCGGTTCCTACATATTCATCAGAAACATACTCTTTGTCAATTTTCTGCATACTAGAAAAGTCAAGTTTTGCAATGAAGTCTTCATGTACGAAAGATTTTAGAAACCTTTCCATAACAAAAGGGTTACTGAATATTTTTTTATATCTTTTATCGTGAATACCCATAATCACCTTGTTTTTGTATATTGCCTATGAATAATTTACTATTATTATGGGGAAAAATCAAGGGGTTTTAATCTATGGATTCATTCTCTCCTTTCATAACTATCCTCATAAAAAAAAATAAAATAATTAAACCTTTTCACTTATTAATGTATCTTACTCAATGAAACAAAAAAACCGGAGATTTTGTGGAAACGTTAACGAATGATGAAGTTATAGAGTTAGTGCGACTGTCTGTCCAGGGTGATAGAAACGCATTTAAAAAACTTTATGATCAATATAACAGGCAAATATATACTCTTGCAATGAGAATGACAACAGATCATCTGTTATCCCAGGATATACTTCAGGATATTTTTTTACGGGTATGGCAGAAATTACATACATTTAAATTTGAAAGCTCATTTTTTTCATGGTTGTATCGCTTATCATTAAATGTAATCATGAGAAAGACAAAAAGCAACAGTAAACACACTACCGGAAACAACGAAGTTGATGTGGAAGAACTTTTATCATCTCAGAAATTTGAAAGTTCAGATTCAATAAATGGGGCAATTGATTTAGAACGTGCACTTCTAAAACTTCCTGAGCAACCGAGGAAAATATTTATTCTGTATGTAATGGAAGGGTTTTCTCATAAAGAGATAAAGGAAATAGCCGGTATCTCTGAAGGTGCATCAAAAGCACACTTATCCCGTGCAAGGGCGGTATTACGAAAGGAGTTGCAATATGAAACATAATTATACTGATGATGAAATTGATTTATTATACAAAAAAAATCAGAGTCAATTTATCCCGGGTAATGATATTTGGAGAAATATAGAAGATTCAATTAAAGTAAAAGAACGATCTAAAAACTTTATTTTTATAGATACATGTACAGGTTTTTATAAAAATTGTTTGTCTGCTTTTCCCGGCGAGAGTGTTTTGTTATTGCGGGTTGCAGTACTTTTTTTTGCACTGTCAGGTTTTATTTTTGCCGGTATAGGATATATGAGTTTTAAAAGCGGATTAAATAGTGAGCATCAGTATAAATCTGCAATGAAAGATATTAAAGAAGCTGAGAAATTATACAAAAAAGCAAAGGCAAGTCTTTTATTGCTGGCGAAAGAAGGGAAGGGTGATACTGTTGCGATTAATTCCGTTATAGAAAATATTAGTGTAATTGATAGTGCAATCGCCGAAGTAAAAGCTGTGTATGAGAAGCAGCCAGAAAATAAAGAACTTTTGGTGTTTATTGGTACAATGTACTACGAACAGACAAATCTTCTGCTAAAAACGAATGCAATGCTTGAAAATATGGAAAACCGGACCAGGGGGGGGATATGAAAAAGATTATAATCGTTTTGGTATGTGTATTATATACTACTTTGTATGCACAGGGTACAATTGATAAAGAGATTATGAGTGAACCAGGTCTACCGGTTATTATAAAAATAAATTCAGGGTTTGTTGAAATAAAAGGCACGAATGATACAAGTGTCAAAGTCACAGGAAAAATCGGGAAAAATGTTGAGTCATTAATAGTAGAAAAAAATTCAGAAGGTATACATATTCGACCGGTTATTAAAGAAAAATACTTAAAAAGCGGAAAAGATATTGAATGTTCTTTGTATATTTCTGTCCCATTTTCAACTGCTTTAAAAATAGAGTCTACAAGTGGTGCTATAAAAATTTTCGGTGTTAATAAAACCCTTTTTATACAAACAATTACCGGAAATGCAACTATTGAAGGTGTTTATGAAAATGTTGAATGTCAGACCGTAAGCGGAACAATTAATATTAAGGGAAGCTCTGATTTTATTGAATGTTCCGGTATCAATGGAAATTATGTATTAACCGGTAATTTTCCCGATTCAATATTAAAAACATCATCAGGGTTTATAAAACTTACAACAGATTATTTGAACAGTCTTACAATATTCTCTTCATCAGGTGAAATTGATGTGAATTGTGATGAAACAGTGAGGTCTGCTGTAAATATAAAATCAGTTAATAGTAAAATAACTTTCGGTATACATAATACTGAAAATATACTTATATCTATAAAAACAATTTCCGGCTCTTTAATAACTGAAAATGTCGTGTTTGCAGAAACCAGTAAAGAGGGAAATCGTATGAAATATAAAAATGGAAATGGAGAATCAAGGGTTTTTATTGAAAGTATTACCGGTAATATAGTATTAAAAAACAATAAGGAAGGCGTAAAATGAAAATTAATCTAAAGAAGATTGTATCAGTTTTAGTGTTACTGACAATTATTTCGTGTGCAACAAAAAAAACCGATGAGGAGTATTATGCTGAGATTCTTGTCGATTATGTAAATTATTTCAGTAATATATTGGATCGTGATATTGCATTTTTTCAAAGAAAATTAAATCTTAACGCAAATCAGACGCAGATATTGTATATGATGAAAAGAGATTTATTATCCAAAATCCCTGATTTAAGACAGGTTATTTTTAATTTTCAGATGAAACTTGTTGAAGCTCTTGAGAAAGATACGGCAGAGTATGATGATGTTAAAGTTGTTTTTGATCAGTTAAACCTCTACTCTCCAATCATAAGAGAAACGGTGATGATGAGATTTATCGAGCTTCATTCTACAATGAGTACTCAACAGAAAGAAAAACTTGCAAAGTATATTAAAAGCGGAAGCACCAGATTATATGTTATTAAAACTCCACCGTATGCTTTGTTTGAGAGAAAATTTTTTGAGTTTAATAGACAACTTGATTTAACCGTTAAACAAATGGTGATACTGTTGGGCTATAATAAAGATGTTAAAAAAGCATATCGGGCAAATAAAAAGAATATCAATAAAGAAGGCCGTTTACTTCAGGTTTTTGCAAGCAACCTTATTGTCGCTGATTCAATAGACATTGAAACTGTTGATAAAAGAATGAATGAAAGCCTTGCATTATTTGATGGTATAATCGATGTTTCAACAAAAAGGACATTATTGTTTTTTAATTCACTTTCAAGAGAACAAAAGAAAGCAACGATTGCATTTATTACTGCTTTTAATTTTATTTAGTAAAGTAGAAATGTTATTAAATCAAAAAAAAAGTGCCTTTTATATAATAGTCTTGGGTGTAAATTTCTTTTACTGGTAACTATCCGACCTTTTCAAGGTATGCAGTAACCTCATTCCATCTATTACTAAAATATAGACTTCTAAGTTGTAAC
>MIAY01000034.1:93258-123064 GCA_001829315.1 Spirochaetes bacterium GWE1_32_154 | reverse complement strand
ATTTTTTTTATTCAGTTATTGCATATTTTTTTAGACATATTAACAATGAGCAGATTTTTATTGGAGTTACATAGTAAATCGAATTTCGGGTTAATAGCGATTTTCTGTTGCAAAAAAAATAGTTTAATAGATAAAAGATAATTGAAAAAGGTTTTTGTTATATAATAGATTTTGATGATAATGTATTAATTTTGAATAAAATAAATTTAAGAGCATAACAACCGATTTAACACCGACTCGGCTATTGTCACATAAATTGCTGAAATGGTTTTTAAACATTACAATTTTGTGTTAAACTGGTATATTTCTTGTTAATCACAACGAACTGGGCTGAAATAGCAATTTATGCGCCAATTACGCCTCACGGGTTAATCGGGCGTTCGACAACCCTGTTTTTGTACTATGAAATAGCATTATAAGTAAATCTCAGGTGTCAAAAAAGAGGTTTTTCTACAGCCTCGTTAGGTGGACTCCGCTTCGCGGAGCAAGGAGAATAAATAAATTGAAAAAAAATTTATGTTTTTATATTTTTATCTTTCTGTCATCAATTGTTTTCGCCGAGTCAATTCAACTCTTTGAAGACATCAGGTTGAGTTGGATAAATGATAATGTAATTGTTGTGACTCATAATTATCCATGGGAATCAAATTCATTAATTATTATTACGAATAAAAATAATATTGTATTTATTGATACACCATATACAAACGATGCTATGGAAAAAGTATATACTTGGGTAATTGGAAAGTATCGCCCAGAAATTATTGAGACAATCATAACAGGATATCATATTGATAATATTGGAGGGCTTCAGTTTCTTAAAAGTAAAGGTATACAAGTGATTGGAAGTGATCTGACTAATCAATTAATTAGAAGTGATGGAAAAAAAACAATTTTAACATTAATGGGTTGGTTAAATGAAATAACACAAAAAAAATATTATGATTATTATTCAAATGCAGAATTAGTAGAAGTAACAAAAGAAATACAAGTGAAAGATACATATTTATATAAACTTGATAATATTACAATTGAACTATTTTATCCTGGTGAATCTCATGCTAAAGATAATATCACTGCATACATAAGTAGTTACAATTTACTATTTGGAAGTTGTATTATAAAAGCAAAAGAAAGTAAAAATCTTGGTTTTACAGGAGATGCAAATCTTCAGAATTGGCCAATAGCAGTAAAAAATATAAGAGATAAGTATCAGAGTAGTAAAATAGTAATCCCACATCATGGTCAGTGGGGCGATATTGAATTAATTAATCATACAATAAGTTTATTTTAAGGAAAATTATGCACCTAACAACTGCTTCAACTTGATTCGCTGCGCTCATAAGTTAAGCAAATGTTCTACGGACACTTCGTGCAAAAATTAAAAAAGATGAAGGAAAAATATGATAATTATTAGAGAATTAATACCAGATGATTTAACTCAATTGATTGATTTGTACAAACAACTTGATTCAAATAATATAAATATCGATATAAATAATGCAAAAAAAATAATAGAAAAAAGCATGAAAACAGAAATGATAAAATATCTTGTTGCAGAGGATAATGGAAAAATAATTGCCTCATGTTATTTAGTTATAATACCAAATATTACTAACAATTGCAGGTCAATAGGTTTTATTGAAAATGTCATAACAGATGAAAATTACAGAGGAAAAGGAATTGGAAAAAATATAATTAGAAAAGCTATAGAATTATCAAGAAATGAAAACTGCTACAAAGTAATATTACAAAGTGGAATGAAAAGAGAAAGCGCACATACATTTTATGAAAAATTAGGTTTTGATGGAGAGAGTAAAAAGGCATTTGATTTAAGGTTAGAAGAAAATTAAATTTAATATTGACCTTACTGGTTTTTATAAAATATATGCTCACGGCAAAAAATTTAGAATAGTTTATAGAATGATTACTCCTGAAAAAATAGAAGTCTTAGAAATATGGGGAATTGGAAAACGAGAAAAAGAAGAAATTTTTAGAACTATCGGAAAAAGATTACAGGATGATAGTAATAATAAATAGTAATTTCTGTTATATTTCTTAAAAAATGTAGAACAACCGATTTAACACAGACTCAGGCTTTTTGTCACACAAATTGCTGAAATGGATTTATTAAGTAAATTATTAGAAATACATGGAAAATGCTACATGAAAAAAGTAATTATTATTGGTGGTGGTATTTCAGGATTATCTGCAGGAATTTATGCTCAAAAAGCAGGATTTCAAAGTATCATTTACGAAAAACATCATATTTCAGGTGGTGAATGCACAGAATGGGATAGATAAGGATTTCACATAGACAGGGCTGACTTTGGCACGTAAAAAAGGATAAGGATATGAATATTTTAGATGCGCTAAAAAACAATAAAGGAACAGTCTCCAGTGCTTTGGGAAAAGAAATAGCAACAGAAATATTGCAGGGAAAATTTCAATTAATAGAAGTAATTATTCCTTTAGTCACATATAATCCACATAATAAACCAGATAAAAATATTAGAGCTGGTGCGGCAAAAGTAGTAGAGTGTGTAGCTGAAAAACAGCCTGATCTGATTTCACCATATATTTCTCAATTGATTAAAGCTTTAGAAATGGAAGAACCACAAACAAAGTGGATGATATTTATGGCTTTAGGCTATTGTGCTAAAGAAAATGAAAATAATGTAAAACCGGCTCTTGTTTATGCAAAAATGTACATTAACCAAAAGAAAGACGGTCAACTGTGCCTGTTAGGGGCGATAGACCTATTCTTAGGGCGGTATGGTGAACTATCAGAAAAAAATGCAGCAGAGGTTTTTCCTTTACTAGTAGAATCATCAGACAATACTATTTATAATGAACAAGATTGGATATTAGAAGCTTTTATAAGAATTGCTCCAAATCTAACAAAAACTGAAAAAGAAGTAATGGTTCAAATTGCGAATGAATATAGAGAGAATAGTAAGAAGGCAACACAAAAAAGGGCAGAAAAGCTAATAAAGATTTGTGTCTGACGAAGACTTGTAAATGTCAATTTAATTTCACCTGGATTTTTTTCAGGTAGCACCTTCGTTACTATTTCACATCGTACCCGTATTTTCTAAATATTTCTGCTGCCTTCACCGATAAAATGAAATCATAAAAAACTCCGGCTGCCTCCGGTTCTTTTGCATTTTTAATTATAATCATCGCCTGATCTATCGGTTCATATAATGAAGTGTCAATGTCAATCCAGTATGTTTTTTCTACATTGTATTTCTGTAAATCCACGGCGAACAATGATGATTTTGCAATAAACCCGACGTCACTTGCTGTGACTGCCTGTTGAACAACCTGCGATATACTTTCTGCAAATACAAGTTTTTTTTCAACATCTTCGTATATCCCGTACTTTTTAATCACATTAAGCGCTGCCCGGCCATACGGTGCTGTATCAGGGTTGGCGATTGAAATTGTCTTTATTTTTTTATCTTTAAGAGCCACAAGCCCTTTTGAAATGCTGTTTTTTATAACAGTAAACAAAACAACTTTACCCGATGCATAAATAACCGGCTCCCCCACTCCCGCTTGAGCGTCAAAAATTTTCTGCGGAAATAAAGTGTCTGCAGCAAGAAAAATATCAAACGGCGCTCCTTCAAGAATCTGAGCAGTTAACTTACCGCTTGAACCATAATTAATGGTAAGTTTAATATCAGGATGTTCTGAATTAAACGCAGACTCAAGTTCAGTCATTGGTATTTTAAGATTTGCTGCTGCTGCAACAGAAAGACTGGTTTGAGAGTGCATTATAATTGGTATAATGCAGAAAAAAAATGCTGTAACAATTCGTTTTGTCATGATGTGCTCCTTTTATATATATTATTCTGCGTCAGGTTCGAGCAGATTAACTCCTAATTTATGCAACACTGGGTTAAATACTTTTGAGCCGACAAGTACCATATCACCGATTGTAAGCCCTTTTATATCATCCTCTGTTACTATAGTTTCTATTATCCCGTGAGTTGAACCAATAAGTGCGTTGTACACAAGATCATTTTTTTGAATATCAAGTATTTTCCCGGTAAATGAGAATTTGTGAGTAGTCAACTGATTGAGATATACTTCATACGCAGAGCCGTCACGCTCAATTACTCCAGGTGTCAGGTATAATGTACGGGTTGAAAGTTTAAAAATATCGGTATAATCATGAGTAACAAGCATCATCAATGTCCCAAAGCGTTCGTGTACCCGTTTTAATTCATCCTGTACAATTGATTTGAGATTCATATCAAGTGAAGAAAACGGTTCATCAAGAAGAAGTATCTCAGGTTTTATTGCAAGTGCCCGTGCAATTGCAACACGTTGTTTCTGACCACCCGAAAGTTTAACCGGCAATCTCTCAGCAAGTGCTGTTATTTCAAGAAGTTCAAGCAGTTCATACGCTAATTTTTTATCATTATGAGCATATAGAATATTCTGGAGCACCGTCATGTGTGGAAAAAGGGTTGTTTCCTGAAAGACAAAACCGCATTTTCTTTTTTGAATGGTACGGTTTTTACGGGTTGCCGAGTCAAACCATATTTCATCATGTACATTAATTGTGCCGCTGTCAGGTTCAGTCAGACCGGCGATCATACGGAGTAATGTTGTTTTGCCGGTTCCTGATTTACCGGAAATTGTTATGAATTCACCTTTATTAAATGATTTGTCTACATTAAAATCGATAATTCCCTGGTGTGTATGTATTTTTTTAGAAATATTGATGTGTATCATTCAATTACCTCCTTTTTATCGCCGGAATTTATAATATTCAATACAATAAAAATTGATAAACTGATTCCAATTAAAATTAGCGAGTACATATGTGCTGTTGCGTATTCCATTGTTTCCACATATTCAAAAATTGCAACGCTTGCAGTCTTTGTTTTGCCGGCAATATTCCCCCCGACCATGAGAATTACACCGAATTCTCCCATTGTATGAGCAAACGTCATTACAAGCCCGGTGATAAGCGGTTTTTTCATCAAAGGAATAATGACTTTTATGAATGTTTCAGCTTCGGATTTACCAAGCGTATAGGAAACCTCAATTAATGAACGGGGGATACTTTCAAACCCTGTTTTGAGAGGTTTTATCATATACGGCAGTGAGTGAATTACTGATGCGATAACTATTCCGGGAAACGAAAATACAAGACGGTAATCAAATAGCGACTCAAAAATCATTCCCGGTGTATTTCTCGGTGATAACAGTAAAAGTATATAAAACCCGATTACAGTTGGCGGAAGTACCAGTGGAAGTGTTAAAACTGATTCGACAATAACATTACATGATGATTTTCCCGTCGCAAGATACCATGCAGGAACAATACAGATTATCAGTAAAATCCCTGTTGTGTATGCTGATAACTTCATTGATAATAAAACCGGTTCTAAATCAATCATACACCCCTCCACTATTGTAATATTTCATCCAACACAATCATCTTTTGTTATGTTATAACACGTTATGTTATGTTATGTTAAAATATAATAGTTGCAATGTCAATAAAAAAATGTTATTTTTTAAGAAATGAGGTGAAAAATGATTGATGATGCTAATGAAACATATACTCCACAGGAAGTTGCTGAAATATTAAAAATTACAAAAAATACTGTATATGAATTAATTAAGCGAAATGAACTCAAAGGTTTTAAAGCAGGTAAAAAATTACGGATAAACAAAAAAGATGTTAATGAATATTTAAACCGTGGTATTTCTGCGCCTGAAAAAGTGATGACACATTCTGATGACTTGCTGTTTTCTCATCCTGTTACACCTTCAGGCAAAAATAATCTGAACAACCGGACATTTGTTATAGCCGGTCAGGATATGATTCTTGATATTCTTGCAGGCAATCTTCAGAAACGGCTACCGGAAATTAAATTTGTCCGTTCATACAGTGGAAGTTATAACGCACTTATGGGGCTCTACTTTAATGAGGTGCAAGCAGCAACCGCACATTTATGGGATGCGGAAACCAATGAATATAATTTTTCTTATATAAAAAAGTTATTACCCGGTATTCCGGCAGTTGTTATACATATTGCAGTCCGAACAGTCGGTTTTTATGTTCAAAAAGGTAATCCCAAAAACATACAATCATTTAAAGATTTATTCTCGCCGGATGTAACTATGATTAATCGTGAAAAAGGCAGCAGTATCCGTGTTTTACTCGATGAATCAATAAAACAGTTAAAGCGTTCCGGTAACGAAATAAACGGATACAACCGGGAAAGCACATCACATCTTGTTGTCGCCGGAACAGTCAGTAGGGGCGGAGCGGATGTCGGCATCGGGAATGAAAAAACCAGTCAAAAGGTTAATGGTATTGATTTTATACCCATTCAAAAAGAACAATATGATATGGTAATACGGTATGATGATCTTGAAGATCCTGTTTTTAGAAGTCTTATTGCAGAACTTCAATCACCGGCTTTCAGAAATGAAATCGAAGCGCTTGGCGGATATGACTGCTCATCAATGGGGCAGATTACCGTGGTGTAAAGCTTACCCTACCCTCCCAAACGCCGAAAATGCACATTTTGTGGTTAACTTATCAAAATCCATTGAAATTCTAACCACAAAGGCATTGAAAATACAAAAAGCCTTACATTTCAGCACACTTCTTGAATGGGTTCTTTTTTGAATATTATATCAGCAAATCTGACATAGTAACTTGCAGCCTGCACCTGTATGATATATGCGAGCGCAATTATAATGGCAATATCTGCACCTTCCTTACCAAATACATTTATTGCCAGCGCAAGAGCAATGGAAAGATTACGCAACACCGTTCCGAAAACAAGCGCCAAAGCATCAGCTCGTTTAAAAAAAAGTTTAGCAACAACTGTTGAGATAATAAAATTAAGAATATACAGAGTTATAACAGGAAGAATCATATATGCAATTGTAAACGGGTGTTCTATAAGCGATTTAGATTTCAATGCAATTGCAACAAATACGACACCAAGTACCCCGATAGTGGATAATGGCGGAAAAAATGGTTTTATTTGCTTATGAAATTTTTCCTTTCCAAATATATGTGAAAGCGTTATATGAGTTATCCATCCAGCAATAAGAGGTATAAAAACGATAACCCCAATCTGGATAAAAGTTTTTATCGGGTCTATAGTTACTGATTTACCAATTAAAAATTTCAGATACAACGGTACTGCAAGTGAACCTGAAATCAATCCGATAATCGTCATTTTGATAGCAGAACTCACATTCCCCTTCGCAAATCCTGTCCACGAAATTGTCATACCGCTTGTCGGTAGTAAACTCGTTAAAACAATTCCTGTAATCATAAGTATATTACCCGGAAAAAAAATATATCCGACACCAAAACCAATAAAAGGAATTACCATAAAATTGATAATTTGTGTTGTAATCTGAAGTTTATAATCCTCAAAATGAAGTAATGAATTCATCTGAAGCGTTACCATCATTGGATAAACCATAATAAATGTTAACGGTACAATAAACGAAGTAAGATTTGACACATCAAAAAAATATCCGTAGAAAAGACCAATTACCATTACTGCCGGTATTGCAATAATCAGATTTTCCTGTACTAATTTTAAAAATTTAAACATTTCGAACTCCTTGTATATTCTTATATTAGAATATACAAGGAGTTAATTAATTTGTCAAGTTTTTTATATAATAAACAATGAAAAAATAACTTTTCTCCCTTTAATTATAGCGGAGGATATTATGATTAAAAATAGCGAAGACACTAAAAAAGTATCACTAATGAGCCCGAAAGTAGATTTTGTATTCAAAAGAATATTTGGTAGAGGCTCTTGCAAAAATCAAGAGTACTTGATTTTTGCGTCCGCCGTTACGCAATAAAATTGCATTTAAGGTAGCTTCTTGCAAAAATTCGAGATAAAAAGAGTATTTTTGCAAGAAGCTCTATCACTCCCATTTTTCTAAACAAAATAAAACTCTGCCTGCCTGTGCAAAAGTACACACGCAGACAGAGTGACAAATCATTCCAAATTCTCCGTTCTTATGCAAAAAGTCTCTAAAAATTTACGACTTCTCTTCATTATTCATGTTTTTCCCGTCAATAAACTTTTCAAAAGCATCTTTTCCTTCTGCTTTCCAGTATTCATTATAATACTTCCATTTGCCCCAGCTTTTTTTATCATCAAAATCACCTTCGCAACCTTTCCAATGTTTCTTTTTCGATGATTTACCGGAATGACCATTCATATTCATTCCAAAAAAGAGTTTTGCAAGGATAATCAAACCGACACCCTGCCAGTACGTTATTGTTTTCAACCCAAATAGTGAAGGCATTAACCAATTCCATAACACTTTTACAAGATAACCAAAACCAAATGCAAGAAGAATAACTAATGCAATTCCTCCAACTACTGCTCCAAAAATTTTAAAAAATGTCATAACTCTTTTTTTCGTTTCTTTTTGTTCCATACTAATCTCCTTTTGTATATTTTAAACCATCAAACCTGATAGTTTTGTTTTTAAAACCTTGTTTGCACGATGCTTTCTTGATAAAAGAGTATTCATTGAAACACCCCACGCTGCAGATAATTCTGCAAAACTTTTTCCTTCCAACT
The DNA here is from genome assembly GCA_001829315.1 of Spirochaetes bacterium GWE1_32_154. Lineage (GTDB taxonomy): Bacteria > Spirochaetota > GWE2-31-10 > GWE2-31-10 > GWE2-31-10 > GWE2-31-10. The sequence continues at coordinate 114,461 of MIAY01000034.1, read as the reverse complement.
CTGTTGCAACCCAGATAGATTTCTGTTCACATGGCAACTCATCAACAGTAGCAAATAAAATCCGGCGTAATTCTTCATGTTGCACCTCAGAAAAAATATCAAACCGGGCATCAGACAACATGCTTTCTAATGATTTTTCATCTGTTTCATCATTTTTATTCAACGATACAGAAATTTTTCTTGTTCTGTATTGATCAATCATTTTATTTTTTACCGATTTATAAATGAAACCTGATACATTTTCAATTATTACACCATCATTGATTTTTTCTAACACTCTAATCATCACATCCTGAATAATATCTTCAGGTTCTACTGTTGCTAAATAATTGAGATTTTTTCGTATATAATGAATAAGTTTATTTTTCTCGTATTTAAAAAAATCTATTATTGTTTCTTTCATCAAAGTCACCTTTTTCTCTTTATATTGTAAACGAAAATATCTGATTTTTATTGCATGATTTAAAAAAATATTTGTAAAATATTCAGTGATTGTATACTATAGTCGTATGAATAAACTATTACTTTTATCAGCATCACTTCATCAGGATGTCGGATTGAAAAGACTCAATCAAGTCAGACAACTTTTGAATGAAAACTCTGATTTATCACTGTATGAAATTTTCCAGAAAATGGATAATGACTCACAGAATCGCTTCAAAAACTACTCAAGAGAATCTGTAAGTTCAGCTACCTCATCAGCAGAGAAAATCCTTACTACATCAATTAGTAATAATATCAAAATCATTACAACCATGATTAATTACCCGATTGTATATGCAAAAGGTAACATTTCACTTTTAAATGCAAAAACTAAAGTCGGGATTGTCGGAACAAGAAAACCATTTGATTATATTGCTGATTTGACTATGCTTGTGGCTGAAGAAATATCGTCATTAAACATCCCGATTGTAAGTGGCCTTGCAACCGGTTCTGATACGGCAGCACATAGAGGCGGACTTGCTGAAAAAGGATCAACAATCGCAGTACTACCATCAGGGATTTTATCAATTTATCCGTATGAAAACATGAAACTTGCAGATATGATTGCAGAACGCGGGTTATTACTGTCATTGTTCCCGCCTGATTTTACCATTCAAAAATACAGTGCTGTATTACGTAACTCATTACTTGCAGACATATCAAATGTATTAATACTTTCACAAAGCACACTAACCGGTGGCTCCTGCCATGCGGTAAACCGGTTTATAAAGTATAAAAAACCACTTTATTCATTCCCGTTTTATGAAACTCATTATGAGTTGAATAAAAAAATTGCAAATACAACTTCATTCCCCGAAAATCAAAAATACTTATTTCTCTGAAATAATAAGTCCTGATTCGGATAATTTTTTTTCCATAACAAGGGCTTTTGCAATATATTCATCCCTCATACTTGTATCGAGCTTCTCAAATCCGCATAATTCAGAACAGCATTTACTACAGTGAATCAAATCTTTATTTGCATTTTCATCATCATTATTATTATTTTCCACAGTAGGACATTTCTCAGGTAAGTGATACCCGGTATATACTTTTTGATCAAACCACTGCGTGTATAAAAAAACGGCAAGTTTATTAGTAATACTATTCAATGTACACCTCCTGAGGCTTTTAAAAATTTTATCGCGGTTTCTTCATCAAAATTCCCTGAAAAGTAAACAAAACAACAAATGGTATAATTTCAATAAATACAATATGAAAATGGAATATATAATTCCCTGCCAGCATAAAAACTCCACATAGTATTGTAGCAAGTAACAGATATAGAGAGCGCTTAATAACAATTGTATCATCACTCGTGTCTAAAGGAATAAAACGGTATTTAGAAAAGAAAAAAGTAATAATGCCTGTAATAATGATTGATATAATAAGCCCCATACCGCGAATATTTTGTATAAAATCATTAAGTGGCTTAAACCCCGATAAATTTACAAGACAAGCAACAATTAAATAATAATTAATACCCAGATTAAGCCTGTTTAAAATGCGATGAATAATATGAAAATATACTAAAACAGCAACTGCTAAAAAAGCACATATCAGAAATATTTCCCGCCATCTATCATCACATACTCTTTGAAGTATTAAAAATGTTGACAGCGGGATAAATTCAAGTATGCGTATAATTCCTTTCTTAATCAACTATACCTTCTTTAAATTTTTAAAAGTTTCATCAAGAATCACATTCCACTCATTAATCTGCTTTGATTGGGTATCTAAAAGTGATTGATAATCACCGGTTATTTCTATAGTATTAATTATATCACCTTGCTTTATTGCATTAACAACAGCCTGATCATCATCAGATAAAACTTTACCGAATACAGTATGTTTTCCATCTAACCATGATGTTTCAATGTGAGTAATAAAAAACTGACTGCCATTTGTTCCCGGACCTGCATTTGCCATTGATAAAACACCGCTTCCTTTATGTTTTAAAGTTGCGTTAAACTCATCTTTAAATTTATATCCCGGACCGCCTGTTCCTGTACCATAAGGACATCCGCCTTGAATCATAAAATCAGGTATTACTCTATGAAATTTTAAATTATCATAATAACCTCTCACTGCTAAATTAATAAAATTTGCAGTAGTTAACGGTGTCTGATCTGCATATAATTCAAGATTAATATCACCTTTTGATGTTTTAATTATAGCTTTAATAATATTACTCATGTTGCTCTCCGATATTTTTTATAATTTATATCATATATCATTTAAATTGTTTAGTAAATAATCTAATTAAATTTAATATATTGATTTATCAGTAAAAAAATCGTATTATTTTTATATGCAAAAAATATTTTTTTTACTATTGTTTCTATTATCATTTAAATCTTTTTCACTTGAATATCAGAACATTGATTTTTCACTATCAGATAAATCAAATCTATTAAAAACAGAAAATCCATTTAGAAACATTGATAAAGACTGGTTGAAAGAAGATTTAAGAATTGAAAAAATAATTATTGCATCGGGGGTCATTGTTCTTGCAGCAGGGTTTCCTTTGTTTCTTGCAGGTATTCTAAATATCGTAAAACCAAATGTTGATACACCTGAAACATCATTGACAACATACTATGTATTAACCGGAGTTGGCGGGGGATTAATGGCAGCAGGAACGGGCGTTACAATAGGTGGCGGGGTAGCTTTCGGAATAAAGCAGAAAAAATTAAGAATTGAAATAAAGACGTTATAAAATAGTTACAATTTGAGAAGGATTTTTATGAAAAAAATGAAGGCAAACTACGAATCCCTTCCACGGGGCGGTTTCTTAATAGATACAAAAGTTGGTTATGTTCAATTCGGCACCCCCCCGGAGACTATAAAAGATACTATGAAATACCCGAAAGGCGTCCCGCAAATTTTTGTTTTAATGGACAAAATGTTTGATTGGAAACGGGGAATAAGCCTGGCAGAAATCGAATTTCCGATTTATTTTAATTTTTTTATAAAAAAAAGAAAAACACTCATTGTTTGTAGTGAAGAACAATTAGAAAAAATAAAAAAAGTGTTGCAGGAGTCACTTTTCGGACCGGCAGCTCTTGATATTTCAGTTGATTATGATTTAATGAATGATGATGAAACGTATCCAAATCTGAAAAGTGAACTTGATTACTTTAGAAATGATTTAAAACTTTCAGATTTAGTAAATATTGGTGTGTTTCAAAATAATAAATTTGAATTCAATGATATTGTTATCGAAAAAGATAAAGACAGCAACTTCTCAGTCTATGACAATACTATATTACTCTCAAATATTCCCGGTATTTTCAGTTATACACCAAAATATCAAATAGGTAAAAGATTACCTGAACCATATAGTCCGCCCTTATTCAGTATTACCTGTTTAGGTCCCAGTCACGGCTTTGATCCCGATCAAAATACATCAGGTTACATTATATGGCTTAATCATCATGGAATCATGATAGATCCGCCGGTCAATTCAACTGAATGGCTTGAAAGTTCAAATGTTAATCCCAAACTGATTGACAGTATTATTCTTACTCATTGTCATGCAGATCACGATGCCGGTACTTTTCAAAAAATACTTGAAGAAGGCAAAATAACAATTTACTCAACCGAAACAGTAATAATGAGTTTTCTAAGAAAATATTCTGCACTATCCGGTGAACCCGTAGAATTTTTAATGAAACTGTTTAAATTTCATCCCATAAAAATTAATAAACCTCTCTATATTCACGGAGCGAAATTTAATACATTCTATACACTTCATTCGATACCCACTTTCGGTTTTAAAATGTCTTTTCAGGATCAAACTTTTGTATATTCATCAGATCACAACAATGACCCTTCAATACATCAAAAACTTTTAGATACAAAAGTAATATCTCAGGAACGATTTGATGAACTCAAAAATTTTCCATGGGATTCAAGAGTTATTTATCATGAAGCCGGGGTTCCGCCTTTACATACACCTATTGCCTACCTCAATTCTCTTGATGAAGAAATAAAAAAGAAAACAGTTGTGTACCATATAGCAAAAAAGGATGTTCCCGAAGACACCTCACTCACTCTTGCAACGTTTGGTATGGAAAATACGTTAACATTTCCAACAGAAACCCCATATTACGATAACACCTACTTAATCCTGAATATTCTAAAGCATCTTGATTTCTTTAATGATTTAACTATTGAAAAAATTCAGGAATTCATTACTATAGTAAAAAAAGTCACTTTTAAAAAGGGTGATCACATAATTGAAAAAGGAACATACGGCGATAAATTTTATATTATATATCTTGGCAATGTTTCAGTTTCACACGAAGGACTTGAACATAAAAAAATATATTCATCGTATGAATATTTTGGTGAATCAGCACTCCTTTTTAACAAAAAAAGAATGGCTGATATTCACGCTGAAACTGATGTAATTGCCTATTCAATCAGTCGTGATGAATTTCTCTATTTTATTTCAGGAACTGAATTCGAAAAAACATTAATAAGACTTTCAAAAACAAGAAATAGTGATACATGGAATTTATTATCATCAAGCAAATTCTTCAAATATTGTTCCTCATACCAGAAAACATGGCTTGAATCAATTTTTATTCCATTGAGTATTGAGAAAAATACTTATATCATTTCAGAAGGCGACTTAATAGAAAATATTTATATTATTAACGAAGGAACTGTTATTGTTTCACAAAATAGTGCTGATATTGCAACACTTACTCGTGGTGATTTTATCGGAACATTATATGATGTATATAAAAATAAACCGTTAGAATACTCTTTCAGAAATGAAGGTTCGATACAATTATACAAGATGAGCCGAAAAGAAATCAGTCAATTTATCAACAGCAACCCCGGTTTAATCATGAAGTTCACCTATGACTTCTAATGGTACACTTTGAAAATGTTCAACTATCTGACCATGTTTAAATTGAGTATTACGCTTATAATCTCTGCCTTTAATTATCAATGTTTCAAAGTTAAGAGGAAGTGATATACCATTTGCATCATACAAACCAAAATGTAAATGAGGGGCAAATGAATACCCTGAATTACCAATTTCTGCTATTTGATCACCTTTCTTAACCTGTTGTCCTGACGATACCAATGCGGAATTTTTCTTTATGTGATAATATCGTGAATAATATGTAACACCATTTTCCTTGTGTTTAATTTTAATAAAATTGGGAGTAAAGTAACTCTGAACACCTATTGGGTTATCAGCATTTGAAGAAACAACACTATCAACGATGCCATCATACGCTGCATAGATTGGAGTTCCAAAAGATAATGCAACGTCAAGCCCCGTACCGCTTCTTACTTTCCCTCCATTTTCATCAATAGCAACCAGGTCAAGACAATACCCGTCATATCCATTATGTGTATCAAGTTCCCATTCAAAATAGCCACTTGCAATTTGATATCTGCCATACAATGGAAATTGAAGTTCAATACCCGGCCTGTTCTGATTTTCTTTTCTGTACAATTCCATCGCACGATTTCTCAGTCGATTCCGTTTCTGAGGGTTTTCATTATTAAAAAAGTACGCCTCGGCTGTCAGATTAAGAAGCTCTCTATTATCAGGATTTTTTTTTAAAATAGTCTCGGCAAACTCCCGCCATTGTCTGGTATATTCATTTCCCAGCCTGTAATACGCTTCACCGGCTTTTTTTAATTTCCATACATTTATAATATTTTCGGTACGGGTATAATCCATTTCCCATGATTTTTTATAATTCTCACCAGCCTTGAAAAAGTTCTTTATATTTGAATAGAGTTCTGCATTAATTGAATAGAAAATACTGTTTTCCGGTAAATAATAAAAACCTTTATTCACAAAATCAAAAGCTTTATTAAAATCATTATTTGCAACAGATTTATTTATTATTGAATTATAAAGATTAAATAAACCTGATCGTGCATCCTTATTTGTTGGATTAATCGAAAGAATTTTCACAAAAGTTTTTTCTGCTTCACTTGTTTTACCAAGATAAATATAAGCGAATGCCAAATTCAACATCATCACTTCATCGTCTGGATATATATTTAACTGTTTTATATGATAATCGATTGTTTTTTTTAAATCACCGGAGCGTAGAATATCAACACCCGTTTTATGAACACCTTCAGGTGCTGTTTTTGCAGTAGCGCTAAAAAAGATTATAAAGAATAGTATATATAAAATACTATTCTTTATTTGCTTAGTAGAATAAAATTGAGTAAACAGAAATAAAAAATCTAACTTGTTTATCATAAACAATTTGTTCATTTAAATCCCTTTCATAAAAAGATCAGCCTGAACCAATCCAATTTATTTATAAATACAGGGCATTTCTTGATCTACCCTGTACTTTTATGATTTTAAAGAAGAAATCGCATTGTTAAATGTTTCAACAGAACCTATAGAAACTGATTTAACTTCTTTATTTATTTTTTTCATGAAACCGGTAAGCGTAGCACCTGGACCAACTTCAATAAAAGTATCATACCCTTCAGAAAGAAGATTTTCCATGCTTTTTCGCCATTTTACCGGTGAATACATTTGCTCAACAAGAAGATTTTTTATCATCTCCGGGTTGTGAATTAAAGCAGTTACATTTGACAATACTTTACTGTTTGATTTGTTAAAAGTAACCTGATCTAATGTTTTTGCAAGTTCAACTCCAGCATCTTTTAATAATGGAGAATGAAAAGGACCTGAAACTTTAAGCATCAAAGCTCTTTTAGCACCTGCTTCTTTAGCCAGTTCGCATGCCTTTTCTACAGCTGATAACTCACCACTGATTACAAGTTGTCCGGGACAATTATAATTAGCAGGAACAACAATGCCTCCGGCTTTGGCACATACTTCTTCAACCTGATTATCTTCAAGACCAAGAATTGCAGCCATAGCACCTGACATTCCTTTTACAGCATTTTCCATAATAAGTCCGCGATCTCTTACAAGTTTAACACCATCAGCATAAGAAATATAACCGGCTGCTGTTAACGCTGAATATTCACCGAGACTGAAACCACCAAAAACATCAGCTTTTATTCCTTCTTGTTCAAGAAGTTTATAGCAAATATATGACATCATCAAAATTGCGGGCTGAGTATTTTCTGTTTTCGTTAGTTCTTCTTCCGGTCCTTCAAAGCAAATTTTCTTTATATCAATACCAAGTATATCATTAGTCGTATCAAAAATCTCTTTTGCAAGTGGAAAAGCATCATAAAGATCTTTACCCATACCAATAAACTGTGACCCCTGACCTGCAAATAAAACTGCTGTTTTCATTTAAAACTCCAAAATTTTAATTCTCTTTAAAGACACCCATTTTTCTAAACTTAGAGTATCGTAAATCAATAAGATAATCAGTTGTAAATTGAGTTAACTCTTCAAGTGATTCTCTTAATTTCTCCCTGATATACGCTGCTGCTTGCGCGTGATCCTGATGAGCCCCGCCTTCCGGTTCTTCAATAATATCGTCAATAATACCCATTCTCAATAGATTATTAGGATCAATTTTTAATGCTTCGGCAGCTTCCATTGCTCGACTCGAATCTTTCCATAATATTGAAGCACAACCTTCCGGTGAAATAACCGAATAAATTGTATTGGCCATCATAAAAACCTTATCCCCGACACCAAGTGCCAATGCGCCACCTGAACCACCTTCACCGGTGATAATTGAAAGAATCGGTGTTTTCAATGCCGACATCTCATACAAAGAAACGGCAATAGCTTCGCCTTGACCTCTTTCCTCAGCACCAAGACCGGGATAAGCTCCCGGAGTATCAATAAAACAAATAATTGGTCTTTTAAACTTTTCAGCCTGTTGCATTAATCGCAATGCTTTTCTATACCCCTCAGGATGCGGCATACCAAAATGTCTTAATATATTATCTTTTGTATCTCTACCTTTTTGATGCCCGATTACAGTAACCGGAATTCCTTCAAAAAAACCGACACCGGCAATAATCGCTGCATCTTCTTTAAATCGTCTATCCCCGTGTAATTGAACAAAATCAGTAATCAGATGTTTGATATAATCCAATGTTGTAGGTCTATTAGGATGTCGTGCTAATTGAACTCTTTCAAGCGGTGTAACTTTTCTGTATAATTCGGAATTAAGGCTCATCGCATTATCTTCCAATCTTTGAATTAATGGCATGAGTGTATCACCCTGTCCACTTTTTAACTGACCTTTTATTTCACTTAATTTCGATTGTAATATTTTTAATTCATCCTCAAGATCTTTCTTTTCCATTATTCCCCCTACTTTAAACCGTACTGCTCAATTCTGTATTTTTTGTCACTTAATCCGAAACTTGTACTATGGAGCTTAATTAGATTAATTAAAGTGTCTTTCATTAAATCTCTCGATACGATTTTGTCAAGCATACCGTGTTCAAGTAGAAACTCTGCTTTTTGAAAACCTTCAGGAAGTTTTTGATTAATTGTCTGTTCAATAACTCTCGGACCGGCAAACCCGATCAAAGCTTTCGGTTCAGCAAGAATAATATCAGCAAGATAAGCAAATGATGCTGTAACCCCGCCTGTAGTAGGATGAGTTAATACACTTATATACAATAAGCCTGCATTTGCATGTCTTTTAGCTGCTGCTGATGTTTTAGCCATCTGCATTAATGAATAAATACCTTCCTGCATTCTCGCACCGCCTGATGCAGTAAAAATAACAATCGGTAATTTATGAGCAGTTGCATATTCAAACGCCCGTGTAATTTTTTCACCGACAACAGACCCCATACTTGCCATAATAAATCGAGTATCCATTACAACAATAACAGTATCAAGACCGCCAATTTTAGCCTTTCCTGATACAACAGCAGAATTCTGACCTGTTTGTTTATGAGCAATTTTTAATTTTTCTTCATATTCAGGGAAACTTAAAGGATCTAATGATCTCATCTTTTTATCGAACTCTTCAAAAGTCCCCTTATCAATGGTATATTTTAACCTTGATGGAGCATCTAACTTATGATGAAACGCGCACTCAGGACAAACAAAAAGAGATTTTGCCAATATGTTGGAAAAGTGTGTTGTTCCACAACTTGGGCATTTTATAAATAAATTTGACATATACTATCACTCCCCTATGATATAGAGCTCTTACCAAAAAGGAAGAGCTCTTCATTAGTTATTTTTTCTCACCATATTTTTTTTCAATAAAATGAGTGTCAATATTTCCTTCAAGGAAATCTTTATCCTCAAGAACTCTTAAATGGAAAGGAATTGTTGTTTTAACACCTTCAATTACAAATTCATTCAAAGCTCTCTTCATTCTTTGAATTGCCTCAGTTCTATCTCTTCCATGAACAATTAACTTAGCAACCATACTGTCATAAAATGGTAATATTGTATAATCCTGATAAACAGCAGAATCTATTCTCACCCCATTTCCACCGGGAACAATATATTTAGTTACTTTACCCGGACATGGAGCAAAGTTTCGCTCAGAATCTTCTGCATTGATTCGACACTCTATTGAATGACCGTTAACCTTTAAATCTTCCTGAGTAAATGATAATTTCTCGCCTGAAGCGATTCTAAATTGTTCTTTAATTAGATCCTGACCGGTAATCATTTCAGTTACAGGATGTTCAACCTGGATTCTTGTATTCATTTCCATAAAGAAAAACTCACCTTTCGGTGTAACAATAAACTCGATTGTACCTGCATTATAATAATTAGCAGCTTTTGCAGCCTTTACAGCAGTTTCACCCATTTGTTTACGGGTAGCAGCATCAAGACTTGTAGCAGGTGCTTCTTCTAAAAGTTTCTGATGTTTTCTTTGTAATGAACAATCTCTTTCAAATAAATGAGCAACATTCCCATGTTCGTCACCGATAATTTGAACTTCAACATGTCGCGGGTTTTCAATATAACGTTCCATATACACATCTGCATTTTTAAATGATGCTAATGCTTCGTTTGAAGCCATGTGAAAACTATTTATTAAATCTTCTTCTTTTCGTGCAATTCTCATACCCTTTCCACCACCGCCGGCGCTTGCCTTGATAATGACCGGATAACCGATTTCTCTTGCATTTTTTAAAGCATCTTCTTCTGTTTTAATAATATCTTTACTACCCGGAGTAACAGGAACACCAGCTTCAATCATGGTTTTTCTTGCAGTCGCTTTATCACCTAATGTTCGTATCGCATTACTGTCAGGACCAATAAATTTAATACCAAGAGCTGCACACGCATCGGCAAAATCAGCATTTTCTGCAAGAAAACCATATCCGGGATGAATTGCATCAGCTTTTGTCGCCTCTGCAGCACCAAGAAGGTTCTGATATACTAAATAACTCTTTGCACTTGGTGCAGGACCAATGCAAACTGACTGATCTGCAAGTTTAACATGTAATGCGTCTTTATCTGCTTCTGAATACACAGCAACAGTTCGTATACCGAGTTCTTTTGCTGCCCGAATAATTCGAACGGCAATTTCACCTCTATTTGCAATTAAGACCTTTTTTATCATAGCCACACCTTTAATTATTTTTGTTCGATTTTGAATATTACTTTTCCAAACTCAACAAGATCTCCGTCTTTACAAAGGATCTCTTTAATTACACCGTCAACCTCACTGTCAATTTCATTAAAGTTTTTCATTGCTTCGACAAGACATAATTTTTGTCCTTTCGTCACTTTTTGGCCAACTTCAACAAATGCAGGAGAACCGGGTTTAGGAGAAGAATAAAAACTACCAACAAGCGGTGATTTTACTTCATAGTAATTATTAGCTGCTACAGGTGATGCATCTGTTGAAGCTGCCGGTGCAGAAGCCGAAACCGGGGACGAAGAAATTACTGGAGCCAAACCGGCTACAGGAGCAGCAACAGCTGATGTTGCAACAGGTGCAGGGTTTTTAAAACCGCCTCTTCTAAATTCATAAGCCTTATTTCCTTCTTTTATAATTACTTCACTTATGTCGTTCTTCTTCATTGACTCTAATAACTCAGTAATGTTGATATCTTTCATTGTTCCTCCTAAAAATTAAAAAAACATACTACTATAATAAAATTTGTTTTATTAACAAATTATTAAACTGATTTAGCTCCCATTCCATTGACAAGTATATCGTAGACATTTTCCAGTATAGTAAACCGTTCATCAGGATCACTGCTGATATTTAAAACAGGATCGACACCGGGTATAAAAAAAAGTTCTACAAGCCGGAATAACATACTGTTTATTAAAAACATCACAAGGTCACTTCGTAATTCACGACTTAAAACACCACGCATTTTTCCTATCTGAACAAATTTTTGAGTAACGGCTGTTACATGTCTATTGAGATATCGTCTGATTTTCTTTAAATCAGGAAAATCTATCTCATAGTTAATCCGTAAATAAAGCCTATAATGCTTTGGCAGTTTTTCATAAAATCGGATCATCTGCATTGAAGAACTTATAAAAATTTGTTTAAGATCCATCAAATCATTATATATTATATTTTCAGCCCTGTACATATCAATAATATCACGAAGCGCTTTCTGCACTACAAATAAAAAAAGATCCTCTTTATTTTCAAAATACTGAAACATGGAACCTTTTGAAATACCGGCAATTTTACAAATTTTATTTGTTGAAGCTACTGAATACCCGTTATCAGCAAATTCTTCCAATGCTGCATTAAAAATTGCTCTTCTTTTTTCAATTGGTAAAGATAAAAAGGTCTTCGTAGGCAATAACAGCTCCTTAAAGAGTTTAACTTAAATAGCTCTCATTAGTCAACCGGATATTTAATTATTAAAAAATAAAAAGATAAACATGACCATGTAGTCATATACTATAAATAAAATAATAAAGTCAAGCGCTTCTTGCAAAAATACTACTTTTATCTCGAATTTTTGCAGGAAGCTACCTAATAATGCGATTATATCGCATATGGCGGAAGCAAAAATAAAGTACTCATGATTTTTGCAAGAGCCTCTCAAGAATAATTTTTCAAATGATGCTGTTACCGGGTTTCTTTGGCACTTACTTTTGCAAGTGTCTCTATATTAAATGATTTAATCATGCTGTATGAAACCGAAACTATTATTGATACACTAAAAAAATATAAAGTATCATGTGCAATTGTTAATGATATCGCAGCAGCGTTTGATTCAGAAGAAATTAAAGCATTGAATATGATTACTGAAAATGATTCAATACAAAGTGTTGGTAAACCATTTCATCTGGAATCTGTGAAAAATTAAATGATGATAGAGGCTCATGCAAAAGCCACAGGTTTACTCCAAATAATCGGGTACTCATTACGACCAGTTTCAACTAAATATTTATGGTCGGAAAAACAGTAGAATTCAAAATAATTTGAATGAAAAATATACTTACCACTTGATTTTTTTCTTACTTAGATATACTTTGTCTAAAAGGGGTTTTTATGTCAACTATAGTAAATGATAGACTATTTGATGAAATTAAAAGTTTGTCAGATGATGCTAAAGAGGCTATTTTAAATTATGTTCTTTTTATCAAATATAAAGATGAAATTATGGAAAATATTAAAATACCAAATGCAATTACAGAACAAACTTTTAAAGATACTGATAATGGGATAAATCTTATTCATTGCAAAGATACAAGTGAAATGTTTTCAAAATTGGGTATATGATGCTTAAACCGGATTATACAAAACAATTTTCAAAGGATTAAAAAAAGATCATCAACTTATCGGTAATTACATCGGTCGTCGAGAATGCCATATTGAACCTGACTGGCTTTTAATTTACATGATTCAAGGGGACATAATTATATTTGAAAGAACAGGTAGTCATTCTGAATTATTTTAAAACAAACATAAACTGATATTTCCATATCGCCAAAAGGAAGGTCGTTCCGTTACCTCGTTATTTTCGGGTTACCGAAAAATCTTACTTGGCATTCCACTTTCGCAAAGCCACGATACCTGTGTATCGAATAAAGAATGAGTAAAGTACCAGACCAATAAATCCTCTCTACTCCACATATATAATGACAGAGATGAACCAGACCGGCAGAATATTCATACACTGATTATCTTTTCAATAAAACACAAAGAACCCGCTATTTTCGCCGGCAGATTATCTGGGTCATTATATGGGAATGTTGAGTAATATCACCACTTTCAAATTATTTTATATTATTTTTTTATTTGATTTTATCAATAATTTAAGATATATTTTAAATGTAAACGGTTAACAGATACCTTCTACCGATACCGTGATAAAAATGTTATTAAAGAGTTGATTAACGCATTTATGATTAAAAATAAAACATCTTGTTGGATAGAAAAATTATATATGAATAAAAGATTAGCTTCTCTCATTAATAAAATATCTTTGGACGAGCAAAAAGAAGTAGAAATATTTGTTAATTATTTATTGTTAAAACGAAATATAGAAAAACATCACATTTCACTTGATGATATTACTACCGGTGAATTAACTGAACTTATTGATAATTCAAACTCTTTTGAATGGCTTTCAAATACATCTGAAGATATTTACACATATAACGATGGAGAACAAGTTCAATGGTAAAAAGAGGATCAGTTGTTTTAATTAAATATCCTTTTACGGATTTAACAGGTACAAAAGTAAGACCTGCAATTATTATTACTCCTGATAAATACTTACATCAAATAGATGATGTCTCTGTCTTTTTGTATCATCAGTTATGCGAGACGAGGCCCTCGATACCGATTTTATCATTGATACAGATAATCTACACTTTCCGGCTACCGGATTAAAAATAACATCAGTTCTAAGAACTCATAAACTGGCATTACTCGATAAATCATTAGTTGTTAAAGAACTTGGAGAAATCCATTCTGAAATAATGAGAGAGGTAGATAACTGCTTACGAATGGCATTAGGACTATAGAACAAAAAGAGATCGTTCCGTTGCCTTCCTTGGCACTTCACTTTCGCAAAGCCTATCGTTAACTGCAATCAGCTTCCATGCGACAACAGTTAACACCGGCGTTACAAAACCATATGTTAGTAATACTACTTTCAAATTATTCAGGTTGCATGAACGATCAGCTGTACTCAGCGACCAGACCGGAAAAACTTGGTGCGGAATATATGCCAATACAACTGATTGATTAAATACAAATGATTAGTTCCTAACCAACCCAGCCCCACATACTTTCTCAATTAGCTGAAGTTGATCACGGAAGATCAATTTCAGCTAATTGTGAGGTATGCGACCCGAATCGACGTTAGGAAGACGGAGATCGGGTTAGGTGGCATTTTCAAATTTAATTATCTAATTTCTCGCCACAATTAGGACAATTTTTAGGAAGTTTAAGTTTAAGCTTTGCATTACATACAGGGCATACTATTTTTTGCTGAAGATAGATTCCAAAAGGAATATAAAATAATACTACAACTCCAACAATACCATAGCAATAAAATCTAAAATTATTTATATATAAACAGTCTACTACAATACCTATTAAAACCACAATAAAACTAAACACGACCACAGCAATACTCAAATACTTTAATTTTAAGATACTTTCTTTTATTTTTTTCAACATCTATCCTTCTCACTATTCCACAATTATTATTTTTGTTTAGATTCACCTGACGAAGTTTCAATAGTATCTGTATTTGCAGGCTCAGAACGAGTTACTTTACCATTTTCCGATATATCAGAGAATGTTGCATTATCATCTGGATTATACTTTTTATGTATATTTTCAAGTGCAGCAACATGCGTCTGCTTTTCTTTATATTCATTAAGATCGGTTTTAGTATATGTTCCCATTAAATCTAAATTATTTCCGGTTAAATGATCTACTTTTGCCAACTTTGCTTCAAGCTCTTGAATCCTTTTATCTTTCTCTAAATCTGATTTTTTTAACTCAGTATTTTCTATTTTTAGCGTTTTAGCTTCATTAGCTGTTTTAATTGTATCATAAACCCCTTCACTAATACCTACAATACCTCCAATGACAGCAACACAAACTCCAACAGTTGTAGATAATGGTGCAGTAGCAATACCAACAGTCATTCCTAGAACACCAAGACCAACTCCCAACCAACTAAGACCACTAGGATCCACCGCATTCAGCGGATTATTCCCGCAATACACATACCAATTTACGCCATCCTGCTCCGGTTTAAACCACCCGTCTCTCGAATACACTGAAAACTCTTAATCTGTCTTCTTTTGATTATTGTTCGTTTTGTTGTATTACAATTTCCAGTCATATACTGCAAAAAACTACTGCAATAAGCCACTATGCGCAGACCAGGCATCTTCAACTGATTTCATCATTATTTCTTTTTGTTTGGCGGGAAGAAAACTATATTTAAAACTGTTCAAAACGATTTGTTTAATTTCATCCATGGAAAAATGCAGTTTTGTATATAAATTATAGTATTCATCAATGAGTCCGATTCCAAAGAAAGTCGGGTCATCGGTATTTAACGTAATGGCAACCCCACTATCAAAAAACTCTCTAATGGGATGATTTTCTAATGCACTAAAATAATGTTTTGTAAAAATATTACTTGTCGGACATACTTCAAGGGGAATTTTCTTCGTAATAAGGGTTTGAATAAGATTTTTATCAAAAACACTTGATATTCCATGTCCGATTCTATCAACTTTTAATAAAGAAATTGTATCCCAGACTGATTCAGGACCAATTGATTCACCGGCATGAGCGACTACCTTCAAACCTTCTGAGCGTGCTTTTTCAAATACACTGACAAATTTTGATGCCGGACCTTTAGCCTCATCACCGCCTAAACCAACACCAATAATTTCACTATATCTACTTTTCAACTCAAGAGCTATATTCAAATTGTTCATTGCATTTTCTGCACCAAAAGTTCTCGACATATCAATAATCAATTTAATTGTAATATGATCATTCTTTTTTATTTTACGAATACTTTTTATAACTCTTTCAATTATTTTTTCAAAATCCAAACCATTTCGTATAAAGCTTGTCGGGGAAATAAATACTTCTGAATAAACAATCCCGTTATCAATTAAATAATTACGCATATCTTCAAATAAAATATCAAAATCAGAAGGATTGATAAATGCTTTTTGGATTGCAAGAAACATTTCTACAAATTCACTTAAATTACTGAAATTAAAATATCCGTCAACACACGTCAAATCACAGGTATTTTCCGGATGAGCCTTCTGTAATAATTTGAAAACAGTATCTTTACTAATAACACCTTCACTATGAAGATGTATCTCAGCTTTGGGAATTGCTTTCATAAATGTATAAAACTGATCTTTGTTTATCATATCCAACCCTATCCTATTTTATACCTATCGGCTAACTTGTTTATAAAATTAAAATTCCTGAATATTAATTTTATAATTCATAATAATTAGTATATAGTATATTGCTCATTATGTTTCTCATACAATAAATACTTAAAAGCTAAACTGTTTAAGTATAATACATATATTTCAAAAAACAACAATATAGAGGTAAAAATGGAAAAAAATAAAACCTGGCAGATTCTCAACAAATCAATTGATTATCAATGTAAAATAGCAACCATTAACAAAATGGATTGTTATCTTCCATCAAAGGATATTCATAATAACTTTATTTCAATGGAGCTCCATGATTGGGCTAATGTTTTTGCAATTGATACAGATAATCAAGTCATAATGGTAAAACAGCATAGACTCGGTGCTGATTTAATCACTATTGAAGTACCCGCGGGTACCTTAGATTATAATGAAGACCCAAAAACTGCAGCTATAAGGGAACTTGAAGAAGAAACAGGATACAGTCCGGGAGAAATAGTCCTGTTAAAATCAATTCTGGTAAATCCTGCTATACAAACAAATCGATGTTATTTTTTTCTTGCCACAAACTGTAAGAAAACAAAAGAAATTTCATTAGATGACACCGAGGAAATCGACATCCTGAAATATGATTTACACTATATATTTGACTCAAGAAATAATGACTTAATAGAAAACTCAATAACTTTACTGTCAATAATGTTAGCCAAAGATTATATATTACAACATAAAACAGAGGTTTCTCAATGAAAAAATTACCTGTTATAGTATTTATATTTGTATTATCACTCCAGGTCTATTCGGGCACTATGAAATTTATGACATGGAATGTTGAAAATTTCTTTGATACAATTGACACAAAAAAAATTAACGATACCGTTGTTTCCAATGAAGAATACCAGGATAAATTAACGATTATTTCAGGTGTAATCAAAAAACACAATCCCGATATTGTTGGTTTATGTGAGGTTGAAAATATTGACATCCTAAAAGATATAGCCACTCGATGCGGTTATCAATATTACTATTTAATAGAAGGTAACGACCCGAGAGGCATTGATGTTGCAGTATTATCCGTTTTTCAACTTAGCTATAATAGCAATAAAACGATGATAACACCCTACCCCGGGAATCCGAAATACAGATTCAGTCGTGATTGTACGGAAGGTTCATTTATTGACAGTGAAGGTAATACATTCTATATTATAACTACGCATCTGAAATCAAAATATAATGATGATGGCAACTCTGAAGTTAAACAAATTGCCCAGGTTAACGGGATTCTTGATATTATTTCACAAATTTATTCAACTGAGAAAAAACCGCCTTTCATTCTCATTAATGGTGATTTCAACTCAAACAGACACTCTCCACCGATAAATACACTTGAAAAAGCGGGGCTTCACATTATGAATTACCTTGTAAACCCCAAAAATTTCTATACATATATATACAAAGGAAAAAAACAGGATTTAGATTATATCATAGTGAATAATGAATTATTTTCAAAAATGAAAACGAAAAAAATTTATTTTGATGATAGTACACTCGTGAAAAAAGCAAGTGATCACAATCCTGTAATTCTTGAATTTAATTATTAGGATAGACCAGGGTGGTTTTATCACCGTTCCATTGCGGTACTCTATAAAAAATACCTGATGAGTTTGAATATAATAAAAATATATCGTTTATTGACATTTTTTTAGAAAAATTCCGTACACCCATTTTCTCGGCTGACTGTAACGGATCAATAATCCACCATGAATTATCATATATTGCAACAGAGAAAGCATGTCCCCCCCCACTTTTTAAATTAATAGTAACAATGTATGCTTCAATATTGTTTTTTACCAGATAATCAGTTATTATCGCCGCATACTCTTCACAATCCCCGAATTTGTTTTTCCAGGCAAAATCAGGTTTATGCCAGACTTCCTGATAATCTTTAACATACTTTACCCTATTTCGCACAACTGAAGATAATTGGGTTATTGAATATTTTTTGGTAAGAAATCGACTATAGGTAAGATTATTATTAATAAAAAATTGAGAAAAATCAATTCCTCCGGTTATCATTGAAAAAATAAGTATTAATAAAATGATTTTCGTTATAAGATGAGTTATCGTATTTTTTTTTACCGGACTCTCAGGTTGTTCAGAACTAACATCATCCAGAACTTCTGATATAATAGTTTCCTGCGAGAATTTGACCGGCTTTAAAACACATTTTTCATCAAGAATATAAATTGTTTCTATTCGTGTGCTAAAACTATACAGAGAGATATAAAAATCAATTGCCCCATTTTCATCAGGTTCGGAAGCAAAATAATCTCTTACATAGCCATTAACATAAATACCCGATTCAACATTCAATAAATGAACCGGATCATCAAATTGAACAGATTCAATTATTTCATTATATGACATTGATTCATCTATCAATTAACTATCCTTCAAACGGGTTTATTAACTTGATCTTATCTTCTATGAGAAAGCCATTATTGAATTTATCGGTGAATAAAACTCTGCATTTATTATGTAAAGCAATTGCGATTTTTATACTGTCCCAAAATTGAATGTTATATTTTCTTCTAATTAATGATGCGGATAAAATAGTTTCTTCATTCGGTTTTAAAACATCAAATTTTCTATAAATATTTTTTATAAGTTTAGAAATGTCGATTTCTTCATATCCGGCTTTTTTTATCAGATTAAATGAGATTTCATTAAGAACTTGTGTTGATAAAACAACATTGTCACCGGCAATCAATAGTGAAGCAGTTTTATGTCTCTCGTCATCTTTCATAAAACCATATAACCATACATTCGTATCAATGAAGTATTTATCACTCATAAATCTGTTCCGAATCCAACGGTATAAACTGTTTAACTTTTTTGGGTAATAATTCATCTTCAAAATCTATTATTGAAGAAATACCATTTTCTCTTTTTTCTTTTTTATATTTTTCTAATACAAAATAATAATAATCAATCACTTCTTTTTTATATTCATCCGGTAATATGTTCAAGTCGATCTCCTTATTATTGAATTTTTCTTTCATAAATCCTCCAGATTGAAAAGCTTTTTAGGCTCATGCAAAAAATTGAGATAAAAAAGTATTTTTGTAAGAGGCTTTACATTAGCTTTAATATACCTTTATTTATACTTTCTTTTTTTAAAGTTAATACATTTATAACAGTCTCCAATTTATCTGTAGAATCCTCATTGTATCCGAAAAACAACAAAGCTCGTACTTTTCCCAATATTTTGACAGGATATATAATAAGGGATTTAACACCGGCAAACTCTTCTTCAAAATCCCGCTCTTCAAACATTGATTTTATTTTGTTAATCTGCGAAACATAAACGATTCTTTCAGTTTTATACATATGATCAACAATTGCATTATCTTTACTTAATAAAAATTGCTCAACTTTATCTGTATCAAAACCAATTTGATATGTCTGAATAAAACCTTCATTATTTGCAACTCTAATCATGAGCGAAAGTTTACTACATTGAATCTCTTTATAAACAGAATCAATTAAAAGTTGAAATTCTGATTTTTTTTCTTCAATTTCATCTATCGCTTTAGATAAATCGTCAGATTTCGACTCAATATTATCATAAAAATCATCAGGGACAACAGGAATATCATCATAGGTATTATCTAACTCTTCTAAATCATCTAAATCACCCAGTTCCTCTAAATCATCTTCAAGAAAATCAATTGCATTAAAATCTTTAAGATTTTCTTCGAAAATCTCCTCAAAATTTTCCGGAGTACTTTCCTCATTATTCACTTCGGATGGTAAAACAGCATCTTCAAATGAATCAAAGTTAATTTGAGGAAAATCTTCCAGTGAAACAGCACCCTGTTCTTTTTGAAACATGTCATCACCTTGTATTTCTGATTCTTTTTGTATTTCCGGTTCTTCTCCTATTATATACAGATCTAAACCATCAGCTAATCGTTCAAATTTATAGTCTGAAATAAAATCATTATATTTATCAACTTCTTCTTCAGAATCTTCAGTTTTTGAGTTAAACTTAATATCTGTTATATCTTCAAGATTCTCAATTTTTTCAAGTAAATCAATTTCACCCTCTTCATCCCGTTCAATAACTGTTAATTCTGTATCTTCAATCGGCTCTAAAGTTTCTGCCTGTTCTAATATTTCAATATCCTGCTGATAATCTTCTTCAGTTTCAAAATTATACAATTCTTCTTTAAAATTTAACTCAATCGATATATCAGGAATACTTTGTTCAACCGATTCTTCATTAAAATCAGAAATATCACACGAATCATCATATTCTTCAATTTCTTCAAGATCTTCATCAATAGTTTCCGGTTCATCAATAGTTTCCGGTTCATCAATAGTTTCCGGTTCATCAATAGTTTCCGGTTCATCAATAGTTTCCGGTTCA
>MIAY01000034.1:92855-93174 GCA_001829315.1 Spirochaetes bacterium GWE1_32_154 | reverse complement strand
CATCAATAGTTTCCGGTTCATCAATAGTTTCCGGTTCATCAATAGTTTCCGGTTCATCAATAGTTTCCGGTTCATCAATAGTTTCCGGTTCATCAAGGTTTTCCGGTTCATCAAGGTTTTCAGCATCCTCAAGGTTTTCAGCATCCTCAAGGTTTTCAGCATCCTCAAGGTTTTCAGCATCCTCAAGGTTTTCAGCATCCTCAAGGTTTTCAGCATCTTCAAGGTCTTCAGCATCTTCAAGGTCTTCAGCATCTTCAAGGTCTTCAGCATCTTCAAGGTCTTCAGTATCTTCAAGGTCTTCAGCATCTTCAAGGTCTTC
>MIAY01000034.1:0-92844 GCA_001829315.1 Spirochaetes bacterium GWE1_32_154 | reverse complement strand
TTCAAGGTCTTCAGCATCTTCAAGGTCTTCAGCATCTTCAAGGTCTTCAGCATCTTCAAGGTCTTCAGCATCTTCAAGGTCTTCAGCATCTTCAACTTCATCTAGTTCTTCTTTTACTGATTTTTTATGTCCTGTGGCCTGACGAACTTCACCGGTAATATTAATACCTTTTTCAGCAATAGTTTCAATAAATCGTTCGAATAATTTTTCAATTCTTACAATATTATCGCCATCATATTCAGGTTTAATTCGCTTTTTAAAACTATCTTCTATCTTTAATAATACACTATCAAGCTCATCTTCAATGTTTTTTTTATCATTTGGTTTTAATTTTTTGAAATTAATATACAAACCTTTTAAAATAGTTTTTTTCTTATCGCCTAAACTGTTTCTAATAGCTTCAATATCTTCTTTTGTTTTTGCATTAATAAATTCTTCGAGTAATGTGGCAGTAAATAATGACAACCGTTCCCGTGCTTTAATAATTTCACTCTTACCAGATAATAACACCATTAAAATTAATAAATATACACTAAATACAAGAAGATACATCAGAATCATCGATTTCTTTTTATCAAGATTAAATAATGCAATATCATGTAATGAAATAACGGATAAATCAAAACCATTCACTGACGATTTTAAAACTCTGAATTTCTGTTCGATTTCACTATTTTTTTCAATGTCTTTAATTAAAAATGAAATCTCATTGTTCTCATTAAAGATAGCACTATTTAATTCTGTATCAGGAATTATTGAAGGTTTATTAAGGATTACAATAGAACCATCAATAAATGTGGAATCATAAAATGAAAAAGTGTCAATATTTCTGAAACAGTCATTAACAAAACCTTTATTATAATAAAACAGTATAACGCCTGAATTTTTTTCATTAAATACAACATTGCGTTTTAAAACAACATCATTATCAACTCGAATAAACGTTTCTTTTTCAGTTGAAAAATTAAAAATCTCTTTATTTTTTTCGATACCGTCACTTGAAGAAAAAAGTATATTATTGCCCTGTTTAATAGAAATAATTTCACTTTTATCAGTTGAATATAAAACTTCACCTGAATTAGTGATAAATTTAACTTTTTTTAAATGCGGATCATCCTGAAAAATTCTTTCAGATAATCTGTTTTCATTTTCAACACTTACCTGACGAATCTGAACCCGGTTAAAATATTTATTGTAATCAAAACCAGCCAGATATTCATTAATACGAAGTGTTTTCTTTGAAAGGAAATCTGCTAAGGTGGATGAAACTGTATTTAATTCATTTGTATATCGCATTTCAAGGTTGCTATTAATAAATTTAATAGCTTTAATATCAAAATTTCCCTGATATATAACAAAATAGAGAGATATGGAGATGATAATTAATATTAAAAAGCTCGCTATCGCTTTTGAAAAATTTGACATATTTATTACAGTCCTATAACTAAACTATCGGATTTTATGAAAAAAACTGTATAAATTTGAAATATTATTTTTTATACCAAACAAATTACGAAATACTATATATTTCATTTCATTGGTAACAATTCTAATCGAATTATTAAATTTTACAATACTACCACCAAATTTTAATTTAAAATCAGTAACTCCGGCTAAAGGATCATCAGTTTTATCAGGATCCTGAATTCCCATAAAATCATAATATTCACAACTATTTTTAATTCCTTCCCGAATTGCTTCCCACTGAACAAGATATGGAGCCATACAATTTCTCTTATTATTTGATGATGCACCGTAATAATACAAAGCCTGTTTACCGGTATACGTAAAAATACCACCGGCAATTATTTCACCTTCATGTTCAGCAATGAGTAAAACACATCCGTTGATTGTTTCTACAAAACTCTTATAATACTCAAAATCATTGGGTTTAAAACCATCCCGCAACGTTGTTTCAAGAAGCATGGTATAAAACGCTCGAATATCACTTTCTGATTTTGAAGCTCTAATCGTCACACCTTTTTTCAAAGCAATTTTAATATTATAACGGCCTTTAGGTTTCATTTGTTCCAGTATTTCGTCTTCTGTTTGCTTAATATTAATCATCGTAGTAAATTGAGGAATAATTGGTTTTATATTAATGAGTGAATACTCATTAATGTTTTTTAAAATATTTGTATAATCATCTGAATATTTTCCGGTTGAATCAATGTCTATATACATCAGTTTTTCTGAATCTGCACATTTTTTCAACCCATTCAATATCTCATTCATAACACTATCATCAATGAAATCATATAAAAAACCGGCCTGAACATATCCATACTTGAAAAACCTTGATTTATTCACTACCTGAACAACACCGGCTGCAATAACAGTATTTGTATCTTCTATACTAAAAGCAATTATTTTTGTAATCTTCTTCGATGTTAAACGATTATTAAACCATGATTTTGAATGCCAGACTGTATATTGAGGATGATTTTCCAGGTAATTTTGAATAGAATTTGCATACTCATCATTATATATTTTAAATTTCATGTACCCGTCCTTGATTATGAAATTATTTCAAATTATGGTATAATAAGCGTGCTATCAATAAAAAAAGCTCCCATATAAACTGGGAGCTATCTAGCGATGATCGGATTTGAACCAATGACCCCTCGGATATGAGCCGAGTGCTCTAACCAGCTGAGCTACATCGCCTTGAATACGTGGTCTTATATCAAATTTCATAGCAGGTGTCAAGAAAAATCATTTCTTTTTAATGGTTTGCTGATTATTACACCATCTCCACCAATATATGCTTTAATCTTACCATTAATAAGAAACTGAACAGCTTTAACACTTGAAAATTCTGTGGCAGTATAGACAATTTGTTTTAACTGTAAAACAGTTGATTCTCTTCCATAAGGATTATTCTCAAAGTTCTCTGACAAATCTATATAAGCAACCCCCTCTTTCACATAAATTGATCGTAAAAAAGTATTACCCGGCACATTAGTTATAATATCATTATTTTGCTCTTCACTTGTCGGGCCTTTTAATAAAGCCGAAATAGTTGAAGTAAGTGGAGCATCACCTAAATTAAGTACCCGATAAGTTGAGATAAGAGATAAACCGGAATTTTCATCAAATTTACTTAAATAGATTTTCATCTTTTTTAACGGTGGCTCTTCGACTGTTTTTCGTGTTATTTTTTCAATTTTTTTCTCCTGTTGTTTTGGTAATTCTTTTACAACAGGTTTTATAACAGTTTTTTTCACTTCTATATTTTTCTTTATTGCAATAACTTTTTTCTCAGGTTCACTCTTTTTAATTACCGGAGCAGGCTTTGATTGAATTCGAGTAACTTCTTTTGCAATTACTTTATCAACAGGTTTATTTTCAACTTTATTCAAAGAATTCACTTTATTATTTGAAACAGTTTGTTTGTTTTTCTCAGATTTAGAACTTTTCCCGGTAATCCCTTCAATCATATCGATTAATTCAAATGCCTTATTATTCTTAGATTCTTTCTTTGGTATTTTTTTTGCAATTACATCTTTACCTGAACTTATGCCGGTATCAAATAAAACCATGAATCTATCCCGATAAAAATAAACAAATGACCCCAGTATGACCAATATAATAAACATAACGAGAAATCCTGATCTCTGATAATTTTTCTTTGGTTTTCTTCTTCCTCGCACAGCCATAATCTACTCCATTATTTTTTCATACTTAACGTTTCGTATATAATACTAAGGTATCTACATTTTTATTATCGTTAAAAGAATCGATTCAATTAAATATTTTTTCATGGGATTTTATTTTTTTTCTATAGCTCATATCAATAGAGCCTCTTGCAAAACTTCGAAATAATAAGAGAATTTTTGCAAGAAGCTCTATATAATCGTATTATCAGGTATAACAGCATTTTTAGGAATAATTATAATACCTTCACGAATATAATAATGACCACAATCAAGAGTTTCATGGTGTTGAATATTAACAATTTTACAATTATTTCCTATTTTTGCATTTTTATCAATGATCGCGTTATGAATAATACAGTTCTGACCAATACCGACATCAGGGATTTGATTATCAAAATTATATTCCTTATCACTCTCCGATTCAAAAAAATCTGACCCCATTAATATTGAGTCGGTTATTTCACAACCTTCATTAACAATACTTCGTATACCAACAACGGTTCGTGTTAGTTTTGATGATTTTACAACACTTCCATCACAAATAATAGTTTCATCAATTTGAGAATTAAAAATCCGTGAAGCCGGTAAATGTCTTGAATTGGTATAAATCAAAGATTTGTAAAAACTAAAATTAGGAATAACCCTTGTAAAATCAAGATTTGCTTTCCAGAATGTTTTTATACTTCCAACATCTTCCCAGTATCCATTAAATAAATACCCCATTACTCTTTTAGAATCAATTGCCTGTGGAATAACTTCTTTACCGAAATCAGAACAATCGGAATCCAGTAAATCAATAAGCGTTTCAATATTAAAAAAATATATACCCATTGAAGCCAAGTAATTTTTACCCGGTTCAATATTAGGAAATTTTTCTCTTATTAATGTTTCAAAATTAAGGCTGTCAAGAACCCCTGTTTTTTTAGGTTTTTCAATAAATTTTTCAATTTTCTCAGTATTGTCACCAAACTTGACCAACCCGAATGACGAAGCATCCTCTCTATTCACCGGAACTAATGAAACAGTCACTTCTGCACTGGTTCTGATATGATATTCATAAAGCTCACGAAAATCCATTGTATAAATCTGATCACCAGATAAAATAAGTACATGTTTTATATCAGGGTACGCTAGAATATGTTTTAAATTTTTCCTTACAGCATCAGCAGTACCCTGATACCAGTCAGTATTATCCATTGACTGTTCCGCCGCAAGAATATCAACAAAACCACGATGAAAACTATCAAATCTATAGGTATGATTAACATGTTTATTAAGCGATGCCGAGTTAAATTGAGTAAGTATATAAATCCTGTTTATATAGGAATTTAAACAATTACTAACCGGAATATCAATGAGTCTGTATTTACCGCCAATCGGAACAGCCGGTTTTGACCTGTCTTTTGTTAATGGAAACAACCGCGATCCCTGACCGCCACCTAATATAATACAGAGTGTATCTTTCATCATTTTTCCTTATTTCCTTGTAATCTCCCAAAAGCTCAATTACGGTGCATCAGATGTGGTATCTGATGAATTATCTAAGATAATACTTCCTTCTGTTACAGATAGATTAATGGAATAGGTTCCACTTCCGGTTAATGAAATGTTTTTTTTATTTGAAACAGTAACTCCATCTTCAGCTTTAAGAATTATCGACTTATAATCAGTTAGTTCAATATAAGCATTTATCACACCGGTCTTTGTTGTTAATGCAATATCATCGGTTAATTC
Source organism: Spirochaetes bacterium GWE1_32_154 (assembly GCA_001829315.1). Taxonomy (GTDB): domain Bacteria; phylum Spirochaetota; class GWE2-31-10; order GWE2-31-10; family GWE2-31-10; genus GWE2-31-10. The sequence goes on along the minus strand of MIAY01000034.1, from coordinate 87,451 downwards.
AGATATATAAGCACTAATATTACCGGTTTCTACACTTATCGTTTTCAAATAATCTGAATTACTAACCGATACATTACCATTTTTCACCTGAATTAATTGAGCAGATTTAATTTTTGACAATGCAACACTTCCGGTTTCAACATAGATTTTTTTTAATGAATCAGAATCCAGTGCTGAAATACTTCCATTTTTAACTTGTATCAATTCTCCGGTTTTAATCTTACTGATTGAAACATTACCATTTTCAACCTCTGCTGATTTTAATGTTTCAAAGTCTTTTAATGTAACATTACCTTCTGTATTTTTTACAGAAACCGAAAACCCGGTTGAAGGGATTTTAATTTCGTAATTGACAAAAACGTCGTTCACGTCATTGGGATGTGTTGTTTCAACAAGCAAAACAGTATCACCGGACATATCTGCATTAATAATTATCCGATCAAGATCAAATTTACTCCACCCGGTTTTTTTAGCTGAAATAGAAATATTAGTTGCATCTCCGGTATTATCCATAACAGTAATAGTTCCTTTCACATTTCTTACAACAATCTCATCTATTGAGGATACCGGATATTTTTTATTAAAATCATCGGAAGCTGATGGTTCTCCGCAATTCCATAATATGAACACTGAAAATGTAATAATACAAAATAAATATATATATTTACTCATTTATTTCTCCTTAACTTTAATTATATCATTATTCCAGTATAATACACATTTTTTAAAATAAAAACTGTAAAAATTAATCAATTTTTTCTGAATACAAAAGAAAAATTACTTATAAACAGAGCCTCTTGCAAAGATACTCTTTTTATCTCGCATTTTTGCCGGAACTTCAACAATCAAGGGCATTTCTCAGCGGACAATTACTGTCTATCTCAATACCCTTGCGGTAATTGGCTAATAATTTAATTGAATCAGACGCAAGAGAACGTCTTACTTCGCGTCGTTTGCCTTTAATACGTGGAATTCTTAACGTATCATACTCAGTTGTTTTATGCCTCATCCATGCAATGACAGCTTTTGCCGCCCGATCTTCTAAAGGAATCATTACCGTTCTTGCAACTGTACCGCTACCAACCGGAATTGAATGTGCAGTAATAGCTTCTGCCATCGTATTTTCATACTCTTTGTAACAATCTGCAAATGAGAGATATTTTTTAACAGCCTCTGTAAATTCAATACCGTATTCTTCCTGTTTTTTTTCTCTTCGTTTTTTTGAATTTATTTGATTTTTTTTATACACATCAGTTGCTCTTATCTTCTCAACGTCTGCTTTTGCCTGTTCAATACTATCAGAGAATGTCCAAAGACCTGTTGAAATAATTCGTCTCCCTTTTTTAATCTGAACACGGAAACAATCGCAATGTGAAGTAATTTTTCGTGTAACACCGGGGTCACCTGAGGGTAAAAAGGCCCAGTTTTCCGGTATTTTCAATATAACGTTGTCCTCGGTTAAAACAAATCCTTCTTTATAAGGATAAACAATTTTTATAGTATTAATCACACCACCTCTTTTTTGTGCATTATTGTGAAAGATTTTAAAAAAAGCAGCCATTTCCGGCTGCTTTTAACGTTTTTGGTAAAACATGATGATATTTTCCTGAAAACTATTACTTTACTTTCTCTATTTTGTAAAGTATTAGATTTATTTCTCACTAATAATTATTGTCCCGACTTTTTTATGACCAGTATTAATCAAAGACGAAATAGTATCCTGCAATTTTTTCTGATCTGCATTAAAGATTCGAACACATCCATACGTTGGTGACAATGAAGTCTGCGAACGGCCTCCGTGTATCCAGATTCCTGATCGTGGGGTTGTAGTAATTAAGCCCGATACACCTGTCATATTAACTACTTTATAAGGCCCGTAAACAGCATTATCATACGGACCGTCTAAATAACCGCTATATACACCGGTTGGGGTATTGCCACGAAAAACACTCATTGAATCATTACTTGCGGAACGTCCCAGGCAGTTCATTGTAAGTTTAACTGTTCCATACTGATCATACAAAGATAATGTACCAATGTTATATCTGTTTTTTGAAAGATCAATAACAATTTTCCACTTACCTGTTGCAGGTGCTGTACTATCAACAATCGTATCAGAAGCTGACCCTTCCCGTGAAACAAGCAGTGTTTTCTGATCAGGAGCAAAAACTTCGACCTTGGTATATATTGTTCCCGCTGTATTAAATACAACGGAGCTTTCAATAGCCGTTTGAGTAGTTCCCGGTTTGATAATCGCTTCAGCAGAGGCAATAACCCATGTTCCTGAAGTACGTCGAATAGATGTTTTAACAAAATATGATCGCTGTTTCTGTAGTTGAGACTGTTCAGACAGTATAATCTGCAATCCTTCCTCATCCATTGTTTTAAGAGGAAGTGTCGTATAATTAATACTTTTAATCACCGGCACAGGGCTTAGCGCACCTTCTGCTTTGATTGTAAGTGAATCCTGTAATGTTTTAAGCAGATTTCCCTGACTGTCATACCCTTTAACAACAAGCAAACGATCCGAGCCGGGCTGTGAAAAAGTATAGGGAAAACTAAAGCGGTTATTAACAACTGCAATTGAACTTGCAGCTCCTGATTTGAGAATATATCCATCAACAGAAAAAACAAGAGAATGTATACCCGGTGCAGTTCCGGTAAAAGTACATTGAGCACCCGCAACAATTTCCTGAGGATATTCAACAATAATATCGACCGTATTTTCTCCTGTAATATTAATAGTGGCTTCTTTACTGATTACTTTACCACCGGCACTGTCATATCCGTCAACAACAAGCTTTCTACCATAACCCGGTTCTGAAAATGTATATGATAAACTGTATGCGTTTTGATTAACAGTAACAAATGAATTACCAGAACTGTCTTTTAAAACATATCCGTCAACTTTTATCTGTACTTTTGCAATCCCGTACGTATTTCCGCTTACTATTGTTTGTTTACCCGCAATAATATTGTCAGGAATCGTTATTGTACAATTTCTGATAATTAATGTTGCCGACACTTCATTATCCAACTCATTATCCTCTGTAATGATAGCTGTATTGTCAGCAAGAACTTTATATGGATAATCACCCGGATTTTTTATCGCAGTTTCAATAAAAAAACTCTTAACTGTTTTTGCTTGCAGTGATTGTATTGAATACGTATAATGCGCTCCATTAATCCATACACCTGCACTGAATGCCCCGATAACGGACTCCCCGGTATTTTCAATTTTCACCTCAATATCATACGCACTTCTTAAAGAATTAAACTTGTATGAGTAAATTGGATTTGCTTTAAGATTAACCGTTTTAACAGTTTGTGTGTAATGCTTTGGCAATGGTGTTGAAAATACTTTTCCGCTGGCAGGAATACCGGTTAAAGGTAACTGACTATTTGGTATTGGAGTAATTGCTATACCGAATTCTTTTTTTATTTCCGCCAGAACTTCCGCTTGATAGCACGCTGTTCTTGTCCATGTTATCATTCCGTTAGACCACGTTCGGGGTCCGTTTCTATACTCATTTGGATTATTAATTGTACTATAACCATTATAAGCCCATATAGTTAAATACCAGTTTTCAAGAATCAGTGAATCATTATTTCCTGTCGGATTTCTTTGTGATACATAGCGCCATTTTCCAAGCACTACCTGAGCACCGGCTTCAATATTATACTTATAATCCCATTTTAATGAATACTCATTAAATTTCTCTGAAACTGCCCATGGAGTTACCTGCATAATACCAATTCCGTTATCACCGCTAATTAATGGTTGACCATTCGAAAGATATTGACGTAAACCCGACTCTTCAATTGCAATACCATACAATACTTCATAAGGAATAGAATACTTATTTCCTGCGAATTTAAGGTGTTCAATTATTTGGGCTTTTGAAGGATTACTACCCGTTATTGCCTGCATCCTTTCCAATTGATTTGACTCTTTGTTTTCAGTCACTGTTGGTTGAAGTGGAAATTCTTTACTTACCTCTTCCATAACAGACTGCCATAGCTGAGTATCTTCGACCGGATATTCTGTTGAATTTAAATCAACGACAGTTACATCAGAATTTGTCTGACTATCAGACGGCGAACCGGAATCCTGAGAAACTGCCGGGTCAACATTACTCGAACAACCTGCCGCTACTACTGACAAAATAATGATCAGCATAAAAACACTTACAATTCTTTTCATTGTGCACTCCTGTATTTTTTTTACATGCTGCAAAATTCAGTACTATCTAAAACATTAGAAAATATTTTTGACAGTACATTATTTACAGATAATCATGTAATTACAGAAATTGTACTCTTTAATTGCAATTTTATAAGCCGATATTTTCCATTGCTCACCCCGGGTTCTTCCCTGGGTATCAAATTTGAATGTCTTTATCGGTAAAAACTTCATGCATCAGATCAACACGTGAACCTATATGTAATTTTTTATACAGATTTCTAATATGCCACTCAACAGTTTTTATAGAAATTTGCAGATTATATGCAATATCCTTATAATGAAGTCCTCTTATCAATAAATTTGCAATTGCATATTCTCTCGGAGATAATTGTTGTCTGTCAAGATAGTTTATTATACCGGAAGATGTTTTATCCTGCGCAATTTCCTTAAAAACAAATTTCTCACTATACAATTGTTTCGATAATGAATTACCGGTTGCAAGAATAAGTATAGTAAACCCGATACCGGAAATATGAGGAATATTCCATGACAGCGTTGTTCTGAACATAAAGTCACTATAAATAAAAACAAGAGTCGCACTCAGAGAAATAAAAAATAAATGATTAGATTTAAGAGACAGATAATATCTGATAATTAAAACTGTTATATATAATAGAAGAAGTAAAAAAATGCCTTGAGAAATTGATCTCATAACAAAGAAAACATCATAATTGAATGCAATATTTATGCAAAACAATCCGATTAAAGTTAATACATTTATTGCAATACGCAGATATTTATTCTCTTCAACACCAATGAATTCTCTGGCAAAATTAGTACAACCATACACTATACATAATTGGCATGTAAAAATAATTTTCTGAAAAAATAAATAATCCATCTTGAGGTATGTAAATCCGGGGATAGATGTAATAAAAAAATTAAGTAGATAAATGGCTGAAAAAATACAGATAAAACTATAAAGGAGTGCAATTTTTTTATTTCCTGATAAAAAGAAAAGAATAAAAAAATGAATTGCAGATAACAATACAAAAAATGCAATAAAACTATTTAAATGAATTGTTACTAGATTAATAAATGCCGATTTTGTCAGTATATATTCACGGTCACCTATTTCAAGTAACTGACTGACTGGTTTTTCATTACTATAATATATTTTTATGATCAATGTATTTTCATCTTTCAGTAGACGCCCGGGTAGTATGTAGGCACGTGAACGATTCCACTCACTAAACTGATACGGTGGAAAACGACCGGTGCTTCCGATTTTTTCACCATTTAAATAAACTTCATCCGCCATAACAATTTGTTTAGCAAATAAAGCATATTCACCGTTACCTGGATTAGAAAAAGTAAACCTGAGATACAAAAAACCACTTTTTGCAGGTAGAGAATTGTAAAAAGACCCTGTGGTATAAAAATAATCACTTTTAATAAATTCAGTGGTACTTAAATCGGTTCTACTATAATCATCTTCAGATGAAACATTATAAGAAAACTCAGTCAGATATACTGATGGTATTTGTTTACTGCAACCGGTTAGTATTAATAAAAATAATAATAATTTTTTCATCATTATTTATATCATATAATATGGATTTTGTCATGTCTATGTAAATTTAATATACTCAATCTTGAGCAAATAAAAAGGGTGGCTTTTTGCAAAGCCACCCATAAAAGTCTATCAGATAGTAAACCGATTAAGGTTTAGTAACTGCCCTTACACCATAAGATACAGAATTTCCATCTGTTGCCTTAACTATATAATGGTAAGTACCATTTGCAAGTCCAGCCCATGCCGGATCATCAAAACTAGTAGCATCAAACGCTGTTGTTGTTACAAGAGCACCGGCAGTAGCAAAATCATTATTCATTACACCAAGAGCATTATATTCCACATCAGTTAATCTTCTGATTGTAAAACTTCCGGTTGCTGACAAAGTAACACCGGTCCAACTAACTCTACCAGGATTAGTTGTTTTATCAACTGAAACTGTCGGAATTGCAAGATCTACATACGAAGCAACTGATGTAGCTGATACAACTATAACCATACCATTAGTATCCTTAGCCAATACCCTGTAAGTAAATGAATGATTAACAATAGTATTAGATACACTTGTAACTGTAGGGTAATCTGCAGCAACTACTGTATCTGTAAAAGTATACACTAAACTAGGTGATGTAGGAGGTGCCTGTACAGCAGTTGTTAATACATAATTAGAGTCAGCTCCATTATAGCTTCTATATACTTCATATGAAGCAGCATCAGTTATTTTATTAAATGACATACGAACCTGATTAGCACCCACAGTACCAATTTGAATTCTTGTAAGACTGAAATTACTATTATCTGTCTGAGCTCTTCCAACTAAAACAGTTGCAGTACCAAATGTAGAAACACGTGCAGTAACTGTATTTGCAGCATAAACTTTATACGTATATTTTGTATTTTCAGCTACAGTTGTATCTTCATAATATACATTGCCATAAACATCATTATAAGAGGCAACATTAGTCACAGCAGCAATCTGATCGTAAAGACCTGTAGTAGCATTAGATCTGTACACATAATAAGCATTAGCACCGTCAACCTTGTTCCATGAAACCAGCACTTTGTTATTAAAAAGACCATCAGTAGCAGAAGCATTAGGTGCCGTAGCAATAGCTGCATACTGTGTAACTGCATCCGTTGCGTATGTTATAGCACTTGAAGCAATAGAACCAGTAGTTTTAGCATATACACCAACCCGGAATGTTCCTGATGGTATATTCGTGATATTAAGCCAGTAGTTTGTATTTGCATTAGTTTCAGAATATTCAAATGTATTTAAACCTTCTATTGTTGCAGTACCTACATTAGCAGTACCAGTAGAGTCTTCAAGACGAACTGTAAAAGTACCACCTTTTGCCTTAACAAGATAATCTTCATTCCATTTTACAAAAATTCCACCTTCAGCAGTTCTAACGTAACGAACATTTACAGGTGCAGTAAACTGATCAATAACAGTTACTCCTGAAGTTACTACAGAGACAACTTCACTGTAAGCACTTTCAATAAATCTATCAGAACTTCCGACTCTGTAATCAGTCACTTCATCATTACCAACTTTATAGTCAAGATTTGTATTTTCATAATTATATGATAAAGCCATTACACGGTAATAGTAGGTACTATTTCGATTTATATCCAAATCATCATAATTTGTAGGTGTAGCCCCATTTTCAGTTGTATCACCAATCTGAATCCACGGACTGTTTTCTGAACCAATCGCTCTAAATACAAGATATTTTTCAGCAAGAAGAACGTGATCCCATGACAACTTAATAGTATCAGATGTACTATCAAATTCGATTTTCAAGTTAGCAGGGGTTGAAAGCTGAGTACCTTTTGACGTCTCTGAATTACTTGTTGTGCTGATCCCCGCTTCAGGCACAGTACAACTAAAAATAGCAAGAGAAAAAATAGCAAGAAACATTACTTTGAAAAGATTTTTCATTCTTTTCCTCCTAAATTATTTTGGTATATTTACCCATTTTTTACAATATCAATATAGTACATGATATTAAAAAAAACAATATGAAAAATAATTTTTTTTTTTTTTTAATTTCGAACCTCATGCAAGAATACTTTTTTTATTTCCAATTTTTGCATGAAGCAGCTTAATATCGCGATTTTATTGCCTAGGGATATTTTCAGAGTACTGAAAATATCCCTAGCGAAAGCATAAAAAATGTGTACTTTTTTTCATCAAATACTCATAATTTCTGCAAGAGCCCCTTTTAAAGTTAAAATATTTTACATGAGGTTCTGTAATTTTGATAATTTTTATTATAAAAAAGTGATTATTGACAATAAATATTTTTTATGATAATTCTTAAATAGTGACCATTTGGTCATATCGAACAGGAGGCACAAATGTCCAGAAGAGTAGTAATAACCGGAATCGGTACAATAAACCCATTAGCTAATAACGTTGAAGATACCTGGAAAAAAATGCTTGACGGAGTTTCAGGCATTGATACAATTAAATCATTTAACACAGATGATTATCGATGTAAAGTCGGCGGTGAATTAAAAGATTTTACCCCCGCAAATTATCATATTGATACAAAAATTGCAAATAAGATGGATAGATCACAGCAAATTGCATTTGCATGTACTGTTGAAGCGACAAAAATGGCAGGCATTCAAATGACACATCCTGAAGATCACAGCGTAATACTTCCCGGTTTTGAAAATATGAAACCTGTTGTTTCAGACCCTTTCAGAATGGGTGTTATGTTTGGTATTGGTGTCGGCGGTATCCTGTCATTCCAGGAACAATTACGGGTTCTTGATACAAAAGGCGCAAGAAGAGTATCTCCTTTTATCATACCAAAAATGATTGTTAATTTAGCAGGTGGCTGGGTTGCACAATCTACAAATGCTAAAGGGATTAACACAAGTTATGTTACTGCATGTGCTTCCAGTACAAACGCATTAGGCGAGGCATTTCTTGCGATTAAAAATAATAGAGCTGATGTTATAATTTCCGGTGGTTTTGAATCCGGTATATGCGAAATCTCTTTTGCAGGTTTTGGTAACATGCATGCACTTTCTTCAAAAAGAAATGAAGAACCTCAAAAAGCTTCAAGACCGTTTGACAAAGACAGAGATGGTTTTGTTATGGGCGATGGTGGCGCTACTATAATACTTGAAGAATATGAACATGCAAAAAAAAGAGGGGCTACAATCCTTGCTGAATTTGTGGGATATGGTCTTACCGAAGATGCTCATCACATGACGTCACCTGATCCTGAAGGAAGCGGTGCAATTAGAGCTATAAATGACGCATTGGCAATTGCAGAGATTAAACCTGACAGTATTGATTATATAAATGCTCACGGAACTTCTACCGGTGCAAATGACAGCATGGAAACAAATGCAATCAAAAAAGCGTTTGGCACATCAGCTCACAAATTATCTGTCAGCTCAACAAAATCGATGACAGGACACCTTCTTGGTGGTGCCGGTGCTGTTGAGGCTATGGTTTGTATTAAAGCATGTATGGATGACAAAGTTCCCCCTACTATTAATCTTGATAATCCTGATGAGGGTTTTGATCTTGACTATGTTGCACACACAATGAAATCACGAAGCGTTAATTACGCAATGAGTAATTCTTTTGGTTTTGGTGGACATAATGCTGTAATTATATTAAAAAAGTATAAATAATTATTGAGGGAGTGAACTATGAATTTTAAAGATAAGATTGCTCTTGTTACCGGAGCTTCAAGAGGTATTGGCCGTGCAATTGCGGAAACGTTTGCTGCAGGCGGAGCAAAATTAATTATAACAGCAACAAGCAATGCAATTGAAACAGTTGCTAAAGAAATCGGGTCTCAATTCGGTGTTGAAGTTATTTCATTTTATGGTGACATTTCAGATGAAAACGTTGTTAAATCTTTATTTAAAACGATAGCCGAAAAATTCGGCAGACTTGATATATGTGTAAATAATGCAGGTATAACAAAAGACGGTCTTTCCATGAGAATGAGCGCCGATGATTTTGATGCCGTTATTAATGTTAATTTACGAAGTGTTTTTTTAGTTTCCAAAGAAGCTGCTCTTATGATGATGAAAGAAAAATATGGTAAAATTGTCAATATGTCATCAATAGTAGGTGTAAGGGGTAATGCAGGACAGGCAAATTATGCAGCATCAAAAGCAGGTATAATTGGTATTACTAAATCAATGGCTGTTGAACTAGCAAAAAGAAATATCACAATCAATGCAATTGCACCAGGTTTTATCGATACTGATATGACTAAAGCAATATCTGATAAAGCTAAGGAAGAATTTATGAAATTGATTCCTATGGAAAGAGCGGGTTCTGCACAGGATATTGCAAATGCAGTTGCTTTCTTCGCATCAGATATGTCAAAATACATTACCGGTCAGACACTTGTTGTTGACGGTGGTTTATTATTAAAATAACAAGGAGATCCAATGCTTGATATGTCATTTCAGGGAAAAGAATTTCCCGGTTATAATTTTGAAGTTGATCGATCAAAAATAAAAGAACTTTGTCTTGCAATCGGAGATGATAATCCTTTGTTTTTTGATAAAGAATTTGCCATTAAAGAAGGATATAAAGACACACCCGCTTCTTTAACATTTCCTACTGTTTTAAATTTCTGGGGGTACCCTGAAATCTGGAAAAGAATGACCGAAATGGGAATAAATATAAAAAGACTTCTTCATGCAAAAGAAGATTATGAGTATTTCGCACCAATTTATCCCGGTGATATTATTACCGGTACGGTTGCAGTTGAATCTATGAGAGATTCAGCAGCAATGGAAATGGTAACTTTTAAGTCGGTTTATAAACGTGGTGATGAAACCGTTTTAATCGCTAAAATGACTATTGTCGTACCAGGAGGTAATTAAATGATAGAGTGGGATAAAATCGAAGAAAACTACGAATTACCGTCATTAACAAAAGAACCTGTAACGCAATTACAACTTATTAAATACGCCGGTGCTTCGGGTGATTTTAATCAGATTCACACTATTCCTGAATTTGCTAAAGAAGCCGGTTTAGACGGGACAATTGCCCATGGTATGTTATCAATGGGGATATTAGGCCAGATGATTTCATCATTTGCCGGTATTAAACCGATCAGAAAATACTCGGTTACTTTTAAAAGCATGGCAAAACCCGGTGATATTTTAACGGCAAAGGGCATTGTAAAAAAGAAATATGAAAAAGATGGTGCAAAACTAATCGATTGTAAAGTTCATATTGAAGATCAAAACGGTGATGTAAAAGTAGATGGAAAAGTAACTATAGCTTTTTAATAGTCAATTAATACCTGTTTCTGCAGAATAACGTATGTTATTCTGCAGAAACATAAAAAAAATGCGTTATTTAAGCCCCTGTCTGTTGACTTTTATTCTTTCTGATTGTATAAATAATCATGATAAAAAATGTAATCAATAATGTTTTTATTTTAAAAGACGGTCTTGAACCAAATCTTGAAGCTATTCAATTCAATGAACCGTTAATACAATTTATTCCAATATCATTAGATGATATTAAAACTATCAATACTACAAATCTTGACAAAATTAAAGAGCATAATCTGTTTATTGTAAGAATTGACCAGCTCGATGAAGATAAAAAAAAGAAATTCATGAATTTTTTTATTAACTCATTTAATTTTTCATTCCCATATATATTATTTCTGACAAATTCACCACTAACCATTGAGGAAGAAGAAAATATCATTAAAATGGATTCATTTTATTACATACTTCCCGAGAAAATTGAAAAACACTATTCATCATATTTTAAACTTTTTGTTAAAGCTATATTTGAAAAACTCCATTATATCGGTAGAATCAATTCCTATATAATAGATGCCTTTCAAACTATTGTAAATGCACAAATAATTGAAGATCAAAGGAATGAAATATTAAATTTAAATCAGGAACTGACTAAACTCAGTAAAACTGATTATTTAACAAATGTATTAAACAGACGGGCTTTTTTTGACGCACTTGAATCAGAACGAAAAAGAACACTCCGCGAGCACTGGAGAATCCATGAATCAAATACTACTATTTCCGAAAGTGCTGAACCATTACAAAAGAAACTGACGATACTTCACAAACCACATGGTTGTTTCTTTGATCATTATGGTAATTACTGTTGTATTATTCTCGATATTGATCACTTTAAATATATTAATGACACCTATGGCCACTTAAAAGGTGATGAAGTATTAAAAGAATTGGGTAAAATCTTAAACTCTAAAGAAATATTCCGCGAAAACGATACTATAGCACGATATGGCGGAGAAGAGTTCGTTATTATGCTTCCAGAAACAAATATTTTTCACGCTAAAATTCCTGCTGAAAGATTAAGAAAACAAATCAAAAACCTTGATTTCACCTCTGATGATGGTAAAACATTTAGAGTAACAATAAGCATTGGTATCTCTGAGTTTAGAATTAGCGATACAACAAATGAAGATATTATAAATCGTGCTGATCAGGCACTTTACTTTGCTAAAGAAAACGGTCGGGATCAGGTTATTGTCTATGAAGATATTATGAATGATTAATTCCAGGGGAACTGAGTGTCACAAGTTCAATTTTACGAAAATAAATCAATATATGAATTTTCTGAAAAATATATAAAATCAGGTTTTATTGATAAATTTCTCATTAACAAAAGAACATTAACTTCAAATGAAATCAGAGTTTTAAAAAACAACAATAATAAATGTTCAGAATGGAAATCTATTTTTGTTTCTGAGTTCTTTGATCCTGACTTAATTCACAACTCTCAATTTCATGGTACAGTTATCATAGGAAACCTTTCAAAAGGAGTCCTTAAATTTCATGACTTAATACTTGATACCGGTATAAATAACTCCTTAATAATATCCTCTGTTATAGGAGATAATTGTTCTGTTACCAATGTTAAATATATGTCAAACTATGTTACAGGCGCTAATGTAATACTTTTTAATGTCGCTGAAATCAATACCAGTGAGCACCCGAAATTTGGTAATGGTATTATCAAAGAAGGTGAAGATGAAAATGACAGAGTCCGATTAGAAGTAGCCAATGAAAATGGTGGCCGGGCTATAATTCCTTTTGACACGATGATTTGCAGTGACGCGTATCTTTGGTCACGACATAGAGATGATAGTGTTTTTCAAAATAAACTTTTAGAAATAACTGACTCTCAGTATGATAAAAAAAGAGGCGAATATGGTTTTATTGGTGATAATACAGTCATAAAAAACAGCCTCATCATTAAAGATGCTAAAATCGGGGCAAACGCTTATATCAAAGGTGCGTCAAAACTCAAAAACATTACAATTCACTCATCAGCCGAAGAACCATCACAAATTGGTGAAGGTGTTGAACTGGTTAATGGTATAATGGGTTTTGGTTCCAAAGCATTTTACCAGGCTGTGGCAGTTCGATTTGTTATAGGCAGAAATTGTCAGATTAAGTACGGTGCCAGGGTAATCAACTCTGTTTTAGGTGATAACTCAACTGTTTCATGCTGTGAAATACTTAATAACTTACTGTTTCCATACCATGAACAACATCACAACACTTCATTTCTTATTGCTTCAACGGTTATGGGGCAGTCAAATATTGCTGCCGGCGCTACAATAGGCTCAAACCATAATTCACGAAGTCCTGATGGTGAAATCATAGCCGGTCGCGGTTTCTGGCCGGGTTTATGCACCGATTTTAAACACAACAGTGTATTTGCAAGTTTCTGTTTAATTGCCAAAGGCAGTTATCAGCAGGAATTACATATTTCATACCCTTTCTCACTGGTTTTTACAGACTCAAAAAATGAATCGATTAATATAATGCCCGGATACTGGTTTATGTACAACATGTATGCTATGGCACGAAATAGCTATAAGTTTAAGTTGCGGGATAAAAGAAAAATTAAAGTACAACATATCGAAACTGATTTCCTTGCCCCTGATACAGTTTCTGAAATTCTTAAAGCAATGGATAGAATTAAAACACTGACATCATTACAATACAACTCTACTTATAACGATGATGAAATTACAGGTTATTTGCTTTCAGAAAAAAGTAACGAGCTGACACTGGTTGATACTGAATGTATGAAAAAATTTGGAGCAACTATAGTAAAACCATCACAAGCATATATTCAATATAGAAAAATGGCTTTGTATTTTGCCTTAAAAACACTCATTGATTATTTTGATTCAAATACGATTGAGTTTTCTTTCAAAACCATACAGGATATCAATAAAAATACACCATATACACAATGGGATAATATCGGTGGACAATTGATTCCTGCTGATAAAGTCAAAAATCTTATTTCATCAATTAAAAAAGGTTTCATATCCAGTTGGGAATCAATTCATGAGTATTATAATATATGCCATTCAGAATATTCAATCGACAAAACACGATACAGTTTATTTGTCATTGAAAAAATATATAATAAATCGTTTATTGATTTCACCGAAAAGGAAATAAATGACCTGATTTCAATTGTATCAGAAGTTGCACAGGAAATATACAACAACTCCTATTCATCAAGACAAAAAGATTATGAAGACCCGTTTAGAAATATCACGTATAGTTCAAAGGAAGAAATGATCGAAGTTATTGGCTCAATTGATGAAAATGATTTCCTGTTAACCCTCAAAAAAACTACGAATACATTTATACAACAACTATCCCGTTTCTCAAACAGCCTTAAATAATATACCTCCATCTATTTAGAAGTACCTTTACATAAATGATATCGTATGGTACACTTAATCATCAATTCAACAGGAAAACACAGATGGTATTATTTCAAAACCCGACCGTAGACGATATAAAAAAAGCCGCATTAATTATACAAAATGGCGGGCTTGTTTCATTCCCGACAGAAACTGTCTATGGACTTGGTGCCGATGTTTTTAATACAACTGCAATCGCAAAAGTGTTTCAGGTAAAAAAAAGACCTCATTTCGACCCCTTAATATGTCACGTATCCACTATCGAAACTGTTGAAAAACTTGCTTTTATACCCAATAGCGACCTGTTTAACACATTGACAAAAGCATTCTGGCCGGGACCGTTAACAATCATACTGCCTAAAAAAGATATAGTACCCGATCTGATTACAGGCGGACTTGATACCGTTGCAATCAGAATGCCTGACAATGATATTGCGCTTAAACTTATTGAATACAGTACCGGTGCAATTGCAGCACCAAGTGCCAACCCGTTCGGATATATAAGCCCGACAAGAGCCTCTCATGTTATTGACACAATAGGAAAAAACATTGATGCCATAATTGACGGCGGAAACGCAACGTTTGGTATTGAATCAACCGTCATCGATATTTCAACACCGATTCCGCAAATTCTCAGATATGGCTCTCTTGCAATTGAGGATATAGAATCGGTACTTGGTTGTTCACTTGAATATTACTCAAATATCAACAAGCTGAAGTTTAAATCCCCGGGGCAGATAAAGAAACATTATTCGCCTACAAAACCTTTGTTTCGTTTTTCACATCCTGATGAATTACAGGGAATTGATTTATCTGATGCGGGAGTTTTGTACTTTAACAAAAAATACAGCGAATTGTCATTTAAAGAAACATTCTTTTTGTCAGAAAGCGGCAATCTTATAGAAGCGGCTTCAAAACTATTTGATATTTTACATGATATGGAAGAGTCTGATATTAAAACAATCTATGCGATTAGCGTACCGGAAACAGGGCTCGGCAGAGCTATCGAAGACCGGTTAAATCGGGCAAGCACACGATAAAAGGTACATCTAAAAAATGATAATAAGTGAACTCTATATGAGTACAATCAAGTAGAAACAACTAAGACATTGAGTTTAAGAAAATCGTTATAGCAGATTCACAAACCAATCCTAACATCCGATCTCTGCGAACTCACAAACTCTGCGTGAAAAATTCCTAAAATCTCTTCCATTGGATTCCATAATTTCATTGAATCACCAAATACCCTCTGCCCAAAGATAAATTATCTTTATCCTGACTGCATTTATCGGCGTTCATCTGTGGTTAACAATTCCTAAGATTTTCCACCACAAAAGCATCCGCCGAACAAGGGGCTTTGCTAGAAGACACAGAGGTTTGTGAATTGTTTATGTTGTATTGCATGATTACAATTGGTGATATAAAAAATAGAGAGTTCAGAAAATTACTGAACTCTCCTTATAACATAATGGCTCAATTATTTTAAATCAGCCCCGAATACGACATTCTGAGTCGAAAACTCTATGTATTTTTCCACGATAAGATCATAATATTTTACTTTTACATTTGCCCCCGTTGATCCGGCAGGAGCACTGATCATCAGAGTTGTAAAACTGTTATTCTGCCCCTTAGTCCCATGTTCAGCACCATTTATCCAGACCTGACTTCTCGGTGGAATAGTCAGTTTGATGAATTTTTCCTGTTCCATCTGCACAAATATCGAGTTATTTGAGCTGATCTGTACAGACTGGTATGCTGTTTTATATCCCGGAGCAACAACTTTTACAGTATAGCTTCCCGGTTTTACAGCGATATTCATCGGTATTTTACCAGACGGCTGTTCATTAAGATACACATCAGCCCCGGCAACATTTCCTTTAATGTTGAAATTAAAATTGGTAATTTCAGATTCAAGATTAACATTTACATCACCTTTACCACCGGTATGTATAACCGTAAGGGTTTTGTACCCCGCTAAAGTAAAAACAACCTGATATGCCTGGCCGTCTCTCATTCGAAACTGCATCGGGGTTTGTCCGATAACATTACCATCTACGGCAAAAGTAGCTCCCGACGGGTTTGATGAAACCTGAGTTCGTACTATTGTCTGAGCATTAAGTGATAGTGACAGTACAAGTAAACAAATTGCTAAAGTTATCTTTTTCATTTTTTCTCCCCTTATTCTGCTTTTCTAACCTGAACTCTCCAAACATTGTTATTTTCCTGTATCAGGGCAAAAACCACATATTTACCACTATCAGCAGTTATCTTGAAAAAGCAAGTAAATCCATTTAAGGTAGTTGACATAGCTAAACTCGCAGCTGTATTTTGTGGAATATCTGTTCTAGTCGGGGCATCAATACGAGTAAGAGGATCTACTTTAGTCCAGTCAGGTTCAGCGCCCGGATCATGGTCATCGAATATAGGTGAATCACCAATACTTGTTGTGTCCTCAGCAACGGCAACCTGAACAGTTTTTATTGCCTCACCGGTAATATTGTAAATGTATATACTATTACTAGTATATCCGACAGTAGTTGCAGAAGTCTTATCCACTTCGATAGTCAACCCGCCCGCATTAATAAGCTTATCAGTGGCACTATCACCCAGAATAATACAGCTGTTCATCATACCAAGAGCAGTTATTAACAGTATACATTGTAACATCTTTCTCATAATTCATCTCCATTAAATTAAGTTTAAAATATTCTACTATATAGTATAATGAAAAACAATTTTTTATCAACAATTTCCCGATAATTTATAATATATTGTATCATTTTCAATCAATAAATCTTTTACCCGGCTTACAGCGTTTCATAAAAAAACTCCTATTGACAACTGATTATTCAAATAGTATTAATAATTTCAATAATAATTTTAAGGATATTCTTATGAAAAAAATGTCAATTATTCTCTCACTCTGCATCGCATTATTTTTAACCGGATGTGCGGTTACAGAAACTGCAACTGATGCATCAACTAAAGATAATTCACTTACAAAGTCAGAAGCTATTGTAACTTTGGCAAAACCTGTAGCTTTACAAATAGCAAAACAGCGCATTATTAATTTAGGAAGTGCATTTAATGAAGGTGTCATCGAAGGCGACGTTGAATTACTAAATATCGCTTTCACAAAAGATGTTGAAATCCATTACTCGGTAGAAGGCGGAGCATGGAAAACAGTCAAAGCCGGATTTGTAAAAATGAAGGACACAACAAGCGAAATATGGCATTTTAATTTTAAAGCTTTTACCGTTCCTAATACAGGATTATGGACAAGTGCTGCTTGTGAATTTGCTATTAAATATACTGTCGGCGGAAAAACATACTGGGATAATAATAACGGATCTAATTATAAAATATCCACATCCGGAAGTAATCCTACATATTCTGAAGTAATTCTTGGCACGTTAAATGTAAAACTCTATGAAGCTAACGCATACAAAAACCAATGGCCCGCGTATGCTAACTCATTAAACTATTCTGTAGTAATAAAAAACCTCAATTTTACGAAAAAAGTAACACTTGTATGTTCAACTGATAACTGGACAACTACATATACACAGCCACTTTCTTTCAGTAAATCACTGACTGGTTCTGATGAATTGTGGACAATCAACAGTCTTCTTGCATTGGATATCACTTCTTTGCAGTTTGCTATTGCATATGATGTCAATGGTGTTACCTACTGGGACAACAATGATGGTTTAAATTATACATTAACTGTACCTGGAAATCTTTAATAAATATGGTACTGCCTGGCTGTATCGTCCGGGCAGTACCTCATTTCTGCTGATTTATTAATTACCTCAACAATTTTCCTTCCTTCAATTCACTTCTACTTAGCACTAATCATCACCATACCCGAAACGGGTTTTACGACTACTTCAATAAATCCTTCTTTTTTTGTATACAGCACATCTGAACCGATTTCAGAAAACTCTGTTTTCACAGAAGCCGGCGATGTTCTGAATTGTATTTGTTTTGTCTCTGAAGAACAGTTATAAATAACAAACGCTTCTTCGTCATTATATTTTCTCAAGGTAACAACAACAGAATCATCAACAAAAAACGTCTCAACCGATCCCCGTCGAAAAATAGCATTATTATTTCTCATGGTAATAATTGATGTATACCAGTCACGCAATGCTGTATCAGGTTTACCGCCTTCTTCATCCCATAGATATGGGCCTCTATTTGCAGGGTCGCCCTTCCCGGTCATACCGACTTCATCTCCGTAATATACAGCAGGAGCCCCCGGATACGTCATTTGAATAAACGATGCAAGTTTCAGTCTTTCTACAGCTGCATCATACTTTTCTTTTGAATCTGAATAATTCACAAACCCGAAATATGCTAATGCCCTGTCAGAATCATGAGTGGATAAAAGATTCATCACCGAATGAAACGCATCAGGCGGATAATTTTCGCGAAGCATTTCCATTATTTCAATAAACCGGACTGCACTTCCCCCTTTTGCATAATCATACACAGCTTGTCTAAACACGTAATTCATTGTCGAATCAAACATATCACCAAGAAAATACTTTGAACAATCAAACCATGCTTCTGCAATAGTCAGCGCCTCAGGTTTTGTTTTCTTCACTTCAACACTCCATTCACGCCAGAAACTATCTGACTTCCAGGGAGTAACATCCATTCGCCAACCGTCGATACCGAGATTCAACCAGTATTTTGTCACTGAATTATCATCACGGAACGCAAAGTTTTTATATGATTCGGTTTCTTTTAATGTCGCTAATGTCGGGTTAGCCCATTGTTTATACATACCATCCGCTTTTTTTGCTTTTGGCGTAAATGTATACCAGTCATAATACGGCGAATCTTCACGAATCACCTCATTTTCAAAAGCCCCAATACCCGGATATTTACCATAACGATCCATATAAACAGAATCCGATCCTGAATGATTTAATGATGTATCCAGAATTATTTTAATATTCCTTTTATGAGATTCACTAACGAATTTCTTAAAATCATCAAGTGTACCAAAACTCTCATCAATTTTTAAATAATCAGCGGTGTCATATTTATGATTTGATGGTGCCTGAAAAATCGGGTTTAAGTAAATTGCATTAAAACCCATATTCTTTATGTAATCCAGTTTACTTGTAATACCGGCTATGTCTCCGCCGTAGAAATCATTACACCACTCACCGTCACTTTTACCGTCATTTGGAACCCACGGATATGGGTCATTCCAATCGGAGTGAACTTCAATATCTTTTGTACCGTAAAACTTTCGTTTTCCAGCGACCGGATCATTTTGTTTATTACCGTTTTTAAACCGTTCCGGAAAAATATAGTATGTAACCATGTCTTTTGACCAGTCGGGAGTGGTAAAATTTTTATCGTATACGGTTTGCACAAATCTTCCTTTGTATGGTTTTTTATCATACAACTTGCCGACCCCGCCGGTTTTTCTGATTTTAACATGAGAAACGGTATAGGTTTCATCTGCATTCCCGTAATAGTATTTATTTTTCCCTTTCACAATTTCAAAAATATACCCGTACACTTTTTTTGTATCAAAAGTCACATTCGCCGTATACGTGGTTTTATTTATTTTCTTCATTGGATATACAACATCATTTTCAAATCGATGCGTCCACATTTCACCTTCTAAAACTTCTTCGCTTACAATCAGATTGACTTCTTTTGGAAAACCTTTGGCAACTGTTATCGAAAACGATACGGTTTCGCCCTCTTTTATCGCACCAAACGGTGTTTTGTACACAAGATTTCGACTATTAAACTGAATACCGAAATCGGGAAGTTTTGTACTATACAAAGAAACTGAGAATACAGAAAAAACGATAGTAATTAAAACAATTTTTAGCAATTTCATAATTTCTCCTTATTCAAATACAATATTTTTTTAATTTTTCTACTATTAGCATACCCGTTTTGTATGATTTCAACATTTGATGACATAACACCATTAACTTCACCGGTTGTAATTAAACGCATGGTATACTCACCTTGTTGATATGCAAGTGTTTCACCGTCATCATCATACAAATAATAAGAACCGTTTTTATTTCCATAGACATTAATGTGAAGCGGTGCGGGATTTTTGCTGTCAATAAACGCAACGACATCGGCTACAGGAACAATTCCCCCATCCCGTACAAAAAGGGGAAGAAAATCAAGAGGCACTTCAATATCTGCAGTTGTGCCGCCGGTATACTTTGTACCGGTGTAAAAGTCAAACCAGTCAGTACCCTTCGGAAAATAAACACTTCGTGTCAAAGCACCTTCGTTTATAACCGGGCATGCCATAATGGAATCACCAAACATACACTGATCGTACATGAGCAAAAGTTCAGGGTCATCGGGAAAATCATAAAATAGCGGGCGGGTAACAGGTTTCCCGGTTAACGAGGCATTTCTTACAGCATCATACAAATAGGCAATCAAACGGTACCGCAACTCAATCAATTTTTTTGAAGCTGCTTCAACATGAGAACCTAAAGCCCACGGTTCTTTATCCGGGTTACCCCGTTCAGAATGAGCTCGAAATAATGGAAATAACACCCCGACAGCCATCCACCGGGCATACAATTCTTCAGAAGGCATTCCACTATATCCGCCAATATCAGCGCCATTAAAAACAATACCGGAAAGCCCCATTGAAAGTCCCATCGTAAGGTTCTGTTGCAAATGTTCCCAATTCGCCGAGTTATCACCTGTCCATACAGCAGCGTATCTTTGAATTCCCGGGAACCCCGATCTGGATAATACAAAGTTTCTATCATCAGGTTTTAGCATTTGTAAACCATCCAGCGTTGCTTTTATCATTGACATGCCATAGGTGTTGTGATTTTTTAAGTGGGATGTATAGTTGCCATTATCATAATGCACTGTATTTAGATTGAGCGTTTTATTTTTATCATTAAATGTAACCGGTTCATTCATATCATTCCAGAAACCGTCAAAACCAAAGTCAACCAGCTCTTTATACAAAGTCCCCCACCACGATGCAGTTTCCGGTCTGGTAAAATCAGGAAATACACATAAACCCGGCCACACCGTACCGACAGAATCCTTACCGTCGGCTGTTTTCAGAAAATGGTTTCCTGCAATACCCTGATTATAAATATCAAAGGTTTTATCAACTTTAATACCCGGATCAATAATCGTTATAACTTTAAACCCCATCGAATGCAGCTCTGCAATAAGAGATTTCGGATCCGGAAAATACGTTTTATTGTACGTAAACACTTTGTATCTGTCCATAAAATCAATATCGAGGTATATAACATCGGCAGGTATTTTTCTCTTACGAAACTGTTGTGCAACTTCAAGAACCCTACTTTCCGGATAATAACTGAATTTACACTGCTGATACCCCAATGACCATAAAGGCGGAAGACGCATCGTACCGGTCATTGATGCATATTTTGTTACGATATCATCAGGTTTTTCACCCGATAGTATGAAAAGATCACTATTACCGCCGGCACAACCGATAGTTGCCTGATTTGAAGTGGTTTTCCCCATATCAAAAAATGACGGATAACTATTATTAAGGAAGAAACCTGAATATCCGCTTGAATCATGAGATATAAAAAACGGAATCGACTGATAAATCGGATCAGTTTTACTATTGTATTTATACGCATCGGTATTCCACATTGCATACATACGGCCATTTTTTGCAAGGTCGCCTGTTTTTTCGCCGAGCCCATAGAATAATGGAGATTCATTATAGGTTAATGTCAATTTCAGAAAACCCGATGTGGTATAATTAATATGGCTTGCAGGAATGAAAACAATTTTTGTATCCCCCCTGAAGACCTCAATATCACCGGTTTTCTTATTGATAACCACACGCTTCTCATCATCAGATATCACAAACTGTTCTTTCGTTGTTGTCAGTTTCATCGGTGAGTAATCAGGTAATCTACTGATTGCCGGCGTATCACCCAGTGGTTTTATTGTTTCATTGCCAAAGGCAAAACGTATTATGCCGTTTTTATAGAATGTAAACCCGGCATTTTTAACACCGGCAATTTTTACGAGAGCCATGTTATTTTTTATTGTTACGCTTGTGACCTTACCGGTTTTTTTCCATGCTGTTTTATCACTAAAAAAAACACCGGTTCGCGGTACTGACAATGGTGTTGTTTTCCCGGACAACGATGAAATTATACTGCTTATTAATATACCAAACATCATAACCTTCCGTATTTCAGGCATTTCTACCTCCATATTTTCTATAAACAAGAATAATGGAAACGTTTCCAATTGTCAAGGTTTTTTTATATTTAGGATTTTTACAGAAGCTACATTTATTTATATTTATTCATTATTTTTATAACAGTTCCATCTTTTATCAACTTGGATAAAGAATTATTGAGAATATCCAATAGTTCTTTATCACCTTTTGCAACAGCAAATGCAACATGGGAACCGGGATCTTTTTCCGATAAAACCCGTACTTCTAAACCCATTTTTTTTGCAATAAAATTACCAACTTCCAGCGGTGCGACAACGGCAACTACCTTTTTATCTTTTAGTTTTATAAATGAATCTTCTTTACTCACTGTTGTCATAATTCTAATTTTGTTTTTACTATCGCCTAAAAATCTTTCGATGAATGAATGCCTGTCACCGGTAATTATCTGACCATAAAGATCGCTTATTTTTTCAACAGCACTGTCTTTTAAAGTAAATATAACAATATTTCGACTGTAGTATGAGTCTGTAAAATCAAGATATTTTTTTCTCTCATCGCTCATTTCAGCACCACACACCATACTTACTTTACCAACATTATGCATTAAATGAAGCAAAACATTATCCCATGGCTCCTGAATAAACGTCACCTTCAAACCTGCATTATCAAATACAGCTTTTGTAACATCATAATCAATGCCAGCCGGTTCGCCTTTTTCATTAACATACTGGTACGGCTGAAAACCGATTGCTATTCCACATAGGTATTCTTTTTTCACATCAGCGTTTGATAGCCATGCAATAGAAAATAATAAAACAGCACTAACAACATATCGCTTCATTTTCCATCTCCTGATATTTATTTGAATATTGAGGCCCTTGCGAAGTATAGTAAGTTTATTATCATAATTCAATAGAAGAAATGGAAATTTTGACACTTTGTATATATGAATAAACATATTGAAATTCATTTCTATATATCATATAATAAAAACTATTTTTGACACACAACTGCCCCTCAATTTAAACGGAGAACACCATGATAAAAAAAATTGTTATTGTACTGGCACTTATTCTGACAATAAACGTATTTAGTGAAAACATTATAACCATTCCGGAAATAGATGTTTTACTTGATTATTATAATGTTACCCTTCAAAAAGGTGACTCACGACAAATTGTTATGACTGACAGAACAAACGGGGTTTATCTTGGAAAAACGTATAGTTCACGAAACGGTGATTATAAAATAAATGATTCTAACGCATATACTGACTATAGTGCATATTCAAATGGAAAATTGCTTGATATACAAGTTGCGCCGACAGCAACTTTACAGCCTTATGGGTTAACCTACAACTTTCCTGACAATATAAAAACGACATTCATGCTTCTACAGAATGAAAATGGCGTTTTGATTTCAGTAAGCGGGGATGTAATGAGTGAGTACTCACTCATACCGTCAATTATTAATGCGCGAAAATCAGAAATGATTTCTGCCGAAATTATCAAAAATGATAATTTAGCACTTTTTACTTCTACCGATGAAAAAAATAAAATGAAGTACTGTGCCGTTTTATATGATACCGCACAGTATACTCCGCTTATTTCAAGTTCAGATGAAAACGCACCTGCTGAAGGTCTTGTTAAAACAGGGATTTATGCAGGAAAATACACCAGTAAGGGTGAAGTAAAACTGATTATTCTTTTTAGTGACAATAAAGAAAATCTTTTAGCACAAGCAAAACTTTATAAAGGTAAATACGCAGAATTAGCATCCAGAACTAAAAAGTTCTTCTACGAAATGCTATCGAACTGTTATGTGCAAACCGAGAATCAATTATTCAACAAAGCACTCGGCTGGTCAATCATTTCAGCAAACACGATGATTAACACAAAATATTCAGGAATGGGGATTTACGCCGGGTTTCCGTGGTTTCAGCAAAACTGGGGAAGAGACACATTCATTTCTCTACCGGGGACTTCAATTGTAACGGGACGATTTAATGAAGCTAAATCGATATTGAAAACATTCTCAGACTATCAGCACAAAGAAGCTGACAAAAAAATGTACGGTCGCATACCAAACCGGGTTATGGATAAAAGCATTATTTACAATACTACAGATGGAACTCCCTGGATGATTCGTGAGGCATACGAATATTTGCAATATACGAATGATACTGAATATGCAAAAGCGATGTTTGATGTTGCAAAACTTGCAATTGAAGGGGCGGAAAAATATTTTGTTGATGAATACGGGATGTTAACCCACGCTGATGCCGATACGTGGATGGATGCAAAAATCGCCGGTACGCAGCCATGGTCACCTCGGGGAAACCGGGCTGTAGAAATACAGGCGTTATGGTTTAACCAATTATACGCATCCGCAAAACTTGCGCAGATAACCGGACACAATGACCTGGCTACCGAGTGGTTTGAAAAAGCTGAAAAGGTTAAAACGGTATTTCTTGAAAAATTCTGGAATAAAAAGGGCTCAATGCTTTTTGACAGAATAACCAAGGAAGGCAAAGCGGATAAAAGAATTCGGCCGAATCAGTTCATGGCAATTACCGTTCCATTTTCACGATTTATACCTGATGAAAACGGTGCATTAATACTTAAAAATGCGATACCTAAATTGCAACTTGAATATGGTGTATTAAGTCTTGATGAAAACGACCCGTATTTTCATCCGTTTCATGAAAACGGTATGTATAATAAAGATGCTGCATATCACAACGGTACGATTTGGGGCTGGAATGCGGGACTTTCGGTTAACGCAATGACTGAGTATAGTTACCAGGATTTTGCTTTTGATTTCACCCTTAATTTAGCAGATCAGATTTTAAATCAAGGTTGTATTGGTTCTATGTCTGAAAATATGGATGCTATCCCGGGAAAAAACGGCAAGGTAAAACTAACCGGAACATACAGTCAGGCCTGGAGCGTTGCAGAATTTGCCCGTGTTTTTTACCAGAATTATGCAGGCATCAAACCTGAACTTTTAGAAAACAGAATAACGGTTAAACCAAAATTTCCTGTGAAAATGGGAAAAACATCGGTTGTTCAAAAAGCCGGCAACGGTTTTATTTATTTTGTTCATACCAATGGAACATATTCAATTCAAACGAAAGAACTCGGCACTAAACAGATTACATTTATTTTTACCGATGATTCGGGTAATGAGTATTCATCACAATTTGATGCGGAAAGTGACAGCGTTTACACATTGAAAACGGTTAATTCACAGTATTTCTGTAATGATAAAGAACTGACGGTGACTAAAACAAAATCTTCATATAAAGATCTGATTGGTGAATTGAAGTTTGCAAAGATGAAGAAAACAAGTTATCCGGTCTTAAAAAAGAAGGACTTTCTGAAAGAAATTATTCTTAAAGGAAAGTATAAGTTATAATGAAATCAGTTTATTATTATAAAATATCGCAAATCAATAGCAAGAAGTATTTTTTTAAACTTTTATTTTTTCTTGTTTGATTTTGTAAATAAAATCGTTTAAAGTAGAAGCTGTTGCAAAAAATGAGTACATTGTTTTTGCTCCCGCCATACGCAATATAATTGAGTTAGAGTCTGGTCGCTGAGTACAGCTGCTCGACCATGCAGCCAGGGTAGCCTCATGCAAAAATTCGAGATAAAAAAAGTATTTTTGCAAGAGGCTCAGTATTTTCCTGAGTATTTATCTTAATTAAATTGTGGAGATTATGATATGACAAAAAAGGATAAAATAGTTGAAATTATGACGTATATAATTGTTCCGACAGCAATTTTAGTAATTTCACCATTGGTAGCAAAATTATGTGATACATATTTTTTAAAACAAAATTATATTATTACAACAAATGTTTATTTCTTAATTGCAGGTATATTTATTGGTTTATGTGGTTTGAGTTTAATATTGTATACAATATTTCTGTTTAAGAAATTTGGTAAAGGGACTCCAAATCCAACACTGCCTCCTAAAGAATTTGTAATAAAAGGACCCTATAAATTTGTCAGAAATCTGATGGCATTAGGCGGGACAATTGTTTTACTTGGAGAATCAATAGTTTACTATTCAATTTCCCTTTTTATTATAACTGCACTTTATACAATAATTTTATATTTTAACGCTAAATTCATTGAAGAGCCGGAACTAATTATAAGATTTGGAAAATCTTACGAAGAATATTTAAAAAATGTTCCGAGATTTTTTCCTTTTAAAATACTTAAAAAAAGAACAAAAAAAAGTTTCATTACAACCATTTATTGATGCTGATGAAAATGGTTTTAAATCCGGATTTTGTTATTATTTTTTATGATGTATTAGCGGGGGTTATATTCTTTGCACTATTATATAAAAAAAACGGCAATCTTCTACTCACTGACATTTTTTCTATTATCATCATGTTCGGGTATTCTACCGAGAGTAGATCTCTCATCATATAAAAACTTTACGATAGACACTAATACCGATACCGGTGTTGCTCCTCTTTCTGTATTTTTTGGAATAAAAGAAATCACACCGGATACAAGCGAAGATCGTGAGAATTTCTATAATCCGGCATTTGAAAATTACAGTATTTTATGGGATTTTGATGATGTTAATTCAGGTGTTTTTACGAGTACCGCACAAAGCAGAAATAGCAGTTACGGGCCGCTTGCTGTTCATATATTTGACAATCCGGGTGTTTATCACGTAACGGTTAAAGCAATACAACCGGATGGAACAACGATCAATTCAGAAAAAATTATCACGGTGACTAACCCTGATATTGTATTTTCCGGTGACAATACAATATGCTTTGATCCCGATGGCGATTTCTCAGAATCCCCGCCCGGTTCAATTAACATAGTTACAAACAGTTTTGATGCAGCCTTCCCTTATATCCAAAAAGGAAAAAGAATACTTTTTCATCGGGGAAAAACATTTACCTCTTCGTCACAGTTTTCACTCGATAGTGAAGGACCGGGACATATCGGTGCATACGGCAGTGGCGAAAAACCGTTAATAATCTCAAGTAATACAGGGTATCTTTTTTATTTCACTTCAATGAATAACGCAACAAAAGATTGGCGAATAGCTGACCTTCAATTTCAAAAAACAACAGGTAGAGTTTTTGACAGCGGACTGAACATTAAAGAACTTCTTTTATACCGACTTGATTTCAATAATCAACAGGGAGAATTATTCTTTTCTACCGATACAACAGACTATTTTAAAACACCTCCCCATGAAATGATAACAATTGCAGAATGTACTTTTAACCACTTTAATAATTCGTTTGAATTATATTGTGGCGGTAATTATATAAGTCTTATTGGAAATACCATTTCAGATGACAATAATGCTGCTGAGATTGTATTTACTTATCTTAACAAAGGTTTAATTCAGCATAATATAATTAATTCATCAGGTGCTAATAATGGTACATTAGCAATTTTTGCAAATACATCGATTAAAACAACACAATTCAGCAACGACCAGCGGATTTCATCTCATATTATAATATCGGATAATGTGATAACATCCAATGCACGAAATATTATAACTCTTTCACCCGGCGATAATACATCGTATGAAATAATTCAAAACTGTCTGATTGAAAATAATCATATCGTAAGCAGAAGTTATACAAACAATCTTATAAGTATCAATGGTAAAAATATAACCGTAAGAAATAATATCGGAGACTACTCACTTTCAACAATAAAAACAGCCATTACAATATCGAATAACGGTATTGTTTTAAATTCCCCATCAAACATACAAATCTATCATAATACATTTTCCTGCACATCAGTTAATGATGAGAATAGTATTGTAACCGGTGTTATTTTTTATAATCAATTCGGTATCGAATCGGGAAACAATGTTGTTTTTAACAATGTTTTCTATTTCCCCAATTCTATCAGTTATCAGTCTGTTGATGATGATGGACAGAATAATTCATCATTTACTAATTTTGCAGGAAAAAGTCAGATATTTTCACTCATGGCACCGGTAACGGCTAAAGATTACACACCGGTTAGTGCTTCTGAAATTATCGATAAAGGGACTAATGATAAACAATATATATATGACTATTTTAGAAAACAAAGAATTTTTGACGGGGATTCTGATGATAGACCCCAAAGCGACCCGGGAGCAATTGAGTACTATCAGTAAATGTCAATCTTTCCGGTATAAACCTATTTCGAACGATCTTCACTTACCCTCACCGTGCATATTTTAAGACATTTAACTATAGATTGCTTTTTGAGTATATTCCTGTTATTGTAAAAATCGTATTAAAAATGTTTTTTCGTGTGATATAACAAAACAAAACGATATTAAAATGGAGACATCAGTAATGTTTATTTTAATGGCAATAATCGGCTGGAGTAACGATGATTTTGAAAAGTTAAAAAACGGGGATACTGCCATGCTTGAGAAATTATACATTGATTATAAATCGAATATATTTCGCTTCATCTTTTTAAAAACCCGCGGTAATAAAGAACTTGCAGAAGATATATTCAGTGAAACATTTCACTCTGCATTGAGCTCTGTGGGAACTCTCAAAAATAACACCAATATACGGTCATGGCTTATAAAAATAGCTCACAGACGGTATATTGATTTTGTCAGAAAAAATATCCGTGATGAGAAAATAAATAACATGCTGATAATGACCCATACAGAATATCAGGAAGATACTTCACCCGGAATTGTTATTGAACAGGAAAAGGAGCTGGCGTTTAATTGTGCCATGGAAAATCTTAAAGATATGTACAAACAGGTTCTGACATTAAAATATATTGAAAAAAAATCTGTACTGGAAATCAGTACCATTATAATGAAAAATGAGCGTGAAACTGAAGGGCTTTTATATAGAGCAAGAAACACATTAAAGAAAGAAATAAAATCCATAATGGAGCGATAGGGGTGAATATGAAAAAATGGTATGAAAATATATCTGAAAACGATTTTGAAAAATATATCACCGGAAAAAGTAGTGAAAATCCATCAGAAAAGACAGATTACACTTTTTTATCCAGAATCCGTAATGGTGCTTATAAAAAAACCGATACATACAGCCACTTTCACTTCATATTTCGAACAATTCCGGCAATTATTTCAGTATCATTATTGTTTTTTATAGTCACTTTTATCTATCAGAAAATATCTTTGGTGAATAATCCGGTATCAATTTCATCAATTAATAATCAGGTATATTATGTCAGAGAAAATAATACCCGATTGATTTCATCCACAACCTCTATCAAAAAAGACGATATAATTTTCACCGGCAAAATATCAGAATGTTCATTAGACCTCAACGAAAGAGGAATTATTACAATAAACAATGAAACAGAGATTCGTATAGACTCAATAGAAACGAAAACCGGTCATTACAAGGTTGCAGTTGAAAAAGGAACGGCAACTTTTCAAATACATAAGAAAAATAACATACCATTTTATGTTAATACACCTCTCTTAATTATTGAAGTAATCGGAACACAATTTGAAGTTAATCATAAAGCGCCCTCTCTCTCAACGGTCACACTTACAGAAGGTGTTCTGTCAATCACCCATAAAATATCCCGCGATATAATACGAATACACGCCGGTGAAGTGATAAAAGCAGATTTAAATGGGTTTATAACCGATAGTATGATAAAAATTGCTGAAATTCCCAAAACAAATATACAGAATAGTCCCATTTCAGAAAAATCACCTTTTAGAAAAATCATAAAAAACGGCAGCAACGAAAAAAACAATGCAATTCTTGGTTTTATACCGTATCAAAATACAATAATTGCTCAATCTGAATCTCACATTACAATGCTTGATACAAATGGTTCTACAATATGGAAGAAAATATACGGTAATACAACAGGCATCCGCTTTATGTCATTACCGGTGATATTCAACAATTCACTTTTTATTTCTTCAACGGATAAAAAGTTTATTACACTCAACATGAAAAATGGTAATGAAACCTCACAAATTATCATGGATGGCGCGATACTTTTTGGTAATACCATTTCTGTTATTGAATCTGATGTTTATTTACCTTTAAATAAGGGAATTTATCTTTTTAATTTTCAAAAGAAAACTGTTGAATCAAAACCGTTTATTACCATTACAGAACCACTTTCCCCGATAGTTTCAGATAATAATTTCATTATCACTTCAATTGCCGATAAAACTATAGGTTTATTTTCACGGGATGGTAAACCACAATGGAAATATCAACTGTCTGACCGGTCAGTTTTCAAAGCAATTCTCCATGAAAATACCATTATCACCACAGATCTTCAGGGAAATATGTATAAACTTGATATGTCAGGAAAGATTCTGATAAAAACGCGTATGCCTTTTATTATAACATCACAACCGGTTATTGAAAATGGAGTTATCTATACAACAGATGAAAACGGAACATTCTATTCTATACATCCAAAAGATTTCAGTGTAATACACAGTATTCTGATTGCAAATAACAAACGTAATGCTATCAATCAAGGCGTTTTTACTTTACTTCCGGAATCAATCGCAATAACTGACTCTCTGGCGACAATATACATTATCAACAAAAAAGATCTTAGTATAACAAAAAAACTAAACACAACATTGGTTTCACCTGTTACAAAAATCCACTATTTCGATAATAAATTATTTGCAGGAAGCAGAAATGGTGATATAGAGATTATGGGTATTGAATAATGGACACCTAATGAAAATGTTACTCCGGTTATCAGTAATTACATTTTTCTTTTTCATTTTTCCCGTTTCAATCTATTCAGAGAAAAAAATCGCACTTTTTCCATTTGAAAACAAAAGTTCAGAGGAATACAATTTTTATGATGAGTTAATTCAGAATTCTCTCACAGGGTATCTTACATTTTCAAACGGTTATAGTATTGACACCGCATACAAAGAATATTGTATAAATAATAAACAAGCGGTAAATCAAAGCATAATTACCGCTGCCACTTTCGGCATTGAAAAAATTATTTCCGGTGAATATTACGTTGAGAATGATGAAATCTTTATACGTTTTTATATCACTGATGTGCAAAAAGGAACTGTTATTCACAACGAAATGATGTCAGGAGCCGGAGGTATTCTCTCATTTAACACTATCGAAAAAATTGCCATACAAATAATAGAAGTATGCACTGACAAAAAAATTGAAACAGGTATCAGCTCATACCAGGAAGTTCCGAAAGAAGAATATACAAAACCGGAAAAATTAACCGCAATTGATAAAAACTTATTTCCCCTTTGTTTTGCCCCATCAGGAATTGCTATTTATACAAAACAATACGTAAAATCGTCTGTTTACATAGCATTTTTTTCTATTGCAACGCTGACTATGATAAGCGCTCCGATTGCTTCAACTATGTACTATTATAATTACTATCTGGTTAAAGCAGAGGAATATCGCCGAAGTAATTCAACAGATCAGGCTGAAGCAGAAATAATACAGCAGAATATTTATAATGGAATGGATTATATCTTTTACGGATTATTAACAGGCGGCATTTCAGTTTCACTTATTCTATGGACAGTGTCGATTATTGATAGTATTATTTATTATAAAAAACATATCACTCGAAATGATATTGCTTTGAATTATAGAAGAAAAGTTAACTTTTCTTTTGAAATTAGAGTATTATAAAAATATTTATGAAAAAAAAGGACACCTATGAAAAATACACTTAAATTTTTACAAACCGCACTTGTTCTTATCACATTGTCTCTCTCATCATGTACCGAACAAATAAGCAATGAAACACCAGCAAATGCTAAAACTCTCTTTAACCCGGCGGAAACCTTTACTGAAACTGATGCACCGGTAACTGAAACTATACAGGAAATAACTCTGACAACCCCCTGGGGCTATGCACGAACAACAAATGCAACCCGCAATTACCCGCTTGTGGTAGTCGGAAGCTGGGGCGAAGGTACGACAGTCAGTCAGAAAGCCGGTAAAAAATATCCTGCATTTTTTCTTGATTTCAATAATAAATCGTCTGAAACTGATGGTGCTTTTCTTGCTGAACTAATAGACAATGCAGTTAAATCAAACTATCGTATTGATACAAACCGCATCTATCTTACCGATTTTTCCATGGGTGGTTCAGGCAGTTTCAAAGTTGTTCGGGGGATGCTGTCAAAAGAAAAACTTTTTGCAGCAATTATTCGCGTTGCCGGCCAAAGTGAGTCAACATTAGCAGACCAGGCCGTATCAAAAACGTCCATCTGGTATCATATTGGTCTTAATGATACCCAGGTGCGAGTTGATGTTGCTCGAGAAACATATACAAAACTAAAAAATCATACGACAAACTCAGGTGCAATTGAAACTATTACAACAGACAATAGTACCGGTTTTTCCCGCGAAACAAAAACGCTTCGTAAAGACGGCGTTGATATTGTCAAATATAGTGAATATCAGGGTGTCGGGCATGACCCCGGTCCATGCTATAAAGACGAGGCTTTATTTGACTGGCTTTTTAACCAGTCGTTGACTCTCAGGTAGTTTTAAAATATTCAAACACCGGGTTTATAAGCCCGGTGTTTTTCTAATTATGCTTTTTTAACAAATTCCGACTTCAAATACATCGCACCAAAACCATCGATTTTACATGAAATATTATGACCGTCTTTACTGTCAACTAAGTGTATGTTTTTAACTTTTGTTCCGGCTTTTATCCCTGATAAAGAGCCTTTAACTTTCAAATCTTTGATAACCGAAACAGAATCTCCGTCATTCAGAACATTTCCATTTGAATCAAGAACTGGAGCGTCCTGAGTTTCATCATCATCCGCTTTTACAGACAAAGACGGATCAAACTCATGAAAACACTCTGGGCAAACCCATAGATTTACATCCTGATAGGTGTTTTCACAATTACATTCCGGACATTTGTTGATATTACCCATAGTAACCTTCTTTATTTATAATTTATTATTTCCCAATCAAATATCGCATAAAAAACGACATTCTCATTTTTTTTACCGGAAGTTGAGCAATGTGCGGGGCATCATTCATGCTTGAATCCATTCTAACATTTGCCAGGCTATAATTTTTGTACACATTTTGAGCTTCATTCAATTCATCATTAACCGAAACACTAAAAACGGAAAGTTTAACACCAAAACTCTTCTCATACGACAATCTATATAATTGTGCTTTCTCACCGGCAACTTGTATCAAATCATTTTTAACCGTGTCAAGATTACCATAATCATAATCAAATCCTTCAATTGAAACAAGCGGGTCAATAGAACCGGCAACAGTAAAAACCGGATAAATAAGCTCTTTATTCGTAATTTTTGCTTTAATAATCGTTTTAACAGTGTATTCTTTACTATTCCACCAGGTTGTATCGGGAATAAGATTAAACTTATCAGTTATAATTTCATTTTCCTTTAATCCTGCTTTTAATAACGCCTGGGTAAGTTTCGTAATCGCTTTTGAAACCTCGGCTGAACCATTCTTAAAATCCTTATCTTTCTTTTCTATTTTCAAATTGAGAATCAATACACTTGCTTCAATTTCTTTTTCCACAACAACATTAAATGTAATTGACGGTTTTTCATCAATCACCTGTGCGTTTAGCGTAAAACAACTCACAATAAATAATGCAATCAATTTTTGTAAATTCATATGCTACCTCTATATGTAATTAAAATAGTATGAATTAAGACTATACCAGAGATAACAGGAAGTTATCAAGTATAATATACATTTTTTAACATTTATAGCGAAAAAAGCGGCCTGATTATCAATCTGATAGTTCGACTGTAAAACCTGCGTCAGTTACCATTCGTTTTGCTTCATCAATACCATCCCCGCCGGTTGTCAAATACCCCTGTGCAAAAATTGAATTTGCCGGATACAATGATAATGCCTGCATAGAACGTAAATGATATTCCCGCCCGCCTGCACATCTGATTTCTACATCCGGTAATGCAAATCTGAAAACAGACAAAAGTTTAAGACAATATTCAGGTGTTAATGTCTGATACTGTGAAATCCGATGTCCCTCAATTGGTATAAAAAAGTTAACAGGAACTGACTTAACTTTCACCGCCTTTAAATCCCTTATAATAGAAAATATATCGTCTAATGACTCACCCATTCCGGCAATTATTCCGCTGCAGATATCAAGTCCGTATTTGTGTGCCATAACAATTGTATTATACCTGTCCTTATAGGAATGACTTGTACATATCTGCCCATAATGAAATTCACTGGTATTGAGATTATGGTTATACCTGTCAACGCCTGCCTGTTTCAACCTGATAATATCGCCCTCTTCAATAAATCCGGCAGAAACACAGGTTTCAATTGAATATTTTTCTTTAATTTCACTAACAACATCACAAATAAAATCGATATTCGCAGGACTCTGACGGCTGCCTGAAAAAACCATACAATATCGAAACGCCCCGCCATTAGTCGCATCGCAAGCCCCCTGTATAATTTCTTCCCTCGTTTTCACAGGATATTTTTCTATTTCATTATCAGCCTCATGTGACTGAGCACAATAATGACAATTTTCTGAACAATTACCACTTTTTACATTATTCAAAATATGGATTTTCACATTCTTTCCAAAATACTTTTCACGGACTTTAAATGCAGCATATAATAAAGGAAGAAGTTCAACATCTTCTGATTCCATTATCCATTGAATGTCATCTCTGATAATTTCTCCTCCATGCAAACTTTTTTCAATTAGATTCTCATACCGGTTATTCATTGTTACTCCTTATTTTTATAGTATTCTCCGACCCGGAATTTAATTGTTTTATACCTTTCCTGTAAATATCTGGATGTTGATTCTGCGATAATACCATCCTGTTCCGGGTAATTATTTAAAATTACTTCTATTATATTAATACTGTTACTGATGCAATATTCAATTGATAAAACGGTGTGATTTATACTGCCAAGACGAAATCCGCTCACAAGAATAGTATCATACCCTCTCATTCGAATAAAATCGCCCCAATTAATATCATTATTGATCGGTGATGTAATCCCCCCGCTTCCTTCGACTAATACATATTCATACTTCTGTAAAAACTTTTCAATTGTTGCGTCAATCACATCAATATCAATTGTAACCCCTGCTAATTGTGATGATAGATGAGAGGAGGCCGGATATTCAAAAACATACGGGGCAGTTTCACCACGATTATCATCATCTGTTAAAACAATACCCATAATTTTTCTGTGAATAATAATATCTTCTGCAATTCCCCTGCATCCGGTTTGTACCGGTTTTATCGTAATTACCGTTTTACCTGAATCTGATAATTTTTTTGCAAGAAGTCCTGTTTGTATAGTTTTACCAATTCCGGTATCAATTCCTGTTATAAAAATTACGGGCATTTTTTCTTCCTTACAATAAAAATCTGGGGATGATATGTTAGCGGTATTTTTTCATTCAGACTGAATTTCTTTTCATACTCTTTAAGCATTGCCTTCATTGCAGCGAAAGAAACTGGTTGAGAAATTCCATTAACTCCGGTTGCACTTATATGTTTAAAAACATCACCTGATGAATTAAACCACATTGTTTCAATTGACTCGGAAATTGAAATGACATCAAAAAAAGGTTGTAAATATTCAGTCATTACGGCTATTTCAATATAACTATCTAAACCATATCCAAAGTATCTGACTTCATTATAATTGCGTACTCCAAAAGTTGAAAATGCGAATATCCCGTCATTAGTTAATGAATTTGATAATTTTTCAAATAACTTTGGCAAATCATCAAGCCATTGAAAAACTGCATTTGAAATAATTAAACTGCATTGCCCGGGGACTTCAGCTGATTCAATATCACCCTGAATAAACTTTGTTACAGCAAACCGGCTTTCAATGACAACTTTTGAGTTTTCACATATATCATTGACATACAAATATTCCGGTTTCAATTCATTATAAATTAAGCCTGTCAGTATTCCGGTTCCTGCACCGATTTCGAATATTGTTGCAAACTCTCTGTTTTGTTTTTTAAGTTCAAAAATCATTTTCTGTGCAGTTTTGAACTGAATTACAGCCTGTTTATCATAGGTGATGAACGATTTATTAAAACGACTGGAGATTAATGTTTTATTCATAATTCGTCCCAGGATTGAAAACTATAAAAAGGAAAATGTCCGGTATCCACGTGTTGTATTTTTACATTTTGAAAAGACCAGTAGGATAGCTGATTTTTCATACTGAATATTCGATCATTAGTGCTGATTATTGCAATGTCAGGTACAACATTTTTTAATTGAATCGTCTGAAAAAGGTGTTTAAAAAATACTAATTCTTCACAATATGTTCTATATGGTTGCTCTGCTGTTTGTAGAAATCGATTTTTATCATTTTCATTATCAAAAATATTTGTAAAAAAGCCACGGATTCCATTTGATTCAATGTTTTTGACTGTTAACTCAAATATTTTTTCCGGTATTCCATATTGTTTTGATAGAGGCACATATGTGCCATTAATAATTGTATATTTTTTTATCCTGTTCCGTATCAGATTTGAAGCTGTTTCAATAAAATGTGCTGCGATAAAACATCCGAATGAATATCCTGTTACTTTTAATTCATTATAATCTGCTGCTATTTCTTCAATTTTTTCATAGTGAACAGACTGATAGTGATATATAAAAAGGACATCTGATTTCCCGGTTTTTAAAAAGGTAAACGAATCAGGATGCAAAGCAAAACCGCAAAAAAATATGAGAAGACTGTCTTTTTGTCCACCTGCACATATGTGTTTTATTTTCATACCATCGCTCCGGCTATCAGTTTAGTAAGTTTTTCTAAATCATCATAACTGACTGAAGTGTTTAATGAAATCCGTAACCTCGCCTTTCCCTCGGGAACTGTCGGTGGACGTATCGGTAGTATATAAAAACCGGCGTTCTTACAAATATCAGAAATCTCTATTGTTTTTTGATCTTCACCAATGTGTATGGGGATAATAAATGAATCAGAAGATGTTTGAAGCCCCGATTTAATCATACAATCACGAAAAAATATACCTTTATCAATTAAATCATTTCGCACATCTGTTAAATCACTGAATTTTTCAAGAATAAACAATGTCCATTTCAGTATAAGCGGTGGTAATGCTGTTGAGTAAATCAACGACCGTGCCTTATTAATAAGAAATTCCCTCATTAATGGTGAAATTATAGCAAATGCTCCAAGTGAACCTGCAGCCTTACCAAATGTACCAACAATAATATCAACTTCAGACACCATATTATTCATTGCACAAATACCCGCCCCGCTTTCACCATAAACGCCAAACGAATGAGCTTCATCTATATACAAAACTGCATCATACTTATTTTTCAATTCAACCAGTTTTGTAACATCAGCACAATCTCCATCCATACTAAAAAGCGATTCGGAAATAATAAAACAATGGTTATAGTGTTCTCTTTTTTCAATCAGTAATTCTTCCAAATGCTGATAATCACAATGTCTGAAACGGACTATTGTTGCACCTGACAATAAACATCCGTCAATAATACTTGCATGATTTAAACGGTCAGAAAATATAATATCTTTTCTACCCGCCACAGCCGGAATAATACCAAGATTGGCGTGATACCCTGAATTAAATACAAGGCTTTGCTTACCAAATAAAACATTAAGCTGTTCTTCGACAAGTTCATAATATAATGAATTACCGGTTAGAAGCCGTGAAGAAGACGAAGTATAATAATCTTTTTTTGTAACGGTATGATTAAACTCTTCTATAAATGATTGATTTTTAGCGATTGATAAATAATCATTGGATGACAAATTGACTCTATATTCACTATTTTTTTGCAGAGTTCTAAATCGTGACTTTGATGTAAGTTTTTCAATTTCATCCGATATATAACATTCATATTTACTATTCATCTGATATCACCGCACGAATACTTTTTAAAGTCCGCTCCATTATGATATCAATATCTTTGATACTCATTGAAAAAGGTAAAAACCAGTAAACGGTATCTCCTAAAGATCGTAATACGATATTATTTTTTAAAGATTCCTTGTATATTTTGAATCCGGTTCTTTCTTTATCATCAAATTTATGGCGGGATTTTCGTGATTTAACAATATCAACTGCACCAACCAAACCGATGTACCGTATATCTCCAATAAAATCATACTGCTGAAAATCTCTTATTTTCATCTGAAAATAATCAATAGTACTGCATTTTGATTGTGGTAATTGCAATCTTCGCATTTCTTTAAGATTTGCAATAGCAGCAGCACAGCATATTGGATTTGCAGTATAACTATGACCATGTAAAAATGTTTTTCCCTCATTATACATTCCATGAAATGACTGATATAATGACTCCTGACATACCGTTAATGCTAATGGCAAATAGCCTCCGGTTAATCCTTTACTGACTGTAATAATATCCGGGGTTACACAAG
Organism: Spirochaetes bacterium GWE1_32_154; assembly: GCA_001829315.1. Classification (GTDB taxonomy): domain Bacteria; phylum Spirochaetota; class GWE2-31-10; order GWE2-31-10; family GWE2-31-10; genus GWE2-31-10. The sequence continues at coordinate 48,289 of MIAY01000034.1, read as the reverse complement.
CCCTCTCCATTGCAAAAAATGTTCCGACACGCCCGAACCCCGTTGCTACTTCATCAAATATTAATAATACATTAAATTTTTCAGTTAAACATCGTAACTTCTGAAGATACTCTTTTGGATAAACACTCATTTTGCCGGCTGCCTGCAATAAAGGTTCAATGATAACTGCAGCAATTTTTTCATGGTTTTCCTGAATAGTTTTTTCTATCGATGCAAAACATTCAAAAGAACAGCCGGTATTTTCAGCATCAAAAGTGTATGATGATTTTCTATACCGGCATTGATAACAAACAGGCGCCTCGGTTATGTATGATTTAAATTGCAATTCATTAAAAACATCATGAATCCCCTCAATACCCCCGACACTAACAGCCCCGATTGTATCTCCGTGATAGGCATTTTTAAATTTTACAAATGCTGTTTTGCCCTGAATCCCTTTATTTTTGTAATACTGAAATGAAATTTTTAAAGCAGCTTCAACAGCTGTTGAACCATTATCAGAGAAAAAAACACGACTTAACCCTGGAGGCATTAATGAGACAACTTCACGGGTCAGTTCTACAGCGTAAGGATGAGTAAAACCTGAAAAATTGACATGATCCAATAATTTCAGCTGTTTTATAATGCCTTTGTTTATTTTACTATTACAATGTCCGATTGTTGAAGTCCACCATGATGCTATTGTGTCATAATATTTATGACCATTAACATCATATAAAAACTGATTTTTTCCTCTGACAATTACCGGCGGATCATAGTCCTCATAATCACTCTGCTGAGTAAACGGATGCCATATATACTTTTTATCAATTTCTAAAATTTCTTTTTTATTCATTTGTGTTAACCTTAAACTACAATATGGTTAACGGTTATAAAGTATTTTACACACCTTGTCAATGAGTGAAATAATTAAAAACACAAAGTATTGTTTTTTTTCGAAATTGTTCTATATTACAACGATAGGAGGATTTTTCATGTTAAAAATTATAGCTCGATTTCTGCCAATTATGTTTATTTCTTTTATTACAATGTTTGTTTCTACAGGGTGTAATCTTGATGACGGAACAACAGCAACGCCATCGGCAACTCAGGAAACAAAAAAGACTTATCAGAATAAAATTGCACCACCCAATTTTGTTGTTACATTTCCTGCCAGTTTAACTGCAACTAAAGATACACCGCTGGTTCAATCTACACGAGGTGAAACGAGTCAAAGTTCAGGTTATAAAACTTTAAAAGATGGTGTAAAAAGTATTAAAACGTATGCGAAACAATTTGATATGTATTTTATCTTTATCGATATTGTATTAGCATCAATAGAAAATAAAATAGTTAATGATACACCATATTCCATTAAAGAAGGTGATTTCAAAATAATATATACCGAAGAAATAGTTAATAAAATCCTTGAGTCATGTCAGGAATGGGGTGAAGATATAGAAGGGTTGGAAGAAGAAATGAAAAAAACCATTGGAACTGAAATTCCATGTCCTGCAATGACAATTACAAAATACGCCTCGCCTGCAGACGGATATAATTACATCGTATCAATGAATAGGACTCAGGAAGATATAGAAACGCAAATGCAAATAAAAATGGAAATGACAATCAAATGGAATCTTACAAAAAATAAAATTTTTATTTATTCAAATTTTAAAACTACATCAGATTCAATGCCTGAAGATTTAAACTATTCAGTTAAATTTGCATATGACGCTACAGCAGCATTACCAAAAAGCAGTATTCAAATTGATTTTACAATGGGCACAACCAACATGAAAAATGTTATTAGTGCACAGGAAACAGGTATTAAAAACGGTGTTCTTGTTGATTACAGTGTTACATCAAATATGGGCTCAATGGATTACTCATACCTTGTTAAAGGTTTAGCCGATGATGACGGTGGCTATATAAACACAACATACGATGATTCAACTACAAAAGCCTATTGGAAAGAAACATTTAATGGCACAGGTGATTTAACCGGTTCACAATACAGTTTTGACGGAATTAAATATACCGATTCAGGCGAATATGACTCTTTTGATGCCGGTGAATATGATGATAATTATAATGAATATGAAACTGAATATGCTTCATCATATACATTAAACTACACAGGAAATGCAACAGAACTTGTTATCACTTCATCATTTGCAAATGACAATGCAACAAATGCAACTGACGATTTCTGGCTCAATTCAATCGGATATGCAACAAAAAATGCAGATTCCGGTGAATGGTATATTTCTATCTGGGATGAAGATTTAGTACAGGATGCTAAGCTATTTGAAATTAACTATGATACGAATACCGTAAAAAAAGTTTCAGGCTCAATTACTCTATAATACTAAATATAATATAAGGTCACTACAATTTTTAGTGACCTTATATTACACACTAACCTTTCCAAAACAATAACTTTACTTTTTAACCATGAAATACTATAAATCACCGGGGGATTTATTATGACAACCGGTTTACTATCTGTTATTCTGCTTGGTTTTGCCTTAGCAATGGATGCATTTTCTGTTTGCGTCGGGTTTGGCGTCTGCTATAGAAAGGCTAATTTCTGGAGTGCCATACGTTTAGCTGTAGTAACTGCACTATTTCAAGCGCTCATGCCATTAATCGGGTGGTTTGGCGGTCATGCAATCGGCAAGTCAATGGAAAAAATCAGTCCGGTTATTGCATGCGTTCTTCTGTTTATAGTCGGTTTAAAAATGATAATTGAGGCTTTTGAGGTTAAAGAAGATTGTGATATTTACGACATATCCAAAGGTAAACATTTATTCATTGTTGCAATTGCAACATCTATAGATGCACTTGCAGCAGGAATTACAATAGGAATACTCAGAGTTCCTCTGATTATTTCAGTTTCGATAATCGGCGTGATTACTTTGATATTATCATTTTCAGGTGTTTTTATTGGGAAACTGGTCGGAAATTTCATGGGAAAATGGTCGGAAATAACAGGCGGACTTATTATTATCGGAATTGGTTTACATATATTATTTAAAGCATTTTTTTAAGAAAAAAATTTGACTTTTAATTTTTACTGCATATAATTCTGTCATGGAAAAAAAAAATTATTTAACATTAAAAATTGTTTTAGCAACTTTTATCAGTATCGCAGGGGCAATTTTTTTATATGGAATATTCGTTCCTCTTATTGTTTTATACACTAAAGAACAGACTATTCATTTTATAAAAAAACTTGTTGTTAATGTGTTTACTCTCGGCCCTTTATCTACATATTTTGTTTATCTTATTTATAAACCAGCTGAAAAAGTAATAAAAAAAATTGATAACAACATTACTTTATCTGATAGTGAAATAAAAAAAGGTATCCGTTCAATAGATAAGATTCCACCATTTCTTTTTATAATCGGTTCATTCTCTTACTTAATCGGTGTTACAATCAATTACTTGCCATTATTCCTGAAAGGAATCGCTATTGATTCTCAGGAATTAACATTCAGATTACTCATAGCTATTTGCTGGGGTATAATAAACGGGTTTATCACAGCACGAATTTTAAACTGGTTTCTTATTGAAGCAAAAGTGAAATTTAAAATCTTCACAATTAATCAAAACGAAACAAGAACAACAACAATATTAAAAAGATTATTTTTCCCTATAGCTGCATTATTATCTTTTCCGATTATTATAAACATTCTTCTTTTTATAAGTTACAGTTCAAAAAACCTGTTAAAAGAATCAATAAATAACATTGTTCTTATTAATATAATGTTATTTTTTCTTATCTGTTTAATAGCTTTTATTATAATTTTCGAGTCACTGTCTTATCTTAAAAATTTATTGCTTCAGTTAAACCACATGATTCGGGAAGAACTGAACCTTTCTGATAAAGTAATTCTAACCAATTTTGATGATATCGGGTTAATTACAAGTAAAATAAATGTTCTCATAGACAGGTTATTTTCTACATTTGTTAAAATAAAACAATTAACAATGCAAGTTTCTCAATCAGGAAATTTAATGCATGGCACAATTAATAAATCACATGAGAGAGCGGTTGAAATTGAATCTAATATATTATTAACTGAAAAAGAAATAAAAATTCAAATAACAAACATTGAAAATATGGTTTCAAGTGTTAATTCAATTATTCAAATTACCAAAACATCAATTGATAAAAATAATAATCAGGCATCAAAAATAGAGACAACATCTAATTCACTAAAAACAATGATAACATCATTTGAAAATGTTTTAAATTTAACGATATCGGTTGATAAGGAATTTAATAAACTACAGGATGCTTTTCAAAAAAGCAATTACAACATATCAATGGCTACAAATTCTATTTCTGAAATAAGTGAAACAGGTAAAAAAGTACAAAATATCGTAAAAATCATTTCTGATATTGCTGATAGAACAAACCTTTTATCAATGAATGCTTCAATAGAAGCTGCTCATGCAGGAGAACAAGGTAAAGGTTTTGCTGTAGTTGCCTCAGAAATTAGAAAATTATCACAAAATACGGCAAGTTCAGCAAAAATGATTTCATCACTTATAGATGAGATTTCAGATAAAATTATCAATGGTGAAGAAATATTTAAAGACTTATCATCAACATTTACTGCTATGCACGAGAAGACAAATTCTATTACGACGATGATTACCGGAATATCCGCCCAATCCACGAAACAAATTGAATCTGCTCGAGAAAATATAGCAAAAATTGATGATTTACTTAACGCATCAATTGATATTAAAAAAGATACAATAACTCAACACAATCAAATTGAACAATTAAAACAATCGATCGATATAATTAATGCAGATACTCGAAAAATATCTGATAATGAACATAATAAAACAGAAGGAATCAAAGAACTTATTGAATCATTTCTTCAAATAAAAGAAAATTCAAAAACATCATTTGATGATATAAATAAACTTGAATCAGCAATAGCTCAATATAAAATATAATATTTTAATAAATTTAAGTTTTTTTCTATAAGTGATTGACAAAATAGTTATATTATTTAATCATATTTAAGTATATAATAAAATTTATTGGGTAAAATAGATTTAATTATTTAATAACAGAATTATTATTTGGGGAAATAATGAACAAAGTTATAATCAATAAAAAACTATCTTTCACGTTCTTCACTGATTCTGATGAAATACTCTACATAAATGTATTAGGCTCAATTGACTCGAGTAATTCATACGATTTTCAAGTTCGTCTTAACTTATTTATAAAAGATAAAACAAAAATCATTATAGACTGTGAAAACTTAGTGTATATTTCGTCGTCAGGTATTGGGGCATTTACGTATCTGAAAACAAATGCAGATACATTACTGTGCAATTTATTAATCATTAATGTAAAAGACGAAATTGTAAAAGTTTTTGATCTCTTAGGTTTTTCAAATTACTTTGAACTAAAAAAGGCCATTAGTTAACAGAGGTTCACAATTTGATTTATTATTTATACCTCATTATATGTATAACAATTTTTTTTCTTATTCTTTCATGTACTTTTATTCTTGTTAATTCAAAAATAACAGGCTCTAACGTATTTTTTTTTACACTCATTGGTGCTTTTTTATGGTTATTATTTTATTCATTTGAAATCTCTGCAACAAACAGTGCACAGGCTTTTTTCTGGTTTAAATTAAAATACTTTGGTATAATATTAATATATCCATCATTTTTACTATTTGTACTTTCATTTACTAATAAACTGAAAATGCTCAAACATTGGGTTATTTTCCTTTTATTTATCGAACCGGTCATTACTTTATCGATCCTTTTTTTCGATGGTAATTCCTCAATATTATTTCCATCATATATTTTTAATTTTGAAATTATTCCTCATTTCGGGGTTTGGTATTGGATTCATCTTACTTATACTTATATTGTATTGATTGGCGGAACTACTATATTTTGTTTTTATAATAAATCAAAATTTAACTATTATAAAAATTTGACATTATATATGAAAATAGCTGTTTTATTTCCTGTTTTAGCTAATTTTGTCTCAATAATTATAAATTACTATCCGGAACTTAAAAAAATAATACCTTATAATTTAACACCTCCGGCATTATTGTTAAGTGCTTTTTATATATTACTCATCTTCGTTAAATATAATTATCTCAACTTCAAACCAATAGCACGCGATATTGTTTTTGATAAAATAAGTGACGGGATAATCGTACTTGATAAAGATTCAAATATTATTGATGCTAACGAAGCCGCTGAAAACCTTCTTGACCGAAAACTTGATTCAATTATTGGAACGAAAGCAATTGAGCATTTCTACTTATGGGCAGATTTTGTTGATGCTTTTAATACAAAAAAACAATTTAATACTGAAGTAAAAATCTTTAGAAATAATGAAATAAAATATTATGATATGAATATTTATCCGTTTTACACATCAATTAATGAGCCGAGAGGAAGTGTTCTTGTTGGCAGGGATGTAACTGATCGAAAACAAATTGAAGAAAAATTCAAATACTTGAGCTTCCATGACCAACTAACCGGCTTATATAACAGAACATATTTTGATGAAGAAATTAAACGACTATCATCAGGCAGACGATATCCAATATCGGTTATTATGTTCGATGTTGATGGCCTGAAATCTTTAAATGACACAAAGGGTCATGAATACGGTGACACATTAATCCGCAAAATGTCCAATTTTCTACTCAAAGAGTTCCGTACCGATGATATGATTGCACGAATTGGTGGCGACGAATTTGTTGTATTCCTTCCTTGCACTGATGAAAAGGCAGTAGAAATTATAAGAGAAAGATTATTTAAAAACCTTGAGATACTCAACAAAGAACAATCTGAAGTCAAACTTAATTTTTCATTTGGTATAAAAACCGTAAACAAAGGTGACAATCTCATAGAGGCAATTAAAACTGCTGACAATCGAATGTACACTATGAAAAATGAGAAAAAAAACACTCTACAATAGAAACACTTGCAAAAAATCGAAAAAATAGTTTTACAAGAGGCTCAATGTATCCAAATTATTTTTTCGGTACAACCATTTCAATAACTTTTACAAGTTTTTCAGCATCAAACGGTTTAATTATCCAGCCTGTTGCTCCGGATTCTTTTGCTTTTACCATTTTTGCTTTATCAGTTTCTGTTGTAAGCATAACCACAGGTGTTGTTTTATAAATAGTTCGTATTTTCCCGAGAAGCGTTAACCCGTCCATTCGAGGCATATTAATATCCAATACAAAAAGATCTACAAGAGGTTTTTTTAACTCAATTTGCTCAAGGGCATCAACCCCGTCTTTTGCTTCTTCAATATCATTATAGCCATACACTCCTAAAGCTTTTTTTATTACTTCTCTACCAACGGTTGAATCATCAACTATAAAAATCTTCATATATCCGGTCCTCCATATTACTCTTCTATTACATCTTTCGATTTTTCCATAAATTCTTCTATATCAACAACAAAACCAATTGTTCCATCACCAAAAATAGTACCGCCGGAAAAAATCCGTAAATTATTAAGTGCCTGATTTAAATTCTTTATTACAATTTCCTGTTTACCGGCAATACCGTCAACAGCAATACCATAATATTTATTCTGATATGTTATTATAATAATTAAAATTGTAGACAAGTCTGTATTGTATGTATCTTCATCAAAGGTTTTTCCGGCAAATATAACAGGGATATAACCATTGCGCAGATAAAGCATAATTTGACCGTCTTCCATTTTACTTATATTAATACCATCAGGAATAATTATTTCTTCAATAATATTGAATGGGAAAATGTACTTAACATTATTTATAATAGTAACAAATCCATCAATAATTGCAAGTGTCAAAGGCAACTTTATTATAAACTGACTATATTTCCCCTTAACTGACCGGATCTCAACTTTTCCATGAATCTGATCGATATTTCTTTTTACCACATCAAGACCAACACCTCTACCGGATAACTCTGTAACTGTTTTTGCCGTTGAAAACCCCGGTAAAAACATAAAATTATAAATTTCCTTATCATCGAGCCTTGATGCATCTTCAGCAGAGACCATCCCCTTTTCAATTGCTTTTTGCAATACTCTGTCACGATCAATTCCATGACCATCATCAATAATTTTTATTTCAATATTATTACCTTTGTGCAAAGCCTCAATTTTGATTTTACCTACATTATTCTTCCCGGCAGCGACCCTTTCATCAGCATCTTCCAAACCATGATCAACAGCATTACGAACTATATGAACTAACGGATCATAAATAGTTTCTATTACATTTCTATCTAATTCGGTCGATTCACCTTCAATTTCCACATTCACCATTTTATTCAATTCATTTGCTGCATTTCTAATAACCACCCGTAATTTATTGAATATTTCTGAAACCGGCACCATCCCCATAGAAAGAACAATATTTTTTATACTCGTTGTAATTTTCTCAAGCTGAGTATATGAGGTGTCATATGATATCATATTAGTATTTATTTTACTGCTATCTGTTTTTGTCTGCCTCATCATCGATTGATTAATTACGAGTTCTCCAACTAAATCTATTAATTCATTTAATTTATTATTTGACACTTTAACAAAAACAGCACTTTTAACTTTAACAGGTACGGCTTGTTTTTGCATAGCGTGTTGTAATTCATCTTCTGTAATTATTTTCTCTTCGACAGCGATTTGCCCGAATTTTTTATTTTTATCCTGATTCTGTTTTTTTAGAATGGTTTCAATTAATTCCTTATCAAGTTTGCCCTCTTCTAATAAAATTTCACCTAATTTCTTAACATGATAATTTCCTAGAATTTCTTTTATGATATCAATGTAACTGTAAATATTTATATTCTTATAACTGCTGATAATTTTAGTTCTAACATACTTCTCAGTTTCAATAATTGATGTGAGTTCCCTGAAAAAATTGATACCATAAAAAATAACATCGATTAATTCTTTTGTAACCTGCAATTTATTATCCCTGACAAGTACAAGCATATCTTCCATTTTATGGGCAATTTCTTCAATGTTTTTCAAACCGAGAAATGCTGAGGAACTTTTAGCGGTATGAAACGCTCTAAAAACTTTGTTAATATTCTCCTGATTCGTGCTGTCAAATTCCAAATCAATCAATGTAATTTGTGATTCATCCATATGTTCCCGTAATTCATCACAAAATTTCATTAACATATCTTCATCGTCAACAATATTATCAAAGTACCCTTCCGGATATATTTCTTTATCATTATGAAGAACATTTTTATCGACAAAAGCATTAGCTTTGTTTTTTATTTCGATCACAGCCTGTTCAAAATCCTTTGGTGTTATCGTACCTTTATAATATGAATCAATTGAAACAACAAGTGAATAACCGGCATCAATAAATTCATCAACATTTTCCATACTGACATCTACGGTAAAAAAACTTCGTATAACCCCGAGATAATCGCCAAAAAGTTTTTCTATTTTTTTTGGTATGAATTTAATGATTTTATCGAGACCTTCTTTTATTTCATACAATGTAAAAAGATCACCTTTTTCAAATTTATCAAATAAATCTTTTAAATCTGCAAGGCCCCCTTTAAAATCGGTTTCCGTCATATCATTTGCTCCGGTTAGTTTATATATGAATAATTATCAGATAATTTTCCAAATAAATCAAATTTTATGTATAGAATTTGCAATTTTTTGCAATTATTTTCTTAATAGTATAGTATACTATAGTTAAGAAAGATTACAATGAAATAAGGAATTATAATGGAATTGACATTATCAGATACTATGTTTAAAAAAATAACAAAGTATCTTTATGATAAAACAGGTATAACATTAAAGGACTATAAAAAATACCTTGTCATTAATCGACTATCGAAATTTGTTGGTTATGATAAGGAATATAAAACCTATGAAGATTTTTTTGAGAGCCTTGTTAATGACAAGACCGGTGCATTATTTACTATTTTTACCAACTCATTAACAACTAATTTCAGTTTCTTTTTTCGTGAACCTGAGTCGTTTCAGTTTCTTACAGATTTTTTAAAAGACCGCGATCAGAAAGAAGATTATATCAGACTATGGAGTGCTGCATCTTCAACGGGCGAAGAAGGTTACAGCATGGCAATTACAGCTATAAATGCATTACCTGATATTAAAAAAATAGATTTCAAAATACTTGGCACAGATATATCAAATAAAGTGTTATCAATCGCCGAGCAGGGCACCTATAAAATAGATAAAATTAAAACTAATATTCTCAAAGGTGACTTAAATCAATATTTCACCAAAGATGGTGAGTTTGCTACTGTAAAAAATGAAGTTAAACGATTAATTGCTTTTCGTTATTTAAATCTTCTTGATCACTATCCGTTTAAAAAACAGTTTGATGTTATATTCCTTAGAAATGTTCTGATCTATTTTGATGAAGCAAAAAAAGAAATCATTGTGAATAAAGTCGCACAATACTTAAAACCTGATGGTGTCCTGGTTCTTGGTTTATCCGAATCACTGGTTGGAATCAAACATCCGTTTAAACAGGGAAGAAATTCTATTTATAAAATAAAATAAAACTTCTATAAAAAGCTAAAACAACTTGCATTACTTGATTTTTGATACTATACTAAATATAATCATAAACAAGGAAGTTGATTTTGATTGATATTTCAATACAAAAAATAGTTCTAATCTGGTTTTTTCTTATATCAATAACCGTTATTGATGCATCACAGCCCCCCGTTGATAAAAGGGTATTAATCCTGCATTCATATCATCAGGGATATAAATGGACTGATGATATTCATCAAGGGATTGTTGACATACTAAACAAAGAAGAAAACATTGAGTTATGTATCGAATATATGGATTTAATTAGAAATCAATCAGATGAAACGTTAGTAAAACTTGAAGAATTATATACAATTAAATATACAAACAAAAATATCCGGTTTGATGCAATTGTAGTCAGTGATGATAATGCGTTTAACTTTATAATTGAAAAAAGGGATATACTTTTTAAAGATTCCCCCATCATTTTTTGCGGAATAAATGACTTTTCGGCTGATAGAATAAAAAACATACCAAATATCACCGGTGTTAATGAAGAAAAATCAATCAGACAAACAATTGAAGTGGCCCTTCAAATCAATAAGCAAACAAAGAAAATCGCCGTAGTTTCCGGTTCAAGACTAACCGAACATAAAAATGCAGCAAGTTTTACTGAAACAATGAAAAATCATTTTAACCAATTTGAAAGCATCTACCTGACCAATATGGAACCTGAAGAATTGACAGAAAATCTTAAAGAACTGAGCGATGATACAATTGTACTGTATTTATCATATCTACTATCACCATCCGGTAAAAATTATTCATATCAGAACGGTATTAAAATAGTTACCAATGCAACTTCATCCATGGTTTTTGTCACATCTGATTTTATGATTCTTGACGGAGTTTTAGGCGGATGTGTTTCAAACGCTTATTATCAGGGAGAAACCGCTGCACAAATGACAACGCAGATTATGAATGGAAGAAGAACATCACAAATCCCGGTTGCAATGAAGAGTCATAACACCTATATATTTAATGACAATGTTCTTAATAAATACTCAATACCTGATTCAGCTCTCCCCGCCAACTCTACAATTATTAATCAGCTTTATACAAGGTTTTTAGATAATGATCATCACACATTAAGAAAGCATTTCATCGGATATGAATTATTTGAAAAACATGGGGCAATAATGTTATTTATTGACCCGCGAACAGGAATTATTGTTGATGCAAACCGGGCTGCCAGAGATTTTTATGGATATCCAAGACTTGAAGGGAAATTGATAACTGATATTAATACATTATCTGCTACTCAAGTTGCACTTGAAATGAATAACGCAAAGCTGTTAAAAAAGAACTTTTTCCATTTTAAACACAAACTATCAAACGGGTTAATTAAAGATATTTACAATTATTCATATCCGATAACCATTAATAACACAACATTATTATTATCAATAATTTTTGATGTATCAAATCAGTTAAAAGCAGAAAAATTAAGCAGGTTAAAAACAATTATCATTTTCATAATCTTACTATTGTTATTATCAGGCTCTATATTATTCATACTAATTCTTTCTACATTATTTAACCAGAGAAAAGAAGCTGATAAAAAAATGGATTCACAACTGCATTTTTTAAACACACTTCTTGATACAATACCAAATCCGGTTTTTTATAAAGATATCAGCGGAAAATATACGGGATGTAATAAAGCATTTGAAGCATACTTGGAAAGACCCAGGAATGAAATTATCGGTAAAACAGTTTTTGAAATGGCACCAAAAGAAATTGCATATAAATACTATGAAAAAGATAGCGAACTATTTGCAAACCCTTCTAAAATTCAAAGCTATGAATGGGAAGTTGTTACCAAAACCGGAGATTATAAATCAGTATTATTTCATAAAGCAGTTTTATTTGATAAACAATTAAAAATAATCAACCTTGTCGGAGTTATAACAGACATCACAGAACGGAAAAGAACTGAAGAAAAACTTTTAGCAATTATCAAAGAAAAAAAAATACTTATTCAGGAATTATATCACAGAACAAAAAATAATATGCAAGTCATCAGTTCAATGATTGCTTTACAAAATTATAAATGTAAAAATAATGATCTGAAAAATATTCTTCTTGATATTGAAAATAGAATTAAATCAATGGCATTGGTACATCAAAAACTATATCAATCTCAAAATTTATCAAAAATTAACTTTTGCGATTATTTAAATGACCTGATTGATATATTATTTACAAGTTTTAATATTAAATCTAATATGGTATCTTTTTCAGTTGAATCAGAAAACATATCTCTTGTCATTGATCTTGCTATTCCTTGCGGTCTTATTTGTAATGAACTAATAACAAATAGTTTAAAATATGCCTTTCATGAAACAGGAAAAGGTGAAATTAAAATTCTTGTCAAAAATACAGAAAATAATAGTATTACCCTGCACTATTCCGATACCGGTGTTGGTTTACCTGCTGATTTTAACTACAAACAATCAGAAACACTGGGGATGATGATGATCGTTTCTTTAGTAGAGCATCAACTTGGAGGAAAAATTCAAATACCAGTAAACGGTAAAGGTTTTAACTGCTTAATCGAATTTAAAAATAACTCTTATTCTGAAAGGATATAAAATGACTATACTAATTGTTGAGGATGAAGCAATAACCGTTATGCTGATGAAAGTAATCATAAAAGAACTCGGGCACACAGTTCAAAATGCTGTTGCAACCGGTGAAGAAGCAATCCGTATTGTTGATACATTAAAACCAGATCTTATAATAATGGATATTTTACTTGCCGGAGAAATGAATGGAATAGAAACTGCTGCAGAAATAAGGAAAAAATCAGATATTCCAATTGTTTATGCAACAGGGTACGATGATTGCGATGTAAAAGAAAAAGCGATGAAAACCTACCCGATAGGATATTTAATAAAACCACTATCCCAATCAGATTTTGAAAAAATCTTTGATTTGTATCATGCAACTTACAGAAATTAGTTGTACCCGATAAATAATATTTTAAATGTTAGACCACCATATTCATTATTCTCATAGTCAACAAAACCTTTGTTTGATTGAATTATAGAATTGACGATATACAACCCCAGTCCCATTGCATCAGAGTCAGAGTCTTTTTTAGTCGTGAATAACGGATTAAATATTTTCTCTTCAATATCAGACACAACCCCTGTTGCTGTATCAATAAATTCAAATAAAACATGAGAATGTTTTCGTGTTGTTTTAATAATTATTTTTTTATTGTCCTTAGCAACTTCGGAAAAAGCATCAATTGAATTCTTTATAATATTATTCATTATCTGTTCAAATTGAATTTCTGAATATTGAATATGAGGTAAATTTTCTTCAAACTCCAATTGAATAGAAATGTTGTTGTGTTCAAATTGATGAGTATAAAAGGAAAGAATTTTATGAATCATTGAATTAACATCCAACTCTTTTTTATTATCTCTATTTTCTTTTTTAATTAAATCACTTAACTGAATAATCATATTATTTATCTTATCAACATTTGAAGAAATCTTTTCAATTCTCTCAATATCAACAAAACCCTTTCCATTAGTTTCTTTAATTTCCTGATAATCAAATAAAATGCTCTCTGAAAGTGTTTTTATGACCTGAAGTGGTTGTCTGATCTCATGGGCAATTGATGCGGACAATTCGCCAAGCGAGGCTAATCGCTGATTTCTCAAACTGATTCGCTCCTGCATACGCTTCTCATTTTCAATATTGATAATCTTAATATCAGCCTGATGTTTATATAATGCAATTTCAATTGCAATTTTTAATTCATCATATTTAACCGGTTTAATAATATACCCGTAAGGTTTAGCAATTTTAGAATTTTCAACAGATTCATCATCACTGAAACCGGTTATAAAAATAACGGGTATACTATGAAACCTGGCAATTTCTAAAGCGGTATCAACCCCTGATTTACTGCCATTCAAATTTAAATCCATCAGTATAATATCGGGGGTATTCTCTGACACCGAAACAATAGCATCATCGCCATTTGAAACAATAGCGGTTATTTCATAATTATATCGTTCTAACCCGATTTGCATTTCCTGAGCGATTAACCATTGATCCTCGACGATAAGAATTTTCTTTGACATATCAATTACCCCTGACTATAATAATACCAACTAAAGAGCCTCTTGCAAAAATCAAGAGTACTTGATTTTTGCTTACGGCAATACGCAATATAATTGCGTTAGAAGTAGCTTCATGCAAAAATTCGAAAAAAATAAGGGATTTTTGCAAGAAGCTCTAAATATTAAGATTTAATTCCTGACTTATCGTAAGAATCTCTTCTGTCGATAAGATTTTATCAATATTCAATAACATAGCCATATCATCTTGCAATCGTATAATACCGTGTAAATACTCACCTTTTTTATTTAAACCTATTTTTGGTGGTGGCTGTATGCTATCTTCCTTGACATTCACAACTTCAAAGACATTATCAACAGCAAGCCCAATTAATTGTGTACTTGACGAATCGGCTAACTCTACAATAATAAACACAGTTCTATCATTATATTCCTGAAATTCCAAACCAAATTTCACTTTCATATCTATTATCGGAATAATTGAGCCACGTAAATTAATAACACCTTTTAAATAATTTGCAGAATCCCTTAAGACCGTTATTTTCTCATGTCTGATTATTTCCCTTATTTTCTCAATTGCTATACCATACGTCTCTGTCTGAATAGAAAATGTTAAATAACGTTTTAATTCTTCACTCATGTTCAAACTCCTTTTTGCTTCTGAGGTTCTTCTTATAAAAGTTTAGAATTCATCAAAAGGAATCTGTGACTCCGGATTGTGGATTGTATGAGTTTGTATTTGTTTTTTAACATGCTCAATTTGTCTAACGTGTTTATTATTCGTTTTATGGGTTGTATGTGATTCAATATCTTCAGCTTTACCGGAAACAATGCTTTTTAAACGACTGACAATAGTTTTGGTAACATCAGCCTGACTTAATAACTCTTCACCGGCAGCAGCAGTTTCTTCTGAGCTGGATGCTGTTTGTTGAACAACCGTATTTATTTGAGTAATACCCTGCGTTACCTGATTAGCACCTTTTAACTGTTCTTTAGATGCTTTATTCACTTCGTCCATTAAAACAGATACTTTTGATGCCAGTTCAACCGCTTTTGATAGCGACTCACTTACATTTTCACCAAGCATGTACCCTTTATCAACACCGGTTATACTTGTTTCAATAAGCGCAGATGTTTCTTTTGCGGCATCTGCACTTTTTTGTGCAAGATTCTTTACCTGATCTGCAACGACAGCAAAACCACGCCCTGCTTCACCGGCTCTTGCTGCTTCAACAGCAGCATTTAATGCCAAAATATTTGTCTGGAATGCAATATCGTCAATGACCTTAATAATTTTTTCTATTTTCTTACTGTTTGACCTGATTTCTTCATGAGACACTTTCAATAAATCCATCTGATCAACGGCTTTTTTCGAACCAATCATTGTTTCATTCATCATCATTTCGCCTTCATTGATGTTTTTTGAATTCGACTCAATAATCGATTGAAGTTCCTCAATTGATGATGTCATTTCTTCAACAGATGATGCAAGTTCAGAGGCTCCGCTTGATAACTCCTGACTTGATGCGGAAACCTGGCCGGCAGCAGACTCAAGGCTTGAAGATGAACTTGTCAATTCCTGAGTTATTGTATTGATCGGTTTTGATATACTGATCGCTATTATAATACCCAGTATGAGGGCAAGCATAAAACCAACAATACTTGCTATTGTAATAATCGTGACATTCATAATACTTGATTTTTCAGCGTTTTCAACAATATTTTTGATATAAATATCTTTGGTAAATGCCAGTAATTCATCAATCGATGCGAGCATCGCATTAAAAGCTTCTTGAACCTCACCAGTAAGCCCCTTTTCGGTAAGCTCTTTCGTTAATACTTCCTTGTCATAGTTTGAATCAAGAAGATGTTCTGCCTCATCAATAAATTCATCATTAAGTTTTCGTGCTATATCAAGTTTCCGCTTAATTTCAGAATAAAGTTCTGCCCCCTTTACAGACATAGGAATTGCTTCAAATTCTTTTTCTGCCTCTGCAAATTCTAAACGGGATTTTTCTATGGCATCAAACTGTCTCTTATAATCATCATTTGTTGCGTATGGAGTCATTAGAGAACGCATTGAAACTTTAATTTCAATTTGTTTGATTTTCATGATTTCAAGGCTAATGATTTTAGGAATCAACTGATTCCCAAGCTCATCAATATCTTCTGCGGATGTACGGATACCAAGTAAACCAATTATACCAACTACAGCTGTAATTAAAGCAACGATTAAAAAGCCGCCTATCAATTTAAAATTTAAACTCATTTTCATCATATCCTCCAAAGTATATTTTACACTATATCATATACTATTATTCAAATACTGTAATTATGCAATAGGGATATAAAAAAAATTATTTTTTTTATACTTTTGTCTCATGAGGCTCTTGCATAAATCAAGAGTACTTACTTTATGCTTCCGCCATATGCGATATAATCGCATTAGAGTTTGGTCGAGCAGGGTAGATTCTTGCAAAAAATCGAGATAAAAAGAGCATTTTTGCAAGACGCTCGATTGTAGTTTTGTTTTTTTGCAAAAAATGATAGTATTATGAGTCTCTTGCAAAAATCAAGAGTACTTAATTTTTTCTGGATTGATATGCGATATAATCGTATTAGAGAAAACTTCATGCAAAAATTCGAGATAAAAAGTGTATTTTTGCAAGAGGTTCTTATTGCAATCTTTAAACGAATAATTGAAGTTTGTTATCAATGAATTTTGAATTTAAAAATACCGAACGGGACTGATGAAATAGTGATGATGTTTCAAAACAGAGGAATTCTAATCATGATATTTCTTTTGAAGAACATACAAAATGGATCGAGGACTTAAAAAAGCCTGAAATTGAACTATTACTTAGTAGAAAATTGTATAGGAGTATTAAAAAATGAGTATATTTCAGCAATCGGTGGTTAATAAATATAGCAACGGGTTAGATAAAAATAGAGTTAAAGCGGAGTATGAAAAGTTTAAAAAAATATTTTGTGACGCCGGAAAATCAGATAGTATTCAGCATCTGAAAGAAGAACAGTATCAGGAAGGGTTTTTGCGTGATCTTTTTAAAGAATGTTTATGGTTTGACTGAGGATGAGGTCGCGATTGTGGAGGGAGAGAAGTAGATGGATATTTTATATTCTGAAAAAGCAGTTAAGAGTATGAAAAAAATAGCAAAAGGTGATAAAAAATCAGCTCAAAAGATTATTGAAGCTATTGAAAATTATGCAAATAATCCTAATGGTGCATTTGATATTAAAGCTTTAAAAGGAAATTTCGGATTCTTTAAAAGAATAAGAGTTGGCAATTACAGAATAATATTTGATGAAAACATCAATGTTATTAATATATATGATATTAAACATAGACAGGAGATTTACAATGATTAGTACTCAAATTATAAAAGAAGACAATAAACCCGTTGCTATTATACTGGATTATGCGGAATATTTAAGGCTAAAAGAGATCGATGAAAATCAACAGGATTATTATAATGCTGTTTCAATAAAATCTGATAATAAAAAATGGACTTCTCATAATGATTTAAAGAAAGAATTAGATTTGTAGTTATAAAATAGTTATCGAAAAAGCCGACGCGATGCTTTCGTTAAACAAGACTTTGACACTCACTCCAAAATATCGTGGTGTATAAGCTTTATGGGTTGACGGATGAAGAGGTGCGAATTGTGAAGGGAGATTGAAATAATAACGAATTATCAATAAAGGAGTGCATTATATGGTTTTAACAAAAAAAGAAGTTGTTCTAAGTGAAATATTTGAATTATCACTAAAAAATGAAATTGATGAAGAATAGGCTGTTGAAGCTGAGTCACGAATTGACGGTTATTTATCCGGAAAGATTAAAACAAAATCAATGGAAGATATTTTTAAAAATATTAATGGTGATACTCTCTATAAAACATCACAACTGATACTCTCTGATCTTATTAATTAAAGTTCTTCTTGAAATACCAAGCTCCAATGCAGCTTTTGTTCTGTTTTCATTCCATTTTTCCAATGCTCTAACAATTGCATCCCGCTCTACATCTTTTACCGTTACCGACTGTGCAAGCGGTAATTTTTTTGTTCCACTATCCGGTAACATCAATTCATTTTCCGAAATAGTATCTGTATCACAAAATATAAATGCTCTTTCAATGATATTTTCAAGTTCACGAATATTCCCGGGGAAAGAATAAGCAGACAGTTTATTAATAGCAGCAGAAGAAATGGTTTTAATTTTCTTTTTAAACCGTTCATTATATTTTTCAATAAAAAACCCGGTAATTTCTGCAATATCCTCTAAACGTTCACGTAATGGGGGCAGATGGATTTTCACAACATTAAGTCTGTAATACAAATCTTCTCTAAATCGGCCTGCAACTATTTCATCTTCCAGAATTCTGTTTGTTGCTGCAATCACTTTAATATCAACCGGTATTTGATTTGTCGAACCGATTCGTACTATTTTACGCTCCTGTAAAACACGAAGCAGTTTTACCTGTAGCAACACCGGCATTTCACCAATTTCATCAAGAAATAAAGTACCACCTGAAGCCACCTCAAAAAGCCCTATTTTCCGGTAATCAGCGCCGGTAAAAGCACCTTTTTCATAGCCGAAAAGCTCTGATTCAAGAAGATTATCGGGAATTCCACCTAAATTAACAGGAACGAACTGTCTTTCGCTTCTATCTGATAACTCATGAATTAACCGGGCAGTTACTTCTTTTCCCGTACCGGATTCTCCGGTAATTAAAATATTTGAAGGCGCTTTTGCAACTTTTTTTATAACATCTTTGATTTTAATCATTTCTTTAGAATTACCAATCAAATTCGTCTCAGTTTTCTTCGCGGTATGTAAAGAATTCTTTGCTTGAACATCATCTTTTATTAACCTGTTTAATCGTAATGTCAGTTCTTCCGGATTAAAAGGTTTTACAATATAATCCAATGCTCCAAGTTTCATCGCATGAACGGCGTCATTTATTTCACCAAATGCTGAAATCATTATGACCGGAAGAACCGGGCCTTGTTCACCAATCCATTCCAACAACTGTAAACCATCCATTCGAGGCATTTTCAAATCAATTATCGCAGCATCAAATGACCATTGCGTTAATGCTGTTTTACCGTTTATACCATCCGATGCCTGAACTACTTCAAATCCTTCAAGAGTAAGATAACGTGCAATTGATTCACGAATATTTTTTTCATCATCCACAACAAGAATTTTCATCACACAACCTCCGGTAGTATAATCGCAGCTTCAACACCTTGTATGTTATTTTTTAACGAAATACTTCCGCCTGCAGCTTCAACAAATCGTTTAACAATTGATAATCCGATACCTGAACCATTTGTTTTTGTTGTAAAAAAAGGCTCAAAAATACGGGATGTTTCATCGGATAATCCGCAGCCGGAATCAATGATCGAGATAACAACCGATTTCTCTTTACAGTCAATTCGAATTATTACCGGACTATCTGATTGCACAGAATTTAAACTATCCAAACTGTTTTGTAACAGATTTTCTATTACCGAACGAAATCGCTGTTGATCAAAAAAAACCGATGCACAATCAGTTAATGATTCAATATGTATTGGATGCGAATATTTTGTAGCAAGCGATCTTACATATTCTGTGACATTAAAAACTTCGGGAAAACCAAACGGATCCCGCAGAAAATCACCAATTCGTTCTGAAATAACTTTGATTCTATCCGTTTCTTCAGCGATAATTAAAACCTCGGACTTGTACTGTTCAGGTAAAATCTTTTTTAATATACCAACCTGAATTGAAATTGCACCAAGAGGGTTTTTTATTTCATGGGCAAGTGTTCGTGAGGCCTCCCCTAACCGCGCCATTTCATCTTTTTTCTCAAGTTCTATTCTGAATTTTTCATTTTTTCTATAAATAAGCACCAGAAAAAATGCAAGAGAAAAAAGTAAAGCCGGTACAATTATTGAAGAAATGACATACAATAAATCACGTCTGTTAAAATCTGAAAAATGAATTTCAACAAATACAAAATTATGCTCCCGGTTTGGATAGGGCATTTTATTACGCCGCTCCATTCGCCCCATACCGGGAGGCATAAGAGGTCTGACAATTGTCATAACACCTCGTTTACGGTCAAATAAGGGTTTTTCATTATCAAATGGCATCATAGCAAGATTCCCGGGTGCTCTGCCATACCGTATAACAGAAACACCTTCACCGGTGTATAACCCAAAAGCAACAATTTCTTTATATTCACTTATTACTTTCTCAGGTGAGGAAAAGCGTAATGAAAAAAAGATCTGGGATACAATTTTTTCTGCTTTATATTGTGCGGACATAATATCATTTTCGTGTCGTGATATAATGACTGAAATAAATAACGAAATGATAATAAGCACAGTCAAAAAAACAGAAATGTAAAATATAACCCCTGATCTCATTCTTTTCATACAACTACTTCCGTTTTAAAATTGTATCAACAGCAATTCTGATTGAATACTCATCAACACCCGGAGCAATGTTTTTTATTTCTTTTGATTTCATATCGGAAGGAACTACTGCTTCTGTTATACCAAGTTCTTTGTAAAGAACTTCAAGTTCAATCCCGAATGTTTCAGAAATTTCGTGTAATGTCATAAAACCTCTGATACTATACGGATCTAATTTCTGTTCTTTAGTCACAACAGCATCAAGGGTTGTCTCACCAGTTTTCCAGACTCCGGTTAGATTTGTAAACAACACAATCACAAGGTAAATTCCGACACCGATTAAGGCAACAAAAACCGGTCTTACATATACACCAAAACTCTTAACCTTTAATGTTTCTTTTTTCGTAGGACAAACGGTCACACATTCAAGACAACCTATACACTCGGCAGATCGTACTTTTTCAACCTGGGCTATTTCAATATTCATCTGGCATGTGGTATTGCATAAATCACAATGTGTGCAGGTTTTTTTTTCACGATAAATTGCAAACGGGCTGATTTTCGATAGTATACCAAGAAATGCACCAAGCGGACATATATATTTACAAAAAAATCGTTCATAAAATACCGAAATTAAAAGAGAACCGAATAAAATAACAGTCCCTATAAGGAATTCATCCAATAATTCACCAAAACCTGACGGAAGATGAGCATACGCTGCAAATGGGTCATAAGCACGTACAACCATATCACCGGCTTTCCAGGTAAAATAGATAATAACAGCTAAAATAATATATTTTACATACCGCAACCACTTATCTACAGATGAAGGAATTATAAAACGTTTTTTCTTAAAAATCAGACGTCCGAGTTTACCAAAGATTTCCTGCATCCATCCAAGCGCACATATCCAACCGCAAAAAAATCGACCGAGTAGAACTGCCAGAATTATTGTACCTGATAATAGAATCATATTGGATGTGTATGTCCTTTTTAAAAACTCACCTTTTGTAACAACCTGATAAATACTTTCCAACCCGCCGAACGGACAAATAGCATCAACAGAAGGAGAACCTTTCGGACCACCGCCAATAATCTGATGCCTGAATGACATAACAGTCACAAAAACGAGAAAAAAGGTTAAAATAAAATACCGCAACACTTGAACTTTACTCATTCTTTTCATACTATTTCACACCCCTATTAATATATAAATACCTGCTATTGCACGAATAGCAGGTATTAAATCACATTAAACCATAAACTAATTATTATTCACCGCAACAGCCTCTGCCACCTTTCATACCGCCTTTACCCTTCATTGAACCCGGCTCACCTCTTCTATCCATGCCTTTCTTTGCGCCGGCAAATTCTTTCTCTACATCAACTGTTTTACCACGAGCGGTAATTGTTTTAACTTCGAGATAATTTGCACTGCTTTTTGAGTCGGTAAAAAAACCTTCACCCGGTGTAAATGTTGATTTTTCACCGGTAATTGTTATTTCCTCACCATCTTTTAAGTCACGGACAATTATTCGCGGCATCATAAGAAAATATGTAGTTCCCCCGGATGTAATCTCAGGGTGTCTTCTGTTTGTCGTTGTTAATTTCCCTTTGATTGTTACAACTTCTGCAAAAGCACCAACTGCAGTTAATGTTAAAATAGCGAGTAATAAAGTAAATCTTTTCATTTCAAACCTCCTAAAGTCTGTTATACTAACATTAAGCATAGGTTATGCCATAATTACAAATAAACGTGCAACTAATATATAATAAACACTTTACAAAGATAACGCAAAGAAAAAAAGTTTGATGGTAAAACCATTATGTGAAATATATGAATAAAACTGCGTTATTTTTGCACAGTTATAAAATTGCAGCCTGTTGAATACCGGCATCCATATCCTCAATGCTTTTAATATTTTTATTTCCAATTTGAGAAATTTCCGTTATTTCATTTGAAATTTCACTAAATAGAATAACAATTTCTTTAATATCATTAGTAACTGATTGAGAGATTTCTGAAACAACTTCAATAGATTTATTACTGTCTGCAACAACGCGATCAACACTTTCAATCGCCTCATCAGTTGAAACAGACGCTTCAATTTCTTTTTCTATAAGCGACATTATTTCATTTGTTCCTGCCGACAACTCATCAATTGATAAAACAACATTTTTAACTTCATTAACAAAATTACCAAAATCACTCGATAGATTTTCAAATAAATCTCTCGCCTGATTATTAATCACAATTGAATTTTGAATCTGATGTAAATTAACTCTGATTGATTCTGATATTATTTTTGTTTTCTGATCAGTTTCGTCAGCTAACTCTCTTATTTCATTAGCAACAACAGCAAACCCCCGCCCAGTGTCCCCCGCATGCGCAGCCTCAATCGCAGCATTCATCGCCAAAAGATTTGTTTGGCGTGCTACTTTAACAATCATTTTGACCATATCGAGCATTTCCTCAACAGATTTTGCAACTTTATTAATTGCCTCAGTTGATTCTTCCATTTTCTTAACACCTGATGATGACCGGTTAATTAATTCATCAGATAATACATCTGTTTTTTTTGTAATATAATTAATATCTTTTATATTATTAACCATTATTTTGACTGCAATAGATTCATCATCCAAAGCCTTGGATTGCTCTGACATAATTGACTGAACTGATGCTGTTGCAATAGCTATATTCTCATTGGATTTCTTAACTAAATTTAGATTGGTATTTAAACTTTCAATTCTCTGTTTAATCTCATTTACTTTATCGCCAATTCTTTTTGAAGCGGTTACTGAACGATTTGAAGAATCAAGCAAATGCCTTCCAATTTGTAAACTGCTTTTTGATGATGTAACAATATTTTCTATGGTAATATATCGATTACGGTTTATTTCTGCCTCTTTTTCTGCATTACGAATGAGCGATTTTGAAATATCCAATAACAAAAATGCTATAAAAGCCAATAACGATAATGCTACCGTAATAAAAATAAAAACCGGTAAATGGTTCTCATTACCACCTAATACCCTGACTCTAAAAAAATAATGAATACTTAACGCTGATAATTCAAGAATAAATATATTAATGATTGTTCCTTTTTTATAACTAATTAAACAAGTAACAAATATGATCCCGCACAAATACAAGCTATGCCGATATAATTCATAAAAATGTTCATATGGAGAAGTATAAATAATCATATTAATACCAATAATTAAAATCATTAATGTTATATAATTTGCCAAAGTAAATTTCTTTTTTCTGATTGCAGTCATTGATCCGATAATTGATATAACTAAAACAGTTAAACCCGTTGCGCCTCTAAAATTATGAAGTAAAACAACCATTAAAAAAATAACAATAGAGAAAAAAACAATACAGCCTATATTAAAATAAAACAACGCTTTTAATTTCAACTTATATTCTAAAGGTAATTCGCTTGTATTTAATAGAATATAATCTTTCAATTTTTTCATTATTATCCCCTTTTTAGCAACCCCTATTTACAATTGAAACATAATACAATACTATAGTATTGTAACTCTTAATAAGTAAAAGTCAAATTATTTTGTTATTAAACACCGGAGAATACTATAATGGACAATTTTATTCACTATTTGCACTCAGAAGTCAATGAAGATTATGTATCAAATCCATATCCAAAGATTAATGAACAAATTGTCATACGATTACGGACAAAAAATACTGATGATATTAAGAAGGTTCTTTTACGTGTACTATTTGATGGTACCTGCCATTTTATTGAAATGCACTGTGCGTCAAAAAAGAACGGCTTCAGATTGTATGAAACCCAGGTCATACTCACTCAAACCACAATTAATTACCATTTTGTTATTATAACAAGCGATCATGTTTATTATCACAACCGTCTTGAAACTGTTTTATATCCGCCAACTGAAGATTTCGACTTTGTCATTAATGCTGGTTTTAATAATCCGCAGTGGGTTTGCGAAAGTGTGTTTTACCAGATTTTTCCTGACCGGTTCAAAAAAGGAAATAAGGAAATTGCGGTTAAAGATAACGAGTACCGGTTTGACGGGTGGCCTTCTAAAGCTCTTCACTGGGATAATCCGCCACCATCGTATGGTGAAGGGCACTGTCTTGATTTCTACGGTGGTGATTTATACGGTATAAAAGATGCGATTGCGTACTTTAAAGAAATAGGTATTAACGCATTGTATGTAAACCCGGTTTTTTCTGCAAAAACACATCACCGGTATGATTGTGTTGATTATTTTTCTGTTGATGAACATTTAGGAGGTAATGAAGCATTAACTGAACTCACCGAAGAGCTTCATAAAAACGGCATCAAACTCATACTTGATGTAAGCATTAATCACACGGGAATTGATCATCCCTGGGTAAAAAAAGCAATAGAAGACCCGAAGAGTGATGAAAGGTCATTTTATTACTTTACCAATGGAAATCTGAAAAAATGGCAAGGTGTATCAACACTTCCTCAATTAAATTATAACAGTGAAAAATTAAGACAATTAGTCTATAAAAGTGAGGACTCGTTTACTAAAAAATTTCTAAAAAAACCTTATAATATTGATGGTTACCGGTATGATGTTGGTAATAACACAGGAAGAAACGGTCTGGATCAATTAAGTAATGAGATTTTTCGTGAAGTCAGACAATCGGTTAAATCAGTCAATCCGCAATCGTATATTTTTGGTGAACACTGGAAAGACAACATCTCGTATTTAACAGGCGATCAATGGGATGGCGCCATGAATTATTTTGCATCAACCCGCCCGGCGCGTTCTTTTGCCGGTGAAAATGACCGGTATCTTCGCAGTATGCTTGGTAAAGACGGCAGTTATTTTGTATCAGGCGGTTATGAGTTAAAAAAGCAAATTGAACAGCACTATGCCCGCATTCCTAATCAGTTGACTTTTTTGCAATTTAACCTGCTTGATTCACATGATATTCACCGGTTTCATACCAATACTGCAGTTTTCGATTTTCAAATTTACAAAGGGATATTAATATTGCTTTTTTTACTTCCCGGAACATTTTCTATTTATTACGGTGATGAGATCGGGTTACAGGGTTATTGTGATACGATTGAAAACGCACGATTTCCGATGCAGTGGGACCGGACACAATGGAATATGGATTTTTTAAACCTCTACAAAACCCTTATTCAAATAAAAAAAGAAAGTATTGCCCTTCATAATGGAAGTATGCGCATTATATATGCCGATGAGAATACATTAGTTATTACACGATTTATTAAAAAAGAACTGATTATTGGTGTTATTTACAAAGGAACTACCGGAAAAACACTTTCAATTCCACTAATTTCTGCCGGAATCGAAAATGAGGCAATTCAATTCACCGATATTTTTACCGGTTTAATAATAAACTGCAATGGTATATTGGATATTACACTGAAACCAAAAGAGAGTTTATTATTAGAAAGATCATTGGATTCCATCAGGTAATCGTATCAAAAATGTCATCGATAGTAAATAATAGCCGGGAAGCAAGTTTATCTTTTATAATACTGTCAATACAGTTTTGAGTCAGTTTTGATACATGATGAAATTCGACTGCGAAACCGCATTTGCCCTGTTTTTTATCATTATTGACCCTGATAACCGTACTGTCAACATACAATTTGAAATCTTTAAATTCAATGATTAAATAAATATTAGATGATTGCTGTATACCGGCAAGCTGCTCGGTTTCAATAAATGCACCACCGGCAGATAACGATAAAATATTACCCGACGACGATGAGGACACTGTAGAATCTAACGAAAAGTGAACCAGTAATGGCCAATTGATACGATTAAATTTTCTCATATACGATGGAGTAAAACTTTCTATTGTATCAATTTCTTCTAAAGAGTTGATCCATATTATTTTATCTTTAAACTCATCATATATTGTCGTATTTCTTGTAGAACTTTTAAATAGAATAAACAAAACAAAAGGTGTTACCGACCATACGGTTTCCATAAGATCGATATTTGAAATTTCTTTATTATCTTTGTCACACAAAATGCCTATCACATTATTAGAATTAATCATAAATAAAACGACGTTGCGAATACCTGTCATCGTATGTATATTAAATTTAACACCTTCAATTAAAGTATTATTGGTGCTTTTAGGTTTGTCTTCATAATATACTATTTTTTTCATCGCTAATCTCCGGAAAAATTGCACTTTAAAGAAAGCAATATTCTATATTGTATTCGAAAACATTAATTTTACAAGTAAAATCAAATAAATACTCATTATTTAAATAAATATTCTATTAAGGCTCTTGCAAAAGTCAAGATTACTTGATGAAAAAAAGGGTACTTTTTTTATGCTTCCGCCATATGCGATCTAATCGCATTAGATGTAGTTTTTTGCAAAAATCCGAAATAAAAAAGGTATTTTTGCAAAAAACTCTATTGCGTTAACAATAGAATATGATTATAATCGTTAGTAAACAAGGAGTTATTATGAAAAAGTTATTAATATTTATTATTGTATTTTCAATCAGTGTTTCTATTTCTGCTAATGAAAATATCTACAAGCAATATACAACTAACAATTGGAGAAATAATCCGGCTTTTGAACAAATAATTGATTTTGATGCCATTGATTATTCATTGCTCAATGCTGCAATTTTTTTTAGAACAAATGAGATGAGATTGAAAAATGGCGTTAAAACGATTAAATATCACATTACTCTTGAAAAATCTGCAACAATACATTCAAACGATATGGTATCAGATAACTTCTTCTCACATACCAATCCGAACAATATTTCAAGAAGAACACCGGATGACAGAGGTGTTTTAGCAGGTATTATAAATCCATATTTAGCCGAAAACATAGCTGGCAGTTTTGCAATTCAGTATAAAGCTGGAAGTCAGATTTATATTGTTGATGCTCAAAAAGGGTTATTTAAATACATTGATAAAGAAAATGTTATTCCAAACCACACCTATTTAAGTTTTGCTGTAGCGGTTGTTGAACTGTGGATGAATTCTGAAGGGCATAGAGCAAATATACTTAATAAAGATGCTGTAGAATTAGGATGCGGAACAACATTCTATAGAGATACCAATTTTAACAATATTGCCAAATTTATGGCTGTACAGAACTTTCAGTTTTTTGAACC
Organism: Spirochaetes bacterium GWE1_32_154; assembly: GCA_001829315.1. Taxonomy (GTDB): domain Bacteria; phylum Spirochaetota; class GWE2-31-10; order GWE2-31-10; family GWE2-31-10; genus GWE2-31-10. The sequence goes on along the minus strand of MIAY01000034.1, from coordinate 20,005 downwards.
TGTAACATCAAAGTAATACAATCCCAAAGGCTCTTGCAAAAATACTCTTTTTATCTCGAATTTTTGCAAGAGCCTTCCTATAACGCAATTTAATTGCGTAACGGCGGAAGCAAAATCAAGTACTCTTGATTTTTGCAAGAGCCTCAACGGAGTTGACTCTTAATTTTCAACTCCGAATATTGAACCTGAATGAACAGAAGACGAGTGAACTTCAAACTGTTTAATTATTCCATTTAAAATCTGAGCCTGGCCGGCAAGATTACTGATAGCAGATTTCATATTCTGAGTATCCGAATTGATATTTTGTGTCAGATCTTTAATATCTTCGACACTGACTTTTAATTTGCTTGTTTCATCAGTTTGAGCACTGATTGAATTATTAATTTCTGACATTAAATCTTCTGTTGATTTGATAGAATTTACTATCTTTCCTAGAGCTTTCTTAGCTTTTTCACTGGCAGTTACCCCCTTTTCTATTGATGTTACCGTTTTATCGATAATAGAAAAGATTGACTTTGTTGCTGTTGTACTTGATTCGGCAAGATTTCTGATTTCTGTTGCAACAACCCCGAACCCCTTCCCTTCATCGCCGGCATGAGCAGCCTGAATAGCTGCATTTAATGCAAGTAAATTTGTTTCATCTGCTATATCATTGATAAAATGCATTGTTTCAACGATTCTGTCTGACATATCACTAATCGTTTTCATTTCTTCAATAAGTGATAAAATTTCAATAGCCCCTTTATCAGCTTCAACAATCGAGTCTTTTGAATTACTATATGCCGATTGAACATTTTTTCTAACCATTTCCATTGAGGTATTAATAAGCTTTGTAAAATTATCAATTTTCGTTACAGAATCTTCCTGCTGAGTCGTTTTATTTGCCATTGAATTAGCAAAATAAGCAAGTGCATCCGAGTTCCCTACAATATCCAAAACAGACAACTCTATTTTTGTAACAATATCAGACATTTCTTTAATAACATTATCGATTGGAATTGCAAGAAGTCCCAACTCAGCCTTGAGTGTTTTATTAGAATTGATATCAAATGATAATTTTCCCCGTGCAACATCTTCTAATATTCTTTCAGCCAGAACAACTGATTTTTTAGACTTAATATTATATACGGTTACCTGATAAAATCCGAGAATACAGGTCGATAAAAGAATTACAATAAGATTAATTATAAAGTGATTGTATTTAGCTGTTATCATTACTGCACTATAAGTAATAATTGCGGGTAATAAAAAATTAGTTACCACAAAAATAAGATTTTTAAGATATTTATTCTGATTTTTATTAAGATTAACCTTAACTGATTTCTTTTTTACAGCTTTTTTATTAATCTCATTCTGATTATTTCCTTCTACGCCGTTATTTTCATCACTAACTGAAGTCTCATTTTCACTTGCCATTTGTTCCTGAAGCTGTCGTATAAAATCTTCTTCATTCCCGGCTTCGAATGTTTTGTCAGTATGTTCCATCAATTAGCCCCTGTATTTCAAATTCTAATATGTTTTAAATGTATGATGTTATTTTTATCGGTTTATTTTTGAAAAAATCAAATCAATACATTGATTTATAATTAAAAAGTGTTTATAGTCGAAGTTCGTAAAAACCGAGGATAACACCCATGAAAATAGTATTAACAAATGATGACGGATATCTGGCCGATGGCATTCTTTTTTTAGAAACATACTTTTTATCAAAAGGACATGAGGTTTATACAATTGCTCCCGATAAAGAAAGAAGCGGGGCTTCACATTCACTGACTTTTCGAGATTCAATAAAATTAGTTAAAACAGAAGCAAATAAATGGGTTTTAAATTCAACACCGGCAGATTGTATTCATTTCGGGTTTTTAGGCATTCTCCCGATACGACCGGACGTGGTGATTTCAGGTATAAATCATGGGTATAACCTTGGCGTTGATACGATTTATTCAGGAACTGTCGGTGCAGCAAGACAGGCCGCACTTTCCGGCATACCTTCAATTGCATTATCATCTGCGGTAATCAATAACACAATCAATTCACCTCTCATAAAAAACTTCTTCGATATACATCTTGATCAGATTTTTAACCAGCTCTCAACTGATTATGTAATCAATATCAATTTCCCGCACTGTTCGTATGCAGATTTGAAAGGTATAAAACAAACCCGGTTATCTCATAAACACGCTTATTCAGACAATCTCGTTACCTTTGATTCTCCGCAGCAAGGTCGGTATTACTGGATAAACGGTGAAAAACCTAATTTTGACACGGATGAAAACACTGATTCCGGTGCAATTAATGCAGACTACATATCCATTACCCTCATTAATCCTATGCCTGAAGTTAATAAAAAAGTGTTAACTATAGATGATATCTAAAAATTCTATCGCTTCCCGATATAAGGAATATCACTAATTTCCTCAATCACCGTAGAATTTGATAAAAGTGTTTCAAACATTCTTCGCGGGAAATATCTGGTTTTTAAATTATCAATTTCTGCTGAATATTCATCAACGAGAATTTTTAGTTTTCTATTTTTTTCTTTCTCTTTCAGTAATGTGTTCTCATAGAAATTATCAAGCCTGCTCAAAATAACAGAAAAATTATCATTAACAAACTCATAATATATTGCAATAACATCTTTTACATCATTGCAGTTTAAATAGACTTTATTGATAATATCGATCAATTTTCTCGCAATATCAGGAGTCGGACGATTTATCCATCGTACCATATATTCCTCAAGCATATAGACCAAACCCTCACCGGTATATTCATTCCGGTCAATTTTCAAATTAACTGAAACCGTTTTTAAAACCTCAACAACCATTTTTGTATAAATGATAATGATATTATACCACTTTGATGGATTTTTTAATTTCATTAATTTATACAATTCAAGTGTATACCCATCACATATTTTGACATACTTTTTGTCTTCAATAAAAAACTCCCGTATTTTTAACCTCATTCCCTTCACATCAACTAAATATGGATTACTGATAGAATTGGGTGATAAGAAAAAATACCCCGGTTCGTTTTTAAAACGCTCCATATTCCGGTGAATCTTGTCACTTATTATAACACCCGACATTTCAGGTTTTTTCATATTGATTATTTTTAATATCCTGCTTGCTTCAGAAATAACAGCGCCGATAAGACTTCCTTTGTTATTGATAAAAACCTGTCCGCCGGTTGTAATTGCCGCATTCATTTCAAATTTTTTAATCATCGGGTTTTTCAGTTCAATATTATAGTATGCTTTGAGATTACTATTCTGAAATAATGTTTTCTGTTTAGCAAGTTCAATTATTGAAACAACAGCAGTCATAACAAAATAGGGGTTTTCGGGTCCGATAATTATCAGAGAATCACCTTCTATTTCATACACAAACGAATGGCATTTTCTACAAATCTCCTGTATTTTTGCCGGTAACCCTTCACCAAATTCCATAAGCGGTGTTTTATTATATTTGATATCATTTGAGAATTTAGTGTAGCCGTGAAAATCCATCATAGCAATAGTTACCGGGAAATCATCAAACACGCGGTGCAGTTCACCATCTTTATCCACAAGAATTGACCATAACTCAGGGTATGATTTTTCATTTAACTTTTCAAACTCGCCCCAGAAAAACTTCTTAAAAATGCTGTATGAAATCTGGTATGAATTATCGAGTTCATCATTAATAACTTTTACAACTTTACCTTTTAAATCCTGATTAGCTTCAAGTTCAGGGTCCTTGGATATAATAAGAAAAACATCTTCTTTAAGTTTTATATACGATTTTTTTAAACAATCAACAGAATCAATCTTTTTTGCAGACAGTTCTGCATTTAAGAGATTAACTCTTTTGTATATTTCCACCATCAACTGATTTCGCATTGTAAACCCTTACTTTTTTTTATAATTTCTTAATTAAACAATCAAACGTATCATCTTTAACGTGAATAACACCGTAATATCCATCTTTTAATGAACCGGGATTAAAATAAACCTTTCCGTTTTCATGAACAATTCCTGCGAGTTCATGAAAATGCCCCGATAGTATAAGCGTTGGATTTGCAATCTGTATACAATGCAAAACGCCGTTACTACCGATATGCGGTAAACCGGGGAGTTTGTCTAAAACCCCATACGGTGGTGAATGTGTTACCAGTATACCATTGGTTAATTCATTACCGTTGAATATATCATACAATTCCGATTCGGTATATGATATAAACTTTTCAAAGAACACTGTATTTTGCCTTATAATTGTTTTATTGTCAATAACTGTTTTATTACTATTGATACCGGCATATTTTAGAATAAAATGCGAACCGCCTGAATTAATAAACTCATCGACTCTGGTTTTATCATCGAGAAAATAATCGCGGTATACATTGATATCATCTTCTAATGACCTCGAACGCCCGATACCGGCAATGGGAATGTTGAATATCTGTTTAGTTGTCCTTTCAATGCAGTTTTTCATCCCGCATAGTAAAGAATAAATTTCCCGGTCGGTATCACAATTACCAGGAATAATAAAAGTATCTTCAGGTAATAGCGACAGTATTTTTTTACCGGTTTCAACCGACTGATTGGCAGGATCAATAATATCACCCGCACATATAACACCATCATAGATAGAAAAATCCAATGCTTTCACATTGTCAATCTGCTGATGAATATCTGTTATGAATAAAAAAACTTTTTCTTCCATGAGTTTACCTTATGTTGCACAATAGAAAAGATGTTCGTATTTACTATACTAAAAAAACTTTAAAATGTAAAAAAAAATGAGGATATTTATATCCTCATTTTTTTTATATAATTTGCATTAAAGTTTGGTCAAAGTCTGTCCGCTTACAATAAATACGGTACCATTCCAGACATACCCCGTCATTGCAATCGGATTACCTGTTATGAGTGTATAAAGTTCTCCAGACCCCTGATCATACTGTATAACAAATGTATTACCTTCAAGAAGCATTGATGAATCTGTTATTGAAAAAACAGATACACCTCCGACCCCCCATGAACCATTTGCTGTTGTAGGTAAGTTAATATATACTCCCGTACTTGTACCACCATCAGTTCCTGTTCCTTTTGTTAATAAAATACCCTTAATAGTAAAAACTGTTCCATTCCAGAAAGTTTCTGACATAGGAGAAGTTGCATCAGACGTAATAATATAAATTTGTCCGTTATCGCTATCATACCGAATAGTAAATATTTGTGAATCAGAAGTTGTCATTACTGAATTGCTAATCGTGAATAGAGGAGAACCGGACATTGTCCATGTACCATCAGCATCGGCAGGTAAATTAAGTAATGTACCCGTTACCGTTCCAGTTCCTTTTGTTAATGCTACACCCATATTTATAAAGGTTGAATCTTTCCAGAAAAGACCAGTCATTATCTTATACTCGCTATCTGCTATATAATACATCTGTCCGGTAGTCTTATCATATTCAACTCCATATGTTGAAGTACTCATAGTCATCTTAGACGTATTTATTATAAATGATAATGTACTATTAGGCATTACCCATGTTCCATCAGCTTCTGCGGGTAATTTTGAAAGATTATCCGAATTAACTTTTGCAAGTACATTAACGGTAAAATCTTTTGTTTTTGTAATTCCGCCAATAGTCACCGATGCTGTTAGTACCACAGATGTTGCAATATTCGGCTGAGTAACAGTAGCAGTTCCATTAGTAAACGACAAAACTTCAGTATTACTTGAAGTCCATGTTATAGAAGGAGAAATAGTATCTGAAATGAAGACTGTTGTTGGTAACTCAAAATTACCTGCTATAGCATTAATGTCCAACTCTGAAAATAATGAAATATTAAATTGAGATAATGCAATTATTTCCTGTAATTCATAATTTGTACTTAAATCAACCGCTTCAATTAAATCAGCAGGAACACCTGTAATAGCAGATGAATCATTAGCAGACTCAATTTTTCCACTATTCGCAATAATTATACTAGCTACCGCTGTATATAATGAAGCAATTTCAGCACTAGCCTCAATCGTTACATTAGTAACAGTAGCACCAATAACCAAATTTGTTGCTTTAATATTTATAGTCGTTGCCCCGCTATTTGCTTCTGTATAATTTATAACGACAGAACCGGTAATAGTTGGTAAATCAGCAGTCGTATCAATAGGCATCAGGCTTGCCGGTTGTAAAACAACCAGTGATTTTCTTATTTCTGTAAGAGCCCCCATTTTAAGACTTACGCCTGCCTTATCAAGTGTTACAGCACCGTTAAAAATTGATGTACCGGTCACTTTTATACTATTAGCTCCGCCTCCCTGAAAAACAGCATCGCCTTCTATAGTGACATTATCCAGTGTTAATTCACCATCTCCTATACCTTTACCGGCAAGTAATGTTGTTATTTTTGGTGAACTGATTTTCGCCCCGGATTGATTTACAGATATTTTATTTATCGTTGTAGTTGAAGAACCTTCAATTGTTTTTTTATCATTGATTTCATAGTCTTCGTCATAAGTCCCTGACTGTAATTTAATTGTTTCAACACTAGCGGTTGCAAGCATATCTTTTAAACCTTTTGATGTTGATACCGTTGCTATTTTGCCGTCAGAACTTAGTGAATAATCACTATTCTCTGATGGCGGATTTGTTGCCGGTGCGGTAGCATCACCACATCCTGAAAGTAAAAAAATTGAAAAGAGTAAAAAGACCAGTGATTGTTTCATAATATTCTCCTTTTGCGACCATTGTTAAAAAAACACTCAATAAATTTGAAAAATAATAGAGTTCTGTTATTATAATACATTTTTAATTAAAAAAACGTTAATTTACTATTATTTTATCAGCGTGCATCGTATGTATCCGTGGCTAAACTTCTTAAAAACTGTATGGCACCTATAAATCTTATTAATGAAAAATTTATGATTTAACGATTTAGCAGAAAAGTATTTAAGTTGACCTGCATATAGCAATCTTATTTTTATTGAACCTGAAGTTCAAATAATATATTTCACGCAACAAAATCTACCGGTTTAAAATTAAGGTCATTTTTAATCTCAACCAGATCCTCTCCGGTCATCGTAATCACAAACAACCCGTTTCTATACGCATATTTCTCTGAATGTTCATCACACGAAAGATAGGCCACAGCACCAAATACCCTTTTATCAGAAAATGCCGGCATATACTTATGAAACATTTTTAGTGATTCAATATGTTTCTTTACATCATCAGTTTTCAATGTTGATTTAACTTCAATGACAATAACAACATCACCATTAATTAAAATCATATCAAATTCCTTCTGCAGATCATCTCTTCTTATTTCAATACGCTGAAAAGCCTCACGCACCTCAATCCCACGATCCTGAAATAATTTCAATGCAGCAGGCTGAACCATTGCTTCAATCATTTTACCCCACTGTGAGGTAAAAAGCCCTTCAAGTTTACGAAATTTTTTATCTGTCTCTGCAATTTGTTTTTCGGTTTCCTGGAATTTCTTATCTGTTTCCTGCCATTTTTTGTCAGTTTCCTGCCATTTCTTATCGGTTTCTTGAAACATTAATCTCGTTTCAACAGAAAACCTCTCTATCGAATCATTCATCCTTTTAATCGATTCATTCATACTCATTATAGATTCTTCAAGCCTGTCTACTTTTTTACTTCCGGTAAATAAAAACATAATCTCCTCCACAGAGGCTCATGCAAAAATTCGAGAAAAAAAGAGTATTTTTGCAAGAGGCCCACATACTTTATTTTAACACAAAAGTAATGAATTTTGTACTATTAGACAAGATATTTGTTGGTAATTTTAAAATAAAATAAATCGGATATAATGAATCTGAGGATACAAAAATGACATCACGATACATTAATCCATATACAGACTTTGGTTTCAAAAAGCAGAGATTGCAAACTTTAATAAAAACCAACTAGTTGAATACGAAAGAAGTTTGAAAAATTATTGGGATGCAACGGCTATGATGAAAACAGCGTTTGATGATGGGGTTACTGAAGGCGAATACCAGAAAGCTGTAAATAGTGCCAGAATAATGAAGATGGACGGAGTGAAAAATGATGTAATTTCTATTTATACAGGACTTGCAGTTGATGAGATAGAGAAACTGTGAAAGGACTCCTTTCAGCTCCAAACCGTTTTGATTGAGTACGATAACTTCTTAGCTCTTCTGTTATCTCGCCGGCACTCCTGTCATCAAGCCAAGCCCCTTCAAGAGCAAGAAACTCTAATGTAGAATTTTAACTACAAACTCGTACCGTTTTCCCCATTCTTTTTTCAATAAGTTTCATATGTGCTTTTTCATCCGGGCAAACAAGCGAAATTGCCTTGCCGTTTTTACCGGCTCTTCCGGTTCTGCCTATTCGATGAATATAATCAGCCGGTGACCTTGGTAATTCATAATTAATCACTAACGGCAAATCTATTATATCGATACCGCGGGAAGCAAGATCGGTTGCTATTAATACACGAACAGTACCATTTTTAAAACCGGTTAACGCTCGAACTCTCGCCCCCTGACTTTTATCACCATGAAGAACTTCTGCCATTATACCGGCTTTCACGAGTTTTTTCCCTACGGAATCTGCATGATGTTTCATTGAAGAAAACACAAGCACCTGCTTTGCTTCATTTGAATTTAGTATAGAAATAAGTGTATCCATTTTTTCTGATGCTTCTACAAAGTAAATACATTGATCAATTTGATCAACAGAAACCTTCTCTTCTTCTTCACCGATAATTACAGAATTATGATAATGCCCGAGTGTTGTAGCCATAACTTCTTTATCCATTGTCGCAGAGAACAATAAAGTCTGTTTTTTCAATGGAAACTGTGATGAAATCTTTTTAATATCCTTGCTGAACCCCATATCGAGCATTCTGTCCGCTTCATCAAATACGACGGTATGTACAGAGTTCAAGTTAACAGCATTTCGTCCCATTAAGTCAAGTAATCGCCCGGGAGTTGCAACAAGTATATCAGCTCCGGTTCGCAAACCTGTCATTTGCGGATTAATTGACACACCGCCGAATACGACCTTATGCTTTATGGAATTACCTAAAAACGCCCCGAATTTCGCAATTTCATCATCAACCTGCAAAGCAAGTTCACGAGTCGGCACAAGAATTAAAACACTAATGATATTTCTAACTTTCTTCTGATTAAGTAGCTTCTGTAAAATCGGTAAAACGAAAGCTGCAGTTTTACCTGAGCCGGTTTTGGCAAGTGCAATCACATTACTCCCGGAAAGTATAACAGGAATAGCTTCTGTCTGGATTTTAAATGGTTCTTTATACCCCATTTTTTGTACTGCTCTAATAATTTCTTCTGATAAACCAAGTGATTTAAATGACATTGTATCTCTTTTTTTGTATTGTATTTGTATTTTTGTAATTAAAAAGCATTTCTAAAAGTTCCAACCGATAAATCCGCCGGCAAAACGGAAAAATATATTGTAATCCGCATATTTCCTGTCCTGATAATAGAGGTTTCCAACTGTATCATCAGTATACACTCTATCATTTCGAAACATAGCAAAAAGCCTGATATAAAAATTGCCCGGTAAATCAATCTGACCGGCAGGCCCGAAATTCAGGAATGCAAAATCAGACCCCCAGCCGTCTGCCATTGGTGAATCGTTAAAATGGGATATGTCAAGATAATCAAGCCATACATACATACCGACGGTAACTATAAGATTTCGATTATCACGTTTTATAAACCGGCCTTTGTCAAAATCATTATCTTCTATTATATAGTACCGGTATCCTAATAATGCATCAGCAACTAAACGCCATCCGCCAAGTTGTTCGCCGGGACACTCTTCATACATATAAGGCTGGTTGTAATCAATGCCGATAAGCGCCTGGTACTTGATGGTCGTTGTACCGAGAAAAACAAAGTGCGTCCATTTCTGAACCTGTTGCGGCAACACAAACGCTGTATCCATCTGAAATGTAACACTAAACCACTGTTGAAAAACCGGACCGCCAAAATCCAACCGCTGTATTGTTCCTTTATTATTTAAACCCAAACCAGCTAATGTATCATTAATTTTCCACGCCGGACCGACAAGAAAACCGGTATTAAATATGAGAAATGCAACCGGTGTAAATGTCACCTGAGCTCCGAAATTGGTTGTAATCGGGCTGATTTCATAATTTGCAGTAAATTTGATATTATTATCTTTCATAAGCGGGTTATTAAAATTTAATACCGGTGTGCTAATTGAATAATTTGCATATATCTTTGCCTGAATCCCGCCCCAGGTACCACCAATAACCCGTCCCGGATCACCAATTGAATGATGAGGATCGTTTTTTGCTCTAAAATCAATTCCCGTCGTATCAACGGGCATATAGTTATTGTCAAACCGTAATCCGTCACGATATTCTGTCATATAATCAACAACAAGCGAAACATTTCCCCGTAATTTAAAGTTCGGCACTTCCTCAGAAAATGCAAAAACATATAAGAAAGTAAAAAGTATAGAAGCAATTTTTTTCATTAAATCCCCGATGTGAATGAAGCAACGATAAGTAGAACTTCAAATTGATTGAAATGTATTTTACACTTTAATAGATAAAAGAGCAATACTTATACAATAGAAGATTGATTTTTTTCATTATTTGTTATAAGAAACGGTTAGATTTAAAGTTAAGGATGCAATGTATATGTTTAATAAGAATTCTATTCCGGCAACAATGATTTTTTCTATCGTACTTATCTCAATGTACGGACTTAACATACTGAATCCGACCGGTTTTCATACCATTTTTGTGTTGAAAAACGCTCTCGTTGATTTTTACCCGTGGCAAATAATTACCTATATATTTAATGATGCAACTTCTGTTTTATATTATTTCTTTAAGGTTCTTATTATTTTCTGGTTTTGCTCAATTCTCGAATCTGAATGGGGAACAAAACATTTTTCAATTTTCTTACTATCCGGGATACTTGCTAAAAGTATTACTGCATTAGCGATAAACTATTTTATTCCGATTATACCTTTTGAATCACTTCTTAACGGATATGGCTCAATGTTATCACCAAATTCATTAATGCTGACGCTCATGACTGCATTCGGCTTTATTTATCCCGATCAGAAGATTTATTTATTTTTTATTCTTCCGGTTAGAATTAAATTAATATCGATTATTTCATTAGCAATTGCAGCCATTCAGTTAATTATGATTTTTACCACGGGAAACCCTTTGTTTATAAGCAGTTTACTTGCTATTATCTATCTATCCGGTTTTCTGGGTCTATTCATATACTTTAGGAGAATATTCGGTTCTTCCATTGTATTGGCAAAAATGAAAAATCCTACACATCTTCATAAATATTACAGTAGAAAACCGGTAACTTCGGAGAAAATTAAAAATACAGCTGAAAAAAGAGATATTTCTACGATGCCTTTGTGTGAAGAATCTGATTTTGACGAAAATGATCATTACTGTAAAGAGTGTGATTTATTGCCGAGATGTATCACAAGAAAAACTGAAACTGATAAATAGAGGATATATATGGCTAAACAACCTGAACATAATTATACTGATGACAAAATATTAACTCTTGATTCACTTGAACATATACGATTGCGAAGCGGTATGTATATCGGAAGATTAGGCGATGGTGAACAATATGATGACGGAATCTACATTCTGTTAAAAGAAGTAATCGATAATTCAATCGATGAATTTATTATGAAATATGGAAACCGGGTTGAAATTAAACTGCAAGGTGCAACCCTTCAGGTTCGTGATTACGGAAGGGGAATCCCGCTTAATAAAATTGAAGACTGTGTTTCAATAATTAACACGGGCGGTAAATTTAATGATGATGTCTTTCAATTTTCTGTCGGATTAAACGGGGTCGGTACAAAAGCGGTTAATGCACTTTCATCCCACTTTCTCGTTCGTTCAAATCGTGACGGGAAATACCGTGAGGCCTTTTTCTCAAAGGGTAAGCTAATCAAATCCAACGAAGGTAATACAAAAGACCCTAACGGCACATTTATAGAGTTCACACCCGATGAAGAAATTTTCGGGAAATTTAAACTTCAGGATCAATACATCATTGAACGGTTGAAAAATTATTCATATCTTAATCGTGGATTAAAACTGATTTATAATGGTGAAGAATTTTATAGTGAAAACGGTCTTGAAGATTTATTGAATAATGAAGTTGAAGGTGATAACTTATACAACACAATTCATTTCAGAGATGAAAAACTGGAATATGCTTTTTGTCACACGGCAAACATGGGTGAAACCTACTTTTCATTTGTTAACGGGCAACATACCAATGAAGGCGGAACGCATCAGGCTGCGTTTAGAGAGGCGATTCTTAAAGGCATTAACGAATATTCAGGTAAGAGTTTTAACGGCTCTGATGTGCGTGAAGGTATAGTCGGTGCAGTAGCAATTAAGTTGAAAAACCCGATTTTTGAATCACAGACAAAAAATAAACTTGGTAATATTGATATTAAAAGTGAGCTTATTGCTTCAATTAAAGACTCTCTGGTTATTTATTTGCATAGAAACCAGGCAACTGCCGACAAAATAATTGACCGTATCAAATTTAATGAAATGATTCGTACCGAGTTTCAAAAAGTCCAGAAAGAAGCACGGGAGAATGCAAAGAAAACCGCATTAAATATACCGAAATTAAAAGACTGTAAAATCCATTTTAACGACGAAAGTTTACTCAAAGAGAAAACAACAATATTCCTTACCGAAGGACAGTCTGCATCAGGCAGTATGGTTGGAAGTCGCGATGTTATGACGCAAGCTATTTTTTCTCTTCGCGGAAAACCCTTAAATGCATTCGGGTTATCAAAATCAACGGTATATAAAAATGAAGAAATGTATAACCTCATGAAAGCGCTGGGGCTTGAAAACGGAATTGAAGATTTACGATACAATAAAGTTGTTATTGCAACCGATGCCGATGTTGATGGTTTTCATATCAGAAATCTGATACTAACCTTTTTTCTGATATTTTTTGAACCGGTGGTACTGAAAGGTCATTTGTATATTCTTGAGACACCATTATTCAGAGTTCGAAATAAACAGGAAACTATTTACTGTTATTCAGAAGAGCAGAAAGAAAAAGCATGTAAAAAACTGAAAGGTTTTGAAATAACACGATTTAAAGGACTTGGAGAAATATCACCTAATGAATTCGGGCAATTTATCGGTGAAAATATAAAACTTACAAAAGTAAATGTTAATCACATAAATGAAGTTAATAAATCATTAAAATTTTATATGGGGAATAATACGCCGGAGAGAAAAGAGTATATTATGGAACATCTTTTATAGAAAAGGAGCTAACGTTAAGTCAGCTCCTTCAGACAGTTGTATCTGTCATTTTACCCTATAGCAATAGATCCTCTTTCCTCAGTTCTTATTCTGACACATTCCTTAAGATCATAAACAAATATCTTACCGTCACCAAGCTCTCCGGTTTTTGCACCTTTAATAATTGCCTGTATTGCAGGCTCAACAAATTCATCGTTTACGGCTATATCAAGTCTGATTTTTCGTAATAAATTACCGTTTTCTCTCACACCTCGATAAACTTCAGTTACACCTTTTTGTCTTCCATGACCGAGAACTTCACTTACCGTAATAAGATTTATATCTATTGAATACAAAGCATCTTTAACTTCTTCAAGCCTATATGGTTGAATTATTGCCATTATCATTTTCATAAAAAACTCCTTAATCAGGTTTAATCTTTTTAATACATTGCTTATTCGATTACAGTATAACCTCTTTCATTATGCTGAGTCATATCAAGACCAATAGCTTCGGTTTTAACATCAACTCTTACACCTAATAAAAGGTCTATTACTTTATAAATAATAACAGTAACTAATAAAGTATACAGTATAACAATTCCTACTGCAATGAACTGATTTAACAACAGTTTACCATCTCCATATATTAATCCTTTATATCCTGATTGAATTGAGGGATTTGCAAAAATTCCAACACCAATTGAACCAATTATACCACCGACACCATGTACTCCAAAAGCATCAAGAGCATCATCATATCCAAGTTTATTTTTTACAATAACAACCATATAATAACATACTAAAGAACTGATTGCGCCAATTATCATTGCTCCACCTATTCCAACAAAACCGGCAGCCGGAGTTATTGATGCTAAACCGGCAATTGCACCTGTTGCACTTCCAAGCATAGTGGGTTTTTTATTAAATATCCAGTCAAGAGCAAGCCAGACAAGTGTTGCCATTGAAGCACTTGTATTTGTTACTATAAATGCATTGGATGCTAAACCGTTTGCCCCTAACGCACTTCCTGCATTAAATCCGAACCATCCGAACCATAACATTGCAGCTCCTATCATGGTATATGTCAAATTATGTGGAGGAGTTGGTCTTAAATTACTTCTTTTACCAATCATTATTGCAACAACTAAAGATGCTATGCCGGCTGTTACATGAACAACAATTCCACCGGCAAAATCTACAGCACCAAGTTTAGCAAGAAAACCATCAACTGACCAGACCCAATGGGTTACAGGAACATATACCAGGAAAAACCATGCTGTAATAAAAGCTAAAAATGATGAAAATTTCATTCTTTCGGCAAATGCTCCAATAATAAGTGCAGGTGTAATAACAGCAAACATTGCCTGATAAATCATAAATGTACTATGAGGAATAGTTACCGCATATACATCGGATGGTAATGAACCAACTCCCGTTAAAAACATCCACTTAAAATCTCCTATAAACCCGCCAAGTAAACTGGTTTTACTGAATGCTAAAGAATAGCCGACCACAACCCAGAGAATACTTATTAAAGCAAGGGATATAAAACTCTGCATTAAAATATTAAGGACATTTTTTCTTTTTACAAGTCCGCCATAAAAAAGTCCTAATGCCGGAACGGTCATAAACATTACAAGTGCTGTTGAAATCAAAACCCATGCAGTATTCCCGGTATCAATTGTATTTGCATCTTGTGAAAATGCCAGAACCGGTATAATAAGAGCAAAAGGAATAAGTAGCTTCTTTTTATCCATATTTAAATATCCTTATAAAAATTTATGATACAAAGCATTTTGTATGCCAATCTAAAAACATCATTAATGTAGTTTTTACGATACAAATTTGTTTCTGTTAAAATTTTTGTATCAAAAATTGTATTAGAATGATGATTTGATGAGAAATTGAATCGAAAATCGTTACAAAAATGTATTTTCTTTCTATGAAATGTAGTCTTTGTGAGTATTTGCTTAAGATAAAAACTACATTTTAGTAGATTTTATCTTAAGCAATGAATTATAGCAGGTAGAAATAAATTTCTACCTGTAAAAGGATAATGCTGTATGAGTTGAGCCAAAGTCAAACGCCAATAAATACCGACAGGCATAAAAGCTTTACGCTGAGTTTTTCAAAGTCGAATTAACTATCAACGAATATCAAATTAATTCCACAAAATCCTAAGCTGAAGCCGATACAGAATTTCTGTATCTCCGTGTACCCCCCCCATCTGTGTTCATCCGCCTGATTGAGCGAATAAACACACTGACGGAAGAGCTAATAAAAAGCACTTACAAATCAACTACATCATAACAATAATAGTTTCACCATTACGATTGATGAAAAAATAAAACAACTCTTTTTCATCTTTAGTTTGACTACTAAAATCACTAATTGTTTTAATGACATTATTATTCACTTTATAAATAATATCACCTTTTCTAATACCAGCTTGTTCGGCTTTACTTCGCGGAATTACTTCATTAACAACGACCCCTTCTCTACTTTCAGATAGTGATAAACCATATCTATCCGGTGCTGATTTATCAGATGAATCTGATTCACCTCTTCCTTGTTTTGCTACAACAGCCTCATCACGTACGCCAATTGTAACATATTTCATTATTGTACTTTTATCCCGAATAAAAGTGAATGGAAGTTTAGTTCCCGGGGAAGAATTACCGATTATTACTGTCAAATCATTAGATTTTACAAGTTCTGATTTGTCAATTTTTACAATAACATCCCCTGTTTTCAAACCTGCCTTATCTGCAGGTCCGTCTTTAACGACTTGTAACACAAGCATACCTGACTCTGCTGTTTTTATACCGAGTTTTTCAAGTTTTTCTTTATCCATTTCCTGAAATGTTATACCAATCCATCCATGCTCAATTTTGCCTTTATTAATAAGTTGTTCTGAAATGTTTTTTGCTATATTTACCGGAATCGCAAAACCTATACCAATACTTCCGCCAGATTGAGAGTAAATCATCGTGTTTATGCCAACAACCTCACCCTCTATATTCAATAACGGACCGCCGGAATTACCCGGATTAATCGCAGCATCAGTTTGTATAAAATTAGTAAAACCGGGTTTTGACCTGTCAATATCACCTCTTCCAAGTGCACTTATTATTCCAAAGGTGATTGAATGACTCAACCCAAATGGATTACCGATTGCCACAACCAGATCAGCCGTTCTTAAAACTGATGAATCGCCAATTTTTGCAAGCGTTAGATTATCTTTCGTTGTTAATTTTAAAACGGCAACATCAACCAGATTATCACCGCCGATTATAGTTGCATCATAACTTTTTCGTCCATCAACGGTAACTTTTACCGTATCAGCTCCTTCAATTACATGGTTATTTGTTATTATAAAATAATCATTACCCTTCTTACTGTAAACTACACCAGAACCAAGCCCTGTTTGTTTAAACTCCTGCTGTGGGATTTGCCCCTCCTGACCGGGTCGACCATTAAAAAAAAACTCAAAAGGATCAAAACTTTGCTGTGATCGTTTAACCGTTTTCTCTGTACTGATAAAAACAACCGAGGCAGACTCGTTATCAGCTATTGAATGTAATTTTTTCTGTAAATCGATAATAGCCGTATCTGCATACGAAAACATCAAACAAAATAATGCAGATGTTAAAACTATAATTTTTTTCATTATAAACTCCTCTATAATAGAATACTATGTATAGTACAACTGAATTGTGAAAATGGAAAACTGTTTTAAATTATTTTTACAAATGAAAAAGGAGAATTTATAAATTACTTCTGTTTGTCTTTTATTTCTTTTTCCAGAACTTCCTGAAGTAATTCAAATTTTTTCTTATTTTCATCACTTAATGCACTGAGTTCTTTATGAGACGTGAGAACAATTTTACATTTTTCAAGCTCATTCACCTGAACATCCTCATCAAACAACTCATAATGAAGATTTTTCTCAACATCCTGACAAACTATTTTTAAAAACCGGTCAAGTCCCATATTCTTCATTAATTTAACAGAAATCTCATTTGGATTAATAATATATAAATGATTACCGAATGTTCCATGTAACTTTTTCTCTAAACCGACAAGAATACCCAGAAATGTTGAATCCATATATTTTGTTTCTGAAAGATCAAAAAAAATTTCAAAAGGACAGGTAAATAAACTCAATCGTTTTAAAACCATATCACGTAAAGGGAAACATAAATTTGCAGTTATATGCCCCATTGCCTTAAAATAAAGATCATTATTATCTATTGTTATTAAAATCTGGTTTTCATCATCAATCAATTGTATCACACATTCCTAATTAGTATTTGAAATATCCCGTATATTTCTTTAAACAAACATTATTGAGACTTTTGCAAGAGGCTATGATTTAAAAACTCTTGCAAAATTTCGAGATAAAATAGAGTATTTTTGCAAGAAGCTCATTATAACAAAATATTAAAAGCATTACCACTGTATTATTTATTTTTATTGTATAATTTAACTGTACTAATCAAATTATACGATGTTTTCTCTAATTCATCGGAACTTCTATTGATTGTTTCGATTTTAGAAACAAAATCCTGCATAGATTTATCAAGATTATCAATACTTTTGATTATTTCATGTTGTCCGATACTCTGTTCATTAATCGCACCACTGATTGAAGATATTACATTTGATGCTTCCATTGTTGTTTCAAGAACTTCTTTAATAATTGCCTGGGAATTCTGAATAGTTGTTTTAGCTATTTCTACTATGTCATTATTGTCTTTTATACCGATTTCAATCTCTTTTGTTGTAATTTGAGATTTTTCAGCCAACTTTCTGATCTCGTCTGCTACAACTGAAAAACCAAGACCAAATTCGCCTGCTTTTGCAGCTTCTATTGAAGCATTTAAGGCTAATAAATTTGTTTCATCGGTTATATCATTAATCAGATTCAGTGATTTTCGTATTCTTTTTGACTGTGATGCAATAGTATCTATTGATGAAATAATCTTATCCAGATATGTAAAGCCTAACTCCGCCTTTCCGGCACCGGTTTTTAATTTATCAGTAATTAAAATTGAACTGTCTGAAATATTTTTTATTGATGCTGATGATTGAATTATAGTACTTGAGACTTCTTCAATAGATGAAGCCTGATTATTTGCGATATCAGAAAATGACTCTGTAATTACTTTATTTTCTTTTGATGTCAGATAAAGTTTCTCTGAGACTAATTTAATATTAGATAATATTTCAATAAAATTCTCAACCATTTTATTTAATGTATCAACAAGAATTCCAATCTCATCTTTACCCCCCTTATAAATCATTACGGTTAAATTACCTTTCGATAATTTAGTTGCATGATCTGAAATCATTTTCAGAGGATGTAAAATTATTTTTGAAAGATACAAAAGAGATAATAGTATAATGATAATTAAACCAATAAAAATAAATACATATATAAACACAAGATTTTTCTTTAATCTATTAATATATGAAATATCATAATCAACACCAAGAATTCCTGTTATCTGATTATCTTTTACAAGAGGTTTATACGATGATTTAAAAGTCCCCCATTCATCAACATACGGTTTTTTTGTAATCTGAATTTCACCCGTATCATAAGCCTTACTTACTTCAGAAGGACACCCCTCATACACTTTCAAAAAATTCTCATCAAAACCATCTTCAATTATGCCAGTATCAAGAGCAAAAATAAAATCATCACCTGATTTTTTTAGTACATAAATATATATAAAACCAAACATTTTGCTCACTGTATCGATTTTTTTCAAATAATCCAAATAAAGATCCTCATCCTCAGCCAACGCTATAAGAGAATCAACATCGGTTAAATCAAATTGGTTTGATATAACATGACTGCCTTTTAACAAATAATCTTCTATAGAACTATCAAGATAATTATTATATAAAATAACAACAAAAAGTGATATAACCAGACCGGTAAATAAAATTACACCTGATAAAAAAACAAGTAACTTATTTCGAATTGTTCTCATTATAAACCTCTTGTAATCTATCGGATTACCTGATACAAAAAGTTAAATTATTAGAGCCTCTTGCAAAAATACTTTTTTTATCTCGAATTTTTGCATAAGGCTACCTCTAATGCGATTATATCGCATATGGCGGAAGCATAAATCAAGTAATCTTGATTTATGCAAGAGCCTCATTAACCGCAACATTTTTTGTACTTTTTACCGCTTCCGCATGGACAAATATCATTTCGGCCTACTTTTGGAGTCTCATTAACCACTTGTTTAAAAGGAAGATCTGAATCGTAAAAAAACCATTTTCCATCTTTTTTGACAAATTTTGCAACTTCGTGATGAGTATGTTTTTTTAATTTTTCTCTATATTTTGCAATAAACTCAACAGAACCTTCTGTATCAGAAGCAGTTCCCTTTTCAGTTTTAATAATCTCCAAACCATCCCATTGAGATTCTGCTGCCCACTTACTGATTACCGCTTCATCATGTCCTTCTAATTTATCAGGATGAACCGTTGAAATTATATAAGGTATTTCACATTTAACATGGGCTGTATATCGTGATCGTAATAATTCTAATGCGGTTGAAACATTTTTTTCTCCTATAAAAAGTCAAGTTCCTTTTTAAGAACCTGCTATTTTTTTCTTTACTTTATGCTGCTCCCTTATTCTGATCCGGTAGACCATTGTGAATAT
>MIAY01000033.1 GCA_001829315.1 Spirochaetes bacterium GWE1_32_154 | reverse complement strand
AAGAGTTACATTTTTAGATCCCATTGTATAACTAGCTTGATTTGTATATTCAACATTTCCCGTTGGAGTAGTTGACCAACCAATAAAAGTCCAGCCTGCTTTAGTGAATAAACAAGATGAAAGTTTTTCAGTACTTCCACTTTTGATTAACATATCTCCCATAATTCCTGAAGCATCATCATCATTTTTTTCAAAAGTAACTGCATAGCTTTTAACTTCGTCACTTGGTTTTGTAATGTATGTCTGTACGCATGACATTAAAATTAATACAATCAAAAGAATAAGTTTTTTTTTCGAAAAGATTACTTTCATTTAATTTCCTTTTTATTTTTATTAAATCACATCACAATGTGTTTTTTGAATTCTAATTCAATGCCCTTAAAAATTGATATTTTTAATGAATATAGTATAAATGTATAGTTTATATATAATACAAAAACAGAATAATTCATTATTTATTTCAAATATTGAACGTATAACGAGGCTGTAGAAAAACCATGTTTTTCAGTCGGCCCCTCATATTCACTTTTATAACCTTTGAGATTATACACAAATTAAATATCAAAAACAACTATATTATATAAAATTAGCTAAATCGACTAAGAGCTTCATAGTTTGTGTCCCCACTTTGCCAATATTATGCACAACGCAATACACTATCCATTGACCAGTAAACTTTTTCGGACCCCGAAGTGTAACTTGTCACAATAGTGACAAGCCCTATTTTTTCTCCATTATAGTACCTGTTCCATAAACACTTTTATGATAACTTTTCAGACGCATTTCTAATTTCATCTTGCCAATACCTCAATGTTTCAACACTAACATTTTCCTCAATAGGAGATCCCCCCCATCACTGGGAGAAACACTCAGTCTACAGCTATTACTTAGTAAATTCTATAAATGTCACAACATTCTTAGGAATTGCCGGTGTCTCATTAAAATCATCTGAATTATTATCAGAGAAAACTTTCTTATCTTCCTGCCAGTATCGTACAAAAAAAGTGTATATTTTTTCTTTACCCATTTCATCATATACGTCAAAAACATCCAGTTCTTTAATTGTACCCTGAGCGTTTTTAATTGACTGGCCGTTTTTTAGTTCTATATCAAAAACCTGGGGAACATAATACACTAATGATAAATTATCAAATGTTTTCACATTGATTTTATAACCTCGAATTTCAATAGATTTGACAAAATCAATCATAATCTTACGATTGCCTGATTCATTGCCTTCCCATGTTAGACCATTTAAGTAAAAACCATTCATACCTTCAGCAAAGCATTTATAGAAAAACCCATCCTGTTTTTTTAATTCAAGATTGTATTTAGCCTTGGGAACAGAATCTGAACCGTCTTTATTCGGGTCAACCGGATCTTTTGGCGTTTTAACCTGGCCATTTAACAAAATAGTACATACTAAAAATGTAACAATAAAAAATTTATTCATATTCCCCCCCGAATCGAATAGTTAGAGTCGTAAACTTGCATATAAGTAAACATTAGCAAACGGTAACGGATTACCAAAAAGATATCCGATTGCATATCCCTGATTTATACTGAAATCTATATTACCATAATATGCAAAAAAATCAACGGTAAGCTCGATACCGGCATCAATCATGTATCGTGTTGTATCTGAAAAAGTTACAATAAACTCATTAAATGGTTTAAAATAGAGCCCTCTAAATCCGAGTGTTAAGAATTCCCAATAATGTGATCGCCGGTATAATGTGAGATTAAACCCTGTATTTGTGTAAATATAAGCATTAGCAGATATTGCGCCATGCAATGCATACGATAAACCCTTAAAATCAATTTTTCCCGGAATATTTGAAAAAAAGCCAGCATTATTAAAGATAAGATTTTCACTACCGATCATAAATGAATCATTTTGCAGGATATTGTAACCTGCTTTATTATTGATGTAGTAACTATGTTTTCCTACAGGAATTTTTGTTAATATATTAATTGACAATGACAAATCATACAATTCATTAAAATCACCGTACCCCTTAATACCGGTATTAATTGAAAAACCGGAATTCCAACTATACGAACCGTTGCGTTGCGTTGTATAACTATAACCGATTGCACCTGAGAATTGATATATCTCGCTCAATTGATAATCGCTTATTTGATTTTGGGTCAGTTCAATTCCTCCGGTTATTTCAGCCCATAGCAGATTATTGTCATCTATAGTAAAATAAGGAACAAACGATGCCCCGTTATATAGTGCAATTGAATAATTTCCATAGTAGAAAGCGTTTGTTTTTGATGTATTAAAAACATAATTTAAATTCAAACAGGGTAGATTAAATTGTAAGTTAACTGAAGTATTGGGATACCATTTTATATAATCAAGCCCGACCGTTATTTCATAGCTAAATCTTCCAAGCGGTTCAAAACCTCCTAAGGTAATAGCCGGTGCAATATATGGAATAATATATGGAAAAAATGCAATTTTCGGGATTTCAAACGAACTGTTTAATAGTTGCGGAAACGGATACCAGTACAAAGGATATAAATACGCGAAAGGATTGTAAAATGTCTGTTTTGTCTGTACAGGATTTTGAATATCAACCGGTTCGAAATACAACCAGTCGTCGTCAGCCGGTAGTGGTGTTTCAGATGCTACGGGATATTTAAACGCGATTTTAAATAGTGCATGTCCTTTATCCGTTAAACCGGAATAATACAGTGTGTTATCATTAACGACGCATTGATTGACATACTCATCTGGTTTTTCAACGGCAAAAAAAGTTTGCTCTGCGATAGTATATAAAAATGGCGTGTCATTTCGATTTTTCATTTTACCGGTGAAAATAAAACTATTGTCATTAACAAAAACCGGTTTCTTTCCCGTAATGCCTTCAACAATTGAAACTGTTTTGGTGTCGAGATTCAACATACCAATAGAATAGTTTTTGTTATTAACAAGCCGTCCCGAAAAAACAATATTGCTGCCACTTTGAGATATATCTATAATGGAAGAAAATGTATTTTGTTTTATCTCTTCAACTATTGTAAGTGTATCATTATCAAAAGTGAAAACAGTGAAATTATTACCGGCAACAAAGAAACCTGTTTTAGATTCTTTAGAATAACTTATTAATGTGACTCTTTTTTTTATAGTCAGTCTTTTCCAAAGTTTTTTACCATCTTTCATAAAGTAAATATCAGTATATTCTTTATCACCTGGATACATCGACGTTTTTAAAAATAAAAAACCATTTTCGGTAAATGCAACATGGTCAACTAAACCCGGTAATAATTTAATATGTTTGTTCTCTTTTGTTACTTTGTAAAACCCGTCGCCTTTATTGGATGTGTGACTTGAGTAGTACAACTCATCATCATTAAAACCCCAGAAACCTAACGAACCTTCAGTTGAAATTAACGGTTGTGGTTTTGTCTTTTTAAAATCAACTTTTGCATATTCAGATTCACGCCACTCATTCCATAAGGTATTAAGAGATTTACCATAGACTTTTCGAAATTTAATCATAAACTCATAGATAAAAGGCCAGAAATCATTTGATAAATCGTTATTAAATTGCTGATATTTTTCTTTGCCGTAGGTGTCAATTAAATATTCAGTAAAAAGCCCGCCGAGATAATAATGTGAATCCCCATACGGCCAATCGACAATGGGTTGAACAAGTCGATGAAAATCAGGTATTGCTCTTTTCTCTACCAATTTCTGCAATAATGCTTTTGTATATGCGGTGTCCAATCGGCCACCTTCAGTAAGTCGTGATTCTGAATAAACGGTAATCCCCTCATGAAACCAGGTAAATGCCCCTGATACAGGAAAATACAACCTGCCGGATACAACTCTCCAGAAATATGCTGCACCACTAATCTGATCAAGGTGAAAAATGTGAGTCATTTCGTGTAATAAAATAGAATAGAGAGGGTCTTTTGTATCTCGAAGTCCGTCAATTGTATCAATTGATGGTGTGTATAAATGTATTGTATTTCTATAATGGGTATATGCAAGCCCGTTTGCACTATCAGTGTGATCGGTAATGATGATTACAATTCGTCCGAAAGGTTTTCGTGTAATAAGGCCATTTACTTTGCCATAAATATCTTCGGCGTATTGGGCAGTTTTTTGTGCCATTTCAAGTTTATTTTCAGGGTAAAGAACTCGAAACCGTTTTGTTTCAATCGCTTTGAAATTCGATTGATATGGTATAAAACCTATTGATGTTACTGTAAACTGAATG
The DNA here is from genome assembly GCA_001829315.1 of Spirochaetes bacterium GWE1_32_154. Taxonomy (GTDB): domain Bacteria; phylum Spirochaetota; class GWE2-31-10; order GWE2-31-10; family GWE2-31-10; genus GWE2-31-10. The sequence continues at coordinate 115,083 of MIAY01000033.1, read as the reverse complement.
TACATACAAAACATAATGCAAACTATTTTTTTCATTATCGTATATCCCAAAAATTATTTTGTAAATCAAACTGGTTTTCTTTTATTTCATGTTTTTCGTATTTTCTTTCAATAACTCTGATTAATCTGTCCCGAATATACATCTCAACTTTGACTATTAAACCATTTGCTCTTGTATATACCCGATGAACCATACGATAGCCGATTTCATTTTCTGTATATTCAGAATCAAGGATACCGGAAGTATAATTGAAAACTCTTTTTCCAAGATACACCCCATTCGGCAGAAAATCAGAAATTTCACTCAATTGATTAGTTTTGAATGTAAACTGTCTTTTTAAAACTACTTTTTCATTATTATCATAATCAGTTTTATTTTCGGGAATACCATTTTTATAATTAAAAACACTATATTTTACTCTGCTTCCGTTATGATATTCTTCAACGGTTCGTAATATTTCAGCATCGTAGGTATATTTTAATTCGATAATATCGTTAGTTTCCGAATAGTTTTCGATTATTTTTATAATAAAATTATTTTCATCATACTGATAAAATCTTTTTGCTATCGGTTTAGCAGTATTATCAGCGTTAAAATAAATTTCTTCTTTGAGCAGTTCCGGATACGTATTCATAAATAATGTAAAAAAAAGAATAAAAATCAGAGGTTTTTGCTTAACATTCATTATTTTATCCGTATTTATTAAAAACTTCGTAATATTATCATTATTTACCAATAAAATAAAACTATATCGTTGAATTTTTTTAATTTTTTTGATAAATTGCCCACGATTTCAAAAAAAATTTATTCACTTCGGAGTTATTTAATGAATATTTCAGGGTTGGAAGCTTCTGCAAAATCGGTAAGAGCGTTATCAATGGATGCAATTGAAAAAGCTGCCTCAGGACATCCGGGATTGCCTTTAGGTTGTGCCGAACTTGGCAGTTATATTTTCGGCGAATTTTTAAATCATGATCCTCAGGATTTAAACTGGATAAATCGTGATCGTTTTGTATTATCTGCAGGGCATGGTTCCATGTTGCTTTATTCACTAATGCATTTAGCCGGTTATGGTATAACAATTGAAGACATTAAACAATTCCGACAAATGAAATCAAATACTCCGGGACACCCTGAGTTCGGTTGGACTCCCGGTGTTGAAACATCAACAGGTCCGCTTGGTCAGGGGCTTGGAAATGCAGTCGGTATGGCATTGGCAGGTAAAAGACATGCTGCAAAGTATAATAAGGAAGATTTTCCGGTTATCACAAGCAGAGTTGTCGTTTTAGTCGGTGATGGTGACCTTATGGAAGGGGTCAGTTACGAAACCTGTTCTCTAGCAGGACATTTAAAACTGAATAATCTGATCGCAGTATATGACAGTAATAAAATATCAATAGAAGGGTCAACCGATATTACTTTCACAGAAAATGTGAAAGCCCGTTTTGAAGCGCAAGGCTGGTATGTCACAAGTATTGATCCATACAATTTTGATGATTTAAAAAGAGGTTTTGATGAAGCTGATTCTGCAAGAATCACAGAAAATAAACCGGTTTTAATTATAGCCAATACAATTATTGGAAAAGGTTCTCCTAAGAAACAGGGGTCTTCTTCATGTCATGGTGCCCCGCTTGGTAAAGATGAAATTGAAGCTACGAAATGTGAATTACAAATTTCCGGTGATTTTGCTGTTGAACCTGATGCGTATTCTTATTTTACTGAACGTAATAAAGCATTCTCTTCAAATCACGCAGCATGGAAAAAGATGTTTGAAAAATGGTCATCTTCATATCCTGAACTACGAAAAAACTTTGATGACGCTTTCAAAAGACATATCCCGGAAGAGGCTTTTCATCATTTATCAAATTTTAACGCGGGAGATTCTATCCCGACGCGAAATGCATCACAAAATATTCTTAATGAAATTATTAAGGATGTAGAATATGTCGTGTCAGGAAGTGCTGATCTTGCCAGCTCTACAATGACGATTATAAAAGATAAATCTGAAGTATCACCTGAGAATTACCTTGGTTATAATATTCAATATGGTGTTCGTGAACATGCGATGGGAACAATTATGAATGGCTTGTATCTTTTCGGCGGTATCATACCGGTTGCCGGAACATTTTTAGCGTTTTCTACCTACATGACACCTTCAATCAGAATGGCTGCACTTATGAGAATACCTTTTGTATTAATGTTTTCACATGATTCGATATTTGTTGGTGAAGACGGACCGACTCATCATCCTGTTGAGCATTTGACAAATTTACGAATTATACCCAATTTAAATGTTATGCGACCTGCCGATGCTGAGGAAACTAAAATTGCATGGGAAGTTGCATTGAAGTCAAAACATACACCAAGTATTATAATAACTTCAAGACAAAAAACACCGGTTTTAGATTATAAAAAATATAACAGTTGCCATGATGCAAAACATGGAGCGTACATTCTTAAACAGGAAAAAGACAGCCATATTGATATTATACTTATGGCTACAGGTACAGAAGTGTATCCGACATTACAAGTTGCAGAGATTTTAGAAAAAGAAAATTACTCGGTGCGTGTTGTTAATTTCTTTTCACCATTTTTGTTTGAAAAACAATCTGATGAATATAGAGAAAAAGTACTTCCTCGAAAAGTGAGATTAAGACTGGCTGTTGAAGCAGGAATCAGTACATTCTGGAATAAATATACCGGTTTTGACGGTGACACTGTTGGTATCAATAAGTTTGGTATTTCAGGAAAAGCTGAAGATTTAGCAAAATATTTTGGTTTAACAAAAGAAAATATTTATCAGAAAGCAAAAGATGTACTTACAAGAGATCTATAAAGATTAACTAATAAAAAAGCACTTCTAAAACTAATTAGGAGTGCTTTTTTTTATTAATAATACGTTGCAGGGTAGTGATAAAAATCATTGCTTTCTTTTTTTTCTCCGATTTTTATACCCGGTTCAATAAAAGCTAAAATTAGTGATTCATTGTTTATAATATAAGCACCTACATCTACGGTTATTTGTATACATCGTATTTCATAGCGATAACCCAATTTAAAATAGCATTTTGTCTCTTCTGAATAATCAATCATACCATTTTCTTCATCATATTTTTTTGCAATATAAAATTTTTTAATATCACTTGAAGTTGCTGTAAATGAGGTTTCACTGCTTAACCAATAATCTTGCGATGCACCCGGGGCAATATTTGAAACATTTTGAAAAAGATTCATACTGATAGTTTTATCTGTATGGTTTGATATTGTAACTAAACTCTTTTCACTTGAAATAGCACATGATGAGAATAGTAAAGGTAATAAGATTAAACATATTTTTGAAAACCATTTTTTATGTACAATAATATTCAACATTGCAACTCCATTTTTTTTAGTTTGCAGGATAATGATAGTCTGTATTCTTGCCAGGAGAAATACCCGCATTAATATATGCAGTAATACCATCAACATCATTTAAAATATCTATGTGATATTCATAGTTAGTCATAAATATACATTCTGAATTGTCTTTTTGTATGGTGAATGATGTTTCTGATATGTCATCATCAATAAGTTTTTTTGCACGAACTACATCGATATTATCACCATAGATGGTGCCTGTTACAATAATTGATGCCCAGTAATCATGTACTTCACCTGATTTAAGTACTGAGAAAATATACGTATTACCAATTTTAAAATTGCTTATTTCTTTATCACTAAGATTATAAATTTTAATAAGTGAAGTATTATTGTTAACCGCACAGGATAATAACATTAAGAGAATTGTTATAAGTATCATATATAATGTAATTTTTTTGTTCATATTTATCCTTAGAAATTGGAATCTTAAAATGATCTATATATTCTGTTTAAACCAGCCAAAGGAACTTCTTTGGTAGAAGCACTTTTTGCAGGCGTATTGGAAAAACGGTTGTTTTCTATGTAATACAACGCTTCTTTCAGGCATGGTTCATTAACATCGCCGAGTTGAAAATCAAGATTATCTTCTACAATGCAATCAGCCGGAAGTCCGTCAACGAAATCGCCATATCCTTCTGCATTATACCCTTTAAACATAATTGGATAAAAGACATAGTCATTATAGCTAAATCCGGACATTCCTACATACTTTCCATGAGTCGCCTGACCGATAATAATTACCTCAATAAATGGACGAAGTGAGTTTATCAATGACTCGCTTGCTGAAGCAGACATTTCTGTTGTAATAAAAATAACCCTTCGTAATCCAGTTGAAGTGACCGTGTGATCAAAATAATGTGTAAAATACCCCTGTTGAGGCATGAGATTTCTTAAAAGATAGTCACCATAACTATAGTAATAATCGATTTGAGAGTTAAAATAAGAGGAAACAATAGGTTCAAAGTTTCTGCCGTTGGTATATGATTTTTGAAATATCTCACCTTCTTTATTATATATTAAACTGGCAAGATGTCTTGAAACATCGACACTACCACCGCCATTATATCGTAAGTCAATAATAAGATCTTTGATATTTTCATTCTTAAAATGAGAAAATGCCGAATCAAGATCTGAATAAGGGTTTGTGTCTTCTTCATATGGATTTTGTGAATAATCAAAACTTCTATATTCTAAATAACCGACTGTTCCTTTTGCCGTTGTAAGTGTTGTATTTACGCCAATGGCACTTGAACGATAAATATCCTTTTGTAATGTGATTTCCTGTTCAGTTTTTTTATTATCTAAAATTTTTAATTCTATAATATCTCTATTAGCAATGGCATTTTGCAGATTGGTTGATCCTTCTTCAATTGATTGTACACCTGAAACCGGTTGAGAATTAATAGTGACTATAGTATAACCTCTTTGTATTTTACTATAATAGGCCGGAGAAGAGCTTTTAACATAACCGACTCTTAAATCCCATAATTCACCATTTTGAACCCACATAAAATATAAACCTAATCCGTATTCCTCACCAAATTCGAGTTCAAGACTCCGGTCAACTTTATACATAAAACTCCAATGATCTTTATCTTTATTTAATAATGCATTAAATAATTCTTCCGGGTTATCATACGATGCGTAATCGATTGCCGGTATTGTATCATTCCATAAGTAGACATCTTTCATTGTATGATAAATAAACTCATTTATCGGTGGTTTGCTATCGTTTATGACAAAGTTTGATGAACATTGAAAGATAACCGGGAGAATAATGAGTAGAGTGTATATTTTTAAAGCTTTTTGTATATGCATTCGTACGTTGTCCTTTTATTTAGTTTTCAGTGTATTTTATAGCGAAGGTTACTTCGTAATTAGCCCAACTTTCCTGCACTTCTAAAAATATTTTGCCATTTTCAGATGGTGTTATTTTTCTTGGTGAGGTATATCCATATGATTGTCGATCAAAATATGAATCAATTTTGTTTGATTTATAAGCAGAGACATATAAATGAGCTGTTTTCGTATTATACCAATCATTCCAATAAATAGAATATGTTTTACCCGCTACTACATCAAATGAATATGATTTATTTTCACGGTTAATCAAGGTGTCATCAGTCCATTCATTAACTGTTAATGCAATTGATGGAGTGATGGTAATTGAGTGTTCTACATAGTTTAAAGGTTCATTAGTAGATGTAGCTCGTATCATGGTTGTTCCGGGAGATAAAGCGGTAACTACGCCATCATTTGAAACTATTGCAATTGATTCATCAAGTGATGACCAAATAACTGTTTGAATAGCATTTTCAGGTGTAATAGTGTATTCGAATAAGTGTTTTATAGATTCAGGAATAGTGGATTTATTATTTTTAATTTGAATCGATTCAATTGGTATGTCACTATTGCACAAATATTTTATAGCAAATGTTCCACTTGAATTGCTGTAATAACCTTTTACTTGTAAATATATTTTGCCATTTTCAGAGGGTGTTATTTTTTCAGGGTAGTTATAAGCATAATATTGATTGGTAAAATATGAATCAATTTTGTCTGATTTAAATGCTGAAACATAAATAGTGGCGGTTTTTGAATTATCACCTTGATTTTTATCATTCAAATAAATTGAATATGTTTTACCTGCTATTGCATCAAATGAATACCATTGAATTTTACCGGAAATCAATGTGTCATCAAACCATACATTTGTTGTTAATGAAGTTGAAGGTGTTACGGTTATTGAACAATCTGAATATTTTAATGGATCATTGGTAGATGTAGCCCGTATCACTGTTGTTCCGGGATATTGAGCAGTAACTAAACCAATATCTGAAACTGTAGCAATTGATTCATTAAGTGATGACCAATTAACAGTTTGAATTGCAATTAATGGTGTGATAGAATATTCTAATTGTGATGTAATACATTCACGAATAATCAGAGAATTAGTTACGATATCTATCGACTCAATTGGTATGTCATTATTGCACAAATATTTTATGGCAAAAGTGCCACTTGAATCACTCCAATAGCCTTCTACTTTTAAATATATTTTTCCATTTTCAGATGGTGTTATTGTTCTTGGTGATTTATATCCATATGCTTTTTTATAAAAATATGAATCAATTTTGTCGGATTTATATGCAGAAACATAAATATCGGCTGTTTTTTTATTATCACCATCATTATCATCATTCCAATAAATAGAATATGTTTTACCTGATATTCCATCAAATGAATACCAGCTAACTTCACCGGTAATAAATGTGCCATCAGTCCATTCATTAGAAGTTAATGAAATTGGCGGTGTAATGGTGGTTGAGCAATCTGCGTATTGCAAAGGGTCATTCGTAGATGTTGCTCTAATAACAGCCGTTCCCGGTGTTAGTGCTGTAACTAAACCATTATCTGAAACTGTAGCAATTGATTCGTTAAGTGAAGACCATGTAACAATTTGAACAGCAAGTAGAGGTGTGATAGAGCATTGTAATTGGTATGTAGTTGATTCAAAAGTAGTGGATGGAATTTTTGTAATATTAACCGATTCAATTGGTATTTCATTATTACACAAATATTTTATGGCAAATGTACCACTTGAATGACTCCAATAACCATCTATTTTTAAAAATATTTTTCCATTTTCAGATGCTATTATTCTTTCTGGTGAGCTATATCCATATGCTTTATTATTAAAATATGAATTAATTTTGTCTGATTTATATGCTGAAACCTCAATATTTGCTGTCTTTGTTGTATCTCCTTGAAGATTATCATTAGTATAAATGGAATATGTTTTACCTGCTATTCCTTCAAATGAATACCACTGAACTTCGTCATTTTGTAATGAATTTGCAGTCCATATAGTATTCTCTAGTGTAAAATCTGATTTTACTGATATAATACATTCTGCACTTTTTGTATTATCCTGAGTAGAAGTTGCTTTTATTATAGCTGTTCCATTTGCAATACCGGTAACAACACCGGCATCAGAGACTGTTGCGACTGATGTATTGCTTGATGTCCATGAAACATTTTGAATTGCCTCTGATGGGAATATTGTTGGTTTTAGGGTATGTGTTGATGCTTTTATAAGTGTTAACTTTTGATCATTTATTGTTAAAGATGTTATTGATAAATCTTCCTGGCATAGAAATTTTATGGCAAATGTACCAATGGAATTACTTCCATAGCCCTGTACTTTCAAATATATTTTTTCATTTACAGGTGGTGTTATTTTTTGAGGGGTGCGATAGCCGTAATTTTCATTGGTGAAATAGGTATCAATTTTGTTTGATTTATATGCTGAGACACGAACAGAACAAGTTTTTGTATTATCACCTTCATAATCATCATTCCAATAAATGGAAGATGTTCTACCTGCTTTACCTTCAAATGAATACCATTGAACCTCATCTGATTCTATTGAGTTATCGTGCCACTCATTATTACTTAAATGATTAATAGGTAAAACGGTAATGAAGCATTGAGCTAATTTTGAAGAATTGGCTGTTGATATAGCCCTGATTATCGTTGAACCTGCTGAAATAGCAGTTATTAGCCCTGTTGTAGAAACAGTTGCTATAGATTTATTATCTGAACTCCAGATACAGGATTGAATAGCTTCAATAGGGGTTGTTGAGATCGTTAGTTTTATAGAAAACTCTTCCATTAGAGTTATGTTATTTTCAATAATAGAAAGGGTTTCAATTGGATAATCATCATGACAAATAAATCGTAATGAAAAATTTCCTGCATCACTGATTCTATATCCTGTTATTTTTATATAAATTAATCCGTCTTCAGAGGAAATGATTGTTTGCGGTACGATATAAGCGGAGTCAATATCCTCAAAGTAGGGTGTGATTTTGTCTGATTTGTAAGCAGAAACAACGATATCAGTCAAATTAGTAACTGAATTTGAATTACCTGATTTATCGTTCCATCTGATACTGTACGTTTTACCGGTTTCTGCTTGAAAAGAGTACCATATTGTTTCACCTTTCGATAAAGTTGTCTCAGGCGGCCATTCAATAGCTTTTATATCGGGTGTTTTGGCAACTGTTACTGAACATTGTGCAGATTTTGATTCATCATATTTGAAAACTGCTCTGATAATAGTTTGTCCTTCACTAACACCGGTTACAAGACCTTTTTCAGAAACGGTGGCAATTGCCGTATTATCAGATTTCCAGATAATTTCTTGTGGTTCGCTAGCCGGTGAAATTATTGCTGTTAGTTCTTTAATGCTCTGAGGGTATATTTCAATTGATTTACTTGATAGTGTTATAGAAATAACGGGTAACTCTAATCGGGTTATTTGTGTGCACGATGATAAAAGAATAATTGATATTGTAAATAAATATTTTAAAAATTGTATCATTATGAACACCCCTCTATTTCTTTTTACGGGTATTAAGACCCGCAAGTATTGTTATGTCAAAACCTAAATTGCCACCAATGGTAATGTTTAGATTAGTAAGTATTGTGTTTTCAAATATTGAAAATTTCTTACCCCGAACAAAGTAAAATGCTTGTCCGAGTAATGCTTGAAAATAAATTCCGGTAGTTCCTTTAAAATATTTATATTTGTTGTTACGAAAATTGACATTCAAATAAGGCCCGTATGACCAGTGTGGAGAAATATAATGAGTATCATATTCGAAAAATGGTGAAAGAAAATTATATTGAATAGCAACACCGTATTCCAGTCCTATAAATGAATAAAAATTATTGGCAAACTTATTTTTAAGAAAAAATACACTGGTAAATTTCCCATTTGAATTAAAATTTAGATTTTGATTGGGTATATAAATATTAGATCCTATTTTTGCGGTTACACCTGCTCCAAATGATATTTTTTTGTTTATAAAATAATCAATACTAATAGGAAAAGCCGCAGCAAAGCCAAGATATACTGAATTTTTATTAGAATTTATTGAATAAACTCCAAGGTTGTTATCAAAAGAAACCCCGAAAGAAACTTCAAGTGCATTTTTTGATGGTAATAATTTTAAATTATTAACCAGTAAATCTATTGAATATTTTTTATTGGTAAAATAAAATGTAATTAATACATATTCGCTTTCCCCAATTGTTCTTTTTGTTAGTATTGTATTATAAAATGGATTGTTTTTCATTGTTATTTCGTTAGGATACTCAATAAGAATCGTATAGTTTCGATCGAGAAAATAATTTTTATAGAATTGAAATTGTGTATCAATATTTGATGTATCACATTTAATCGAACATGTGGAAGAGTAAATATAATTATTTTCGGGTAGAACTTTATGTTGTGTTCCTTTAATTAGTATATATTCAATATCAGAGTTACCGGTAATTTCACCGGAATAGATCCATTGAGTCCCGAATTTTGCCATCAGTGATTTTTTATATTGAGGTTGTAACGCATGAAATGTCTTCAAATCAGTATTTAAAGAAAAACCGGTGAAATCGCTGACATCATCAGCAAATAGTGAAATATTAAGGAAAATAAGAAAAAAGGCAAACATTTTTTTCATTAAAAAAAATCCTTAACAAGCATAATTGTAATAAAAATTTACATAGTTTTGAAAAATAATATAAAACTAAATGTAAACTATGTCAATAGAGAAGCTCTCAGGCAAAAAAGCAACTCTATAGAGCCTCAATTATTCTTTATTTTTCTTTTTTTTAGGATAAACAAGCGGGATAAAATTCTGATTTTCAAATGGCGGACGGCAATAATCACCTGCTTCCTGTCTTGGCGGGAGACTTAATGCATTTGGTGTTAAATCCTCATAGTGAGTCTGATTTAACAAGTGAGAGATAATATTAAGCCGGGCAGAGCGTTTGTTATCCGCATCAACAACATTCCATGGTGCTTCAGGAATGTGACTGAAAATAAACATATCGTCCTTTGCTTTTGAATATTCGACCCATTTTGATCGTGCCGACATATCCATAGGTGATAATTTCCATTGTTTCGTTGAATCTTCCATTCTATCACGAAATCTATTTTCCTGTTCATCATCACTTACAGAGAGCCAGTACTTTATGATTTGAATACCTGAACGAACGAGCATTTTTTCAAATTCTGTAACTGAATGGGTAAATTCGGTATATTCCTCATCGGTACAAAAACCCATAACTCTTTCAACACCGGCTCGATTGTACCATGACCTGTCAAAAATAACAATTTCACCTCCAGCTGGAAGTTGAGCTACATATCTCTGAAAATACCATTGCGTTTTCTCACGGTCTGTCGGTGCGGGTAATGCAACTACACGACATGAACGCGGGTTTAACGGGGCAGTTATTGTTTTAATTGCTCCGCCTTTTCCGGCTGCATCGCGACCTTCAAAAATAACCAGAATCTTCAATTGTTTAAATTTAATCCATTCCTGCCATTTGACAAGTTCTACGGTAAACTTTTCTATTTCCTTATAATAGTCTTTTTTTGACATATCTTTTGAATCTTTGTTTTTTCCCATTACAAACTCCTGATTTTAAAATGTAGAAAAGTAAGTAATTATCTGATCAGCGATTTCACTATAACTATACACAGGATGAATAAAATCCGGCAAAACTTTTAACGGCATTGTCGTTGAGTTTAAAATTGAATCAAAATTATCATAGAGATTCAGAAATTGAATGTTATTTTGAATATATGATTCGGTGATTTTATTTGAGTATTCTTTAACTCCCCGTTTGTAACCGCCTAAAACAGGTGTCGGGGTTAGAAATAAATTTGCAATTTCATTTTTTTCCAATTCATTATAGATGGTAAGCATATTTTTTTGGAAATTACTGATACTATTGAGATAAATGACATCATTGATTCCAAAAGAGACAATGACTAAGTCAGGTTTTTCATCAATAACAAGGCTTTGAAGATTATCTGAACCCCATTTTGATGTCATTGAGTTTTTACCTTTATTAATGACAGAAATAGTTTGATTATTATATTTTTTTTGAAGTTCTTTTTCAAGAATTACGGGATAATTATTTTTACTTTGAACAAAAAAAGTTTCATATCCCCAGGTAATGCTGTCTCCGTAACACACTATTGTAACATTTTGACCGGTTGACATTTTATTAAGTACACTGAGAATTTTACTTTCAGGGCTCAAATACATACAAACAGAAAAGAGAATTAAAAATACAAAAATATTTTTCACAAAGAATCTCCTGAATATGACCGCCTGGTCAACTTTTTTACTAAATTAATTGACGACAATTTATAATATTGCTAATATACATTGAAATATATGATTTTATCTTATAATATTTATTATGATAAATCAAAAAAAGAATCTGATATTTTTTAAGGAAGGATAAATAATGATAATTAAACCCGTTGTAAGAAACTATATGTGTTTTTCAGCGCATCCTGATGGTTGTAGAAAAAACATTATAGAACAGATAGATTATGTTCAAAGCAAAAAGAAAATTGAAAACGGACCAAAGAATGTTTTAATTATTGGAGCTTCAACCGGATATGGTATGGCTTCAAGAATTGTTTCTGCTTTTGGATGTAATGCTAATACAATTGGTATTTTCTTTGAACGAAATGCAGAAGAAGGTAGAACTGCATCTGCCGGCATGTATAATACTGCTCACTTTGAAGAATTATCGACTAAGAATGGTAAGAAATCATGGAGTATAAATGGTGATGCTTTTTCTAATGACATAAAAAATAAAACAATTGCCTTGATTAAAGAAAAAATCGGGAAAATTGATGCTGTAATTTACAGTATCGCTTCTCCAAAAAGAACAAATCCTGATACCGGTGAAGTTTTTGCTTCAACACTTAAGCCTATCGGTAAAGAGTACACGACAAAAACGCTTAATTTTTCTACAGGTAAAATAGGCGATGTCACTCTTCCGGCTGCAACAGAAGAAGACATTGAAAAAACCATCTATGTAATGGGTGGGGAAGATTGGGAAATGTGGATTGATGCACTCTTAAAAGCTGATGTTCTTGATGCAAATGCAACAACGGTGGCATATTCATATATCGGACCGGTTTTAACATATCCGATTTATAGAGACGGTACAATTGGACGGGCAAAAGAACATCTTGAAAAAACAGCTTTTTCATTAACGGAAAAACTTGCAAAAATTAATGGACGGGCATTTGTTTCTGTAAATAAAGCACTGGTAACTCAGGCAAGTTCTGCAATACCGGCTGTTCCTTTATATATTTCGTTACTGTATAAATCAATGAAAGAAAAAAATATTCACGAAGATTGTATTCAGCAGGTTTACCGGTTGTATAGTGAACATCTTTATAATGGTAATACACCAAAAGTTGATAATGAGAAAAGAATCAGAATTGACGATTGGGAAATGCGTGAAGATGTTCAAAAAGAGATTTCAGCAATCTGGGATCAGATTACCGATGATAATATACGAACCTTTTGTGACCTTGACGGGTACAGAAAAGATTTTTTCAGACTTTTCGGGTTTGATGTAGATGGTGTTGATTACGAGAAAGATGTTGATCCAACTGCAAATATTACATTAATATAATAATAGAAGAAAACCACTTGTTAGTGGTTTTCTTTATTTAAAATTCACTAAAGTTTTCAAATTATCTATGTAGACTTATGAACTAAACACACTAATCTCTGCGAACTCACTAACTCTGCATGAAAAAATCCTTTAGACCTGCTCTTTGTTATTAATATCCCCGATGAGCTTCTTAACCTCTTCTTCACCAAGATCGGTATATTTAACAATTTGCTCAATAGTAAAACCGTCCGAATACATAATTATTGCGGTTTGCTTCGTTTTTTCAATAGTAAGCTTTTTCTCATTTTCAATTCCTTCTTGAATGCCCTCAAGTTTTCCATCATCAAACGCTGTTTTTATCATAGCAGTTGCATCCCAATAGTTCTTTAGGCTTCTCTCATATTCTATTAATTGATTTTTATTAAAGTTTGCTATCTCAGCTTTCTTAAACCCCTCTTTAAAAACCGGTTCATTCAGGATTTCAGGGATGGCAGCAAAATTTTCGAGGTTTTTAAGAAAATAGAGCCATTTGTCGAAGTGGTTTTTAAGTTCATTTTCATTTTTATTAAATTTGGGCATTTCTATAAAAATGTAGGCAAGTTTATCATAGAATTTCTGGCAGTATTGATCTTTTAATTCAACATAACTTATGTGGTCAGATTGTTTTCGTTCTTCATTATGAAATTCAAAATCAAGAATGGCAATACAAAAAACAGGTTTTAAGTTAAAATCCCAGTCACCTTTTTCAGCCATGTTCCGTATAGGAAAAGTTGTGTAGAATATAGCACGGTCTTTGAAATAGTTAATTTTTGCTTTTTGCATTTCAACAATAAAAACTGTTTTATCAACACCGGTGCAATGTATATCAAATACTGAATTTCTTTCATATTTATTATCACCGAGTTGTTCGTTATTATTGAAAGTCAGTTCGGCTATTGTATATTTCTTTGGCAGAAGTTCATTCAAGAAGTCTTTAAGTAAATGTTTACTCCCTTCCTCTCCAAATAATTTTTTAAAACCGAAGTCTGTATATGGATTAATGTATCGTGATGTCATATTTATATCCTCAGATTCATTATATCCGATTTGATTTTGTGTGTCATTCTGTTTCTTCATTGTTTCCTCCAATGATATTAAAGCAAGAAACGTGAAAAAACTGCGAAATATTTACAACAATTTATTTTATAGGATTTTCAAAAATTGTTTTTCTTACAATAGTCATTGATCGCATGTAAAAGTTTAAATAAATCATCACGGGTTGAAAATTTTCCTAATGATATTCGCAAAGATTTCATTGCCCGCTCTTTATCAATTCCCATTTTTGTTAAAATAAGTGACGGTATATTAATCGTTTTTGAACAGGCTGAAAACCGGCTGATGCTTATATTTTTTTGTGTTAAAAAGATGATCAATTTCTCGATATTATCAATAGATGGTAACGAGAAATTTAAAATACCTGGAACGGAAGTTTCCGGTGAGTTAATTATAACCGGAACATCAAGTTTCTTTAATAAATTTTTCAAGTCTTGTGTTAACCCGTTTAAGTGAGCTGTGTCGTTTATAAAATCATCACGCAAAATTGTAATTGACTTTGCAAAAGCTGCAATCCCCGGTAGATTGGGAGTTCCGGGAAATAAACCGTTTTCCTGATTTCCGCCAAATCGCATCGGACGAATATGGATGTTTTTTTTTATACATAACGCCCCGCTTCCTTTGGGCGCATACACTTTATGACTTGAAAGAGCTATGCAATCTGCATAACAAGCCCAGTAGTTTGGTAATAATTTGCTCATTGTTTGAACAGCATCCATTATAACTATACCATTTACTTTTTTGACAGCATCAAATATTTCTTTAATCAATTGAATTGAGCCGGTTTCATGGTTGACCGGTGAGTAAATAAAAATATTTTCGCGTGAACTGTCTAGTTCGTTTTGCAATACTTCAATATTAATTCTGCCATCTGCATCAACAGGTATAATAGATGTTAAAAAACCTTTTTTTGCCAGATATTCAACCGGTTTCATTATTGAAGCGTGTTCAATTGCTGTTGTTATAAATTTAGATTTTTTAGTTCGTAAACCAAAAATTGCCGTATTTAAAGCCTCAGTTCCACCGCTGCAGAAATATATTTCCCCGGGTTTCCATCCTAAGTATGATGCGACAGTTTCCCGTGATGTCTCAAGTTCCTGAGCGGATAGAAGTCCTGCGTAATGAAAACTTGACGGGTTTCCTATGATAGTGCGACAAATTCTTTCAAATTCTGCAACCGTTCGTAAGTCCGGGATAGTGGAGGCTGCGTAATCTAAATAAACAGGCTTATTTGTTATGGGATGTTTGCCGAATTTTTTTTCAAGTCGTTTAAGATTTTCACATTGACAAGCCATGTAAACCTCTAATAATAAAAGAGTTTTTTTCCATTATATTCAACTGATTGAATATTTGCATTATAAAGAGTACCCAGATATTGTTCATTCATTAAACTTTCTTTTGTGCCGGTAACAGCTTGATTATCAACGATAAAAATAACGGTATCCGCATAGTTATTGACTTCATTAATATCATGGCTTACAGTAATAACAGTTGTTCCATTTCGTGATAACTCATGAAGGATTTCCATGATTTCTATTTTATTCCCAATGTCGAGAGACGAAGTCGGTTCATCAAGTAAAATAATATCATCTGACTGGCATAACGCACGGGCTATAAGAACTTTCTGTTTTTCACCACCGGATAAATTATTAAATAAAGAATCTTTATATTTCGTTAAACCGGTTGCGTTAAGTGTTTTATCAAGAAGTGTGAAATCGAGTGTTTTGTCCTGTTCTATTAAATTATGGTAGGGGTGTCGACCGGTTAAAATTATTTCGCTGACGGTTAACGGTATTTCAATAGTATGAACTTGTGGAACATAAGACATTATTTTGTATAAAGACCGGCTTTTATATTCAGTAATCTTTTTGTCATATAAAAAGATTTCCCCTGATTGTTGTTTTAATATACCGGCAAGTAATTTGAGCAGCGTTGATTTCCCGGATCCGTTTTTACCACAGATTGATGTGAATTTCCCTTTTTCGATTGTGAGTGAAATAGTATTGAGTACCGGCGATTTATTGTATTGAAAATTAACAGATGACAGAGTAAATGCTGTTGTATCCATTTTCTAATGCTCCTTTCTTGAGGATAAAAGGTATATAAAAAAAGGTGCTCCGATTAATGATGTGATAACGCCAATTGGTAATTCTCTGCCATAATCGGATACAAGTGAAATGAACGTTCGTGCTATCGTATCTGAAAATAATAAAAGGATTCCACCGATTAATGCAGATGCCGGTATTAAAAATTTGTGACGGCCTGGAAAAAAATTGCGCGTTATGTGAGGAACGATTAATCCCACAAATCCAATAATGCCACAGAGGGAAACTATTAATGCAGTATACATTGAAGTGAAAACAAAAAATAATAGTCTTGTAGCTTTAACATTGACACCTGATGTTGTAATTGTGTCATCGGGTAGATACATAATATCAAGTAGTTTAGATGAGAAAAGCAAAACTATAATAAATAGTATAAATATAATGGTTATAACAGTTAATGTTTTATAATCAAAGGGTTTTGCAAGGGATCCGAATAACCATAAAATAATATCACTTGATCTGTTACCGAGCAATGAAAATATTAATGTCAAACCGGCATTAAATAAGAATGAAATACTAAGACCAATAAAAATTAAATTGTATAATGCCGATTTTCCTGTTGATGAAACTACAAAAATAATAAATATTGTCAGAAGGCTCCCCCCGAATGCAAAGGGAAAATAGGGTAGTTGAAATTTTAAAAACATATCGGATAATAAAACGGAGAGTGCCACACCAAAAGACGCACCGGATGAAACCCCCATTAAAAAAGGTTCTGCAAGAGAATTTTTTAAAACTGTCTGATAAACAAGTCCGGAAACAGAAAGTATACCGCCTGCAATGATTGCAAGAATAATACGGGGGATTCGCAACTTGATAATGATAAAAGAGCCTTGTGATAGATGTTCATTAAAAATAGAGAAAACTTCAGCAAATGAAACGTTTGCGCTTCCAATAAAAATCGAAAAAAAAGAAACAACTGCTAAGATGACAGCTAATATTAATAATTTGTAATATTCATTAAACGATTTCATTATTTCCGGCCGAAATTAAAGTTACATTTTTTATACCCTTAAACCAATAAAAAAACAATTAAAAATTACCGTTTAGAAAGATATTCTTTTAATTCCCGTAATGCCTGTATACTATTAATCCCCGGTTGCAGAAAGTTTTCATAATTGTCAGGCTGAAAAACATTTCCTTTTTCATACACTTTAAACATCATAAGTGAGTTATCAATGGTACTGTGATTTAATTTTAATATAATATCAGGGTTGATGCTGAAAATTTCTTCAAGTGATATTGTCGGCCATTTTGTTTCAGTTTGTAATGCATTTTCGCAACCTGCAGCTTCAATCATTGAATTTAAAAATGTATTTTTTCCCGCTGAGTAAAAGGGCGGGTAATATATTTCAACAAGAATTTTTGGTTTACCGGTAAATGATTTTGACAGGCTGTTTGTATTTTGTAATGCAGACAGTTCATTCCGTTGTGTTTTTATAATCAGTTCACCTTCTTTTTCTTTATGAACAATAGCAGAAATTCTTTTAATCATTCCAAATATTTCATCAAAATTTTCAGGATGAGTAAACGGGTGTATCGTATCTTTACCAAACAGTGTATTCATTGTATTGAGCATATCGATTGAAGTGCTGTCCATACACAAAATATGTGTCGGTTTAAGTGCTGCAATTAATTCAAGATTATAATTGTTAAAACCGCCTATTTTATTGATAGATTTGTTTTGCGTAATGCAATAATCGGTAACCCCAACGAGATCGTTTTCAATTGACAGTGCTTCAAGAATTCCGGTTATTGAAGGTGCAAGAGAAATTATCCTCATTTCTGAATTATTGAGTTCAGTTTTTTTGCAGTTTATTACAAGTGATAGTATAAAAACAGTTAATAATAATTTTTTCATAAGTATTCCCGGTATGTATTTGGATGTGAGAATAACAAATTTTTTGAAAATCAGCTAATAATTTGAAGTTATTTCTTGACAAACACATATGTGATTGTTATATTAGGATATATGAATATAATAAAAACAACCGGATTTAAAATCCTGACAATCGTGATAATGTTCCTTTTAATGTGTTTTGTAAAACTGTGGTATGCAATGTTTATTTTCATCGGGATAGGATTTATCCAGACACTGTTAACAGGGAGAAAAACATTTTGTAACGGCTATTGTCCTTTGGGTAATATGCAGGATTTGTTATCAGATGATAAAGTAAAACCAAAATCCTTTTCTGTCCACTCAAGTGTCAAAATCAGTCTTACGATTTTATTCTGGTTATTAAGCGTGATTATTGTATATTTTTTCAGAGAAAGTAATACACAAGTATGGGTTTGGTTTTTACGGCTTATGCTGATAATCTTTTCAACAGCGTATATTCTCCAAATCTTTAATGGTAAAAGAACCTGGTGTAAAGGACTCTGTCCGGCAGGTAATACGATGTCCGGATATTTAAAAATAAAACGAATATTCAAAAAGAACTAATGGTGGAGGCTTTATTCAATCAGTTTTTTTCGTAATGAGTCAAAAGAACAGAACGATCTTTTAACGGGATACGGTAACTTTCCGGTTTCTTTGAAAAACGATGCGTTTTTCAGGTTAATACAACCCTTTTTGTTTATAAACTGTCCCCAATATCCAAGATGACCAACTAAATCAGCTGTCGGAGCAGTCATGTTTGACATCCATTCATCAGGAAAGAAACGAAGCCATTTTTCATGTGAATTAAGCCATGTTTCAGTGGTTAGCGTATTGATGGAATGATTTTTCTCAGCATCATCCATAACAGCTAAAAGTGATTTTTTAATCAGGGTTTCATCATCCAGAAAAGAGTCAGGAATAGCACTATTTCCAATATGGAGAAATATTTTATTTTTATCACTTGCAAATATTTCGTAACTGAAACAACCGAAAGTGCACCAGGCTGGTGTTGCTATGTCAGTGGTATATTTGTGATGCAAAACATCTTCGATATTACTTTTAATTTTTTCGAAAAATTCATTAATGAACAATGCTGAATCTATCCGGTATACGGATTCTGATAATGCCATTTCGGCATCGGTTGACAGGTTATTAATAAAAGATTCATGGTTTTTAAATAATTCAGAAATTTTTAAAAGCAGTAATTTCTGATTGATGATACTTTTTACTGTTTCATTATTGATGGTACAATATTTCCAGATAACAAATAGCTCTAATTGTAATAATTCAAAGAAATTTTTTGAATATTCTTCATAGGTTAAGTAATCTTTAAATAACATGTATATACCTTTTCTTTAAAATATTTTACGAATAGTATATCATATAATATGAAAAGTAGACTTGAAAAAATATCTTTTTGAAAATAAAAAAAGAGGAGTTAAAAACTCCTCTTTTTTGCGATCGCGACGGGGCTCGAACCCGCGATCTTCGGCTTGACAGGCCGACGCGATAACCAACTTCGCTACGCAATCAACTATGCAGTGTATATACTATGAAACAATGCTCTTGTCAATATCTTTTTGATTAAATTTTCAAATCTACAATGAAATTTCTAAAGAAACAGGTTGTTGTTTAATGAAATAATGATATCGTGTAAAGCCCGCCTCTATCAGCATGTTTTTTGCTTTGTCAAAATCAGCACCGATGTGATTGGCAAAATGTGCATCAGAACCTATGCAGATAAATTCACCGCCAAGTTCTTTATATCTTTTAATTACTTCAAAAGACGGATGCGGTTTTCCGAGTTTGTACCGGTACCCGGAGGTGTTGATTTCCAATGCTTTTTTTTTATCAATAAGTATTTTTAGGATTATATCTATCAGTGTGCTATGATTTTCATATTTTAGAATTTTATCATTCGAAGGATAATATCTTTCAATAAAATCAAGATGACCGAGGATGTCAAAATTGTCTATTGTTGAAATATTTTCTATTATGGCTTCAAAATATCTGTTGTACGACTCAATCATACCACGGTTTTTAAATAATCCGTTGGCTGAAATTTCTTCTCCCATAACACAGTGAGTTGAGCCGATTATGTAATCAACATCAAATTGTTTTGATAATGTGTCGGTTATTTCTTTTAAGTGAGGTTGCAGACCAATTTCCAAACCGGTAAGAACTGTCAGGTCATGGAAATATTTTTTTTTACATTCATTAATATCGGAAATATACACATTTTTATCCAGTTTAGAAAAAACGCCTTCACCGGGATAATCAATATCAATGTGATCTGTAAACCCGAGTATCGAAATCCCTTTAGATATCGCAGATAAGCAATTTTCCTCTATACTATTTTTGGCATCTGAAGAGTGTATTGAATGAACATGGAGGTCAGTAATTATTGTATTATTCATAATTGTACTATAGTGTTTTTGAGTAATTTTACAAGTAATAAATAGAAAATTATCATTGAATGAGCGGTTGTACTAATTAAAGATTTAGTTAAAGCCTCCTATTGTAAAATTAGTTTGTATGAATTACAATAATTGATGAAAAGATTGAGGTGATTATATGGAAGAACTGAATATATTTGATTATGATAAACTTCTTGAAAATTATTACAATGAAGAAAAAATAATAAATGAAGTTTTGATGATTTTCACAAATACTGTGCGAAGTCAATTAGAAGAGCTTAAAGTAATTATGGCATCAGAACCAATTGATATTGGAAAAATAAGGTTTATTGCACATTCAATTAAAGGAAGTGCACATAATTTAACCTGCATGAAACTTGGCGATATTGCATTTGATGTTCAAAAAGCGTGTGATGAGGAGAATACTGAGTTGATTAAACAATTATTAACTGTTATTCTACCGGTGTTCAAAGAAACATACGAAAAAATACAGCGTTATTTAAGTATATAGGGGTTTTTATGAAATTTAGAATTCTGGTTGTTGATGATGATTATGGTACTTTGAAATTATTGGATCTCATATTAACAAATAATGGATATGATTTTTGCGGTTTTACAAGCCCTCATGATGCAATGAAAAGTTTTTTTTCAAGCCATTTTGATGCAGTTATTTCTGATTTTTATATGCCAGAAATGAATGGTGCCGAATTCCTTGCAGAAATTAGAATAAAAGATAAATTTATACCGTTTCTCATATTAACTTCAAGTAATGATATTAATGTAGCGGTTGATCTTATGAAAAAGGGAGCTGATGATTATATTGCAAAACCGGTAAATAAAGAGGATATTTTATTCAGAGTCAGTAAAACTATTAATGAAAATAAGAATAAAAGGCTGATTGATCAAATTGAGAAAGAGAAAGAAATCGCTTTGTTAGAAAATAAAAGACTGGCTGACTGGAAAATGTTGTATGCATCAAAAGATACAAAACAATCAGAAAATTTGATTGAGTTATTTAATAGAACTTTAAATGAAGGCGGTGGCTTCTCCTGGCTTGAGTTGATGAAAAAAGATATCATAAAAAGTGATGATGGAAAATATACAATAAGTCATGATCTTGCTGAATTAATTATAAAAACATCCGAAAGACATCAGGTTTTCTTTAATAACATAGCCTACATAGCTTCAATTAATTCAATAAATCTGGATGTGGAAAAAATATCGTATCATAAATTTGTAAATGCTTTAACTGAATATATCAATACAGAAATAGTCGAAATAGCAACAAAATATAATCGAACAATTTATATTCAGGAAACAAGTCAGTTTCTCCAGGCAGAGATGATTATTTGTATTAAGTACATAAATAAAATTATGAAAGAATTGATTATTAATGCAATTAAATATTCACCTGAAAATTCGCCTATTTATATAATGTTTGACAGGAACCCTGATCTGACAAAGGGTACCTATATGGATGTTGTTGTTAAAAATACACCGAGGGTGATGAATTCAAGACTATCCGATTTTGATCGACAATTTACAAATAAAGCAACTGATGCACAAAGTTTTATCGATGCACATGATGACGTTGTCCTTTTTAATCAGGTTGATGATATAGTGATGTTTGGTGAAGATGATACTTTATCTGATGTAGTAACTGAAACAGGCGATACTTCTGAAAGTTATGATCAGGTTGTGGGTATACCGTATGAATATTCAGAACTCGTATTTGATTTATTTTATACAATTGAACCTTTTCCCGTCGAAATTGAAGAAGAAGAGTGGAAAGGAGGCACCGGGTTGTATATAGCAAGAAAAATCATCAATCGGCATAATGGTTTAATCAGGAACGCAAACGGTGTCGATTATTCTCAGGGTTCACCTTCACCTTTTGTAAAGTTTGTAATTAGTCTGCCCTATCGAAAAACAGTGTAATTCAGATTGTTTTTTTTAATGATAAATTATATTATCCCTCAATAAACGGGGGATTACATGGTTTTGAAATCATTATTGGCTGAAGTATTAATAGATTTTACATTAGTATCTGATAATAGCGGATGTGATATAAAAACTATTACACTTAATTCAAGAGAAACCTCTGATTCTGCATTGTTTACCGCAATCAAAGGTTTTCAGAAAGACGGACATTTGTATGTTATGGATGCGTATAAAAATGGATGCCGTAACTTTATTATAGAAGATAGCAGTTTATTGAATGATGAGATTAAATCGAATTCCTCGATAGCTCTTGTTAAAAACTCACGAATAGCAATCGGTAAAATCAGCCGTGTTTTATATAATTATCCTGATAAAATTCTCAATGTTACCGGTGTAACGGGAACAAAAGGTAAAACAACTGTAACAACATTGTTGTATCATATAATCAGCCGGAAAATAAATGCGTCATATTTCACTACGATTCGTTATAAAGCCGGAGATATGTTTGGGGATTCAGAAAGAACAACAATGGAAGCTGATAAACTTCAATATTTACTCGATAAATCAGTTCAATCTCAAGAAAAAACTGCAATAATTGAAGTGTCAAGCCATGCTGTTACCTTACATCGTGTTGAAGATGTTGAATGGAATGGCGGGATATTTACAAGTTTCAGTAGAGATCATCTTGATTTGTATGGAACAATGGAAGCATATTTTGAGGCAAAACTTGATTTTTTCAGAGCGTTGAATGCGTCACCGAAGAATAATAAATTTGCTGTTATCAATATCGATGATCCAAAAGGTTCTGATGTCGTAAAAATAGTAAATTCGACTGTTGAGGTAATCACTGTATCGACTCAAGTGAAAAATGCAACATACTATATTAAGAAATCCACTTTTACAAAAACCGGAATGATAATTTCTTTTATTCATAACACGGAAGAAATTATGCTTGAATTTTTCAATCTGCAAGGCCATTTTAATACGGTAAATTCAATGCTTGCTGTTGCTGCTGCGCATAAATCAGGTTTATCATTTGATGAAATAAAAACCGCTTTACAGGATTTTCCCGGGGTTGACGGCCGGTTTGATGTTGTTGTAAACAACGATCCTTATACTGTGATAGTTGATTATGCACATACCCCCGATTCATTGTCCGGCATATTGGATGAGTGCAGAAAAATTGCAAAGAATAAAGTGTTCATCGTTTTTGGATGTACCGGTGACAGAGATACAGAAAAACGAGAAATTATGGGGGAAATTGCGTGTAATAAAGCAGATTATTCAATAATTACTAATGACGATACGTATACAGAAAACGAAAATCAAATCGTTGAAATGATAGTAAAAGGGTATCACAAATCAGGTGCTGTTGAAGGTAAGGACTTTTGCATTGTGCTGGATAGAAAAAAAGCTATAGAAGAGGCGCTTCGTATTGCACAAGAAGGAGATGTTGTGTTGCTTGCAGGTATGGGGCATGAGAAAATTCAGATACTTGGTACAGTTAAACATCCGCATAATGACAGAGAGACTGTTTTACAGCATATAAAAAATAATATTGACCAATGAGTTTATATTTTTTATAGTATAATATAAAAAAAATAACCCTCGGGTAATTCCGGTGGAATATATATCTTTAGTGGAGTTAAAATGAAAAATTTAAAAGAATTTGATAAAGAGTTATACGAAGCAATTGAAAATGAATTTTCAAGGGAACAATACAATCTTGAAATGATTGCCAGCGAAAATATTGTAAGTCAGAATGTTCTTGCAGCACAGGGAAGTGTCTTAACAAATAAATATGCAGAAGGGTATCCTTCAAAAAGATATTATGGCGGTTGTGAATTTGTCGATGTAGCAGAAAATCTTGCAATCGAAAGAGCAAAGAAAATATTTAATTGTGAATATGTAAATGTTCAGCCTCACTCGGGAAGTCAGGCAAATATGGGTGTTTATTTCAGCGTTCTTAATCCGGGAGATACACTTCTTGGTATGGATTTAGCTCATGGGGGACATTTAACTCATGGTGCTGCTGTTAATTTTTCCGGTAAATTATACAAAGTTGCAACGTATGGCGTCAGTAAAGAAACCGGTTATATCGATTATGATGAGTTAGCAAAAATTGCTTTGAAAGAAAAACCAAAACTGATCGTAGCCGGTGGGAGTGCGTATCCGAGAACTCTTGATTTTAAACGATTTAGAGCCATAGCAGATAGTGTTGGTGCGTACCTTATGACTGATATGGCGCATATTGCAGGTCTTGTTGCAGCCGGCATTCACCCGAGCCCGTTGGAAGACTCACATTTTGTAACAACAACAACTCATAAAACACTTCGCGGTCCACGAGGCGGCATGATATTAATGGGGAAAGATTTTGAAAATAAAATGGGTATTGTTGCTCCAAAAAGCGGCAGAGTTAAAATGATGAGTGAATTGATTAACGGATCTATTTTTCCCGGTATTCAGGGCGGACCGTTAATGCATGTTATAGCTGCAAAAGCTGTTGCGTTTAAAGAAGCACTTGAGCCGTCATTTAAAGAGTATCAGGCTCAGGTTGTAAAAAATTGTACAGCATTAGGAAAAGCTCTTGTTTCTCATGGTTTTAAATTATTCTCAGGTGGTTCTGATAATCATCTGATACTTGTTGACTTAAATAATAAAGGCGTTACCGGTAAAGAAGCTGAACATGCGTTGGATGAAGCTGCGATTACAGTCAATAAAAACAGCATCCCTTTTGATACTCATTCTCCTTTAGTGACCGGCGGTATAAGAATAGGTACTCCTGCGTTAACTACTCGCGGTATGAAAGAAAAAGAAATGGAGATTATTGCTGGCTGGATAAGTGACGTAATTGATAACATAAATGATTCGGCTAAGCATACTGAAATCAGAAGTAAGGTAAAAGAACTGTGTAAAAAGTTTCCAATATATAGTTAATAGAAATCTGTATAATCAGAACGAAGTTTATTATTTATGGAGGTAAAAATGATTTTTTTAGATAATATGTCGTTTTATTTTGAGAAAATGTCCGGAGTTTTGGGGATTATTCAAAATAAAGTTTTTGTAATGGCAATTTCTGCTCAATTTTTTTCAATGGTTACAAAAGGTATCATTAAATCAGTAAAAAACGGCAAGTTCTCATTAAAGAAGATGGCTGATTACGGCGGTATGCCATCAAGTCATACTGCATTTATTGTTGCTGCTTTAATTGGTGTAGGGTTAGAAGATTCGTCAGGTTTTGCATCACCCCTTTTCGGGTTTGGTTCAGTTATCGCATTTATCATTCTGGTTGACGCTGTAAAATTCAGAGGAAATGTTGATAAAATAAATGGTAATGTGACCTCTATTATTATTAGTTCAAGATTGGATGATAAAATACAGAATCCTAAATTTATTGCTCACAAAATAGATGAAGTTATAGGCGGTATAATTTTTGCTGTTATTTATTCGTTTGTTTTTTATGTGCTGTTTAATAATTTTTTCTAACACAAAGGAGCAGGGGAAGTGAAAAATTATCTTCTAATATTTATTCTCTTTTTCGTTATAACAACTAATTCTTATTCAACTGAAATATCAAAAGTTGATCAATTTATTTTAGTCGACGGAGGAACATTTCAAATGGGCGATGAATCCTCGAAAAAACATTCTGTAACACTTGATTCTTTTTATATTTCAAAATATGAATTAACTCAAAAAGAATGGAGCGATATTATGGGGTATAATCCGTCTGTTTTTAAAGGCGATAAAAATCCGGTTGATAATATAATTTTTTATGAAGCAATAGAATTTTGTAATAAAAAAAGCTTAATGGATGGTTTAGAAGAAGTTTATACTATAGATAAGGAAAATAAAGATCAAAAAAACCTGCATAATAGCGATGACTTAAAATGGTCAATAATTTGTAATTGGAATGCAAATGGATACAGACTTCCAACTGAAGCTGAATGGGAATTTGCTGCTAGAGGCGGGAATAAAACAAAAAACTATAAATTCAGCGGTAGTGATACTATTAATAATGTCGGGTGGTATATTGAAAATTCTAACAAGGTGACAAAACCGACAGGTAAAAAGAAGCCAAATGAACTTGGTTTATATGACATGTCGGGAAATGTCTGGGAACGTTGTTGGGATTGGTATGAATTATTCTCCGGTTTACCGGCAATAAATCCGAAAGGTCCTGAAGGTGGATACTCAAAAGTTTATCGGGGTGGCGGTGCCGGTTATCAGAAAGATTTTCATGCAACAACAGTTCGAGGAGAACTACCGGGAATCAGAAAAAATCAAAATATGGGTATGAGACTGGCAAAGTCAAAAGTGAACCCTTAAAATTGATTAAAAAAAGACGATTATCATCAGCATCTATCAATTATAAAAATCTGTTTGTTAAAATAATATAAAAGAAACAGAATCATACACTATTAGATTTACATAAATATTAGTTAATATAAATAAAGGAGCAGGTATGGATACTAGAAAAGAGGTGAAATTAAAGATAAATGACACTGAATTGAAAGGGGTGTATGCTAATCATATTGGCATTATGCATACCGCAGATGAGTTTGTTATAGACTTCATTTCAATGTTACCTCCCGAGGCAATTGTTACAAGTAGAGTAATAACAAGCCCTGCAGCCTTAAAGCGTATGTACAATGCTATTGGAATAAATATTAAGAAATTTGAAGAACGGTTTGGTGAAATTCCTAATGAAGAAAATAACGAAGATATTCCCGGTAATGTTAATTAATGAATAAATTTTTTTTTATTATAATTAGTTTTTTCCTTTTACTTTCATGTTCCAAATCTATAAAGCCTGAGGTTTTTTTTGTTGAAAACACTAATTTTTTTTCAGTTAATCCTGAATATTTAGAATACAGAACAGTTGCTGAAAAAGAATTTAGAAAAATGGGTTATGTCATTTCAAAGATTAAGGTTGATAAATATGATGGTTTGATTGAAGAGTTGAAAAAAATATTCGAAGTTAAAAAAAATGTTACTTTGTTTGTTGAGCCTTTTATTGCACCTTTATTAGTCAACTGGAGTGGAAAGGAAATTCCTGATAATGTATTTGTTATTTCATATGGTATGAATAATTCAATATTGAATAGTAAAATACCTCTATTTAATATCAGTTGTGAAAGTGATTTAATTAATTCGAAAATATTAGAATCGATACGGCGAAATACTAATGCTAATGCAGTGTCTATATTGCTTGTAGAACAAAGTTCCGTATTAAAAGATTTTATAACGATCAATGATGTTGAAAATAAAGATAACTATCATTTTATAACTATATCTTCCAATTCAGATTCTTCGATTATAAATGTTGTGATGAAAGAAAAACCGGTAAGAAATATAGTTTTATATGCCGGTATTAATAATAGGGTTATTAATGCAATTGAAAACTCGGGTTTGAAAAGCATGCAAATTACTGAAGTTATGACGAATTATGGAAAATTAAATTCCATAATAGATTATAGAATTTATCCTGATTATTCAAAATTAATTAAAGAAGGTTTACAATCAAAAGAATTTAAAATAACACGAAATTCTGTTGAAAAAGATACTTTTTATAATTTTAAATCTATTAATAAAGAAATCTTTAAAAAGATAAAGAATAAATAGTTTCAATAAATGAATTAATTACATTGACGATTTTTTAGTAATGTTGAGAATAAAAAAACCATATTATTTTTTATTAAGTCTGAATAATGCTTTTGATTATAAATGAGTGAAGTAATATGTTCTTTTTTTTTGATATCCTAAAGATTAAAGATTTAAAAACCGAACTTATTACTGATGTTAGATTTCTATTTAAGAGTTATTTATTTAATTATTTAAATTTATAATTATTAATGAGAAATTTAATTTGACAATTAGAGTCCTTTAAATTATAATTTTTAATGAAAAGGCGTAATATTATAGAGATAATAATGTAATCTCTATGTAAAAATAATGTGGAAAGGAGAGATTGGAATGTTGCCTAAAAATAAGTTTATCGCGCTATTGGTTGTCTCTTTATTTTTTTCAGCGTTACTATTTGGTCAACAAAGAGCGACTATTCTTCAAACAATTGTTCTTGAAGATTTTGAATTAAGTGATGATGGTTCACCAAAAAGGTATTGGACTGCTATTCCCGACAGATTCGGGCGAAAAGGAAGTGTTGCAAGTGGCGAAAGCATGCAGGAGCTGATGTGGGTTAAAGCTTGGCCGGAAGCATATTTCGGTACTGAAAAAGCGAATGCGGGAAGAGGCGAATTTTTTTACGGTCCTTCAAAGTCTGAAGGTAATTTGGTACGATATACTGATGTATCAAAAACAAGTCTTGCAATTAAACTTGCATACAATAGACAGGGGTACAGAGTAACAGAACTTTTTCCTTTAGAAAAATCAGCCGATGGGAAATTTAAGAAAACACCTATTCCTTTTAGAGGAAAAGTAAGACAGGTTGATTTCTGGGTCTGGGGATCAAATTTTGACTATTTCATGGAAATGGTTTTAATTGATTATAGAGGTGTTGAACATAGACTTGAAGTTGGAAATATCAGACATGTTGGTTGGAAAAACTTTGTTGTTCAAATGCCAAATAATATTCCTCAGGATGTAACAACAATTCCTTCAAACAGACCTTTATCTTTGGTAAAGTATGCTATATGGTCTAATCCTAAAGAAAGAGTCTCCGGGGCTACTTTTTATATTGATCATATAAAATATCTTGCAGATGTTTATGAAGAGTTATACGATGGTTATCAATTAGGGGATCCTGAATATGTTAAGAATATTAAGGAAAAAGCGGCAGCTCAACCTAAAGAATCTGATATTTTACAATAAACTTAGTGGAGGGAAGTAATGAAGATTAAGTACTTAATTAGTATAATCCTTGTAACAAGCATATCATTTGTAAGTGCACAGGAAATGGCTGATCCGTCAAGTGTGACAACTGCAAATTCACAAATAACCGAGGTCAGGTTAGACGGGTTTGAAGATGCGTCATTTTGGAAAGTAGCAATGCCAATTGATCAGGGGGTAATTTCCAGGGTTTCCAGAAATGGAAAACCGATTGAAATAGACACAGATGATTGGAAGGCAAGAGATGCAAAATATGGTATACCAGCTAGTTATGCTAAAGAGAGAGTTCTTGGTGTAAAGGTGGAATATATTGCAAGAGGTTACAATTGGTTTACTGTAGTGCCTGTAAAACCGGTTGTTATTGAAGGTATTACACAGAGTATTTCTGTCTGGGTTGCCGGAAGAAATTATAATCATTGGATGAAAATGGTTTTACAAGATTTTTATGGTAAAGAGAGACATGTTTTTGTAGATCGATTGAGATTTATTGGCTGGAAAGAATTGAAAGTTTCTATTCCAGAAACAGTTGTTCAAAGAGATTTTCATTTTGTTGATAAAATTGGTATTAAATTCAATGGTTTTGTAATTGAATGCGATCCTATTGAAACATTTGGTGTTTATTATTTATATCTTGATGAGCTTCGTGCTGTAACAGATGTTTTTAATGAAAAAACAAGAGATTTAGACGATATGGTTGATGATTGGTAGAAAATTTTCTATATACTGACCCCCAATATTTGGGGGTTTTTTTATACTTGATTGTATATAATAAATATGATAGAGAAAGAGTGGTGTATAATCCCGGAGGTCTAAGTGTCATTATCTAAAGATGAAATAGAACGAATTATTGATATTAAAAAAAGTCTTGAATTAACACATAAGTCTTCTACAAATCTTGAGCAGAGACAACGATTAAAAAAACAATTAGATGAAATTACTGCTATTATAGAAGACATAAATGACGGTAAGTGGGTTAATCCATTAAAAATAAAATTATTTTCAACTAAAAAAAATACTGATGATAACAATATAAAAAAAGATACCTCTCAACATGAAGTGCATTACGATAAAGTAACAATTATTAAGTTAACAGCAAATTCACATGATGATGAAATGGATATTGTTTATTCTTATTTTAAATTTTTTGATGAGAATTTCTATCATGTTTTATCATTACGAAATTTGAAGTTAAGATTTGATGCCGGGAAGAAAAGAGATGATATTTTATCATCGTATGATATTATACAGCGTCTTTTCGAGCAATATATTAAAGATTTGAATCAGAGCTATCAAATTGGTGAAAAATCAAAAGAACAGATTAATCTTCGAAATAATACTGAAAAATATGGTGTATTAGTTAGAATACAGGATTTTTTTCAGCAATTAAATTTGTTAGTCATTGAAATAAATAAAGGTTTATTACAAGGTGAAAAAATTGTTTTAAATCCTGATGAGAAATATTTTAATCAACATGATATAACCGGTTGTGGGATATTTGAAGGGCTGAAAATCCATGAAATATTTTTAGAAATGGGTAAATTTTTAACGATTTTCTTATCTAAAATTTCTATTCCTGAATTTCTAAAAGGAAAAAGATAATGAAATACCCGATTATTACTCTTGGTTCTCCCCACGGTATAGGATATGAAATATTTTTATTATCTTGCTTAAAAACGGATGATATTTCGAAAAATAAAAAAGTAATTATAGGTTCATTACATGTTTTCAAATTTTTTCAGGAGTTACTACAGATACAATTAGATTATACAGTTATTTCTTTTTGTGATTTTAAAGAATGTAATTTTAATGATAAACATATATTACTAATTGATGTTGATGAGAATGCTTTTAATATAACGAAATTATCTGATATAACACCATTTATTGATGGTTCTATTGCTTTAAAAAGTATAATTCATGCTGCTGATTTAATTGAGCGAGGTTTTTTTTCAAGTATGGTTACTTTACCTGTCAGTAAAGAAAATATTAATTTGATTGATAGTTCATTTAAAGGTCATACAGAATATCTAATGAATTTTTGGCATCAAGAAAATGTATTTATGTCATTCATTTCTGATTCATTAAATATAATGTTATTAACTACCCATGTTGCACTTCATCAAGTTCCAAAAATGATTAACGAGGCAAATTTAAAAACTTGTTTTAAATTTGCTGAACTTTTGCTACAAAAACTTGGTGAGAGTAAACCAATATGTTTACTTGGTTTAAATCCTCATGCCGGTGAAAATGGTTTGATGGGTAATGAAGAAATAGTTATGAAAAAAGTTGTTAAAGAGTTGAATGAAAAATACAAAAAAAATATAGTCGGGCCTATACCGGCAGATACTGCATTTATTCCATCAAATATTAATAAATATGGTATTTATGTTGCATCCTATCATGATCAAGGTTTAATTCCATTTAAAATGCTGGCATTTGATACAGGTGTTAATTTGAGTTTTGGTATGAAATATATTAGAACAAGCGTAGATCATGGAACCGCCGTTGACATTATAGGTAAAAAATTAGCAAAAACAATGAGCTTTGAAAAAGCATATGATCTGGCTATTAAGTTGTCGATGTAAATAACTGTATAAACAATTTTTATATGATAATTGTTTATACAGTTTTATATTTCATTAAAATGCCTTTTAATCAAAATCGGGTACTCTTGATTTTACAAGAGCCTCAACCTAAATATTACTTTTGTTCTTTGTCTTCAGTTGAATGTTTTTCAGAATCAAAATAGAAACCGTCTTTCCAGTTAAATCGTGATGTTTTTTCCATGTGTTCAGAATTTTTCACCGCTTTAATAATTTGTTTATATGTATTTTTATTAATATTTGTAAATGCCAAATCTATAATGAATTTTTTAAACCCTTTACCTTTAAGGTTATTTACTTTATCACTTATGCTAAATGGTATTTCAGGAATTATTGATGTTTTTTCTTTTGTTGAATTGACTGAGAAACAATAATCATTTTGTGAGTCAATAACTTGTTTCTCATACTCAATTCCTTTTAATTTTGGAATAATCTGAAATAATTCAGGATATGAAAAAATAGTTATAAGGAAATCACTTGATTTTGCGTTTTCATTGAGTGAGTATAAATTTCTTTTATTCGATTCAATTGGTGTAACAATATATTTGATATGAAAGTCATTAAAAAATTGAGCAGCATAACTGTTAAATGTGTATGCAAATGGCCCGGCAATTTTTTCTACATCATATTTTTTTAATAAATTTAATTGTCCTAAATTATTAAAAATAAATGCATTAAAACCCTTATTTATCAATTTCTCAATATAATCTTTAAAAGTATTTTGCTCATTATAATCAAAATAAGGCTCGAAATAAATTATAAAATCATCAACAGTAAATTGAGTTTTTGCTATATTACTAAAAAATTCATCTATATTACTTTTAGTTACATGAAAAATAACTTTTGCCGGTTTTTCAGATTGTAAAATGTGTAAATCAGCAGATTTATTAATTTTTACATAAAGACCTTCAGGCAATTTAGAAACCGGTTTAATGCTGATTTTTTCTAAAGTTGGTAGTTTTGTTATTGCCGGATGTTTTTTATATCGGTCTAAACTTTTTGGAATAATTTTTGTATAATTGTGATAAAAATCACCTTTAGAAATGATAAATACTTCATTTCCTTTTGCGGGAATGAAGTCCTCTTGAAGATCGATTAAAACTGAATTATTGTCCATAATTTTTCGAATTTTTATAGAAACTCTTTTTTTATCATCATTGCTTTGAATACGAATTGTATCACCCGTAGAAATATCATTAAGTTTGTCTAATCTGATTATATACCCTGTATCTGTTTTTTCATGAGATACTATACTACCGGCATAAATTCCTGTTTGACCGGAACGGTTGTGAGAAGTAATATTCGGATTGTTTTTATCCATAAATAAATATTCTGTTTTTTTTCGTGCAAAATCGTTTTCGAGTATTGCTTTGGCTTTCTCATAAGCCGTCTCTCTGTCTGCAGGATATGTATCGATCATTAATCGAAATGCTTTAACAACAGTAGCAATATACTGGTATGATTTCATTCTTCCTTCAAGTTTTAAGCTATTAATACCAATTTCTTCTATTTCAGGAATACGGTTTAATAATGATAAATCGTTTAATGAAAATAAATATTTACTATCATTCGGTGATGATGTTGAGTTATAAAGTCTTCTACAAGCCTGAGTACATCTTCCTCGATTGGCTGATTTTCCTCCAAAATAACTTGAAAATAAACAAGCTCCGGAAACAGAAACGCATAATGCTCCATGAGCAAATATTTCAAGTTCAGACCCTGTATTTTTTCTTATTTCTTTAATTTGTTCAAAATCAAGTTCACGTGATAAAACAACTCTTTTAACATTATATTTACTTAGTAAATTAACGCCTTCTGAGGATGATATGTTCATTTGGGTTGAAGCATGAAGCGCTAAATCAGGAAAATAGTTGTGGGCTAATGCTAATGTACCTAAGTCCTGAACGATAACACCGTCCGGTTTTACAGCTGCCAAATATTTTAGAATATTATACATGATTTGAGTTTCTCTTTCTTCAAATACTGTGTTAAGTGTAACAAAAACTTTTTTGTCTAAATCATGAACTTTTTCGACAATTGCTTCAAATTGTTTATATGAAAAATTTTTTGCTCGAGCTCGAGCATTAAAGTCTTTTAAACCTAAATAAATTGCATCGGCACCTTCGCCAATTGCAGCATCAAGTGCTTCCGGAGAGCCTGCCGGAGCTAGTAGTTCTATTCTTTTATTAGAATTCATTTGATTCCTCATTGATTATTTCATACATAGTTTTAGCTAATTCTTTTGAAACGTTTTTTTCAAGGATTTGCTTAACTTGGTATGTTGTCTTTTTGTCTGTTGTAATTATTAATATTGTATCGCCAATTTTAACGGTTGAAGAACTTTTGGTCGGTTTGTTATTAATAAAAACTCTGTTATCATCTATTAATTTATCACCAGATGAACGAGTCTTGAATATTAACGATATTTTTAGGAATTTGTCAATTCGCATGTTTTTTCCTTAAGAATTGTATTCATATAGTTTTTTGTATATTGGGCCATTTCTTCTTTATTTTTAAATTGCTCAGGATAAATTAGGTTGCCAATTATTACAGTAATTTTCCCGGGATGTATTAATATTGAATTCGGATTATTTATTGAAAACAAATTTTTATAAATAACAGGTGCTATAGGTATGTTAGAGTGCATTGATAAAAAGAACGCTCCATGATTAAATGTTCCTAACGCCCCTGATCTTGTTCTTGATCCTTCGGGCATTACAAAAAAATTTCTTATTTTATTATGAAGAAGTTCTGTTGCAATTTTTATTGAATGTAGAATTGTGCTTTTATTTTTTGGATTAATCGGCACTTGACCAAATTTTTTTATAAACCATCCGTAAAAAGGTTTGTTGAAATGAGTCGATAATTCAAAACCTCGTGGATAACCAGGTAAAGTAGCTCCGGATATGAAAAGATCAAAAAAACTTACGTGATTTGCAACAAAAATTATCGGGAATATATTTTTAGTTTCTTCTGATAAGTATTGTATTTCTGTTTTAATTAAAAGTGATTTTGTTATATAACTACAAAAATTAAAAACAAGTTTGTTTTTTATCTTTTCAGAGTGAACAAAAAAAGAAATAAGAATTAAAACAGGAACAAAAATGATTAGATTAATCCAAAAAATAAACCATAATAATAAACTAAATAAAATTTTCATCGATCTATGATTTTAACGCAAATTTTATTTGGGCTTTCAAAATATTTATTTCAACCGGCGAATAATCATCAAGTAAATCACCGTCAGGCATTATGTAAAATAAAGGGTCTGCTTCAATTTTTAAAGATGAAGATTTAATATATGTGCAACCTTTTTCATGCGTATGTTTACCGGTAAAAATTTTTGAAAAACCTTTTAAAAATTGAAAACGATTAATATCATGTAATATAATGATATCCCCCAGTCCATCAGTAATATCGGCATCAGGAGCAACCATAAATTTTGCTGCAGTAAATTTATTATTACTTATTGTCAGGAAAAACACTTTATCTGAATTAAATTGTTCATGGTCAGAAAATGTAATTTTTGTCTTGTATGGTTTAAATTTGCCAAGTCCGGTAAAAACAGCTAATATATAAGATAAAGCGCCAATTGACTTTTTATGTTTGACAGCAAATTCTGCAACATCAGAAATAAAACCCATTCCAACAATATTTATGCAATAAAAGTGTCTTTTATTTGTTTTTACCTCAATTATGTCGGATAAAAAATATCCATTGGGATCGAATTTTTCAAAAGCATCATCAATAGTTGTAATATTTTGGTCTACCAGAAATGAATTTCCGGTTCCGCCAGGTATA
Organism: Spirochaetes bacterium GWE1_32_154; assembly: GCA_001829315.1. Classification (GTDB taxonomy): domain Bacteria; phylum Spirochaetota; class GWE2-31-10; order GWE2-31-10; family GWE2-31-10; genus GWE2-31-10. The sequence goes on along the minus strand of MIAY01000033.1, from coordinate 79,481 downwards.
GGTAAAATCGGAATTCTTTTATCAAAATCTATAGTCATTAATACATTTGAAATACTTGATATTGTTCCATCACCACCTAAGGGGATTAATAAATCAGCTTTTTTATTATAACATAGATCAACGATATAGTTTTCCATATCCTTAATGGATTCTGAGTTGTAGTACTCTATTTCAGCATCAGGAACTTTTTGAGTAATAATATTTTTTAACTGATTAAATTTAATTTCTGCTTTACCACCGGATGCATTTTTATTGTAAATTACTGATATTTTTTTGTATTTCATTATTACCTTCTTTAATTAATATAAGTCTATGTTAAATGTTGTTCCTATAGACGCATTTAAATTTAGACGTGGTGCGTTATCCCATGCTCCACCAGCATCAAGCAAGTCATAGATAGTAGCCATGAGGGTCCATTGGAATTTTGGAGTTTTAATAAGTACCCCTCTTATTTGAGCATTTAAATATGCTCTATCTTCATTTGCTACTTTAAATCTATCATCGCCTGCTCTATAGTCTGCATTTGAAAAATCAATAAGAAATTGAAGCCTGTCATCTAATTTTGTTACTGAATAAACCCATGATGCATAAAAATTAAATAATAAATCAGGTACTCTTGTAAAATAAAATGTTTTGCCAAATCCAAAATTAAAAGAACCGACAAAAGTTGTAACACCGGTAAACATAAAATATAATGTTGTACCTGAGTATCCCCTCGAAGGAGAACCTGAGTTATCCGGAACAACCTCAAAATCCTGGACAAATGCCAATGCTCCAGATCGCCAGTCAAGAAACCGGAATTTATAATGAAAAAGAAATGGAGTGCTATCAAAGTAAAAGTTTGAAGGGGCATTTGGTTCGTCATGATAAGCCAGCTCTTTTGAAACGCCAAATTCAAACATATGATGTGGTGTAAATGTGACCTTTGGAATATAAGCTAAGCCACCATAGGGTGACCTTGAGGAAAAAGTAAATTCTGCACCAATCATAAGTGTACCCATTGGAGAACAATATGCACTTGGCGTCGTGATGAAACCACTTTTACCAGTTGTTGTTGCGTATGTTACATATTGTGGTCCACCGGCACCCCAATTTAAAACGCTCTTACTTGATTTAGCTGCTGAAAAAATAGTATATGAGATTAAGAAAAATGAAAAAAACAACACAAATTTTTTCATTATTAAGTCCCCCAATAAAATGAATACTAGAAATCATATTTTAAATAATTAAGAAAAAAAAGCAATAATTATTTGAAAATTTATAAAATAATATACCATTTTTTTTATTATGCTATATAATATATTATTATATAGAGGGAGTAGAAAATGCGAGTGAGCTCAGATTTTCCTAATTTGAATAGTAAAGATCCGGAAGGTTTAAATGAAATTGGCCAGCCTTATAAAGTAATGATTGTTGATGATTCAATATTCATACAAAAACAATTGAATCAAATTTTAATTTCTGAACAATTTGAAGTTATTGATACTGCTTTAGATGGCGTTGAGGCTCTAGAAAAATACAAAGAGCATCACCCGAAAGTTGATTTTGTTACAATGGATATTACAATGCCGAATATGGATGGGTTAACATGTCTTACTGAAATTTTAAAATTTGATAAGGATGCTAAAATTATTGTGATTAGTGCGCTTGGTAAAGAGGATTTAGTAAAAAGAGCCTTAGTTGCTGGTGCAAAAAATTATATTGTTAAGCCACTTGATAGAAAGAAGGTGCTGGAAAGAATTAAATCGGCATTGGGTAAATAAAAAAAAAGCGATTTTATCGCTTTTTTTTATTTTATTTATCATATTTTTTTAGTAAAATTGATGTATTTATACCGCCAAAAGCAAAGTTATTGCTTAAGACTATATTCAAATCTTTTTTTCTTAAATCAGTAACAATATCAAGTCCTTCACAACGAGGATCAATATTTGTAAGGTTGATTGTAGGATACATTGTTTTATCTTCTATCATCATTAAGCTATAAATTACCTCATGAACTCCGCAACTGCCTAATGTGTGTCCGGTAAAACTTTTTGTTCCACTTAATGGTGTTTTATTGCCAAAAATTTCACGGGTTGCCTGACTTTCAGCCACATCGCCTGTCTCTGTAGCTGTTGCATGCGCATTTATATAATCAATATCTTCTTTTTTTATACCGGCATTTTTAATTGCTTCAATCATTGTCGCTTTCATACCTTCACTTGATGGTGTCGACATGTGGTGGCCATCGCAAAGGGAAGAAAAACCAATAACTTCGCCGTAAATTGTTGCACCTCTTTTTTTTGCGTGTTCAAGTTCTTCAAGAACTACCATGCCTGCGCCTTCTCCTACAACAATACCGCCTCTTTTTTTGTTAAAAGGCTGTGAGGCTTCTTTGGGGTTGTCATTGTGCGTTCTGCATGCAACATCCATAATGTCAAAAACGGCAACTGTTGTGTGGTGAAGTTCTTCTCCTCCACCTGCCAGCATAACATCCTGTAAACCGTATTTAATGTATTCATACGACATGCCAATTGACTGAGAGCTTGATGTACAAGCACTTGATGGAGAGAAAACTCTACCTGTAATGCCAAGAGATACTGCAATATTTGCAACTGTTGTATGATTCATTAATTTAAGAAAAGTCATTGATTGAATCTGGTCAATTGATTTGTTAACGATAAGTTCGTGAAAGAAATCATTAAACGCTTGAGGACTACCTATAGTTGAAGCTGCAGCACAACCTAATCTTCCGCTACTGAGCATTTCATCAGGAATGCCGGAGTGTTTTAGTGCGTTAATTGCTGTTATTGTATTCATAACTGAAAGTTTACCCATTGATCTTCTTATTTTTCGATCAAGTACTTTCTCGTCCAGATTTTTTACTGTACCACCAACAAAAGATCGCAACCCTTTGAGTTCTTTCCATTCAGGAATTAATTCCACACCACTTGTTTTGTTGTAAAAAGATTTTTTAACATCTTCTTTTGTATTTCCTATTGGACAAATAATATCATAACCTGTAATAACTACTCTTCTCATTTTTATTCCTCTAAATTGTTGCTGATACTGTAATAATGATATTAATTATTTTTTAATACCCTTTATTACTGTTGTATAACAATTATTAAATTCTTTTTCAACTTCATTCATATTCGGCTCTGTTGTGTAAATATCAAAACCGGCAGCTTCTAATGCTTTAATCCAGTTTTTCCACTTAATGAAACCATAATTTGGTCTCCATTCATCATCGAGTTTAACATTCCAGTAATCATCAAGGGTGTTGATAACAAATTCGTGTTGAATCATCGGGCCTTCACTTGGTCTGACTGTTTCAGAAATCAGAATAACACCATTTGGTTTTAAAACTTTATATAATTCACTTAATGTAAATTTAAGATCATAGGCAACATGAATTGCATTAACTGCCCAGATAATATCATATTTATTTTCTTCAACACCAACTTCAGTGAGTGGTTTATTGAAGTCAAATTTGCTGAATTCAAAATTAGATATATCGCCCGTTAGTGATTCAATTGTTTTTCTGGTGTTTCTAATCATTTTATTTGCAACATCAGTAAAGTGGTAGGTAAAATTTGTTAATGACTTACCTTCATCTTTTCTTTGAGAGATAAACTGTTTTGTTCCGCCACCCATACCACCACCGAGTTCGAGTATATGCGGGTTATCTCTATTGTCAACTTCATTATTAAGAACTTTAGCTCCTAAAATATTGTTCGCATTGTAAAAAAGACTTTTTTCGTAATATTCATTGATTATTTCAATGTTTTCAGGTGAAAAAATAATTTCAACTCCTGTTTTATTACCTTTAAGAAAATCTTCATAATTATCTGCCATTAATTTTAACATTTTAAAAGTGTGTGAAGAACCAGGCTCTTGTGCTGTACAATAATTATAGAGTTCAACATCATTATATGTTATTTTTTTATCTGTAAAAAAATATTTTACTTCATCACTATCTTCATTTGAGTCCATAAAGTTGCTGAATTTTAATCTTTCAAGAACCCATTTTAATGCACTGTATGATTTGTCTGAATAATTAAATTTTTTTATAAGATATGATATTGAAACGGGTTTTTTTAATTCTTCCGACATTCCGGTTCTGTCTAAAATATCTTTTATCAACTTTAAGAGGTAGTTATCTGTAAGTGGCCAGATATCCCGGACATTCTTATTCATCAATTCAGTTAAATACCAGTTTTCGAACATTATAACATCCTTAATTACAATATAGTAGAAATAACTAACAATACTTTATATATGAACTAATAAAAAAAATCAATCTATTTTTTTCACTAATATATTTTAATGAAAAGGGATCAACATAAATGCTGATCCCTTTAAATAATTTGGAAGGAGAAAGAGAAGTAAAAACTTCAATAAATATATAGTTCTTTTATTTAAAAGAATAAATACAAAATACACAAATTTTACAAAAAATACTTTTTATTATAAATTTTCTTGAGAAAATCATGTGTACATAATTTTCTCTTTTGCCATACATAATTAGATTGTGTCAGCCTCTGTTCGTGGGTGTAGCTACTCTGACATACAACAAGGGGGGGGGGGAAGGATTTTTTTGAAGGCTCTATGGTCGATCGTTTTTAATTGGGATGGTCAGAGGATTAATTTTTAGATTTATTCATTTTTGCAGCATTATCCTTTATTCGCTGATTCATTATTTCATTTACTTTATTATCAAAATCAGGGTATTTGGATCTTAAGATATCAAAATCCTGTTTTGAAAGTTTATAGACATCACAATAATTAAGTGTTCTGATAGATGCTGTTCGTTTTTCACCTTGAATAAGTGCCGTTTCGCCAAAAGGTGAACCGGGACCCAACATTGCTACTCTTATTCCATTTACAAGAACTTCAATATCTCCGGAGTTCAGAAAATACATACATTCACCGTACTCTTCCTGACGGATTATATAATCGTCCGGAAGGAAAATTAGAGGTTCAAGGATCTGAACTATTTCACGGATAAATATATCATTCGCATCTTTAAAAAGAGAAACTTTATCAATAATTGTACGGTTTAAAAATAATGAAATCTCCATTTTAAGTGTAGGGGGTATTTCATTTAGAAAAGTTACGCCGGTTATACTCTTTTTTGTTTCCCATAAATAATTATAATAATTTTTTACCTTATCCTGAATTGGGTAAGGAATCTTTTTTATTCTCATGTATTCTTTAATTTGTTCCATTTTCTCAACAAAATTACTTTTTGCAACATCTATATTTGCAATTAGAGATGATATATTACCTATTATATAACCATACATACCAACGCCTAATAACTGAACAAATATAGTATATAAAAGTTGAATCCGTATGTTTTTGTCCGGAGTAATATCCCCGTATCCGATAGTTGCAATAGTAGTCACGCACCAGTAAAGAGATATGATATACTGATCAGTAAATGGTCTTTCTTTTTCACTTGCTCCGATAATTATCCAGCCCAATGACATTAAATGTACAATAATGGCAAACCAGAAAACAAAAATGATAAGTCTCATGATACTTGGGTTTAAATTTATAACAGCTTGAAGATTTCTGAAAATAATTCTTGTTTTAAAAAGTTTAACTAATTGTAATATGCGTAATAATTTAAACGTCAGGAATAAATTAAGTGTTGTTTCAACAGGAAAAGGTTTATTGAAATAAACTGAAAATATATAAGCAAACGGGATTGCCGCAAGAAGATCAATAAAAAACCACGTTTTCAAGTAGTGCTTTGAAATTTCACGTCTTTGTGTAAGTGTGTTTTGTTTTATCCGTACAGTTGTATTGAAATTTACAAATATATCACAAGCAAATATAATTGATAAAAACCAGTAGATAATATCAAAGTTATTAATTTCAGATGCCATAATATAAGGAATTGTTATGGCACAGTAAAAAATTACCAGAACAATGAAAATGTCCCAGTATCGTTTAAATGAACTATTATAATGAATTAAAAATTTTGTTTTCATATTTTAATTATCGTTTAAACACTCAATAAACATGAGTCTATTATAGAGAAAAACTTTAAAATTGAGAATAAAGTAATACATATTTTATTTGAGTCGCAAATCGTATGATAATGCAACTGATACGGTATAATCGGTACCTGCATTCATAAATGTATCTTCTTCAAAGTAAATTTGCAAACGGTACCGGTCAATTGTGAAAACAATGCCAACTAATAAATTTGTTTGTGGAGAACCGGCGAGTTCTGTATACATGCCAAGATTGTTGTAAATAGGAATATACCCTTTAATATGTGATGTTTTTATGTTCATTTGGGTTATTATTGAGAAAAACTTAACTGGTGAAAATTCTAATGAAACAATCGCGTTGAATGAAGGATATGGCGTTGGGGCATCAGGAAACATAAACTGTAGTGGAAAAACAGCAGCTCCCTGCAGGTACATGGAAAAATATTGTATCGGGTAGAAATCAATAAGAAGGCCTGCTAAATAATCAGGATACCCGGAGCCGGTAATGTTTGATAATTGACCGGTTGGAATTTTAAAACCTTGTGTTAGTGAGAATGCACTGTATTTGTTTGTATAAAAATTAAATTTAAACCAGGTGTCAATATCACCAAATCCGACAGCCGGTTTATCAAGAAATATATCAAAACCATTTTGTGTCTTGAAATCAACATACACTTCATTTATAGGGAAATATTCTCTGCCCCCGTTTGGAAGTGAAAATAAATCATGCCAGTATTGAGTAAAACTGTCTAAAGCACCACCATAGTATGAAATAAGCCGTATACTCATACCGATTTCAAAATATTTGTTTATTGAATAAAAAGATGATGACTCGAGGATGAAACTTTCAAAATCAGCGACTCTGAATATACCCCATTCTTCGTGCGGATAATTATATATTGCATAAATATTAAAATCCTGTGAATAATATATTGATGTAGTTATGTTTAAACTGCGAGGGGAGTCTATTAATGCTTTTTGTCCGGGCAGGTTCATAAAAATTATATAGGGTGAAAAAACATTTTTTGAAAATAACGGACCTTTTCCGTATGTTCTGATATTTGAGAATACTGTGAATGAAACCAAAAATAAAAATAATATTGTGTATTTTTTCATTTAAAAACTTAACTTCCCTGTTATTGTGATTGCTGCAAAAAAATCATGCTTTATTAGATTTTCATTATTACTATATTGCATGGAATAAGCAAGTTTTAAATGTCCGATAAGTGAAATATTTTTATTGAATTTGTATCCATAGCCGGGAGTTAGTTTTAAATCCACAGGTTTTTGGATATATTGTGTAGTCGTCTCCCGAACGGGAGTATATAGTATTCCGCTGTAATCAATATCGAGGTAGAACTCAGGTCCGAAGAAATCCTCTGTAACCGGATTTATGCTATAGAAGAAAAACATTAACATTTCTGAGAATGTAATTGTATGTGAAAATAATTCATCTTTTGCGGTATATTTAATTGTGTAATTAACAACAGTATGAGACTGTCCGGTTTTGTCACTTAAGATGTTAAAGTAATTTTTTATTCCGCCAGCAAATTCATCAGCATTTTCTTTGATCTTAAACTGATAGTTTAGTGAATATCCTGAATCAATATTGAAACCCTGATATCTTGTTTTATAAAAACCATCAAGGGTTAAGGATGTTACATATTCACACGTAAAAATGTTTTTATTATAATAATTTCCTTTAACTTCAGTTTTAAAAAAGGATGGAATGAAGTATTTTTCACCGGTATATTGCGATAATGATAATTCAGAAAATACGGTGTCAAATAAGTCAGCTTTATCCATAAAGCTTGTATGAGGAAACGGGTGAAGTGTCATAATTGAATAGTTATTAATTAATATTTTATTTTTTTCTTCAAAAAATGAATCCCAGTATACGTTTGTTAATTTTTTTTCGTAATTTGTATTAATAACCCGGTTAAATCCGATTTTAATTAGAGTCAGATCGTTCTGTGGTGTAATGAAATTACATACGACGCCTGTTGTGTTAACAGCTGAAACATTGTAGTTTGTATCTAAACCCGAATAACGCATTGCGTTAAGTAACCGGTAATTCATTGTAATTGTCATAATGTCCAGTGGTTTTGCGGTGATTTCTATAAAATCATTGCTAAATAGTTGTTTCATCGTACCAAAAAATTGTGGAATATCCTGAGAAAAAGCAGTCCCGATATGTTGAAGTGAAAAGAATTCATTTGAATTTGTATTATAATGTATACCATTAAGAAATGATTGTAATACTATTGTGATCGGGAGATTCGTTGTCTGTATTTTGAAGTCAACTTTCGTATTTGTTTTGTTTTCAGGTGAATTATATACAAGGGAGTCAAACCCGTTGCTTATGGTAATATAACTGTTTTTAAATCCAATATCGAGACCTGTTTTTTTACTATATTCATAATTACCTGCATTTTTCACATCCTGATAATCAAAAGAGTAATTAAAAAAGACAGGAACTTTTTGGGTTGTATTTCTGAGTATTCGTATAAGTGTTTTTTCATGAGCCGTTTGTAAGCCGTCTGATGCAAAATCAATGGAATTGGTTTCATGAAATTTGAAATCAAATGTTAGAAAGTTAAAAGAAATTGCAGATAACTGTATAAAACGATTTGTTTGAAGAGGAAGCATAGTTGTTTCTGCGAAATTAGTGGAATATAAGGATGAAATAAATGAAATTTGAGGTTTTGAAAAAATTACAAAATCACCTGATTGTAAGGAAACTTTATTACCTGAATACTCAAATTGACTTTTTATTGCACCGCCGATTGCAGTGATTATATTTTCAATGAAAAATTCATCAATAAATAGTGTATTTTTGAGAAAATGAGTATTTAAAACTTCAATTTGTATGCTTTTTATCATTTGTGATGAAGAAAATAAAAGTTCATTTCCTGAAAACGATATTTCACTCCAGCTATTTAATGGTAGATTATTATAATTAATGGGAAGCGTTTTTTTTTCACCATCATTATTTATGAGAACAAGATTCATCTCTAAAGGGTTTTCGTCTACTTTCAGTAAATAAAACCCGATTTTATTGAATAAACTTAGATTGATTGCCGGGGAAAGTATTTTTCCTGTATAAAATGATGAATCTGTTTCTGAAATCCGAATTTTTAATGTTCTTTCGACATTTCTATTAAAATGAAGTATTGCATCTCTTTCGGTATTTTCACGCGAAAAGATATGGTTCTGAAGTCGTGAGTCTTCGGCAGGGAAAATTTCTTCTGCAACACTGTTGCCTGATTTGTCGTAATACCATCCGGTTTCAAGAAAACGTAATTGATTAAAAATGATTTTTCCGCTCACCGTTGAAGATGATGGGTTCACAATTGTAATTCTAACACCGTTTGCTCCGTCTAATTTCCATGGGGACTGAATATTCATGCTGTATAATTCTCTATGTCCGGGTGGTAATGAAATAAACTCGTTTGTATTATTGTCAGGTGTTATTTTACTGATGAAATTAAGATCATCCGCTGATAGTATGCCGTTTCCATCAAAATCGTTCGTGGTTTTAAAACCATCGTTTTGTCCTTTAATAAGAGTTATTCCATTGGAATCAAGGTAATATTGTATACCTTCATCAAGTTTTTCTGTAAAAACCGATGAATTACTCTGAAATCGTTCAGAAACCCTGCCTGCGTCAATGTAAATAGAAACTAATCCGCTCATATCAAGAGATTCTGCTAAAACTGTCAGTCCAGAATATGCTGCAAGGTTATCTGAATGAGCATTAATTGGTAATACCATACTGACAGCTTCGTTTGCTTCAAGGGAAATATCGGCAATTAATGAAGTAGAATTTTGTTTTCTTGACCAGATACCTGTTGTCGAGTCAACAGTAAAACCATCAGAACTTGAGTAGGGACCGATTTGATTGTTATTTTCATAGGGCTGTTTTTCCTGTAACGGTGACTCAAAAAGTGATTTGTATTCACCATTACTTAAACCGTCTTTATACATATCTCTGTAAAATAATTTCCCCCATGAATACCCCAGTAATGAAGTGTAAATTGCTGGTAAATCAGAAGGGTAAAAATTTCTGTGATCTAACGGAAGTGAGTAACCGGTTTTGTTTTTTTCAAAATCTTCAATAAGTGAGATGTTTTTAAATTCGGGAATGTAAACTGATAGAGTTGCGTCTGTTGTAAATACCATTTTTGCTTTTTTTTCTTTAAATACCGGTGAAAAATTAGCAATGAAACCTGTATTGTATAAGAATTCTCCATGCCGCAGGGAGTTGTAATATCCCGTGTCCCATAGTTTTACAGGCATTTTAAAATAAAGTGAATCATTTAAAAAAAAGAATTTTCCTGCCCGGAAACTATTTTTTTCAGAAAATGTAAGAAAGAAATCATCTGTTTCTGAAGTTACATACGACACTTCAATAATATCTGAAGAGGAAAGGGGAGTGTTAATAATTAACTCACCGGTGGAATAATTAACAGAAATTGCATCAGTTTTTGTTGAATTAAGAAAAACTGTTGCAGTACCTGAAACAGGAAGAGAACTTAGAATTAATTTTTCTGCTGTCGATGAAAATGTTACCGATAGAATGTATTGCGGATTGTTTACGTATGGTTTTGATCCTGTGTAAAGCGTATCGCTGATTGTATAAAAAGGATAAATATTGTCAGCATCACCTTTGGTTTGATTTTTTGATATTCTTACACAACCGGTGAGATTATCGTAGGAACTGGTAAACCCTGATATAGAATTCCCGCTGTAATCTTTAATGATAACTCGGACATCTGAAACCAATGCGCCGCTACCGGTGATTTTGTATGAATTCTTTTCCTCAAATGGTGAATAATAAAGAGGTCTGTTAAGAATTAAATACATTTTTCCTGCGTGTTCCAGAAATAGATCCGGTGTTTCTGTTGTATTACAATCTTGTGAATTGAGAATACCTTGTAGTCCCGCTGCAGTGGACCCGGTTTCATACAATATTCCATTAATAGAAGTATTGTAATGAATAATCACGGCCTTATTAGAAATGTCGGTGAAAAAAACAATTGTTCCGGAGTCGAAATTAATCTGATAATCTTTACCGTTTTCAAGGTTTTCAAAAAATTGTGATAACTGCTGATTTGATGATGAGAAATCTGTTCCTTTATCTGATGAAATCATTATTTCAACACCGGGTTGAATATTTGTGTCGGGCAAATAGAAATAGGTTCCACGCACGTATTTTTCAATGGTAATGACACTGTCATACATCTTTTTTTCTGCTGAAAACCGCTCGGTATTGATCTTTGTAGAATCAAATTTCATATCGAAATTACCGCGATAGATTGCATTTCCCCAATTAATTCCTGCAGCAATATCTTCTGCCCTGCTGTTTTGAATAATCCTGTATGGATTAACCTGAATAGGTTCAATGGTATTTGATATGTAGAATTTCTTCAGAAATGAATTACTTGAATATTGAAGAGTGAATTCTGTTTTGTTAATATCATCGGGAGCAAATAATGAAAAAGTAAGTCCGGTGCCGGTGATGATATTAAGATTAATTAATCGTTCCTGAAGTAAAATTAAACTGTCCAGAAAACCTGAATTACCACTTAGAAATACAAACTCAGGGTTATATGAAATTGAAGCAGATAAACCGATAGTGATATTCCAGTAACCGGTTAACGAAACTTCACCTTGTAATTGATTGAATGAAAATGCAAAGACGCTTGATTTTGTTTTTGCTGAACCGGTTGTACTATTTTGATTATGTGAAGTAAGGTTTGGTGTTGAAAACGTATTAAAATCAGGTACAATTATAGAACAGGTGAGAGAAAAATTAATTAATAGTATAATGCTAATTATGTACTGTTTCATTTAATAAATTGTATAAAAATTTCGATAGTATAGAAGTATGTATGGTATTACATCAGCTCAAGTTTTAAACTATAACATTAAATTAATAATTATGATATAGTGCCGGTATATAAATATGATTTTTTGAACAGGATTTTTAATGTATACTTTAGATGATAAAAGCAATATGACCAATTTTATTAGAAGGTTATTATTAAATCCGTCTCTTCCCCATTTTAATCCCGTAGAATCAGAAATTATAATCTCAAATTTTTTTGTAGCCAATAAAGTCATAATTAAAAAAGAATTTAAAATCAGATCACATTTTCAAAATTTAAACGATAGTGAAATTGAGAAACTTTTTTACGGGACGCTTGAATCAGAAATACTTTTCAGGACTCAGGAAAAAATAAAAGTTATTATTTATAATAAAATTGATTATAGTTTCATGAAAAAAATCAAAGGGTTTCATGGTGATATTGAGTTATTTAAAGATCAGATATTTTATTTACTTCATTCATCAATAAAGAAAAATTCTATCAGAAAAGCATTTATCCCGATCCTCAGGATTTTTCAGCATCAGATTATTGAACGATATATTTCTGTTTTATTTATTCAAAAATCTTCTGTTATCGATACAATTAATAAAAAGGATCGTTTATTTTTAAATAACGATGAAATGATTAATTTTTTTAAAACATTGTCAATGGTATCTGTACTCGGTTATTTGTATGTCGATAATGGCGGAACTAACATTCATATTACCAATTCAATAGATAAAGAAAAATCAATGAATACAGTATTGGCGAAAATTGAAGAAATGAATTATCCAATACCTGATTCTTTGATTACTTTTGCTCTGTGTGCAAATTATAAAGATAAAAATATTGCAACAATTTCTCCGGTTGTTAAATTGTTGCGAATCTTTTTATTATTCGGAAAATACTATAATAATGAAGAACAAAATCAGAGGGGGGCAATTGATATAGAGCAAAGTTTTTTCTCACATTATAAATATGATCATGCCAATTATGGAATTGACCCTGAAATATTAGATATATTATATTCCGGTCATTTTAAGAATTAAAATTTTTGTATATTTTATTTGCTATATTTATTCAAAAAGAAATATAATTATGTTACATAATGTTTGAATTTATATTTTTATAAAAATAAAACTACGTCTAAGGTATGGTAATGGAAAACGCTCGTTTAATAAAAAGGGTATTAACAATCATAGTTTTTTTTACAGGATTTATTTATTTCCTGATTCAGCTGTTAAATATTCCGGGTTATCAGAATAACGATATAAATAAAATAATTGATAAAATTAATTCTGAATTAAATAGTAATGATATAAATGATTACTCTTTGGTAAGTATAGAAAAAGGCAGTTTTGTCTGTTTATTTACAAAGCTCACTTCGGGTAAAATGGTTCCACTTATATATAATACAACATTTTTTACGAATGGTTTTAAAGAACCGGCTGATGTGTATCGAACGTATAGAAAAGCGATTCGAATTTACGAGAAATCAGTATCTGACAGGAAATTTGTTGTCTGGGTTAATAAATTCAATGTGTATTATTATATAAAATATTTGTTAATACCGATGTGCGTTATTTTTTTAATCTATTGCGTGATTATGTTGCTGTCAACGCTTTTATTGAGTTCAGGAAATTCATTTTCTGAAAACAATGAGAACGTGAAGTATAGCGGGAATAATAAGGATGATGATTCAGATACTGAGTTGTATGAAACTCTTGATATGTATAACAATGATTATAATGAAACTCCTGAGTTTAATAAAGCAGAAGAGGAACATTCGAATGAGACAATAAATGCTGAAGAGGAATATGTCAATTTATGGACAAGAAATTTCAAAATATCTGATCAGTTTAAAACTAATTTCCCGTTTACACAGTTATTAAGGCATTTGAAATTCAGTTATTTACCGGAAGAATATATTTACAAATGTATTGCTACTGCAACAGAATATTTTAAATGGCAAAAACCCGAAGTGTATATTTCGCAGAAAAATGATTTTATCGAATGTAAAAACAAGGGTATTTTAGAGAAATCTGAAATATCAGTGGCAACAGACGGTCTTAAAAAAGGTGATATTTTCATACCGCTTTATCCGTATAGTAAAACAAGGATTTTTGGTTATTTACGATTTACCTGGAATAATGACTTTCCTTTTTTCATATCAGACATACTCTATTTTCTTAAGTTCATTTTTTCCCAGGAAGCACGTAATATTTTTGCCAATACAAAACAAAATGTTTTATTTAAAGAAAGAATTGATAAACTCATAGAAAATAATACAGATATAACGGTAGCCGTAATTGAGGTTGATCACAAAGAACGGTATAAATTTGATTTGAATCAGGATGAAAAAAACATTCTGAATATGAAAATACTTGATGATATAACTCAGGAACTGCATTCCAGTACCATTTTTGAATCTTTTAATTTTGTTTATTTATCAATAAAACCTTCAATTCAAAATGAATTTACAAAAGAATTAGAGTTGTTTTGTTCAAATAAAAACCGGAATTATTATATCTCACCGGCACGTGGTAATATCGCGGTTACTTTCTCCATTGGTGTTTCGTCCCTTAATGGAAGAACAGTTAATGCGGCAACAGTTATATCGGAAGCAGAACAACTTCTTGATAGTGCTATAGAAAATGGTGGAGATCAAATATCAAGTCGATAGTGGAAAAAGACGCTTATAAACATTCAATAACTTTTCTAAAAAAATATTTCGGATATGAATCTTTTCGAAAAGGTCAGGACAGTATCGTTCAGTCGGTTTTGAAAGGTAACGATACTCTTGGTGTTATGCCGACCGGTGGCGGGAAAAGTATTTGTTATCAGATACCGGCTTTGTGTTTACCGGGAATGACAATTGTAATTTCACCGCTTATTTCATTAATGAAAGATCAGATTGATACGCTGAAAGAAAAAAATTATCCCGCTGAAATGATAAATTCAACAATTGAATATAACGAACAGCGTAGAATTATGGAATACGTTAATTCCGGCAGGGTTAAATTATTGTATTTGACACCGGAGCGATTTAAAAATGAGAATTTTTTATTGTGGCTGAAAGAACAGAATATTTCCATGTTTGCCATTGATGAGGCTCATTGTATTTCTGAGTGGGGACATGATTTCAGACCGGATTACCGGAAAATTAATGGTGTAATTACGCAATTGGGAAATCCTCAAATACTTGCATTAACCGCAACAGCAACAAAAGAAGTTCGTGATGATATCATAAAAGTTATCGGAATGAAAAAGCCTGAAATCATAATAAATGGCTTTAACAGGGAGAACCTGATTTACGGCGTTGAGGAATATCCTACAAAAGAAGACAAAAATAAAGGTTTGATTGCATTTCTTTTAAAAGTGAAAAAACCCGGCATTATTTATACATCAAGTGTTAAAGATGCAAATGATATTTATAACTATTTGAGAACCAATTCAGATTTGAAATTCAGTTTGTATCACGGGAAATTACAACTTAAACAGAGGACTGAGGCACAGGATAATTTTCTTGAAAACAAAATCGATGTTTTAATTGCTACAAATGCTTTCGGAATGGGCGTTGATAAACAGGATATTCGATTTGTTGTTCATTATTCAATTCCCGGTACAATTGAGGCGTATTATCAGGAAACCGGTCGTGCCGGTCGTGATGGTGCAATCAGTTATTGTTTGTTGCAATATATGAGACGGGATGAGGAAATACAGAATTTTTTTATTCGATCTAAAAACCCTTCTTCAGAGTCAATTAAGGAAGTGTTTAATTATATATGTAAATATTCAAAAGATACAAATTTCTATGAAGATTCTGAAATTACTGATGATGATATTAAAGTTTCAAAATTTGAAAAAGCTGCAATTATAAAAATACTTCATGATATGAATCTGATATCGATTGATTATCTGTCAGATGAAATATGTGAAATTGCAATAAAAAAAGAATCGGTTAATGATAAAACGCTTTTTTATACTCTGACTGAATTAGTGAGAATGGCGGGTAAAAATAAAGAAATCAGAATGAATCTTAATACAATTCTAAAACGGATTGATATGTCGAAATTTGATTTTATTTCTGATTTGAATGGTTTAGTGAGTAAAAAGATCATTAATTATGAATTGATTCCTGCCGGAAGGGTTATTAAAATAATTGAAAAGAAAATACCGAATGATATTCTGAAAGAACATGAAAAAAAATCTGCAATAAAATTGGAATATGATATGTCTAAATTGAAATCTGTTGTTGATTATGCTGAATTACAGGATAATGATTGTAGAAGAAAATATCTTCTTAATTATTTTGGCGAGGAGTTTAAAGAACAGAATTGCGGTAAATGTGACATTTGCAGGAAAACCAATAAAAGCACGAGCAATAAACCTGATGAAAATGACATCACCATTCTTTTTGCCGTGTATATGAATGACGGGAAGTTTGGTAAAATGAAAATGGGTAAGTTATTGAAAGGTTCGTATGAGCTTGAAGAAAAATATAGAGAAATAGAAGAATTCGGTTGTCTTTCTGCATTACAGATTGAAGTGATTTACGATAAACTTTCAAAGTTAACACGAAATGCGTTACTGTATACCAATGATTCAAAATATCCGACTATTTATATATCTGAAAAAGGGAAGAAGTTTGTCTCCCTTTATAAATCATCACGACCGTAATAATTTTTAATGAGTGCAATAATATCGTTTTTCACATCTTCATTATCTTCTAATAATACGATTCGATCGCTTTTTACAAATAATTTCTTTTTGTTAAACTCAAGGTCTGCGATTTTGTTGAATACTTTACTTTTTACTTCTTTAATCACTTTTTCAGCATCGCGGTAACTTTTTTTGTATATTTTATAGAATAATTCATCACGCATTGCTTTAATTTTTATTTCGCGTAAAGACTCGGGAAGTGATTTGTCACTTTTGATTTTATTTAGAAAAGGGATAATAAGTTTAAGTTTTGAGCCTGCCATTCGGGTTTGTTCTTCGGTAAAAAAATGAAAAACTGATATATAATAGTAGGCATTGTTTTCAGCCATTTTAAGGGCAATATTGACATACGTTTTGAAGTTTGGATAATTATTTTGTTCATAGAGTTTATTGTCGACTATGTATTTTAATCGTTGTCCGATCAGGTAGGTAAATTCACCCCATCGTTGTTTTAACCGTTCAATTTGTCGTTCGATGTCATCTAAATTTGAGGGAATAAATGACGGTTGTATGTCTTCGCATAAATCTTTATATTGTGCAACTGAATTAGTTAGTGCTGATTCATCGATGATTTCATAATTTACAGATGATTTTATTTCCTGGTCAATCAACACTGAGCTCCTTTTTCTTAACCTGTACATTATACAGGATTTTATAAAAATTGCCTTATAAATTTATTATTATTAATTGTTGAGTAGTTACTTTACATATAATCACTAATCTTATATTATTGAATGATCGATACTATTATTATAATTTTGAAACCATAACTAATGAGGAATGAATATGCCCGCCGTTGAATACAAATCAGAAAAGATACGAATTAATATGGGATCAATTGTTGCTTTGCAAGGTTCAATTCTTAAAGAAATATTGCTTTTGAATGAAGGAACAATTGAAGTTAAAAGATGTCAGGAAAATATTAAGGGGTTTTTACCTGAAGAAGTTATTGAGAAAAGTAAAAGGGTTGAAGTTATATCAGGTCCCTCAATATTTGCAATTGAAAATATTGTAAGTGAATCTGATGTTAAATATTCATATATTGCAATGTCTGATTGTGAGATTACCAAGTTTATCATTCCGTCGGGCGATATTATCGGTTTTTTTAAAAGTACACCGCAAATAGCTATGAATGTTCTTTTAACGATGAAAGAGGGGTGTGTTAGAAATATTAATAATCTTAAAACATTTTCAACTCTTTTTGGGGAATTAGAAAAAATCGTTGATAATCTTGAGTTGTTTAAAGCTATTGTTGATAATAATAGCCAAAGTGAAATTTTATTACTTTATTTAAAAAATGGTGGAACTATACCGGTGAAAGTGGACTCATCATTTTTATTAGCCGATTATTCAACAATTTTAGGTAAATCGTATGGAAACCCGGGTTTTGATCCGAAAGCGAAATATCAATGGAAGAAACTTGAGTTCGTTCACAATTTACTTAAATCACGACCCGATTCATTTATACAGATAATTTCAACACAGATTCAGGTTTTTAACTATTTATATACTGAATTATCATTGATATTAAATCAGTTAAGTGCAGACATCGGTAAGATAGCTGCAAAGTTAGAAGAAAAAATAGATGCTTTCTATGAGGATAAATTTTCTGTACTTAATCAGATTCTCGATAATGGTGAGAGTGTTTTAAGTTCGGATAAAGTTACACCAACAATTTCAAAAGCAATTATTGTGATTTCAAGAAATCTCGATCATGCCTATAAAAAAATAAGCGGAAAAGAACATACAAATATATTTCCAAAACTTGATCGATTCAGTAAAATAAATTTATCAAAGAGTGAAGGCAGTAAAGAAGAGAAGAAATATCAGTCTGTTCACAAGCAAAAATTGATAGGATCAAAAAATAGCATACTTAGTTTTGCAAATTTACCAGGTGTTGAAGCTGAGAAAATAAAATCTAATATTGCAAAATTTAATGATATTAATTTTAAAGACCCGACAGATAAAGATTCCCGGAAAATTATAAAAGATATTCATACAGATTTTTTCAGATTGTTTTCTGTATTGGTATTTAAAGCATTTGAAGACTGGTCTGCATTACCGCTTCCTGTTAAATTATTTTTATATTTCGGTTTTATTGATGAGAATCTATTAAATGATGAAGAAATTGACGGGTTATGTGATTCTTTGATTCAATTTGAGCGATTATCAGAGTTGAATTATCCGATTATTACGCTTGTTGATTATTTGCATCTTATTTATAAAGAAGAAGAATCTCCGGGTTTATCATTGAATGGTGAAGAATATAGTAAACTGGTTAGAAAGAACACCGGTAGAACACCGATTGATGATACTCCAGCCGGGAAAGTTGCTTTTGAGATCGAAAATATGATTAAAGAGGGAATGAGGGTTACATCAGATAATCCAAGAGCATTTGTTCCTTATTTATCATCAAATTCATTTAAAGGTAATATCAGTACATTATTAAATACTCCAAAAAAAGTTGATACTTTTATTAAAAGAATTAATGATGTTGATCCTAATTTATTTTTTAGAGAACTTACCTGGAAAACAACCGGACATAGTGAATTAATCAGAAAAGAAGTGAAGCCGTATATGATTCTTGTTCCATCATCCGGGATTCGTGTTCAGTTATGGCAGGAAATTGTTAATAATTCAAGAAATACCCGGGCGAGAATTATTGTTCCTATTGTATTTAATGGTACGCTTGATAAGGCGCTGGTTCATACATTTGCAAATTTCAGATGGGAACTTAACAAAATGATTGCAGGTGCGAACTGGATGGACCCTGTTGAAGGTGGTTTTGTCGGTGCTTTCTATGATTTTTCACAGTATTATCCAAAATTAAATGAGTTATCAATTGATGCTAAAGAAGAGATTAAGTTATTATTTAATAAAATTAAGATTGATAGAGACAGGTTTGCATATTTTTATGAGAAATGGTTTACGTATGAAAAAGATGGTGTTGCTAAAATAAATAAAGTTGTCAGGGCTATTTTCTACAGGCATATCCCATTTCCATCAGAGATCAGAGAACGATTGAAGTTTTTACCTTTGTATGAACATCTTGATAATAAGTATAATAATATTAAACGTAAAGAAATTAAATCGTTAGAGGCTAAATATCATAAATATGTTCAAAATGACGGCTCGCTTCCTGAGGATTTGCAGGCGTATCTTGATATACAAAAACGATAGGAGTATGTGATGAAATATTGCTGGACTACAATAAATGTTAAAAATATGGATACTTCAGTTGATTTCTATTCAACTATAATCGGTTTGCCACTTGTCAGGCGGTTTAAATCGCCGACAGGTCTGGAGATCGCTTTTTTAGGGTCCGGGGACACACAAGTTGAATTATTATTTGATCCTCAGGTAACATCAGTTGATTTCGGAAGTGATATTTCATTGGGTTTTGAAGTTGATTCCCTTGATACTATTACCAAAACGCTTTCAGAATATGCAATCCCGGTTCATTCGGGCCCGTTTAAACCAAATCCGACAATTCAGTTTATTTATATCCTCGATCCGAATGGGGTAAAGATTCAGTTTGTTGAGCATATCAGGTAGATTTTATCGAGCAAAGGTGAACAGGGTTGGTCAGATGTAGAAAAAAAACGAATAACGTCATAGCCTCTTGCAAAAATTCGAAATAAAAAAAGTATTTTTGCAAGAGGCTCTAAAGACAATATACATTAAAAGAGGTGAAAAATGAAAAGATTAATGATTTTAGTTTCTTTTTTGTTCTTAGCAATGGTATCGTGTAAATCTGGAGTTGATGCCAGGAAAAGTAAGTCAAGTAAAAGCGATATGACAGCAAAGTTAACAGGAGAGACAATTAGGCTTGATAGTGTAGTTTTTGAAGAGAATGAACTAATGAAAGTTTTAAGTGGTTCAGGAGATGTAATTGCTTACTATGATAGATTAGAAAATAAAAACTATGCTGTAAAAGGTATAAAAATATTTGATGAAAATAAAATTGAAAAGTATATTTTGTTGCCTTCTGTTAATACAATGGATGGAACAGTAACAATCAATATTAAGGATTTAGAAACTGAGAAAAGAGGAACAGTTGTATATACTGTTTCTTTATCAGGTATGAAGATAAAAAATAACGTAGCGGTTGATTTTTTTGGTAAACAGTATAAATATGAAAAACATACAGATATGAAAGGAATGAGTGTTTCTGTAAAGACAAATATTTTTAGTAATGACGACCTTGTTGTATATCAAAATGCAGATTATACAATGAACGGTGCTAATGTTAGTGAATTAACTGCTCAAAATGAATTTTATGCAACTAATACATTTGATGTTGCAGTATTTTCACTCATTATCCAGCTTGAAAGTGAAGTGAATAATGAAGAGGCAAAGAAAAATAGAGGTGTTTTCTAAAGAGTTTTTTATTGCAGCGTCAATAGATACTTTTAAGATGAGGCTCTTGCAAAAACTCTAGATAAAAGGAGTATTTTTGCAAGATACAAGTTGTATAAAAATGGACTGAGCCGGTATTCGGACTGGTCAGATGTAAAAAAACGAATAACTTCGTATGAATTATAAAATACGTGTTTCCGATAATTCGGAAATTGATTTACTTATCGAAAATAAAATAAGAATTTCCAGTAAATTATATGATGTTGCATTAAAAAAAGTGAATGCCCCTCCTGCAAAAGAACTCTTTTTATCTCAAACTTTTGCAAGAGCTTCAGCATACAATGAAATATTGCTGGAAGAACTTCTTTAGTAAATAAAATATTTTTGAGGAAAGTTATGACGATAGAAGAAAAAATAAAGCACGGGGAAAACAGATTTATTGAGTTTAAACTTGTTTTGCCCGAGTCTGATACTTTCTGTAAAAGTGATATTGCTTTTGCAAACGGGGCTGGTGGTGAAATACTGTAAGCGCTTCAAATACCATATCTTGAAAATCTAAATTTTTTTGTGCATTGTATTTTTTATGGAGGATACTATGCAACAAATAAAAAATAATATTAGTTTTTGATGAATCATATATCAATATGGCAAGAAAGTGATTTAATTCAGGCTGATTACTGCAGACAGCACAATCTCGACGTTAAAAAGTTTTCAAGACTTAAAAATAAGATGTTAACAAAACATGAAAACACATCCCAATTTATTCAGTTAAAAAAAGAAATCCCTGTTAAAGTTGAACAACAAATAACCATAAAAATCAACAATCGTCATATCATTGAATTACAACATGATTTTTCACCAGAATTATTGAGTAAAGTACTTGATGTATTGGAGTCAAGATTATGATAATAGACTGGCAGAATATCAAAATATTTATTAAACCCGGATTTATTGATTTTAGAAAACAAATAAATGGACTGATTGGTATTTACAATCAAGTCGTAATCCCTTTTAAATCAGGGAAACATTCAAATATGTTATAAAATGGCGGTAACAAATGCCTTGTCAGTTGGTCAAAATTAACCATCACTTAAAGAAATCAACATCCACTTTGCACAGTTTTATTATTTTTGAATAAAAATCTTCTTGAATATACATTTCAGTATTAAAATTAATTTCTTCAGTAGGGCAAATGATATCAAGATTAATTTTTTTAAACTCAGGAACCCTGATATCTTTATTCATATCATTTGCAATCATATTTCTATGTACATCTATTTTAACGGTATGTGGCAAACCGCATACCGGGCATTTATTAATTCTAAAATCTTCAATTCCGCTTTCAATCATTTCGTTCTCCTAATTGTTAAATCTGAAATTAACAACATCTCCATCCTGCATTACATAATCTTTCCCTTCAACTCTCACTTTCCCATGATCCCGTGCGTCACTAACAGAGCCATATTTAATCAAATCGTCATAACTTACAATTTCAGCTCTGATAAAACCTTTTTCAAAATCAGTGTGAATCTTTCCGGCAGCCTGAGGTGCTTTTGTACCGTTAATAATTGTCCAGGCACGAATTTCCTGTTTACCGGCTGTTAAGTAACTGAAAAGACCGAGTAATTTATATGAAGCTTTAATCAATCTGTCTAAACCCGATTCTTTAAAACCAAGTTCTTCAAGAAATAATGCTTTTTCTTCATCTTCAAGTTGTGCTATTTCATCTTCTACTTTTGCTGATATAACAACGACTTCCGCACCTTCAATCTTTGCTCTTTCTTCAACAAATTGAACTGATTTATTATCACCCGAGTGTCCGCTCGTCATTTCGGCTTCACTAACATTCGCAGCATATATAATTGGCTTGGATGTTAAAAGAAAATAACCATTGATAAGTTCTTTATCCTCGTCATCGTCAGTAAAAGTTCTGACACTTTTACCTTCTGAAATGTGAGCTAATAATTTCTTCATCATTTCAACTTCATCAGCTATTTTTTTATCTTTTGAGCCTTTAAGCATTTTTTCTGTTTTTTCAATTCTTTTTTCAAGTGAATCAATATCTGCAAGTAATAACTCTGTTTCAATAGTTTCAATATCACGGCCCGGATCAACAGAGCCTTCAACATGGATTACATCTTTATCTTCAAAGCATCGTACAACATGAACAATTGCATCAACTTCTCTAATATGTGACAAAAACTTATTACCAAGACCTTCACCTTTACTGGCACCTTTTACAAGTCCTGCAATATCTACGAATTCTACAAATGCCGGAACTACTTTTCGTGAGTCATACAGTTTAAGTAATACATCAAGCCTTTCATCCGGTACGCAGACAGTTCCAAGATTTGGCTCTATGGTACAAAATGGATAATTTGCCGCTTGAGCACCTGCTTTTGTTAATGCATTAAAAAGTGTACTTTTACCAACATTTGGAAGACCTACAATACCTAATCTCATATTAATTAATCCTTATATACTATTATGTGTTAATTTTGATGCAGTAGATGTATAACAGAATAAATAATTATTTAAAACTATTATTTATTGGATACAAGTGTGAAAATACCCGATCCTGTTTCAATTTCCTCGTCAATTTTAATATTACCGGTTAAATATATTTTTCCGGTCGCACCGGGTTTCAGATTTCTTTTTATTGAAACAGTCAGTAATTCATTATAAACAGTTCCCGATTTATTTGAATTAATAACCGTTGATATTTTTAAACCATCGATTTTTGGTGGTATGAAATATATTTTACCCTCTTCGTTTATTTTATAAACATTTCTAACCATATCCATTTTACGGCTTTCTGATAAAGAGTTGTATCGGTCAGAACCGATTGTGGAATCAGAAAGAATTGAAATTTCTCCATTTTTTGAATATGTAAAACCCATTCCGTCAACGCACAATTGCGCAATGTTTATAATTGTTGCATTAATTTGATTTAATGACATTTGAGGTGAGCTGTAACCTCGATTTGTTAGTGTATATTGAATGGTTTTTCTTTCACTTTTAGTGCCGGCAGGTGTACTTTTACAAGATACTAAAGCGGTAATGATTAATAAAAAAATGAAACCTTTTGATATTTTCATGAACGCTCCTTAATGAAATTAATTGCAACTTTACAAATAGTATCACTATCATTATCCAATGTTGCCACATGATATGAATCATTGAGGTAAATCAATTTTTTGTCGGCAGAACCGATATTCTCAAAAGTATATTCTGCAACTTCAACAGGAATCACATGATCATTAGACGATTTAAAAATCATAGCAGGGCATTGTACGGTATGAATATTTTTTTTAATAATAGCAAATAACTTTATTGCTTCATGTGCTGCCGACGTCGGGTTTTTTTCATAACACGGCTCTGTTACTCCCGGAGTTTTTATGTCATTACCGAGACCCGGAACTGTTTTAATAAAATACTTTAAAAACCATACCAGCTTAGCTGAAATAGAATTAACAAATAATGCATTGTTTACTATAATAATACCGGAAACATCGGGTTTCGTTTCTGCTAAATATAACGCAAGAGCACCACCCATTGATAAGCCGAATATAAATACTTTTTCACATTTGGATTTTAATCGCCGGTATGATTCTTCAACGGTTGTTATCCATGCAGTATATTTAGTTTTATTCATATCATTAATTGTTGTGCCATGGCCGGGTAATAGAGGCAGTTCCACATTGTAACCCGCATCAGCAAAAGCTTGTGCCTGGGGTAATAAAGAACCGGGTGCTCCGGTATATCCGTGTATAACAAGAACTCCGATTTTACTGTCAGATGAATATGAGAATGGTTTTGACCCTTCGATAAAATTCATTGTAAGCCTCCGTTAGTATACTACTTTCTATTTAACCACTAAATTGTAAAAAAATAAAGCACAAAATACATTCTTTAGAGCTTCTTGTAAAAATACTTTTTTTTTATCTCGGATTTTTGCAAGAGCCTTTTAATGCATTTATTAATAATGATTTAACAATTCCTTTATCGAATATTAATAAATAGAGTGGATAAGTAGTTAATTTATTTATTCTACGGAGGATGTTTTTGTATGAAAAAATTACTTATGAAAGTGCTTGTTGTATTCTTAGTTGTAACGGCAAATCTTAGTGCTGCAACTAACAATGATTTTAAAGGTAAGATGCCAAAATATGTATTTTTATTTATTGGTGATGGAATGAGTATGGCTCAGGTTGCTGCAACTGAAATGTACTTAGCCGCTTCAGGAACAAAACCTGATCAGACAAAATTAAGTTTTTCTCAGTTTGATGCTCAAGGTTTAACAACAACATACGATGCAGGTTCATTAATAACTGATTCTGCTTCAGCAATTACTGCTATCGCTTCAGGTAACAAAACATTAAGTGGCGTTATTAATATGGATACAACAAAAACAAAAAAATTTACGACTATTGCTGAAATGGCAAAAGCAAAAGGAAAGAAAGTTGGTGTTGTAACAAGTGTTTCATTAGATCATGCAACGCCGGCCGGATATTATGCTAAAGAAGTTTCAAGAGGTAATTATTATGATATCGGTATTCAATTGGCGAAAAGTAATTTTGACTATTTTGGTGGTGGCGGTTTCGTACAACCAACAGGAAAAAATAAAGATCAAAAAGATATTTATGAAGTAATAAAAGAAAATGGTTATACCCTTGCACTCAATAATGATGACTTTAAAAAACTTAAGAATGGCGAAAAATCAGTTGCAATTAATGCTCAGTTAGCTGACGGAAGTTCAATGAATTATGAAGTTGATAGAAAAAAAGACATATTGTCATTAGCTGATTTTACACAAAAAGGTATTGAAGTTCTTGATAATAAAAATGGTTTTTTTCTAACCGTTGAAGGTGGTAAAATTGACTGGGCGTGTCATGCTAATGACGCACTATCATCAATTTTAGATACCATAGCATTTGATGATTCAGTAAAAGTTGCTATTGAATTTATGAAAAAAAATCCAAAAGATACCTTAATTATTGTAACCGGCGACCATGAAACAGGTGGAATGTCAATTGGTTTTGCAGGAACTCAGTACTCAACATTTTTTAATAAATTAAAGGGACAAAAGATATCGTATGTTGGATTTGATACATTATTGGCAACGATGAAAAAAGAAGGTACGTTAAATAAATTTGAAGATATTTTACCAATAATAAAAGAAAACTTCGGTCTTACTACTGATGATTCAAAATCTGATTTATTTTTAAATGAATATGAACTTAATTCATTAAAAGAAGCATTTAAATTGACAGCTATGAATGCAACTGAAAGACCAAAAAATGATATGATTTATTTACAATACGGTGGTTATGAGCCATTAACTATTGAACTTACTCATATAATCAATAAAAAAGCAGGTATTGCATGGACATCATATTCACATACCGCGGTGCCCGTACCGACGTATGCAAGTGGATCGGGAAGTGATTTGTTTAACGGATATTATGATAACACAGATATATTCTTTAAATTAAAATCAATTATGGGCGTAAAATAGATCGTTCTCTCTTAAAGGCATGACATACCCCAAAGGTGTCATGCCTTACTTTTTTTAATTATTTGAGGAAAAATATGAATTTTAAGATATCAAAGGAATTTATTTTTGTTTTTGTAATCAGTATTTGTATAGTAGTACTTTTTTTTATCCCAAACGGTTTTGAAGGTGCGAAAGTTAAACGAGGTGTTCCATCAAAAGCTAAGGTTGAAAAAGTCGATAACTCTTTAGTTCGTAGAATAGGTGTTATAAATACAGGTGAACAACGGGTTTTCCTAACTATTTTAAATGGTACATATAAAAATGAAAAAGTAGAAACAAATAATCAATTTCTTGGTAAACTTGAATTTGACCGGCTTTATAAAGATAATGATATTGTATTTGTTGTAATAGACGAGAATGAAAATCATGAAATTGTATATACTAATATTATTGACTATTACCGATTAGGAAGTGAAATACTATTATTTATTATATTTGCATTGTTTTTAATTTTATTTTCCCGATGGATTGGCGTGAAAGCTATTATTTCTTTTATGTTTACTGCAGTGGTAATTTGGAAAATCCTATTACCAGCGGTTCTAAAAGGGATTGATCCTGTTGTAATATCATTTATAATCACAATGATAATTACATCGGTGATTATACTGTTAATTGGCGGTTTTACTAAAAAAGGACTTACTGCAATTATTGGAGCTGTCTCCGGTGTTTTATTAACACTCATTCTTTCATTGGTTTTCGGGAAAATGTTTACTATATCAGGTAGCATTAAACCGTTTTCAGAAACGTTACTCTATAGCGGATTTGGACATCTTAACCTCTCAAATATTTTTTTATCAGGCATTTTTATAGCTTCCTCCGGTGCAATAATGGATATCGCAATGGATATCGCTGCTTCAATGAATGAGGTTGTTGAAAAGAAAAGAGATATATCAAGAAAAGAATTGGTTCTATCAGGATTTGTAGTAGGAAGAGCAGTTGTTGGTACAATGACAACAACTTTATTACTCGCATATTCAGGAGGGTATTCTACATTATTATTGATTTTTATGGCTCAAGGCACCCCTATGCTTAATATACTCAATTTACAATATGTTGCAGCAGAAATATTAAATACGATTGTTGGTAGTTTCGGTTTAGTCGCCGTTGCGCCACTTACGGCAATTGCCGGAGGATTTGTATATAAATACAGGAGTAAGTAGTTGTTTTTAAGGTTTATTTGCAATATTAACCAATAAATTATATAATCCTCTTCGGAGAGCGATGATATGAAAAAAATACCGTATGGCATAGCAAATTTTGAAGCGTTAAAAGAAAATAATAATTATTATTATGTAGATAAAACCATTAATATAGAAATACTTGAAAATCTTGGAACAAAATATCACTTTTTTCTTCGACCGAGACGATTTGGTAAATCACTTTTCATATCAACTCTTGAACATTACTATGATATTAGTAAAAAAGATCAGTTTGAAGAATTATTCGGCGACACTTACATCGGTAAAAATCAAACTGAGTTAAGAAACAGTTTTCCAATTCTAAAGTTAAATTTTTCGGGTATATCAACGAACGGTTCAATTAAAGAGGTTGAACATTCATTTGCTATGTCCATGCTTGGCAGTATAGAACTCTTTTTTGCAAAGTATGAAAAATTCTATAGTTTCAGCAATGAATTAAAACAGGAAATATATCAGGAAAAATCAGCGAATGATCTATTCAGCAGATTCATATCAAAAATGTATCAAATCGACATTACATACTTTTTGCTCATTGACGAATATGACAACTTTGCCAATAACATACTAACCGATCATGGTCGGGACAACTATCAGATGATAACTCACGGCAGCGGATTCTTAAAAGGCTTTTTTGCCATCATAAAAAATGCCACAGAAAGCAGGACAATTGAAAGGATGTTTGCAACCGGTGTATCACCCCTTGTTTTAAGTGATGTTACAAGCGGTATGAATATGGGTGACAATATATCCGATAAAATTTTATTTAACTCAATGATCGGTTTTACCAAAGATGAAGTTGAAACAATGCTTGATTATTATATACAACAAGGCCGGGTAAAAAAAGAAGAACGGGAAGAGATTCTTGAAATATTTAGAGTTAATTACAATAATTATTGTTTTTCAAAAAAAACTGATGAGAAAGTATATAACTCAGATATGGTACTTTATTTTTTCAATAATTATTTACAACAAAGTGAAATACCGGGTAATTTTTTGGATGAGAATGTACGGATTGATTATTCTAAATTGAGATTCATCATACTGGAGAGCAAAAAACTAAATGGTAATTTTAACATCTTATCTGAAATTATGGAGACGGGTGAGTGTGAAACCGAGTTAATTAAAGCGTTTGCATTAAAAGATATTATTGAAACAAGCAAATTTAAGTCTTTATTGTATTACTTAGGGCTTTTAACGATTAAAGAGCATATTTTTGGAAATAATTTCAAGTTGTGTATTCCCAATGAGGTTATAAAGACGATGCATTCTGATTATATTCGAAATTCATTACGTGAGAGTTATGATCTTAAAATAAATGTTGATTTTCTCAAAAATGAGTTTATGTCATTAGCTTTTAACGGTGATTGGCAAAAGTTATTATCCTATATACTTGAAAAATTCTATGAAGCAAGCAGTATTCGTGATTTTATCTATCGTGAGCAGGGAATAAAATCTTTTATGCTTGCATATCTTAATGTAACCCCTTTGTATTTTGTGGAGTCCGAACCCGAAATGAATAAAGGGTATGCCGATATATTTTTGAGGAAAAATCATTTAACAACCGATAAAACAAAGTTTGAATATATACTTGAATTAAAGTATGTGAAATCAGATGAAGATAAAAATGAAGCGACGGTTTTAAAATATAAAGCCGAAGCCTTGAAACAGATAGATAGTTATGCAAAAAGTCATAAGGTAAGTTGCACCGTAAAGAAAATAGCAATTATTTGTACAGCAAGTGAATTACTGTTTCTTGGTGAAGTGTAGCGGGTTAACTCAGTCTGCAATATATGAAAGTTTTGTAAGAACATAATTAAACTACTTGACATTATTCCTCATATTTTATACTCTGTCACGATTATAATGTATCGGAGGATTTCGATGAGTGTAAAAATATTGCATGATAATGATGCTGATTTATCAGTATTAAAAGGGTTAACAGTTGGTGTTATCGGATATGGTTCACAAGGTAGAGCTCAATCTCTTAACATGAGAGATTCGGGTGTTAATGTTATTGTTGGTGTTAGACAAGGACCTTCTTTTAATAAAGCAAAAGAAGATGGTTTTTCTCCTATGAGTGTTAGTGATGTTGCTGCAAAAGCTGACATTATTCATATTCTATTACCTGATGAAACTCAGGGTGGTGTTTATGAAACAGAAATTAAACAACATGTAAAAACAGGAAAAGTGTTATCATGTTCACATGGTTTTAACATAGTTTACAAACAAATTACTCCGCCTGAAGGCGTTGATGTAATTATGGTTGCTCCAAAAGCACCGGGAACTGAAGTGCGAAAAACATATTCTGCCGGTTTTGGTGTACCGGGACTTGTTGCTATTAATGCTGACAAAACTGGTAACGCTTTAAAAATAGCTATGGCTATGGCAAAAGCAGAAGGTTTAACAAGAGCCGGTGTACTTGAGTGTACATTTGAACAGGAAACCTACGAAGATTTATTTGGTGAACAAGCTGTTCTTTGCGGCGGAACTGTTCAGTTAATTAAATATGGTTTTGAAACACTTACTGAAGCAGGATATCCACCTGAGATGGCTTACTTCGAATGTCTTCATGAATTGAAACTTATTGTAGATTTAATCTATGAAGGTGGAATTCAAAAAATGAACGAAGTAATCTCTAACACTGCTGAGTGGGGTGAATATGTGTCAGGTCCAAGAATCATTGATCCTTCAGTAAAAACAAGAATGAAAGAAGTATTAAATGACATTGAATCCGGTAAATTTGCTAAAGAATGGATGGCGGAAGCCAAATCAGGTGCTCATAAGCTCAAGAAAAATAGAGAAGACCTTGGTAGCCATACAATTGAAATTGTCGGTAAACAAATCAGAAGTCTTTTTGAAAAGAAATAATTACTAGTGTTATATTATGAAGCCGGTTAATAAACCGGCTTTATTTATTATCGATGATATCAGAAATTCTGTTCAAAAAAAATATTATACTTTCTGTAAATCTTCAATTTTTTCCTGTATTTCTTCTTTATCATCATTGCCAAGATACGAAAGATAACTATTAACCCATGATGCAAAATCATTCAATACTTCCGTATTTTCTTCTTTAATCAAGTCCAGTAATATATCAACTTTTTTTAAAAGTTCATCAGGATCTGAGTTCTCAACATAAAACATTGTTATGTACCTTGAACGAAAACCTTCATCTTACGGAAAGACATACATCGTTGGAGGAAACAGAAAAAAGACAAAACTTGATAATGCTATAATTATTAAAAGAAAATGTAACGAATGAATAAATCCTCTATGGCCAAATGCCAGGTTAATTCTATTGGAAATAAAGAAAAAAACTTTTCCTATAAAACTGCCTGGTGTATCAATATCGGGAATCAATGCAAAAACAATCATTGCAAGAAGATGTTCAAATTGTAATGTGAAATTAAAAAATGATAAAACTACCAGATTGCAAAATATTGCAATTGAACTATGAGTAACTGCTGACAATTTTTTATATACCTTTTACTTTTTTTATAAAATCATTTTTAAATATATCACATAAATAAGCAATAACTTTTTATTAGTGAATTAATCAGCGACAAATATTTATTTATTTTTAATTATTATTGTAATAGTTTATATTGTTATTTATTTATAGATTATGCGATTTTTAACAAAAATGCAATTTTGTTATATCGAAAAGTTAACAAAACTTCTGAAAAGTGTCGGATATGACGACAGATTATTTAATGGGTCTGGCGACAGATTGATGGGGAATAATTTAAGGAGGATTGGAAAGAACACGGATTTTTAATGTATTTTACGAATTTCTCTATATGGGTACAGCAAGATTTTCGACCAAAACGTACGCTAAGGGCACAAAATATGGAAAATACGAATTTTCACCCACGCTAAGAAATTTAATGATTTTGAAAATACAGACTAAATGTATTCCATACAACTAATTGTAATTATTACAGTTATGTTATATAATCAATAACAATTAGGTATAATTAAAATGGAAAAAATCAACTCAATTTTATCTGGAATTGATATTTTAATTTCATATAGAAAGAATGAAAATGTAATCTCACAAAAATTACTTGGATATGCAGAAGAAATAATCGAATATTACAATAAAACTTTAGGTTTTTACCCATATAAAAAATTGTTGATAAACCCAGGTTTCAAGAGTTCATTTGGAGGTTATCCAGATCGAAAGGATAAAATTTATCTTCACGGTGTAAATATGTTTGAAGTTAAACCAATTGAATATTGGAAATGGATTTTATCACATGAAATTGCTCACATATATTTCGGATTTTGTATTTGTTAGCCATTATAATCTTTCATTTAATTTATTCCTTATATTCAATAATTGTAAATAACAGACATAGATTATCTGATCTATTGCAGCATTATTCAAAGCTGTTTATTTTAGAATTAGCTCCATTTGTTCAGCTACGTTGACAAAATTATGTTTTATATATATTGGAAGACCATCAGGCATGGCGGATAATTCTAATTTGTAAAAATTATTTGATATGGCATGATTAATTATAAATTTTAACATCATTGAACCATACCCCTTTTTTCGGAATTCTGGTTTTGTATAAAAACTCAATATCTGCCCAATCTTTCTCTCATGATCGTCATGTAATTGCGGAATATAATAAACTATTATACCAGATGCTGAAATGATCTGATTATTATTAATAATAAAAACTGGCAAATATTGGTTGCCAATATTTTCTTTTAAAAAAGAAATAAAACCATTTTTTATTTCTGTTAATTTATCTTGTTTCTTATCTGGAAATAGCTCCTCAATGAAAGCCATTCTCATTTTTGCTATTTCATCTATTTCATTAATAGATGCAAATCTTATTTCAAACATTTTTCTTCCTTGCGCGAAGCGTTTAGCTAACGAGGCTGTAGAAAAACCTCTTTTTTGACACCTGAGATATACTTATAATGCCATTTCATGGTACAAAAACTAGGTTATATTGTTGGATTAGATTTCTACATATATTGATACAATTATAATTTAATTAATTTTTCATATAACAATTCTTCAAAATCCATTCTTGCATCAATAATCAATAGAATTTTTACTAGATCATTTTCAATTCTATATATTATTCTCCAATATTTATAAAACACCTCTCTATACATATCAGTATATAATTTAATTTCTGGTACAATTCTTCCCTGTTTAGGACTAACAAATAGTAACTCTGTTCTTTCTTTTATATTAGTATAAACATTATAACCAGTATTAATACTTTGATTTTCGATAATATAATCAATTATTTCATTTAAACTTTCTATAGCAGATTTATTTCAAATTACTTTATAATTCATTTCTTAATTTTTTAAATTTCTCATCAAATTGTTTAAATACTTCATTTTGTTCAATGCCATCATTTTTACTCATTTCATTTTCTGATAATATCAATAATTTTATCATATTGTTCGTATTTTTCATTTTTTGATAACTATCAGAATCAATAAAAACACCTTTGGCTTCACCATTTTGTGTAATAATAATTGGACGATGATTAGTATTTATATTTTTAATTATTTCAGCTGTATGAGATTTCAAGTATGAGATTGGTTTTATATCTTCTTTTATATTCATAGAACACTCCGGTTCTTTTATGATACTAAATAACGACTTAATTATCAATATTTTTTTAAATAAAAAAGCTGATATTATTATAATACCAACTTTAATAATAAATAAATTCATTATAATTTATAAGTTACTTTTTTTTCATCAATAGTTATAATATTATTTGTTTCAGTATATTCAATTTCAACATCTGATTTCCAATTATTTATTGTTAATTTTCCTCCATCTGTTTCCGGCTTAATGGCTGTTTGACTACCTGTAGAAATATCAAGAATTTTTATACCTAACCAAACTTTATCAGTTTCTTGGATTCCAGGTTCATAAAAATCATCATTTGATTCACCATGATAACAGAATGCAATTTTATTATTATTTGGTGAAAAATAATATAATTTATCTCCATTTGTTACTGCTGAAATCGTAAATATTTTTACTTTATCTATAAGTGAATTAAAAATCAATGATCGAGTCAAGTCTGTCCCTAAATTAAAAATAACATACTCATGATCTAAGTCCCATAATACATTTCCAATTAATGCTAAATCTACATTTTTTAAAATAATTTTATTTTGTTTATTATCAAAAACTATCCACCACTGCACATCTCCGGTTTTAAACTCAATGTCAGATAAATTAAACCCAGTTTCAATTATAATAGGTGAGTCATAAAAGTTTTCACAATCTGTGCTGCAAACAAAATAATAATTATTATCAGGTGAAATATTAATTTTTACTGGCATACTAAGTAATTTTGACAAAGATTCATCATTATTATATGCAGTTAAAATAGTGGTTAGAACTTCTTCACTTGTAGGAACTACCTTTTTTATATTATCTTCTATTTTTTCATTCATTTGATTGTCTGTTTTTTCATTTACAGTTTCTTCAATTTTTTCTTTTTTACATGTAACTAATATTGTTACAAATAAAATTATTAATAACAGTTTTCTCATTTTTCATCCTTTTATTTTAAATATTTGTCTGAAAAAATGTTCCGTCGAACATCAAATTAACCGGCAATACTTTAAGCTGGCGTAATACTTGCGAATGCCAAAAGAAGAGTCTCAGATGTAACAGAGTAAAGCTATACAGTTAACCACAAGTTAAATTGCAATAAAAACAATCTCAGCAAGTACTATGACAGTAGTATTGTCCGGTTCAATTTTTCGTTATCGTTTTTCATTCCAGTTTCATAATTGAAATCAAGACTTTTATTCTTTACTTATATTCCAAATACCAGAATCAACAGGTCCACTCATACTTCCTGTTTGATCTCCAGAAGAATCAAATGACTTTTGATACACATTTATAGAATATTCACCTTGTCCTTCATTAATTGTAAACAATAGCTCTCCATCTATTTCTAACTCAAATTCTTCAACTACAAACCCACCAGTATCTGTAGTCTCTTTCAATGTAGCATGTAGTGTCGTAGTAAGTTTATTATCATCACTCATAGTGTAATCTCCACTAAAGTCAATTGTAGAAAACCAATCTGCTGAAATACTATCATTTGAATATTTAAAAGTTAATTCTGTAGTGTTATCCGAATAAAATTTCCAGTCTTCAATAGTGACTTTATTAAATGTGCTCTCACCTGTACCACTCCAAACAGAGTCTACGATTAATGCTGAAGGACACGACACGAAAAATACTGTAAGTAATAAAATAAAATATTTATATTTCACTTTAATCTCCTTCATTATATTATATATTATCATGGCTCAATCACCATAATTTCATAGCCATATTCAAGTGTATAAGCACTCAAATATAATTTATCTTTAAAAACAAAAAAATATTTTGGAAAAGAATCAGTTAATGGCTCAACATCAAAAGCAAGAAATGGATTATTAACTCCATCATAAACCCAGACTTCAGCATCATGAACACCATCATCACCCATAAAGTATATTTTATCATTGAATACACAAAGAAATTGAGGTGCAGATTGACCCCCAGGATAAATATCATACACTAAAGAAGGTTGATTAACTCCATCAAACATCCATAACTCTTCTCCAGTTCCATCATCACCTTTAAAATACAATTTATTATTTAATTCAACAATATACTCAATTTTCCCAAGATGTGCTTGACTATGATTATAGGATGGAACTGGAGAATTAACTCCATCATATTGCCAAAATCCAAAATCTGTCTCATCTGAAGCTGTAAAAAGCAACTTTTCATTATAGATAAAAAGATTATAAGGAGAAGAAATCTTTTTTTCAAGAGGATCAAAAGCTAAGCTTGGGTCATTAACACCATCATAAACCCACATCATATATCCGTTAACTCCATCATCTGCTCTAAAGTAAAGTTTTTCTTTGTAAATTGTAAGATAATTAGGAGAAGAGTCATAAGTCGGATGAATATTATAAACTACAGAAGGTTTTTTCACTCCATCATATACCCATAACTCTGTATCATTAGACATATCTGTTCCAACAAAATAAAATTTATTATCAAAAACAATAAAATTCTCAGGCTGCTCAACAATTGTTGTGTATATACTTTTTGGAGAATTAACACCATCATATTCCCATAATTTGGGGATTCCAGTACCATCACTTGCTTTAAAATATAATTTTCCATCATATACAGTCAAATTTCTTGGGCTTGAACTTCCACTAGAATTAATATCGTATACCATAAAAGGTTCATTGATGCCATCATAACACCATAATTCGCTACCATTAATTCCATCATCTGCTTTAAAAAAAAGTTTTTCATTAAAAACAATAAAATATTCGACATGAGAACTTGAAGGTCCAGGATTAATATCCATTAACATTTTAATGGTATCACCAACTCGTGCTTTTTTTTCATTTTTTTCATCATCTTCAATTGTACAAGAGAGCAATAAAATAAAAACAAATAACGATATTATTATTAACTTAATTTTCATTTGTATCTCCCAAAAAAACTAACTCTATCTAATAATATACTTTATTCTCCACAAGAAAACACATTTTTTTATTTTTTAAGATTTTATAGAAAAACAATAATTTTTCTGTACAAACCCGATTAAACCGTGAGGCGTACATTGGCGCATAAATTGCCATTTCAGCCCAGTTCGTTGTGATTAACTAATTAGAATGATTCCCTATCCAAAACCATATTATGCCATTTTTATCCGGTGTTGATGTTCTTAAAGCTCGATAATATAAACCAGCTCTCACAGAATATAATGTTTTTATCTGTTTAAAGTGAAGTGATGGGTGATAAAGATTATATTTCAATAATTCAAAGTTTTTTCAGCTACTTTTTGTACATTTCCCCGTGTCAATTGCAGCTTTTTGTTTTTCAAATTCTGATTTTACCTGATTGTATTTATGGAGATATTTGAGAACTTGTTCTTAATGCAGATTTTTATCCGTTTCGTTAATATGAAACATTTTTTAACAATACTTTGTCGGAAATGTGGTTGTTTTTTTTTAGCGTATGTTTTGCACTGAAAACTGTTGGTAACTCTTATATATCAACCGGGTGATTTGTCCAGTCATTTTCAGGAAGCCATTCCATTCTTTTCCCTGCGTTATTTTCTAAAACAACCCTTTTAATATTTGAGTTTGCAATTAATGCTTTGCACTGATTACAAACAAATTCGTGACCGGTAATATAAATAGTTGCTCCGCTTGTTGAGTGTCCGTTTCGGGCTGCCAGGCTTATCGCGTTAGCCTCTGCATGACTTCCAACTGCTCGACATGTTTCCAGTTTAGTTCCTGAGGGAATCTCATTTTTGTCTCTGTAACAAAAACCTATTTCCAGACAATTTTTTTGATATTGAGGTGCACCATTATATCCGGTACTGATTATGTCCTTATTACTGACAATGACAGCGCCGACTTTGTTTCTTCTGCATGATGATCGGTCTGAAACAACTCTTGCAATATTCAAAAAGTACAAATCCCAATCCGGTCTGTCTTTAATATCCATTTTATCTCCTGTCCAGAAAACTTATTGATGGAAGTGCTGATAGTTCTTTGGCTAAATTATCAATATTAGTTTTTAATGGTAATTCAATAGTAAAATATCCGTCAACAATGTCATTTGATATTGTTGACTCATCAATACGAAATTCGATTATAGTTCCACCATGCTTTTTCATAACATTTGAAAGCTCTATGTAGCTTTTGTTATTAGTGGTAGTTCGCATAAAATATGCAACTATTCGATTTTTTAATTGATGTCCCCAATTTACCGTTACTTTCCGTTCTTCAAAATCTTTGATACAAGTAATGCTTTTACAATCGGCTCTGTGAATTATTAAACCGCGTCCCCGTGAGATAAAACCAATTATTTCATTAGGAGGGATTGGTTTGCAGCATTTTGCATAGGTAAACAATAAGTTTCGTTCACCATCCATTTCAATAAATATTTTATCACCTGTTTTTGAGCTGATTTTATCTGAAATCTTTTTTGGAGTAAATTCATGTTCTCTAACAATATCTGTCGGTGTTGATTTAACCTGTTTTTTTGCATTTTCCTGTAATTGGTCTTTTTTCTCTTTTTCGATCAGACTGAAGAAATGTCTGATTTTTTTCTTTGCATCAACAGTCTTTACCAGTGAAATCCATTCCATTTTTGGCAACGATTCTTTTGCTGTTATTACTTCAACAATCATACCGTTTTTTAAAGGTGAATGTAATGGTATAATCTGACCGTTTGCCTTTGCCCCGCGACAGCGGTGTCCGACTTCGGTATGAACTCTATAGGCAAAATCAAGGGCAGTTGCACCTTTAGGAAGTTCAAAAATATCACCTTTTGGTGAGAATACATATATTTCTTCACGTAATATGTCATTTCTGATTGTCTGATAATAATCTTCCGGTGATAATTCATCCTGTTGAACCTTTTTAAGGCTTTCCAACCATTTAAATTCACCCTGGTCGCTCATTGTATTACCTGTTTTGTAAAGCCAGTGAGCAGCAACCCCGTATTCATTCATCATATCCATTTCTGCAGTTCTAATCTGGATTTCAAGTGCTTTTCGATTTCCTACCATAACGGTTGTGTGTAATGATTTATACCCGTTACTTTTCGGGTTTGCAATATAATCTTTGAATCTACCGGGCAGGGGTTTGAAAAGGCTGTGAACTATACCGAAGACAGCATAACAGTCTTCAACGGTTTCGGTAATAATCCGTATACCGTAGAGATCAAAAATATCTTCGATTTTTTTATTGTACTCTTTCATTTTGTTATAAACAGAGTAATAATGTTTAACTCGTGATTTTATAGAATATTTAATATTGCTTCTTTCTAATTTCTGATTAAGTTTTTTACTTACCTGAGATATAATATCAAGTTTTTCACTTTCTTTTTCTTTTGAATATTTTTCAATTTGTTCAAAAACATTGGGTTTTAATGCTTTTAAAACCATATTTTCAAGTTCATTTTTTATCAGACCGAGTCCTAATTTACCGGCAAGCGGGGCGTAAATTTCGAGTGTTTCTTTTGCGATTCTTCTTTGTTTTTCAACCGGAAGAAACTGCAGTGTTGACATATTGTGGATTTTATCAGCCAGCTTGACAATAATAACACGCATATCGAGAATCATTGCAAAAAGCATTTTTCGTATTGTTTCAGCTTTACGCTCATTATTGGAAGCAGTTTTCAGTTTACTTATTTTTGTAACACCATCAACAAGATTTGCTACAGATTCCCCGAACATTGCGGCAACTTGTTCTTTCGTTACATCAGTGTCTTCAACAACATCATGCAAAAGACCGGTTGCAATCATTTCACGATCGACATTCATTTCGCTTAAATACAGAGCAACTGAAATCGGGTGAATTATATATTCTTCACCGGACGCTCTTTTTTGTCCTTCATGTTTTAAAACGGCAAGGTCAAATGCCTTTCTGATAAATATAATATCTTCTTCGGGATAACCTTTTTGACTTAGAGTTTTAAATAGTGCATTTTCCAATTCTATTCGTCCTGTCATTATTGCCTCCGAAGATTGTAAGTATTTATGTTAGAGAACGTTTATATCATATTTCTATTAATTATTCCATGAAACTTGAGCTTCTTGCAAAAATACTCTTTTTATCTCGAGTTTTTGCAAGAAGCTACCTCTAATGCGATTTTATCGCATTAGGCGGAAGCAAAATCGAGTACTCTTGATTTTACTTCCGCCTAATTACATTAGTTTTAAAGGCGTTCAATAATGCAGCCTCTGTCGTTATTACCATAATCAATAATACATTCTTTATAAACAAAACCATCATTATTGAATATTTCCATCATTGCATTTTTTTGATCATACCCGTGTTCCAGAATAATTATTCCACCTTTGATCAGGGACTCCTGTGCAAACCTTTTTATTGCGTGATACAATTCAAGTCCGGTTATTCCGCCATCTAAAGAAATCACCGGGTCATCAACGGTATGGTTTGATAGAATTTCAGTTACAACATTCGATGGAATATAGGGCGGGTTACTCATAATTAAATCATATTTTTTTGTAGTAGTGTAATGTGCAATATCCGCCTCAAAAATATTAATAGTTGTATTGCCCGGTATGTTGAATTGTATGTTTTTAGCACATAACTCTAACGCTTTCCGGCTGATATCAATAGCATCTATTTGTAACTCTTTACAATGTTTAGCAACACTGATTGCTATAGTTCCCGGGCCTGTACCAATATCAATAGCATTGGATAATTTTTTATCATGAACGATTTTAATGATATGCTCAACTATAATTTCTGTGTCAGGTCGCGGAATAAGAACTGAATCATCAACAAAAAACTGACAATCGTAGAACTCCTGATATCCGATAATACTTGCAATACTTCTACCGGCGATTCGTTTAGAAACTAATAACTGTATAGATTGAAGTTCAATGTCATTTACAATGTGGTTTTCGAGATTTAAGAAAAATTTCTTTAAATCAAGTTGTAAAACTGAACAGATTAAAATACGAGCTTCAAGTGCCGGTGAAGAAATGAAGTCTGATTTTTTTAATAATTCTGTTGATTGAATAGTTATTTCTTTAAGCGTCATACGGCTTTATATCATTAATTATATTAAAAATCATTAAACTGAATTTCTGCATATTAAACGGTTTGCTGATTAATCCTAATGCACCATCTTCGATACACTCTGATATTTCATGATCGATTTCATGTCCGCTGATAAAAACCAGTTTAACAGTCGGGTCAATTTTTTTAAGTTCCCGAAAAGCACAAACTCCTGATACACAAGGCATCTCAATATCAGCTATAACTAAATCAATTTTGTTATTTTTATATTCTTCAGTTACTTCTTTACCATTTGCACATACAATTATCGTGTATCCGCAAATTTCAAGTGTTTTTTTTATAATTTGTAAAATTGCCGGTTCATCATCAGCGACAATAATTGTACCTTTACCTTGTATCAGTGATGAATCTTTTTGTATTTTTTTTTCATTCGTATCCAATTTAGGGAAGTACAATTTAAATGATGCACCATGCCCTTTTGATGAATTTAAAATAATCACGCCATTATGTTGAGTTATTGTGTTGTAAACCATGGAAAGTCCGAGTCCGGTTCCGGCATCCTTTTTTTTTGTTGTGAAAAAAGGATCAAATATTTTATCTTTTAATTTTTCATCAATACCGACACCGGTATCTTTAATCTCAATGACATAAAATTTATTATCTATTTTTGTATGATGATTTGTGTAGAGTTCATCGTTATTTTCTGCAAGAAATATTGAAATATCAAGGTAACCACCCCATGATTCAGCAGTTTCTCTCATAATAGTCATGGCATGACCGGCATTGATAGAAAGATTTAGTATAATTTGTTCTATTTGAGATACATCACCATAAATCATTGCTTCTTTTTCGTAATAATTGATTGTAGTTACAATAGACTTGTCAAGACTTTTTTCGCAAATTGACATTATATTGCGAACTACCGTATTTAAATCAATAGGAAGAAATTCAACGTTTTCTTTTCTTGTTATGGATAATAATTTTTTTACAATAACAGAAGCTCTGGTAATTGATTCGTTAATAGTTTCAACACCTGATCTTATCAGACTATCTTCATGTAAGTGATCTGATTCAATTTTAATTAATGAAAGAGCACCTGAAATACCACCGAGTATATTATTAAAATCGTGGGCTAAACCTGCAGCGAGAGTTCCAATTGTATCGAGTTTTTGAATTCTTCTAATTTGTTCGTCACGAGCAACTATTTCAGAAACATCGTCAATTCTAATAACTAAACCGCAAAAATTATAAAAATCAAATGGATAAATCATAATATCATACATATTATTTGCTAAATGAGGAATATGGTAAATTGTATTAACAACATTTTCTGCCAGTGATGCATTGAGTGTTTTTTGATATTTACTGAAGAAATCGGATATCTGAAAAATATTTTTTCCAAGAACAGTGTCCGTTTCATCATTAATTAATTCTTTAGCGATACCATTACAAAGTGTAATAGTAAATTCTTCATTAAGAACAATAAGTCCTGAGGCCATTGATTCTAAAATGTTGTGTAGAAAAAGTTTAATGACATTAACCCTTTCCTGACTTTTCTCAATACGAATTAAATCTTTATAACCCCTTAAACCAAGTGTAAGTGCTGTATATAATTTTTGAGCAGTTAATTCAGTTTTTTGCTTATAATCATTAATGTCATAATTATCAATAACATTTTTTTCAGGAGCCTGACCCGATTGACCGGTTCTTAATATAATTCGAACTTTTTTATTCCCGAGTTCTTCACGTATGTATTTAACAACTTCAAGTCCGGTGTCATCTTTTTCCATGACAACATCAAGTAATAAAACTGCAACATCTTTATTTTCAGTAATCAATTCAATCGTTTGCAGGCCTGAATACGCACTTAGAAACTCAATGGAACGACCTTCAAAAATGATGTTTTTCAGTACCATTTTTGTAATAGTATGTACTTCTTCTTCATCATCCGCGATAATAACTTTCCATTTACCTTCTTTCTCAGGCAAATCAGAGAAACTGCCGAATAATATATTTTCATCAAATTGTATTTTTTTATTACTCATTTAATATCCCTCTACATTATAACTTTCGACGGATTAATCCGGATATGAGTCAATTATTTTTAATATTATATCAATGTTTTTCAAAAAAACCCTGACTATATCAGGATCAAATTGAGTACCGGAACCCATTTTGATAAATTCTAAAACCTGGTCAATTGACCAGGCATCTTTATATGATCTCTTATGTAAAAGGGCATCAAAAACATCAACTAATGCAGTAATTCGACTATAAATATGAATATTAGTACCCTTCAATTGCGCAGGATACCCCGACCCGTCCCACCACTCGTGATGTTCAAGAGCAATGAGTGATGCCGCCTGTAAAATCTTCCGGTTGGATGATTTTAGGATTTCATGACCAATTGTTGTATGTTTTTTTATTAATTCAAATTCTTCAAAAGTGAGTTTTGCAGGTTTATTTAAAATTGCATCAGGAATACCAATTTTACCGACATCATGCATGGGTGATGCCATTCTAATAAGTTCGGAAGACTCTTCGTCGATGCCCATTTTTAATGCAACAATTCTTGATATTTCAGCTACACGCTTAACATGGTATGCGGTTTCTTTTGATCGTGTTTCTACAACCTCACCTAAAGTAAGAATGATTTCTTTTTGTGTATCAATTATTTCTTTATTTAAAATGATATTATCATACGCAGCAAGAATATTTGTCGAAAAGATTCTGATTATATTTTTTTCAGTTTCAACGATATCTCTATTTGTTGTGAAGTAGATAATAAATACAGTATTTAATTCTGAGGCAAAATAGCCGGCAAAAAAGTGATTCCCGAAAATAATGGATTTTGTTTCAATAGCATGTTTAATTCTACCCGTTATTTCAGCATCAAATGTGTCAAACGAAAAGTCAGGCAACACTTTATAGTCTCCGGTACCTGTTAAAAAAGAAATAGTATCATTAACAAGTGATAATGTGAACCCTGAAAAAGAGTAATTATTTTTTGATCCATACGAATTTGCTAATAATATAGATAATTGTTTAAGAACATTACTTGAAAAACTTACTAAACCTTGAGTTTCAAATAAAACCCCTGAATTATTGATGATTGCTTCAAGATTCACCTTATTCATTTCAATTATATTTAAATCACGATACGATCGTAGCGAAGATAAAACTGCAGTATAAAGCTTTTGTGCTGTTAATTCAGTTTTTTCTTTATAATCATTGATGTCATATTCAGTTATCACTTTTCTTTCCGGAGCCTGTCCGGGTTGTCCTGTTCGTAAAATAATTCTAACAAGGTTATTTTTTAGATCCTCGCGAATATAACGGGCAACTTTTAAACCGGCGTCATCTGTCT
Organism: Spirochaetes bacterium GWE1_32_154; assembly: GCA_001829315.1. Lineage (GTDB taxonomy): Bacteria > Spirochaetota > GWE2-31-10 > GWE2-31-10 > GWE2-31-10 > GWE2-31-10. The sequence continues at coordinate 35,829 of MIAY01000033.1, read as the reverse complement.
CCATAACAACATCGAGTAAAATAACTGCTGTATCCGGATTTTCAGTAATAAGCCTGATTGTCTCAGCTCCGGAAAAAGCACTGATAAATTGTATTTTTTTATTTTCAAAAACAGTATCCTCAAGTACCATTTGAGTTACAGTATGAATTTCTTCTTCATCATCAGCGATGATTAATTTCCAGGATTCATTATATTCTATTTGATTGTTTTGATAATTATCTTCAGTAAATGCCATTATTTCACTTTCTATCATATTCAATGCTCCGGAAAAAGAAAACATATAAAGCCTATTAACCTTCTTGAAGAAGCCTTATTTCTATTATAGTTGTAACTAATAATAAGTCAATCTATTTACGACAAAAACAAAAATATTTCGACTTGCAACTTATGCGGTATTATGGTAAAGTTAAATCATCTTAGTAATTAGAGGAGGATAATATGAATATTATTCATCACCTCAAATTATTTTCACGCATTATCACCTGGTTTTGCGTATAATATATATAGGACGGCGAATGCCGTCTTTTTTTATACATTTTTATATTTCTATTGAAATTTTAACAATTAAACCCGATACTATTACCAGGTACGTTTTTATATGGAGGAAGAAATGAAAAAGTTTTTTTTATTAAATATATTTTTATTTATTATGTATACGATAAGTGGTGCTAATTTAAGTATTGATGAAATGCAAATTATATCAGACATAAATTTTGATTCCTATGATAATAAATTAAAAAATAATACATTTTTCAAACTGCAAACATCTTTTCAAGGCGGATATAAATTTTCAGCAAAAGCAACTTTTTCTGCAAGTACAGCAATGCTTGAGTCCTCATATCTTAATGGAACAAACGGGTTAGCCGGTTTGTACCTCATTTTTAATAATGCATCAGTTACCGCTCGTGATTTATTTAATTCAATGCTCGAGCTGTCAATATGGACGGGTAGTTATAAATATTTAGGTTCCGGAAATATTTATAAAGGGTATTTATTTTTCCCAAAAACAGATACTTTAGATATTCAGGGGTTTTACAGGCTTCGTGGAACCGGGGTTTCGGCAAATGTTCGACTTTGGGAGGATAAGTTTAGAATAAAACTTCATTTATATAACAATACAAATTTTATTTTGCCGACAGATACATTTGCCAAGTTAAATTTCTTTTCTTTCGACAATGAAATAGGTTTATATTTGGATTATCTCTATCTTGAATTGTTTTATGGTTTTACAAAAGATATTATGTATCCGAATAAAAATACAGATCTCGAATACGGACGTGGAAAAATAGGTTTTACTTTCTGGGTTGGTAATAAAGATATTGAGTTTTTTACTACTATAGGCATACCTGATTTGGATAAAGAAACTTTTTCTCAAGTCTCAACCGGCGGGCGAAATTTATTTGATTCATTATATTTAATTGCCGAGTTAAAATTTAATCTGTATATCACAAAAAATATAATATCATTTCTTACAACACCGGCCTTGTATAATGAGGTAGCAAAAACAACACAGTCTGATTTCAATGTAAATTATAAATTGCTTATCAGTTCACCGGATAAATTAATGAATGGTGGTACACATATTAATTTTACTTATCACATTATGAGTGATGCTACTCAATCATGGAATTTTACCGTCGCACCATATTTTTCGATTGTATTATCCGGCGTTGAATGGTTTCTCAGTACAGGTTATGATTTTTCAAAAGTTCTGGAAGCACAAACAAAAGCAAACGATTTGATAAGTTTAGAAGGCTTACATATTATATTTGGTGTTACTTCCAATTTTTAAGAACACGGAAGTTCTTGCAAAAATACTCTTTTGCAAGAACTTCCGTAACGAAATTATTTCCAGTTAACTTCTATTTTTTCGCTACCAATTTTTTTAGCTGCTAATTGTGCTAAATTTAGAATCTCATCTTTACAACATTCAATTGTTTTAGCTTCATTAATTCTTTTAGTTAACTCGGTCGCAAACTCTTGTACAGTTATAGTTTTTTTCATGTTTCACTCCATAAAATTAATTATAGTATATACTTCATACGAATACAAATAAATTAAAAATAATTAATGATTTTGCTAAAGTATTTTTTCAAAATATCGAACATTATAATGTGGTTGGATTTATTATCTTACCCGAACAAACAACAACAAACAACAACAAACAAAAAATTGATTGTGTGAATCAATTCTATTGTAAGGCAACCATTTCGCAATGAAGTGGTTGCCTTTTTTTTATTAATTTTTAGATTTATTCAATTTTATGAATAGAGTTATCGATACTCTATATGAATAGAATTATTCATTGTTGTTGTTAAATAAATGAAGCAGAGCGGGTTGTTACGCTCTGCTTTTCTTATTAATACAGCTTTTTATCGATTGATTAAATAGTGGAATTATATTATTACTTTTTATATACAAATGGGGTGACAAAATATGGATAAATATGATGTAATTGTTATAGGTAGTGGAATTGGAGGGTTATCGTGTGCTTCTCATATTTCAAAGTATAGTGATAAAAAAGTGCTTATTCTTGAACAGAATAATGTAATTGGGGGGCTGACTTCCGGTTTTCATAGAAAAGGTTATTATTTTGAAGCAGGAACGCTCGGCATTAACTTAATAGATATGTTTAAGGCGTTATTGTATGATATTGATCCGGTATTACCTGATGAAGTTCATAGACAATTTTATAAATATGTCATTTGTGATAAAGTTTGTGATGGTAAAAATACGAAGGAAATTGAAGATCAGTATGTAAAAATGTTTCCTGAAAATGAGAAGGAAGTAAGACGTTTTTTTAAATTCATTAATAAAGGTGCAAAAATAATTAAAGAATTTTTTAGCGTTTTTGATCATTACAAGTACTTTAAAAGTGGTTTTTTCAAAAAAGCACTAACCATGTTAAAACTAACTCCGGTTATTGTAAAAAATGCCTGGTTTTTTATATTTTATTATCCCAAACAGCTTAATACTGTTTTACTGGAATATTTTGGCAGTATAAAAACTAATCCGGGGTATTATTTTGCTAATATGAGTTACTATTATAATCCGCCTTTTTTTATGTTTGTGGGCATGTGGTTTGAGTACGTCAGGGGGTTGGGCGGCGCAAAAAATGGATATCTCGAGATGGCTGAAAAGATTGCAAAAGTTGCAACAGATAATGGAGTGACTTTATTAAAAAAACAGAAAGTTAATAAAATCATTATTGAAAATGGTAAGGCAATTGGTGTAGAAACTGATACTGATAAATTTTATGCAGAGCACATCGTTTCAAATATTGATTTGAAGAAACTTATTTTAACAATGTGTCCTGATTTTACATTCAGGAAATCCTTACAAAAAAGACTTTCTGAGGCTCAACCATCCGAGTCCGGTCTGATTTTATATCTTGGTGTAAAAATGACGAATGATGAAGTTAAGAAATATATACCTGAGACTGAGATGTTGTATGTTAACAAAGATTTTAAACCCGTTAATGATATTTATGATTATATGAAAATATGTTCTCTTCAAGTGTCACCGTCGTATTATTTAACCGGAGACCGGGTTAAAGACGGCTGTACTTCGATTATCGTTCATGTTTCTATACCACCTGAACTTCATTCGCCATGGTGGGATTTAAAAAAAGATGAATACAAAGAAACAAAAAGGATATTAAAAGACATCCTCGTTGATCGAATGGAAACTCTGATCCCCGGTATAACATCAAAAATTGAGGTTATTGACCTTGCAACACCTAAAACACTTGAAAATTGGGTAAACTGTACTGGCGGAGCATCAAGCGGGTTTTCATGGGATAGAAAAAAATCGTTTATGAAAGCACTTTCGCTGACAAAAGTGTTTCTTCAAACGCCGGTCAAAAATCTGTACCAGGTCGGGATGTTTTCCTTTCAAGCAGGTGGCGGTGTTTACGGGTCAAGTCTGTCGGGACGTCTTGGTGCTGAATTAATTTGTGGAAAAAAATTTAATTCTTACATTAATGTAGAAAAAAAGTAATTTATATTTTATACTCTAATGATAATTTTATCGGAGGATACTAAATGGAATATTCAAAGACTAATGATGCATTGGGAGTTGTAAATCGAGGTAATGTTTGCGAGTCCGGTTTATGTACTTTATGTAGAGCTGATTGTCAGGGGAAATGTGAAACATGGTTGTCAAGTATGATTGGAAGGAAGCTTTTATATCCAAGAGATTTTGGTACAGTTACTGCGGGTAGTAAGAATGTTTCTTCTACTGATGTTTCATATAGTTCTTTAAGAATTCAAGGTTACAATTATGGTGCTTATGGTTTACCGAAAGGGTTGTCAAATTCTGCTGATGATTGTATTTTTCCAAATGTTTCTTTAGAAACTGAATTTGGTAATGAGGTTAAAACAAAATCCAGAGTTCCTTTGATGACAGGTGCTTTAGGTTCTACTTTTATTGCAGCAAAATACTGGGACTCTTTTGCTATTGGAGCGGCATTAGTCGGATATCCTATAGTTATTGGTGAAAATGTTGTTGGTGTTGATAAAGAAGCTGTTATTGAGAAAGGTGTTATTAAAAAAGCACCGGAATTAGATAGAAGAATTGAGAAATTCTTAAAATATTATGATGGATATGGTGCAATAATTGTCCAGATGAATGTTGAAGATACCAGAAATGGTGTTGCTGAGTATGTTATCGGTAAGTTTGGTGATAAAGTTGTTATAGAGTTGAAATGGGGTCAGGGAGCTAAAGATATTGGCGGTGAGATTCAGGTTGCCAATTTAGAGTATGCACAGTTTTTAAAAAATCGTGGATATGTTGTTGATCCTGATCCAATGTCTTCAGAGGTTCAGGCTGCATTTAAATCAGGGGCAATAAAATCATTTGCAAGACATTCGAGACTTGGTTATACCAATTTAGATTCTGTAGAAGAAGTTCGTGCTGATTTTATGAATGCTGTAGCAGGTTTAAGAAAAATGGGCTACAAAAGAATTTCGTTGAAAACCGGTGCCTATGGTATGAAAGCTCTTGCAATGGCAATAAAATTTGCAAGTGATGCGAAATTAGATCTTCTTACGATTGATGGTGCAGGTGGCGGAACCGGTATGAGTCCATGGAATATGATGGAAAGCTGGGGTGTGCCTAATATTCTTCTTCATGCAAAAGCGTATGAATATGCTACAATTCTTTCGAAGAAACAAAAAGTTGTTGATCTTGCATTTGCAGGCGGTCTTGCAAAAGAAGATCAGATATTTAAAGCTCTTGCAATTGGCGCACCGTTTACGAAATTAATTTGTATGGGCAGATCTTTAATGGTGCCGGCATTTCTCGGTTCAAATATTGAAGGTGTTATTAAACCTGCAAATAAAATGCTGTTAAATGGAAATTGGAATGAACTTCCTAAGTCAGTTACCGATATTGGTAATTCACCTGAATCTATTTTTGCCGGATACTATGATATAGAAAAGAAAATAGGTAAAGATGAAATGAAAAACATACCGTTTGGAGCTGTTGCTGCGTGGACATTGGCAGATAAACTTGCAGCCGGTTTGCAGCAATTAATGGCCGGTGCACGAAAATTCAATGTTAATGAAATCTCAAGGGATGATATTTTTTCAATGAATAGAGAAACTGAAAAAGAAACAAATGTTCCTTATATTACTGATGTTGATGATGATGAGGCAAAAAAATTATTGAAATAATTTTTTAACAAAAAATTTTAAAAGCGGATGTATGAATAGTATATCCGCTTTTTTTTTTTTCAAATTTTTTAATGACTCATGGTGTTTGTTAAAAAAAACGATAGATTTATATGTCGATACAGTATTGTGCCGGATTTTAATGTTTAATACAACATTGTATCATTTTTATGCTAAAGTTACTTTTATGTGGTTTTTAAATGGCATACTTTTTGCTAAATTAGCATAATTTAGAATATTCTTTTTGCATTCCTTAAAAAAAAATATTATAAAGACATCACAATTAAATATTAAGAATATTGGAGCGAATATGATTAAAAGAGAATTACCACCACTGTATGATCCGGCACTTGAACATGATAATTGTGGTGTAGGTTTCATATCGACATTAAATAGAGAGCCGGAACATAAGGTTCTTGAGATGGCAATAACAGCGCTTTTTAATTTGACGCATAGAGGTGCTGTCGGGGGAGATGCTAATACCGGCGATGGTGCAGGTATTTTATTTGAAATTCCTCATTTATTTTTTAAAGACCGTGTTAAAGAGTTATCTAAATATCATATTGGTGAATATGGTGTCGGGATGGTTTTTTTTCCGACTGATAGCGTATTACAAAAAAAATGTATAGATATAATAGAAGATTCAATACAATCTGAAGGGCTAAAACTTATTTCATGGAGAACTGTTCCTACTGATGATTCATCATTGGGGTACCTTGCAAAAGAGTCACAACCGGCAATTAAGCAATGTTTCATTGAAAAAGATAAAAATCATTTATCAGAACAGCGTTTATATATTCTACGAAAAGTCATTGAAAATCGTATTACAAAAGAACTTGGTGAAACCGGTCGTGATTTTTATATTTGTTCTCTTTCAGATTCAAAAATCATTTATAAAGGTATGCTTTTAGCAGAACAAATAAATAAATACTTTCCTGATCTTGAAAATCCATTGATGAGAACAAGATATGCTATTCTTCATCAACGATATAGTACAAATACAATGCCTGAGTGGAAATTGGCACATCCTTTCAGATACCTTGCTCATAATGGAGAAATAAATACCCTTAGAGGTAATGTGAATAAAATGATCGCACGAGAGGAAAATTTAGCTTCATCAGTATTTGGTGATGAAATTTCTAAATTATATCCTGTAATTACACCGAATGCGAGTGATTCTGCATCATTTGATAATTGTCTTGAATTACTCATTTTGTCCGGAAGGTCACCAGAACATTCTATGATGATGATGGTTCCTGAAGCATTTGGTTCTAAAATACAAATGAGTGAAGACAGAAGAGCGTTTTATGAGTATTACTCTTCAATAATTGAGCCATGGGATGGACCTGCTGCATTAATTGTGACTGATGGAAAATCAATTTGTGCAACATTAGATAGAAATGGATTACGACCATCAAGATTTGTGATTACAAAAGACGGATATATTATAGCAGGTTCTGAAATTGGTATTGTAGAATTTGCAGACGATAATGTTCGACAACTTGGTAGATTGCAACCGGGAAAGATGTTGTCCGTTGACATAATCAATGGTAGAGTTCGATTTGATAATGAAGTAAAAAGTAAAATTGTCAGAAGCCAGCCGTATAGAAGATGGCTTGAAAAAAATAGAATAGAACTTCGTGGCTTATTTGAAAGTCCTGATGCAAGAAAAAGAGATTCTATAGAACTGTTAAGAGCACAACAGGTATTTGGATATGCAACAGAAGATATCCGACTTCAGATTCAGGATATGGCTGAAAATGCTCAGGAACCTGTTGGATCGATGGGGTATGATTCTCCAATTGCCGTTTTGTCAGATAAACCTCAATTGTTTTTTAATTATTTCAAACAATTATTTGCGCAGGTAACTAATCCGCCAATAGATGCGTATCGAGAGTCTTTAGTTATGAGTCTTATGACGTGGCTTGGAAAAAAAAGAAATATTCTTGATGAAACAGAAGATCATTGTAAACAACTCAAATTGCAACATCCAATAATGACTCCTGATGATTTGCAAAGGGTAACAACAACAAGTAGAATGGAATTAAAATCGGTTACCATTGATATTTGTTACACACCTGCAGAAGGTGGTAAATCACTTGAAAATGCTATTAATGCAATATGCAAAAAGGCTCTTGAGGAAGCAGAAAAAGATACAACAATTATTGTTTTATCCGATGCAGGATTCGGACCCGATAAAGTTCCGGTACCGTCACTATTAGCTTTAAGTGCAGTACATCAATATCTGGTTTCAAATAAAAAAAGAGAATCTGTCGGTTTAATTGTTAATTCAGGTGAAGTTCGGGATACCATGCATTTTGCCCTTTTAATTGGATATGGAGCAAATGCAGTTTGTCCATATATTGCATTTGAAACAATATCAAGTTTAAAAGATGAAAATGAATTATCAAAAGAATTGACAGCTGAAGACGGTTATAACAATTTTATTAATGGAATAAAAAAAGGTCTTTTGAAAACTTTTTCACGAATGGGTATATCAACTCTTAGAAGCTATCAGGGGGCTCAGATTTTTGAAGCTATAGGGGTTTCAGAGACTATAATAAATAAACATTTTAAAGGAACCGCTTCCCGAATTGGCGGTATTGATTATGATATAATTGCAAAAGAATCAATGATGAGACATGCTTTGGCGTATCCTGCTAAAAAAGTGACACCTGAAGATTTAGTTTATGGCGGTGTTTTTCATTATCGAAAGAATGGAGAAAAGCATTTATGGAATCCGACAACGGTTTCATTACTTCAAGAAGCAACGTCAACAAATAATTATGCAAAATTTAAACAATACAGTTCATTTGTTGATAATCAGCAACAATCATTATATACAATAAGAGGTTTGTTGAAATTTAAAAATACAACAGCAATTAGTATTGATGAAGTTGAGCCTGCTGAATCAATTTTCAAAAGATTTGCAACAGGCGCAATGTCGTATGGTTCGATTAGTAAAGAAGCGCACGAAGCACTGGCAATTGCAATGAATAAACTGGGCGGATCAAGTAATACCGGTGAGGGTGGTGAAGAAATTGAACGATTTACTACTCGGGCAAATGGCGACAATGCTTGTTCTGCAATTAAGCAAATTGCTTCCGGTCGATTTGGTGTAACAACAAATTACCTTGTAAATGCGAAAGAATTACAGATTAAAATTGCTCAGGGGGCAAAACCTGGTGAGGGTGGACAGTTACCGGGACATAAAGTAGATGAAGTAATAGGTAGAACAAGACATTCGACGCCCGGTGTAACATTGATTTCTCCTCCTCCGCATCATGATATTTATTCAATTGAAGATATGGCACAGCTGATATTTGATTTACATTGTGTTAATACAACAGCCCGGGTTTCAGTTAAACTGGTTTCTGAAGTCGGTGTTGCAACCGTTGCTGCCGGAGTTGCAAAAGGTAAAGCTGATATGGTGCTTATTGCAGGATATGATGGTGGAACAGGTGCTTCGCCTTTAACTTCAATCCAGCATGCCGGTATTCCATGGGAGTTGGGACTTGCTGAAACCCAACAGGTTTTAGTTTCAAATCATCTTAGAGATAAAATAAGAGTTCAGGTTGATGGTAAACTCATGACAGGTCGTGATGTTGTAATCGGTGCTCTTCTTGGTGCTGAGGAATTTGGTTTTGCAACGTCTGCATTAATCATTTTAGGGTGTTGTATGCTTAGAAAGTGTCATTTAAATACATGTACAATGGGTGTTGCAACTCAGGATACAGATTTACGGGCACTGTATAGAGGAAAGGCAGAATATGTTGTGAACTTTTTTCAATTTCTTGCTCAGGAAATAAGAGAGATCATGGCTTCTCTCGGTATGCGAACAATGGATGAAATGGTTGGTAGATCAGATTTACTTGAAGTTAATAAAGCGATTAATCACTGGAAAGCAAATAGTCTGGATTTATCTAAAATGTTATATTATAACGCAAATCCTCCGGTTAGTCCGCGATGTACTAAACCTCAGGATCATATGCTACATACATCATTGGATAGAATAAAACTTATTGAATTGGCAAAACCAGCATTGGAAAGAAAACAATCGGTAATGGCAAATGTAGATATAAAAAATATTCACAGATCTGTCGGTACAATGTTAAGTGGCGAACTTGTAAAGAAATACGGTGAAGGCGGGTTGCCATCAGGAACAATTCATTTCAAGTTTAAAGGAAATGCCGGTCAGTGTTTTGGCGGATTTCTTGCAAAAGGTATTACGATGGAACTTGAAGGATACGCTAATGACTATCTTGGTAAAGGTATGTCAGGTGGCCGTATTGTTGTATATCCTCCAAAAACAACAACTATTGATCCTGCTGATAATATTGTTGTTGGAAATACTTTGCTCTATGGTGCAACGAGTGGTGAAATATTTATTCGTGGTGCTGCTGGTGAGCGATTTGCAGTTAGAAATTCCGGGGCAACAGCTGTAATTGAGGGGCTTGGTGATCATGGATGTGAATATATGACTGGTGGTAAAGTTGTTGTACTTGGTATTACCGGTAAAAACTTTGCAGCAGGAATGTCCGGTGGAATTGCATATGTGTGGGATCCTAATCAAACTTTTGATAATAATTGTAATCTTGAAATGGTTGATCTTACCCCGGTAATAGAGAATAACGATCGTGATGAATTGAAGTTGTTGTTAACAAAACATCATTCATTAACCGGAAGTGAAAAAGCAAAAAATATTCTTGATAAGTGGGAAGAATCAATTGATAAATTTGTAAAAGTTTTTCCTATTGATTATAAGCAGGCATTAAAACAAATGAAAGAAAGAGAAATGGCAAGCTCAGATAATATCAATATTACTGAGGAGGTAATACATGGCTAAGAAAAAAGAAAAACCAAATTATAGAAATTTTAAATTGATTAAGAGAATCCCAATTCAATATAGAACTGTTGAAGAGCGTTTACATGATTATAAAGATCTTCATGTTAATTATACCGATGAAGATATTCAATTGCAAGCCTCACGATGTCAGGATTGCGGTATCCCTTTTTGTCATGGATACGGATGTCCTGTATCAAATCTGATTCCTGACTGGAATGATTTGGTTTATAAAGGTAAATGGGAAGAAGCATGCCGTCTTTTACATTCAACAAATAATTTTCCTGAAGTAACCGGACGGGTTTGTCCTGCGCCTTGTGAAGAGTCTTGTACGCTCAATGTTGGTTTGGAGTCAGTTACAATTCGGGATATTGAAATGACGATTGTTGAAAAAGGTTTTACGAATGGCTGGATAATTTCTAATCCGCCACTTGAAAGAACCGGTAAGAAAGTTGCTATTATCGGGTCCGGTCCTGCAGGTCTTGCAGCTGCTCAACAACTTAATAGAATGGGGCATTCAGTTACATTATTTGAAAAAGCTCCGAAAGCCGGTGGTTTTTTGCGGTATGGAATTCCTGATTATAAACTTGAGAAATGGGTTTTAGATAGACGAATTAAGCAAATGACTGATGAAGGTGTTGTTATAAAGACAAACACATATGTGGGAAAGGATATTACCGTTGATGCATTACATAAAGATTTTGATGCAATCGTTCTCGCATGTGGTGCACGTGAAGCCAGAGATATACAAATAACCGGAAGAGAACTATCCGGTATTTATCAGGCTGTTGATTATTTAACACAATCGAATGAAAGAGTTGATGGTATTTCATTTGACAAAAGCGCATTGATCGATGCAAAAGGGAAATCTGTTCTTGTAATTGGCGGGGGCGATACCGGTGCTGACTGTGTTGGTACATCCCGAAGACAAGGTGCTACTTCCGTTACTCAAATTGAAATATTACCTAAACCGCCTGAAAAACGATCAGAAGAAACACCATGGCCACAATATGCTAAAAAGTTACGAACATCAACATCACATGATGAAGGATGTGAAAGAAAATGGTGTATTACCACAAAGAAGATTGAGGGCACTAACGGTAAGATTGAAAAAGTTCTTGCTGCCGAGGTTGAGTGGGTAAAAAATGAAAAAGGTAACTGGGATATGAAAGAGGTTGCCGGTAGTGAATTCGAAATTAAAGCAGATTTAATATTCCTAGCTATGGGTTTTGTTCATCCTGTGCATGATCAACTTGTAAAGGAATTGGGGATTGATTTAGATCCGCGAGGAAATTTTAAAACTAATAATTTTGGATATGGAGCTACCAGTGTTAATAAAGTTTTCTCCGTAGGAGACTGTGCTCGAGGCGCTTCACTTGTTGTTTGGGCTATTGCTAACGGTCGAGCTGTGGCCGATATGGTAAACGAATATTTATTAAAATAATTAAAAAAGGGATGAGTTTGTAACTCATCCCTTTTTGATTTTTATTAGTTATTATCAAAAATAATGAGCCTCTTAAAAATCAACAGTACTTGATGAAAAAAAGTGTACTTTTTTTATGCTTACGGCAATACGCAATATAATTGCGTTAGAGGTAGCTTCTTGCAAAAATTCGAGATAAAAAGAGTATTTTTGCAAGAAGCTCTGATATTAAAAAAATAAATTGCAATTACAGAATTTTCTTCAAAGGTGATGTCTCTAAATAGTAATTAAGAGATTTCACATTGAGTGCTGTTCCTGTTCTTTCCTGATCTAATATGTGCATAATACTCATAGTCGTATCAAGTGATGTTATACAAGGTGTTTTATATTCTACTGCAAGTCTTCTAATTTTAAAACCAAGCTTGTCAGGTAATTTACCTTTTGTAGGTGTATTGATTATTAAGTCAATTTTGTTGGTTTTTATTAAATCAAGAACATTTGGAGAACCTTCACCCGGTTGTAATGTTTTTGTCACTTGAATACCGGCTTTCATTAAATATTCGTATGTTTCCGTTGTACCGAATAATGTATACCCTAAATCTGAAAATCTTTGAGCGACTTCGACAGATTCTTCTTTATCTTTATCAGCAATCGATAATAAGATATTTCCTGAAGCCGGAATCTGTAAACCGGTTCCGGAAATAGCATTAAAAAGAGCATCGAGTCTATCAAATCCTAAACCTAATACTTCACCTGTTGATTTCATTTCAGGACCAAGACTCGGTTCAACCATTTTTAATTTGTCAAAAGAGAATACCGGTGCTTTAATTGTAAAATATGAAGGGGTTTCTAAAATACCGGTTGTATATCCCTGATCTTTCAGTGATTGACCCGTCATTATTTTAGTCGCTATATTGACCATTGGAACATTTGTTACCTTACTCAAAATAGGAACCGTTCTACTTGCTCGAGGATTTACTTCTATACAATATATTTTGTCTTCAGAAATAACAAACTGAATATTCATTAAACCTATAATATTTAATGCTTTTCCTAATGCTATTGTATGTCTTTTTATTGTACTCATTTGTTCTTCAGTCAAGTTAAATGGCGGATACACGGTCATTGAGTCACCGGAATGTACTCCTGCTCTTTCAATATGTTCAAATATACCCGGGATAAAAACATCGGTTCCATCACAAATTGCATCTACTTCAACTTCTTTTCCGACAAGGTATTTATCAACCAGAACCGGATGATCGGGCGATATTTTTGTGGCAAATCGCATATATGAAAATAACTCATCATCATTATAAACAATTTCCATTGCATGACCACCGATAACATACGAAGGTCGTACTAAAACCGGATAACCCAGTTTATTTGTTACACCTAGAGCCTCTTCAAAAGACAATACCGTTTTTCCTTCTGCTTGTAAAATACCTATTGAATGTAATAAACCTGAGAATCTTTTTCGATCTTCTGCAAGGTCAATCGAATCAACTGAAGAACCAATAATTTTAATACCGGCTTCATGTAACGGGCCTGCGAGATTTATTGCAGTTTGTCCGCCAAATTGTACAATAACACCTTCAGGGTTTTCCTTGTCAATTATATTTAAAACATCCTCAATGTTGAGAGGTTCAAAATATAATTTATCAGATGTATCAAAATCGGTACTGACTGTTTCAGGATTATTATTAATTATAACCGATTCAATACCGGCTTCTTTTAACCCCCACACTGAATGAACTGAACAATAATCAAACTCAATACCCTGTCCGATTCTAATTGGACCGGACCCGAGAACGATTATTTTCTTTCGTGATGTTACTACAACTTCATCTTCTGTTTCGTATGTTGAATAATAATACGGAGTCATTGCTTCAAATTCAGCCGAACAGGTATCAACCATTTTATATACAGGTTTGATATTACATTTTTTTCTGAATTTTCTGAAATCTAAATGTTTTACGCCAATTAATCGTGCTAAATAAGTATCGCCAAAACCATATTTTTTTAGCTGTAACATTAATGCGATTGTTTCTTCGCTTATTTTCTCATTCGATAAAACAATATCAGCATTAATTTTTGCTAAAAATTCTTTTTCAAGTTTAATAATATTTTCAAATTTCTTGAGAAAGAAATAGTCAATTTTTGTACTTTCATGAATTTTTTCAATCGGATAATCTCTTCGTAATAATTCAAATAAAACAAAAAGTCTTCTATCATCAGGCAATCCAACATGTTCAATTAATAACTCTGTTTCCTGTTGAGCTATTTCTTTCATATATGGTCCGTCAACTTTAATTTCAAGTGAACGAATACCTTTCATAATAGAACCTTCAATTGTTCTGTCAATACTCATAATTTCGCCTGTTGCCTTCATTTGAGTTCCAAGAAGCCTGTCTGCTGTGGTAAACTTATCAAATGGCCATCGGGGAATTTTTGTTACGATATAATCAAGTGTCGGTTCAAAACAGGCAAGTGTTTTTTTTGTAACCGAATTCTCTATTTCATCAAGTCTGAGCCCTACTGCAATTTTCGCAGAAACTTTTGCAATCGGATACCCGGTTGCTTTTGATGCCAATGCCGATGATCGCGAAACCCTCGGATTTACTTCAATGATTATATAATCTGATGAATACGGGTCTAATGCATACTGAACATTACAACCGCCTTCGATTTTTAAAGCAGAAATAATCTTTAATGCCGAAGTTCGAAGCATTTGATATTCTTTATCAGAGAGTGTCTGACTTGGTGCTAAAACAATACTATCACCGGTATGAATACCAACCGGATCTATATTTTCCATATTACAAACAGTTATACATGTTCCATTTGAGTCACGCATAACTTCATATTCTATTTCCTTCCAGCCGGCAACAGATCGTTCAAGTAAAACCTGCTGTATTCTTGAATGTTTCAAACCACGTGAAACGATACTCACTAATTCTTCTTCATTTGCAGCAATCCCGCCACCAAGGCCACCCATAGTATAGGCAGGTCTTATAATTAATGGATAGCCAATTTTATTAGCAAATTCAACAGCTCCAGTTATAGTAGTTATAATTGCACTCTCAGCAACCGGTTCACCAATTTCAATACATAGGTTTTTGAATAATTCACGATCTTCCGCTTTTCTAATTGCTTCAAGAGGAGTCCCGAGTAGCCTGATATTATATTTTTCTATAATTTTTTTATCAGACAATTCAACTGCAAGATTTAAACCCGTTTGACCGCCAAGAGTAGGAAGAAGACCATCAGGTTTTTCTTTTTGTATGATTTTCTCAAGACTTTGAACATTTAACGGTTCCAGGTATACCACGTCAGCCATATTGAGGTCTGTCATAATAGTTGCCGGATTGGAATTTACAAGAATTACTCGTATTCCTTCTTCCCGTAACGCTTTACACGCCTGAGTTCCTGCATAATCAAATTCGGCTGCTTGTCCGATAACAATCGGTCCCGACCCTATAACCATAACACTTTTAATACTTTTATCTAAAGGCATATTGTCATCCTTATTCGTAAGATTATATATATAAATCAAGCAGCATGTACTGCTCTTTACATTAAACTAAATTATTTCGCCAGAGCAATAAAATCATCAAAAATATACGATGAATCTTCAGGACCCGGTCCGGCTTCAGGGTGAAATTGAACACAATACACTTTTTTAGATTCACATCTGATCCCTTGAATGGTAAAGTCATTAAGATTTAAATGAGTAACTTCAATCTCTTTTGGAATATTTTCATTGATAACTGCATAACCGTGGTTTTGAGTCGTAATGGTTACTTTATCTTTTAACAGATTTTTTACAGGATGATTTCCACCACGATGACCGAATTTAAGTTTAAATGTATCCAATCCCATTGCCAGGGCAATAATCTGATGTCCAAGACATATCCCGGTAACCGGAATTTTACCAATTAAACCTTTTACAAGATCAATTGCATAGGTTGCTTTTTTTGGGTCTCCGGGACCGTTTGATAATAGAACAAGATCAAAATCCCTTGATAAAACATCATGTGCGGTAGAATCAGCTCTCATAACGGTTATTTTATGACCTCTACTTTTAAGGTGCTTAATAATATTTGTTTTTATGCCGAAATCAACAAGTGCTATATGTTTTCCACTACCTTCGATAGTATATTCTTTTTCAGTTGTAGCTTTAAGAACAAAGTCGATATTGGATATATCTTCAATGTTTTTTGCTAACGCGATTAATTTGTCATCAGGCAATTTGTTAAGGGTTATAAGCCCTCTCATCGTTCCTCGATTTCTTATTTTTTTTGTAATAGCCCTTGTATCTATACCTTGAATACCAAGAATATTATTTGCTTTAAGATAATCGGTTAATTTTCCCTGGCTTCTATAGTTATTAGGATAATCACAATGTTCTTTAACAACAAAACCACGAACTTGAACTTTTGATGATTCATTATCCGCCTCAATATAACCATAGTTACCAATTTGCGGATACGTCATAACCACTATCTGACCACTATACGATGGGTCTGTTAATACTTCCTGATACCCAGTAATACCTGTATTGAAAACGACTTCACCTTCAACGAAATCTCCACCGCCAAAAGCAAGACCTTCAAATATCGATCCGTCTTCTAATACCAGATAAGCTTTTTTATTTTCTTCCAAAATCATATCCTCTTTTTAAAGATTTCATCAAGTGCATCGATTAATATATCAATTTCCTTTTTCTTAATAATTAAAGGCGGTAAGAACCGGACAACTGATGTGCCGGCAGGAACCGTAATTATTTTTTTATCAATGAGGGCATTGACAAGTTCGGGAGCAGGAAAGTCAATCTCAATTCCAATCAGTAACCCCTGTCCCCTAATATCTTTAATTGATGAATATTTAAGTTTTAATTCATTAAGTTTTTTTATTAAATATGAACCGGATTTCTGAACATTTTCAAGAATTTTATCATTATCAATACAGTTTAATACTGCTAATGCAACAGATGATGTTAAAAGATTACCGCCAAATGTACTTGCATGATCACCGGGTTGAAGAACTTCCGATAGTTTCTCATTGACTAATGTCACACCCATAGGAAGACCGGCTGCTATTCCTTTTGCCAGTGTTACGATATCCGGTTTTGTTGGTAAAAATTGCTCATAAGCGAATAAAGTACCTGTTCTTCCGACCCCGGTTTGAATTTCATCAAATATTAATAGCGCATTATGTTTATCGCATAATTCCCTTAGTTGTTTAATAAAATCACCCTGAGCAGGATGTACTCCGCCTTCACCTTGTAATGGTTCAATAATTACAGCGCAAACGTCATCAGAAATTAATTTTTTTACTGACTCAATATTATTGTACTCTGCATATTCAACACCGGGTAATAAAGGGGTGAACGATTCCTGATATTTAGTCTGACCGGTTGCTGTTATTGTCGCAATAGTTCGACCATGAAATGAGTTTTTAAATGAAAGTATTTTAAACTTCTTTTCACCGCCATGTATTTTACCATATTTTTTTGCAATTTTTAATGCAGCTTCATTTGCTTCTGCACCGGAATTACAAAAAAATGCTTTAGAAAAAACTGATTTCTCAACCAGTTTTTTTGCTAATTTTGGAGCCGGGGTACTGTAATATAAATTACTGGTATGAAGTAATTTATTTGATTGCTTTTTGATAGCTTTTACAACTTCAGGATGACTGTGCCCCAGTAGAGAAACAGCGATTCCTGAACTCATATCGAGATATTTTTTACCATTTTCATCAAATAAATAACAACCTGTTCCCTTTTCAAAAACTACAGGATACCTTTTATATGTATTTAAAATAAATTGATTCGTTGTTTCAATTGTTTTCATAATTAGTTACCTACTACCATTGTGCCTATACCTTCATCTGTAAAGAACTCAAGAAGCATTGAATGCTTCATTTTACCATCAATTATATGAGTCCGTTTAACACCATTTGAAATTGCATTGATACATGCTGTTACTTTTGGAATCATACCGCCATTGATTATATTTTTATCAATTAATTGTTTTGCCTGGTGTATTGTTAATGACTCAATTTTTGTTGCCGGATTATTTGGTGATTCATAAATACCGTCAACATCAGTGACCATTATCAATTTATCCGCTTTTAATGAAACCGCTATTTCACTTGCTGCTTCATCCGCGTTAATATTGTAACTTTCACCATCCAAACCAACACCAATAGGTGCTATGATAGGAATATAGTTATTTTGACATAACAAATTGATTAAAGCCGGATCTATTTTTTCAATTTCGCCGACAAAACCAAGATCAACAGTTTTTTCTTCTTTTGTTTCATGATTAAAAATAAGTTCAGGAAGTCTTTTTCGTGCTAAAATGATATTAGAATCTTTACCATTAAGTCCAACACCTTTACCACCATAAAGATTGATTAAACTTACAATATCTAAATTTGTTTTACCGACTAATGTCATTTGTACAGCTTCCATTGTTTCTTTATCAGTAACCCGCAAGCCGTTTACAAATTCAGTCTTTTTACCGGTTTTATTTAAGTATGTTGTGATTTCAGGCCCACCGCCATGAACAACGACTACATTTATACCAATGTATCGTAATAAAATAAAATCTCTTATTATATCTTTTCTGATATTTTCATCAAGCATGGCTGCACCGCCATATTTTATTACAAATGTTTTTGAATGAAAAGTTTTAATATACGGTAACGATTCAATTAATATTTCTGCTTTTTCTGAAAGTCCTTTTATCATGTAGTGCTCCTTAATTATGATCTGTAATTTGCATTTATTCTTATATATTCATTAGTTAAATCTGTTGTCCATACAGTCCAACTTTTATTTCCGATTCCAAGATCAACAGTAACCTTAAACTCTGTTTTTTTAAGAATTTTAGAAGCATCAGCTTCATTAAATGTTGTAGGTTCACCATTTTTAAACAACAAAAGATTGTCAAAATATAATTTAATATTTTCTGGTTTGCAGGGTATGCCTGAATAACCGATTGCACAGACAATTCGTCCCCAATTTGCATCTTCACCATAAAATGCAGTTTTAACGAGACTTGAAGTTGCTACGGAAAATGCAGCTTGTTTCGCCTGTTTAATATTTTTTGCACCTTTTACTTCAACTTCGACAAGTTTTGTAGCGCCTTCACCATCTTCAACTATTTTTCTTGCTAATTGTGAAGCAACCATTTGTACAGCTTCTTCGTATAATTTGTAATCAGCATTCGATGATGTTATTGGTTTATTATTAGCACAATTACTGTTAAATAAAAAAACAGAATCATTAGTACTTGTATCTCCATCAACAGTGATTGAATTAAATGATTTATCAATTGAGCTTCTAAATGCTTTATTGGCCATACTTTTTGATATGACTGCATCAGAAAAAATAAAACCAAGCATTGTTGCCATATTCGGATGTATCATTCCTGAGCCTTTAGCACATCCGATAACAGAATACTCGTAGTTTTCTGTTTTAACTTTAACGCCATATATTTTCATTTTTGTATCTGTAGTCATAATAGCTTTTACAAATTGATTGTCATTTGGTTCGTTGATAATTTTTGAAATTTTAATAATTCCGTTTTTTATGACAGTCGTTGGAAGTCTTTGACCAATTACACCGGTTGACATTGGAATAACACTTGTGTATGGTATGTTAAATGACTCGCCGATTTCCTTACAAATATTTATTGCATCATTGAAACCGCTTTCTCCCGTACAGGCATTTGCGTTTCCACTATTAACAAACAATGCGCGGATTTTATTTTTTATATGTTTTTTTGATACAAGAACCGGTGCTGCTTTCACTTTGTTTGTTGTAAACATGCCAAAGCCATCACATTCTTTATCAAAAAAAACAACACCAAGGTCATGATTACCATTTTTTTTAATACCTGACGCAATACCATTTGAATGAAAACCTTGAACCATTTCGATTGCAGGGTTATTTATTAAGATTATTTTTTTGTTCATTTTATCACCTTTTTTATTACGGATATAAAGATATGAGATCTAATCCGGTTTTTTCATTTAATCCAAACATTAAATTCATATTTTGCACTGCTTGTCCGCTTGCACCTTTTATTAAATTATCTAATGTAGATATTATAATTACACGTCCTGTTCTTTCATCTGTCTTTATGTGAATGTCTATAAAATTTGAACCTGCTGTATATTTTGTATTCGGTAAATAATCCTCAGCAATTCTTACAAACGGAGCGTTTTTATAGAACTCTTTATAAATATCATAAATTTCTTTTTCTGCAATTTTTTTTACAAGTTTTGAATAAGATGATGCAAGAATTCCTCTATTCATAGGTACTAAATGGGGTGTAAAATTAATTGTTATGTTTTTTCCTGATAATAATGACAATTCCTGTTCAATTTCTGGTGTATGTCGATGACTGGTCAGGCCGTAAGCGGAAAAACCTTCATTCATTTCAGGATAATGTAAATTTTGTTTTGGCTTTCTGCCGGCTCCTGAAACGCCTGATTTTGCATCAATAATAAGAGTTTCAACATCAATTAAATTATGTTTTACAAGAGGTGCATTGCCAAGAATTGAAGCTGTTGTGTAACAACCGGGATTTGCTATGAGCCATGCTTTTTTTATTTTCTCTTTGTGTAATTCAGGCATTCCATAGACCGCTTCAGAAAGAAATTCCGTTCCTTTGTGATCTTCATTATACCATTCTTTATATACCAACGGGTTTATTAACCTGAAATCAGCACTTAAATCAATGAGTTTTTTATTTTCTTTTTTTATAAACGGAAGATATGGTGCAGATGCTCCTCCATGTGGTGTAGCAGTAAAAACAACATCACATTTCTTTGCTATTTCTTCATAAGAAATATCTTCGCAAATATTATCAAAGTGAGATACATGAGGATATAATGATTTTATTGATTCACCATTTGCAGAGTTTGCTTTTATCACTGCAATTTCTACTTCCGGATGTCCGTAGAGCAGACGAAATAATTCTATACCGCCATATCCGGTTATGCCAACAATGCCCGCTTTAATCATAACAACCCCCTAATATGATAAAAAATCAATGTTTTAACCAAAAAGAATACACTATTTATGTAAAATGTCAAGTTTTTCAAAATTATTGACTATTCGTAAGAAGAGACTTATATAAATCACGATACTTTTCACCGGATATTTTCCATGATAAACCTTGAGCTATTTTCCTTGAATTTTTACCGTGTCTTTTAATTAATGATTTATTATTTCTATAAATATCAAATGAACTTCGTAAACCGTTTATATTATTTTTTTCAATAACAAAACCGTTTTCAGTCATAATTTCTTTATTACCGCCGGTGTCATAGCAAATAACAGGAAGACCCATTGACATCGCCTCCATCATACTGTTGCTAATTCCGCCAACTGATGTGACTGATATATAAATATCAGACCGTGACATAATTTTTTTGATTTCATCATGCCCTAATCTTCCGGTGAATTCAACGTCAACTGCTTCTTTTATCGACATTTTCTCAAGTATCTGACGATATTTTCCGTCTCCTATTATGATTAACCGATAATCACTTATTCCTTTGAGTGCACTAATTAAGAATTCGTAATCACTTTTATTAACCATTCGTCCTACTGATAAAAGTGTCAGTTTTTTATTGACAGGCCGTAAGTTAAAAATGAATTTTTTAGCTATTACACCACTGTATATAAGTTGAGCCGGTTTTTTAGGTATTATTTTATTTATTTCATTCCAATCAGCCTGGCATGATGTTATTGATGCAAGTGATTTTGACAGTACATTTTTTACAAAGTATTTTCTGAGAGTTATTGCTTTTCCGTAAATATCAGTAGGAAAAACATTTACAATAAATTTTCTTTTAAAATATTTATTGAGCATATATCCTGAAAAAAGTGAAAAAAAATGAATTAAATCATATTCTTTCTTTTTAAAATTTTTTTTATAATACTGCATCGCCTTGGTGGAATATATTATTTTCTCGTACCAGTTTAATGATGCGTCTTCACCTCTTCGACCAACATCAATATAGTGAATAAAAATATTATCAGCAAACATTTCTTTTTTATTTTTATTCCTTGATGCTGTAATTACATCTATTTCAAAATCAAATCTGTTGGCAAAATCTTTAAGAAAATAATATACGGTATATGCTCTTCTATTTCCTAAAGGAGGAAATTCATCTGAAAAAATTAATAACCTCATATGTGTACCTCTTATTATTCACTTAATAATATAGTTGAATTATTGATAGTATTTCTAAAATATGTTAAAGAATATAATTATGAAATCATTTGCTATAGAAAATTATATGTATATAACTATTTTCCAAAATTCTATTACTCAATATTTTTTAAGCATATGCTTATTTATAGCATTGTTTATAGTATATTTTATAATTAAAAAAATATTTTTACAAAGAATTTCTAAAAAAATTAATAGATTAGGCTTTGTAAGTAAAAACATTATTCCTCTTTATTCAAATTTTAATTTCATTATTTATTATTCTTTCTTTTTTGTATCAATTCGAATTCTTGTTCTACCTGAAACGGTCCATACCATTTTATCATCTGTATGGATTTTGTTAATTACTATAAGTATTATCAGAAGTATTAGTTATGCGCTTTTTGCATGGCTTAATAATCGAGCAGGCAGTAATGGTATTAATGTTTTTAATCCAAAAATGTTTTCTCCTTTTATTAGTGTATTATTATGGGGTATAGGCGGCATTTTTATACTTGACAACTTTGGTTTTAAAATTTCAAGTATTGTTACCGGTCTTGGTATTGGCGGGATTGCGATTGCAATTGCATCTCAAAACATTTTAGGTGATTTATTAAGTTATGTTTCATTGGTATTTGATCGCCCTTTTGAGCCGGATGATTTTATTATCTTAGAAAATTATATGGGGTGTATCGAAAAAATTGGTTTAAGGACAACGAGAATCAGAAGTCTTTCAGGAGAACTTATTGTAATTCCAAATTCAGATATAGTCAAATCCAGAGTCAGAAATTATAAAAAAATGGAACAAAGAAGAGTTGTTTTTGAATTATCAATCACCTATGGAACTGATACAGATAAAATAATACAACTTTGTGAATTTATAAAAAATTCAATTCTATCAATAAAAAATTCCAAATTTGACCGGTCACATTTTAAGTCTTTTGGTAATTCAGCGTTGTTAATTGAAACTGTGTATTATGTGCTAAGTTCAGATTATACTGTTTATATGGATATTCAACAGAAGATTAATCTTATGATATATGACTTTTGTAATACCAATGATATTGAGTTCGCTTTCCCGACTCAAACAATCAGTATTAAAAATAATTAGCTGAATCCTAATTAACATAAATGTCTTTATCATCCCTCACAACTATTGTACCGTCTTCTTCGAGTTTTTTTATAAATGATACAAATGTTTTTCTCTTTTCATCTACATCCGATTTTTTCACCTGACCCAATAATTCAATCTCATTGATAATTAATTCTTTTCTTCTTGTTGTCACACAGGTAAGGTAAACTGCTTTAATCTCATCTGATGAACCTTTTAATATATAGGCAAGCTCTTTGTTATCGTAGTTTTTCATTACATATTCCAATGATTTTCGTGGCATTTTTATTATATCATTAAATGTAAAAATGGCTTCCTTTAATGTATTTGCAAGTACAGGGTCATCTTTTTCAATTGATGAAATAATCCGGTCTGTTATATCAGAGTCACTGTTTTTGATGATATCAATCAGTTTTTTTGTTCCCTGTACTTTAAATTCTTCGTTAATGATGATTTCTTTTGCTTTTTCATTAAGTTTTGTAATAATCATTTTTTTTATATCTGAATTGACAGCTGTTTTACTTGATAACATTCTGATTATTGAAACAGATCGTTCAGGTTGAAGTGATTTTATTACTCCTGCTGCTGTTTGTGGGGGTAATAATGTTAAAATTGATGAAAAGATTAAATCTGACTCACCTGATAATAATGTCAGGGCTTGTTCAGATGATAACTTTTCAAGGTATTTTATTTCTTCTTTTTGACTTTCTTCTACAATTTTGACGAATTTTTCACTACCGTCTGATAAACCAAATAATTTTTGAAATAATTGTCTGGCAAATTCTTTTCCGCCGGAATAGGATTTCAGATCAGAAATGTTAAGCGGCCCGAATTGTTTTTCAACTAACTTCAATTCATTTTCTGTAATAGACAGAATTTTCATAATTTCTTTAGTGATTTTATTTATTTCATCGTAATTAAATGATTTTAAAATAGACGATGCCTTATCAATACCGGAAAGAACAAAAAAAATAGCTGATAATTTTACTTTTGAAACAGGTTCTTCATTTTCCGTTGCTTTTTTTTCTATTTTCTCTTCTAATTTATCCTGAGGTGGAGTTGTCGGTACTTTTTCAAAAACAAAGGGCTTAACTGTCTTTTCTTTTGGAACTTCCATATCTTCCGGTTTAGGTGAATTTTTTTTATATGCATTCAAAAAGTAATTATTACTCATGTTATCCCCTTTTTAAAACTATGTCCCTATCGGTAATTCAATAAAAAACGTAGACCCTTTTCCCTCGATAGATTCGGCAAAAATTGAACCGTTATGTTTTTCTTTAATAATAAAATATGATACTGAAAGACCTAAGCCCGTTCCCTGGCCGGGAGCTTTTGTGGTAAAAAACGGTTCAAATATTCTTTTTAGTTGCTCTTCTTTCATTCCTGAACCGTTGTCAGAAATAGCTATGGTTATCATATTTTTTGATGTTCCGGTATATCCCACTGTTATTGTAATAACTCCATTTTCATTAGTATGAAATTTTTCATATACTGCATATGTGGCATTTTTCAAAATGTTTAAAAGAACCTGTTCTAATTCTGTTTTATAAACCATTAATTCTATTTTTGGAATATTATAATTTTTTATTATTTTGATTAATTTAAAATCATGTGATTTAACAGCGTCGTAATCAGAATTTGAAATATCTAAAACTGTATCAATTAGATCACAAATAGTAACACGGACCTTTATATCTGCCGGTGTTCGTGAAAACTCCAGCATGTTCCTAACTATTTTTGCAGACCTTTCAGATGCCTCTTTTATTCCATTAATATACGACATGATATTTCGTCTAATCAGGTAATTATTTATTTTTTCAATGTCGGTACCACAGTCAATCGCTTCAATTTGATTTTTTTCTATCAGCGGGTCAAGTCTTCTTGTTGTATTCTGAATGCCCTGTAAAATAATAGCCAGTGGATTATTAATTTCGTGTGCCATTCCCGCAGCAAGACCACCGATACTCATCATTTTTTCTGTTTGAAGCATCGCTTCCATAAGCTTGACTTTACTCGAAACATCATCAATTTTTAGAACAACACCTTTTGAGTTTGCTAAATTAATCGGGAAAATAATAACATCCTCATACGAAATGGAATTGTCATTGATAGTTTTTTGTTTTTCTAAACTATATAATTTACCGGTACTCATTGTTTGATTTATATATGGAATATATGTTTCATAATGGGAATTAAGCGTTGTTAAATTATTTCCCATAACTTCAACCGAGAGAAAACCGAGTTCTTTTTCAGCAAATTCATTAAATAAAATAATTGTAAGGTCTTCATCAAGGCCGATAATTATCGATGGCATAGAATTTAATATTGTATTTAAATAGGTTCGAATTCGTAAGGTTTCATCATTTTGCTGTTTTCTTTCAGTAATATCATACACTGTTGCTATTACTTGCTCTTCGCCACGAAGTTCTGTCCGGATCAAACTTACTTCAGCCCAAAATAATTCACCGGTTGATCTTTTGGCTTCCCATAAAAATGATATTCGTTTATTCAATTGTATGGTATTGATTATTTCAATAGCGTCTTTTTCGGTATACCCGGGATTATTAGAACTGATTTTTTCCATTGATAGCGATGCAATGTTTTCTTTTTGTAAACAATAAATTTCTAACATTCGATCATTAACGTGTATAATTTTACCTGTTTTTGAATCATGAATGAATATTGCTTCATTCGTACAATTTAGTATAGATCTGACATAGTTATTATTTTCAATAAGAACTTTTTCGTTTTTATCTTTTTCATGTAATTTCTTTTTATTATCAGTAACTGATCTGGCAACGATAAGTGAAGAACCAAATAATAAAGTCATAGTAATAAACGAATGCATTATTTCAGCAGAATATTCTGATATACCGTTAACATCATTTTTATAGAAAACAATGACACCTATTGATATGCCGGTAATTGAGGTCACATTGAATAACGCTGTCGGATATAACCCAAAACGAATTGCAAAAAACAATGAAGCACATCCGACAAATAATATTTTTTCCGAATAAGATTGAGAAAAATAAAAAACGACATGAATATAAATTAAGAATATCAGCGACCATTGAATAAATTTAATTATGAATTTTGTTCGTTTTTCTTTGGATATAATATACGCTTTAAATGTATTGATTCCTGTAAATAAAAAGAACAATGGTATGCCGAATGATATTATCCCGAAAAAAGTTGAAAATATATATCTGTTAGATGTCGTTAAATTGTTATTATGGATATTAAGTTTTTTCTCAAGATAAATACATGCAAGTGTAATCAGTAAGGGAAATAAACAGCCATATACAATAAAAGATAAAAGTGCGGTATTTGTTCTGATTTTTCTATCCCATTTGATAACTTTTTTAAAAATAAGAGAGAAAATTATAATTAATGTTGAGTTGAATGTTATTAATAGGCTGTTTTGCAGAGGTAAATGATAAATCATTAAGTATGAAATAAATGTTGTCAGAATAAAAAAAGGAAGGGTGATAATCCCATAGTAATTTAATAACATCAAACCTGTAATAAGGGGATAAAATAAAAATGGAATACCGCTCAATGAAACGAGCAAATATTGAAAAACAATTGAAACCAGAAATAGAAAAAATATATTTGTAATTTTATTTCTCATTGTATAAATATATCCCATATTGTTAGTATAATTTTTTTTTAATGTAATGTCTAATGTTAGTTTGAAATCTTTCATAGACAGCTTTATTAATAAATATTATATTCTATGTCATATTATAAACAAGGAATACAAATGATTGATGCATATACTATTGATTTACATGAGGGGTCGGAATTACATGGTTACAAAGTACTACAAAAATCATATTTATCCAAGTTAAACATTTTTTATTACGAATTAGAACATATTAAAAGCGGTGCAAAACATATTCACATAAGCACCGATGATAAAGATAATGGTTTTGCCGTAACATTTAAAACAACCCCTCAGGATTCCACCGGTGTTGCTCATATTTTAGAACATACCGTATTGTGCGGTTCTAAAAAATATCCGGTACGTGATCCGTTTTTTTCCATGATAAAAAGAAGTTTAAATACATTTATGAATGCGATGACTTCATCTGACTGGACATCGTATCCGTTTTCAACAAAGAATAAGACTGATTATTACAATCTGCTTGATATTTATCTTGATGCTGCATTTAACCCGTTATTAAATAAACTCGATTTCATGCAGGAAGGTCATCGTCTTGAGTTTACCCAACCTGATTCTACTGATTCAGATTTAACAATTTCAGGTGTTGTCTACAATGAAATGAAAGGTGCAATGTCAGACAGCAGGTCTTTATTGTGGGATAAATTAGGGCAGTCACTGTTTTCAACGACTACCTACCATTATAATTCAGGAGGAGACCCTGCAATTATACCTGATTTGACGTATGAGCAATTTGTTGAGTTTCATAAACGATATTACCATCCTTCAAACAGCTATTTTTATACGTATGGTAATTTACCGCTTAATGATCATTTAAAATTTATAAATGATCGTATTTTATCAAATTATTCAAAAATTGACCCGAAAACTGAAGTGAATGATGAAGTCCGGTATACAAAACCGCAAAATCTTCATTATTCTTATCCGTTGAATGAAAATGATAATGATGGAAAACGTAATTTTTATGCACTTTCCTGGTTACTCTGTACTATTACCGAAACTGAAGAGTTATTATCCTTAAAATTACTTGATCAGATTTTACTTGGCCATTCAGGCGCGATTCTTAATAAAAATCTTATGGAATCAAAACTCGGTAAATCATTAATATCCGCTTCGGGGTTAGCAGATCAAAGTAGAGAAGTGTTTTTCACAGCGGGGCTTGAAGGTGTTTCTGAAACTGATTACAAAGCGATTGAGAAAATTATTTTGGATACACTTCAAAAGGTAGCTGAAAACGGTATTCCTCAAAACGAAATAGATACAGCATTGCATCAGTTTGAATATCATACAAGAGATATAAATGGCGGACATTATGCATATTTTCTTTCATTGCTTTTCAGAATGATGGGCTCAATGATTCATGGCGGGAAATCAATTGATGAACTTGATTTGGACAAAACAATTGAAAATATAAAAGAAAAGATTAAGAAAGGCGGTTTTTTTGAAGCACTTATAAAAAAACATTTTTTAAATAATCAGCATAGAGTTGAAGTCGTTTTATCACCTGATTCAACGCTTGAAGCACGGGAAGAGGCATTGGTACAAAAGCATTTAAAAGAACGTAAAGACGCAATGACTGATGATGAGAAAATTGCGATTAAAGAACAGTCATCCCTGTTAAAAGAAAGACAGGATTCAGAAGATGATCCTTCAGTGTTACCAAAAATAAATATTTCCGATATTGATAGAAAAATTACTATCTTGCAACCACGACCGGTTAAGAAACACATTAACTCGGTACCGGTTAGTTTATATGAACAAACAACCAATGGTATAGTTAAAGCCGGTTTATTATTCGACGTTAATCATTTATCTGACGATGAATTATCACTTTTACCGGTTTTCACGTTATTACTTACTCAGTCGGGAGCAGGCGGGAAAACATACGACACCGTTGCCGAAGATGTTTCACGGTATACGGGAGGTATCAGTTCATCGGTACGGTTAGTTACAATACCCGGCAATGCAAGCGTATGCAATAAGTATGTTAAAATAAAATCAGGTGCGTTAGCTCACAATACAGAAAAAATGTTTCAATTAATCACAAATTTTATTACTGAATGGGATTTTTCGGATATAAATCGGACTTCCACTTTAATCAAAAAGAAACTTAATAACCTTGAAAGTGATATTGTGTCATCCGGGCATCGTTATGCAATGGGGCTTTCAGGCAGATTCCTTACAGAAAGTTCATATTATTCTGAAATGTTCTCAGGTATAACCCATTTAAGAAAATTACAAAGTTTAGCCCAATCAGATGAAAATGGAATTAAAATAATTATAGAAAAGCTTAACAGTATTGGTAAAAAAGTATTTGGTAAAAATAATCTTATTGCGTATTGCGTAGCTCAGAAAGCTGATTTGGAAATTGATGGCGTATTTGAAAAATTTACCGGAGAACTTCACGATATTGAATTGCACAAACAAAAATCTGAAGGTGTAACACCGAAAAACCTTAATGAAGCCTGGACGACAACAACGCCTGTGTCGTATGTTGCAAAATCATTTAAAGTTCCCGACATAACAGGTTTGGATTCTGCTGCATTACGTCTTTTATCAAATCTTATAGGTTTGACGTATTTACATCCCGAGGTTAGAGAAAAAGGTGGTGCTTATGGTGGTTTTTGTTCGTATAATAATTTGAACGGGATTATTTCTTTCGGGTCATATAGAGATCCTCATTTTATGCGAACAGTAAATACATATAATGGTGTAATAGATTTTCTTAAGTCAGGTACAATACCGGAAAGTGATGTATCAGATTTGAAAATTAAAATACTTGGTGAATTGGACGGTTCAGGCACACCATCTGAATTGGCTGTAAATGATTTCTTTTCTGAATTATCCGGGGTCACCGATGATGTTAAGCAGAAGTTTAAAGACGCAGTTTTTAAACTTGAGTTGCAGGATGTTATCAATGCCGGTTTGAAATATTTACAGACAGAAGGCTCGGTTTCCGCAATTACATCAGACGAAATACTGGAAAAAGAAAAAATTACCGGCATAACAATAGAAAAAATATAATGTTAATTATACAAAAATTCAGCGATTACTTTATGAATGAATGTGGGAAGTTATAAATTTTTAATTTCCCGCAGTTCATCAACCAGATACCCTGTAATATTCCTTTCTGCCTCATCAAACCCGAGAGCAATAAGAAAAACCCTCTTAACCCCGCCGGCATATTTCTCGTGATACTTTTTTGATACAACCTGTTTCATCGCATCTTCAGCACTGCCCATCTTGAATTCAGCTATAAATATGCAGTCTTTACCTTCCATCACTGCATCAATTCGCCCTGTTGAAGTATGCACTTCAACCTCTTCCCGTACACCGATGATTTTCAGGGCAGTATAAATATTCGATGCGAATATTGCTTCGATTGCATGCTTTTGTATAAAGTGATCATAAGGAATCCCGGCAAAAAGCTTTTTGAATGCTTCGATCATAAGTTCGGGTTTGGCTTGTTGTAAACTTCGCATAATATTAATCATTATTTCACCAACTTCACTCTGTACTTTGCCGGACCAGATTTCAAGGAGGTTATTAAGAAATGCCGATTCAACTTCGCCATTAGGGAATGCCAGCATATAAATCTGATTTTCCTGATCTATTGATTTAATAGTTAAATACCCGGTTTGAAAAAGCAGGGAGATAAGATCCATATTTCGCAGTTCAAACTTGTCAAAAAATGAAAGTGTCACTTCACGGGGGCTTACATCCTGAGGCATTTTATTTGTATCTTTTAATGCTTTAACGAGGAATGTTGCTGTACCTGTTGCAAACCAGAAATGATGAAAACTCCGCTCTTTGAAAAATGACTGGATAGAAAAAGGGTTATAAACAAAGTTTATGCCATCCCAACTGTATCCGTTATAAGTTTTAGCCATTTTCTCAAATAATTCATCACGTGATAAGCCATTTTCTTTTTCGATAATGGTAATATATTCATCGAA
Organism: Spirochaetes bacterium GWE1_32_154; assembly: GCA_001829315.1. Classification (GTDB taxonomy): domain Bacteria; phylum Spirochaetota; class GWE2-31-10; order GWE2-31-10; family GWE2-31-10; genus GWE2-31-10. The sequence continues at coordinate 4,904 of MIAY01000033.1, read as the reverse complement.
ATATCTGATAAGTTCGTCTTTTGTATATCCGAGCAGTGTTGCAGCATATCTGCTCATCGTCAGGTCGGTGAGATGATTGAGGTCAGAGAAAATCGACACTTTGCTGAACTTTGAAACTCCTGTGATAAAAAGAAATTGTATGCAAGAATCAAGGCTCTTGAGACACGCGTAAAATGTTTTCAGTGTTTCGCGATTTTCTTCTGCTTTATCGAGGTTGTCAATGTAATCAGAAATCGGTTTGTCATATTCATCAACAAGGATGACGACTTTATCATATTTAATAGAAAGTTTTTCTATGAGTTCAGCAAATTTGCCTGAAACAGATGTTTTTTCAAGAATTAGCTGATAACCGTTGGCAATTTTTTGTAGTGTTTCATCGAGAGCTTGTGTTAGCCCCAAATCTTTAACTTGCATCAATGAAAAATCAAGTTTCAGTATAGGGTATTTTTTCCAGTCTATTTTGTCATATATCCATGTATCTTTCAACAATTCACGGTTAGCGGAAAAAATTTCTTTGAATGTGTTAATTAAGAGTGATTTACCGAACCGCCGTGGCCGGGAGAGAAAGAACGCTTTACCGTTGTTGATAATATTGAATATTAACTCAGTTTTATCGACATAGATGCAATTGTTATTGATAATCTCAGACAATTCCTGCCGGTTTAAACTTAATTGTTTCATACTGTCTCCTCCCTCTGATAATCAATTTTATCATAAATTAAGAATTTATACAATAAATCTGTTTTCAAACTAGAGATACTAAAGTTATTGAATTATATAATTTATCACAATTTGGACTATTTTAACTTATTATCTTGAAATATTTATACTAATGATGTAATCTTTGTCTAAAGTAAGACGTAAAGAAATGAAAAAGTAAAAAGATTCTACATTCTACATTCTACATTCTACATTCTACATTCTACATTCTAAAGTCTAAAGTCATACTTTTCGATTAAAACTTGTAAGGGGAAAGAAAATGAAAAAAATGTTTCTTAATTTTTTGATTGCCGCAATAATGACCGTAACGGTATCATGTAATTTATTGGACGAATCAGGGTTGAATAATGGAGGTACTCTTCCAACATACGCGGTAACTTTTGACAGTCAGGGTGCTGAAATGGCTGCGAATCCTGGTGTTAAAATGGTTAAACGGCCTGCATTGACGGTGGTAACACTTCCAACAACACCAGTGAAAGCGGGTAATACTTTCGCAGGCTGGTTTACTGAAGTAAATGGTGCAGGAACAGAGTTTACTGCAACAACAGCAGTTGATGCGGATATTACGGTCTATGCGAAATGGGTTAATTCTATTGTGGTATTCACCGTTACATTTTGGACTGATAACGGTAGCTCAATAGATAATCAGACGATTGAAAATGGTGGTTTGGCCAATATACCATTACCTCCTGCAAAAACGGGTTTTGCATTTTCAGGCTGGTACAAGGATGCCGGTTTCAAAACACTCTGGAATTTTACAACTGATACGGTTACGGCTGATACAACAATCTATGTAAAATGGGTTGCCGGGACACCGAAGAATATTACTTTTGATAAGAACCATGCAGAGGCTACAGGAACTATGACTGCAGTGGGTGGCGCAGAAGGCGTGACCGTAACATTGTCTGGTTGTACATTCACAAGAGCCGGTTATACTTTTAAAGGCTGGGCACTAACTGCAGGTGGCGAGTCGGCATTTAATGACAAGGCATCTCTAGTAATTGGTGCAACAGATATGATACTTTATGCACTCTGGGTGGACAGTTCCATACAATATGTGATCAATTTCAATAAAAATGATGTGGACGCAACCGGTTCAATGGCCGGGATTACCGGAGTTAACGGAGTACCGGTATTATTACCGGCGTGCGGATTTATAAAAACAGGTATGGTTTTTAAAGGCTGGGCAACTTCGGCAGACGGAGCGGCTGAATATGCAGACAAAGCATCTGTAACTATTAACGGCGCGAATATCACCCTTTATGCGAAATGGGGGATTTATATACCGACATACCGTGTGATTTACAACGGTAATGGCGACGGGGTAACCGGTGTGCCGGCTGACAATACATTGTATACGAACAGCATGAATGTCGTAGTACTTGATAAAGACGTTATGGCACGAACCGGATACTCATTCAACGGGTGGAACTCAAAGACTGACGGTACAGGTACAGCCCGGGCAGTTGACTCAAACTTTATGATGGGTAATGCTGATGTTGTGCTGTATGCACAGTGGAGTGCGACTAGTTACATGATCACTTATCACCTTGACGGCGGAACGAATCATGGGGATAACCCTACGAGTTTCACCGCAGCAACGGTACTGACATTACAATCACCATCAAAGGAGTACCATGATTTTACCGGGTGGTATGAGGATATTGCTTATTCGATACCGGTAACGGGTATTGCGAAGGCAACAACGGGGAATAAGAATTTTTATGCGAAGTGGACAGTGAAATCGTTTACCGTGAGTTTTAATAAAAATCATGCAGATGCAACAGGATTAATGACCGCACTTACAGTGAATTATGGAGCAAAGGTGACACTTCCTGCATGTACGATGAGTAGAACTGACTATGTGTTTACAGGCTGGGCGACAAGTACAGCGGGTGCAGTGGTCTATGCTGATGGTACAGAATTGACTATGGGGAATGCTAATGTGGTGCTGCATGCGGTGTGGGAGATTCCTATTAACGCAGTAGCGAAAAGTGAAATGGTTGCAATACCTGGCGGTACTTTTATACAGGGAGAGGGGACAAACAGCTATTTTCAACATACGATTTCAGACTTCTCACTAGGCAAATATGAAATCACCTATGAACTATGGTATACAGTATATCACTGGGCTATAGACAACGGATACTATTTCCAGAATCCAGGACGCGAAGGTAATGATGGTATGATAGGAGCTGTACCGACTGCTGCAAAATATGAACCTGTCACCACGGTAAGCTGGCGTGATGCAATCGTGTGGTGCAATGCATACAGCGAGATGACCGCGTTGACTCCTGTGTACAGTTATAACAGTGAGATTATCAGAGACTCAAGAATTGAGAATGAAACTGCGTGCGATAGTGCAGTATGCGACTGGTCAAAAGACGGTGGCTACCGTTTACCGTCCGAAGGTGAGTGGGAATATGCAGCAAGGAATAAAGGAGCGACACCTTATTATTATGCCAGTGGAGCATCAGACTATATTCACAATTTAGTAGCAACAAAAGACGTTGCATGGTTTGGTGATAATTCAAATGGAGTTACACATTTGGTAGGTACTAAAAATCCTAATGAGTTATCTATATATGATATGTCAGGCAATGTCTATGAAATGTGTTATGATAGAACATGGAATTATCCAAACGGAATATTTATTGATTATGAAGGGAATATAATAAATAATCCTATAATTCGTGGAGGAAGTTATTCTATGGGTTGTGATTTGATTGATGTATGTTGTAGAAATGATACATTTTTTAGCATTATTTCAAATGATCTAGGCTTCCGTGTAGCCCGAAGTGGCACACGAACACCAAAAGAGGTGACTAGTCTTGCGATCACCTCAAGCGGGAATACAATCACTGCAACATGGACTGAACCTTCAGACGCTGATTTCACAGGTGTAGAAATAATATCAGGTTATGAAGGATTAACAAAAACTACAATTCTGGAACCAAAAGGAGTTACTTCTATTAATTTTACAAAAGGTATGGGGGAACGTTTCGAGGTAACAGTCAAAACAATGTATACCGGTGATAGAAAATCTTCAGGTTTATTTATAAAGCATACAATACCGGTGGAATCAGTGGTGCAGGCAATTCCATACCGTGACATGGCAGCCATACCAGGTGGTACTTATCAGCAGTACAATGGATCGAGTGCATTTCAGCATACTATTACCGGTTTTCAGATGGGCAGATATGAAATCACCTACGAACTCTGGTATACGGTAAAAACATGGGCTGTTTCAAACGGATATGCATTTGCTAATGCCGGGAAAGAGGGAGATGACGGAGTAGCTGGTGCAGTACCTACTGCTGCGAAACTCGAACCTGTGACCGGTATCAACTGGCGTGATGCGATCGTGTGGTGTAATGCGTACAGTCAGATGACTGGTGGCCTCCTGGGCCCGGTGGACTCAGTGTACTACACTGATGCTGAATTTACCACACCGCTTAAAGTATCAACGAACACTGCATCTATTAATAGTACAGCAGGATCTGAAGATAATCCGTATGTGAAATGGGATGCAAACGGATACAGACTTCCTACTGAAGGTGAGTGGTTCTTCGCTGCATCAGAAAGAGGAGCAACTCCTTACAACTATGCTTCAGGGGCAACAGCACCTACAACTGATGTCGCTGCAACTGGTGAAGTTGCATGGTATAGTGGTAACTCCACTGGTCACACACAGACAATTGGACAGAAAAGAGCAAATCGTCTGGGACTCTTTGATATGTCGGGAAACATCACTGAGTTCAGATGGGATTGGTCTGGAACTTGGCCGACTGCGAATCAGACCGACTACAAAGGCCCGGTAAGCGGAACTATGCGTATTGCTGCTGACTATGATAATTTTTATGGCTCTTTGAATAATCAATCTTTAGGCTGGGGGGCATGGAGTTATAACCCATATACACTATTTAATTGTGTAGGTTTTCGCGTTGTAAGACGTTAATTCTTAACATATAGGGTCGGCATTCTGCCGGCCCTTTTCTTATCATAAGTAAACTGCATGTAATTTGATACTTTAAATAATCAATTCTTCACTTAAGCGAAAGTGTAAAAACAAGTTGATTGTCAATAATATTTTCTATCACTATTGCATTAACCCCCTAAAGTCAAGACTTTTTTTATAAAAAAATCCGGACATTATGCTATATTTTCTTCTTTAAAATCAGCTG
>MIAY01000032.1 GCA_001829315.1 Spirochaetes bacterium GWE1_32_154 | reverse complement strand
GCCTCCTGTTATAAAATGTGTTATTTTTTTCTCAATAAAATTTTAATACAAAACAGGAGGTTTTTCAAATATTTTCTAAATCGAAATTCGGGTTAAAAAATACTTCTGTTTATAAGAACTTGTCATTTAGCATGGATTTATCTGGTGATAATTTTATAGAGATTGATGCTATGAATGACTTCGGACTCTCCTGTTAAAATGTGATAACATTTTAACTACCTAAAACCGTGCGTGGACTTTTGTACTCTAAAAGTCAGCACACTGTTAAGGTAGTCAGGGATTTAAATGGTTGAATAAACGACTTAATGAGGCACTGCCCGTTCAGTATTATCATGGTGTTTTCACAATTCCAAAAGAATTACGCGGGCTTTTTTTGTATAATAAAAAGGTTTGTTTGAATATTCTATTTAAGAGTGTTTCTAAGACTTTACAGCAGGTTACAAAAAGAAATCTTAAAATGAATATTGGATATATTACTATTTTACATACATGGGATCAAAAACTCAATTTTCATCTGCACATTCATTGCGTTATTGCTGCAGGAGGTTTGAGTGATGATAAAACTAAATGGATTGCTATTAAAAACAAACATTATTTATTACCGGTGAAAAAATTATCGAAAGTATTCAGGGGTAAGTTTTTGTTTTATTTGAATAAAGCATTTAATAAGGGACTAATAAAAATTGAAAAAAATGCTTTTATTAATATTTGCAGTATCACTTCAAAAAATGATTGGGTTGTGTATCTTCAAAGACCGCTTGGTGGTGCCGAACAAGTTTTAAAATATTTGTCCAGATATACCCACAAAGTAGGTATTTCTAACAAGAGAATTAAAAGTTATGATGGGAATTATGTTGTTTTTAGTTATCGAGATAGACAGGATAATAACATGGAAAAAGAGCTTAAGATACCTGGTTTGTTGTTTGTTCAAAAGTTTATTCTCCATATTGTACCGAGACGGTTTGTTAAAATTAGATTTTATGGATTTATGGTGAATCGCTTTATGTCGTTCTTTGATTACTGAAGATGATGAAAATATTTGTGATATTCTACCATCTGTTTCGTTATTGCCTTTTGTTGATTGAACAGTTTGTCATGTTTGTGGAAAAGGGAAGATGAGGCTTACTAAATCTGTCGATAGCGGTTAAATGATATAATTTTTTTGTATCAATTAAATGAATGTAATTTTTTTCTATTTTCTATTTTCCGGGATAATTCTGTCTTTTTGAATTGAGAAAAGCCTTTTTTTTGTTTATTATATGTTATTATTGCGGTTAATGTCTCACAATATTTTTAGTATATTTGACTTTTCTGCTTAATTTAATTTTTTTATCTATATTTTTTCTAATGAAAATGCAGATGAAACTCCATTATATGTTAGTTCAACAAATTCTTTACGATGTTACCTCATTTTATCGAATAAGGTTTTTTTATATAGGCATTCACTGATTTTTCGTCAGTTTAATTCTTGAGGGGAACATCGCAAAGAATCCAGTAGATTAGAGGTTCTTTTTCAGAATCCATTAATAATAATGAGTTCTCCTTCATCCTCTGTTGGAAATTCAAAATTATCATAGTATTTTTCAGTATCATCAGTAGTTAGCATTATTTCATCAGCATTACTACCATTTCTTTTTTGTATTCTCTCTATTAATATGTCTTTTGGAGTTTTTATAACAATAATTTTTGGTTCAATATTATATTCTTTTAGAATATCTCTATATTTATCTCGCATTTTTTTTGACCAAAAAGAAAAATCTAAAACTACATCTATCCCATTAGCAATATTTTCTTTTAGTATTTTTATAAGTTTGCTTTCAATTTCTTGGTGCATTTCTTTAGATAAAGGATGTTTAGTAATACCGAGTTTATATGATTCTTCATCGAATGATAAACGTAAAAAACCTTCACATTCAAGTTTTTTAGCATAAGTAGTTTTTCCTGATCCTGCTGGACCACACATAAAAAGTACATTTGGTTTAATTGAATTTTTTACCATAAAATAAATCCTTTAAGCATTTATAAGATTCTAATTCAAGAAATCCTATGTTTTGTATATCAACCATTATTCTGAATTACACTAGACTTACCAATCTTGGTTTAATTAAATTAAGTATATGATTTATTTATTAAATCAGAAAACAAGTCTATTTAACAATGGTTTTAATTTGTTTTAGATCAATAAAATTCATCGGCCCGAAGGGGCCGTCTAACATAGTGATATACCGCTTAGGCTTTTTATAATCAGCGTGAATCTATTGATAATTGTGAATTAAATCAGAAAAATCTTTTCTTTTATCATTATCAAGTGAAAAGAACCCGGAACCGGCAACAATTATATCTGCACCAAGTTTTAAAACATTCTTAACATTTGACGAATTTATACCGCCATCAATTTGTATTGTATAGGTATACCCGAATTCTTTTCTAATAATATCAAGTTCTGCTATTTTATTAAATGTATATTCAATACATTTTTGACCGGAAAACCCGGGATTTACACTCATAACAAGAATCATATCAACAAGAGGAAGATAATGTTTAATAGTATCAACCGGTGTTGCAGGGTTAATTGTTATCCCTGATAATACACCATTTTCTTTTATAAGATTAATAAGTCTGTCACCGTGAATGGCAGCTTCTGCATGAAAGTTAATTAAATCAGCTCCTGCTTTCGCAAACGGTATGATGTGATCTTGAGGGTTTGTTACCATAAGATGAACATCACAAAAAACAGGATTATGTTTTTTTATATCTTCTACTATTTTTGCACCAAAAGACAACTGTGGTACAAAATGAAAATCCATAACATCAATGTGAAGCCAATCGGCTCCACATTGTATTGATTGTTCAATTTCTTTACCTAAATTATAAAAGTCTGCTGATAATAATGATGGTGATAGAAGTGCCATTATGCACGGCCTCCGTCAGCAGTCATTGTTTTTAGTGTTTTAAAGTAATTTTTCATATCTTCTAACATAGTATAGGTGATTCTCCATGACCAGTTATGAATACCACAGGTTCCCGGTGTATTCATTCTTGATTCTGCCGGTAAACATAAAACATCCTGCATCATGTAAACAACCCATTTTGCATTTGATTTCATAAGTTTTTCAATAATTTTAATGTTAACATCACTTCTTTTTGTTGTTTTAAGATATGCTAAAACATCTGTTTTCTCTTTATCAGTCAGAGAGTCAAACCAGCCTAAAATTGTATTGTTGTCATGAGTACCCGGATATGCAACACAGTTATACGGATAATTTTCAGGTCTGTATGCATGTAAATGATTTTGTAGAACATTATTATTTTCGTCAGTAAATGTTCCCTCACCAAATGGTGCAAATTCAAAAATCTTCATACCGGGGAAATTATATCTGTCTTTAAGTTCATTTACCTCTTTTGTGATAATACCAAGATCCTCAGCAATAACATCTTCTGAAAGGTGACTGCCAAAAACTTCTTTCAGTTTGTTAAATAAAGCAACACCGGGGGCTTTAACCCATTTTCCGTTCATAGCTGTTTTTTCACTGCTTTTTACTTCCCAGTATGCTTCAAAACCTCTGAAATGATCAACTCGAATACAATCAACAAGTTTTAGTGTATTTTCAAATCGTGTTACCCACCATTTAAAACCATTTTTTTGCATAATATCCCATTTATAATGTGGATTACCCCATAATTGACCGGTAGCAGAGAAATAATCAGGTGGCACACCGGCAACGAGTGTTGGTTTACCTGCTGAGTCTAAATGAAATAACTCCTGATTTGCCCATACATCTGAACTGTCATACGAAACAAAAATTGGAACATCACCAACAATTTCTATGTCATTGTCATTTGCATATTTTTTAAATGCAAGCCATTGTTCACTGAATTTCCATTGTATAAACTTATAAAAGTCCGCGTCAATAAGGATTTCTTTTGAAACACTTTTTAAATCAGTTCGTAATCGAAGTTCATCCTCCCACATATCCCAGCTGGCACCATTTTTACTGTCTTTTATTGACATGAATAAAGCATAATCATCAAGCCATTGTTTATTGTCTTTGCAGAATTCTTTGTATGAATCCGGTTTTGTTTTAATTTTTTGAAAATGAGCAAAAGCTTTTCTAAGAATTTTGAAATTATTAATATAGATTCCATAGTAATCAACTTTATCTTTAGAAAAATCAGGATAATCTGCAAGATCTTCAGTTGTTAATAAACCATCTTCAATAAGTTTGTCAAAACTGATTATATAGGGAGTTCCTGCTGATGCAGAAAAAGACTGATACGGTGAATCTCCAAAACCGGTTGGTCCTAAAGGTAAAATTTGAAGAATCTTCTGTCCTGACTGTTTTAAAATATCAATTATTTTGTAAGCACCTTCTCCTAAATCTCCACAACCATATTTACCGGGGAATGAGGTAGGGTGTATAAGTATTCCGCTTTTTTTTTCCAATTGTATGCTCCTAATAATTATATATGTTTTAAGTTTGATAGTAATTTAGAAAAATCACTATTATTCAAACAAAATGTTATTTTTCAAGTTCTTCTTCAAGATAAAAACGCATAATTGTTGACCCGACTGATATTTTATCTCCATAAAATAACGAAGTTTTCTTTTTTATAAGTTTTCCATTTAAAAATGTTCCGTTTCTTGAATCGTTATCGGTAATATGAAATTTGTTATCTTCATAGGTAATTGTAAAATGTTTTTTACTTATTAAATTATCATTTATGATAAAATCACACTCCATGGATCTACCAATTGTTACAACTTCATTATTTAATTTAAATGTATGTCCAAAAAAATTAGGTGACAAAATTAATAATAAAGCTTTATTTATTATAAGTGATGATGAATGCAATTTTTTTAAATCATTTATTTCAGTTCCGGGTTGTTCGTATGTTACCATTGAAAATCCATGTGTATTGAAGCTCATAAAGATATAGTGATAATAAATAAAAGTAAATAATTTGTCAAATAGTATTGATATCCAAATAAAAAAAATGGAAAGTTTTTATACTTTCCATTTTTTCTGATTATACTGGGAGGGTAATAATCTTATAAACTATCTGAATTAATATTCGGTAAAATATTTATTAACTTTATCAATTTGTTAAAAATAGTTTCATAAAATTGTGACATTTCAAAAATAGCTTCATATAATTTTCTTGTTTTTATCCATAATGAAATAGTTTCATTATCAGAATAACGGATATTTTCCATAATCGATAATAATATATCTTGAGCTGAACTTGTTATTATATCTGCAACTTTTTTAGTCCCGGAATTACTAAATAAAGTTGTATGGATAATTTCGTATTTCTTCATTTTTTCATCAGATAATATACCTGTTTCAGGAATTATGTTTATTATTTTCTTTGCATTGAGGTTTAATTCTTTACATATACTTAGAAATTGTGAAATTGTATTGATTATATTTGTACTTTGGTTTTTTTCTGATTCCGGTGAAGATATGCTCCTGGTAAAATTTGATTTTTCATTTTTGTGGAGTATTTTTTCAAAATCTAAAAGATTAAAAATTGTACTGCCTTGTATATAACTTCCCCCCAAATCAGGTAAATAAACTTTTGCATCGGTTAATGGAATTTCTCTTTCAAACCAGTTTTTAAATAACACCATTTTAGGATCAGTTATTAATGTACCGTTTGTTGCTTTCGTTTTCAGTAAGCCTGCATGAGAAATATAGTTAAAAGATTTATGTTCAGTAGTATTAGAATAATCTGATGAACATATAAAGTTTGTTTCAAAAAAAGCACCTTTGAAATGCGTGTTTTTCCCCGGAAATCCAAGATCCAGTCCTGCAAGAAAAATAGTTGAACATCCGATAATTCGTGCTACATCAAATGCTGTTGTCGAAACAGAGCCCCCGGCTGATAAAACACCTCGATTTGTATTGTCCATAAAATAAGCTGTAAGAGGAAAAAGACTGTTTCCTGTGTATATTTTATCCGGTGATACACTGCGGAATAGTTGATAATACGAAGTCGGGTCTGTTACCAGAATTGAACCGTCGAGTGTTTCATTTTCAAGATATTTAAAATTCCAGAATTGAGGATCAACTGAAACGACAATATCGGGAATAATATCATTATTTTTTAAATATTTATATGAAGTATCAACAGCAATAATAACGAGGAAGTTCTGATTTTTTTTTATATATGGAATCATTTTTTCAAGAGTCGGTCCGCCTGCGACGATAACGGCATTCATATTTTTTGCTTTATCTTTTAATGATATAAGTTTTTTATTTGAAAATAAATAGGGCAGGTTATATACAGTATTTTTTGTCCATGTTTTTTGAAATCGTGCCATTGTTGCGGTATTCATATCTTTTCTATCAAGAATATATGAAATATAATTTTGCAGATTTTTATAATACAATTCATTTAACGTAAACAACGGTCTGTGATAATAATATCTGACTTTTTGGGTTGGTATTGTTTGTATCACTGAACCAATGAGTTCTTTTTCCGCATCTATAAAGATTTTCACCCAATCTGATTTGAATATTGAAGAAAAATCGGTGACCGATAATGCAGTGATAAACGATTTAATATCTTTTTCAATATAAATAATATAAGGTTTAATTTTACGTGATGAATTACATATTGAATTATACAAATGTGATAAAACAAAACCTAAACCGCCACCGAAAAGAATATAAATATCAATTTCATCTGCGTCATTTGTTAAATATTCAACAGTTCTTAATGCTTCTTTCTCAGGATCATATTTTGAATGTATATAAAGGGTATCAATTTTATAGGTGGAGTGATTTGATTTTGTTAACTCAAGCGGGTATGGGGATATTTTTGATTTTTCATAAAGGTCTTTAAAAATTACATTATTATTTATATTTGTTTGTAGAATATTCATTTTTTATCCATTGTTATTCAAGTATAAGTGTTATTAACGAGTTATTATCTATAGATATCCCGGGTGTAATACTTTGTTTGGTTATTCTGCCGGAACCTTTTACTGTTAATTTTATAGCGGTTTGAGAAAAAATATCAAGTGCATCTCCTGCTGTTAATCCTGTTAAGTCAGGCATAGCAGCAGGCAAATTTTCAATTTTTTCATATACAGGAATAGTGTTAATTACATCTTCCGGAAGGACATATTCAGCAGGGTAAATGTTTAAATAACCTGTAATTCCACCAATAAATTCATTAAAAAGATTTGCACATATAACCCCCCCCCATCTGACCTGAGCAGTTGGTTTATGAAAAGCAGCTAATGCAATATATCGGGGATATTCCAATGGGAATAATGTAATGAGTGATGAACTGACTTCAACATTTGAATAAGAACCGGCTTTAGAATCGTATATTTGTGCTGTACCTGATTTAGCTGCAAATCTGAGATTATCAATTTTTAAACGGGATACCGTACCACCTGTATCGGTGGCACTACGCATTGCAGTTATTATTTTTTCTGAAATGCCACTTTTTAAAACTCTTCGAATTGGTTTTTTATTATTTTCAAGAATTATTGTTCCATTGGTATCGTATATTTTCTTGATTATATTTGTTTGTAACATAACCCCATCATTTATAAAAGTAGTACATGCCTGAGCTATTTGCAACGCATTAACACTGACTTCCTGACCAATGGGTATAGAAAGCATTGAACGTTGTGACCAATTAGACGGCTTTCGTAAAATCCCTGTTTGTTCTCCGGGAAGTTCAATCCCCGTGAGTTCTCCAAAGCCAAATGCTTTTAAATACGAAAATAATTCAAAATCCTTGATATGTTCAGAGGCTTGCAATGTTCCATCATTACATGAATATTTAAAAATACCTTCAAGGGTTATATCATTATGAGTTCCAGTACATTTTACTTTGTAAGGGCCTTTTTCATAAACCCTATCACAGAAAAAATGACTATTTTCATCAATTTCACCTTTATCAAGAACTGCAGCTAAACTAAATATTTTAAATATACTCCCTGGTTCAAATTGATAAAAAATACTATTATTTCTAAAGTCTTTTTGTGAAAAATTTGAAAATAAATTAGGATCATAATCCGGATAATTTGCTAATGCCAAAATATCACCGGTATATCCATCAATTAAAATAAGCGATCCAATTTCAGCTCCTTCTAATTCTGCAACTCGCGTTAATGATTTTTGAGCAATTGCCTGAATTGTTGAATCAATAGTTAATTGTATATTTACATTTGTTTTTTCAGTAATAGAAGTCTCATTATCTTCATTGGTATTTTTTAGTAGCAATGAATTAAACGATTTTTCAATTCCTTCTACACCCTGGTTATCAATATTGCAAAAACCGAGTATATGGGATGCTAAGGATTTATTAGGGTATATCCTTTTGTATTCTTTTACGTAGTTAATTCCATTGATTCCCGCTTTTGAAATTAATACCGTTTCATTGGGGGAAACAAATCTTTTTATCCATATAAACTTTTTTTTTGATGATAATTTTGTATATAAATCATTATAATTCTCACCCGTTATTTCACTTAGTTGTTTTGCTGTTACTTTAAAATCAGTAATTTCTTTTGGATTTGCATAAATTGAGAAAAACTCATCATTAATGGCTAAAATTCGATTATTTCTGTCAACAATTTCACCTCTTTTAACGATTTTTTGATTTTCCTGAAGTATAGTAAAATCATCAATCCGCTGAGTTGACAGGAAAATAATTCTGCCTATTAAAATAAGGGAAAAAAAAAGAAAAGAATATAATATGAAGCTAACTCTTTTATTCAAATTATTGATTTCCAAACAACATGCTCCGTTTAAACAGATGAATCATTTTGTGTTATTTCGTCAAGCTCTTCGTTTTGAGTTATCTCTTCATTTTTCTTTTCAAAATAAAGGCTTTTTTGACTGAATTCATCAAATGTAATATAATAGTGGATTGCTGAACTATAACTGAAAGCAGCCCCGATAGCTTTAATAATTTGAACATTATCAAATCTATTTTTTTCTCTGCTTAATTGAAATGATAGTAAATCTTCAGGATTTTGTAACAGTAATTTTTGATTATTAAAGTCAGTAATCATTTTTTGTAAGGTAATAGAAAAAGATTTAAAGAAAATACTTGCTCTTGCTTTTAAATCATTAAACAAGCCGGCTCTTTTAATGGAGATATTTGTAGTTTTTGCTCTTTGTTGTACAGGATGATCCTGAAAATTAGCAATAACAAGATTTTGTTCTTCCAGTAATTCTAAATACTCTTTAATAAAATTACCTAATTCATTAAATTTAATAAATTCTTCATCGAGTTCTGATCGAATATCAGTTCTTATCCCTGACTCTAATCTTGTAATTAATTTTAATTGAGAGGTTGTTAAAATAAATGAGTAATGCCTGTCAAATTCTTTGAATAAAAGATAAAAATAAAGCATTTTGTCATTTTCTTCAAATAATTCAGCCTTTTTATCATTTTTGATAATTGAATCTTTTTTACTGAAAATATCATCAATAAATTTAAGCCCTTTTTGTATGTAAACCGGAATTTTTTCAATTTCCTTTTGTTCAACTGATTCCTGAAGTTTCTTTTTTCTTTCTTCTTTTTCTTTTTTTAATTCTTCTATATATTCTTTTTTTTGTATATTTAATTCAGTGGTATAAATACCCATGGATTCTTCTTCTGTTACTTGAGCAAATTCTTTCATAGATTCAAATTCCATAACAATATTATCACCTAAATTGTAACAGAGTGTAATATGAAAAAATGGTAAATAAAAATTGAATAAGCGATCCAGATTTTTATTGATTTTATTTCTACTTAGAACAGAATGATTTCCTGATAATTTTTCATAATACCCCAAAGCTCTCCATAAAATATCTTTGTTTGTTTCCCAATATGGAAATAAAATAACAAGATCTTTATATAATGCATGAATATTTCTTAAAATGGTTGTACATTGAATATTAGCATCAGTTTTCATATAATTTTGAATGTTATTAATACTTGTTAATTTATACAAGTTGTAAATTCGCATAATAATTTCATATGAGAATGTAAAATGTTTATTAATAGAATCGACCAATTTCCATTTGTTTTCATTATCGAGATTTAAAATCTGGGAGCAAACAAAATTAAGTCCCGATAATATATCCTGAAATTCAAGATCTATTGCAGTAATATATTTTTTATTAAATTGACCTGATAAGGTAAAAATCCCCTGAAACATACCTTTAATAAAAATCATAAAAGGATATTTAATTTTCTTATTATGTGAATTATTTGAAAACGAATGTGATGATGAATTATGATCTGATTTGGAATCTCTGTTTTTTCTTAATTCATTTTCACGATTTTGTATCAAATTATTAACTTCAATTTGTTTACTTCTATTAAATTTCATCGCTTTGTTTTTATTAATATCTTCTTTGATAACCTGACCACCCTTTTCAACAAATTTATTGAACATTTGTTTTCGTGATTCATTATCCATTTCATCGATGCTTAATTTCTTTTTTATTTCTTCTAATGATGACATATTCCGCCTCAATTATTTTTATTCATTAGAGATTTTTAATCTGTAACGATCTCAACTAATGTTTATATCTTATTTTCGGAAATAAAAAAACTTTTTTAAGTTGAATAGTTTAATTTTCTAACTATTTGTCGAAAATAAATAGAGATTATTAATTCTTTGAATAAACAATCTAAATTCAGTGGAGTTCTTTTTATGAATAAATGTAAGTTAGATAGAGAAATATTTTGGGATTATCCGATTACAGGATTATATGTAAATAAAAAAAATGTTGAAAAGGTCAATTTTAATTCGAAAAAGAATCTTCTACATACAAAGAAAACAAATAATAATCAATTTACAAATGAAATAGTATTTGATATTTCAGGTATCTATTACTCTATAATCGCAATTTGTCTTCTTCTGTTAATGTTATTTTTATCAATTTCAATTTCAAAAGCATCTAAAATTGAATATACAAATCAGTTAAATATACCGTATGATGATACAGTAAAAAAAGATATTTATAATACAATTGTTTCACCCAAAATTTCTGAAAATGTAAAAAAAGTACAATTAAATATAGCATCAACAAAAATTGAATTTAAAAGATATCGAGTAAAAAACAAAGAAAGTGTTTTTGATATTGCAAAAAAATTCGGATTACAATCTGACTCAATTGCTTTGTCAAATGGTATTAAAAATAGCACACATTTAAAATCAGGGGCTATTATTTTAATTCCTAATCAAAACGGAAGACTTATTACTGTTAGAAAAAATGATTCGATTTATAGAATATCTAATAAATATGGAGTTTCATGGAAAAATATTGTTGATGCAAATAATATATCGGATAAAAATATTAAACCGGGATTAAAATTATTCATACCCGGATCATTAATGACGGAATATGAAAGAGAAAAATTTACTTTTATTCCCAAAAGAATTAAAACAAAACCGGAATTATCAAGTCAAGACCAGAACAATATGGTATGGCCTGTTCGAGGGAATATCAATAGTTATTTTGGAATGCGTATTGATCCTTTCAAAAAAGTATATATTTTCCATTCAGGAATTGATATAAAGGGGAAAATAAATGATCCTGTTTTATCAGCTTCGGATGGAATAATATCATATACAGGCTGGACAAATATCTACGGAAATTTTATATTGATTAAACATTCAAATGAATTGGTTACTTTATACGGACATTTAAATTCTATTGATATACAAAAAGGTATGACTGTTAAAAAAGGTGATATTATAGGAACTGTCGGAACAACCGGAAGAAGCACCGGTGCACATCTTCATTTCGAAGTAAGAAAAAAGAATGTACCTTTAAATCCTCTTCCATTATTAAATACAAACGGAGTTAATAAATGAATAAAATAAATTATCTCGAAGAGCTATCTCAAAAAAGTAATATTAAAAGAAATTTTCTAAAAGAGGTTCTGCATAATCTGATGAAGCATAGCTTTTTACTTATTACTATTATTTGTACAACAGGGTTATTATTTTCAATATATTCAATTATAGTATTTAATCAAAATAATATGTTAGTAAAAAATAGAACTGAAAAAAAATTAAAAATGATAATTGATACCTCAATACATGATGCAGGTGTCGGTGGAGCTTATAAACCTGATGTTATTGACGCCCCGGTAAGTTATTTTGATTATTATATCCAACAAGGTGAGTCGATTTATTCAATTGCAAAAAAATTCGGAGTTGATGATGTTACATTAATAAATATAAATGACATAAAAATTGCTGCATTAGTAATAGAGGGAATGAAGATTATAATTCCTAATCAGAATGGTATTTATGAAAAGATTAAAAGGGAAAGTGATGTTGATTCTGTTGTAAAAAAATACAATTTAGATAAAGAAGATGTACTGAGAGTTAATTTAAGTGATTTATCTGGTATTATTGATAATGGTAAGGTTTTTTTACCGGGGGTTAAAGTTGATAGTATAACAAGGCAGTTAATGTTAGGTGAGTATTTTATACGACCTGCTTATGGTAGAATTACATCGTATTTTGGATATAGAAGAGATCCTTGGACCGGCAAGCGAAATTTTCATCAGGGCATTGATATTGCAAATAGGAATGGTGGTCATATTTATGCTGCAGCACCGGGAAGAGTAATATATAATGGCTGGTCATGGATTTATGGTAATAATATAAAAATTATACATACATCTGGGTATGTAACGTTTTATGGTCATTTAGCTTCTATAAATGTTCATAATGGTCAATGGGTTCAATCAGGGGTCGCTATTGGTAGAATGGGTAGTACCGGTCGTTCAACCGGTACTCATGTTCATTTTGAAGTACGACAACACGGAAGGGTTATCAATCCTTTGCGAGTAACTATTTTGAGATAGTCGAAGCTCATGCTCTTATTGTGCTGTAACCGAAATCATTGAATCTATTTTGTCTTTCCTGGCATAATCAGGTTTTATTTTAAGAAGAGCTTCAAATATTATCTTAGCTTCATCAAAAGATTGTTTCATAAACAGTGTTTCACCAAGTTCATAATAAGCATCAACAAATTTTTTATTTATTTCAATTGCTTTTTTAAATATGATAATTGCATTATCATAATTTGTAGTTGATTTATAACAAAGGCCGAGATTATAAAAAATTGAAGACTCCTGACTATTAATTGAAATAGATTTTTTATAATTTTCAATGGCATCATCAAATTTTGACAATTTTTGATATGCATCACCAATATTATTAAATAACATATAATTTGTATTGTCAGAATCAATTCCTCTTGTTAAAAGAGAAATTGATTCTTCATATCGACCCGTTGTATTATAAATTGAAGATAAATTAACATATGCTTGTGTATACCCCGGATTAGATTGAATTGCAGTAAGATAATAGTTTTCTGATTCACTATTGTTATTTAATTTTTCTGAAGAAAAACCTCCCATAAAATTTAAATTAGAGTTTTTTGAATCTATTTCAAGTCCTTTTTTAACATAGTTAATTGCATCATTAAATTGACCTTGGAGATTTTTAATATTTGCAATGCTTACATAACAATTAATTGCACTTTTTTTATCCTGATCACTTGATAGCGGATTGAGTGATATTGCCATTGAAAAACTGTCAAATGCTTCTGATAGTTTTTTTTGAGCTTCATAGGATTCGCCAATTTTCTCATGAATATTATATTTATTATTAATTGCTGCTGCCTGTTTGTAGTAGGTTATTGCATTGGTATGATCTTTATCTAATCGATAGATTTCACCAAGATTAACATACGCTTCGAAAAAAGCAGGATCAAGTTTAATTGCAGTCTGATATGAATTAATTGAACCCGATTTATTATTCAGTTTATACTGAGTTAGTCCTAAAAAGAAATATCCGTTAACAAAATCTTTTTTTATAGCAATTGATGATTTAAAATTATTCTCAGCTTTTGAATACTCTTTGTTCATAAAGTACAATCTTCCAAGACTATATAATGCTTCGTAATTATTAGGGTTAATTTTGACAACTTTGTTATATTCCTCGATAGCCTGATCTCGCATTCCTCTTTTTGCGTATATTTTTGCAAGAGTTAGTCGTGCAAGTTCAGAGTTTTCATCTTTTTTTAATGCTTTTTGTGCTCGTGAAACTGCTTCTTCAATATTTTTATTATCATCAGGATTTTCATCAAATAATGTTGCAGCCAGTGCCGCATTTGCATCGGCATTATCAGGAGAAATATCCAATGCTTTCATGAAATTATCTTTAGCTCTCACAAAATTCTGATTATTATAATCATTAATTCCTTCATTTATTAATTGGTTAATTTTTTTTTGTTTTTCTAATTCTTTACTGTCTTGTTTTTCAGAATTTTCATCCATATTTGTTGATTCTCGTCTGATTATAACAGGTTTTTCTTCTTTTCTTTCAATAGCAGTATTTACAGAGCTTAGTAATCTATCTTTTTCACGGCGTTCACGCTCTAATTGTTCTTTTTCTTTACTGTCTTCTTTGGCATTTTTGGCATTAATGACTAAATCCTGAAGTTCTAATGCTTCAAGATCATCAATATTAATTTTTAATAATTCTTCAATTTGATTTAAAGCTCTTTCATATTCACCTTTTTCATAGTATCGTTTAATTATTTTTATAATATTTTCTCTTTGTTTTTCTTTTTCATTTTTTTCAGCAGAATTATTACTCCCATTGAATACAAAAAATAAAAGTACAATAAGAATTGCAAGAATAGTAATTCCGGACCCAATCAGTAATTTTTTGTTCATAACATCTCCTTTAATCGATCAATTCAAATTCTTCTTCTAATTCATTTTCTTTATTAATCTTATATTCCTGAAGACTGGTCGCCTGGTCGCTTTTAGAATCTAATTGATTTTTTAAGAAATCAAGAAGATCATTTCGTCTTCTTTCTTCATCTTCTTTTTTTTGTTTCGCATCCAGTGCACTTTTTTCAATTAATCTGATAATATTATTTAATTTATTCTTTTTATCAGTATTATTTGAATATTCAATATATTTTCTCCATGAGGAAATTGCACTGTCTGTATCATTTTTTTCAAAATGTATAAGTCCTGTAAAATAGTATGACCCGGCTAATAACGGATTAAATTCAATAGATTTCATAAACATATCCAATGCTATTGAAAAGTTACTTTGTAAGTAATATATATTTCCGAGATTATAATAATATTCCCCTCTTTTTTCATCGTTTTTTGCAGAATTTATTGCTTTACGTAAAGTAATAATTGCCTTGTCATATAATTTCAGTTCTATATATACAATAGAAAGTAATGAACTTATTTCAGGATTATCCGGATATGTTTTTAATAATTCATCAAGTTTTTCAACTGACTCTGACCATTTGTTATACCTGATATACGTATCAATAATATTTTGTAATTCATCACCGTGTATGAAAGAAATTGTTGTTAAAAAATAAAAAATAATAATACATTTTTTCATAGTCCCCCCTATAATTATTACAATTTATAATTGTCACTTATCAATTACTTATGTTATATATGAAAAAATAGAAAAAATCAATTTTATATATTATATTATTAAACCGATAAAATATTAGTAGAGTGAGCTTCTGGCAAAAATAAAGAGTATTTTTGCCAGAAGCTCAATATTAATTTATTTAATTTTAGAAAGGTTGTATTATGTCAACACCTGCTTTATTAATCAATATTTTTCTTGTAGTCACAATTTCCGGAATGGTTATGATTTTTTTAATTTTTTTATTAAAAAAAGTTGTTTCGCCTAACAGAACCGGATTATTGCATAATTTGATTAAGGTAGGTAATTACAAACAAGCGATTAAAGTTGCAAAAGAAATTTTAAATAAACATTCCGGTAATTTTGAGGCACATTATTATCTGGGTCTTGCGTATGACAATGATGAAAAACCGGAGCTTGCCTTAATTGAATATAAAGCAGCTGATCGAATTGGAGTGTTTACTCAAAATATAAATGAATATGATTTGCGCGATCGTCTGGCTGAGTTATATATTAAATTTGGAAAAATCGAAGAGGCAATGAAGGAATATGCACTTTTAATAAATAAAAATCCTGATGATTATTATTTAAACCAGAGAATGGGAGAATTGTTCGAATTAAAAGGAAATAAACAACAGGCTGTAGGATATTATAATAAATCATTAGCTTCAAAAAAAAATAATCCTGCAGTAATGCTTAACCTTTCTGTTTTATTGTATGATTTTAAAAAATATCCTGAATCTGAAAAAATTCTACAATCATTAATAAAAGTTGAACCTGAGAATTACAAAGCATTTTTTTATCTGGGAATGATTTACAAAAATCAGAATGATTATAAAAAAGCACTGTCATTTTTTGAAAAAGCTCAAAAAGATAAAGAATATAAAGTTCGAACCCTTGGTGAAAGAGGGATGATTTATATGTTAACAAATAAATTTGAAGATGCGGCTATTGAATTTGAAAGAGCCATTCGAAATTCGGAAGGTGAAAGTAAATCATTAATATTAAATATACGATATTTATTAGCTTCAAGTCATGAGTCATTACGAAATATAACCGAAGCTGTAAAGCAATGGGAAATAATTTATGCTGCGAAACCCGATTTTAAGAATGTTGGTGAGAAGTTAGCTTCATATCAGGATTTAAGAATGGATGATAAAATGAAAGATTTCATGACTGCAACGTCAGAAGATTTTATTTTAATCTGTAAAGGTATTGCTTTACATTATAAATTATATGTTGAGGAGTTATCACCACTTAGCGGTAATGAAGGTATCGAAATGATTGTTACTGATATCAGTACGGGCGGGTGGAGTAACATGAAAAAAAAACCGAAACTTCTTAGAATATATAGAAAAGGTGCACCTGTAGAAGAAAGAAATATTAGAGAAGTTATTGAAATACTGAAAGCAAAAGAACTTTTTAAAGCAATTGTTATAACGGCATCATCATTTTCAAGTCAGGCAATTTTATATGCTCAGGAACGACCATTACAATTAATAGATAAAAATGAGTTGCAAAATATTCTAAAAAATATTAATTTATAGAAGTTCTATTAATACATATTTGATGAGTTTATTATGGAGATACAATTGGTTGCTATAAAAGAAATAATAACAAATCCCTTTTTAACAAGTGCTGTTATGAGCTGGTTTATAGCTCAATTTATTAAAATAATTATTGAAATTTCAAAAAAAAGTAAATTGAAAACAAAAGATTTTGTTTTTCGGGCTTTATTTGGTACAGGCGGTATGCCTTCAAGTCATTCTGCGACGGTCACTGCTATTGCAGTCGGAGTCGGTCTAAAAGAAGGGTTTGGCTCTGCATTATTTGCATTTTCATTTATATTTGTTTTTATAGTAATAAGAGATGCAACCGGAGTAAGGTTATCAGCCGGAAAACAAGCCCAAGTTATTAATCAAATACTCTCCTCAAATCCTGATAGCGCTGATAAAATACCTAAAATTAAAGAAATAAAGGGTCATACACCCCTTGAATGCTTTGTTGGAGTTATAATAGGTTTAATTGTTTCTCTGGGTATATTTTCAACCTGATTCCATAGAAGGAGCATTAAACCGATGAATATTGTTGTTAAAATCAGCTCAAACCTTATTAATCCTGATAATAGTATTGATGTTCTTGATACAATTGCATGTGACATTGAAAAGCTTAAAGCTGAAGGACATTCCGTTGTTATTGTTACTTCAGGTGCTGTTATGTACGGCATGAAAGCATTAAAATTAGTCAAAAGACCGGACACTGTTCCTTTATTACAAACCTGTGCATCAATAGGTCAAATAGCATTAATGACTCGTTTTCAAAAAACATTTGAGAAATATTCGATAATTCCCGGGGAAATATTATTATCAACTGATGATTTTAATATTAGAAGTCGTTATTTAAATCTTAGAAATACAATTAAAACACTACTTTCAAATTCTGCAGTTCCCGTTATCAATGAAAATGATACTATAAATATTGAAGAACTTAAATTAGGGGATAATGACCATTTATCATCACTTATTTCAATAATGCTTGATTTTGATATGCTTATAATTTTAACTGATGTTGACGGATTGTATAATGCAGATCCGAAAAAAACACCGAAAGCTCAGCTAATAGAACACGTTGAATCTATTGATGACGGAGTAATATCATTAGCATCTGATTCGACATCGCTATTTACAACCGGTGGCATGAAAAAAAAATTAATCTCTGCATCAAAAGCAGCTAAATCAGGCATCCAGGTTTTCATAGGTAATGGATTTATGGTGTCTGTAAAAAAAGTCGTTTCAGGAACAGAAAGAGGTACATATATACAATCAGGTGAGAAAATTAGTGCAAGAAAGAAATGGATAGCTTTTGCCCCCGGGGAAAATGCTTCCATTTCAATAGATGACGGAGCACATTCTGCATTATTAAACAATGGTGCTTCTTTGTTAGCATCCGGAATAACATCTGTTCAAGGGGCTTTTCTTCGTGGTGCATTAATTAGTATTTTTCATGAGACAAAAAAAATAGCACAGGGGTTATCTAATTACTCATCAGAGGAATTAGAATTAATCAAAGGGAAAAAATCTAAAGATATACAGTTGATTATATCTGATTACTATGAAGAAGTCATTCATAAAAATAATTTATATCTGCTGTAAAAGGTGTTTATGACTCAAAAAATTATGAGAATTATGTTTTTACTTCTGTTTATTCTTTTTACCTTTTTGTTTTATTATACAAAAGCATATACCTATTTAAATTCAGATACAATTTCATTCGTAAGAACATATTTAATAACCAACTTTGGACTAATTATCCCTGTTATGTTTATACTTATTTTGTATTTATTTTTTAATATTTTTGGTTTTCCCACCATGTATTTTTCTATTTTATTAGGTTATCTTTACGGTGTCTCATTTGGTTTTATTATCGCTTGGGCAGGAATGTTGTCAGGTATAATTTTTTCTTTTTTATTAAGTCGATATTTGTTTAGAGAACTTTTTGTACGAAAATTCGGCAAAAAAGAAATAACTAAACAACTGGAAGAGCATCTGGAAAAAAGACATTTTAGTACAATTATTTTGACTCGACTTTTTTTTGTTATACCATATAATATTCAGAACTTTGTATATGGCTTAACATCTGTTAAATTTTCAATCTATATTATTGGAACAGCAATAGGGATTATTCCAATCACTTTATTAAATGTGTATTTAGGACAATTATTATTTCAGGGGAATTTATTAAATGCAGGTGTTACAAAAATTTTTGGAATAATATCACTTATTCTTTTTATTATCATTATTTTTTATATTTTAAAAAAATTGATTCATATAAAAAAAAATAATAAACAATTACAGTGATAACTTCACATTTCCGATAGTATTAATACTATTATTAATAATAGTATATTAATTAAGTACAATATGGATAATACAATGCCCGATAAAGATACGACATCTGAAAATAAAACATTTGGAACATTTCATGGGTTAGTAAAAGATTTAACAGAGTATGAAAAGACTAACTTGTTAAATAAATTACTTACTTATTCAGTTGATAATACAAATGATAATTCTAAAGATAATAATAAATATATTGATGATAGTAATGTAAATGATAAAGTAATGAAATATGCTAATAAGGAATTTTTGAATTATGGGATACTACGGAAAATTATTACTTATATAATTGGTTTCTTTAATGGTATATCACCTCAAGAAGTAATTATTAATAAAGAACTCAATTATTTAAAAAAAGATATTGAATTCAGATATTCAAAATATATTAATATAAATGAAAATAAACTAAAGCCGATTTCATTAGAAAAAATAATTCCGCTTATGGCTGAAATTAATACGATTAAAACTAATCTCAATGATTTCTTTGAAAATAAAGTTAATTATTATGAATTTCTTGTTTTTGTTATTGAAAATGAAAACTTATCGGACTTAACAGCAGAATTAGATAATTTGTCACCGGATAATTTAGACAATAAACCAAACTATTTAGAAAAGAATAACTATCTTAATGAAAAGGAAAAAAGAATAAAATCATTATTCGGTAAAATAACAAGTTCTAAATATTATGATATCAATAAAGAAATGTTAAAACTTGATTTAGTGTTTAAACTTATTGATTATGACTTTACCTATTTTACAAATTCATTTAATTATAAAAATTTCAACCAACCTTTTTCAAGTGGTGAGGATTTATATTTAAATAAGGAAATAATTGATTATTTAGAAAGAATGTATCGTTTAATTATATCTGTTGATTTAGATGTACTTAATTTAAAAATAATTTCTATATTTTTAAATTATTTAAAAATATATTTTGCCAGTGATACTGATTTTGAAGCAAAAATTGATGCTGTTAAAAATAGTTTAATAAAAATTATCAATATGATTAATGATTTAAGGACGTATTTACCTTATGAAAATCTGATAAAATATCTTACCGGAAATATTTTAAAAATTACTAAGCCATATCAGCTTAAAATGAATATTGTTGAAATGTATAAAGCATATAAGAGAACATTTATTGATAAATTATGGGATTCAAAATATATTGAGATAAAAGAAAGAAATATTAAATTTCTGGTTAATGAATTATTTGGTGAATATAAATTTGATTCATTAAGTTTTTTTGATAAAGATTTAATGGATAAATTAGAAAAATATTCAGGTTTAAAAGTAAAAGATTATTATATATTAAATATATTATATAAGTTTATTTCAACAATATATTCAAATTCAATTTTACCTGTTGTTAATAAATTCCTGATAGATGGTATTTTTGCAAAAGACATCGTAAAATCAAATTTTTCAGCAGCTTATTATTCTTTGAAAAGTGCATCAGATAAAATAAATCTTTTTGATATGCAATATAAAGAAGATAACCCATTACGAAAGAAAATTAATAACACACTTGTAAAGATTTCATCAGAACCGAATTTTAAATCAATATTGTATAATATTATCGCAGATATTAATGAAGATACCTATAAAATTAAATTTGAAATATATGAATCAATTAAAATTATGAATATGTTTTTTAAATCTCTCAATGTCACCGATAATAATTATTCAAAAGTTTTAACTAATTTAAATGATATTAAAATACCGATGTATCCTAATGTGATAGTAGGAATTGAAAAAATTGATGATTACTTCACTAATTTTGTTAATATATATTCACTTATTGAAGAATCTTTTTAAACTTTAATGCGACTAAATCGCCTATGGCGGAAGCATAAAAAAAGTATCCTTTTTTCATTAAGTACTCTTGATTTTTGCAAAAGCCTCAATAATAATTTATTTAAATAATGGTATTACTAATCAAAAAATAAATTAAAATTAGTAATCATATTTTTTTTATTTGCATTATAATATAAATGAGGTTTGATATGATTAACAATAGTAATATAAAAATATTAGTTCTTGATGATGATACTATGGTTAGAGAGAACCTGAATGATTACCTTGAAGATGAAGGTTTTTTTGTGAAAAGTTTTATTGATGCAGAAACTGCGTTAACACATTTAATTAATGAAACATATCATCTTGCTATTGTTGACATGAGACTGCCGGGAATTGATGGAAATACATTTATATTAAAATCTCATTCTATAGATCCTTGTCTGAAATATATTATTCATACCGGTTCCTCAAATTACAATCTTATTGATGAATTAATAAAAATTGGTATTGATCCAAATCAGGTTTATATAAAACCCGTTAGTGATATGTCATTACTGGTAAATAAAATACATGAACTTTTGCATTCCTGATAAAATTTACATCGAATCGGAGTATATATGGAATCTGAATCAGTAAAAATTTTATGTATAGATGATGAAGATATGATACGACAAAATCTTTATGATTATCTTGAAGATTTCGGCTACACAGTTATGCAGGCTTGTGATGGTGTTGAGGGAATTCATAAATTCAGACTTTTTAATCCTGATCTTGTTCTTGTAGATTTACGAATGCCAAATATGGATGGTTTTCAATTTATATCATCTATCAGAACATTTAATACCGAGGTTCCTATTATTGTTATTTCAGGAACCGGTCTTATTCAGGATGTAATTGATGCTCTACGACTTGGAGCCTGGGATTATTTAACAAAACCTATTGAAGATATGGCTATTGTAGAATACTCAATAAAAAAAGCTTTAGAAAAAAGACAGCTTATTATTGAGAATAATAATTATAAAAGTAATTTGGAAAAAATAGTTGAATTACGAACAAAAGCATTAAATGATTCAAATATTTTATTAAACAATGAGATCATTTATCGTAATAAAGCAGAACAAGCGTTAAAAAAATTGAATGAGGATCTTGAAAATCGTGTTAAAGAAAGAACGATTGAGCTTGAAAATTCTCTTGATAATTTACAGAAAACTAAAAGTAAGTTAATTCAATCTGAAAAATTAGCTTCTTTAGGCGTTTTAGTTTCCGGTGTCGCTCATGAAATTAATACCCCCTTAGGGGTGGCTGTAACAGCAACTTCTTTTTTATCAGATACAGTTACTGATTATTTAGAATTATATAATTCTATTGATTTAAAGAAAAGTGATTTAGATAAATTTTTAAATACAACCGTTGAATCAACAAAAATAATACTGAAAAATTTATCACGAGCTGCCGAGAGGGTGAATAGTTTTAAAAAACTGGCAGTTGATCAAACAAGCGGTGAAAGAAGATTATTTAATCTTCTTGAATATTTTAACGATATTCTTGAAAGTCTTCACCCCAAATTAAAACATACAAAACATATTATTCACATTGATTGCCCTTCTAATTTAGAAATTGACAGCTTCCCCGGTGCTTACTCACAAATATTTACCAATTTAATTTTTAATTCTTTGATTCATGGTTTTGATGGTGTGGAGGCTGGAGTAATTGATATTAACGTTCAACTCGATAATGATATTATTAATATCACATATAAAGATAATGGTGTTGGTATAATTGCAGATCATTTGACTAAAATATTTGATCCTTTTTTTACAACAAAAAGATCTTCCGGTGGAACCGGATTAGGAATGAATATAGTGTATAACCTTATTACAAGAACATTAAACGGATCTATAGATTGTAAAAGTGAAGCTGGAAACGGCATCGAATTTATTATTCAAATTCCAAAATATTTATAAGTAGAGTCTCTTACTGAAGCCTCAGTCATCATATTTAACTTACAAGAATCTTATGTCTATTCTTTTAAATAGAATAAAGTCTGTTTTTAAGAGTTTAATTTTTTATTTTTACATACTAAAGAGTCTATAGAGGCTCATGCAAAAATCAAGAGTACTTGATTTTTGCATGAGCCGTTACGCAATAAAATTGCATTTGAGGTAGCATCTTGCAAAAATTCGAGATAAAAAGAGTATTTTTGCAAGATGCTCTATAAACTATTATTAATTCATTCATTTGATTTAAATCATCATTGTTTTTTTGGTACGAAAATTGCTGTATTTTAACAAAGGAGCCATTTATGAAAATATTAAAAAAAACAGTGGTATTCATATTTGCATTATTATTTCTAATGTCATGTACAAATCCTGATCAAACAACAGCAGTTGTTGTTGTTCCTGATGTTCAAAAGTCCGATGTCAAGGTACTAATTGACGTACCGGACAATATGAAAATACAACAATATAAAGTTGATATTAAAAGTTTATCAAATGAGTATTATTCTAAACAGGAAGTTGAAAGCATACTTTCTTTTTCATTACCGTATGATACATATGATTTTACTGCCTCTATTATAGATGAAAATGATATTATAGTCGGATCAAAAACAATAACCAAAGTTATTGATAAAGCAACTTCATTGGTACTTATTAATTTTACAATAACTAATACTCCTGCAACCTCGATGCTGATTACTTTACCATCAGATTTAAACACAATAGTAAAAGAGATCTCAATACAGGGGAATTTTAATTCAAATACAATGATTGATGAAAAAATAACAAATTTTAATGTAAATACAAATATTGTGCTAAAGAGTCCTCTTTCAGGAACATGTCAGTTAAGCATACTTTTTAAAGATATAAATGGTGAGATATATTATCAATATAGTCAAAACATTGAACTGGTTAACGGTAAAGTAAATCCGATAATTTTAACAGAATTAACTGAAAAAAAAGTGCTTCCGGTTGTTTTTTCAATTGATAGTGAAATAGTTGAAACTAATACTAAACTTTATTTATCCACTAAAACTGATGATACTTCAGTATTTTATACTATTAATGATACTACACCGGATAATACATCACTGGAATATACCGGTCCAATTACATTAACTGAAAGTGTAACGATTCAAGCTATAGCATATAAATCTAATATGGCTTCATCGTTTATTTCTTCTAAAAAGTATATAGTTGATGATTATATTACTCCAACACCATCAATAATTACTTCAGAAGGTGTGTATAGTAACAAATTATCTGTATTAATTAACACTATTGAAAGTGATTCAAAAATCTATTATTCAATAAATTCTCAGGATCCCACCGAATTATCTGAAATTTATACAAAAGAAATCATTTTAGATACTGAAGGGGAATATGAAATAAAAGCAATAGCAATTACTCCCGGAAAATCACCTTCTTCTGTTGTTTCAAAAAAATTTACTATCGAGAATATAGCAATAACGACGGTTGAAGTCCCTTTAGTAACACCGGAAAGTGGAATGTATGAAAAAGAAATTCAAGTTACACTAATACCGGTAACTGCTAATAGTGTCATATACTATACACTTGATAATTCAACACCAACAAAATTTAGTACAAAATACATCGAACCGTTTATGTTAACTGAAGAAAAAACATATACTTTAAAAGTAATTGCATATATTGATGTTATTTATTCTTCAATAGTAGAAAAATCATTTACTATTGATAAATCAATTGTTACAGTTTTACCACCGGAAATTTCACCATCAATCGGAACGTATGATAAAGACATTACAGTAACTATAACACCTGTAACTGAAAACAGTGTTATTTATTATACACTTGATAATTCAATTCCAACAAAATTAAGCACAAAATACACTGAACCATTTATATTAACAGAAGAAAAGAAATATACTTTAAAAGTAATTGCAAGTATTGATGATATTTTTTCTTCAATGGTAGAAAAATCGTATATTATTGATAAATCAATAATACCTGTAAAAGCACCGTTAGTATCTCTTGAAAGTGGAACCTATGATAAAGATATAACCGTAACCATTACACCTGTAACTGAAAATAGTGTTATTTATTATACACTTGATAATTCAGCACCAACAAAATTAAGTACAAAATATATTGCGCCATTTACATTAACTGAAGAAAAAACATATACTTTAAAAACTATAGCTTATAATGGTAGTATATTTTCTGATGTGGTAGAGAAATCGTACATTATTGATAAACCGACTCAGATAATTCAACCACCTTTAGTAACACCGGAAAGTAATACATATGAAAATGATATTCTTGTATCATTAACTCCATTAACAAATGGTAGCGTTATTTATTATACACTTGATAATTCAACACCAACAAAATTAAGTACAAAATATACTGTACCATTTACATTAACTGAAGAAAAAACATATATATTAAAAGCAATTGCATATGTCGATGATTTATTTTCAATTATTACTGAAAAAACATATACTATTATAAAACAAGAAATACAGGATAAAATAATACTCAATGCGAAAAATTTTAACTGGGTGTATATTTGGAATACAACTGATACATCGTTAAATACAAAAAGACATCAAATGACTGCAACATCAAATGGTTGGAGTACCATGTCATTCACTGTAAATACAATGAAAATGATATTTACACCTGCTGATTCATGGGATGGTAAAACAATCGATCTTGAAGCTCCTGCTGTAGGAGAATACTGGTACACTGCAGAAACCGGATTAACAACAACCAACCCTGAAGGTCCTGTAAAACCATCAATAATAATAACTCCATCAGGTGGTAAATATAAAGGTGAAGTTGAGATTACAATAACCATTAATGACAACGGTTATCCTGTTTCTTCAAAAACAGCATCATTTAATTCTACAAATATTACGTTAAATACTACTGTAACATCAGTTTTACTCAAAGATTTTCTATCAGATAAAACAACAGGTTCACTTGTCGTATCAGCAACAAATGAAGCAGGCACTACCGATTTAAGTTATACATACGAAAGAGATGATACTATTATTATTACAAATACAGATGATATTGATAATCTGCGAATTTTTCAAGTAATGGTATGTTCATTCCAGGATGGTGATTCAAGTAAAGGGTATGATTGGCAATGGAATTCACCTTCAATGGCTGGAGGAGATTTGCAGGGGGTAATTAATTCTCTTGACTATATAAAAGATCTTGGTATGAATGCATTATGGATGACCCCGATTTTTGAAACATATTCCGGTCAGCAAGCACATAATGGATATTTTGCTAACAACTATTTTAATGTTGATCCTAAATTTGGAACAAATGAATTATTTGCTGAGTTAGTAACAAAAGCACATGAAAAGGGCATATATGTTATTCTTGACGGTGTTTTGGGGCACAATGATGGTAGTAATATTGCTGCATCTCCATTGAGTGGTAAAAAACCAAGTACTTCAAATCCTGTTAATTATAGTGATGGTGGTGATTCATTACAATTTTATAAAGATGTGGTGTATTACTGGATTAAAAACTATAAAATTGACGGCTGGAGATTTGATCAATCATATCAGTTAGGACCAGGTAATGCAGGGCATGCAGGACAGGGAGCCGGTAAATTTTTCTGGGATGATATAAGAATTGAAATTGAAAAAGCTGTAAATGAAAATAAAAATGACTCATCAAATCCTACTGTAGGTGGTAAAAAATGGGGTACTCTCGGATATATGGTCGGAGAAGACTGGGAAGATCAGGAAGGTATAAAAACGAATACTTATGGAACAACTGAAGAAGGCGTCCATTCTGCGTTTGACTTTCCTTTACGATATACATTAGTACAATCTCTTGCCAAAGAAGAGTGGGGGAAAGAAGTAACGACCGGTAGAGCAGAAAATATTAAAACCGGATATGATACTCATTCAGTATACCCTGATTGGGCTCACCCTAATCTTATGATTGGAAATCATGATCTTGCACGATTTGGTGATTTGATTAATTTTTCAACAGCTCATAACAATAATTACGGTTTACGACATAAAGCTGCATATAGTATTTTAGCTTCATATTCAGGTCCTGTAACACTGTATTATGGAGAAGAGTGGGGTCAAAAAACAGGTAATAGTGATTTGAAAAGTATGCACGTTAGTAGAACAAATGGTAAAATTTCAGGATTTAGTGCAGAAGAACAGGATTTAGTTAATTTTTACAAAAAATTGATGCAAATCAGAGCTGAAAATAGTTCTTTATGGCAAGAAGGAACACGAACAAATCTAATAGCATCCGGTGATAAATATGCTGATTTAAAATACGATGCTGAAACAGGAAATAAAACAGTTTATTGTTTAAATCTTGGAACAGGAAATATTACAATTGAGTTAAATCAAAGTGATATTGGTGGAACCAGTATGTTGGAAGCTATTAGTAATACTACAATAAATCCCGCTTCAGGAAAGTATACAATAAATCTTAGTGCTTTAGAACCAAAAATATTTATTGTACAATAAATACCTTCGTCATGGAAGAGAAGCTGTTAGTGTAAAAACTAACAGGCTTCTCTTTTTATTTCTAACCCGAAATTCGATTTACTATGTAACTCCAATAAAAATCTGCTCATTGTTAATATGTCTAAAAAAATATGCAATAACTGAATAAAAAAAATGTCT
>MIAY01000031.1 GCA_001829315.1 Spirochaetes bacterium GWE1_32_154 | reverse complement strand
AATATGAAAATCCAGCTGATTTTAAAGAAGAAAATATAGCATAATGTCCGGATTTTTTTATAAAAAAAGTCTTGACTTTAGGGGGTTAATGCACATTTTTGTATCTTATTGTAAAAGATTTCGAGCTGGATAGTAGTTTTTCAAGCTCTTGTATCTCTTCATTGGAAAGTGGTATTTTTGCAGTCTCAGAATACATTGAGGAGTCTCTTCCTTGAAGTTCAGTATTAGAATGAGGTACTTTAGTTGCATCAATTTTTAACGTATTTCCTTCATTAGAAGCTATAATAAGTTCATTAAAATTAAAAAAGCCTGTAATAGTTGTTAATTTAACATGAAAATATATCTCATGATTTTTTGATTTATCATTATATGAAACAATATATAAATGTGTTTTTAATTTATTAGCTGGTTTATAAATAGTTTTATTTTCAATATTATCAATATCTGTTTTTATAGTTGCAAATAAAATTAAACTGGAAAATAAAAGAAATACCATAAAAGAAATTTTTTTTGTAATCATTTTAGCCCCTTATAAAATATAAAAATAATAGATTCCTGCTTTTTAGCAAAAGCATAGAAATGTATTTTAGACGATTACCGGTATAAAATCAATACATATAAATAAAAAATTTAAATAACATCCTCAATTGAATGATCACGTATTGGTCGTTGAGACACGATATTTTTAGGACATTTCTTCTATTATTAATTCTTGCTTTTTTGAATAAATGTTCTCAATATTTTCTATTGTGTGAAATATATTGAATTGTATATTAGTATTAATGAAGATACTGTTGATACTGATAGCCTATTAAATAAACTCAAAAGTAAGTTAAGTATGTAGGAAGAATAAATTGGTGCAATAGCTTCTGTACTAAATTATTTTAAGAAAAATTAAAAAAGATCATCATGCTTGTTCAAATAAAAAAAACCACTTTTTTCAAAGTGGTTTTTCTGCCCCCGACCGGAATCGAACCAGTGACACGAGGATTTTCAGTCCTCTGCTCTACCGACTGAGCTACAGGGGCGGTATGAAAAAACTTATATACTAAATCGTTCTTCTTGTCAATAAAAAATCCAAAAAAATCAGAAAAAACTTTTCCGCCGGTTGCTTTTTTTGTAAATGGATGAAATAACAGTTTATTTTTTTTAAAGAATTTACTATTATCAAAAAAAATTGGAGTGCACAATATGATACTTGTTTTGGATGTCGGAAATACAAATATTGAATTTGGTTTATTTCATAATCAGAAGGGTGATTTTACAATTCTCTCAAGCGCACGCTATTTTACAAAAATCAATATCACCTCGGATGAACTTGGTTTTTTTGCATTGAGATTTCTTGAGGTAAACGGATTTACAAGAAAAGATATCAATCGCCTTGTTTATTCATCAGTTGTTCCACAATTGAATAATAAAATCGAGTCATTATTTACTACCTATTTTTCCGGCACAATTGTAAAAGTTTCCTCCGATATACATCTTGGAATTAAAAATAAATACAAAAACCCTGCGGAAGTCGGAAGTGACAGACTTGTAAATGCCTCATTGGTGTATCATGAATATAAAAAAAATGCTGTGATTGTCGATATGGGTACCGCGACAACAGTGTGCGGTTTAAATGCCGATGGTGATTATTTAGGCGGTGTGATAATACCCGGTGTTCTCACTGCTTCACAGGCGTTATTTGATAAAGCAGCCAAACTTCCTGCGGTAAGTATCAGCTATAAGGATAAAGTGCTGTCAGATAATACAATTGGTGCGATAGAATCAGGTATTTACTTCTCTAATTTTTATGCATTACAGGGAATAATGAAAAAACTCATAGCAGAACTTCAGTTTGACAATTGTTTGAAAATTGCAACAGGCGGATATTCTTCGATTTTTCAGAAAGACGGGCTTTTTGATATTGTAGATGACGGGTTATCTATAAAAGGTTTAAAACATATATCGGATATTAATAGCTAAAAGGCGGAAATTGTGAATTTTGAAAATATAGAGTACCTTGAAGAAAAATCACTGTATAATTATAATGAAACAGAATATTTCACCGTCAAAAGAACAGGAAATAATACGATTTTTACTTTTTCATCACTATTTTCTGATGTTTTATATACAGGAAATGGCCGTGATATTAATAGTGCAGCAGTTCAGTTTACTGCCGGATATATTATAATAAAGTCAGGCGCTCGAGGGTTTTTTACTATCAAAGGTTATACTGATTCCGAAATCGTCTGTGAAAATACCGGTGATTTTCTCGATATCTGTTATAAACCATTCAATGAAGTAAATTACAATACTGCTGACCAGTCTGTTGTGTTGAATGGTTTGGGTGTTAATTATTCAAAGGTAAATTCGCTTACTGAGATTCGTGAGCTTTTGAATGGATATTCTGATTTGTCATTTTCGATTATTAATGAAACTATTGATAATACTATTGCTCTTGAGGATTCTATATATCCCGTTAAAATTGCAGGAGTTACTCCGGTTGTCAAAACATCATTTCCTTCCTTAGAAAAGGATGCCGGTTTGATTCGTTATCGAGACGGTTCTTTAGTTACCCTTAATGATATGCATTTCATTGATATTGCCGGATTGGAAGGTGAATCTTTGCTCAATGAAAAATTAACGATGTATCATACAATTGGTTTTAAACACCTTATGTATTCACATCAATTATCCGCTACAATTCAAAATAAGACAAAAAGACCATTACTTAAAAATTCAGGAACTCTGTTAGATTATGATACACCGGGAGGTAGATTTAAAGACGTGCTTTCAAAGTTAAAAAAGATTGTCACTGCAAAAAATATTGGTTTTATAACCGATTTCAGTTCTGAAATGTATAATGAAAATGATTGTTTGATAATAAAAGCCTCTGATACATACAAAAAGTTGATGCTTGAGCTCAGATTGTATGTTTTAAAAGGGTTTAAAAAAATCAGTTTGGAATATACAAAATCAATAACTACCAGAAAAGATCTGCAGTATTATTTGTCTGTTTTATTTGCTGTGGGATATGTATTTGACAGTAAACTTCTGCATGAGTTATTAACAGGAAGTTTTAGAATTGAGTTTCTTGATATCCTGAAAACCCGTTTTAATGTGTCACCTTACATTGATTTCCTGCTTGAAACAAATCGATTGTTTTCATTACAATTGTTGCATAATAACTATACAAATGGTTTTTTTACAGGCGATTCTTTATATACAGGATTTGTGAAAAAATCAATATGGGGAGATTTCATTATCGTTCCGGAAGGCGAATATTTTTGTTATTTCCGTAAAGAAATCGTGGCTTGCGGTAAAACCAAAGTTAGTAGAAATTATAGAGTATACGATATATTAATAAAAAAGAATTCAATTATCCCGATGAAAAATATGATTTTGATGTATCCTGATGAAAATGATTTAACTTTCAAATCAAAAAGTAAGGAAATAAATTTTTCATGTAAAGCAGGAAAGATAAGTATTGATTATCATAACGATAAAAAAGAAAATCTCAATTTCTGTATAGTCACTAATGAAATGGTAATTGAATCAATTTCTATAAATGGTAAAAATATTCCGCCGGTAAAGAAGGCTGATTTGAAGTATATTATTCTGAATAATGTGTAGGTGAATAAAAGGAGCGTTTTATGGGAAAGCATATAATTGAAGAAGCAAAACGATGTCTGTTGTGTAAAAAACCTTTATGTCGTGAAGGTTGCCCGGTAGGGACGTCTATTCCTGAAATGATTTCGTTATTTCTTAACGGTGACATAAAAGGTTCGGGAGAAATGCTGTTTAATAATAATCCGCTTTCAATAGTATGCTCATTAATTTGTCCGCATGAGAATTTTTGCGAAGGGCATTGTGTATTGGGTAAAAAAGGAGCTCCGGTTCAAATCAGTTCAATTGAGAATTATATATCAACATACTATCTTGATAAAGTACAAATGAATCCTGATAAAAAGAAAGGTGCAAAAGTAGCAATTATCGGGTCAGGTCCGGCAGGGATTACCGTTGCATTTATTTTGTCATTAAAAGGCTTTGATATTACTGTATTTGAATCTGAAGATAAAATAGGCGGGGTTCTGCGGTATGGAATTCCCGATTATCGTTTGCCAAAGGATACTATTGATAAAATGAGTTCAATGCTTGTTAAAATGGGCGTGAAAATCAGACCCAATACATTAATCGGACCGGTTTTAACTCTTGATGATTTATTCCGGGATGGTTATAAATCAATTTTTATCGGTACAGGCGTGTGGAGTCCAAAACCTTTACGGATTGAAGGCGAGTCGCTGGGGCATGTTCATTTTGCAATCAATTATTTAAAAAATCCCGATGTATATAATCTTGGTAAAAAAGTATGTATTATTGGTGCAGGTAATGTTGCGATGGATGTTGCAAGGACTGCATTAAGAAAAAACTCATCAGATGTAACCATTGTATATAGAAGAGGGGAAGAAGATATTAGTGCCACAAAGTATGAAATTGATTATGCAAAGATTGATGGTGTCGCTTTCGAATTTTATAAATCACCTTTGAGAATTACCGATCAAGGGGTAATTTTTGTTCAAACAAAGAAAATAACAAAAGATAATGGAGAAGTGGTAATTACTGTTATTCCCGATACTGAAGAATTATTTGCAGCTGATAGTGTTATTATTGCTGCCAGTCAAAATGCACGATCAAATATCGTTTCAAATACAGAGGGTATATCAACATCGAAATATGGTTTGTTGATCACCGATGAATGCGGCCGGACAACGAGGGATGGTGTTTTTGCATCGGGTGATGTTGTAACCGGAGCAAAGACGGTTGTTGAAGCAGTACATTATTCTAAAAAAACTGCCTGTGCAATTGAAGATTACATTAAGGAAAAGTATGGAATAGGTGAGAATTGCTGTGATTGTTAAGATAAAAAAATGGATCTCGCTTGCCTAACTTCGTCTTTAAAGTATTCTTTCAGGTGAGGTCAACCTGGTAGAAGGTGAATAAGTTTTCAAAAAATTTAAAAACCGTTTTAATTTAGCTTCTTGCGAAAATACTCTTTTCATTTCGAATTTTTGCAAGAGTCTCTATATATAATTGCAGTGATGAATCTTCATAAAGAGCCAACTTATTGGATAGGTCAAAAATTATAATATTGACGAAAATTTTAATTATTGGCAAATAATAAGACTTAATGATTTATAGACAAGAAAAATGGAGGAAATTATGAAGAAACTAATAGTATTTTTACTGTGTATTACAATCAATAGCTTTGCTAAGGATCTTGTTGATATACAACCGAATGTAGTAAAACATCTTGAGTTCGGAATAAATGAAGGTGAATTGGGATTTAAACTAGAGAGATTAAGGTTTGAAGGTACCCCGCGAGGTCTTGGAATAGATAAGAATTATTTATTCTATATATCAGATGACGGAAATAAACGGCTTAACATATATAATAATGATCTTATACCCATGAAACCAATAATCAATTTGAATCTATTGTGTAGTACGGAGAGGTTTGAATTCAATGATGATTCAACGGTCACTAGACGAGTTGAAAGCGCTAGTATTTTAAAACTGAACTTTCAAGATGAGTTGATTATAGACTTAAATTTTGATTCGATGGAAAAAGCCGGTTATATAGAAGAGCTTAGGTATTATCCTAATGATGATTATTTTATTTTCTATAAAGATATAGTTTTCTTTTATACTAGAGATATGAAAATACTTAGTGTTAAGAACCCCACAACAGACAATGTCGTTAATCGAAAAAACTTTCGTAATTCTGAACAAACCCGTGCATTGTTCAAACCGCATTATAAAGGGTTATATATTGATGAAAAAGACCGGCTTATACTAAACGGTAGAATTCAGACAAGAGATCAGATTCACTTTATTGAGTATTGGAAAGAGAAACACAAGGGGATGGTAAAGCCGGCTCATGCGATTGATGATGATGTCGCAAATGTTCGAATGAGAAGCGATTATTTTCGTTTTATAGGTACTGATAGTGATCAGAATCTATATTGGCAAAGTGGATCGGATAAGGAACTGGTAACAGTGTTTGACTGTGATGGGTGGTGTATTGCAATGTATGATATACCAAGGGATTCAAAAGTGAAAGCTTTTTCGTCAATAGCACCTACCGGAGATGTGTATTACTTGGCTTATGTCCATCCTAATAGTAAGGATTATAAAGGGGCAAACATATTAATGGTTCCACGATATTGGGGCTACATCAAAACCACACCGGGTACATCCACCGCAGACAAGGTCAATGTGCGTCTTCGACCAAGCACAACATCAGTTAAGGTTACTCAGCTCAAAAAAGACGAAGCTGTTGAAGTTCTTGATACAACAGATATAAAACTGAAAGTCGGTGCGACTGAGAACTACTGGTATAAGGTGAAAACAGGGAATGGTTTGATGGGTTGGGTGTATGGTGATTTTATTAAGACTGAGTAAGATAAAACATTCAAATTAAAAGGATGAAATTATGAAAAAGATAGTATTATTTTCTTAATCAATCCAGTTTTCTAAAGAAATATTTTCTAAACGTTCCAGGTGAGTAATATTTCGGGTTATTAAAATCATATCATTGGCTATTGCGCTTGCACCTATCAATAAATCAAAGTCATCAATTATTAAGCCTGATTTCTCTAATCTTACTTTTTCTGTTGCATATACATCGAGGCAAGATAGTATAGGAATAATCGAAAATGAGTTGATAAAGTTATTTACAGCAGTCTTATTTCTCTCTTTATATTCAGACATACTCTTTTCAATGCCATATTTCAATTCAGCAATAGTAATTTCTGATATAAAACAATTTTCGATTCCTGAACTTAAAATTTGTTCTCTAATATTGTATTGTCCTTTAATAAAATGAATGCAAATATTTGTATCAAGCAAGTATTTTTTCATAATATTATATTCTTGTTTCTAAAATGCCTGGAACTTCTTATTTCATTGTATAGTTCGTCTGCTGATAAATCGGAAATAAATTGTCCAAAGGAGCTTAACAACAAAGATTCTTTTTTTTTGTCGTTTTCAAGTATAGAAGATGAAAGTTTTGATATAAGTTCTATTTTAGTATGATTATCAAGATTTTTCATTAAATCAAAATAACCATCAACAATATCGTGTGTTAATTGCATACAGCCTCCAACACAAATATTATTACATATTATGTATGATTTTGCAATAATAAAACTGTAGGTATCCTTATTTTGCTGTCGCTTACGCCTTGTCAGGCGTTAGTGGTAGCTATATTCAAAATTTCTTTTTAATTTTGAATATACCTTTTGCTATCGCAAATGAGTACATTTACTGTCGCTTACGCCTTATCAGGCGTTAGTGGTAGGTGTATTCAAAATTTCTTTTTAATTTTGAATATACTTTTTGCTATCGCAAATGGGTACATTTGCTATCGCTTACGCCTTATCAGGCGTTAGTGGTAGGTATATTCAAAATTTCTTTTTAATTTTGAATATACCTTGCTTGACATTTTTTAAAAAAAATCATATTTAACTATAGTTGTATTCCTGTCGGGTTTTTAAGCTGTTATTGTATTAATTCGTCAAGAAGTTTTCCTTAATTGTGCTTTTTCCCGATTTTTGTGTGTTTAAAAAATTCCGTTTATCCGGGGTTTGTGTATATTACTGAATATCATTATAGTGAGGATTTAAAGATGGCTGTACCTAAGAAAAAGAAATCGAAATCTAGAAAGAGAATGCATAGAAGCATTAATATGAAGATGGATCTTCCTCAAATGACTAAGTGTCCTGAATGTGGTGGTTTAACTCTTCCACATAGAGTTTGTATTCATTGCGGATACTACAAAGGGAAGCTTATTGTTGAGGTTAAGAAAGGTTGAAAATAGGAATCGATGTTGAGTCTGGTGAACGCCCTTTTAACGAGTTAGTTGAGGGCGTTCTTCAATCTTCACTCATGTATCCTGCCGTTTTTTTCTTTATTATTGGAAATACCTATAAAATCAAATCATGTTTTCCGAAAATTTCAAATATAAATAATATTATTTTAGTCGATTCTCAAGAAGTAATTGGTATGGATGAATCTCCTTTATTAGCAATTAAAAGGAAGAAAAATTCAACGGTTGTTACCGGGGTTAATTTAGTTAAAAATAAGACAATTGACGCTTTTCTTTCTCCGGGTAATACGGGTGCTACAGTTGCTGCTTCCTTATTCGGACTTGGTCTTTTTCCGGGGCTTAAAAGACCTTCGCTCGGGTCATTTTTTCCAAGAATGTCCGTGGGTGAGTCTTTTATTCTCGATGTAGGTGCTAATCCTGAGGTTAGAGAAGATTATATGTATCAGAATGGATTGCTTGGTTCTGTTTTTTATAAAATATTGTTTAATGTTGATGTGCCTAAAATCGGTTTGTTAAGTATTGGTACAGAGACAGGAAAAGGGAATAGTGTTGTGAAAAAAGCCTATTCTTTGTTATCTGCTGTTGAGGGTTTTGTTGGTAATGTTGAGCCGTATAATTTAATTGACGGTTCAGTTGATGTTGTTGTTTGTGATGGTTTTACCGGCAATACAATTATTAAAACTGCGGAGTCATTAAAAAAGCTTTTCTCCTTTAAATTTAAAAATTTTATAAAACAATCTGTTTCAGATT
Source organism: Spirochaetes bacterium GWE1_32_154 (assembly GCA_001829315.1). GTDB lineage: Bacteria > Spirochaetota > GWE2-31-10 > GWE2-31-10 > GWE2-31-10 > GWE2-31-10. Next base: position 109,386 of record MIAY01000031.1, on the reverse strand, counting down.
CTATTACTAAGAAATTGATGTTTGCTCCATTAAAAAAATTAGTTACTGATCCAAAAATGAATTCTGATTTTACCGATCAGTTTTTACCGAAATATTATGGAGCCGCACCTTTATTAGGTGTAAATGGTACTGTTTTTGTAGGACATGGTAATATGGGATGTAAGGATATGTTAAATGCTATAGATTTTATGATTTCTTATCAAAAAAATAATTGTGATGTGGCAATTGCTAAAGAATGGAAGAAAGAAAAATATTTTTATTAAAAAACAGTTGTATATTTTAAAAAATGTATTATAATTTAACAGTTACAGTAAAGTTTATGGGAAATCATGACCGATACTTGTAATGTAAGTTGTTAATGATTTCCTCTCACACAGGAGATTATGGTTTTATGCTATTGTTGTTATTAGTATAAAATATTTGTTGTTGTTTAACTTAATACGAAAAAGGATTTTCGTGTCGTTCTATATTTTGTTGTTATAATATAGAGTGAGTAAGTTTGTTCGGGAAGAGGCACTCGTATCGGGGTGCTAAAAATAAAGCAGGGAAGGATCCCTGTAATCAAAGTTTCACGGAGGAAACAATATGATTATCAATCACAACATTTCTGCTATCAATGCAGATCGTCAACTCAAGTTCAATAATGTAAAAACTGGTAAAGACATGGAAAAGCTTGCTTCAGGTATGAAGATCAACAGAGCTGCAGATGATGCGTCTGGTCTTGCTGTATCTGAAAAAATGCGAAGTCAAATCAGAGGTCTTATTCAGGCCGAAAAAAATGCACAAAACGGTATTTCTCTTATTCAAACTGCTGAAGGTTACTTACAGGAATCTCAAGATGTTCTTCAAAGAATCAGAGAACTTTCTGTTCAGGCTTCAAATGGTATTTATACTGCTGAAGACAGAATGTATATTCAGGTAGAAGTAAGTCAGTTAGTTGATGAATTAGACAGAGTTGCATCTCATGCACAATTCAATGGTATGAATCTTCTTACCGGTAGATTTGCAAATGCTGAAGCTATGAATTCAACAGCTACAGGTTCTATGTGGTTTCACATTGGTGCTAACATGGATCAAAGAGAACAAGTGTTTATCGGTACTATGACTTCAAAAGGTCTTGGAATCAGACAAGTTGGAAACAATGAGTTTATTTCTTTATCAACACCTGATGGTGCTAATATGGCAATTGGAACTGTTGATAATGCATTAAAAATTCTTAATAAACAAAGAGCAGATCTTGGTGCTTACCAGAACAGACTTGAAATGGCTACACAAGGTCTTTCTATTGGTGCTGAAAACTTACAAGCTGCTGAATCAGTAATCAGAGATACAAACATGGCAAGTCAAATGGTTGATTTTACAAAGAATAATATTCTTTCTCAATCTGCGACTTCAATGTTAGCACAAGCTAATCAAAAAGGTAATGCAGTAATGCAATTACTTCAGTAATTGATTATAAGTCGGGAACCGGATTTATCCGGTTCCCCTGATAAATGATCTTTGAAATTATCATTTTCGTAATGAGTTGCTGTGTGCCTTCCTATTGTTTTAGGAGGGCATTAGTCGTTTTGAAAATAATGCTTAATTTTTGGGAAGAAATTGAGTTGATTTTTCATTCGATACATTAAAATTATATATTTTATATATAATAAAAAAGGGCACGAAGCGGTTTGTCATTATTACCTTACTTATAAACTATCTGATTATCAGGAGAAAACCTGTAAAATCCTTTCTAAATGATTTAGAAAGCTAAACTCAAGGAGGGTAATTATGATTATAAACCACAATATGTCATCTATTAATGCTAACAACAGTCTTAAATTTAAATCGGCATCTTTATCTAAAAGTATGGAAAAACTTGCTTCTGGTCAAAGAATTAACAGAGCAGGGGATGATGCTTCAGGATTAGCAGTTTCTGAAAAAATGAGAGGTCAAATAAGAGGACTTAATCAGGCTGAAAAAAACATCCAAAATGGTGTTTCTTTTATACAGACTACTGAAGGTTACCTTCAGGAAACAACTGATATCGTTCATAGAATCAGAGAACTTGCTGTTCAGGCATCAAATGGTATCTATACTTCAGAAGATAGAATGCAAATTCAAGTTGAAGTTAGTCAATTAGTTGATGAAGTAAATAGAATTGCTTCACACGCTCAGTTCAATGGTCAAAATATGCTTACTGGTAGATTTGCAGATCCTCAAAAAGGTGCGGGTTCTGTATCAATGTTTTTTCACGTTGGTGCAAACATGGATCAAAGAGAGCAACTTTATATTGGTACAATGACAGCAGAATCTTTAAAACTTGTTGATATGGGTTCTAAAGAAACAATCTCAATTAGTACTCCAGAAGGTGCTAATAGAGCTATTGGTACACTTGATGATGCTCTTAGAAATATTAATAAACAAAGAGCGGATCTTGGTGCTTACCAGAATAGATTCGAAATGGCTCAAAAAGGTGTTTCTATTGCATCAGAAAACCTTCAGGCAGCTGAATCAGTTATCAGAGATACTGATATGGCAGCTGAAATGGTCAACTTTACAAGAGATAACATTCTTTCTCAAGCTGGTACATCTATGCTTGCTCAGGCAAATGCAAAATCAAGCCAGGTTATGCAATTATTAGGCTAAGAACAACAAATTTAAGGTAGTGAATTTGTGCCCTTTCTCCCGGGAAGGAGTTTTTTAAACCGCTTGATCGGTTTATCCCTTTTTTTTTAATAAAAAAGGGATAAATGCCGATTATTTATTTGACTACACAATTATTTCGGTAATTGTATTCTAAAAAATAAATATTTTATTTATTTTTTTTTAGAAAAGGAGGGATGTATGCAAGATATACAAATCGTTGACCCTCAGGAATCAAAGTATTTCATCGGACAAAGCAGAAATAAAATGCAGATGAGTGATAGTCTTTCTGGAAAGAATCGAAAGATAGTTATTTTTGCAGATAACAAAGAGCCTGAAATTAATACTGATACAGGTGTTAATGTTGAACAGTTAGTTAAGGAATTAAAGAAGTATAATAATCAACTTCAATATTTTGATAAAGAGATAAAGTTGAGTATTAATGAAGAGATTGATCGAGTAATCGTAACTGTAATAAACAAGAATACCAATGAGGTAATCTATGAGTATCCATATAAAGAAATGCAGCAGTTAGCAGCACATCTAAAGGATATGACTGGTTTTATGTTTGATTCAAAGGTTTAATCTTTACCGTATAGCGGGAGGATAAAATGTCGGATGGGGTTTTTATTCCGGGGATATCGAATAAGTATAATTCTCAATCAACCATCGAAAAAATTATGAGTAAAAAGCGTGAGCGTTTAACCGAATTTGACGATGATAAAAAACAGATTGAGGAAAAACAGAAAAATCTTGGGGAAATCAATGGAAGAGTTATCAAATTAGATAAACTCGCGAGAGGTTTAATAGGTGTTGCTAATCCATTTGATGAAAAGATTGCACTTTCCAGTGATGATAATATTGCTGTATCAGTAAATAAAAATGCTGATGTTGGTGAATACTCAATGAAAGTGAATAAAAAGGCCCAGGCACATAGAATAGCAAGTGTTTCATTTGATAAGCAAAGAAAAATTGATGCCGGCAGTTATAAAATCGGTAGCGGGGAGAAAACTGTTTCTATTAAATTCTCCGGTGGTGATGTTGAAGAGTTCAGAAAAAGTATCAATGAACAAGGGGGAGGGGTTCTCCGTGCATCTGTTACTTATGATACGACAAAAACAGCTGTTTTAATTTTAGAATCAGAATTATCAGGGGAAAAAAGCCGGATAAGTTTTGAAGATGACAAAACTAGAAAATTATTTAAAGAACTTGGTTTTTATGAAGATATTCCAGGTTTTTCTCAAGAGTATGATTTGGAAAAAAGCAATCTTGTTTCAGTAGATTCAATTGTAAATCCAATGTTTGTAGAAAATAAATTAGAATTAAATACAAATAATTCGTTTATACTCAATTTAAAAAATTCAGTTGAATATCAAAAATCTATTATTATTCAGGTAGATTTACAGGAAAAAAGAAAAGATTCTGAAAAAGAACCTGCAGATTTAAATCCGCCAAATGAACCGGTTGTATCAAGAGTTGGGGATAAAACAATTTTTAATATTGAAATTCCTGGCGAAGAGATTATACATAGTATAAATCCTTATCAAGCACCGGCGAAGGTTCAATCGAAAGTGAATATAGATAGCACTCATTTAGAATTTGTAACAGACATTCGACGAATACCTCTTGGTGAGTTGGATGTAAATAGTGAAATGAAAACGTTAACATTTAATTTAGATGATTATCTTAAACCCGGTGAAAAGTTGACCGGTATTATTTTGAAAAATAATGATACCGAAAAGAAAGTGTATGCCGGAAAAGTTAAAATATATGATAGTGAAACAATTGATGGTATCAGGTTTAAAAAAGAATTATCAAAAGCACAAAATGCCGATATAGTTTTTGATGACTTGGAAATATCAAGAACAACAAATAAAATTGATGATCTTTTAAAAGGTGTAACATTCAATATACTTGATAAAACGACCGGTGATGCAAGGATACAGATTGATCGTGATTATCCGAAAATGGTAGAAAAACTCATGGATTTTTTACAGGAATATAATCAGCTCATTGATGCAATTAATAATAAAACAAAAACAGTTTTGTCTGATGAAGTTAAAACTAAAGATGATCCTGAAGGTTTGGGCGTTCTTCGTAATGAGAGAGAATTGAAGAATCTTGCATCAAAATTACGGGTTATTATAATGAATCCTTATGAAACGAAATATGGAATGGAATTGTCAATGCTTTCGCAGGTCGGTATTTCGACTAACGCGATGGAAGGACGAGCAAGTGCGGATAAATTACGCGGGCTACTTGAATATGATGAGGATAAATTTGTAGATCAGTTTATTGATGTTATGGAGAAGTATCCCGAAGGTGTAAAAGAGTTATTCGGTAAAGATGTCGATAATGATTTTACATACGATACAGGGATATCTGTCGAGATTAATAAGTTATTTAAAGGGTTTCTTGAAAAAACTCGTGGGTATTTTGATATGAGAAAAGAATCATATTCAAGTGATTTTAAAAAGAAAAATGAAGAAATTGATAAATATAAAAAAACCTTAGATGAAGAAGAAAGCAAATTAAAGAATCAGTTTTTTAGAATGGAAAGGTCTGCTCAGGAACTTGAAGATAATAGAAAAAAATTCGATAATTTTAATAAACAATAGTAAAATTGAAAATATATACAGCTAAAGCTGTTCAGAGATAGGAGTTAAAGTTGAATATTTTTGTTAATGGTGATAAACTTGATTTTGAATTAGAAGCTGAAAAATCTGCATTTGATGTTGTAAATGCATTAAGTGAATATTATTCTCATGATCAACCGCAGAAATTTATAACCTCAATTGTAATTAATGAGAAAGAATATTCTTATGCTGATGATAATGGTTTAAAAAACATGAAAGTTGAAGATATTGAAAAAATTGAATTTGAATTTAATGATATTGTTGGCGTTTCATTGCTTTCAATTAAGCAAATTAGTTTGTATCTTGATTTTATTAGTGAAGTAACTGAAAATAATATTTGGGATGAGGCTTATTTAAAGGTTATTGATTCATTAAATTGGATGAAGCAAGGTGTTAATCAAATTGTAACAATTTTTGGGACAGAAAAAGATGATCTTTCCACATTAAAAAATAGATTTTTATCAAGGTATCAAAATTTAGAAACGTTGTTTCAAAATTTATCAGAAATCGATTTTCCATTAGAAAATGATAAAAAGGGAGAAATATTATTATCAATAAAAGATGTTCAAGTAGTGCTTCAGACATTTTTTAACTCTTTAAAAGGGGCAGATAAGAATACTAATCGTGAAAGTATTGCTGAAGATATTGATGTTGTTGTTGAGATGTTAGAAAAACTAATTCCTGTATTACCAAGCGTTCCGGTGAGTCTTCAAAAGGGAGATGATCGAGGTGCTATGGAAATTGTTCAGATGTTAACAACATCTATAGATAAATCAATATCATTATTTATGATTTTTAAAGATACTTTAAAAGATCATTTTGATAATTTACTTGTCAATGGAGAATCCATTGAAGTATTTTTTGGAAAGATGACTGATAATTTAAGAGAGCTCATGCAGGCGATGGAAACAAAAGATTCTGTTATGATGGGTGATCTTGTTGAGTATGAATTTGTGCCACATGCTGAAGAGCTGAAAAACCTGTTAGTAAAACTGAAAGATAAAACATTAATTAATGTTAATTAGTTTTCTTTTAAAATACCAAATATTACGAAAATCTAAGCAAGAGGTTTTCGTGTTAGTTTTTATAAATAGTTAAAACTATTATAATTTTTTTGCAATTCTGCACATTGTTGTAGTATAATACTATTAATTAAAATTGCTGCGGGGTGATCAATATGTCTAAAAAGTTGACTTTTATTGAAGAGGCCGAGATTAAGGGGTATCAATATCGACCGGCCGGTATTCTTGGTAACGGTTTTTATGGTAATGGTTCTTATATTTCACTTTCTGAAATGGAGAAACTGACGAAGACAGGTGGTTTAACGCCTGATAAACTTGATCCTGAAGAATTCAAACGAATAAATTCCGAGTATTTTGTTAAATGCGAAAAAAAAGAATCATATTTAACAAATGAGATGCTTGATTTATTTCCTGATTTAAAGGAACATCAGTTGCACAATTTTTTAAATAGGTTTAAAGATGTTTTCTTATCCCAAAAACTTTTTACGGTAGTTAATAGAAAAAGAATATTTTCTAAAGAAGCTGTTAAATTCGTATATGCTAAATTAATTAAGAAAGATGAACCAATAGCTAAAAAAAGAGGACGGAGGTCAACAAAAATTGAGAATAATTGATATTGATAAACTCATTGAGATTGATAATCATATTTATTATATAAAGTTATATAAAGGCAGTTTGATGTTAATGAATAATATGGGACAGATTATTCGAAAAGAAATCAAATTTTCTATTGAATATAAACCCGTTGGTGATCCTGTGATTTTAGCTGAAATTATTGAAACCGATAATCTCAAAATTGATCATATTATGCCAAATATAATAAAGAGAATTGAGAAACTTGACAAGGAAGGCGTTCTTGCCTCGGCAACAAAGGGTGTTTAATTTCGTTTATGAATAAATCATTTATATCAAAATCAGTTGAAGATACTTTTAATATCGGTAAATCGCTTGCTACTGATGTTAAACCCGGCGATGTTTTTTTAATAAGCGGGTCTTTAGGTGCAGGTAAATCTGTTTTAATTCGTGGAATAGCCTATGGACTTGGTGTTGAAGAAGATCTACCTTCACCAACGTATACTTTAGTTAATGAGTATTCCGGCAAATATAAAATCTATCATTTTGATTTTTATCGTGTTGAAGATCCTTATGAGCTTTATGAAATAGGGTTTGAAGAATATATTTATTCCGATGCAGTCAGTTTTATAGAATGGCCTTCAAAATGTGGTGATATGACTCCGGTTGATGCAATCGTTGTTGAAATAAACTTACGAGGCGATGAAAGGGAGATACATATAACATGGAAAAAATAAATATTATTACAATTGACTCAACAACTTCTACTCTTAAAATCGGGATTCTGGTTAATAATCAGAAAAAAATATATGATATTAATGATGGTTTTAATCATCTTGAAAATATTATTCCAACCATTGATGATGGTTTAAAATTACTTAACGCTGATAAAAAGGACTTGACCTGTTTATCAGTTTCATGTGGTCCGGGCTCATTTACCGGGATTCGGATTGGTATTGCAACGATGCAGGCTTTGTCATACGCGCTACATATTCCTTTATTCGGGTTTAACGCCCTACATATATACAAGGGACTTATTAATAAACCTCAATCAATTATTATTCCGGTAGTTGATGCTAAAAAAAAGTGTTTTTACTGTTCATTTCTTAATTCAGATGATGATAATTCGTATGATTATACGCCTGAAGAAATCTATGAGAAATTAACCCGTTTTCAATGTGGTAAAGAAATCATTTTTACCGGTCAGGACTTTATTCTGGCCAAAGAGTATTTTGATGAAAAAAAACTTGATTATACATGGTTGTTCCCTCAAGGGTTTACAGCAAATTCAATGCTTGATTATTCTATTAATTTGGTTGCTAACGGTAATCCCGGAATTATTGAACCAATTTATTTGCGACAAAGTGAAGCAGAAATTGCTTTGTTGGAGAAAAAGGCTAATCATCTTTTAAAATGATTGAAGATATATTAAAAATCAATAACAATATGATGATATTAAGTGAACTCATTGCTGCGCTTTCTTTTAATAAACGCATTGAACCAAGAGAATAATTAACAACACTTGATAGCGGAAGCATGTTTTGTATCTTCATGGAAAACGATAAAGTAAACTCACCATAAGTTATTGTGAAAATCTGTAACATAGTTCCGATTATAGTTCCTCTTAATAAGGGGAATTTGATGTGTTTAAAAATCTGAAATGTATTAGCCCCGTCACTTCGTGCCGACTCAATAATTGAATAATTAAAGTTCTTGAAATTATCATACATAAAAGAATATGCTATGGGAATCGTTATTATGAATATCCCGATAGAAAGAAGAAGTTGCATGGGAATTTTGTAAACGATATTGCAGTAGTATAATGTTATTGCCAGAAATGCTGATGATATTCCAAAAAATGATGGTATTACTTTCTCTGTAATTTTTGCAGGATGTGATACTAGTGCGTAACCAAAAAATGTTGTAATAATCGAAATAATTAATGATAGGCTCAGTGAGTTTACTATTGATTGAATGACATGGTATTTTGCATTAAATTCTCGAGAGAATAAAGTTAAATATGGTGCAAATATAGTACCTGAATTGTTGAATAACGAGAAAGCCATTGAGTGAATAATGACTCCCCATTCAAATAGTACATAAATAATTGTGATGACTATGAATATAATGTTGCTTTTGATCTTTTTTTTATTATATGTTTTTTCAATTTCATGTGATCGTGGTATTAAGCTATTGATTATACTGAGTACTGTAAATTGTACTACAGCATATGAAATGACAAGAGAAAAATTAATTCTTCCTGTTAATGCAGAAGTTATTGCCGTTTCAAAAGTTGAGTACTTGATGTTTCCCACGGATAAAATAACAGCAAAACTGGTAAAACAATAGGTATAGGCGAGAAATATTCCACGAAACAGCCCGTCCCTTATTTGAGGTATAATAATTTTTCTGAATATTAATATGTTTGATGCGCCGTCCATTTTTGCAGATTCAATAAGTGAGTGATCGATTGAACTGATTGAATCTGAAAGGTATTTTACGATTATTGGAGAATTATAAAATACATGAGCTATAACAATAGCAACTAATGTATAATTTAAACCGGTATTTCTTAAAAGTAAAGAAAATACTATTCCTGCAGAAACGGATGGAAAAAAGAACGGTATAAAAATTGTCTGACCGGTAAGTTTGCTTATAAGGTTTTTTCTATTTGCAATGTAAAATGCCGGTATTATTGCAATAAGCAGGGAAATGAATACCGAAAGTGAAGATTGGGTGATTGTATTGATAAAAATTGAAATTGTTTTTTTTGTAACTAAGCCGGTCAGTGTGGAATACGTCATGTAGTCTTTAAAAAACGGCATTGTTATAAAAATCAGTATTCCGATTAAAAGGAGCGGAAAAACCACTCCTTTTTTTGTTTTAAGCGAACTCAATAATTTATTGATTCCCATTGTTCAAGTATGGAATCAATAGAATTAATTATTTCATTACTGATTGAAACTGTTTTTTCCGGTTCAACTGCATAGTTAAATGCCTCAGGCATTTCAACGTCAATAACCGGGAACATCCATTGGTTAAGAGGAATTTTTTCCTGGAAATTTTTTGTTAAAACATAATCTATGAATTTTTCAGCAAGTTTTTTATTTTTTGCACCTTTAATTATTGATGCACCCTCAATTTGAATATAACCGCCTTCTTCAGGGATGAAAATTTTATTTTTTACTGTTTTGTAATAGTGGTACGAATATGCCAAATCCGTTGCATAACTTACCATCATTGCAGCCTCTCCCGATTCGAATTTTGCAAATGATTCACTCCAGCCGGATGTTGTAGCAAGAATCCCTTTGTGTAGTGATTTCCATTCGTTTTTCCAGTTGTCTCCATATAATGCAATTGTCCACATAAGAAAATCAAGTCCAGTTGAAGATGTCCTTGGGTCTTGTATAACAAGCTGTTTATCCATTTTCCATAGATCTGAAAAGTTTTTTAAATCACCAATTTTATCGGGGTTATAAATAATAGCAAGTGAACCGTAATCATAGGGTGTTGTGTAATGATTAGAATCAAATAATAATTTTTGATTTTTTATATTTTTAAGATTCGGCGATTTGTATTGTGACAGAATATCATGTTGTTTTGCTTTTATAAGTAAAGCCGGTGTAATGCCTAATATAATATCCGCTTTAGGATCTTTTTTTTCAAGTACTACTTTTGATAACATATCACCGGTGTCAGTGAATTGTGTATCAATAGTGAGAGTGCAGTTGTATAAAGACTCAAAATCGGCTTTTATAGCATCTTTAATCCACGACATACTATTGTAAGAATAGACTGTGAGAGTTGTTGCATTTTCTGCAGGATTGTTTTTTTTGCATCCCATAAGAAGTAAAACAGATACTACTAGAAAAATTGTTCTTTTCATCATAAAATCTCCCTTTTGTCGGGGTGTGTATATCTTTGAATGAAATGAAAAATAATGGTAGATTTCATCTCTCCCTGCGTCGGAATTATCCGTATCAGGTTCAAAGGGTATAGATCTCAGCCATAAGGCACCCCTGAGTTATAGTGAGTATATCAAAACGTTTGAATTGTGTAAATCTTATTCTTCGAGAATATAAATCTCAACCCGACGGTTTTTCTTTAAGCCTTCTAAAGTTGTATTAGGAGCAACCGGCTGGTTTCCACCTTGACCCATGATTTGTGTGTTCTCCTGTATAATTGCACCTTTACTAATAAGAAAATCGGTAACAGACCGGGCTCTTTCAGTTGAAAGTTTTTGTCGTCCTGCCTCAGTACCTCTGTCAGTAGTATGACCGACAATAAGTGTTTTTTTATCTTTATATTTTTCTATAATATTTGCTATTTTTTCTACTCGAATGCGTTCTGTCTCTGTAAGTGTTGCACTATCTGGTAAGAACTTTATGTCATCAAGAGATAGTTTAATTCCTTTGTCATCCTGTGTTATTGTTACATCATCAATATTTTTAGTTTCTTCCTTTAAAGATTCCATAATTGTTTCAGGTATTTTTTCGACTAAAGTCCAGATGCGTTCTCCGGTATCTTTGAATTCATACACAAAATTACTGTCCAGTGACTGGTTGTAAGTCAGTATTTTATAATCACGATTGTAAATCTCTTTAAAAGGACTGCCTGTTTTAATGTTAAATAGTAATGTATTGTTTGAAATGCCGTTAACTGAACGAATTCTACTGTCAATTGAGCCGGTTAGTTTATTTTCTACATTAACTGTTATAGTATATTTAATTTCGCAGATGTCTTCCAGTTCTTTATCCATTCCAATAAAAGTGTAATTGACCGTTACAGGTAATATTGAAATTATTTTATCATTAAAAAATTCCTGCACTTCAAGCCCGTCAAAATCCCATGTTGTTCCGGGAGTGATTTCAATATCAGGAATATAAGGGATGTTTCTCATAACAGGAAAGGGGGTGTCAGTTGGTGCAAAGGTAACCCCGGTGTTGTCTTTAAAATAGGTTGTGAGGATATTTGATTTTACTTCTTTGAGAGTTTCAATAGTGGTATTGTTTATATAATAATAACCGTCATCCTGAATTTCTGCCAGATCATTTTCATTTACACTAAGAATTGATGTGATAACTTTATAGTATTGGGTATAATCAGTTTTAAATTCACCATTAATAGAATGTTTACCATTAATATGAGCTTCAGCTTTATATTTTGAATCAATATCAAATTTATATTTAATTCTTAACGTGAAGCCTGAAAAAATTTGAACGAAAAAGAGTAACAATAATAATAATTTATGAGTATTATGCAAAATCATACTTTTTTGAAATAAGCATTTTCATTTTTTCAAGAACCTCTACTTCATCTTCACCGGTTACAACAATTTCAATTTCGGATCCTTCAAACATTTCAAGTACAATTGTTTGAAGCACATTTATAGGATTCGATGTTTTGCCATCATAGTTAAGAACAATAGTTGATTTTACACTTTTAGCAAATAGAGCAATTTCTGCTGAAGGTCTTGCGTGTATTCCTTTTGTATTTGTGACCCTGGCGGTACCTTTTACCATGCTAACCTCTGTGTTTTTGAAAAAAATATTCTAAAAACTCATTTAGTTTATCATTTTAATATGATTTTATCAATAAGTAAATACTATCTATGTGATAAAAAATAATAATTTATACAAAAAGTGCTATTGACTTTGTAATGAAAATGATTTAATATAAACATATCGAAATATATTGATATGGTAATATGATTTTAATAAAAATTTTTAAAGCACTCGGTGATGAAACAAGACTTCGTATAGTAAGAATATTAAAAGATGGCAGTTTTACGGTGAATGAAATAATTTTTATTATTTCAGGACGCCAGTCAAATATTTCACATCATTTAAAGATTTTACTTGATGCGGAAGTTGTGGAATCAAAAAAAGAGGGATCCTGGATATATTATAGACTTTCTGCCGTTTTCAGATCGTCTGTAAAAGACTGGATATTTACATTTCTTAATAATGATATAAGTGGTGTATCTGATTCTATTGGAGATGATCGAAGAGTTGACGTTATATATCAGAAGAGAAAATCAATTGCTATGGAATATTTTAGTTCAATTGATGATGATGATGAAAAAAAACTTTTCAGCTTTATGAATTCAATATTCAGTTCTGCTGATATTGGTTCCATATTAAGCGGGAAATTTGATACAATAGCAGATATCGGATGTGGAAACGGTAGAAATTTGCCCGTTTTGGCACAGTATGCAGATTGTGTAATTGGTGTTGATTCATCAGCAAGAATGTTGCAATTTGCAGAGCATATATGTATTGAGAATGGTCTAACATATAAACTTGAAGTTGCTGATATAACAGAATTACCATTTATGAATAATGAGATTGGTGGTGTTTTGATAAATATGGTACTCCATCATCTTGCTGTACCTTTAGTCGCTTTGAAAGAAGTTACCCGTGTTTTACAGCCAAACGGGAAGCTATTTCTTGTAGAGTTTTTGCCTCATCATAATGAGGGGTTAAGAGATACTCATGCTGATTTGTGGCTTGGTTTTACAGAAGATGAGATTTCAGGATGGGTAAAAGAATCGGGGCTTGATGTTTTAAAGACTGAAATAAAAGAACATCAGGGGTATCGAATACTAATTTTAATTGGACAAAAGCCGGTTTAACGGTTTTTATATATTTTTTTTAAAAGGAGCAATACATGGATTACAAAATTGCTGATATTAACCTCGCTGATTGGGGTAGAAAAGAGATTGAGATTGCAGAAAAAGAAATGCCGGGTTTAATGTCAATTAGAGCGCGGTACATTAAAGAACAACCATTAAAAGGTGTTCGAATTTCAGGTTCATTACACATGACTATTCAAACTGCTGTTCTTATTGAAACATTAGTTGCATTAGGTGCGAATGTAAGATGGTGTAGTTGTAATATATATTCTACTCAGGATCATGCTGCTGCTGCTATTGCAAAAGCAGGAATACCTGTATTTGCATGGAAAGGTGAAACACTAGATGAATACTGGTGGTGTACTGAGCAAATGCTTACATTTCCTGGTAATCTTGGTCCGCAATTAATCGTTGATGATGGTGGTGATGCAACACTTTTTATCCATAGAGGATATAAAGCTGAAACTGACGCTTCAATACTTGATGAAGCTACTGATAATGAAGAATTACAAATTATCAATAAATATCTTAAAAAGATTCTTGCTGCTGATAAACAAAGATGGCATTCTGTTGTTAAAGAATGGAAGGGTGTTTCTGAAGAAACTACTACTGGAGTTCACCGATTGTATCAAATGGTTGAAAGCGGAGAACTTCTTGTTCCCGCAATCAATGTTAATGATTCAGTTACAAAATCTAAATTCGATAACCTTTATGGTTGTAGAGAATCATTAGTTGATGGTATTAAACGGGCAACAGATGTTATGATCGCTGGAAAAGTTGCTGTTGTATGTGGATATGGTGATGTTGGTAAAGGTTCTGCACAATCACTTGTTGGTCTAGGTGCGAGAGTAATTATCACTGAAATTGATCCTATTTGTGCGTTACAAGCAGCTATGGCTGGTTATGAAGTTAAACCGGTTGAAGATACTCTTGGTATTGCTGATATTTATGTTACTACAACAGGTAATAAAGATATTATTCGAATTGAACATATGAGTAAAATGAAAGATCAGGCAATTGTATGTAACATCGGTCATTTTGATAATGAAATTCAAATGGCTAAACTTGTTAATTACAAAGGTATCAAGAAAGTAAATATTAAACCTCAGGTTGATAAATATATTTTCCCTGAAGGACATGAGATTTTCATTCTTGCAGACGGAAGACTTGTTAATTTAGGTTGTGCTACAGGACATCCTTCATTTGTAATGTCAAACAGTTTTGCTAATCAGACACTTGCTCAGATTGATCTTTGGAAAAATAAAGATGTATATGAACCAAAAGTTTATTTACTTTCTAAGAAACTTGATGAGGAAGTTGCAAGACTTCACCTTGCAAAAATCGGTGTTAAATTAACTGTTCTGACAAAAGAACAGGCTGATTATATCGGTGTGCCGGTAGAAGGTCCTTACAAATCTGAACAATATAGATATTAATAGTAGTTTTTTTTATAAGGCAGCTTCGGCTGCCTTTTTTAGTTGTATCGGGTACTATCTGACTACCAGATATAAAACAAACAGGGTTGTAAAAAATACAACGGGTGTTATTAATAAACCTGTCATAAGAAATCGCTTGTATGTAATAACAATTCCCTTTGATCGTAGTATTTTCTCCCACATCAATCCGGCTAAAGCACCAATTATTGTAAAGTTTGCCCCAAGATTACTTGCAATTATGACTGAATACGCAATTGCAGTAAATATTTTACTCTCTACTATAAATGCGGGGTCTGTCAAAATGCTTGAATAAAAAATAGTCATTGGCTGATTGTTAATCACATTTGCCAAAAGGAAACTGAGTATTCCATTAAAAAATATCCCGGTGGAAACAGAATTAGAAATGTTTTTAATCAATAGTGCTACTGAAGTAATAAATCCGTATGATGATAAACCTGAAACAAAAATAAATATTACTATGATGAAAATAAGAATTTTCCAGGGTAATCTTTTTGTTATAATAAGAAAATCATGCCGGTGACCTTTAAATCCATAAAGGCTGAATATTTTTCTTAAATCAACGCTTATTTCTGTA
This sequence comes from Spirochaetes bacterium GWE1_32_154, assembly GCA_001829315.1. Classification (GTDB taxonomy): domain Bacteria; phylum Spirochaetota; class GWE2-31-10; order GWE2-31-10; family GWE2-31-10; genus GWE2-31-10. The sequence continues at coordinate 93,865 of MIAY01000031.1, read as the reverse complement.
ATGTATAATTTATAATGTTTTATTGTATAAAATAAACCAACTATTAGATCTTCGATTATATAAAGAGAAGCAAAAAAAATTGTTATACTATAAATCGGTACGTGAAGTTTCTGTGAAAAAAGTAACGTGGTTAACATAATTAAAAGCATCATAGTGCTTAGACCGGCATCGTACATACTTCTGATTTTTGCATTAGAATCAATAGTAAGTTCATATTTTTTTGTAATCTCTTTATTAAATACAATAAACAGTATAATAATATTTAAAATCGTTGCACTGAATGTTGGCAATGCCATAATTCGTGTGTATTCTGAAAAACCAAGTCCGAGTGCATTTCCAATAATAATATTAGTCGGATTACCGATATAAAGTAGCATACTAAGGGTATTTGCTCCGAAAAATTCAGCGAATAAAAGAGGTATTACATTTATTTTAGCATGCTTATTAAGATAAAAAATAATCGGTGTCAGAGTTAGTATAACGATATCATTTGACGTAAATATAGTTAATATTGAAGCAAAAGTGTAGAAAAATACAAAAAGTATTATGCCATTTCCCTTTGCGATTCGTACTATTTTGAATGCAAAAAAATCAAGAATACCTGATAAATCGACACTTATACTAATATACGCAGTTGTATAGAAAATGAGTATAATTTCCCATGGTTTTAAATTATTAGTACCTTTTATACCGGAAAATATGATTTCGGGCGTAATGATGCCGGCTATTATGAGAGTGATTAGTGCAAGCAAAGGTCCGGTGACAATGTTTACGGGTAGTTTCCATATTTTGAAAGGATGTATCGCTGAAATAACTGAAAATATAATCGCACAAATAATAAAAAATTGATTCATAGTGTATATCCCGCATGAAAATATCATACATTTTTAATTTGTTAAAGATAATTTTAATATATTCAAACAGCTGTTTACATACAAATCAATATATGATATTTTTCATAAAAAGGATGGTAATTTATGAATATAACAGAAATAATAGGTATTTGCGCCGGTATTCTTACAACGATATCATTTCTCCCTCAGGTAATTTTGATTTTTAAAACAAAACACACAAAAGATTTATCGCTTGGGATGTTTGTTATGTTTACAGCCGGTATTACTCTCTGGTTAGTCTATGGTATATCAATTGGTTCTTTTTCAATAATAGCAGCCAACGGAGTAACATTTTTTTTATCACTGTATATTTTAATAATGAAAATAATACATGGTTAGTGGATGTTTATAGATATTTCTTGAGAACGATTTCAAATTTCTCAATATTTATCGGTTTTGACAGGTAATCATTACATCCCGCTTTGAGGCATTTATCAATTTCGGTATTTGTTGCGTATGCTGTGTTTGCAATGATTATTATGTCTTTATTGGTTTTTCTGATTTCTTTTGTTGCTTCGTAACCGTCCATTTCAGGCATATTCATATCCATAAATATCATATCGATTGTTTTATTATTGTTAAAAATATCAATAACTTCAAGCCCGGTCTTTGCTCTAACTGGTGTTAATCCGTACATTTTATGTATATAAACTGACAAAAATTTATAGTTATTATCATCGTCTTCTGCGATTAGTATATTTCTTGAGCTTTGAATAGTTGATGTGTAATCTTTTTCAATTAAAGGTTCTTTTTTATCTGCCTTTTGAAATGGCAAGTAGAAATAAATGTTTGTACCTTCACCGACTTTAGAGTCAATATGAATAGAACCGCCTAAGAGTTCAACGAGAGACTTTGTTATTGCAAGACCTAAGCCACTTCCTGAATATTTTTTTTGTGTTGAATCATCAACTTGTCTGAATCTCTCAAAAATTATTGAATGCTTTGACTTGTCTATCCCGATTCCTGAATCTTTCACAAAAATTTTTAAGTGATTTTCATCATGCTGCTTGTATCCTATTTTAATAAAACCGGCTTCTGTAAATTTTAAAGAATTAGTAATAAGGTTTGTCAGTATTTGATGGAGTTTATTTTTATCGGTACAAATGAGTTTGTGGAAATTGGGATCAGCAGTAAGAGATATTTCAATGTTTTTTGTTTCAAATTTGGTAATTCTTTTATAACCGTTAAAATAGTCAACGAGATCCTTAAGCAGTTCGTTAATATCAAAAGATTCTTTATCAATCGACATTTCACCCGATTCTATTCTTGATATATCAATAATATCGTTAATTAGTGATAATAATTGCTTGCCTGAATTATTGATTATTTCAATAAATTGTTTTTTTTCACTATCAGTTAATGAATTATTTTTTAATAATTCTGAAAACCCAATTATTCCGTTCATAGGAGTTCTGATCTCATGAGATAAATTTGATAAGAATGCAGTTTTAAGTTTATCTGATTCCTCCGCTTTATTTTTTGAATACTCTAATTCTACTTCATAATTGATTCTTTCTGTTATATCAATGATTGCAAGAATATATCGTTTTTCTTCTGAGGAATCGAAAAGAATATCTGCATTGATTTCGCAGAATATTTCTCTATTATCCTTATGCTTTATAAGGTAGACATTTGAAATCGGAGAGTTATATTTTAAGGCATTATAATGTTCTTTAAAAATTTTAAAGTAAATAGAATTAGTGAATTTACAGATATGTTTTCCAATTATTTCATTATGAGTATAGCCTGTTACCGAATGAATATTTTTTGAAGAGTATGTGATAAAGCCTTTTTTATTTGTAATTATTAGCGGAAAAGGTGATGACTCTATCAGTCGGGATTGAAAGTCTTTTTCTTTATCCAGTTGAATTTCAAGATTTTTTCTTTGAATTGTTGCTGATGCCTGATGAAGAAATGTTTCAATAAGATTTCTGTCAATTCGTTTTGAGGATTTCCTGCTGATTATTGCTATACTTCCATAGATTTGTGATGAATATGATAAACCTGCTGCAAACAATTTATCCATCATTATTGCTTTTTCAATTATATTAGCTGCAAAAGATGGAATTTTCCCAAGGGTGATTTCAAATAAACCACCTTTAATTTCATACAGTTTCCCTGATATTAAATTCTCCTGTATATCATTGGGGACTTTTATATTCAATTTATTTGTTTCTATTTTAAGAAATTTTAATATACTTTCGGTAACAAGGTCAAGCCCATGAATTTTTTTAATAGTTAATGAATTATTATCATTATTAAAACTTGAAATAATGATAATTGGTTTTGTAAACATTTGACTTATTTTTTCAATAATAAAGGTGTATATTTCATCAAAATCTACCATTCTAATAAAATCTATTGCGGTGTTATTAAGGAATTTTAAATTAAGATTATATTTATTTTCCATATCTTCCTGAGATATAAGATGGGAAATGTCATTTGCAGTTATAATAATTTTGTGACCGATACCGGTTTTAATTTTTTTTATTGTAAGTTCTGAAAAAATAATTTCACCAAATGTATTAATAAATCGTATTTTTATATGACTGATATAGTTAGGTGTTTTATCAGCCATAATAATATTATCTTTAATGAGGAAAATATCATCAGAATGAATAAATTGAGTAATATTTTTATCAATTATGTCAAATTCTTCAAGATTAAGCATATATTGAAACATTTTATTGGTGAATGTTATTTTAAAATTTTCGAGTATAATAATACCGTCATGTGCTGTATCAACAATCGATTTGAATAATTCTATATACTCATCACCTGGTATCATCAAAAAAATCCTTACAATAACCTTTAGTAGTATGTAACAGTATACTTCAAACTTTGAGAATAATCAAACAGATGTTAAAAAAAGACGACTAAATATAATTCAGTCGTCTTTTTTTGTAATTAAATTATCCAAATATTGATATCATTACGCCGGCTGCAATTGCAGAACCGATAACACCTGCTACATTCGGCCCCATTGCGTGCATAAGAAGAAAATTTGATGAATCATCTTCTAAACCGACTTTGTTCGCAACTCGCGCGGACATTGGTACGGCAGAAACTCCTGCAGCACCAATGAGCGGATTAATAGGGTTTTTAGATATCAGATTCATTAGTTTTGCGAATAATACTCCTGATGCTGTTCCGAATGAGAATGCAACGAGTCCGATAATGAGTATGCCAAGTGTTGATAACTGCATAAATTCATTGGCCGACATTTTCATACCTACACCAAGACCAAGAAAAATTGTTACTATATTTAATAATTCGTTTTGTAATGTTTTAGAAAGTCGTTCAACTATTCCGGTTTCTTTAACAAAGTTACCAAATGCTAATGCTCCGATAAGCGGAACTGATGAAGGTATGAGTAATGTACAAAGAATCAGTAATGTTAGAGGAAATAAAATTTTTTCAGTTTTACTAACAACACGTAGTTGAACCATTTTTATTAATCGTTCTTTTTTAGTAGTTAATAACCTCATGATTGGCGGTTGAATCATTGGTACTAATGCCATATATGAATATGCCGCAACTGCTATGGAACCCATCAGATGCGGGGCGAGTTTTGATGATACGTAAATTGAAGTCGGACCGTCGGCTCCACCGATTATTGAAATTGCACAAGCTTCTTTTAATGTAAATTCAATACCCGGTACAAGATTAAGGACTACTGCACCAAGAAGCGACCCGAATATACCAAATTGAGCTGCTGCACCAAGCAGTGCAGTTCGCGGATTTGCCAGTAATGGACCAAAATCAGTTAATGCACCTATTCCCATAAATATTATGAGCGGAAACATTTCTGTTTTAATCCCTGAATTAAAAATTATGTATAAAAAACCGTGTGGAGGTTCACCAATGCCTGCAAATGGCACATTAACAAGCAGTGTTCCAAATGCAATAGGAATTAATAAAAGAGGTTCAAACCCTTTTGCAACACCAAGATAGAGTAAAATAAGACCGATAATCATCATAATAAGTTTTTGATAACCAAAAACGGTTACTGTTGATGTGTTGCCATATTCATCAGTTTCTGTTTTGGTGTTTTTTTCAAATAGAAATGCAGAAATCCCTGTACTCGCAATAAGGTCGTGAAATGTTTTTTTTATATCAAAGCTATCGTCTTCAGCTGTTTCGTTAATTGCCTCGGAAGTAATATATTCAGGTATTGTCAGTTCAAATTTTGTATTGTTTGTTTGTGACTGAATCGTTTGAAGAGGTTTGACTTTAGAAGTTGCTAATGATATGAAACCCATCAAACCGATTGCTGCACTTAAGATTATACAGTATAAAAAAATGTTTTTATTAACTTTCATTTTATTCTCCTAAAGAATTTCTGCGATTGGATCGCCTTGTCGTATTGTATCACCAGGTTTTGTCATGTATGAAATTATACCGTCAGTTGCACATTTTATTTCAAGTTCCATTTTCATAGACTCGAGAATAACTACAGTATCACCTGCTTTTACAGAATCGCCCTCGTTTCGGGCTAATTTAAATGTAGTGCCTGAAACAGGTGCCTTTAACACGTTTCCACCTTTTGATGCCGGTTTTTCGCCGTTCGTTCCGGGATTCATTGCAATAACAAGTGAACCTTCTTCTCGAACAGACACCTTAAAATCTTTACCGTCAACATTTACAATGTACGCTTCGGCAGTTTTAACAGGTTCTTCTCCATTTACTGTTTTTTTCTTTTTTGATGGTTCTATTTTTACAGGCCCGTTATCTCTGGTTTCAAAGAATTTGAGTGCTATTTGCGGAAACATTGCATACGTCATAAGATCTTCATCTGTAATAGTTGCTGATGAAATCTTTTCTTTTAGTTCTTCTTTAAGGCTGTTAAGTTCATTTGGTAATTCGTCAGCCGGTCTGCACGTTACACTGTGATCCATTTTTAAATCGGTAAGAGCTTTTTTTACTAATTCGGCGTTGGGTATTGCAGGAGTCTTGCCGTATTTTCCGGTTAATAAACATTTAGATTCTGCGGTTAATCGTTCGTATCGTCCGAATAAAACATTAAAAACGGCCTGTGTGCCGACAATTTGTGATGTTGGTGTTACCAGAGGCGGATATCCGAAATCTTTCTGGATAATTTGAATTTCTTCAAGAACTTCATCAATACGATCTGCTGCATTCTGATCTTTAAGCTGGCTTTCAAGATTTGAGAGCATACCGCCAGGCACTTGAGAAAGCAAAATTCTCGGGTCAACACCAGTAAATGATGATTCAAAATCAGAATATTTTTTTCTGATTTCTCTAAAATAGTCAGCAATCTCAGCTAATTTTTTTGTGTCTAAATCAGTATCGTATTCAGTGTTTTTTAAGATTTCCACCATAGTTTCAGTTGGTGAATGACTTGTTCCCATTGATAGTGATGAAATTGCGGTGTCTATAATATCGGCTCCGGCTTCAATTGATTTTAAAAGTGTTGCAACCGACATACCGGTTGTTGCATGAGAATGAACACATAAAGGAATTTTTGTATTCTTTTTAATTTCGGATACCAGTTTAAATGCTTCAAAAGGTTTTAATAAACCGGACATATCTTTAATACAAATTGAATCTGAGCCCATTTTTTCAAGTTCTATTGCTAATTCTACATACTTTGTAACTGTATGAACAGGAGTAACTGCATAACTTATACAACCTTGAATATGTTTACCGGTTTTTTTTATCGCTTTAAATGAGGCTGTCATATTTCTCGTGTCATTTAATGCATCAAAAACCCTGAATATATCAACACCTGCTTTTGCAGCTGTCTCAATAAATTTTTCAACAACATCATCAGCATAATGTCTATAGCCAAGAAGGTTTTGTCCTCTTAATAACATTTGAATTTTTGTATCGGGTATTGCTTTCTTTAATGCTTTAACCCTTTCCCACGGATCTTCATTAAGAAATCTGATACATGAATCAAAGGTTGCTCCGCCCCATGCTTCTAATGACCAGTATCCGATTGAATTAAGTTTATCTGCAATAGCTGTCATATCACCTGTCAGCATTCGCGTTGCTATTAATGATTGGTGGGCATCTCTTAGTACTACATCTGTAATGAATATCTTTTTTTTCATGGAATCTCCTTTTATTTTTTATTTCTATATTGATTAACTGCGGCGGTAATTGCAGAAATAATGCTTTTCGGATTTCCGCCGGTTGACGGGATTATTTCATCCCTTTGAATAAAATCTGCCGGTTTGAAAAACTTAAGTATTTTGTGAGATAGTGTAATAGCAATTATTAATGTCAGTAGAAAAATAAATACAATTGCCATACCGAAAAGCATAATCCAGAATGCTGTAATAAGCATTTCATTGTCGTGTCCCATAATGTATACCACCTTATAATATATTTATATCACCGGTAACGACTTTAAAAATTGTTTTTCCGTCGTTAAAATAAAGGTAACCTTCATCATCAATATGATGCACGATACCATAGATCGGTGTTGATCCCTTTGTAATTTCGGTTAATGAAGCTTTCATTCCGATAACTTTTGAGTAACTAATCCATTTTTCTTTGATTATGTTGATTGAATCCTTTTCAGTTATTCTAAGATATTTTTCAATTATTTCAATGTATTTTGTAAGAAAATTATGTAAATCAAATGTTTTTCCGGTTTCTATATACAGTGAAGTAACCGGACGATTGATATGTTTTAGGTCATCATACGTTGAGTTAATATTTATGCCTATTCCGGTAACCGATTTTTTTATTGAGGAATTTTGCCATTGTGATTCTGTAAGTACTCCGGCAATTTTATTTTTTTCTATAAACACGTCATTCGGCCATTTTATCCATGAATTTTCTATTTTATGGTACAAAAATGTATCGATCAGGGAAATAGAAAGAATTGCAGTTAGCCATGTAGAAGATATCCGGGGTGGTGAGAATAAAACAGATAAAGCAATGTTTTTGTCTGCCGGAGTTTCCCAGGTTCTGTCGAGTCTGCCACGTCCGGCTGTTTGATTAAAAGTATATAAAACTGTCAAATGAGGGTGTTCATTATTTAATAATTGACTATTTGTTGAATCTGTAGATGATAAATAAATAATTGAATTAAGTAATTTTTGCATAATGCATCTTACTCCCTTATTTGTTAAATTGCAAGTTAAAATACTACATTTTAACGAGGTGTTCTACAGAGGCTCTTGCAAAAATCATGAGTACATTATTTTTGCTTCCACCATATGCGATTACATCGCATTACGCAGTATTTCGGGGTACCGAAAACTGTACCTGGTTGTAACGAGTACGCTACTGCCCGGGCATGCAACCCGAGTAGCTTTATGCAAAAATTCGAGATATAAAGAGTATTTTTGCAAGAAGCTCTACATACAAAATAATTCAGGTATTAATTTTAATAATTGTTTTGCAGCTTTCCCTCTGTGGGATATTTCGTTTTTTTCTGACTCACTTAATTCAGCCATTGACCGGTTAAATTGAGGTAGAAAAAAAACAGGATCATATCCAAATCCATAGACACCTGAAGGTTTTTCAGCAATGTATCCCTTACATTCCTCCTGGATAATAAAAATTCTATTTGGTGATATATATAGTACGAGTGCGCATACAAAAGATGCTTCTCTCTCTTTGGTTTCTTTCATTTTCTCTAATAACAGCATGTATCTATCCTGATCGCTTAAGCCTTCTCCTCCAAAACGAGCAGATAAAACACCGGGCTTGCCATTCAATGCTTTAACTGATAGCCCGGAATCGTCAGCTAACACAGGTTGATTAAATTTTGTGTAAATTTCCCGGCATTTTATGAGGGCGTTTTCAATGAAGGTTTCACCATTTTCTATTATTTCATTGTTATATTGTAATCGGGTAAGATCTTCAATTGTAATCGAATTATTAAAAACTGATTGAAACTCTTTTGTTTTATGAGTATTCTTTGTAGCAAGAATTAATGTGTTCATTGGTAAGATCCTAAGGTATAATATGCAAATTGTTTTTAAATTACAATTTTTTCTTAAAATAGTAAATGTCTTTAACTATCATTCAATTTATTATTAAAAAAGTATTGAATATTTTACTATTTAGTTTATTATTAAATATATAGATGTAAAGTAGCTTCATTCAAAAAATCGATAAAAAAAAGGGTGTTTTTGCAAGAAGCTCTGTATAAAAAATATTAACAAGGAATAGTATATGAATATAAATTCAAAGGTGCGATATATTTCAGCCGGACTTCTTATAAAAGACAGGAAAGTGCTTGTGGCATTGAGAAAAGAAAAATTGTGGGAGTTTCCCGGTGGAAAACTTGAAAGTGATGAGAATAACGAATCTGCATTAATACGTGAGTTTCAGGAAGAAATGTCAATAGCTGTAAAACCGGTGGAAGAAGTAGCTTCTGTCGAAATTGATAATAATGATAATTCAGTTGATATATTTATATTTATACTGGTAACGGGTGATCCTGCCGGTATTCAATTAAAGGTTCATAGTGAGTATAAATTTGTTTCAATTGATGAATTAAGAAATCTTGAACTGTGTGTACCGGATAAAATATTAATTAATGATAATGTAGAAGCGTTAAAAAAATATATTGATTAAAAAAATCGTTAATTCTTAGCAGGCCATTTTTTGTATACTGCATCATTTTCTTTATTGTAAAAATCAAGTTTTTGTTCGGTTGTGAATGTACCCGGTTTGTTGAGTCCGGGGCATCTGTTTTTTTCATAAAACCATGCATCATCATCTTCTACAAGATAAGGCCAGAAAGGAAATGTTCTGCATTGTAACGGGCGATCTTCGTAAATAATACAACCGTCACTCCAGAATATGCAGTCATAATTCTTTTTTTCAATTAAACCAACGAGTGTTTCAGAATCGCGATATACTTCTCTGCAGCATTGTGATAAAAAATCTTTTGCAGTCATTTCAAGGTTTCTTCGTGCGTTTTCAAAATCTTCTTCAGTGAGCATGACAATGCCCGGTTCTTTCCTGCAACATCGTGAACATTGCTGGCATTTGAAGTCTCTTTTTTCAAGTTTGGTGATTATTTCTTCTTGTGTAAGTTCGTGCATAAAAAATCCTATAAAAATAAAAAAAGAGCCTTAATTGGCTCTATGGGGAGAGAGGGTTTCGAACCCCCGTAAACGTACGTTAACAGATTTACAGTCTGTCGCCTTTAACCACTCGGCCATCTCCCCAATAAAAAAAGCTGGATAAAGGAATTGAACCCTCAACCTGCTGATTACAAGTCAGCTGCTCTACCAATTGAGCTAATCCAGCAAATGATGTAAATCTTATATAATAAGTTGCATCGATTGTCAATAATTATTTGTTAAAAATACAAATTAATTTTAACTTCATAACGTTTTTTTAAATCTTCCATAATTTCAGATAGTATTTCACTTGAAGGAATTGAATAACTTGTGTTGAATATAATACTGAATCCTTTTGAGTTTTTTACATAAACCGGCGAAAATAAACCGGCTTTAAAAACTTTATGCACTTCATTTTTAGGAACAAAAGTATTTTTTCCATCTAATGTAATAATGCCTATATCACCGCTATTTGATGATAAATGTTCCTCATCAAATTGAGTGAATAAAGCAGGAAATGGAATTTGACTATCTTGTAATGTGTTGGCGATTTTAATTGCTTGTTTTTCTATTTCTGTAATTTGTTTTTTATTTTTATTTTCAGTAGAAAAGAAAATGTGTGATGCTTTAATGGATGGTACTTTTTCTTTAGACATAATATATTTTGATTTTAATAAGAAAAATCTTGATTTGATTAAAAAATCATCCATATCTAAATATGGGTCACTTGAATCAAAGTAAAGTTGAACTGCTTCGCCATTATTAATATCCAGACCTAATTTATCAAAATAAAACTCTGTATACCAGTATAATTCTGCATTAGTCATTGTAATTTTTTCATCAATACAAGCGTTCATAAATAACAAATCAGTAATCATTGCATTTAAAACCATGTTCAGTGAATCTGAATTCCAGCTTTTAATTGATTTATATCCTGCCATATAGTTGGTAAGATCTGACTTGGTGATTTCTGCCTTTCCTACATTTACTATTACAAAATCATCGGTTACATCGTTAAATGGTATCGCATACATAGTAGCAGATGATAAAACACAGAATAAAAGAAATATATATATTTTCATGAGTAATCCTTTTAGTTATTTAATATATTTTTTACCGATAATACCATTGAATATTATTTATTGCAATTATTATTATTGAGCTTCTCGTAAAATACTCTTTTTATTATGAATTTCTGGAGGAGTTTTATTAAAAGAATTAAAATTAAAAAGTGCATATTGACTGTTAAATGTAAATAAATTATAAAATAATGAGGCTCTTGCAAAAATAATGTAAGTGTTTTTTCTAAAAATTTCAAATTTTTTAACAAAAGGAGAGTCACATGTTGGGAATCAAAGATTTTTGGGTTTTTTTTGCTTATTTCGGTTCAATTGCAGGCGCATTAGTTTGTGTCGCTTATGGAATTATTAACTGGAATAAACCGTTACGTGATGAAGAAGAAAAAGAAATTGATGAAGAAATTGAGTGGGAAAAACACGACCCGGAATTGGGACAATAGGAGAAAAAAATGAATATTTTATTGATATCGATAATTGTTATAATATTTTTGATTATTACAGGGCTTCTTGGTTATCTCGGGTGGAGAAATACAAAAAATGAGGCTGATTATTTATTAGCCGGAAGAAAAACACATCCGGTTATTATGGCAATATCGTACGGTGCTACATTTATTAGTACAGCAGCTATTATCGGGTTTGGTGGGGCAGCGGCGGTTTTTGGGATGGGTATATTATGGTTAACATTTTTAAATATTATTATTGGTATTTTTATAGCGTTTGTTGTATTCGGAAAACGAACGAGAAAGATCGGGCATAATTTAGATGCTCATACATTTCCTGAGTTACTTGGAAAAAGATATGATTCACGATTTTTGCAAGTTGCATCCGGTCTTCTAATATTTTTTTCAATGCCGTTATATGCCGGTTCTGTTATAATAGGCGGTGCTTCTTTTATTGCACAGACATTTGGAATCAATTATGAGATTGCATTATTTTTCTTTGTTGCAGTTGTTGCTGTATATGTTGTTATGGGCGGTTTAAAAGGTGTTATGTATACCGATGCTTTTCAGGGGTCTGTAATGTTTATTGGTATGTTTATTTTGTTAGTGTTCACGTATGTTAAACTTGGAGGTGTTGTTTCTGCTCATCAGGCATTAACAAACCTTGCCCCTGAGGCTGTGAAAGTGTGGGGCGGTGCAGGTCACCGGGGGTGGACTGAAATGCCTTCTTTAGGTTCTGTATTCTGGTGGCAGCTTGTATCAACTATTGTTATGGGGGTCGGAATTGGAGTGTTAGCTCAACCGCAATTAGCAGTTCGTTTTATGACCGTAAAAAGTGATCGGGAATTAAATAGAGGAGTTCTCATTGGTGGTGTATTTATATTGATGATGACCGGTGTCGGTTTTGTTGTCGGGGCATTAACAAATGTTTATTTTTTCAATAATCCTGATTTCAATGTTATCTCGATAGTTGCTGCCGGTAAGAAAGTTGATAACATTATACCCTTATATATTACTAAAGCAATGCCTGCGTGGTTTACTGCTGTTTTTATGGTTACACTTCTTGCAGCCGCAATGTCAACTTTGAGTTCTCAATTTCATACAATGGGTACTTCTTTCGGAAGAGATTTTATGGAAAAAGGGCTTGGTATAAAATCAAAAAATTCTTTGCTTTCAACCAAAATATCAATGTCGTTCACAATCGTTTTCAGTACGGTTATTGCTTATTATTTACCAAAGTTTTTTGAACAAGGTAGTGCAATCATTGCAATTGGAACAGCGATATTCTTTGGTTTATGCGCCTCAACGTTTCTTCCGTTGTATATAGGTGCGCTTTTTTCAAAGAGAGTTACCAAAGAAGCTGCTATTGCCGGTTTTTTTGTTGGTTTATCAGTAAGTCTTTTCTGGCTGGTTTTTGTTCATGTTAAAGAATCTGCACCTTTAGGTTTGTGTAAAGTAATTTTTGGGGTTGACTCATTAGGTGGTAAAAGCATCCTTCAGCAGGTTGATCCGTTAATTATAGCTCTTCCATTATCATCACTCACGACAATAGTAACGAGTTTGTTTACTAAAAAAATCGACAAGAAACATTTAGATACTTGTTTTTATGGTGTGAAATAAAAAAAGGGAGCGTTTCGCTCCCTTTTTTTATAATCATAATGCAAATTAAATGATACACTTTTCTTCTGATTTACCAAGTTCATTAACAACCGGTGCGTTATCAAAAAAATGACATTTTTCAATATTTACAGATAATTCTGTTTTTTCACCAACTTTAAAAACTTTGTTTGGATCAATTCGTGCTATTAATTGTGAACCGTCTGAAGTAGATAAATAAAGATAAATGTCGGCGCCTAAAGGTTCAATAACATCAACAATAGCCTTAATCTTGTTAGCGTTATTACTTACTTCTGCAGAAAGATCTTCTGCTCTAACACCGAATGTTACTTCTTTACCAATATATGGTTTTAATAAATTTTGTTGTGATTCAGTAGGTGTCATTTCAAAGTCCTGATGAACCGCAATAACTTTTCCATTTTTTTCTTCAATTTTTAAATTGATAAAATTCATTGGAGGTGAACCAATGAAACCTGCAACAAATTTATTTACCGGGTGATTGTATAAATTAAGCGGTGAATCAATCTGTTGAACATGTCCGTTATACATAACGACTATTTTATCAGCCATTGTCATTGCTTCGATCTGATCATGTGTAACATAAATCATTGTAGTTTGAAGTTTTGAGTGAAGTCTTGAAATCTCCGCTCTCATTGTTACTCTTAATTTTGCATCAAGATTTGATAACGGTTCATCAAAAAGAAAAACCTTTGGTTTTCTTACAATAGCTCTACCCATTGCAACACGTTGTCTTTGACCGCCGGATAATGCTTTAGGTTTTCTATCTAATAAGTTATTGATATGAAGAATTGAAGCTGCTTCATTTACACGAGCTTGAATTTCATCTTTAGGAAATTTTCTGATCTTTAAACCAAATGCCATGTTATCAAACACGGTCATGTGGGGGTAAAGTGCGTAGTTTTGAAATACCATTGCAATGTCTCTGTCTTTTGGTGGTACATCATTTACAATTTTTCCATCGATTGTAAGTTCACCTGAAGTTATGTCTTCAAGTCCTGCAATCATTCTGAGTGTTGTTGATTTTCCGCATCCCGATGGACCGACTAATACAACAAATTCTTTATCCTTGATTTCAATATTGTTTTTAAAAACAACATGAACATTACCCGGATACACTTTGTCGATGTTTTTTAAAATTACCTCTGCCATTTAATTGACTCCTGGAGAATTAGTAAAAATATTTTATTTGTTTTTTTTTGCTTTGTCAAACAATAAGACTAATTTAAATTTTTTTCAATAAAATTAATAAAATCTTTTTTTTTCAAGCGCTCTTTATCGATCATATCAGAAGCTGTGTTAAATATTTTAAAGAATTTTTTTCTATTTTTGTTGTTTCCAAAATTGCAGTATTTCAGGTTTTGTATGTAGTTGAAAATTTCAGTGCCATTTTTAAATGAGTTTGACATAATTTGATTATTTTTTGTAATGACTGGTATGAATATTGTATTGTAAACAGATTTTCTTTTAACTGATTCAAGAAAAAGTTTGTTCTGGGTTTCTTCAGATAATACAAAATCGATAAAATTTTCAGAGTAGTTTTTGTATTTTGATTTATTGTTTATTGTTATAACGGATTGTTTTAAAGATGCGGTATTATGATTTTTTAAGAAAATTAATCGGTATTTATTTGATAACATTGAGGTGCTTAAGTATGTTAAGTCATAAGTAAGCAAATTTCTTTCAAGAAAGTATTTGCTCGGGTCTCGAGAATATTTGTTAATTGCTTTGTGAATAATAAGCGGGTCAATTTCTGAATCATTAAAGTTGGTATAATAATTGAAATTCTGATTTAATACATTTGAATTGAATATTTCTTTTTCTTTTTCATTCTTTATAAAGATATCAGAATTCATTGTGTAAAAATCCAATTCTGATAATGTTGACAGTTGTGGTATAAATGCAAACTTATTATTGATTCCATTGTTTCTATACAATGTTGTTTCTTTGTCACATTCTGTTTTAAATTCATCAAAAGTCATTGTTTGATTTACTTTGGTATTTGATTTATTTGTGATAATTACAGGGGCTTCGGCCTTATAAATAATTGATTTTTGATTTGTATATTCGTAGAAGTCATAAATAAACTTAAAGTATAAAGAATCTTCAGTAGTAATTTTAATTCTAGAAAATCTGTCAAAAGAAAAGTCGTTATTTGGGAAAAAACTGCCTGCAATAATATCGTAAGAATCAATATTCTTTTGTGATGATGCTGAAAAAAGAGTTTCATTTGATTTTATTAAAACAGCTTTTATCCGTGTAGCAGATTTACTCCCATTGTATAATAAAACCGCATCATATATAAACGGATCATCAGTTAATAAGGAAATTTCATTTGTATTTGATTTACAGGAAATAATTAAAGATAGTACGATTAACAATAAACAAATTCGCATGGTAATCCTGTTTGTTAAAAAACATTTTAAGTTCAAAACTTATAATTAATTGGAAAATAAGTCAAAAAGAATATATTATTTTATTTTTTTATAGACAAATCATCTTAAAAATGATTTTTTTGTAGTATGAAATTATTACAATGTATGTTTTTTCTTCTTTTATTATTATTTATTTTTTCATGTGAAAATGAACCTCCTTATATAAGAAATCCTGTATACAACATAGTTGTATACCAGTCAGGTGCAGGAGCCGGACCGTCAACTATGGTCTTTTTATCTGTTCATTTTATTTTATTTGATGAGAACGGGTTTGAAGATATTAGCGATATTTCGCTCATTCATGTTGATACTGATATAGTCTGGAAATTAAAAAGAAACGATTTAGAAGAAACATTATATGGTGATAATAACTATCACGGTTTTTCTTTTTTTGAATATGATAATGGTAATTCAGTTTTATTAGGTGATTATATTGTAAGAGTAACGGATTCTTCGGGTAATCAAAGTGATATGGCATTACTGGTTGATTTAGAAGGACATTCAGAAAATATTTACAAAAGTTCAATACCGGAATATGAAATAAATCTTAAAGAAAATAGAAAAGAAATTGAATTTAATAAATTTGAGTATTCATCGTTAGAACTTAAAGTTTTAAACCAGCCGGAATTATTTAATAATTCAAGAAAAAAATTTACATTTGGAGAAAAACTGATATTATCAGATAAAGAGTTAGTTGCCGGCAGTTTGGTTTCTCTTAGAGTAAATTCAGCAGTAGACGAGAGATTGATTTATTTTCTAAAAAATTATACTATACGTTAGGTATTATGGCTGAAAAAGATAAAATTGTAGAAAAATATAATTATCTTCTTAAATTATTCAAAAAGAATAGGATTATTCTTGGACGCGTCATGAAGCGTTATGTCACTTTAAAAAGAAACTATATAAATCTAAGAGCTTTAAGTAATAAAACAGTTAAAGATTTATCAAATAAGATAATTGAAGATAAATATCAAATTGTTTTTAATAGTAAAAAACATATTGTCAATGTTTCACAGGAATTTCTTGATGAAATTGAAATGACAAAAGAAGAGTTGTCTCAATCATTTTACATTGATACTCTTTTTTCAAATTTTTTCCCCACTTTGGATAAATCTCAAAAAGAAATACCGATTAAACCTTTTCATTTTCCGATTATGATCAAAAATTATTTTATTGAGAACGAGCATATACATCCCTATGTGCATTTTGAGTTTTTTGGTAAAATAAAATATATTACCGAACGAAAAGACTATTTTTATTTTCTTAATATTCGTGATATGACATCTGAAATTGAATTAAATTATATACAAAATACAGATAGTGTTATTAAGTCATTATCGATCAGTAATTTATTTCTTCAACAGGCAAAGAAAAATATAGAAGTTCATAAAATTATCCTAATATTTCTTATTTGCTCGCTGATTGAAGAGTATAATAAAGAAACATCAGATCATTTAAAGCGTATTCAGGAAATAACAGGTTTTATCTCTGATGAGTGTTTGCGAATGGGGTTTATTGATGAACCGGGTTATGACAAGGGTGAGTATGTTAAGGATATAAATTATACCTCAGTGCTACATGATATAGGTAAAATGGGGGTTCCTAACTATTTGTTATCAAAAGAAACAGAGTTAACGAGTGATGAGAAAAAAATAATAACAACTCATACTGTTATTGGTGCGAATTATATAAAAAAAATAATTGACTTTCTGAGTGCTGATCCTAACTATTCATCATATATACATTTTTTGAATATACCGTATGATATTTGTTTATATCATCACGAGCGATGGGATGGAAAAGGCTATCCCGAAGGATTGGCCGGGAAAAATATACCGGTTTCAGCGAGGATTGTTGCAGTTGCAGATACATATGATGCTATTCGCGGGAATAGATCATATACAGTTCCGCGAACTCATAAGGAAGCACTTGAGATAATACGTAAAGAGTCCGGTAAGCAATTTGATCCGGATATTGTTTCAGCATTTGTTAATGTTTCAGATTTATTAGAAGATGTCGAGTATTAATTTATTAAAAGAGCCTTATATAAAAATACTTTTTTAAATTTCGTATTTTTGTATAAGGCTATCTATAACGCAATTTTATTGCGTAACGGCGGGAGTAAAAAAAATGTACTCATGATTTTTGCAAGAGCCAAAAAAAAACAAGTTATGGAGGAAAGTAATGGCTTTCAAATTAGTAAAAGGTGAATTCAAAGTAAAATGTAAACATCCGGGATGCCCATTCGAACATTCATTTGTAGTTGATCAGAATATCATGGGGTTGACAGAAGAAGATGTAGAGACTGAGTCAGTACGATTTGCTATAGGACAGGCTAGAACTAAGCATGATTCCATTTATGGTTCTAAACATACATTGGAAAGTCCGATAGTTAGAAAAATCAGTGGTATTTATGAATCTGTCGGTAGTTTGAAAAAAAGTTACAGTAATCAAAGTGAAGCAATAAAATATAAAGAATATAAAAAAGGTGACTTTGTATTAAGTAAAGGTGAATTAGCTACAACTATTTGTGAAGTTGTTAAGGGCAGTGCTTTTGTTAATAAGGCAAAGCCGCATTATTATAAACCCGGGGATAGTTTCGGAGCTGCGGCACTTCTTGTGAATCAGGTAAGAACAGCAGATGTATTAGCCGGAGAGGACGGGACAACAATAGCATTTTTTAATCTTAAAGAATTAAGTAAAAAAGATCCGAAAAAAGCAAAAGAACTTTATACTGATGCTATGGAAGATGTTTTTAATGTTATTGAAGACTTTGAAATTATGGTAGATAAATTAGCGAAAGATCTTGAAGAAGAAAAAATGGTTTCTGAAAATAGAAAACAACGAATTGATGTACTTGAAGAAGATTTATTGAATGTAACGAAAAGATTAAGCGAGCTTGATGAAGGCAAATAACGATACACCAATACTTCTGCAAAAATACTCTGATTGATTTTTGCAGAAGCTCCTAAAGATTATACAATATGTCACCCGATAAGAATTATAGAGGTGTATTTTGAAAAAGATTATTCTTATTTGTCTTTTATTACAATCTATTTTCGTGTTTGCAGATATTAAAAACTGGACTGCGGAAGAATCTAAAGCAAGAAATCTTTTTAATCAGGGACGTGTAGAAGATGCAATTATTCTTTTTAGAGAGATAATTTTATCATCTGATAATGAAAATGTTAGAATGGAGTCGTATTATTGGCTGGGGTTGGCATTTATTAATACGGGTAAATATAAACTTGCAGAAAATAATTTAGAGTATTATTTAAGAATATACGGAAAAAAAGGAGCTCATTATGTTGATGCTCTCTATCAGCGGGGAGTTAATTTTTTTCTATCTGAGAAGTATTTAGAATCAATAGATATTCTTGATTCATTTATTAAAAGTTACCCGGGTAATAGAATGATTTCTAATTCATATTACTGGCTTGGTGAGTGTTTTTATGCGTTAGGCAGGTTTGATGATGCTATTTTATATTTTACGGTTGTAACAGAGAAATTCCCCGGGACAATTAAGTATGAAGCATCAGTTTTTAAATTACGATTGATTGAGCATAAAAAAACTGAATTAGTTTTACAAAATATAATTAAATGGTCAAATGAGCAATATCTTTCAAGCGTTAATCAATTTAAAATTAATGAATTATCATTATTGCAGGCACTCGAATCATTAAGAAGCGGTAAGAACATTGATCCTGAAATTGAAAGAAAATTAAGAAGTGAAAACGAAGAGTTACGAAAAAAAATTGTAGAACTTGAAAAAGGTTTACCGGTTACCGGAAATTATTTTGTATCCGATACAAGTGAAAGAGCAAAAGAACTTGAATTAAAAGCACAATTATTAGATAGAAAAGAGCAAGCTCTTAAATTACTTGAGGAACAATTACGAAAAAGGGAGAGCGGTAATGAATAGAAGAATATTTCTTTTATTAACTTTTTCATTTGTATTTACCTCAATATATTGCAAGGATCCTGATAATACAAGTGTAAAAGCAGGTGCTAAAACGTTGATTGCAAAAAATCTCAAATTAACAGTGTGGGATGATAACGGCAGGTTCAATGTTTCGAGTAATATTGAAAATCGTTGGGAAGCATTATTTTTTAATGATTATCCTTCCACTAATTTTATGCGGTTTTATTTGAATAATGAGGTATTGGATTTTGGAATGGGTGGTGGATTAAATAAATCTTCAATTCAAATAGTCGATAATAGTGTTGTGTATGAATGGTCAAATCAGGTTGTCAGGATTGTTTTAAATTATAGTTTTATAAAAATGGATTCTGAATTATATGATGCTTTAAAAATAAATGTAAAAGTAATTAATCTAAGCAGTCAATCACTGACCGTATCATCATTATTTTGTTTTGATACCTATCTTGGTGAAAACACGAATTCACATTTTATATTACCGGGAGATATCGCAGTAAATTCTGAAATAGAATTTAGCGGAAATACAGTTCCTTCTTATATAGCATCCGACTCAATAACAAAAACAGATCAGATAAAATTTTATTTTGATGGAAGTCAGGAAACAAGACCGTATAGAGTTTTTATGGCTAATTGGAAAAAAGTATCTGAAAGACAAGGTGTTTATATGGTTAAAGAAGGAGAGTCTTTCAATTGGGGGCGTTTTTCATTTAATGATTCAGCATTATTTGTTGAATATAGAAATGTACCTGTTAAAATTGATTCCGAAATATCAAGGGATTTTTTCATACAAAACAAATCAGGTGTTACTGAAAATATTTCTGTAACACCTGAAGTTACAAAAGAAGTTAAACAGGAAGCTAAACAGGAAGTTATAATAAAAGATACTAAAATGGATATTTTGCCGGATATTGGCACACTTACTGATTTGGGGATTGATGATTTACTAAGATTGTTAACACTAATTAACAAAAAACTTGATAATGAAAGCAATATAACTCAAAATGATATAGAATATTTTGATGAGATACTTAAAGTAATTGAAAAAAAAACGAACAAGAGTAAATAAGTATTGTTATTTAAGCTTGCTCGTTTTTTTATCCAATTTTTTAGAGATATGCTAACGTTATATAATAAGTTCCATAACTCTTTTACTGTCAATATTCATATTTTTTATTGATTTTGAAGAAATATTATCAGCTGTGTTGTATTCCTGATTAACAGATTTTACATTTGATGAAACACTTGATAGATTTTGACTGGCAATTTGTATTGACATAAATTCTTTTTCAAGGTTTGCTTTATCTATATTGTTAACAGTTTTAAAGTAGTCAATTTGCTCTATTAGAGGCGCATTTTTTGTAAAACGATCTGACAGAATATTTTTATTGTCGAATTTTGTTTCATCAATAATCTTCCATGCATCATCATTTTTTTCATGTTTAACAAGTGAATTAAGTTCTTCTAATTTAGTATTAATAAATTGATTTTTTGATATGTTGTTCTCATAGTTCGTTAATCTAATATTATTGTTAATAATTTTAGCTTTAATATACGAATCACTGCTGCTGACAGTTGAAAAATCTTTAAGTAATTTTTCTGACATTTTATTTTTATTGATCTTTGTAATTGACAGAGAATCGTCTTCTTTGATTTTCTTTTGGTAGTCATTTGAATTTGAAATAATCTTGTCTGATGTAATATTCATTTATTTCCCTCCCCAAGGTAACAAACTAAGTGATTTTAGTATAAAATAAATTCTAAATCAATATAAATTTTAATTTATTGTACGTTTTCATCAAATATTTCGGTTTATTTTTAAAAAAGTTAATAGAAAAAGACTATTTTTATTATTTAATATGTGAGGCTTATGTATAGGAAGGTAAATTATGAAGAAATTGTGTATGATTTTGTCAGATTTCAGGTGTTATTTATGTGGTAAGGTATTGACAAATATGGAAAAGGTTTGTGATAGCTGTATCGGTTCTTTTTATCATGATCTATCAGAAGAAAAATTTGATCATTTTGATATAGTTCATTATGATAATTATTCTTTTATTCAGTTTTATTATTCATATTGTAAATCACTTGTTATGTTGAATAAAAAACAAGGTGATTGGGGGGTAATACAATTATATTATCAGTTAATAAAAAAATATTTTATGATTTCAAAGGAGGATATAGTTATTGTTGTTCCTGATTCATTGGTGAAAAGATTTTTTAAAGGGAAGTCGGCATTCAGTTATTTAGCTACTTATTTTAAAAAGGACGGCTATACTGTCTGTGATAATATTTTAATGAAAAAGTTATTTACAGGTAAACAAAAATTACGATCAAAACAGGATCGAATAGAGAAAGTAAAAAATGATTTTTATATAAATAATAAAATAATTGTGAAAAATGATAAAAATGTAGTATTAATAGATGATATTTATACTACGGGTTCTACAATAAATCGATGTAGTGAGTTATTAAAAGAATATGGTTTTAAAACAGTGAAGGCAATAACCATTTTTAAAGTAATTTTTAGAAATGCTTCTTAAGTGTGATAGTAGAGCCTTTATATTTTTAATGAAAAAAGGATTAAATAATGAAAACAAAATCTATTATTTTTACTTTATTAACCTTAATACACGTTTCAGGATGGTCTTCCGATAAAATTGTAAAAATTGCAACATTAACAGGTTATCCTCCATTTTGTTTTGACGAACCAGCCGGGACTGCATCGGTGAGTAATAGTATACCTCCCGGTATGGATGCAAAATCATTTAAAGGAATAAGTTGGGATGTTGTCAGGGAAAGT
Source organism: Spirochaetes bacterium GWE1_32_154 (assembly GCA_001829315.1). GTDB lineage: Bacteria > Spirochaetota > GWE2-31-10 > GWE2-31-10 > GWE2-31-10 > GWE2-31-10. The sequence goes on along the minus strand of MIAY01000031.1, from coordinate 71,587 downwards.
TTTGCTGCCGTTGATTATACTATACAGCTTGAATTGGTTCCTTGGGTCAGGGTTATGAATTATTTAGAAAACAATCAGGTTGATTTGTGTTTTCCTGCTGTAAAGACGGATGGCAGGGGGGAATTGTACTATTTTTCAAAAAATCCTGTTGATAGACAACAATTTGTGATTTATGTAAGAAAAGATTCTCCCCTTCAATGGGATGGACTAAAATCACTAAGTGGTTTAACTATTGGAACAATGAGAGAGTGGTCGTTTGGTCAACGTTTTGAGACGGCTGATTTTTTTAAAAAGGTTTCAAATACTGAAATTATTATTGGTTTACAAAATCTCAATTTAGGGCGTGTTGATGGTGTTGTCGGGTATGAGATATCATATGATTATGAATTAACGAAAGCCGGTATGTTGAATGTTTTTAAAAAATTACCGCCATTTGACTATTCGGATGAATTTATGATGGGTTTAAAAAATAACACAAAATCCAAGTTATTACTCGATGAATTTGATAGAGGATATGAAGTTATACAAAAAAATGGGATTCTTCAATCAGTTAAAGCAAAATGGAAAATATCAAACGCCAATAATTGAGTTCAGGACACCTCTATATATCTGGTTTTTTAGAGTTACTTTTTATTACTTATATACTGAGCCTCTTGCAAAAATCATGAGTACACAATTTTTGCAAGAGGCTCTACTATTTATTGGTTAAATTGGTTTCCAGTTTCGATTATTTTAACTTTTCTATTAAGTATTCACGCTTTATTCCGAAAATACTAGTATCTTACTCTTTAATAAGGCGGTATCTTATGAATCGGAGATACATAGACATTTATATAATTATGGGAATAATTACCTCTGTAATATTGATAATACTTGTTGGAAAATATTATTTTGGCTGGTTTGAGTCCGAATCTACAAATTATGCACGTTATACACCGGTATTGAAAAATATTGAAAAGACCGGAGTTCCTGTTGATACTATAAAACCAGAGAACATGGTCACTAAAAAAGAACCACAACCTGAAATAGCTACATTAAATCAATCGATAGTTATAAAAAATAAAATTTCTGAAGCAACTAATGAAAATAGTATGAAAATCGAACAGATAATTCCTGCGAAGAATAAATCTCAAACATCTCAAAAAAATATTAGCAAACCGGTCATTATTTCTAAGACAATTGAGGTCAAAAAAATAAATACAGCGATTGAACCTGTTAGAGTAAAAACAATTGTTAATGAAGAAAAAAAAATTGTATTAAATGAACAGAATTTTCATTCTCTTGGCGAATTTGTTTCTGGTGATGAAAAAGATTACCGTTATCATTTAATAGATAAACTTACCGTAAATACAATAGTGATTGATAAACTTTCAAAAGGAAATGGTGTTTCACACGAATTTTTTAAAGTAGCTTATCAAACAAATATGATTCCGGCTAAAGTATTAATTGATATTGTTGAAAGCAAAGAGTTTCGGGATTTAATACCTAAATCTATTTTGAAAAGAGAGTCAGTAATACAATTACAAATTGGAGAAAAAGTTGTATTCTCAGCATCAGCAATAAGGAATTTACTCGTCTTATGGGGTGATGGTAAATTAACACCGGTTCAAAAAGTCTGGATTGTTGGTGCTGAAAGATAGAAAAACGCTTAAAATCATATCAAACCTATACTTGACACATTATCTTTAAAATAATATAACTTTTAAAAATAGTCGATACTTATTTTGTATTGACTATTTTTATCAGTACGGCATCGAATGTATAAACATGCCACACAATCAAGGAAAATAAATGATACAAGCTGCAGATGTAACTATTCAATTTGGCAAGAGAATTCTCTTTAAAGATGTTAATGTTAAGTTTTCACATGGAAATTGTTATGGATTAATTGGTGCTAACGGTGCCGGGAAATCTACTTTTCTTAAGGTTCTTTCCGGGGAATTAGAGCCAACTTCCGGGGAAGTTATCATTGAAAAAGGTAAAAGAATGGCCTGTTTGAGACAGGATCATTATGTATTTGATGAATTCAATGTTTTAGAAACCGTTATAATGGGATATAAAAAACTTTATGATATAATGAAAGAAAAAGATGATATCTACAGTAAAGCTGATTTCTCTGATGCTGACGGTATTAGAGCAAGCGAGCTTGAAGGTGAGTTTGCTGAATTAGGCGGTTGGGAAGCTGAAAATGATGCTGCAAAATTATTATCCGGTTTAGGTATTCCTGAAGAACTTCATAATAAAAAAATGATAGAGCTTGAGGGTGGGGATAAGGTTCGGGTGTTAATCGCCCAGGCTTTGTTTGGTAATCCTGATATTCTTTTAATGGATGAGCCGACAAATCATCTTGATATGGATTCAATCAAGTGGCTTGAAGATTTTTTAATCAATTTCGAAAATACAGTTATTGTTGTTTCTCATGACAGACATTTTATAAATAAAGTTTGTACAAGTATTGCGGATATTGATTTCGGAAAATTGTCACTCTATTCCGGTAACTATGATTTCTGGTATGAATCAAGCCAGTTATTAAGAAAACAGCTTAAAGATGATAACAAAAAGAAAGAAGAAAAAATTGCCGAGTTAAAAGATTTTATCAGACGATTCAGTTCTAATGCATCAAAATCTAAACAGGCAACATCCCGAAAGAAAATACTTGATAAAATAGATCTTGATGATTTAAAACCATCTTCAAGGAAATTCCCATATATTGCTTTTGTTCCTGAAAGAGAAGCCGGTAAGGAAATTTTGAGAGTTGAGAATCTAACAAAAACAGTTGACGGTGTTAAAGTTCTTAATAATGTTTCATTTTTTTTACAAAGAGGCGACAAAGTTGCATTAATAGGGCCTGATGGTTTAGCAAAGACGATGTTGTTTAAAATTTTAGCCGGTGAAGAAAAGGCTGATTCTGGAACATATACGTGGGGGCAGACTATAACATGGTCTTATTTTCCGAAAGATAACAGTAAATTTTTTGACGGGTGTGATTTATCTCTTGTTGAATGGCTTAAACAGTTTTCTAAAAATACAGAAGAAACCTACATGAGAAGTTTTCTTGGCAGAATGTTATTCTCTGGTGATGAAGCATTAAAAAGTGCAAAAGTTTTATCAGGAGGGGAACGTGTGCGATGTATGCTTTCTCGAATGATGTTAACGGATGCAAACTTTCTTATGCTTGATGAGGCAACAAATCATTTAGACCTTGAGTCAATTACTGCATTAAATAATGGTTTAACTGCATATAAAGAATCTATTTTATTTGTATCTCAGGATCATCAGTTTGTAAGTACAATTGCAACTCGAATTATTGAAATAACTCCTAAGGGTATAATTGATAAAATTATGGATTATGATGAATATCTGGAATCTGAAGATATTAAGGAATTACACAAGAAGTATTATAGTTAGAGCCTCTTGCAAAAATCAAGAGTACTTGATGAAAAAAAGTGTACTTTTTTTATGCTTACGGCAATACGCAATATAATTGCGTTAGAGGTAACTTCATGCAAAAATTCGAGATAAATAAAGGATTTTTGCATGAAGCTCTACATATATTACTTTGTCGTATATTTTGGTTTCAAAATAATAGCACCAAGAGGTGGTATTTTAACATTGATTGAATATGGTTTACCAAATATACCGCCCGGGATTGCTTTAACCCCGCCGTAGTTGCCAAAATTTGAACCGCAATATTTTCCGGAGTCACTATTGAAAATTTCTTCATAAAAACACTCTTCAGGAACCCCAAGCATATAATAATCACGAGGAACCGGTGTGAAATTGATAACGACAACCAGAAAATCTTTCGGGTCTGATGATTTTCTTATAAATGATAAAATACTGTTATCAGAGTCGTCACAGTTAATGCCTTCAAAACCGTCAGGAGTAAAATCTTTTTCCCAAAGAGATTTTTCTTCTTTATAGATATGGTTAAGATCAGAAATTGACTGCTGTATTCCTTTATGGAAATCAAAGTCGAGTAAATGCCAGTCTAAACTTTTATCTGCATTCCATTCGTCAAACTGTGCGAATTCCTGTCCCATAAATAATAATTGTTTACCCGGATGAGTCCACATATACGCATAGTATGCTCTTAAATTTGCAAATTTCTGCCAGTAATCACCGGGCATTTTGGCAATCATTGAACCTTTACCGTGAACAACTTCATCATGTGAAATCGGTAGCACAAAGTTTTCACTCCACGCATAAATAAAACTGAATGTTAATTCACCATGATGATATTTTCTATGAATCGGGTCTTTTTCAATGTATGACAATGTATCGTTCATCCAGCCCATGTTCCATTTAAAACCAAAACCAAGACCGCCAATGTATGTCGGTTTTGAAACACCACCGAATGATGTCGATTCTTCAGCTGCCATCATAACTCCCGGGTAATATTGATGAACAATAGAATTAAGATGCTGCATAAATTCGATAGCTTCAAGGTTTTCTCTACCGCCATACTGATTAGGTATCCATTCACCTTCTTTTCGTGAATAATCCAAATATAACATAGAAGCAACAGCATCCACCCGTAAACCGTCAAAATGAAATTTGTCCAGCCAGTATAATGCATTGGATATAAGAAAGTTTTTTACTTCCAGTCTGCCGTAGTTGAATATTTTGGTACCCCAATCCATATGTTCGCCTTTTTTAGGATCAGCGTGTTCATATAATGCAGTACCGTCAAAATCAATAAGTCCATGAGCATCTTTCGGGTAATGTCCGGGAACCCAGTCTAATATTACACCGATTCCATTTTTATGACATTCATCAATAAAAAACTGTAAATCTTTAGGCTCACCAAATCGTGATGTCGGTGCAAAATATCCTGTTACCTGATAACCCCATGAACCGTCAAACGGATGTTCTTCAATCGGCATAAGTTCTATATGAGTAAAACCCAGGTTTTTTACATAGGGAACAAGTTCATTCGCCATTTCGATATAGGTTAAGAAACGGTTTCCTTCTTCCGGTCGTCTTCTCCATGAACCAAGATGTACTTCATAAATACTCACAGGCTGGTTAAGAAAATCAGATGATGCACGTTTTTCCATCCATTTTTTATCTTTCCACTTATAATCTTCGAGGGTATAAACAATTGAAGCAGTTTTTGGTCTTAATTCGCAGTATGTTGCATACGGGTCTGATTTCTCAAGAAGCCGTCCGTCTTTTGCTTTTATTTCGTATTTGTATATTTCACCTGACTTTAAACCTTTTTTAAAATGTACCCATACACCCGAGTCATGAAGAAGTTCCATAACATCTTTTCTGCCGTCCCAGCCGTTAAAGTTACCAATAACGCTCACTCTTTGTGCATTTGGTGCCCAGACAGAGAAATAAACCCCTTTTTCACCGTCAATTGTCATTTGATGTGCACCGAGTTTTTCGTAAATCTTATAATGCTGTGAACGGTTAAATAAATATTGATCAAATTGAGTGATGCCTTCAACCCATTTTGAATATGGATCTTCGAGAGTCCATTCCTGACCGTTATAGCCGGTAATTTTAAAATGATAATCAAATTTATCATTTTTTTCAAAAATGATGGCTTCATAAAGCCCGTCATTGTGTACTTTGTGCATATTGTATTCTTTGTTACTTTTTTCATCAACGATTTTAACTGTTTTTGCATCCGGTAGAAAAGTTCTAATCGACGGAACATTCTTTAACTCATTCCCTATTGGTGCTTCGACCATGTGAAGACCCAGAACTCTATGAGGGGTTTGGTTATTTGAATTAACAATTCCGACTATTTCATCGGCATACATTGATGTGATCATTTGATGACTCCATATTGATATTTAAGTATTTATACAGTATATCACTATTTTTTTTTGTATGTTTAAAAATAGATAGAAAAGTGATTTTTTTTAAATTTATTATATTTATTTTGACCACGGCCAATGAATACATCGATCGTGAGGTCCGAATAATGAAATATCTGCATTCCCGGAAATGGCTATAGTTGTAATCAGGCAGTTCTGAAGTATTTTTCTCGCTTTTCCCATGGTTAAGCCAGTGTTTGAAACATCATCGGTTAATATAATTCTTTTATTTGTAAATTCAAAATCAACTGGTTTTAGAAGCAGTGGTTCATTTCTTATCTGCTGATGCGAATCATTACGTAAATTAAGATGTATAATTTCAAGCGGGATGTCGAGAAACTTCGCAATGAGATAACCGGGAAGGATTCCTCCCCGGGCAATAGCAACTACCATATCAAATGAATCAGGAACAAGTGTTTTAATACGATTCATCATCTCATCAAGAGATATTTCCTGGAAATTATCTGCGTCTTTCATGAATTACTATATATATAAAACTGATAACAACGCACACTACCATCCCGGGAAGACTTATTAATCGTTGATTCAAAAATGATTGTATTGATAGAGTATTTACAAATGGTACAAAAATGATACTTGATAAACGTGCAATGATAAGACTTATCGGGATAATAAACAGTAAGTTAATCGATGTTTTTCTTAGTAATGAAATGATTAACGTTACTACCATTAATTCTACAATGAGCATTTGAAGCATTGGCATTGGTGCGTGAGCAGGCATCCCGGTTAGTATGTTATTAGCAAGAGGAGTTATAATGCCGAGAAATACAGCGGATACCGGGTCTAATGTAAGAGCTGCAATTACTACTGCAATATAAATCGGGATAAAAACGGTCCCATTTATACCGGAAAGATGAAATAAAAATGGTATTATTACAGAAATAGATAGAAACAGAACAAAATACAATGATTTTTTCATGGTTACATTAATAGTTGTTGTCATAGAATCTCCTTTTATATTTTAATTAATTCATATTCCATTGAACCAAGTCCGATGCTCTGGCCATAGGTCATTTGAAGCATACCATTTGTGTTGCTTCGTAACCCTTTGAATTTGTCTTTTCCCGGTTCGAGATTTTCTTTAAGAATTGATTCTTTATTGCCGGTTTGTGCGTTGACCAGATCGTATGATGCTTTATCTATTGCTACCGGGTCATTTGATATGAGAATACCAATGTCAGGTACTATCGGATAATCACTCCAGCCTGCACAGTCGCAATCAGGTACAACATTCATAACAAAATTGATGTATAACACTTTATCTTTTTTGTTTTTAACAGAAGCATACGCATATTCAGTCATTTTTTCGATAAATTCATCAAGTTCAACATCCCAATTCATACCAATTGCTTTAACCTGGCAAACAGTCATGCATTCACCACAACCGATACATATGTGCTGATCAATGAGTGCTTTCTTATTGTTCAATGTAATAGCGTTTTCAGGGCAAATTGTTTGACATTTTCCGCAACCGACACATTTTTCTGTGATTATAAAAGGTCGTACTGAATGCTGATCGCGTTTGCCGGCAGCCGGCGCACACCCCATTGCCAGATTTTTTATTGAACCGCCAAAACCTGCCATTTCATGAGCTTTGAAGTGAGTCATAACAATCATACTGTCTGAAGACTCAATATCGCCTGCTATTTTTGCTTTTTTGAAATGTTTTAAATTAATATCGATTTCTTTAAAATTCTCACTTCGTAAGCCGTCAGCTATTATTAAAGGTGCACCGACTACTGCGTATGCAAAGCCGTGAGAAATTGCAGTGTTTAAATGATCGATTGAATTATGTCTTGAGCCCGAGTAGAGTGTATTGGTATCGGTAATAAATGGTTTCCCTGAGTGTTTTTTGATAAAATCAACAGCTTCACGGACAAAAATGGGATTAATAAATGAATCATTACCATATTCACCAAAGTGAATTTTGATTGCTGTTAAATCATCTTTTGAAATTGTATTTTTATAAATATCCTGATTTAAAAGGCTACGAACTTTCATAATTTTGCTGTTTTCATGGGATCTTGTTTTAAAATCGGAAAAATAAACGATAGATTTCATTGTTCACTCCAAATAATCGTAATTATATCATTAATTAAAAAATTGAGCGTTGAAAAAACAAAAAAATTGAATTAATTAAAATGGAGGTTTACCGTATGAAAAAATATGTATGTATTTTGTGTGTCTGCATGGTTTCATGTGTACCGATAACTGAAAAAATAGATGGGAATGTCACTGCAAATGGTATTACTCAGGCAGTTGTCGAGTCATCCGTTGTATGTACATCTTTTGTTTTCACGATGCGTAATAATAAAGGTTTAATGGCTGATTGTTTTGGAACAATTAATAGTGAAAATATTACCATAACTATTGAAGATGTTGTTTCAATTGATGCTTTGATACCATCCTTTCAATTATCTGATGAAGCAGTTGTTTTTATTAATGGTATTGAACAAATAAGTGGTGAATCGGTTGTTAATTTCTATGATACGGTCATATATCAGGTTGTTGATGCTGAACAAAAAATAAGGAATTATTATGTCACTGTCATTTATGATTCCTATACCATGTTTTTACCGGAAACATTTATAATAGTTGCAGATAGTTCTCAGTATATTTTAAATGATTATACTGCCAAACGGAGTGGTAATGAATATGTTTTTTATCTTCCGCTAGAGGCAAATTTAAATGAAGTGGTTTTAGATTTTAAAATTCGTGAAGGCGTGCTTCTTTATTGTAATGAGCAACAGATTATCACTAAAGAAACAAAGTGTGATTTGGAATCGAATTCACAATTCAGGGTGATAGCTGCCCATAACAAGAATGTTGATTGTGCCATTACGATTAATAGAAAAGGGTTAATACCACTTTCATACCTTTCTGATGAAATATATGCTGATAATAAAGAAATTCTCCTCGATGATGGCAGATTTGAATATTCAATACCGGAAAATTATACATTTGGGATAGTGCAAAGTAAAAATGTGGAAATCAGTCAGTCGTTTGATGTTTCGGTAATTGACCGTGATGCTGAGCGTTTTATCGTTTTCAGAGTAACAAGACTTCATGATTCGTTGTTTCTTGATAAATATATATCGGTGTCAAATGGCGGGGTAATAGAAGAGTCCGAAGCAATAGAAGAAAATGATGAATTATATGGAGACGGTTTGATAATGTATGGTTTTGCCTGTTCGGGAGCTGGTGGTGCAAATGATGAATTTGTTATTTTGTTTAACAATTCATTAGTGCCTATAGATTTATCCGGGTTTAAAATAAAATATTCTGCTGCTTCAGGAATCACATTGTCCAATAAATTCATTTTTGCAGAAAACCTGTATACCATACAACCCGGGCGATTTGTTTTAATAAGCGGTAAATCATATCTGATGGGTAATTGGCGTGGCGATACTTTTCCTGATTGTGTAAATACAAGAGATTTTGGTTTTTCGGGTACATCAGGGCATGTTGTTATTACGAATGCTGACAATGTTGAACTTGACAGGGTAGGTTATGGAAGTGCTTTAAAACCGGAGGGGGAGGCTGTTTATAATACTTCCGGCGGATACTATGTTCATAGAAATGAGTCATGTATTGATACTAATAATAATGCGGTGGATTTTTCGTTTTATGATGAAACTGGGGATGGTTTGTTGAGGAATTCTAATAGTTTACGTTAACAATTAAGCCTGGAGTATGAAAAGGAATTGCCGCAGATATAAGAATTTTTATGCGGATGACACTGATTTGGGTGGATTAGCATGGATTCGGCGGTTTTCTTATTATTGTGATAAAGCGGGGTAATTTTTATTGTATAACTTTCCTTTATGTATATCGCAATGATATAGTGAACGTCTATATACTTAATAATCTGATTTTATAAGAATGTTTAGGATATATCCTGAATTCATTATTATTTACGGGAAATGTATAGTGTAATCTTAATCATGGAGTGTGTTATGGATATCGCAAGGCAGAAATATATTGAAAAGATCCGTCCATTTATAATGCAATACTTCTTAAAGAAATTGTCAAACGCTATAATGTAAGAAATGTTTTTTTACTGGAAAAGATTGCTCAATTTTTATTTGATACTATTGGCAATCTCGTGACAGCACATACTATTTCGAAATATATGAAATCTCAAAAAATCACTACGTATGTTGATACTGTCCGGAATTATTTAAAATACTTCAAGAGTTGTTATAGTGCTCATCAGATTAGCAGGTTTGACATAAAAGGAAAGAAAATTTTTGAAATAAATGATAAATACTACATCAATGATGTTGGTATGTGTCATTCAAATTTAAAATATAGAGCCGGTAAAATTTCACAGATACTTGAAAATGTTGTGTATATGGAACTTCTCTACAGAGGATATAATGTTTCTGTTGGAGCATCGAATGGTACTGAAATAGATTTTAATGCGACAAAACACAATGAAAAGACATATTTTCAGGTCACATATCTTCTTGCATCAGAGGAGACGGTCAAAAGAGAATTTGCTCCGCTTCTTGCTATCAAAGATGATTCTCCTGAATATGTTTTAAGTATGGATAATACAATCCGGGGAAATGACTATCAGGGAATAAGACGTTTAAGTATTATTGATTTTCTTACATACTGAGGGTAAAAAATAAAAATACCGGATTTCTTTTGACGAAGTAGAAATTTTAAAGATGGGTTTTTAGAGGTTCCCCTAAAATATTTCAGCCTACGAATACTCAACATTCTTTTTAATGCCGACTTTCTTCATTTTCTTATATAAATCCTGCCGGCTCAAACCGATTTTATCAGCCGTCATTTTAACATTCCATTCATTTTTATTAAGATGGTAGAGGATGAAATTTTTATCAAAAATATCAGAAAATTGTTTTTTTGCCTCGGTATACATTTCAGGAATAGTTGCAAAATCAAACCCGTTGTCTTGTGTGCTGTTAAATGGTACTGCATGATTTTCTACTTTACCATTCGGCGTATCGGCGGGTTCTTCAAAAACAAGACTTTCATAACCGATCCATTCGTTATTACAAATAATAACTGCATGTTCAATTTTATTTTTCAGTTCCCGTATATTTCCCTTCCATTGATAATTAATCATATCATCAAGAAGTTCAGGGTCAAATCCTTTAATGTTTTTATGATATTTATTGTTAAAGTCATTTATAAAAGACATTGCAAGATGTTTTATTTCAGTTTTTCTTTGTCGAAGCGGTGGCACTTTCAGATGAACAACATTAAGTCTATAGTATAAGTCTTCTCTAAAATTATTATTTTTTATTCGGTCTTCAATATTTATATTGGTAGCAGCAAGAATCCGTGCATTAATTTTTATGACATGTGCCGAACCGACACGCATTATTTCATTTTCCTGAATGACCCGTAACAGTTTTGCCTGAAGACCGATTGGCATTTCACCAATTTCATCAAGAAATAATGTGCCATTATCAGCCTGTTCAAAAAGACCGATTTTTAACCCTTGAGACCCGGTGTACGAACCTTTTTCGGCTCCGAATAATTCGCTTTCAATTAAACCTTCCGGTATAGCAGAACAATTAATGCTGATAAACTTTCCTTTTCTACCTGAATGATGATGACAGAGTTTTGCAATTAATTCTTTACCTGTTCCCGATTCGCCGGTTATAAGTATAGGAATATCTGTTTTTGACACTGTTTCAATTTTGTTTATTATCGCACTCATTACCGGTGAAAAATAATAACCGAAATCACCGGTTTCTGATTTTACTTTGTGCGTGAGGCTTTCTCTGATATTATTAATTCTATTTCGTATCATTGTGTTTTCAAATGGTTTAGAAATATAATCGTATGCACCTTTTTTTATTGCCTCTATCGCGACACTTTCAGAACCAAACGCAGTGATTAGAATAACAGGAATTGAACTGTAATTTTTTTTTATTATTGTTAAAAGGTCTATACCATTGATACCGGGTAAATTGTAGTCAACAATTGCAATGTCGCATTGATTCTGTTCAAGTTTTATTATTCCTTCTTCTGCAGAATAAGCAGATATAACTTCATACCCTTCTTGTATGAATAGTTCGGAAATTGCAAAGTTTACAGACTCTTCATCATCAACAATTAATAGTTTCATTCATTATTCCTTAATAGAACACAAAATAAAGTACCTTCTTTTCCTGATGAAATCAGTTTAATTTCACCATTGTATTTTTCAATTATTTTTTGACAAATTGATAAACCAAGCCCTGTCCCTTCTGATTTTGTAGTGAAAAACGGTATAAAGACTTTTGAAATATTGTGAATTTTAATTCCTTCTCCATCATCCTTAATATATATTTTAGTGTCAGAACCTGATTTTTCTGCATAAATTGAAATGTTTTTAGCGTTTGCCTCAATTGAATTGTATATGAGATTTAAAAATATCTGTCTGAAATAATAATTATTAATGCGTATTGTTATACCAATCAGATTTTTATCAACATTGAAGTTAACTTCTTTTTTTAATAAATCAAACCTGATAAGATCAATTATAGATTGAAAAGTGATAAAAATATCAATTTCATTGTCATTTTCACTTTCTTTATCCTTAAATGTATTAAGAAATGTGTCAGCTAATGTTTTTATTCTTTTAATATCTTTATCGATGATGGTATGGTATTTTTCAATGCTTTCATTACTCATTGAACTGTGCCGTTCGAGTAGTTGCTCATTTAATGATTGAATTGCAGCAACCGGATTTTTTATTTCATGCACGATACTGGCTGCTATTTTTTCAATCAGTGACATTTTTTCACGAATATGATTTTCTTTCACATCTTCATTGGTATAAAACTGACTGAACCGGTAGTAGAGAAAATAAATCAGCAATGCCGATATACTTATACAAAAAGGCAAAATACCCTGAAGATGTATTGGATATTTTTTCATCACTGATAATATAATATTTATAATAATATAAGGTATATAGCCGATTATTGATAACTGGCACCATAAAAAGATGTAGATATTCTTTTTTATCTGATTTTTGTTGTTGATATTAATAAAGATTGAATACACAACAATTCCGATGAGGATAGTTATAATATAAAACATCTGAAATAACATAATGGTATCTTTTAATGCAATAAATGGTATTAAAATAACAAGAGTGACAATTATTTTCACTGATAATTTCTGATGTAGGACTATATTGATATAAACAAGCATAAGTAGCGGAATAATCATATATAAAAATGAAGAAGGTGAAAAACCGATTTTTAATGTACCAGTAAACTCAAGATTGTAAAAAAGGCTGGCACAAAAATTGATAAACCAGTATATAGAATGTATCGTCGGTTTGAGAGTTTTATGACCGGTAAAAAGCACTGCAATCCCGGTCATAAAAAGTAACCCAGTTGAAAAAAGATTTAAAAAATACAGTAAATTTAAATTTATCATAGAAGTTATTATAAACTTTTTTTAGGAGTTCTACTACCAATTCCGACATTTAATATTGGAAAAAACGGTAATGCCCCGCCTTGTAAACCGACAACATTGATTAATCCTATTTGAATACCGGCTAACGATTTTGCATAGTTAACTAAACCGATTTGAACTCCCCGGGCATGTCCTGCAACATTCACAATTCCATATTGTAAACCATCCATTTTTTGTGATGCAACATTAACTAATGAAGGGCTTAATAATGCACTGGTGACAATTAACGCTGTGTAAAGCGGAGTAGTATACTGATCATTTCTCCAGATATTTTGTGCATTATGCATTGATCTGAAACTCATTCCATTCTGGCTGATATATGAGAGCTGATTAATTGAAAATGCAAATAAAGTTGCATTCATTAACCCCATCTGCACACCGGATAACTGTTTTGTTGTGTTAAAAATAGATGACCATTGAAGCCCCTGAACAGAAGTCGAACTGTTATTACCGATAAGTGATACTTGAATACCTTTTGTTGTATGAGAGTTTACATTAATACCTAAAGTAGATTGAATCCCTGAAAAGCTGTCTTTCACAATATTAAAGCCTAATGAAGTCTGTAACCCGCTAAAACGCGATCTGTTAATGTTTCCAAGTAATGCCGTTTCCAAACCTGCACTATCACCATTTTTACCCAAATAATTTATTGCTAAACTTGTTCTCATACCATATGATTTAGAGAAATTACCCAGTATATTAATACCAAGTGTTGATTGAATACCGAACATTTCCGAGTAGTGTGACTGGATATTAGCACCAAGTGATGTCTGTATACCATATATTTTTGAGTAATTACCGAAAACGTTAGCCCCGAGAGTTGATTGTATACCATATAAAGCACCGTGATTACCGAATGTATTTATACCAAGTGACGATTGAACCCCGGCAACGGTTGAATAGTTAGCCTGGATATTAGCACCAAGCGTACTCTGTATCCCCATAATTTTTGTATTAACCAAATTGATATTAGCCCCCAGAGATGATTGGAACCCGCCTAAAATTGTATCTTCTCCCATAATGTTTGCACCAAGTGTATTTTGTGCCACAAAAAGGTTGGATCGTGATAGATTTAACCCGAGTGAGTTCTGACCGAGATAAACAGGGCTTTTCAAACCTGCATAGTTGAAACCAAGTGTTGTTTGTATACCATAAATCGGGCTTGAATTGTTATTCCAGTTAAATGCTAATGAAGGTTGGATAACAAAATTGGGGGTGAAATCACCTACAATGACTCCGGCAAAAAAGTAAATGTAGTATGATTTTTTCATATTTCTATCGAGTATTTTTAAATCGATTTTTTCAGTTACCGTTTTTCTTTTGATTTTATAGTCTTTCTTTTTTGAAGTTTTCTCTTGCGCTTCAGTTACAACTTCATCCAGTGAGTTTTCAATTCTTGATGACTCATCAAGCGTATCTTCTATAATATCTTCTGCAAAGAGTGACCCGCTCAGCATGATAATACATAAACAAAGTGCATATATTCTATTCATTTTATATCTCCTGAGTATTACAAGCAAATGTCGTGCCTGATATAGCTATTGAAAAGACTTAGAGAATTATCTGTTTTATCTGTATTTTGTCGCAATTTTGGCGACATTGTCGTACTAATATATACCGTTATTGAATTTTTACCACATAGGGGATTATTCTGCATTAGTATAGTAACATTTGGCATATTCAGGGGACTTATGTGTAATGGCACATAATTTGCTAATGTTCTGTATGGAGGTCTGAAATGACAATAAAAAATAGTTTATTAGTGGGTATGGTAACTTTGTTCTTGGCAGGATGTACAATGGAAGAGGTTTCAACAGATACCTATACATCAACATTTACTTCAACAAAATCTATAAGTGTGGAAAATACAACGGGAAATCTAAACATTACAAAATGGGATAACAATTACATTGAAGTAAAAGCAACAAAAAAAGCAGTCTTTAAAGATGATGCATCTGATGTTACTGTTTCAATAACTGATGAAGAAACTTATTCTATTAAAACGGTGTATCCAGATTATTGCAATGGTGTTTCTGTCGATTATGAAATAAAAATTCCTGCTTCAATCAATATTAAAGCAACGATAACCACCGGTAATATTACTATTAACGGCGGAGAATTAGCGTCAGGTATTGAAACAACAACAGGGGATATTAAAGTATTAAATACAAAGTATACAGGAAATGTTAAATGTACGACAGGTAATATTTCTGCTGAGATATGGGATTTGACAAATGATTGTACAATTCAATCAACAACCGGAAATATTACAGCCAGTGTAAAAACAGAGAATTATAAAAAGATTAGAACAGAGGTCACTACCGGTAACATTTCAAATAATTTTGTAGCTGAAACCGGTAATGGAACATATTCAATATATCTAAAATTAACAACCGGAAATATAGATGTTAATAAATAATAATCCATTTCAAAACAGGCTCCTGAAAGAGCCCGTTTTGAAAATATCAGCACTAATGAAAGTATTGTTTTTTATCCTGGTATTTTCAGTTTTCTCTGTGCCGGATATTTTTAGTGAAGCACAATTAATTACTGAACAATCGTATGCAATAAACCCTGACACCGTTTTGAATATAATAAATCGGAATGGTTCTGTTTCAATAATGAGTCATCAGCGTAATGATGTTATTATTACTATGAAAAAGATTTCCTGGGCATGGCAGGGAAATAACGAAATAGAGAAAGTTAGGCTTGAAGTTCGTGAGGACACTGTTAAGAATAAAACAATTGTTGAAACAAAATATACCATAGACGAAGAAAAGGTTTTTGTATATCTTGAGATAAAAGTACCGGTTTCATTAAAGATTAATACCATTATTTGTAATAATGGTTTGGTTGACCTTCGTGATGTTTTCGGGGCAATTTCAATAGTGTCAAATAACAGTTCTGTAAATGGAGTAAATATTGCCGGTTCACTCAAGGTAACAACCAATAACGGTGATATTTCTCTGGATGGTATTATCGGAGATGTCAGTCTTACTGTTTCAACGGGGAAAATATCAATTATTAATATTCAGGGAAATCTTGTTTCTGATTTAAGAAGTGGTAAAATTACTATACAAACCCTGAGTGGGTTTGTTAATTCAACAATAAATAGAGGTGATATTACACTTATAAATTCCTCAGGTGATGCGTATATACATGTTATGAGTGGTTCTATACAAATAAGTGGATTAAATGGTAATGCAAAAACCAGCATCTCTGAAGGACTTACACGAGTAAGGGGAGTAAGCGGTTTAATTGATGCGCAATCTGAAAACGGAAGTATAAAACTTTCTAATGTTGGCGGTGTTATGAAATGTAAAACAGTTAATGGAAGTATAACCGCAGATATTAATTCTATGCCGCAATCGGGTACTGTGTTAACTACCGATAATGGTGATATTTCGGTTTCGTTTAACAATTCAATTAATGCTTCATTAGAAATATATAATCCCCGGGGAAATATAAATACAGGCAGATCTATTGTGGTAACCGAAAAGCATTATGATAAACTACTCGGTTTAATGGGAAATGGAGGACCTTCTCTGATTATTTCAACGCAAAACGGTTCTGTTTCAGTCAGGAATTAAGTACTGAATTGGGAGTGTATTTAGCAGATTTGAATAATAATCATGGCAATTTAATTAATATGTTTTGTGATATATAAGTAGTGATCTTGAAAAAAAATTGCTATTTTTTGTTTTAAATGCCGCATGTTTTTCACTTTTTATCCTTTAATATCAATGGAGGATAAAAATGTATACTACTCACCGATTTCACTTTAAAATTGATGTTTTTTTGCTCGAGGAGATTGATAAATTTAAGGAAAAGATGAATATCAGCAGTCGTGAAGGGGCAATTAATTGGATTTTTGAAACTATGATGCCTTATATTAATGAAGAAATTAAAAATCCTTATAGTATTGGATTAAATGATGAGGCTGTTTCGGTTCCTGAGGATATTACCATTAAAATTCGAGAGTATAATTTTGATGTTATACGATTTATAAGATTGAGGTTTCACTCATTTAGTTTTGCTACTATTTTAAGATATATATTAAGGCTTTTTCTTGTTTTAAAAAATGGTGTGATTTTAGGTTTACTTAAAGAGATTATTGAGCGTCGCCGAGATGTTGTTGTTAGTTCTACTGAGTTTCAGACACATATGGGAACGAATGAAAGTGAAAATAACTGTATATTACATTTAAATTTAAACTATCAACTCATAGACATGACTATTATTTACAAACATTCTGAATAAAACTCTAATAAACATGTATTCGTGTTAACTTTTTTCAAAAGAAATATTAGTAAAGGAAAGTTTCTTATATTATAACTTTCGAACGATAGAATAATAGGTTTTTTTTACTTGATATAAATACAGGTATTTAATATACTATGATTTGGGGTGATCACATGAAAAATATTATTTTAATCGGAATGCCGGGGGCCGGAAAAAGCACAATCGGTGTTGTGCTTGCAAAAACTCTCGGACTGAATTTCCTTGATACTGATTTAGTTATTCAGCAGATTCATGGTGCTGTTTTACAAGATATTTTGAATAAAAACGGATTAGTTGCATTTAAGAAAATCGAGAATACTATTTTATCAACTATTTCAGTAAAAGACTCTGTAATTGCAACAGGTGGTAGTGCTGTTTATTCCGCAAACGGAATGAAACATTTAAAAGAAGATGGAACGGTTGTTTATTTACAGTTGGATTTCGAGGAAGTTAACAAACGGATTAAAAATATTTCAACAAGAGGCATTGTGATCGAAGATGGTTTTAGCCTTCTTGATTTGTATAATGAAAGACTGCCACTTTATAAACAATTTGCTGAAATAACTGTTGAGTGTTCCGGTCTTGATCTTGAAGCGATAGTCAAAGAAATTACCTTGCGAATTTAACGGTTTTTTCCATGATTGCTTTTTAACAACCGTTCAACAATATTTCGCTGGGGGTTATTGAGAGATGAATGTTTTGGTATATGAATGGGCTGGTTATCAACATTTTTTCCGGCATAATACATTGCCGTTGAAACAGTTCCCGGTGTCGGCGTGAAATCCTGATATTGTTTTGTTGCTATAGAATGTTTAATCAGTGTTTTACCAAGTTCTTCTGCACTGTTATTGTCACTTCCCGGATGAGAAAGAATTATATAAGGAAGAATATAATAGTTCAAATTGTTTTTCTTTTTAATTCTATTAAATAATTGAATAAATCGTTCAAATACGGTAAACGACGGCTTTCTCATTAGTTGTAAAATTGCGTTATTTGTATGTTCAGGTGCAACTTTTAATAACCCTGATGTATGATTGACAATAATATATTCACTTGATATTTCATCGGTAAGCATAATGTCATATCGAAGCCCGGAATTAATAAAAATGTGTTTTATCCCCTTTGTGTTTTTTACTTTTTGTATCACTTCAGCAAAAATATCCTGTCGTATAACAAGATTTTTACAAATCCCGGGGTAGAGGCAGTTTGCTTTTTTGCAACCGCCAATAGAACAGTATGAACCATACATATTTGCAGTCGGGCCCCCGATATCAGAAATTGTACCTTTAAACGAACTTTTTTCAGATATAGATAAAGCCTCCTGAATAATTGATGATTCACTTCGGGAACTGATAAAAGGCCCCTGATGTGATGCAATGGCGCAAAAACTGCATCTTCCGTAGCACCCTCTATGGGATGTTATGGAATCTTTAATCATTCGGTAAGCGGGTATTGACTCACAATAAGCAGGGAAATCTCTTCTGTATGGTAAGTTGTATATCTCATCAATTTCATTTTGTGTTACTGTCTTTTGCGGACTGAATGTCAGTACTGCTTTATTTCCTGAAAATTGAATAAGGTTTTCACTGGACAATCCGGTCATATTCTCTTCAATAATCATTGTGGCTTTGATTAGATTGTATGGCTCAGAGAGTATTTCTTCATACGAAGGCAAAGCGGTATATGGTTGATTGTTAGTAATAACTGATAATTTATTTGAGTCAAATGCTATTGCTGTTCCGGGTATTCCAAAAAGATCGTTTTTGCCGTCTAATCGCTTTGCAATGTCAACAACCGCTTTTTCACCCATCCCGTAGACAAGACAATCAGCTTTCGTGTCTAATAGTATCGACTGGCGTATTTTATCCTGCACGAAATCGTAATGTGCAAACCGTCTTAATGAAGCCTCAATACCGCCCAGAACAATTGGAATGTGTTTATAACGTTGTTTTAAATAAGACACATATGTGATTGATGCTCTATCGGGTCTTTTTAAATGCCCCTCAGGAAAAATCATGCAACCATCTATGGAATAATCATCTTCTTTCCGTCTATTTCTATTACTCGTGTAATTTGAAACAACGCTGTCAAGATTGCCTGCTGAAACCCCAATAAATAATCTCACATCAGGTAATGAATCAAGAAATGCCCGGTTTTTATAATCAGGCTGACTTACAATGCAAACGGAATATCCCGCATTCTCAAGAACTCTTGATATAATAGCAATCCCAAAAGACGGATGGTCAATGTAGGCATCTCCGGTTACGAGAAGTATATCAACCTGTTTTTCACTTGAGTGACTGAGAAAGAAAATATTTTCATTTTTCATCGGTTTTTTTTTCAGGAATCGTATAAGTATCGATCATATTTTTTATTGAAACAAGTATAACAGAGCCGGGGTTTTTATCACTTACATGCTTTATGCAGCTTAGTGCTGATTTTTTATCTCCATTGGATAAATGAATCATTGCTTCGGCAATTGCATTATTGAAAGTATCATCAGTTTTGATATACCCCTGAACAAACATTATTTTAACGAGGTTAAATAATATGACATCATACAAAAATGTAAAAATGCCGGCTGCTATATAGAGATTGATATATTCAACTTTTTTTAAACTTATAAATGAAACAATAATGAAAATAAATAGAATGTACAGGAGTGAAAAATCAATTGTCAGCATAACTCTAATTCGTATTTTCTTTTCATGATTGGTTAATAGTAAAATCAAACAATTAAAAAGCATAAAAATAAATAATAATAACATAGTGAGACCTGAAATGTTCATACTAAACTCCTATTTATAATCGAATATTTTTAATTAAGACTGTATATATTCAATCATTTTGTTTCTGATGGTGGTAAATACCTCAAGTCGTTTTTCATCGTTTTCTTCTAAAAGCGTTAACCTGATACCATTAATCTTTGAATAAAAACTGGTCAGAGGAACGGTAATTATACCTGTTGAACCAAGAAGATAATAGACAAACCGTTTATCATCAGCGATTGACTTACCATTACACAATGATTCTATTTTAGCTTTGACTTCAGGATTATCAATTGCTAAGGTTTTTGTAGCATTAATCATATTGTCTTCAAAAAGAATTGCCATATAAAAAGCACCCTTAGGTTCAATAAATTTAATACCCGGAGTGTTGTCAAAAATTGCTTTGGCTTCTTTAGCTCTTTTTTCATACCGTGCAGTTCGCTTTTTAAGATGTGCCGGATATTTTTCATTACCAAGAATATAGGGAATGGACATTTGGGGTAGTGTTGTTGAACACACTTCAAGTCGTTTTGCTTTTAAAATAGTTTCAATATACTTTGCAAATTGAGGATCTTTATCTTTGTTATACACTTCCATCCAGCCACATCGTGAACCGGGCCAAGGTATTTCTTTGCTGATTCCCCGTAAACTGATCCCGCAGGCATTACCGATTACTTCTGCTAATCGTGTTGTTTCTCCTGATGAATAAACAAGTTCCGAGTAGATTTCATCACAAATAACAAATAAATCAAGTTCTTCGGCAATTTCGCAAATTCTTTTTAAACGGTCGCGGGAAATTGTAGAACCTGTAGGATTATGAGGATTTATTGCCAGAATGCCGGCTATACTGTCGTTATATTTTGCTTTATTGTATATTTCTTCAACATCCGGTTCCCAGTTGTTGTCAGGGTCAAGTTTATAGGTAAGATGTTCATACCCCGAATGTGCTGCCTCTGCTGATGAATGAGTTGAATATGCGGGAGTCGGCCCGATTACACGGGCTTCTCTTTTTAGAAAACCGAATATTTTTGCAACAGCATCACCTAAACCATTGAAAAAGTATATATCATCTTTTGTTATTTGAATACCGCCGATTTTATTGGTTCTTTCTGCAAGAAATTCTCTTGTTTTAGGTATTCCCTGAGTATTGCAATATGCCCAGGATATTTCTAAATCAAGAAGTTTTTTTATTTCATCACGAATCCATTGTTCTATTTTTTCACCCTTGGCGACAGGATCCCCGATATTCTCGTGAATTAATGGTAACCCCATTTTCTCAAGAATTTCAGCGATTACAACAATTTCTCTTATTTCATAAGAAAGTGAATCTGCACCTGCAGGGACGATATCTCTTCTCAAAGGTTTTCTCCTTTATGATAACAAAATAAAACTCTATAATCTTTTATAATCAAATTGATTAATAAAGTAAAGAGGCTCTTGCAAATGAATGAAAATAAATTACATTGAGTTTCTTTTTGAGATCAAATAGTGTACAATATCAGCAAGGAGAAAATATGAAGTATACATTTGTTATGCTTTTGTTAGTAGTAACATTAGCTATGTATTCCATACAACTAGAAGGTATTGGTTTCGGAGTTACTCAGGATGAGGCAAAAGCGAACGCATTAAAAGATCTTGCCGGATTAATCGAGTCGAATGTAAAAACAGAAATCAGTCGTGTCGCAGAACAAGTTAATCATGATACAAAAAATACGTATTCAGAATATGTTAAAAGTGATGTGAATGTAAAAACAGATTTACCAATTATGGGTGCTACATTTCAAATTACGAAGAATAAAACAAAAGAATATCCTTTTTCAGCAAAAGCATCATTTGATACGGACAAGTCAATTGTTCTATATAAAGAGAAATTAAAAGAAATCGGGGTCGAAGTTGAAAGTCTACTTAAAAATATAGAAAAATCTACAAATGATATTAAATTGAAGTTACTCAATGAACTGATGACTTTAGTCACTTCATATCAAAAATACCGTCTGGTTTCGGTATATCTTGCTATTTCCGAAATTCCTGATATGAGCCTCACAAAATCAGATGTCTTAACAATGATTAGCGGGTATCAGAATAATTGTGATTCAATTGAAAAAGGTGCTTTGTTGATAGCAGAGGATTTTAAAGAATATAAAGGTGTTTTTATTTATCCTGCAACGCCTGCGAATTCCAATGAAGTAACGCAATTCAGTAAAATGTTAAATGATTACCTATCTTTGAAAATGTCAGACCATCAATTGTATTCAGATGCAAAATATTATTTAAGAAGTAATTATGATATTTTGAATGATGGAATACACATGGTTTCACAGTTATTCGATAAAGAAAATAATATAATTAAAAGCAGGATCACCCGTTTTCTTCCTGCATCGTATATTAATGTAGCATATAAACCTGAACATGTAGCAATGTCATCGTTATTAAATAATGCAGTGTCATCTTCTGATATGAAAATTGAACTGACAACAAACAAAGGGAAAACAAATCTTTTATTTATTGAAGGCGAAGAAATTGAATTACTTGCGAAGGTAAACCGGTCTGGTTTTATATATTTTGCAGGATATGTTTTGCATAATGCCAAAGAATTTTCATATTTACTTGAACTTAATGAGGCAAAAAACAATCGTAAATTTATTGTTTTTGTTAATGATGATGATGTCAATAAATGGATCAGTTTAGGAAAATTTCAGGTGTCCTCACCATTTGGTGTTGAATCACTTCAGGCAATTGCATCGACGAAAGATTTAATTGACAGCATTCCTGATGCCATATTTGATAGTGAATCAGGGTATTATGTCATTAATGGCGGAACGCCTGAAAAAATTCTGGTTAATACAAGGGGATTAAAGCCCAAAGAAACTAAAGTCATTAAAAATGCAGAAACGTCACTAATGTTTACTACATATTCTAAATAATAGAGCTTCTTGCAAAAATCCCTTATTTATCTCGAATTTTTGCATGAAGCTACCTATAATGCGATTATATCGCATATGGCGGAAGCAAAAATAATGTACTCATGATTTTTGCAAGAACCTCTGTAATATTTAAAATATTATTGAGGCTCTATTGACTTTTTTTGATTTCCTATTTATAATTTGGTGTAAAATAGGGTGTTAATGTATGAAATATGACGAACAAAATACAATTCATATTCACAAAGATTTAAATTTTATTGTTAAAGCGTATCAAAGTGAACATGGTTTTGATGGTTTTGATCAATACAGAGATATTTTAGATAAATTTAATATAATTACAGAAAACACCCGTGATGTTTTTTGGATTATTGATTCAAAAACATTGAAATTCACTTTTATCACTCCATCCGTTCGATATTTGACCGGCTATACTGTTGAAGAGGCAATGAATCAGTCATTATTTGAAACAATTTCCCCCAGTTATTATTCATCGATTACTGAAACTATCAATGAACGAATTATTAGCTTTTTTGCTGGCGATGAAACGCAAAAGACTAAATTCGACGAAATAGAACAGTTATGCAAAGACGGGTCATATAAATGGGTTGAAATATCAACATCATTTATCCTTGATTCTTCTCATAAATTAGTGGCATTATTTGGAGTATCACGTGATATTACAAAAAGAAAAGAGTTGGAAAAAAAAATAGCACGGGAAAATGAATACAAAACTACACTTAACCGTATTAAAGAATCAAATAAACGGTTTCAAAATATTACTAACGAGATTACAGATTATATGTATAGTGTTAAGGTTGAAAATGGAAAAACAATACAAACGATACATACCGACCAGTGTTATATAATTACAGGGTATACAAAAGAAGAAATTTCTATTGATACGTATTTATGGATCAATATGGTTCATGAAAATGATCGGGATACTGTAAAACAAATGGCAGAAAATGCTCAGAAGGGAATAAAAACAGAACCACTTGAGCATAGAAATTATCATAAAAATGGAAGTTTAAAGTGGATTTTGAATACAATAGTTATACGGTATGACTTAAATGGACTAATGTCAGGGTATGATGGATTAATTAAGGATATTACTCAAAATAAAGAATTTGAAGAAAAACTTATTTATACCGCTTTAGTTCTTGAAAATATATCGGATGCAGTTATATCTACCGATTGTCAGCACACTATAAAAAGCTGGAATAAAGCCGCTGAAAAAATATACGGATGGAAAGCTGTTGAAATTATTGGAACTGAAATATTTAAATTGTTTTCTGATAGTCATGGATTTAAGAAAAATTTATTTCCTGATATTGAATTGAGTATTTCAAAAGACAATATATGGAAAGGTGATGTCAGACAGATTACACTGTCAGGCAATACAATTAATGTATTAATGACAGTAAGTAATGTTATTCATAATGACAAAGTGATCGGCTTTATGTATGTTTGTAATGACATTACTGAAAAAAAACTTAATGATGAAAAAAATAAGCTAATGGAAGAGAATTTAATCCAAATTGATAAAATGAGTTCTATCGGGCTTCTTGCATCGGGGATTGCACATGAAATTAATAATCCCAATCAATATATCATGACGAATATTGAAATTCTATCAGAAATATGGGGCAATGTTCGCCCGATACTTGAAGAATATTATGTAAATAATGGTGATTTTTATATAGCAGGTTTGAGTTATAATGAAGTAAAAGAAAGTATTGAAGGTATGTATGGTAATATATTAAAAAGTTCGTATAATATAAAACATATTATTGATGAATTAAAGTTATATATTAGAAACGATCAATTTGCGTGTAATGAGTATTCCGATTTAAATATGATTGTTTTGTCATCAATTGAACTTCTATCTTCGATAGTGAAATCGTATACTGAAATAATTGATCTTCGTTTATCTGATTCAAAATTATTGATAAATTGTAATTTTAAGAGAATAGAACAGGTTCTTATTAATCTTATACAAAATGCATATCAGGCTCTTTCAGACGAATCAGGTACAATTTGTATATCTACAGGATATAATGAAAACGGTTCAATTTTTGTTCGAATTCAGGATAACGGGTGTGGAATGGATGAAAGTGCATTAAAGAAACTGACTATTCCATTTAATACAACAAAGAAAAATACCGGCGGTTCCGGATTGGGTATTTATGTTTCAAGAAATATTATTCAGACGTATAAAGGTACACTTGAGTATAAATCGGTTTTGGGTGAAGGAACTACTGTTACGGTAAGTTTTCCTTTACATTGTGAGGAGGTTAATCGTGGATCAAAAGAATAGCATGATATTAATTGTCGATGATGATTGTCTGATAACAGACAGTTTATCATTAGTTCTGCGTTCTGCAGGGTATAAAAAAATACTATCATGTAATAATCCGATGGAGATTCATTCAATTCTTGACGAAAATACAATAAGTCTTATACTTCTTGATCTTTATATGCCGGCTAAAAACGGAGAAGTGCTACTGAAAGAACTGGCCGATTCACATCCTGAAATACCGGTTGTTATTATAACAAGTAATAACGATATAAACACAGCTGTTCGTTGTATGAAAAATGGTGCAAGTGACTTTTTGATTAAACCGGTTGAAAAAGAAAAATTACTGGCAACCATTCATTATATAACAAAGATTAATGAGTTACTTAATGAAAATAAAAGCTTAAAAGATAATATGCTTACCGAAGAATTAAAGCATCCCGAATATTTTTCAGAAATTATAACAACAAATAAGAAAATGATTTCATTTTTTAAATACATTGAATCAATAGCCTGTTCAAGTCAGCCAATTCTTATTACCGGAGAAACCGGTGTAGGTAAAGAGCTTTTTGCACAGGCAATTTATAAGGCGAGTAAAAGAGAGGGAAAATTAATTACCGTTAATATTGCAGGTCTTGATGATGCAATGTTTACTGATACGCTTTTCGGTCATAAAAAAGGGGCATTTACGAATGCGGAAAATTCCAGATCGGGATTAATTAAAGAGGCTGAAAACGGGACACTTTTTCTTGATGAAATCGGTGATTTATCAATGCAGTCCCAGGTTAAGCTTTTACGTCTTTTACAGTCAAATGAATATTTTCAATTGGGTTCAGATCTACCAATGCAGGCAAATGTAAGAATTATTGTTGCAACAAACAAAAATCTGAATGAAGCTCAATCCAACGGTGAATTTAGAAAAGACCTGTATTATCGTTTATGTACTCATCATATTTCTATACCACCATTACGTGAAAGAAAAGAAGATATTCGGGCTCTTGTTGAACATTTTGTAAGTAATTCTGCACTATTACAGGGAAGAAAAATACCCGGGTATCCGAAAGAATTAATTACGTTACTCTCATGTTATGGTTTTCCGGGGAATATAAGAGAGTTGGAGGCAATTATTCATGATGCTGTGAGTATTAATGAAAATAATATACTTTCACTGGATTCTTTTAAACTAAAACTGAATGAAAATTATATGAAAGAAATACCCGTAGAACAGTCAAAAACAGGGACGGTTTTTACAATACATGATGAATACCATTTTCCATCGTTATCGGAAGTTGAAAAAGTGATGATTGAAAAAGCCCTTCAGAAAACCGGAAATAACCAGTCATTGGCTGCTGTATTGCTTGGTATTACAAGACAGACTTTAAATAATAAACTTAAATCCAGGTAAAAAAATATACATATTTGATAGAAATGTAAAAATATTTTACATGTCACATAAACTATAAATACAATATTATGTATAAAATCAATATTTAAAAAATATTCATAAAGAATAAACCCCATCATTAACAATTTTTTCAAATAATCTTATTTACGGCACACCTTCTGCTTTATCAAGTAAATGAAAAGGAGGCTTTTTATGAAAATAGGAATCGGGATGAAAATTGTAATAAGTTTTTGTGCTGTAATATTGGTTTCTGTCGTAATCGGTATTTTTGGTATTATTCAGATTAGAAAAATTGATACTGCGGATACTGCATTATATGAAAAAGGTTTGATACCTCTTGGTGAAATTGGCCATATTTCAGCTTATTTTCACCGTGTCAGGGCAAATTATTTATTAGCTTTTATAAATTATGAGAACCCTGAGAGAATAAATGCACATGTAAATGAAATTAATATGCTGTTAACTAAAATGGATGAAGATGCAGCTGTGTACGAGAAAACTATAAGCAGTGCAGAAGAAAAGGAAATGTTTTCAGTATTAATTAAGGAAGCTGTTATATATAAAGAAACGGTGTCAAAATTCATTACACTTATTAAAGAAAAAAGAATGGATGAAGCTCTTATATTAATGAATGGTGATTTTACAACCATTAAAAATATTGTTAATAATGAAATTGATACTTTATATGCGTACAGTTTAAATAAAGGTAAAATTATCGCTGATGAAAACACGAAAACAGCAAATTTTTCAACTGTGTTAATGATAACAATAATTGGTGCGGGTATTCTCCTTGCATTTGTTATATCATTTCTATTAATCAGGTCAATCATTAAAGTTGTCGATTCTGTTGACAGTTCATCAAATCAGGTAAGTGTTGGAACAGAACAAATATCTTCTTCTTCTGAAGAGCTTTCTCAGGGGGCGTCAGAACAGGCTGCAAATGTTGAAGAGGTTTCCTCCTCTATTGAACAAATGACGGCAACTATCAGACAGAATTCTGATAATGCAAGCCAGACAGAAAAGATAGCCGAAAAAAGTGCCAATGATGCAAAAGTTTGCGGTGTTGCTGTTGGCAAAACGGTTAAAGCAATGGAAGAAATTGCTGAAAAAGTATCAATAATTCAGGAAATAGCCAGACAGACGAACTTACTTTCTCTTAATGCTTCCATTGAAGCTGCCCGTGCCGGGGAACATGGAAGGGGTTTTGCAGTTGTTGCCAGTGAAGTACAGAAACTTGCAGAAAGAAGTCAGCAGTCTGCTGTCGAAATCGGTAAGTTGTCAAAAGAGAGCGTTGAAATTGCTGTTGATGCGGGTACTATGCTATCGAGTCTTGTACCGGATATAGAAAAAACATCAGAACTTGTTGCTGAAATAAATGCAGCAAGCGGTGAACAGGCAAATGGTATTCAACAGATAAATACTGCTGTTATGCAACTCAATTCGGTGGTTCAGCAAAATGCCGCTAATGCAGAAGAGCTTGCTGCAACAGCCGAGGAGCTTGCAGCACAGTCTATTCAAATGCAGTCTGCAATAAACACATTGAAATATGGAAGTGATAAAGTTGCCTCAAGTCGCAATAACTTCACTGATAGAAAGAAAACAGTTATTCATGATAGTAAAAATGGAAGCCATTCAACTCATTTTCTTTTGCCAACGCATCTACCTGATAGCAATGGTAAAAAAAATTCCAAACATATCACCGACGGACGAACTGATATTCATCATAATATACATTCAAGTGGTGTTCATATCGAATTGGCAAAAGAAGACAGTGATATTAATGATTTTGAAAAATATTAAGAAAGTGAGAAATTAAGGAAGGTATACGATGGTAGAAGTTATTAATATTAATGATGGTGTTATTGTAAAAATATCAAAATCTGCAACAATTGAATGTATTGCCGAAGTTATTGAGAAAATTGAAGCAGTACAACAATTAGAGATTAAAGGTATACAATTTGATCTTCGTGATGTTACCAAATATGATCTTTGTTTTTTACAGTTTATATTTTGCTTAAATAAACAATGCAATCATAAGAATATTTCAATGTCATTTATGGAGCTGGAAAAATGCAGTGAATTATCAAGAATTTCTTCTATTGTCGGTCTTGATATATCCCGTCTGGCGAGGGTTTGAAAATGGATTATACAGTGAATAAAGATGTTTATATTGAAGAAGCGGTTGAATTACTCAAAGAGTTGGAACAATCGTTAATTATTCTTGAGGATACACCTGAGGATGGCGAAGTTATAAACAATATATTCAGGTATCTTCATACAATTAAAGGTTCGGGCGCTATGTTCGGCTTTACAAAAATTGCTGATTTTACTCACGAATTTGAGTCGACTTTTAATGATATCAGAAACGGTAACTGTAAAGTAACAAAAGAAATTATTGATTTATCACTCACCGCCTCTGATCAAATTAAAAAATTATTGAATAGTGATTCTGATACTGATATCATTGATAGAAAAAATGTTTTATCACAGTTAAAAAAAATCAAGTCAAATACGGGTTCTAAAAAGACAGGAACAAAACGATTTTTAAGAATCAATTTTACACCGGCGAATGATGTTTTTAAAAGAGGTATTGATATAATTAAAATTTTTGAAGAGGTCAGTTCGTATGGTGAATCAAAGCTAATATCTTATATTGATAGTATTCCACCATTTGAATCGTATGATTTTGAGTGCTGTTATATATCGTGGCTTATTTTACTTATTACTGAGTTGGATATAGACGAAGTTAGAAATGCTTTTATTTTTGTAGAAAATGATTCGGAAATCAGTATTAATCAAGTTACGGATTTTTTTCAATATCCTGACGGGAATTATAAGAAAATCGGTGAAATCCTTGTTGATAACGGGGTTTTAACCGGAGAGATGATTAGTTCAATTAAATCCGAACAAAAACTTTTTGGTGAAATCGCATTAGACAAGGGTATTATCAGTCAGGAAAAAATTGATGGTGCCGTTGTAGAACAGAAACTGGCACGAACAATTCTTCAGGAACAAAAAAATAAAGTTGAAGTAAGTACAATCAGAATAAAGAATGAAAAACTTGATAATCTAATTAATCTTGTTGGTGAATTTGTGACACTTCAGGCGCGATTACATGAAGAATCTGTTAAGTCAAAACAGAAAGAGTTTCTTGTCATTTCAGAATATCTCGGACGAATAACCGATGATTTAAGGGATATTTCGATGAACATTCGTATGATACCGTTTTCTGAAACATTTAATAGTTTTACCAGAATGATTCGCGATTTATCACATAATTTGAATAAAAACATTCAGTTAATAACAAATGGCGGTGACACGGAGATTGATAAAAATCTTATCGATTCTTTGAGAGATCCTCTTATGCACATTATCAGAAATGCAGCAGATCACGGACTTGAGGATGAAAATACAAGAAAGTCAAAAAACAAACCGGTAAAAGGTACAATAACCATTTCTGCGGGATATTCAGGTTCAAATGTTGAAATTATTGTAACCGATGACGGTAAGGGACTTGATATTGAAAAAATCAGAGTAAAAGCGATTGAAAAAGGATTGATTTCGCACGATGCAGATCGATGTGAAATAATTAACACCATTTTTGAGCCCGGATTTTCAACAAATGATGAGGCTACGGAGATTTCAGGTCGTGGTGTTGGTATGGATGTAGTAAAAAAAAGTATAGAAAAAATGAGAGGGACAATTAAAATAAATTCTGAAAAAGACAGAGGGACATCAATAACTATTTTGATTCCATTAACATTGGCGATTATTGACGGACTTTTAACGTCGATAAACGATAATCATTATTTAATTAACCTTTCAAATGTTGAAGAATGTGTTGATCTTACGAAAGATATTTTATCAAACAATCATGGCGGTGATGTTATTTATCTTCGTGGTGAGCTAATACCATTTATTAAAATACGGGATAGTTTTAATATTCAGACAAACAAACCTGATATTGAATGTATGGTTATAGTTATGGTTGACGGGAAAAAAGTAGGTCTTGTATTTGATCATGTAAAAGGTAAACATCAGACGGTTATTAAACCGCTTTCTGCAGCGTTGAGGTCGGTTGATGAATTATCAGGAGCAACAATATTGGGGGATGGAACCATTGCATTGATAATGGATCTTAATACGATTGTTAATAAAAATTATAGCAGGCTGGATAAGTGTTTATGATAATCAGGAGGTTTTTATGAGTGAAGTAAAAGTTGAAAATGAGCAATATCTTACATTTGTTCTTGATAATGAAACGTATGCATTCGATGTATTGAAAACAAAAGAGGTGTTAAATCTCGTAAAGATTACACCGATTCCAAGAACACCATCCTTTATGGCAGGCGTTATTAATCTAAGAGGGAGTGTTGTTCCTGTAATCAATTTAAGAGAGAAATTCAGTATGAAACCAAATGAACGTACAATTGATACCTCAGTCATTATTGTTGAGGTTTTATACGGTAAAGAGGTTATAACAATTGGAGCACTCGTTGATGCAGTAAAAGCTGTTGTCCGGTTTGATGAAAGTCAGAAAGAACCACCACCTAAAATCGGAATGCAACTTAATGTTAATCTTATTCATTCAATAGCAAAAAGTAATACGAATTTTGTTATGATTCTCAATGCGGATAATGTTTTTTCAGAAAAAGAATTATCAATTATAACAGCACATATACCATCAGATGACATAGAATCTGTCGGGTAATGTATTTTATGGGAGGATGATATGGATATGATGTATACCAATTCAATGAGTGAAACAGAACGATATCAGATAAGTAATTTTATTGAATCTCAATTTGGTATAAGAATGCCCACAACCAAAAAAATACTTCTTACCACAAGGCTTTCAAAAAGGTTAAAAGAACTTGATTTTGAATCATACAGTACTTATTTTAAATATCTTACGAGTGAAGATGGAATCTTTAATGAACTTCCAATTTTTGCTGATCTGGTTTCTACCCATGAAACCAGATTTTTCAGAGAACCTCAGCATTTCAATTATCTGTTGAATAAAGTTTTACCTGATATATTTCATACAAAATATGATTGTCATGGAAAAACATTAAAAATATTAAGTGCTCCATGTTCAACCGGTGAAGAAGTATATTCTCTTGCATGTACGATTGAAGAATTTAAGCGTGTGAATTCTATGCCTGAGATTAAATATACTATTACCGGAACTGATGTTTCCGAAAAAGTTATTCACAAAGCAATACATGGTATATACCCTGAATCTGCAATAGAAACAATTCCTCTTGAATTAAAACACCGTTATTTTCTCCGGGGTAAAAGCTCACATGAAGGGTTTGCTAAGATAATACCGGAGATTGCGGAAAGAACATGTTTTAAAGTCGTCAATCTGATGGATTGTACTTACCCGTTTTTTGAAGAGTTTGACATCATTTTTTGCAGGAATATGCTTATTTACTTTAGTAAGGAAAATCAGGAATTAATTTGTATGAAACTTACCGGTTATTTAAAAAATGACGGGTATTTTTTCATCGGACATTCTGAAACCTTAATGAATTTTAACCTTCAGTTAAAAAATATAGCACCAACTATATACAGAAAAAAATAGGGAGGCAATAATGACCGGAAGGAATCCAATAAAAGTTCTTATAGTTGATGATTCAGCTGTTGTAAGGCAATCAATCACCGGTGTTCTTGCTGCTGATGATGATATTGAAGTAATTGGCGCTGTTGCAGATCCCTATTATGCAGTTGAAAAAATTAAATTAGTTCGTCCGGATGTTATAATACTTGATCTTGAAATGCCTCGTATGGATGGTTTAACTTTTTTAACTGAAATTATGGCTCAGCATCCGATACCGGTTGTTATTTGTTCAACACTCGCTCTTGACGGGTCGGATACTGCGATGAAAGCATTGGCTTTAGGAGCTGTTGATATAATAACTAAACCAAAAATTGGAACAAAGCGTTTTTTTGAAGAATCAAAAGTTTTATTTACAGACATAGTAAAAGCAGCTGCCGGAGCTAAACTTAATAAATGCAAACCGCATGTAATCACACCGCAGGAAAAGTTAACCGCTGATGTAATAATAACAAAGAAAAATAAAATGGTGCTTACCGAAACTACAGAAAAAGTAATTGCGGTCGGTGCATCCACCGGAGGAACTGAGGCATTGCGTGAATTTCTTATGGGACTCCCGCTTGATACGCCGGGTCTTGTTATAGTTCAGCACATGCCTGAAAACTTTACACGGTCATTTGCAGAACGTCTTAACTCGTTGTGCGGGATCACTGTTAAAGAGGCAAAAAACGGAGATACTATACTTAAAGGACAGGCTTTAATTGCTCCGGGGAATTATCATACGTTAATAAAACGTAATGGTACTCAATATTATGTTGAGGTAAAAGAAGGTCCGCTTGTAGCAAGACACCGTCCTTCTGTTGATGTCTTATTCCGTTCTGCCGCATATAATGTCGGAAAGAATTGTATCGGGGTTATTATGACAGGAATGGGTGATGACGGAGCGAGGGGAATGAAAGAGATGTATGATAACGGGGCATTTACGATAGCCCAGGATGAGAAAAGTTGTGTGGTGTTTGGCATGCCTAAAGAAGCAATAAAAATGAAAGCGGTTGATAAAATTGTTCCGCTTGAAAAAGTTGCAGATGAAATAATAAAGCATATTTCCTGAACCTTTATTTTATAGGGAAATAAGAAGGTGTAGAATGGAAAATAATAAAAATCTATTTATTATTATGAATGATTTTTTAATGTCTAAAATTATCGATACTATGCTGAAAGAGACTCCATTTGAAATAGAGATAATATCAGATGTATTTGAAGGAATTAATCGGATTGAAAAGATTGAATTTTCAAATAAAGAAAATAACTACATCATTACCGATGTAGTTAACAGCAAATATATTACTAAGAAAAAATATAAAATAATAAGCCCTGATAATCTTTTTATATTACACATGAAAGATGAATATTTGAGAGATTTGAAGGGAAATGTAACATGCCCGATTAAGGATCTTTATTCATATATTGATAATGATGTTAATTTGCTGAAAAAGGAGGGGAATCATGGACGTTATTGAAACGAATGAAATGAAAAAAAAATATTCAGTTCTTTGTGTTGATGACAGTATATCCCAGCTTGAACGATATAAAGCGGATTTGAGTCCTTTTTATGAACTTATATTTGCAAAAAATTATAATGAAGCTCTTTCTTCCTTAACAACTTTGAAACCGGATGTGGTCTTACTTGATATAAACCTTCCCGGTATGGATGGATTTCAAGTTTTGAGTTTACTTTATGAACAGATTCAAATTTTTAATACTTCAGTTCTTATGGTCAGTTCAAATAGTGATTCATTTTCAATAGAGAAGGCTTTTATTCATGGTGCAAGTGATTATATAAAAAAACCGTATAATAGAATTGAATTACTTTTAAGAATAGGCTCTCATATTAGAAGTAAAGAAATTAAGTCAGAAAATATACAGAACAAACTTGAAATTGAGAAAATAAAAAAGAAAAGCAGAGAAACAATTAATTATACAAAAGATTCAATGGTTTTTACATTATCAGAACTTGCAAAAATTCGTGATAATGAAACCGGAGAGCATCTTAATAGAATAAAAAGTTATACAAAGTATTTGATAGAAAAATTAGCATTAACATCCAAATATGAAAAATATTTTTCTAATGATGATATTGATGACATATTTTGCATGAGTATTCTTCATGATATCGGGAAAATCGGTATATCAGATAACATTTTAAAGAAGCCCGGGAAGTTAACATTTGATGAATTTGAAGTAATGAAAACTCATTCTGTGATTGGCGGTGAAATTCTTGAAAATGCATATAAACATTATACTAATTTCAATTTTCTTAAAGTTGGTAAAGATATTGCTTTGTATCATCATGAAAAATGGAATGGCACGGGATATCCCTTAGGATTAAAAGGTGAAGAAATTCCTGTAGCTGCAAGAATTGTTGCTATTGTTGATGTTTTTGATGCACTGGTCAGTAAGCGTATTTACAAAGTTGCATATTCGAAAGCCGATACATTTACTATAATAAAGGAAGAAAGAGGACGGCATTTTGATCCGTATATTTTTGATGTTTTTTTTGAGTACAAAGATAAATTCATTGAAATAGGAAAAAGGGTGTCTTATGAATAGTACAAATAAGAGTAAAGAAATTGAAAAAATGATTCAAACAA
Organism: Spirochaetes bacterium GWE1_32_154; assembly: GCA_001829315.1. Taxonomy (GTDB): domain Bacteria; phylum Spirochaetota; class GWE2-31-10; order GWE2-31-10; family GWE2-31-10; genus GWE2-31-10. The sequence continues at coordinate 36,398 of MIAY01000031.1, read as the reverse complement.
TAACAATAAAGGAAAATGCCGTATTGATTGGTTTTTCTATCATTTGCATTGTTTTGATTATACTTCAGTTTTTTAATTTTCATGTTCTTCAATGCGGTTTTGTTTTAGCCGGGACTTTGCTTGTAATCACAGCTTTTAAAATGATCAGTAGCAAACGGTCTGCACTCATCAGGAGAATTATTGACGATAATCAGATTGAAGTGAATGTATTAACAAACCAACTTATTGAAAAAGATGCTCAAATACATACTCTCATACGTAATCATACTGAAGAAGTTGAACAAATGGAAGAATCTGCTTTAGCCGTAATAAAAAAGATAAAACCGAAAATTGACCTTTTACCGGTGTATTCAAATCAGATAAATGCAGTAATTCAATTAACAGATGAGGCAGCTTCATCTTTGATTGACTCATTTAGAGTTATAAATAAAAAAACAAAAGAACATACTCAGATAACTGAGCAAAGTTTTAATAAGCACAATGCAGATGGTGCTGACTCGAATATTTTTGAATATAACAAACAGTTTCTTGCAACACTCATGAAAAATTTTAATGACATTACCGGTAAACTAAATGAAATGTTCTCTGGTATCAGTTATATAACAGGAAATCTTGGAAACATCGGTGATGTTTTTTTGAAGATTCAGGAATTTCAACAGAAAACTCAAGTTCTGTCTCTTAATGCAGGAATAGTGGCTGCACGTGCAGGCGAGCATGGGAAAGCGTTTTCTATAATCTCAAGGGAAATAAAAGGACTCTCAGAAAAAATCGATGGTTCATTAATCGAGATTAACGGATTGATAAAAAACACAATTCATCATTCTACAACTATATTATCGAATATTGAGTCTTCGGTACAGGAGAATATTGATATTTCAGATAACGCTGAAAAAAGAATTAACGAGATGCTTACTTTAATGGATATGCAGATTTCATCAATGTCGGAAGGTTTTGAGAATTTTAAAGCAATGACAGAGCATATTTCAAAAAGTATCGGGCAGATTGTTGTTTCAATACAATTCCAGGATATTACAAGACAGCGTTTAGAGCATGTGATTACTCCTTTGAATGATCTTTATGAGGAACTATCCGGTTCGTATAGTAGCATTTCAAAAAAAGAGTCAGTTAATTCAGTATCTGACAAGGGAAACGTTGAAGCATGGATGAACAGTATGTATACAATGGAGCATGAAAGAGAAATTATGAAAAAGGTATTAGGGAATTAATATAAGGAGGTTTAAAATGGACAGTATATTAATTGTTGATGATTCATCATCTATGAGAAACATGATTGACTTTACGCTTTGTGAAAATGGGTTTGACTGTATCAAAGCTGAAAACGGTAAATTGGGTTGTGATCTTCTCGGTAATAAGTTTAAACTGATAATCACAGATTTGTATATGCCGGAAATGAACGGAATTGAATTTATAAAAAATATCCGTTCTACCGGTTCAAATAAATACACACCAATTATTATGTTAACAACAGAAAGTGAGGAAAACAAGAAGAACGAGGGGATTTCAGCAGGTGCCTCAGCCTGGTTAATTAAACCGTTTACACAGGAAAAATTAATTGAAACCGTTAAGAAGTTGATTTAAGGCGCCTTTATTGTACATGTATATTTGACATTCAATTATTTATCATCTATAGTGATTTTTGAATATACTTGTTTCTTAAAGGCGGTTTAAATACATGGCTGAATGGAAAGATCTCATTTATAAAAAGGATATTTCGTATCTCGAATTAAAAATGATTCCCGGTGCTTCCTGTGAAAATTATATAGCGATGAAAAATTATTTTGTCAAAGAGTATGGTTATAAAGAAGATGATTTGCTTCGCGGTTTAACGATGACAAAAGAAGAGTTTAATAATCCTAAAAACTGGATCAATTCTCGAGATGAGCAGTTATTTCATATAAATCTTTTTAAATACGGTTATGATACATTTACTCACCATGATTATGTCGAGGCAGGACGGTTTTTCAGGTTTTCTGATAATTCATTATTTATGATATTTTTTAAAGCTATGTCTGCCGGTAAAATCATTAAGGAAGTAGAGAAGAATATTAGAAAATTTAATAATGAATATAATATTATACCTGCCCTTTTTAAAAGGGGTGAAGCATACTTAATTCAGGAAGATTACCCTTTTTATAATCAGGCAAGTGTCGGTGGTGAGTGTCGATTTACTGAAGGTGTCTGGAAAGCGAACTTTGAGATTCACAATATAAAAAACTATTCGGTTGACCATGTTATTTGTTCAAAAAGACTGGAAAATCTTTTAACCTACGGGTACGGGTACTATAATTTAAAAGTAGAAAAAAATGATAAATATCTGACAGTTAACGGTAACCCGGTAGCAGAATTTGTAGAGCTGGCAACAAAAAAAATTGGAAATAATCAGGTTTATATAAATTCAGTCGTTGAAAATGGTACAAATAAAAATGCTTTAAGGGTGATTGATGATTTTAAGATCGGGAAAAGAACGATATTATTTAAAGGTGAAATCTATAATGCCCCGTATTGTTTATTCCATTTAAAATGGAAGGAACACTCACTATTTAAACGCTTACATAATGCTTTAAAAGGACAAAACCTTCTTCTTAAATCATTAAGTGAAATAGAAAAGCAAATTGAATTTACAAATCTCCAATTGTTTGAATTAAAGCAGGCTTTATCCGAATCTGACAGAAGGTTACGGATTATGGAAGTGTATACACGATATTCACTTATCCAGAAAATAAAAGGTGGTGAAGACCCGTCAACATTTATCCCGGAACAAAGAAATCTTTCTGTTTTATTTAATGATATCAGGCAGTTTACAACGATAACCGAAAATCTTAATGCACTTGATGTTGTTACATTTCTTAATGATTATTATAACAATGTTAATGAAGTTATCAATACTAATCACGGTGAAATTGATAAACTTATCGGTGACTCGGTTATGGCAGGGTTTAGCGACCCGGATAATGCGGTTAAAGCAGGTATTGCTATTAAATTAAAGGTCAGTGAATACAATAAAAAATTAGCGTCCGAGGGCAAAGATATTATAAATACCGGTATAGGTATTACCAATGGTCATGTTATTGTCGGAAATATCGGTTCTGTCAACAAACTTGATTATACATTAATTGGTGATACAGTAAATGTTGCATCCCGTCTTGAAGCACTGACGAAGGAATATAGGGTTGGTTTCATTATTTCTGAGGATCTTAAACAGGTTCTAAAAGATCTTTACCAGATTCGTTTTATTGATAGAGTGAGGGTTAAGGGGCGTAATAAACCAATATCTGTGTATGAAGTATATGATTACGAGAGAGAAAATGTTATTGCATTAAAGAAAAACATGAAAGGGGCTTTGGAAGAAGCGTATGATCATTATTATAACAAAAATTTTGAAGCAGCACAGAAAATATATAGGACATTATTAGATACATTACCGTCTCACTCCTATTTTCAGAATTTGCCGATAGATCCGCTTGTGCTTTTTTATTATAACCGGGTAACTGCATTAATCGAAAAGCAAAATAAAGGTTTATTGGATACTCAGTATTGGGATGCAACGTATGATGCCGTGGAGAAATAAGTGAAAGAAATACCAAATAAATTCCTTGATATCCCTGATTATAATTGCTTTGGCTGTGCACCCCATAATGATGCAGGATTAAAACTTACATTTTTTGATGATAACGGTACACTTATTGCAATTTGGAAACCCGATCTCCGGTTTGCCGGTTATGACAATATTGTTCATGGTGGTGTACAGGCTACGATTATTGATGAAGCAGCCGCATGGGCTGTTGATGCATTTCATAACAAAACAGTTATGACGGTCAATCTTAATGTAAATTATCACAGACCGCTAACAGTATCAAATGGTGACATATTTGCGAAAGCAAAAATACTGAAAATGGATGTTAAGTATGCTGAAGTCTCTGTTGAACTATACAAGGACGATGGTATAGTCACTACAAGCGGAGTTGTTACATTTAGAATTGTTTCCGGTAAACTTGCAGCGAAACTTTTCGGTTCTAAAGAATAATAGTTTTTTTAATTATAAAAAAAGCCCTATGTCTCAAGTGATCTGCCAATCTCATTGATAATTGACTCAGTTATCTTTTTTAAGGAGGTAAAACTTTCTGATAAACGGGTGTCCCGTTGTACTTTTCCGCAATATTCGATATGTAATGCAATTTTAATGGCTTCTTCTGCTTTTATATTCAGTAAACTTCCTTTTAACTTATGCGATGCTTCATGTATTTGTTTCCAGTTTAAATCGTTAATGGCTAATTCAAGTATTTTTAACTGATTTGGAAAGTCTAAAAGATAATATTGTTTAATCTCATCAAGATTGTTTTTATCCATTCCTTCAAAATTTTCATAGTTAAAATAGGTATATGACGGTGTATAAAGTTTTTTATCGTCTGTTTCATATTCAGCATCAGACTTACATTGTTTTACTTTATCACCAGCATATTTAATAATGATTTGATATAATAGCTCAGTATCAACAGGTTTTGAAATAAAATCATCCATTCCGGATTCAAGGCATTTTTTTTTATCCTGTTCAAAAGCACTTGCTGTTAAAGCAATAATCGGTACATGAATACCGCTTAATTTTTCACTTTCCCGGATAATAGTCGTTGCTGTAATACCGTCCATTTCGGGCATGTGCATATCCATTAAAATAATATCGAATTTTGACTCTTCAATTTTATTGAGAGCTTCAATTCCGGTTGATGCAATGCTGACATTCCAGCCTTTTTTTAAAAGTATTGCAGTTATCATTTTCTGGTTCACAAAATAATCATCAGCAAGAAGTATGTTAAGTGACAGATTATTTTCATAAGGTACAGTGAGTTCTTCTATTATTTCATTATCTTGTATGTTTGTATCTTCTATCAGAGGTATTTCAAAACTGAATGTTGAGCCCTGCGAAAGCCGGCTGCTCACATGTATAGTGCCACCCATTAGCTCAACAAGCGATTTACAAATAACCAGACCAAGACCTGATCCCTTGTATTTTTTTGTATTTTTATTTTCAATCTGAGTGAATTTTTCAAATAACAGACTCATTTTTTCAGGTGAAATACCTAACCCGGTGTCTTCAATAGAAAAATGAAGCATTGCAACGTTATTTTTTAGTTTTTTTTGAATCCGTAAAAAAACACTTCCCTGATCAGTAAATTTTATAGCATTACTAATCAGATTAATTAAAACCTGTCGTAAACGGGTTGAATCGGCAATAATAAATTCAGGTATTGAATCATCAATCTGATACAGTAATTCAACTCCTTTTTTCAGTGATTGAATTGAATATGTGTGAATTATTGATGTAATATTGCTCTTTACATTACAGGAAGAAGGAGAGATTGTAAACTTACCTGATTCCAGTTTTGAAAAATCTAAAATGTCGTTAATAATATCGAGTAATGAATTAGCAGAAATCTCTATCATTTCAAGGTAATCCCGTTGAATTGCAGAAATGTGCGTTGATAACAAAATCTCGGTAAAACCAATGATTGCACTCATCGGGGTTCGTATTTCATGACTCATGTTTGCAAGGAAATCACTCTTAGCTGTATTTGCTTCATCAGCAATCGTTTTCAATTCAGTAAGTCTTTTCTCTGAATGTTTTAAATTAAGATGAACGGTAACACGTGCGATTAACTCTTCGATTTCATACGGTTTAGTTATAAAATCAACACATCCGCAGGCAAACCCTTTTGATGTTATTTCTTTATTTTTACTGCCTGTAATAAAAATAATGAGTATATCACGCCGATTCATTTCGTTTTTGAGAATATCGCAGAATTGAAACCCGTTCATACCGGGCATATTAATATCAAGCAGTATCAGTTCGGGATTAAACTGTTCGATTTTTTGCAGAGCTTTTTCACCGCTAGATACGGATGAAACCTCAAATTCAGATTCTACTAAGGCATTTGCAAGAATCTCACGACTTATAAGTGAATCATCAACAATAAGTATTCTACCTTTTGTCATACTACATCCTCTGGGTAATTATAGCTGAACTCAAACAAAATTGCAAAAAGTCATTAATTACATCATGAGGTGTATTGCTAAAAGGACTTACTACTCCTGACTGTATGTTTTTCAAAATATCAAAAAACTCTCTATCCAATACCATATAATTAATGGTACCACTACAATTATAAACTATCACATAGTACATATCACTCTGGTTCAGTTTATTAAATATGTGAACCGGTGTTGAGTATTCATACGCTTCTGCGTTTTCCAAAGTTTGAGTTGATGGCACAATCATGCAAAGATTATCAGGATTATACCGTAACATTAAAAGCTCTGTTCCTTTGCACATATCGTATTGTTTTTTCAAAAGTGTATTTTTTTTAATCTTTTGGATATTAATAGTTGAAAATCCGCTTAAAAGTGATCTTTTCATTGAGTAATGCAACCTGATCAGATCGACTAAAACTGTTTTTAAATCTGCTTCAATATTCATGTTTTCTATAAATAATACAATAGAATCAATGCCATCTGCAGAACGACCTGTTTTCTCATGGAAAAGAATAAAATTATACAAAAAGTCAGACGGTTTTAGTGGTATAACAGAAAGTACGATAGCAAACCACCCAACAGCACCGGCTTGATTATACAAAATATCAACTGCCTTTTTTAACAGCGTAGCTTTTTGCATATCAGCGGTGTTCATCGAAGGAGTTGAGAACACCGTATAGGGCGCTTCTTTGTCGTAATTGAAACCAAATTCAACTCTTTTGTCGTATAGTTGTGTCCCTTTCAGTAGTGATAAGGGAAAAATATCAAGATGATTGGGTGTAACACTCAATGCATAATCAAGACTATCTTTAAATGAATCAAGATTCTGACCGGGTAAGCCATAAATAAGATCAAGCCCAAAGACAACATTGTTTTTATTAAGTAAAAGAGCGTTTTTTGTATATTTTTCTTTATCAAAAGTACGATTAATATGTGCAAGCACATATGTGTCTGAGCTTTGAAGACCCGCTTGAAGTGAGCAATTAATCAAACTGAATAATGAAATCAGTTCTTCATCAAGCAACTCAACCCGGATTTCAATGGTAAAATGGATATTTGTTTTGCTTTTAATAAATAGTTGCAACAGCTTTTTTGCCCTTTTTTTATCATAATTAAATGTAGGATCAAGTACAAATACTCGTGAAACACCGCTTTTTTGTATTGATTTAAATTCTTTTTCTATTCGTTTAAAAGGAAAACTTCTGACTGATGTTTCATTTTTGGATTCAAAACAAAATGAACATTTATAAGGACATCCACGGGACAACTCCCATAAAGTACCGGTGTAATTTTCCCATGAAATACCTGTTTTAAAAAATGGTGAAAAAAGATTTTCATGGAGAGCTTTTTTTTCAATGATTCTACCATATTCCCATACCTTTTTACCGTCAAGAAATGATTGAATGGTTTCAAGAAAAGCATCTTCACCATCCCCCCGAATGACAAAATCAAGTTGCATCTCATCAAGAATCTCCTGACTTGAAGCAGTTACTTCCGGACCGCCTGCAAATAGAATAATGTGCTTATTTTGTAAACGCAGGGCAATTTGCCGGAACATATTTTTATTCCAGGAATAGATCGAAAAACCAGCCATATCATAGTTTTTTACAGAAATATCATTAACAATGGTTTCAATATCTGTGTCAAGATAATACTCAAGAATATCAACGTTTGTTCGTTTTTCAACTTTTTTAGTATGTGAAATTGCAGACTTTAAGTACAAACAAGCCAACGGAAACGCATGAGAATCTTTTTGAACGTGAATACTGATAAGTGCAATCTTCATTACTTATGTTTTAAACTTTGATAATTCACTTTCAAGTTTCCCGGAACTCGATGAGCTGTTATCTGCCAATAATGCAATATCTTCAATACTTCCGGAAATTGATTCAATACCACGGGCGAAATTATGGATAATATTTCGATTGTCCGTTGAAATCGCAGTGACATTTTCCATTGCTGATTGAATGTTTAATGAACCATCCTTAATTTCTTCTGAAGCCCCCCGGACATTTTCGGTTATTTCAACAAGACTTTTTAAGGCTATTATAATCTGATCAGAACCAACCTGCATTTCATTCATTGAAGAAAGAGTTTCATTCATAAGATTGGACATTTCAATAATACCAGTAATAATTTCTCCGATAATCCAGCTGGTATTTTGTGTTATTTTAAGTGTTGAATTAACTTTATCTGCTATTGCATGAAGTGATTTTGAAATTTCACCTGATTTTTGCTTCGTTGCTTCGGCAAGATTTCGTATCTCATCAGCAACAACTGCAAACCCCTTTCCTGCATCACCGGCATGAGCTGCTTCAATTGCAGCATTCATTGCAAGTAAATCTGTTTTCTCGGCAACCTCGTTAATGACACCTATAAGGTCTAAAATAAATTCGGTGCCTTGTGAAATTTCATTCATTGAAATAAGAGTCTCATTCATTCCCTCATCACCGTTTTTTGCTTTTTGTGCAAGCTGATCGGTAAATTGTTTTCTATCATTGGTTATTTTAGCAACATTAACAATAGATGCTGCCATTTCTTCAATTGACGCAGAAGACTCGTTAACCGCCGACGCCTGGTCTTCAATAAGATCTACAATCTTCAGTAAAGAACCGGTAATTTCTTTTGTTGAACCTGATGCATCCTTAATTTTAGTATCAAGGGTATCAGTTTTATCCTTCATTTCATTCATTGATTTGTTTATATCAGTAATCGAGTTAGATGCATTAACTGATTTATTTGCAAGTTCATGGCTGATTTTCAGCCCCTGTTCACTGACAGATTTTGCGGTTTGTATAATATCGCGTAATTTACCGATGAAATTATTAAAGTGAAGTGCAAAAAGACTCAATTCATCGTTGCTGGTAATTGAAATTGTTGTTGTTAAATCACCCTCGCCTTTTGAAATATCTTCCATTATATGTATTGTTTTTTTTAGTGGTTTTGCAATGAGATTAGAAAAACCATATCCAACTATTATTGTTAATATAATAATAATAGAACTTAATATAATCATAAATAAAAGTTGAAACTTTATTTCTTTTTCGATTTTTGCAATAAATGAAATTTGTTTATTAATTTCTAATTCACGAATTGCATTTATCTGATCGATAACGGTTGTAATAGTAAGAAAAAAGTCTTCAGAATCAATACCATAATTTCCTGTTCTATAATTTTCAACAATGGTTAAATAAAAGTCATTCATTTTCAGCCAGCTTGAGCTTTCTGTCAGTTTCTGTATACTATTTTTTGCATCATTTGAAAAAGCTAAATATTCATTAGCGGTGAAGTTAATTCCATTTAAGAAATACTTTGTCACTCGAGTAAATTCTGTTGAATTCATTGATTTGTTCGAGGAAATAAAACCTGATGTATATCCCCGTAATAATCCAAGATTCTCTTTGGCAATTTCGACTTCAATTATTGCAGAAATATTTTTTCCTACACCTTTTGTAGTCGGTCCGTTTACTGCGGTTAATAAATCATTCATAAGTACTGAAATTAAATTGGTATATTCTGTAACACTCGTTGTAAAATCAGTAGAATTTGCATCAACTTTTTTTCGAAAATGCAACAGGTTTGTATTGATCGTCGTAATATTTTCAAAGTATTCTTTACTGTTGTTTTTATTGGTTAATGCTTTTTCAATTGAAGTATTTGTATTTTCGCGTACTTTTTTTAAATCATTTTCTGAAAAGCTTTTATTAAGAAACAAGCTGGTTCTGCCTCTTTCAATTTGTAACTGATGTATAATAAAAGATGAATTAGTCATTTGACTGATATTCAGTCTCATTGATTTAAAGGTTTTGAATTCTTTAACATTGTCCAAATAGTTGGATACCCCGAAATATATAATAGAAATGAATGGTATCGCAAGCATAATCAGAATCTTAAATTTAATATTGATTTTCATAATATCTCCCATTAGAGTATAGTTTAAAATATTTATTTGAATTATTCAAATAATTTGCTAATGTATTTCAAATAAATTATACTTTTATAATCGGGATATTTATGAAACACAATAGTGAAATTATTCTTTTAAAAATATCGGGTGAAGATAAACCGGGTGTTACTTCATCGGTTACCTCAATACTTGCAGATAACAATGCAAATATATTGGATATCGGACAGGCTGTTATTCACAACACATTGTCTCTTGGTATACTTGTTGAGATACCGGGCGAGTCTGAGAGTTCACCGCTTTTAAAAGATTTATTATTTAAAGCCTACGAACTTGGTGTTAAAATAAGTTTTGTTCCTGTTTCAAGTGAAAGTTATGATAACTGGGTTCAATCACAGGGGAAAGGGCGATATATTGTGTCCCTTGTAAGTCGTAAATTAACGGCAAAACAAATATCAAAAGTCAGTGAAGTTATTTATAATCAGGGGTTAAATATAGATTCTGTCAACAGATTATCAGGCCGTATTTCATTACATGAAGATAATAATTTACACAAGGCATGTGTTGAATTAACAGTGCGGGGTAATCCTGAAAGTATTGAGAGTATTCAAGCATCATTTATGGATATTTCTCAAACTGACGGAGTTGATATTGCATTTCAGAAAGATGATGTGTATAGAAGAAACAGACGTCTTGTATGTTTTGATATGGATTCAACATTAATTCAGACTGAGGTTATTGTTGAACTTGCAAAAGCACATGGGGTTGGTGAGAAAGTTCATGAGATTACAGAAGCCGCGATGCGTGGTGAGATTGACTTTAAAGAAAGTTTTAAACAGAGAGTTGCTCTTCTTGAAGGGCTTGACATATCGGTTATGAAAAAAATTGCCGATAATTTACCTATTACTGAAGGTGCCCATACATTAATTTCTAATTTGAAAAAATTCGGTTATAAAATTGCAGTATTGTCAGGCGGGTTTACCTATTTTGGTGAGCATTTACAAAAAATTCTGGGTATTGATTATGTATATGCTAATGAACTTGAAATAAAAGACGAAAAATTAACCGGAAAGCATTGCGGAGAAATTGTTGATGGTGAACGAAAAGCTCTTTTATTACGGCAAATTGCAGATGAATCGAATATAAGTCTTGCTCAGGTTATCGCAGTCGGTGACGGTGCAAATGATTTACCAATGATTAATATTGCAGGACTCGGCATCGCCTACCATGCAAAGCCTATTGTAAAGAAAAATGCTAAACATTCAATATCAACAGTCGGATTGGACGGGATATTATATCTGTTGGGTTTTAGAGACCGGGATATTGAATAGTTGGGGTTATTTAAATTGTATTTACTAAGGGGTTACACATGAAAATCAATCAAAAGATGCTATTGCAAACACTAATCGTTGTCATTATTATATCGTTTTCTATTTTGTGCTTTATCTATTGTCAAATTAATAATCTTTCAAATTCTTTAATGAGAAAGAATTTGATTGGTAAATTAAGCGGAGATATCAATTCAGTTAATTTATACATAGAAAAATATTATGGAAATATTATACTGGATAATAACGAATTAAAAGATAACACAGGTGTTTCAATTCATAATAATTTTGAAATGGTAGATACTATAAAAAAAGATTTAAATGTATATGCTACGATATTTAAAATTGAAAATGATGATTTCATTCGGGTGACCACAAATATTATTAATAGTGAAGGTAAAAGAGCTATTGGTACGAAATTAGGTAAAGACAGCGCTGCATATAGTTCTGTCATTAATGGTAAATTATATATTGGAGAAGCAAATATTCTTGGAAAACCATATTATACTTCATATAATCCGATCTTTGATGCGAATAGACAAATAATTGGAATAGCATTTATAGGTATCAGCAAGACAGAATCTTTGTTGATTGTAAATACATATCGAAAAACAACTTTTTTTAGTGCAGTAATTATAATTGTATTCTTAATAATTATCTCGATGGTATTATCAGGATTTATAAATAATATTATTTTGAACAGACCACTTGGCATAATGATTGAATCGTTGAAAAATATTTCAGAAGGAGAGGGCGATCTTACGTTGAGAATTGAAGTAAAATCCCATGATGAAATTGGTGATATGGCAAAATACTTTAATCTGACGTTTAATAAAATTAAATCTTTGATAATTGCCGTAAAGAATCAATCGGTATTACTTGGTGATACAGGTATAATTCTTTCAACAAATATGACAGAAACAGCTACGGCAGTTAACGAAATTAGTGCAAATATTCAGAGTATAAGAAGTCAGGCCGGGAATCAAAATGTTAGTGTAACAAAGACAATCACAACGATGGAAAATATTACAAAAGGAATAGAAAAGTTAAATCGGCTTATTGATAATCAGTCGGCTAATGTAACAGAGTCATCTTCTGCAATTGAAGAAATGATGGCGAGTATATCAAGCGTTACACAAACATTATATAAAAACACTGAAAATATTAAAAGATTAAGTCAGTCTTCCGAGTCAGGGCGGGTTGATCTTAATAAGGTAGCTGCGGATATAAAAGAAGTTGTAAAGGAGTCACAAAATCTTCTTGAAATCAGTAGTGTAATCCAGAATATCGCAAGTCAGACAAATTTACTTTCGATGAACGCTTCAATAGAAGCAGCCCATGCAGGAGAATCAGGTAAGGGTTTTGCTGTCGTAGCAGATGAAGTAAGAAAACTTGCAGAATCATCCGGACAGCAGGCAAAGATAGTTGCCGATGTTTTAAAACGCATAAAATTAGCCATTGACAGTATAACACAATCAATAACGTGTGTTACAGATACATTTGTGATAATAGAAAGTGAAGTAAAAACGGTAAATGAGCAGGAGAATATAATAAGGTCTGCAATGGAAGAACAAAGTGCAGGCAGTAAAGAAATTCTTAAAGCAATAAGTGAGTTAAATGATATAACACAAAAAGTTAAATCCGGTTCTGATGAAATAATGTCAGGTAGTTCGCAAGTTATACATGAAACTGAAGTACTCAATACAATAACCTATGAAATTACGAACGGCATTAATGAAATGGTAGTCGGAACAGAGCAGGTGACTGTGGCAGTAAATAAAGTTAATGATCTGGTAATAGATAATAAAGTCTCTATTGATGGATTGGTAAATGAGGTTGGCAGGTTCAAGGTGGATTAGGTTTATTTTCAGCGTATTGCAAAATAGTCTTGACTATTTTGCAATATAGTGCAAAATAGTCTGATGAATAGAACACAATCATTGCAGATTATAAATGATCTCACAAAGAAAATAGTATTTATAACCGGACCGCGTCAGGTCGGTAAAACGTATTTAGCTCGTGATATAGCCGCTCAGTTTGGCAAGTCTTTATATCTTAATTATGACAGTTATGCTGACAGAAAGATAATTGATGAGCAATCCTGGCTTCCTGATACAAAACTTATTATATTTGATGAATTACATAAGAAAAAAGACTGGAAAAACTACCTGAAAGGTGTTTTTGATACCAGAAATGAAGATCTTATGATACTCGTAACCGGAAGTTCCAGACTTGATGCACATCGTTCAGAAGGGGATTCACTACTTGGCAGATATTTTCTTCATAGACTTCTGCCTTTTTCAGTCCGGGAAATAGCTGATAATAACATACATTATACGTTAGATCATTTTCTTGAACGGGGCGGTTACCCGGAGCCTTTTCTTTCTGAAAGCACTATAGATGCTGATCGTTGGCGTCAATTATACATTGACGGTATAATACAAACTGATGTGCTTGATTTTGAAACTATTCATAATATCAAATCTATGAGACTTTTACTCGATATGCTCCGTAATCGTGTAGGAAGTCCTTTGTCATTTAATAATCTCGCGCAGGATCTTCAAATTGCACCTAATACTGTCAGGAAGTATATTGAGATATTTGAAGCATTATATATAGTATTTCGGGTTACTCCATTTTCTGACAATATCGCTCGATCTTTACTAAAAGAGCCAAAGGTATATTTCTATGATAACGGACTTGTGTCCGGCGATGATGGAGCAAAACTTGAAAATTTCACTGCCGTTTCACTATTGAAACATTGTTATTATAATAATGATGTTATGGGGCGAAGTATGGAATTAAGATATATCAGGACAAAGGATGGAAGAGAGGTTGATTTTTGTATTACTGATAATGGGGCAGTTAACGTAATGATTGAGGTTAAAAACAGAGACACTGATATTTCACCCTCACTTTTGTATTTTAAAGAGCGTTATGACTTCCCTGCTGCTCAGCTTGTCAGGTATATAAGAAACGAGCACCTAACAAAAGGAATCGAAGTCCGTGATGCTTACAAGTATTTTTTAGAGCTTAACTTGTGAATTTTTCACTATTAATATTGACATTCAATATTAATATGATATTCTATTAAAGAACACTGTTCATTAATGAGGTAATAAATGCAGATACTGAAAGATGACATAAGAGATGAAATACTCAAAAACTCTAAACATGATTTTCTTGAATATGGATTTAATCAAACTTCGCTTAGAACGATTGCTGCAAAGTCATCGGTTACAGTCAGTAACATATATAATTACTTCAAAAATAAAAACGATTTATTTACAGCCGTTGTTTCTCCTGCTGTCTCATATATAAATGAGATTCTGGTTAAATCAGCAGGGACAGATTTTCATCAGTTTGATTCTCCGGTGTATGTGCAGTGGCATATTGAATTTATTAATATGATTTACAGATTTATTAATATTCATAGAGATGAATTGATTCTTTTATTTTCAAAATCATCAGGTTCGCACTATGAAAATTTTAAAGACTCAACTGCGCGAAGCTATGCAGAAAACAGCCAATGTGCCAAATTAGCATTATCCGGTCACGAGGTTTCGTATTTTTTTATGCATAATTTCACATTGTTTTATCTTAATTTTCTTGAAAATCTTGCACTTCACGAACATGACGATGCAAAAATTAAACAGTATCTTGCTGAGTTAACAATATATTCTCATGGTGGCTTTAATGCACTTATAGAACAGAACTCTCCATTATATTTGCAGATACTAAATGCTATCGGGAGAGAATCATAATACAATTTTCATCTGCATCAATTTTTTTTATTTAAATAATGAACATTGTTCATTTATAAGGAGTTATCACTATGAAAGGATTATTATGCTATTATTCAGGAACAGGCAACACAAAACTTGCAGTACAATATATTGCAAAAAAAACTAAAAATTGTGAGTGGAGCTTTCATGATTTTATGAAAGACGGAACACCGGATACTGTCGGATATGATATTATCGGTATTGCTGCATGGACTGATTTTTTTGGTCCTCCGCTATTTCTAAAAAACTGTCTGAAAAAAATGAAAGGACACAAAAAACATGCGTTTGTTTTTAATACCTATGGTAATATGAGCGGAAGAACGTTACCCGTCTTAAAAAGCTGTGTCAGAAAACAGGGATTTAAGGTTATTGGAGGTCATTCACTTAATACACCGGAGAATTTTCCGCCACTTATAAACAACGGTCTTAAAAATGATACTGCTCCATCAACGGTTGAACTAAAAAAATTTGATACTTTTATTAATGAACTGGATGAATGGTTTTTTAATTCCAGCAGTAAGGTTTCATTTCCTTTTGACGGTTATTTAATGCCGGTTTTTCCAAGAACAATGGCAAAAATGTTTATCAAAAAGAAAGTTGCTGATCCTGGTATTTGTACACAATGCGGTTTATGTAAAACATTATGCCCTTACGATGCAATTTCGTTAGCACCATTTCCGGTTTTTAATGAAAAAAAATGTAACGGATGTTGGGTGTGCTACAATAGATGTCCCGTAAGTGCCATATCTGTCGGATCATTAAGAACAGAGGGAAAATATGAAAAACCTCATGAAAATCTCATAAAAAAATTGATTTAATTAAATCGCTATGGTATATTCTAATATTGTAATGCAATCAAAGGAAGGTTTTTATGAGCCAAATATTATACAATGATGAAGATAGAAAAATTATGAATGCTGCTGATAATGGAAGAGTTACGGGTGGCAGCAGGGTTGAGGAAATTAAGAAATTTGTTCATTCGATGGGTATAAAAAAAATTGGTATAGCTCATTGTGTTATGTTTACCAAAGAAACACAAATGCTTATTGATAATTTATCAAATGATTTTGAAGTCGTTTCTGTGGGATGTAAAATAGGGGCTATTCCGGCAACGCAGATGCTGGGAAGAGAGGCGAATGGTATTTCCTGTAACCCTGCGGGACAGGCAGATTTTCTTTCTGAGAATAAAACAGAACTTAATATTTCAATGGGCTTATGTATTGGGCATGATATTATTTTCAATAGTAAAAGTAAAGCATTAACAACGACACTTCTTATAAAAGACAGAAAGCATAAACATAATACCTATAAAAATTTTGAAAGTGATAATGCATAAAATATTCTGCATTAACCCGGCATCTATATGAATGCCGGGTATGAATTTTTTATTTACCGGTGTTATTAGCATTGCCCGATTTATTAGAAGAGTTATCGGCGCCTGAGTAAAGTAATGCTTTGTTTTGATTAGGGACGGGTGGGAGTATAGATACTGACTCATTTTCATTTAGATCAGATTCTTCTACTTCTTCTGCAATGGTTTTTTTTGATATCGATTGACAGTCAAAAGTTCCGGGCTCGTTTTCATATTGATAGCCGTCAGTAACGTGAACGATAACAAAATGAATTGAATCAAAAGAATAACCATCATAAAAAGATATATCATTATCACTGAGTATAATTGTATTAGGTGTGTTGTCATTATATAAGTAATTTCCTTTATTAATTACAGAATCAATTGTACTCGTAGAAAAAGCTCTAAAATAATTTTTATAGTATGCGACAATATTTCCGTCTTTATTTATAAAATCTATCATACCGCTAAATGCCATAGCATCATCAATTGTAAATTCAATGAGATACTGCTTTGTATCTTTATTAATTTGAAACTTTTTAATTTCCGGTCTCTTAAGTGTCTGGACGTAATAAGAATTAATTCCATATCCCTCTTCATTATATAAAAACTTATTCCCATTATTTTCTTTGCTACCCGGAGCAGGAACAATAAAGTCATAAGAGGCTATATATCCACTTTTTAATTTTATTTCATATCGTAAATTTGTCGGGAAAACGTTTTCTTTATAAGAAAATCTTTTATTTCTGATTATCTGTCTTTCCTCATCAAAATATTTTTCAACCTCAAATTTCCAATAATAGTTAAATTCAGTATCCACAAGTTTAATATGTTCAATTTCACCGGCTTTTATTGGATCACCGGACAGTTTCATGCCTGTCAGATAAATGAGTGTGGAGGCATTTTCATTATATTCGATCCAGTAGCTTGTATCAATATTTTGGATTATCCAATTAATTTTTACTATTGATACGGTCTTGCGGTCTACTTTCGGCTCGCTACATGATAAAAATACTAATAGCAGTGCAAGAGAAAAAAAATTTCCAGTTAATTTCATACTTTTTCCTTATTTTAATTTAGAGTAATGCATCCATAGTTTCTTTTTTGCAGTAGTTTATTAACTTCCGATATATTGAAATAATCAGGGTTATAATTACCAAGCCATTCAAATAATTCTTCATATTCATACATAAACTTATATTCTTCTTAATTTGCTATTTTACGAAGTTTAACCTTGGTATAATCTTTTGATTCAGAATAATCGTCATCAAAAATAAACTGATGTAAATGGCTATTAGTCCTGCCCATAACACTCTGATTTACCGATGTAGCTGAGGTAGAGTAATATCTGATTTAACGACAACTTTTCTCCATATGTCAGTTTCTAATAATCAAATATTGAGCACATGCACGCTTATTTTGTTGTTCTCAGTTATTTTTTAATCCTTTTATTTTCTTTAGCTACAGATTAGGTACGTAAAAAAGATTCATGTAAAATGGGTTATAGAAAATCATTAGAAAAAGTGGAGTCATTATAATCTTCTCCCATATCGTAATTTAAGGTGCCTGCAATAACTACTTGTCATAGCTTATTTTCATTCAAATTAATGAATTCATACAAAAAAAAATTGATTTATGCAACATAAATTATATCACTGAGGCTCTTGCAAAAATAATGAGTACATTCTTTTTTCGTCCGCCATATGCGATAAAATCGGATTATACCCTGGTCGCTGATTACAGCTGCTCTTGCATGCAACCAGGGAAGCCTCATGCAAAAATTCGAGATAAAAAGAGTATTTTTGCAAGAGGCTCCACTTACTTTATTTTGTAAACTTTAATTATTTGCAAATGCTAATCTTTTGATGCATCAGATTAGATGTTTTTTTTCTTCCGCCACACGCTATGAAACTGCGTTACGCAATATTTTGGAGTGCCAAAAATCGTAGTGGGTTACTGATTACAGTTCCCTTGGTTACTGATTCGCGATATTTTAGAGTACAAAAAAACGTAGCTGCCTTAGATATGCCACCGGGAGTAGTCTCATGCAAAAAATCGAGAGAAAATAAAGTATTTTTGCAAGAGTTTCAATATTCTTCATAAAATTCAAAAAGTTCTTGCTTATCGTCCAATAAATCAGCTATACTTTTCATGAATATTTGCCTTTTTTTGTTTAAAATAATTTTATCAAAATTTAAGGCTTTATCCACAAAATTCATTGCAAAAACTATTTTTGCAAGAGTCTCTATAGTAATGGAAAATATCAGAATAAAAACGAGATGCATATTACATGGTTAAATGTATAAAGAGCATATTCTAATTAATTAAGGGGGAATACGGTAAATGGAAAACTCAGAAAATCTAGATGAGGAACAGTATAATGAAATTATTGAGACCTTACGAATTCGTTTTGAAGAGAATATGAAGCGACATAAAAACATAAAATGGATTGAAGTAAATAAACGACTGAGTGAAAAGAAAACGAATGTATCTGTTTTATATAAAATGGAAAAAACAGGTGGCGAACCGGATGTGATAGAGATAGATAATAAAACTAATCAAGTTATATTTTATGATTGCGTTGCAGAATCTCCAAAATACAGAAGAAGTTTATGTTACGATCGTGAAGCACTGAATAAACGAACAGAAAACAAACCACAAAATAGTGTGCTCGATATGGCAAGCGAAATAGGAATAGAAATATTAACAGAGAAACAGTATCGAGAATTACAGGAAACAGGTGAATTTGATATAAAAACATCCAGTTGGATAAAAACACCGGAAGATATACGAAAACTCGGAGGAGCACTGTTTTGTGATCGACGTTATAATCATGTATTTGTATATCATAACGGAGCAGAATCTTATTATAGCTCGAGAGGTTTTCGTGGTTTGATACGAATATAGTAGGAAAAATCTATCACCAACTCAACGTGTATTTTCGTTGGTATGAAAATACACGTTGAGTTGGTGTTGAGGCTGTTTTTATCATTGGAAATATAGTAGTATGTAGTATGAACAAGAAAAAAACAAAGAACATTTTTTGACGAAGATTTGAAGAAAGAAAAACTTACAAAACAGGCATGGTTAAGGCTGATTCAGGGTTTATGAAGTTGATCTTTTTGAGTTCCCAAAGTATCGTAAGAAAATGATTGATAATCACTTCTGTTCCCTAACAGTTGGCGTTTTTTTTATTAATGTAATGAAAAATTTTTCATGTTCACAAATGAAAGGAAGTAAACCTGTTTTTTTTCAAAAATATCCTTCACAATACACCTTTTAATTAACAACTTGACTAACCGGTCTATTTTACTTATACTTTCAGAAAATACAATAAAACGAGCCTCTTGCAAAAATCAAGAGTACTTGATTTTGCTTACGGCAATACGCAATATAATTGCGTTAGAGGTAGCTTCTTGCAAAAATTCGAGATAAAAAGAGTATTTTTGCAAGAAGCTCAAACAAAAGACATATTCATAAAGTACCTGTTATATCTCTTATTATCTAAATTACTCAATTATGGATGGCTCAATGGACGCAACTCAAAAAGTTTTATTTATTGACGGATTAACAGAATTTTACAAAGTACGAAGATATAAAGTCGGAGATTATTTTGGTCCGATTGATCTTGGTATTCATATTTCAGATAATTATAATACTCTAAATATAGGTGTCGGGTTACTTGCCGGTTCAATTTTCCCAGGTTCAAACAGATTGTTTTTTTCGGGCTTTTCTCCATCGTGGCGTGGTTTTTATGTATCAAGTATGGGTGGGGCAGGGCTCGTTTTTGATAACCTCGGTGTTAATATGATAAGTCTTATTAGAAAAGCTCCGGTTCCTTCAATTCTTTATTTAAACCGTGTTCATGGTGAAGAAATAGAGGTGAGTGTTGTCCCGGTAGATATAAATGCTATATGGGCAAGCGGGAGAAAAGGTGTATATGCACTGATGGATTATACCTATGAAAAGTTTGGCGATAAATATGAAAATGACCCGCGAATTCTCGCAACAGGACCGGCTGCAATGAGTACTGATTTTGGCGGGATATGTTCAGTGCCTATTACAAATAAAAAAATGTCATTTGTAGATACATGGGCCGGCAGAGGCGGATTGGGTTCAAAAATGGTGCAGGATCATGGGATAGTTGCTATTATTTACGGGGGAACTTTTGTTGATGAAGATTTCCGGGATAGAAAAGTTGCTGATGAATGGTTTGAAAATAAATATAATCAGAAACTGATTGCAAAAGATTTTGACAGTACAACCAAATACAGGTTTGACCCCAAATTTAATACCGGCGGTACATTCGGGGTGAATTATTCAACAGTAAACGGTAAAATAATAGCTTTTAATTATAAGACGATATATCAAACTGAAGGTGAAAGAGAAACACTTCATAAAAATCTAGTAATAGATCATTATCTTAAACAGTTCAATGAAGAAACTATAAAACCAAAACAACAGGCTACTTGTGGTGAACCATGTTCTGCTGTTTGTAAAAAGATGAATAATGAGTTTAAAAAAGATTTTGAGCCATATCAGGCTATGGGGCCTCTTTGTGGTATTTTTGATCAAAGAGCAGCAGAGACGTTAAATCATTATGCTGATGCAATGGGTTTTGACGCTATAAGTTGTGGAGGTGTTCTTGCATGGTTTATGGAACTTTTGGCTGAAGGTGAGTTAACAAAAGAAGATCTTGGTGTTACACGAATGCCTAAATTTGATATGGAAGGTTTTGACATACTAAAAGACTCTGAAAATAATGCTTTGTTAGGTCTTGAACTTATTGATGCAATGATTAATAAAAAAGGAATCGTTGATATATCACAAGGTGTTAGAAAGTGGGCACGAAAAGTTCATAAAAATACCGGTATAAAAATAATAGACCGGCTTGTATATATAGCTCATGGCCGAAAAGGATGGATGGTTCCCAATCAGTATTGGACGCCCGGTGTTTTAGCTCCTATGGCAATTATGGGTAAATATTATATGTATTATGGAACAGATTTTATTGAGCCTCGTGAGTTGGGGCGAAAATGCGCCGAAAGGTTAAAAAAAGAATTAATTCTTGATAACTTAGGGGTTTGCCGGTTTCACAGGGGATGGGCTGAAGATATGGTTCCTGAAGTGATGGAGTCTCTGTATGGCATGAAAGATGCATATCTATCAAGTATATCCGTGCTTGCAAGCCGTATAAATTCAAGAAACGCATCAATTGTCTGGGAATCGGAAAGAGATTTTGACTTTGTGTATACATTTTTAAAACGGAAATCTGAAGTGGAAAATGATACAACGCCGGGTCTTGAAAAATGGATAGCCGAGTTTGAAAAAGACAAAAATGAAGCCGGTTTAAATTTCTGGTTTGAAATGTTAAAAGGCATCGATGAATCACTACGCGATTTTCAATAGAAAAAATAATGGTATCAGAAATTGTGTCTCACTGAGAATTTCTGATACCAGTATAGAGTTGTATGTTACTCTTCAACAATTTTTATATAATCAAGAAATACATCCCATGACCATTCATTGCTAACAACTTGAATGCCGGTAATTACGGTATCGATGCCAATAGGAGTTGATTCTTCCTTAGCTATAAGATCTTTAATAAGAACTTCTCTGTAAAACCATTCATTTTGGGTAGCCTGGAAGTCAACTCCTGTATAATTATTGAAAGAACATATATAGTATGTTTTCCATTGATCTTTAATTTCTATCAGAACTTTTAGAGGTGACTGATAATACGAATCATCTGTTTCTCCGGTTGATGTTTGTATTTTTGCCCCGATTTTTAGTTTAGTATTTTCTTTTACAACAGTATTGATTTCCTGTTGGATAAAAGTAGCACAGCCATCTGATTGAGCTGTAATCTGTTTCATTTCAACTCCTAAATTACTGCCACTAATATTAGTTACTGCAAAATCAAATTGTCTACTATAAGTGTACGCTGTACCTGAAACAGCACAACTTATAGTCATAGCCCAGTCAGGAATAAAATCACCTATTGTTGGTTGGTTAAGGTATGTAGTTGTCTGATTTGTGTCTTTATAAATGTCGGTATAATTGTTAAACCATCCGGCAGCATTAAAATCGTAGTTCTTATTCTGGATAAATTCAATGACAATATCATGAATATTCGTTTCATAATCCCAACCGCCCTGACCAATGCCTATTTCTGAAATATATGTCGCTGATGTTATTGGAAGTTCATATGTTTTTGTCTGAATCGTTGCGTTATTGTACTGAACATCTATCGCTGTGTTCGTCCATGTTTGTGTTGCAACAGAATTGCCTTTTTTAATCCATACAGTAAGATCGTGATCAGGTGATGTGTAACCAGAAATCTTTTGATAGGTTACTGTAATCTTAATCGAACCTGAATTTATGATAGTTGTTTCCGGGTTAAACCGTTTACTGAGTATAATCGTTCCGCCATCAGAACATGATCCTCGTCGCAGTTTGATATAATTTGTTCCGCCTGAACTATAATAATCATAATTCATTGTTGATACCTTACCCATGATAAGACCGGTATAGTTTTTAAAACCGTCAGTCATTGCATGATTATCATTCATAGTAGTTGAAAGTATGCTGTTTTTTGTTCTGAATGCAGTAGTTGTGTCAGTGGCGTAAACATTATTTGTATTCTGTACATTGTATGTTTTTATTTTGTAACTCCAGTCGCTGAGAAGAAAGCCGGCATTTGGCGTTATTGTTACAGTTCGTCCGTCAGGTGACAAAGAACAGGTTAGCGGTATAGGGTCAGAGTCAAATGTATATAATGGCGATGCGGAAGATGTGTATGAGTAATACAATTGAAAGTAAGGATGACCGGTATTTTTAACCGTATCATTAAAGGTTACCGTTATCGTTGTATTCGCATCAATTCCAGTCGCATTATTCAACGGTGTTACTGAAGTTACTTTAAATGTTTCAGTAGTAAATGATCCGGCAGATGATGTTGTATTTCCAAATGTATCTTTTGCCGTTACTCTCCAGTAGTAGAGAGTGTTTAATACAAGTTCATTTGTAATGGTTGTCGTTGTTGTTGCAGTATCACTTACTATTTTAGGAAGGTTTGCACTCTCGGTTCCAAGATATATATCATAGGTCACTGTCTCATTTTCCGGGTCGCTTGATGGTTGCCATGTGAGAACAGGTGTTCTTATAATATCAGTTGCATTAGTAGCTGGCGTTAAAAGAAGAGGAATTGAAGGTGCTCCATTACCTGTACCGCTTAGGTTAATTATAAAATTGCTCTCATCAGAATCATCGGATACAATATTCAATTGAGCAATTTTATCGCCATACAATAACGGTTTAAAATATACATCGATACTTATTGACATCCCGGTCTCTATTGTTGTTCCTGCAGTTATTTCCGGAGAAATATAAAAGTCAACAAGGTTTGATCCGGTAATTTCAGCACTGTTCAATGTTAGTAGAGCAGTTCCTGTATTTTGAATAGTTAATTGTTTGTATGTCGATACACCGATTTTTGAAGCGGGATATTGAATAGTGCTTGTTCCGGATGTTATTGTTGTGCCTGATTGGTTGATTGTGATTTCCGGTTCAGGTGAAGTCGTACCCGTACCTGACAATGTGATAATAAATGGATTTTCATCATTGTCGTTATTTACTATTGTAAGAGTATTTGTGAAAATATTTGAAGAAGAAGGGGTAAAAATGATTGTAAAAGTAATTGAAGTATTACTTTGTATAGTTAATGGAAATGTAAGACCGGTAGTAATACATGCAAAATCAGTGTCTGTTTTTGTTAATAATATCGAATCAAGAATTAGATTAGCAGTTCCAGAATTAAATAGACTCAGTATTTTTGACTTTGATGATCCGACTGTGAGTGAACCTAAAGTAAGCGTACTATTATTTTGTATTTCACTAGATCCATCTTTTATTTGAACCTTTGGTAATGCTATGTTTATTCCATTCCCCTTAACATCAATATTAATAAAAGGAGTATTCATATCGTTACTCGAAATAGTAATACTATTTTGAGACAATAGTGCTTCTATTGGAGAAAAACGTACTATAAAACCTTGTGATTTATCAGGTTCAATACTAATAGGTTTTGATGTAATAGAAAATCTGTTGTCAGTTACAGAAGAAAAAGATATATCAGAAATAGTAAGTGTGGAAGTTCCGTTATTTGTAATTGTTATAGCTTTATCAAGACTTGTATTGGTAACAACACCCCCAAAATCCAATGTATTTGTATCTACAGCAATAATTGGTTTATTCTCATTTAGTGCCTCAAAAGATAGATTAAATGTAAAGATTGGCAACAAAGGGTCATTTGATGAAATATTTATCGATGCAGAATATATACCGGCAACAGATGCAATAGCTTTAATTGAAAAGTCTAATGTTGTAAAATCGGGATTAAGAGTTGTATTTACCGGTTGATTGAGTGTAAATACATTAGCTGTTGCTGAGTCGATAACAATACTATTTATAGTAAGTAATGCTGTCCCTTTATTACTTATTGAAAATGTATATGTTTTTTCTTCATTAATAAGTGCATTGGGTAATGTAAAAGTTGATTTGTTTGCAATGTCAGTATTGTTTTGACCTGTGAGGTATATTTTAGGACTAAGTTCTAACGATGACTGTATTGTCAAATGTATCAAATAGGATGGATTATCAGAATCATCGTTTGATATAACAATGGTAGAGTTAAATATTCCGGCAGATGACTGGAAGTTAATCATTACTTCGATTTCACTTTGTGGTGAAATAACTTTTTTAGTAAACTCAGAAGCAAGAGTAAATTTATTATTAGTATCAATAATCATAATTGAATTTAGTGTAAGATCTTTTGTCCCTATATTTGATATTATAAAAGGTGTTGATTTTATTGTGTCGGTTTTAACTATACCTAAATCCATGCTTTGATTATTGGATATCGGGTTCCCATTGCTTTTAATCAAAATACTCTGTTTATCAATATTAGTAAAATTATAAGTAATACTGAACTCAAAAAAACTTTCATCTGAATCATTATTAAGTATCATATAATTAATTGTGCCACTTTTTAATGAATCAGAACAAAATGAAAGAACTAATTTTGTTTCATTATTTTTTTCGATAGTTTCAGCAGGAATTGTTTTTATAAAAACATCGGTATCTGCACCACTTAGCACCCTAATTACAGGTGTTCCTGTAAGTAATAAATCACTTCCGCCGATATTTCGAATAGTAAAAGTAAAGTCTGTTGTATTTTCTGTTATGATATTACCGACATGTATAGTCTCTGCATTACTTATTTCAGCTCCATTGTAGAGTATTGAAATTTCCGGAGGTGAAAGCTCTTCTTCCTTGTGAGTTGTTAACCAGGTTTCTTTCGTTACTTTATTTAAAACATCACAACCTGCTAAGATTATTATCAGAATTACTCCTGTTATTATTTTTTTTATCATTTTTATCCCCTTTGATCATCAATAATTAATATTAAAACTCAAGGCTACTACGGTTTCAAAGTTTGTATGTATATTCATAGTAAGAACAACTTTTTCTTTATACGCAATAAGCGGTATTGATGAGCCTGCCATAATTATACCAAGTGATATTCCTGAAATACTCCCTGCTAATAAACCGATAGCTGTGTTGTATTTTAATTCATAATCTTCGTAATTAGTCCCGTTATCTCTGGCATCTCTAACTACTGGCATATAACCGAATATGTCATAAAGAAGCACTCCGGTACCGGCAAGAAAAATAGCAATACCTGTTACTGACAGACCAATGCCGGCATATTTAATGTTGTTTATTTGATTTTGTTTAGTTTTAATTTCTTCAGTTGTAAGTTCAGTTTTTTGTTTTTGAGGTTTTAGTGCTATTGATATTTCTTTTGTAGCATCAAATAAATCAGATTCTTGAGTTCTTTTTAAATTTCTTGCAAATATTATTTTACCTGTTTCTACTTCAATTCCTCTAATATTAAGAGCAATTGTTTCGCCAATTTTTGAAATACTACCTAATATTACCATTTTAGCACTTGCAAGTTTACCAACCTGAAGTGCAGAAGATTCGTCAAATTCATCAGATTGTCCGATTTTTAACTCATCAAGAATCATATTTAATTGAGATCTTTCAATTACATTATACTCATTAATGTTGACGATTTCAGTTATAAGATTTTCTGTGATAGCATCAGCAATTTCTTTATCAATATTAACATTACGTAAATTAAGAACTACTATAACTTCTTTTTCTTTATCTTCAGAAAAAACAGAAAATGAAATTAAAATAAAAAGAAGAAAAAATAAATGTTTCATAACAACCCCTCATATATTAAAATGGTTTAAAAATATTTAATCAGATATTTGCTCCTATTAATAGTATATATCAGAAAAATAATAAAAGTATTATTTATTGAAAAAAAGTATCATTTCTGTATCAAGTAAATTTGAAAAAAGCCGAAGTAAATACAAAGGTCTTTTATAGCCTTTAAACTACTTTTTTGTTAGGAGACCACGGATGGTGCCGGACAACACAACGCTTTTTACAATTAATGCTTCGTATCAGAGTCTTGTTACTTTATTTGAAAAAATGAATGATATAACAAGTGAGAAAAAAGATACAATAATTTCAGGTGATTGGGGAAAACTTACAGAAATCGTAAGTTCTCAGAATGAATTAAAAATTCATCTCGAAAAGGAAGAACACACTATTGCTTCTCTTGGTGGTAATTCCATAAGTGATCAGAAAATATCAATTCAGAAAAACAGGATTAAACAATTAATTAAACAATACAGAGAAGCGGAAACGATAAACATCAGACTGCTTAAAGATTCTTTATATCTTGCAAAATTAAAAGCAAATAAAATATTTAAAATACCGTTTGATGATGAAACATACTCACCGGTACATACTAAAAAAAATGAAGCAATCGGACGAAGCGGACCAATTATGTTCGATCAACTGATTTAAAAGGAGGACTTTATGATTTCAACATTCCATGGGTTAGAAATGGGAAAACGGTCTTTAGCAAGCCATCAGCAGGCAATAAATACAACCGGACATAATTTAAACAATATGAATACAGAAGGTTATTCACGACAAACCGTCAAATTAAGTACTTTTGAACCATTGTATGTACCGGGTCTGGCACGTTCTGAAACGGCAGGGCAAATAGGTCAGGGAACAACCGTTACAAGTATTGACAGAGTACGGGATCAGTTTATTGATAATAGAATTATTTCTGCGGGTAAAGATCTTGGTTTTTTTGATATGAGAAACAAATATTTGCAGCAGATGGAAATGGTGTATGCAGAACCGAGTGTTTATAACGATCCTTCACAGTATAATACGCTTCGCAGGGCATTTGATGAATTTATGAGTTCATGGTCGGATGTTGCTAATAATCCTGACGATAAAGCACCGCGAAATGTTCTGGTTGAAAAAGCAAATATATTAACTAATAGCGTACGACATCATTTTAATCAAATGACTGATATTCGAAATAATGTTGACATTGAGATTAAAAATAAAGTCGGCGAGTTAAATGAAATAGCATCAAAAATTGCAAAACTCAATGAAAGGATTTTAAAAAGTGAAGCAGTTGGAGATCATCCGAATGATTTATATGATTCACGGGATGTATTTATTGATAAATTATCAAAAATGGCTGACATACAAATTTCAAGAGAAGACCCTGATGAACTGATATTATATATCGGTGGTAAAATGATTGTTCAGGGGGCGGAATCTGAAAAATTAAATCTCACCGCACAAGCGGATAATTACGGTTACTCTGATGTGTATTGGGCTGACGGGGAAAAAGTTGCATTCAGAGGCGGAGAACTTGGTTCGTTAGTTGATGTTCGTGATACTGATTTACGAATGGAACAGAAAAAAATCAATTCATTTGCAGTGAATATTTCAGATCTTGTTAATGAAATTCATAGAGATGGTTTTGGGTTAAATGAAACAACCGGTAATGATTTTTTTTCAACACATCCGTTTACTACTGACCCGACGGGTAATTTTGATGCAAATCGTGACGGTGCGGATGATTCAACTTTTATATTCAAAGTAACCGGAGCTAATACTCTTGACGGAAATGATAAACTTGGTATCAGAGGAACGATGAATGTCAACAATGTCGAAATTGATTATTATGAAACTGATACATTAGACAGAGTTGTTAGAAGAATCAACGAATCCGGCGCCGGGGTTAATGCATTTTTAAATCCTCAAGGGAAATTAACGGTTAAAGCAGATTATTATGGTGATAATCAAAGCCCTGATTTTGTTATACGAAGACTTGAAGATAACGGCCTTTTTTTAACGGGATATGCCGGAATATTAAATCAATCAGGTGCTGAGGGTGGTTTTAATAGTAATGTTGTAAATGAAACAGGTACAAAATTAAATGCTCAATCAGTGTGGTCGATAGCTCCTTTGACTGACCCGGCACAATATATGGCTATAGAGAAAAAAATAGAAAATGATGTGTCATTTATTGCTGTTGCCAGCGGTATTGATTCAGATGGTGATGGAATTAAAGATATTTCAAATGGTATCGGAGATTCTCAGAATGCGTTACGAATATCTTCATTAAAAGATAACAAAGTTATGGTTGGTATGTCTTTAAGTGTTTCACAATATTTTGAAAATATTGTATCAGATGTCGGGGCGCGTGGACAAAAAGCTGAAAATGGTTTCAGAGTTCAGGAAACGATAATGAATAACCTTGAAAACCTCCGTAAATCAGTTTCAGGCGTAAATCTTGATGAAGAATTTGCAAATCTTATTAAATTTCAGCACGGATATAATGCATCGGCAAAATTTATCAGTGAAATGGATAAGATGCTTG
Source organism: Spirochaetes bacterium GWE1_32_154 (assembly GCA_001829315.1). Taxonomy (GTDB): domain Bacteria; phylum Spirochaetota; class GWE2-31-10; order GWE2-31-10; family GWE2-31-10; genus GWE2-31-10. Next base: position 7,150 of record MIAY01000031.1, on the reverse strand, counting down.
AAACGATTATTACAAAACTATAAAAAAGGGGTAGTGAAATGAGTATATACAGAGTAAGTACTAATATGGCAAATGATAACGGAATGAATTTCGTTATGAAAAAAGAAGACAGTATGAATAAAGTTCATCAGTCAATCAGTACCGGTAAAAAATATGTTATGCCGCGGGATAATCCTGTTGATGTGACCCAGGCGATGACATTTCATTCAAAAATATTTAAAATTGATCAGTTGGAAAGAAATATAAATGATCTTGGTGCAGAACGGAATCTGGTTGAAAACAAAATAGGCAGTACCATTGAAATTCTGCAAAGGGTACGGGAGCTTTCTGTTCAGGGATCAAATGGTATTTATACGGCAGAAGATAGAAAAGCGATGTCTGTTGAAGTTGATCAATTAATGAAAAACATTATTGTTGATGCAAATTCAAAATACAAGGGAAACTACCTTTTTAGCGGTTTTCAAAAGTTTACAAAACCTTTTGAAGTGTTGGAAGGTGCTGTTCGTGGTGCTGATACGGCTATGATTACAGAAGTGCGGTATCTTGGTGATAATGGAAAACAGTTACGGGAAATTGATTTTAATGAGTATGCAGCATCTACGCCTCCGGGAAGTGATTTATTCTGGGCTGAGAATTTTCAAATATATTCAAAAGTGAATACTGCTGATTTTCGTCTTGAAAATGATATGAGCGTAATGATTGATAATCAGAAAATATCATTTAATGAAGGGGATAATGCCTACGCTATTGTTGATAAAATAAATAGAAGTCCTGCTGCGGTGAATGCTTCAATTGATATAGTAACCGGTGGAATGATTATTAAATCAACAACGCCTCATAAGGTGGAGTTAGCGGATATTGAAGGTGGTAATTTACTTCAAAATCTTGGTATATTAGCTCAGGGGCGCCCGATCGGACCTGATAATTTCAGTCAGGATGCTGATGTATTCGGCGGAAGTATTTTTGACACAATGATTGGTTTGCGTGATGCAATGCTCCAGAATAACGCTGAGGATATTGGCGGTAGATTTCTTGGTGCAATTGACGAGTCGATAACAAATCTTACAAACAATATGGCAAAGACCGGAGCTTTACAAAATAGACTTGATTATTTAACGCAACGATTGGGTGATGATAAAATGAGTTATACTAAAACGCTTTCCTCACTTGAAGATGTAAATATGGCTGATGCACTGACAGAATTAGCGACTCTTGATTTTGCTCATAAAGCATCATTATCAAGTCTTGCAAAAATTACAAAGTCCTCATTAATGGATTTTTTACGATAAATTGATATAACTATTTGGAGTGTATAATGAAAATTGTAACGAAAGCTTTTGGTGAGATTGAGATATCAGAAAAGCAGAAGATAACAGTAAAAGACGGATTACTTGGATTTGAAGATATTCATGACTTTGTGCTTCTTGATTTTGATGAAGGCAGTCCTTTCTATTGGTTGCAGGCTGAAAAAATACCGGAAATAGCATTTCTAATAGTAGATCCTAAGTTGATTATAGAGGATTACGAGCTTGATGTTGATGCTCATGATCTTGAAAAGCTTGAAATAAAAAACGATGAAGATATGATCAATTTTGCAATAGTAACGCTTAATGATAATCCTGCTAAAACATCGGTTAACCTGCTTGGTCCGATTGTAATCAATAAAGTTACTCATCAGGCAAAACAACTTATAAGTTTAAGTGACAAATATTCTGTTCGTCATCCTCTTCTGTCACAGAAGGAGGCATAATGCTTATACTTGCACGAAAAGAAAATGAAACTATAGTCATTGGTGATAATATTGAAATTACGATTGTTAACATAAAAGGCGATCATGTAAAAATCGGTATTAATGCACCAAATGATGTTAAGGTTTTCAGAAAAGAGATTTATACAGAAATACAAAATGCTAATATTGAAGCATCGAAGGTTAATCCTGATGCTGTTAAAAATCTTGGTGATTTACTGAGAAAAAAATAAATAATCTGTGCCTCTTGCAAAAACTCAAGATAAAAATAGTATTTTTGCAAGAGACTATGATTTCGGTTTATTCTTCATCCAATGGTTTGGTTATCGTTGGATGTTTGCCACAAACGGGGCAATCGTCGTTTTTCTTTATGGTGATTTTTCTGAAATCCATTGTAAGTGAGTTAAATGTCAGTAACTTGTTAGTAAGCAATTCTCCTTTACCAATGATAAATTTAAGAACCTCAGTGGCTTGGATTGTTCCAAGCATCCCGGCAACACTTCCTAAAACCCCGGCTTTAGAACATGCTGTACTAAGGTTTTTCTCAAGCGGTTTTGTAAATACACATCGGTAACATGCTGCTTCGCCAGGTTTAATTGTCATTGTCTGACCGTTAAAACGCAATATTCCACCATGTGAGAATGGTTTCCCACTCAGTACGCACGCATCGTTAATTAAAAATTTACTAGCAAAGTTATCCGTTGCATCCACAATAAAATCATAGTCTTTTATAATATCAATTATGTTATCTGAATTAACATACGTTTTCATAGCATTGACGGTTATGTCCGGGTTTATTTTAATCATTTCATTTTTTGCTGATTGAACTTTATCAACTCCAATATTTTCAGTTGAATGTATAACTTGCCTTTGTAGGTTTGAAAGATCAACAGTATCAAAGTCAGCAATGCCGATAGTGCCAATACCGGCTGCTGCAAGATAAAGAGCAATCGGTGACCCAAGCCCGCCGGTTCCAATTATAAGAACTTTACTGTTTAATAACTTTAATTGTCCTTCAACTTCAACTTCTTTAAGAATAAGATGTCGTGAATATCTTTCCATTTGTTGTTCATTCAATGTGTGTGTCATAAAAACCTTCTGCGAGAGTCTCATTATAGAGTCATTTTGATCGTTTATTTAAAGTTTCTTGAACATAATATTAAATCAATAGAGCTTCTTGCAAAAATACTCTTTTTATCTCGAATTTTTGCAAGAAGCTTCCTCTAATGTGATAATATCGCATATTGCGGAAGCAAAATCAAGTACTCTTGATTTTTGCAAGAGCTTCAATAGTATTTCAAGTGAATTGTGATGAAATTGGTTTCACTCATTAAATCATCCTTGAATATTAAAGCAATTTTAAGTATAATCATAGAGAACGGTGGTTGTATGAAAAATTTATATGAAGAAATTCTTTCCGGTGAAAGTAAGGTATTGGAATTTAAACGTTCCTTACCGGAACATGACCAATTGGTTAAGACTGTTACCGCGTTTTCTAATTCAGCCGGTGGCAGAATATTGATTGGTGTTGATAATGATAGAACTATCACCGGTATTGATGATAATGACATATTTGATCTGCAGGATAAGATTGTTTCAATTATTTATGATTCTATTTATCCGAATGTATTGCCTGAAATATATTCTCAGAATATCATTGGCAAGACTGTTTTGGTTATTGAAGTATTTCGTGGTAATTTTCTTCCTTATTACATCAAATCATCAGGAAAAAATGAGGGTACCTATATTCGTATAGGTGCGAGCAATCGAAAATCAGGGTATGAGCAGATAATTGAACTTGAGAGACAGAAGCGTAATATCAGTTTCGATGAAGAGATAAATTATACTGTTCCTTTTTCAAGTCTTAATCTAAATGTATTAACAGCGAAATTTCATTCAACAGGCAAAAGTTTTGATGCAGAAAAAATGAAAAACCTGAAATTGACAGTTGAAGAACACGGACAGCTATTTCCTACTAATGGGTTGCTGATTCTGCTTGGTGAATATGAACACTGTACAATTAAATGCGGCAGATTCAGGGGTAAAACTATGGAGGTATTTCTTGATAAGAAAGAATATCATTCGGATATATTCAGCCTTATCGAATATTCGGTTAGTTTTATAAAAAATCATATTAATATTAGAGGTGAAATCAAGGGGCTTCAACGCACTGATACATTGGAAATTCCAGAAGAGGCACTTCGTGAATCAGTACTCAATGCTTTAATACATCGGGACTATTCTAATGCCGGACGGGATATTAAAATCGGTGTGTATGATGATCTTGTAAATATTGTGTCACCTGGCGGTTTTCCCAATACGCTCACCGAAAGTGATATTGAAGAGGGGCGGTCTGAGATACGAAATAAGGTAATAGCCCGGGTTATGAAAGAATTAAATTATATTGAGCAATGGGGAAGCGGTATAAAAAGGATAAAATCATCGTGCATAAATCACGGATTAGAAGTTCCTGCAATCAGTGAGAAAGGTGATTTTATTGATGTAGAGCTTTATCGCTCTGTAATTGATGGCAAAGACGATTATATTATAAAAGAATCGAGTAGTTATGAAGCAGGGTTGGGTGATAGGTTGGGTGATAGGTTGGGTGATACTCGAAAATATATTCTTGAGTATATTTCAGCTAATCCTCAAGTGAGTATAAAGTCTCTTAGCCGTGAGATAGGGGTTAGCACAACTGCGATAGAAAATAATTTGAAATATTTAAAAGAAAAACGATATATATGCAGGGTTGGTTCTGCAAAAAGTGGATATTGGGAAATAAAATATATGTGAAAAAAGTAATATATCGCTTTGATAAACTTAAAAATACAGGATTTGTAAAAAAAACAGGAGTTATATCATGCCTCTGCCATCGAAAAGAACAGATATTTTTTCCGAGTCAATTATCAGAAAAATGACTCGAATTGCTAATCAGTACAATGCAATAAATTTATCCCAGGGGTTTCCCGACTTCGATCCGCCACCTGAACTTTTAGAGCGATTGGCACAGACTTGTAAAACCGGGCCTCATCAATATGCAATAACATGGGGGGCTAAGAATTTCCGGGATGCGCTGGTTAAAAAAATTAATCACTGTACCGGACTTTCTATTGAATCTGAAAAAAATATTGTTGTAACATGTGGAAGTACGGAGGCAATGATGGCCTCTGTTATGAGCGTTTGCGATCCCGGTGATAAAGTGCTTATTTTTTCACCTTTTTATGAAAATTATACCGCTGATACTGTTTTAACAGGAGCTTTACCTTTGTATATTTCTATAGATCCTGATACGCTTGAATTCGATAGAAAGGAATTTGAAAAAGCAGCGTCACAAGGCGTTAAGGCATTAATTTTATGTAATCCTTCAAATCCGACAGGTAAAGTGTTTACAATAGATGAATTGGAATTTATTGCTTCAATGGCGACTAAATATGATTTCTTTGTTATAACTGATGAGGTGTATGAACATATTGTATATCCGCCTTATAAACATATTTATTTTTCAACACTGCCGGGTATGTTTGACCGCACATTATCATGCAGTTCGTTATCGAAAACGTATTCAATAACCGGTTGGCGTTTAGGCTATGTTTTTGGTAATGAGAAAATTCTTGACAGAGGTAAAAAAGTTCATGATTTTCTTACCGTGGGTGCTGCAGCTCCACTACAGGAAGCTGCTATTGCAGGTTTGGAAATGGGTGATGAGTATTATGCTGAGTTGCAAAATGAATATATCGAAAAAAAAGATTTGTTTCTTTCGTATCTTGATAAAGCAGGGCTTGAATATATTGATCCGATGGGAGCCTATTATGTAATGGTTAAAATTCCTGCAGAAGTGTCGGATGACAATCATTTTGCCGAATGGCTTATTAAAAATTGTGGTGTGGCAGCTGTTCCGGGGTCGTGCTTTTACCGGGAGCCGGTTCATAGTTACATACGATTTCATTTTGTTAAAAAGAAGGAAACCCTCATTCAGGCCGGTGAAAAACTTTTACTAATAAAACAGAAAATCGGGGAGTATCGGCGGTAAAGCGATACTAAATGCTAAGAGGCAATTCAAAATGATTTTTACATCCCTTTTGTAATTGCCTCATTGAACGAAATATTTGAAGAAAAGAATTATATTTTGTTTTTTAATTCCATAGTTTTCTTCCATAGATTTAAATTTTTATCATAATTTTTCTTATAAACATCCATCTGATATTTACCATATCTTTGAATTTCATTTAAATCATTCATTGTCATGCCTTTTCCTTTAGGTACATTTCGAGCAATATAACGTGCTGTATTAGCAGGTATAGCTAATGGGTCTAAAGCAATTCTGGTTATTTCAAGAGCCATATTTCCAAAGTGTTCAACTAAAGCGATTGTTTGTAAAGCACAACCTGAAGCAATCGCATTGACTAATTCTGCACCTTTTTTAATACGGTCTTTTGCTTCTTCATTTGATTTTTTTAATAAATCGAGGTATGATTTATTCGCAAGTAGAAATGAAGTCATAACTTCAGCATCCTGTAATTTCGGGTTTTCCAGTTTGAATTTTTTTAAATCTTCTATAATAACATCTTTTGATGCAGAGTTTAAAAGCATTCCTTCTAATTCAATAAGTGTATTTTCTAAATAGGGCGTTCGTGCAGCCTCAAAAGCCTGATATAAAACTGAAGCATTGGCAACTTTATCGTATGTTTCTGAACCGATTGAAACATCGATGATCGGGTTTTTTGATAAAGTGTCAACTTTTACAACAAGTCCTTCACGAATTGCTACATTTCCTTTTCTTCCAAATATTAAACCGAATTCATTGGGTGGAACTGCTTCATAAACAGGAGATCCTAAACCTCCTAAAGCTACATATTCTCTATATGTTTTAGTTGTTACAACTTTTCCGGTAATTTCTGTAGCCAGACCGTCATCATTATAAGTGATTGTATCAATAACATATAACGATTTCACTGTCGGTGTGTCAAGAATAGAATTATATATATTCTGTGCAATTCTACCGTTGGTAAAAGTTGATAATGAATCACTGATTTTTTGAAGAACCGTACTGGAATCAATTGGTTTTCCGTATTTTGTGACTGTTACAATACCGGGTATTTTGTCAGTTTTACCACCGGTATTTTCTCCTGTTGATTTACAGGATATAAGCAATGCAATGGTAGTAAGAACAAGTAAAATTTTTCTCATAGTAGCCCCTTATTTAAATTAATATACTATAACACGAGTATTGTACATAGAAATGAATTATAGTGTGTCTGTGTAATTATGTCAATTTTATAAAGGAATATTTGAAAATAAAAATTATATTACTAACCCGAATTTCGATTTAGAAAATATTTGAAAAACCTCCTGTTTTGTATTAAAATTTTATTGAGAAAAAAATAACACATTTTATAACAGGAG
>MIAY01000030.1 GCA_001829315.1 Spirochaetes bacterium GWE1_32_154 | reverse complement strand
CTGAAAAAACAGTTAATAATAAAAAATATTTTTTTAATATATTCATAACACACTCCTTGCTTAATGAAATAGCAAAAAGTATGCCGATTAAAGAAAGCCGGTTAAAGGGCTATATACACATACAAAAACTTATAATTATAGAAATTAATATTTTTAAAAGAAAATAAAATCTATTTATCAGAAAGAAAAAAGCCTCCTGCAAATTACTTGACAGGAGGCTCATCATTTTAAATTATTTAACTATGTGTAATTCGATAACCATCCATAGCTATCTGATACTCTTCATTTGTAGGAATAACAAAAACACTCACAGAAGAATCAGGTTTAGATAATAAACCTTCAGTTCCAATATGTTTTTTATTTTCATCAAGATCAATTTTTATACCGATACTTTCCATATTAGCACAAATCGCAGCTCTCACCTTATAAGAATTTTCTCCAATACCACCTGTAAAGATCAAAGCATCAACACGCCCCAATTCCGCAGTATATGCACCAATATATTTTTTTACTCTATGAATAAATGAATTAAAAGCTAATAAACCATTTTCTTCACCGGCTTCAGCAGAAGCAATAATATCACGCATATCACTTCCCTTACCTGAAAGACCAAGAAGACCTGATTTTTTTTGCAATATAGTATTAATTTCTTCAGGCTTATACCCTTTACTGCATAAATAAGGAACAACAGTCGGATCAATATCTCCACATCGGGTACCCATTACAAGTCCTTCAAGAGGTGTAACACCCATTGAAGTATCATACGATTTCCCATTTTGTATAGCAGTAACAGAAGCTCCGTTACCAAGATGACATGTAATCAAATTTAATGATTCCAGAGGTTTATTTATTATACGTGCTAAATGTTCTGCAACATACTTATGACTTGTTCCATGAAAACCATATTTTCGTAAAGCAAATTTTTTGTATAAATCCTCAGGAATTGCATACCGGTAACAATAATCCGGCATCGTCTGATGAAATGCTGTATCAAATGTTACTGTCTGAGGAATTTTCGGCAACAATTCTTCTGCTGCAAAAATCCCCTGTAAATGAGCAGGATTATGAAGGGGAGCTAAATCACAAAGTTCCGTTATATCAGCAAGAACTTTTTCATCAACTATAGCTGCATCACTATATTTTTCCCCGCCATGAACAATTCGATGAGAAACAATATCTATCTCACCAGCATCCTTTAATACACCATAATCAGGACTGAGAATTGCTTTCATAACTTCTTTAAATGCAGATTTATGATCTTTCATTTCATTATCAACAGAATCAACTCTGTATTCCTTATTATCAGAAACTCTTTTCTGAGTCATAAATGCCCGTGCGTCACCAATTCGTTCAACATTCCCCTTTACCAGATTGGTACCATCCGGCATAAGGCAAAGCTGATACTTAAGTGAAGATGAACCACAATTAATAACTAAAATCGTCTTTCTACTCACCGTATATCTCCTCGTATTAATATATTTAAAATAAACTATTACTAAACTATGAAAGCTCCTGCAAAAATCACAAGTAAACTATTTTGCAAGAGCCTCTTTATTCATCAATTTCTCAATTCTTTCCAAAAGTGGCGGATGTGAATAATAAAAATTTACATACGCCGGTGCCGGATAAAGATTTGATAAATTTTTAACATTAAGCTTTATCAATGCATCACGTAGTGCTTCAGGATTACCTGTTATTTCTTTTGAGTATTCATCAGCTTCAAATTCATTTTTTCTCGACAATGCAGCAAAAACAGGTTTAGTAAAAAACAAAACCGGTCCTGAAACTATTGATATAAGAAATAGACCGATATAAAGAGATTGTGAAGGAATAATATCTGTAAAACCAAACCCTTTGTATATATAATCTGAACCTGTAAACAAATAAGCACAATACAAACCTATAAGTGACATAATTGAGGAAAGAATCATACCTTTAATAATATGTTTCTTTTTATAATGCCCGATTTCGTGAGCCAAAACAGCAGCTATTTCTTCCGGTGTCGCTAAAGCGATCAGCGTATCAAACAACACAATTTTTTTTGTTTTCCCGATACCTGTAAAATACGCATTTGAATGTCCGCTTCTTTTTGAAGCATCCATTTCAAAAACGCCATCAGATTTATAATTACTTTTTGTAAGTACCGCTTCAACAGCATTTTTTAATGTATCATCAGATATAGGTTTAAATTTATTAAATAAAGGTGCAATAAAAACCGGGTATACTATTTGAATCAATAAAGAGAAGCCAATCATAATCGCCCAAATAATTAACCACCACATTTTTTTAAAAGTAGTTAAAGTAAATATCACAGGAATTAATACAATAACTCCCAATATAATCGATAAAACAATACCTTTTATAAAATCAGCTAACCATAGTTTTAAAGTCATTGTATTAAAACCATATTTATTTTCAATAACAAAATCGAAATACAATGAAAAAGGAATAGAAATTAATGTATCAACTACAGACCCGGCAGCAAAAAAAAGAAAACACAAAATATACGGGTTTAATGAATACACAGAGAGTGTTTTTAACAACCACGGGTAAAAGCCGGTTAACAGCAACAATAATAAAAATAATGTTTCTACAAAACGTGTAACAGTTTCATATATCATTTTATCATTTGAATAATTATCAATTTTAATTAACTGATCTTTATCAATGTGATCTTTCAATATTTCAGGTATCATTCCAAGTCTTGCTTTTCTGTAAAAGAAATTTACAACATCAAGACCAATCTTTGTTATCATTGAGATAATAAGAAAAAACAAGAATACTTGAACGAAAACATTTGAAAGATCCATTTTTATTATTTCCCTGCTTTATAATTATCAACATACCAACTGTATGTTAGTCGAATACCTTCTTCAAGCGATATTTTTGCTTTCCAGCCACAATTATTTATCTTTGAAACATCAAGTAGTTTTCGTGGCGTACCATCGGGTTTTGATGTATCGAATGTTAATTTGCCTTCGTAACCGACAACCTTACATATTGTTTCAGCAAGTTCACGAATTGTAACATCAATTCCTGTTCCGACATTAATATGTTCAAAGTCTGAATAATTTTCCATAAGAAAAAGAAGTGCATCAGCAAGATCATCAACAAACAAAAACTCACGCATTGGAGTACCGGTTCCCCATACAACAACTTCAGGAGCATTATCATCTTTAGCTGCTTCAATTTTTCTTATTAATGCAGGAAGAACATGAGAACTGGAAAGATCAAAATTATCATTATAACCATATAAATTTGTTGGCATAGCACTGATAAAATCCTGTTTATACTGTTCACGATACGCACGGCACATCATAAGACCGGCAATTTTTGCTATTGCATAGGCGTCATTGGTTTCTTCAAGATGCCCTGACAATAAATATTCTTCTTTAATCGGCTGAGGACACAATTTAGGATAAATACATGAACTGCCAAGAAATAATAATTTTTTAACATTATTTAAATGAGCATTATGAATTATGTTATTTTGAATTTGAAGATTTTGATAAATAAAATCACCTTTATATGTTTTATTTGCCAATATACCGCCAACTTTAGCAGCTGCAAAAAAAACATATTCAGGTTTTTCCTGAATAAAAAAATCTGAAACAGATTTACCGTCACACAAATCAAGCTCTGAATGTGCTTTGTATACTATATTAGTATAACCATTTTTTTCTAAAACTCTTAAAATAGCAGAACCGACTAAACCACGGTGACCTGCAACATATATCTTGCTATTTTTTTTCATTAATAACTCCAATTTATTTGCATTATACTTAAATAAGATAATTTTGTAAACTATTGAAACAACAAAAATCACCAAATTACAGTTGAAAATAAAGAAAAAAGAGTTTATATTTTTTTACAATGCGAAATTTATATATTGTAATGTTTCTATTCAATAGTTTTTTAATTTATTCTATAACAGTAACACCTGTTTCCACAATTTCACTCTACAGCACTTTTAATAATGGGTTATCTCCTATTTCAGGAAATTCAAAAATCATTTCTATAACACCGGGCACCCCTTTGTTGTTAATAGAAGAAACACCATCTGAATCCGATCTTTTTGGCGATATGTTATTTGTTGAAGTAATGCAAGGAACATACAAAGGCAGGAAGGGTTGGATATTTGAAGAGTTTATTTATCCTATAGCTGATGCCAATATACCGGTTTACTTTTATGTAAATAACGACATTAAAACTCAAAATCGAACTATATCAAAAAACAGTATCTTACTATATGAAAGCAACTCAATAATCAACGGTACATTTGCTTTGCTGCTAAAAGAAACTACAAGTAATATGACAATAATCATCGGTGATTTATCTCAATTACGCTATTTTATAAACATTGAACATGAAAACAGATACCGTCTTTATGTTAATGATACAATAATCAGGGTACTTGACGCACTTACCTTATTACCCGTTAACCATGCGGGGGAAGAAAAATATATATCAGATACTATGGGATATATATATTGGGATAATCCATTGAAAAATACAATTACAATCCATCACGACAAATACCATAATCGAACTGTAAACCTGAATAATTCATTCACCACTGTTTACTTACTTCCAAAAAATAAAGAAACAATCCGGTTTAAAACACCGTCGACGTTATTACTCGCGTTACCCTGCCCCGATAATAAATTAATCTCAGAAGCAATTATTCTTAACGATGATATACTACCTGAAGATTTCATTCAATCAGGTGATATATATCAGTATTCATTTGATTTTGAATTACAAACTATGTTTCCATCCGGTACGATGAATTCAACTGGAAAAACATCAGGTATTTTTATCATCGTTAAACCCGATTATAACGACGAAAATAGAAATGTTGTGATTTCAAATACAAATAAAGAAATATCAAATGTATTCTTAATGAGAAATGATGGCTTATCATATAGAATGACTGAAAATAGAATAGAAATAGCACCCGGTGTATATGAAGTTTTTTTTGAATCGTGCGCGGGTGATGTAATTGGACACAGAACAATCAAATCTTATTATACAGACACCACTATTACTTTCAATCAAACGCCCAATTCCACATACCAATTTTTTCAAACTGGAGAAACATATAAACTAACTAACTTTAAAAAACAAAATACATTACTGCCTGCACAATGGAATAAAGATGAAATGATTGCAACATTTTCAGATTATGTAATTTCACTTTCGTATGCAAATAAAACATATTACGGTGTTATTCATCATGGAGTACAATCAAATACACTAGCTCTATTAGCGATTTCTGATTTCTCAATATCACCAACGTTATTTCTACCTCAAATAACTTTAGAAGTACAAATTGACCGAATGACTGACATTTTGTTTGTGGACATCACAGATATCAACATACAATATCGCACAAAAATGAAATTTCAAAAACTACCTGACACCATAAGTGAACTTAAAAAGGAACTGCCGCTAAGACTATACTTTGAAAAGCAATAAAATCATACCTGATTGTCGCTTCATAGGCATAAAGTTCATTTTTGTATCATTATTTTTACATAAACACCACATTTCATTGGTTTTATTATTGCAATTCAATTTCATTTCGGTTAATATTATAGTATTATCATGCTATTAAACAAATATGAACAATAAGGTTTTCTGGCACGATTATTGCTTTGTCTTATGTATATTATATTACAAGGAGCTTTATATGTTAAAAAAATTTATTATTACTGCAGTACTTGCACTGACACTAACTTCTGTTTTTGCTGACGAATCGAGTGACGCAACAATGGTTTCCGCCCCTGAAACACCCGCTGTTGAACCTGCTGAAGATTCAATTGTATCACCTTATTTTGACTTTTCAACTACATCGACAATGAGTGTTATTGACAGTGTTGAAAGCATTGATATTGAAGTAGACACAATGGAACTCGGATTAGATGTAGCAGTTACTGACAAAATTACAGTAACACCATATTTTTCTAATACGTTTGATTTCTCTGTTAATACAGATTCAGACCCTTCAAGTGATACAAATAGAGTATCATTTGGTTCTGACGAACTATCTATTGGTTTAAATTTAACCGTTACACCGATTGATATTGTATCAATCGGGTTTGGAGTATCAAATGATTATTCATTTGAATTAGATTATTACCCGACAATCGGACTTAGTGCTTTTCTTGAATTAGGCATTAATGTTGATGAAATATTTTTATCTCTTTTATTAAATGATACAATCACTCCGGCATTTACAAAAAATATAGAAACAAACAAATTATACACTGATTTAACGAATGAATTAACATTCGAATTATACTTCAATTTTCTTAATTTTATTAATGCAGATCTCAATTCAGGTTTATGGTTAACCAATACTTTTGACTTTACTAATTGGTATACTGACTCGAAATATGATGGAAAAGAGTTAAATAATGAGTTATATGTTGGTTTAGGTTTTAATCCGTTTGAATTTTTTGAAGCAAGTGTAGCTGCATTTATCATAAACGGATGGATATTTGACGATAGTGATGCAGTTTTAAATACTGAGACAACATTTGATGTTGGATTAGAATTAAGTACTACTTATATCTACAAATCAACAAGTTTTAGTGTAACATATTCACCAACATTATATTCTGCTGTTGATAATGTCGTTGCAGACAAAATAAGTCATGAATTTTCTGCTGCTGTGGGAGTTTCTTTCTAATAGTAAATAAAACCACAAAACCCCGCTACCACAATATGTGTCGTAGCGGGGTTTTTTAATTTTTCACAAGTAACTTTGGTGCTGTTATTTTTATCAATACCGTCCCGACCGGTGCTGTTATTATAATTGACATTACTGCCACTGACAATATCAATTCACCATGTGCAACACCCATAGATAGTGGAATTGCACCGATTGCTGCTTGAACAGTTGCTTTCGGAATATATGAAATTGCACAAAACAGCCGTTCTTTCATGTTTAATGAAGAAAATAACAATGCAGTAAACACACCAAGTGAGCGGAAAACCAAACCAAAAATGATAACGGCAATAATTAAAACAGTATACTGAGAGGAAAATGCCATTTTATAATTTACTTCCATACCAATAAGTGTAAACAATACAATCTCAGCAAAAACCCATATTTTACCAAATTTCGACGCCATTCGTTTTGCTTGTTCACTTGATTTTTCAAGAATGACAAAACCGATTGTCATTATACCAAGTAATGTTGCTATAGTAAAAAACTGTTCTAATGTATTAAATAGAATTGCTACGACAATAAATAATAAAACCTTTTTTGTGTCTCTTATATGAAATTTTCTGAATAACAAAACTAATGCCATCCCAAGTATTAGCCCTATACCTATCCCAAAAATGATACTAACAGGAATTCCTATTATACTTTGAAGAATATTTACATTTTTCCCGGTTTTTATATTGAGAAAAACAGTAAAAATTGTTATTGCAAACACATCGTCAATTGATGCACCGGCAAGTATTAATGTAGGAATTTCTTTATTTTTTCCAAAACCGTATTCGTTAAGAGCAATCATCTGAGGAACAACAACAGCCGGTGAAACTGCAGCTATAATAAAGCCCAGTATCCCTGATGTTACAATATCAAAATATAACACATAGTGTGAAATTATCATTATTGATACACCTTCAAAAATACACGGTATAAAGCTCATTTTAAAAGAATTAAAACCGACTTTATTAAGTAAATCACGATTTATCCCAAGCCCTGCCCGTATTAAAATAATAATTAATGCTAATGTCCGTAACTCTTTAGAAAGCAAGAGTATTTGTTTATCCACATAATCAAATCCATAGGGACCAAGGATTATACCGACAAAAATCATACCCAATAACTCGGGAAGACCTAATTTTCTGAATAATATACCAGCTAATAAAGAGGCAATAATTAATATTGAAAGACTTACCAGCATTTTTCTACTCCACCTATTTTTACGGGATTATAAAATATACTGACAAAAAAGTATATTTATTTATTCAAAAAAACGATTTTCATGTTATAATTACGCGGGGGTTTGTATGGAAAAAGGATGCATAATTATATACAAGGAAAACAAACAATATTGTGCGTCTTCTTTTGTTGAAGAAAAAAATGAACGATATCGTATTCAAACAGAGAATAATAAACTTTTCTTTATTACAAAAGACAAAGTAGTGCGAATGACTGAGTTAAAAACAAACCTTGACCTGTTTATAAAACAATCAAATGAATATCCTATAAACATTTCAGAATTATGGGAAACTGTATTTGAATTATCCGATACATATTCACCGGGTGAATTACTTGAACTGTATATAGGCTCAAACTATTCTGATTTGGATTTCTTTGCAATTATGAATAAGATTCAAACGGATACAATATATTTTACAATAAAAGATGATTTCATTTATCCCAATAGCAAAGAACAGATTTCAACTCAGTTGGCACACATCGAAAAATCGCTTTCTGAACAAAAAAATAAAGAAGAAAACAAAAAAAAAGCATACCAGTCGGTCGTCGATATTCTAAAAAACGATCAATCGATTACCAATCCTCCGCCTGAAATAACTCAATTATTAACATCACTCACAGAATACTGCATTCAACAGGATGATTATTCAAAGAAAAATGAGGCGATAGCATTGTATGTTGAACTTATGAATGACGCAGGGTTAAAACCCGATAAAAATAGTGCGCAGGGTATATTCAAAACGGTTATTAAATGCGGTATAATAGACAGTATCGATGATATTTTACCGCTTCGTTATCACATAAAAACATCATTTTCCGAAATTAAAGAAACTGTTCCAGTAACTGATGCACAGAGAGTTGATTTAACAAATCTTTTTTCATTTACGATTGATAGTGAAACAACAAAAGATATTGATGATGGATTAAGTGTGATTGAAACAAAAACGGGTTTTGATTTTTATATTCATATCGCTGACCCTGATGCATTAATAAAAAAAGACTCTGAACTTGATAAGCAGGCTTTAGTTAAAGGAACAAGCGTTTATCTCGTAAAAAACAGACATCCCATGTTTCCCGAACAATTTTCATATAACTTTTTAAGTTTAATAGTAGGCAAAAACAGATCGACATTAACATTGAAAGTTTCAACCGATAAAGACTATAAATACATTTCACAGGAGTTTTGTATCTCTTTTGTGAATATTAAATCGCGTCTTACCTATACAAGTGTTGATGCATTATTAGAAGAGAATAATTCTGAAATTGCCACACAATTAAATCATTTTTTTAATTTTGCCTCAATGTGCAGAAAAAAAAGAGAAAACAGTAATGCATTAATGTTAGATCATCATGACTTAACATTTTCAGTAAATGAACAAGGAGTTGTAGATTACGAGATAACCCCGCCGAACACAAAAAGTCAGACAATCGTTCAGGAAATGATGATTTACTTTAATAAAAGCGTCGCAGAATATTGTATTGTGCATAATTTAGACGCTTTGTTTATTTCACAGGAGTCACCTGCTGATGAAATAAAAGGGAAACGATCAGATTTTACCAGGTCAGAGCTTCAAAATATTTTCCCGAGATTAAAAAAATCGGTTATTGGCACAACAAGCGGTCCTCATTACTGCATGGGGTTATCGTATTATACCCAGGCGACATCACCAATCAGAAGATACCTGGACCTTACAGTTCATCGAATTATGAAATCATCACTTTCGGGTTTGCCCAACCCGTTTACTGAAGATGAATTACGAAAAATCATTGCTACGATTTCAGTGAAAGCTCTCAATGCAAGTTCTGCTGAAAAAGACAGTATACGATTCTGGAGTTTACAATATATTGCTCAAAATTATGATAAAACATGGAAAGCATTAGTTATCAAAAGAATACCAGGTGGTATTCTTTGTGAGTTAGATGAATTATTATTGAAAGTTTCTGCAAATGGAAGTGAAGTTGTTGAAAGTGGTGAATATGTTCAGGTAACATTCAAAGATGTTTTCCCTTTTACAGGGGATTTTAAAGCAAATTACAGGAAGGAATAAAAAATGGACACTGCAAAAGTGTCCATTTTTTATATGATAGAGACTCATAAAACGAAATTATTTATACAAACAAATATAGCTTGTATCAGAGTCAACACTCACTTTGAACTTAGAGTTAGCGCTTACTTTATAAGAACCGCCAACACCATATATTACCCAGTCTTTAGATCCGGGTAATAAAACTTTCATTGAACCGGTTGTAACGATCATTGTTTCTTCTGCACCAGTTCCAAACTCATACTCGCCACTTGCCATAACGCCGGCAGTTGCGTTACCATCGGTTGTTTTAAAAGCAAGAGATACCACATTACCATCAAAATATTGATTAACTTTAAACATTGTTTGCACTCCACAATTGTATAGATTATAAGGCGATTGCCCATTACTTATAGTGTATTATAGAAAAAAGTAAAGAGTTTAGTGGTAAATTAGCCCCGATTTTTTAACGCTACAACAATAGCACGGCATCCTTTCGCCCCTGCGGTTCCAAAATGTGATTCACCGGCAAACACTGCATGAGCATCACCTTCATTAAGTTCAACGCAGACTTCTTTCCCCATTCCGGTTATGGTGGTCATTGTAATTGACCCGGAAATTATATAATAGATTTCATCTGTTGTCGAATGCCGATGCAGCCCTACTGAAGCATCAGGCTCAAAATATGCATCCATAAATAATTCCAAACCGTTTGAGAATAACCCTTCAGCCGTATCAGGTTCTTCTGAAAAAACCCAGGTTGCAAAATCCTTTCCTTTTCCTCTTCTGGCATCATCATCTAAAAAATCAGGATTTAAATGTGCCGGCTCGTAAACAACTTTAGCCATTTTGTCACTTTTTTTATTAACAATACCATCTAACTCACCGGAGTAAATCTTTTTCACCGAAGAATGAAAATATGAAGCGTTAAGGAATTTAGAATTATCCATAGATACATCCTTTATAAGTAACAAAAGATTACAAACGATCGACAATAAATGATAATTTTTTTTAAAGAAAAAATCAAATGGTATTTAATAGATTCTATAAAATAAAAAGAGGGCGACATGCCCTCTTTTTATACAAAAGTTTATTACTTTCGTCCTGCATTTAACATTTCAATAGCATCTCTTGCTTTTAAACCTTCATGAACCATCATTGAAGAAATCTTAACAAATAAACCCGGATCTTTATGTTGAAACGCATTTCGACCTATGGATAAACCACGGGCACCGGCATTCATAGCACCTTCTATCATGGCAAAAGTTTCTTCATCAGTCATTTTACTTCCACCGGCAATTAAAACCGGAGCAGGACAACCTTCCACCACCTTTGCAAATGACTCAGGGTCACCGGTATAGTTTGTTTTAACAAAGTCAGCACCCATTTCAGCACCGACTCGTGCTGCTAATTTAACAACTTCAACATCCCTTTCATTCTTAATCATCGGGCCTCTTGGATACATCATCGCTATTAGCGGCATACCCCAGTAAGCACATTCAACAGCAACTGCACCAAAATCTTTTAACATTTCGGCTTCATATTCATCACCTATATTAATATGAATAGAAACACCATCGGCTCCCATTCGTAAAGCATTTTTTACTGTATTCACAAGAACTTTTTTATTGGGTTTTGGCGACAGCATTGTTGATGCAGATAAATGCAGAATCAACCCGATATCTTTTCCATGATGCCTGTGACCATAAATTGGTAAGCCAATATGACCAATAACCGCATTAGCACCACCTTCTGCAATTAAATCAACTGTTTTTGACATATCAATAAGTCCGTCAATCGGACCAACCGTAACACCATGATCTAAAGGAACAATAACAGTCTTTCCTGACTCTCTATTCATTATTCGTTCCATTCGTATTGCTTTACCTACATTTATCATATAAAATCTCCCTCTAATCTTGAAAAATAAAAATACTATAATAATATTTTAACGATATGGCAAGGTATTTTATTATCTAAAAAAGCTTACAATATCGAGGCCCTTGCAATATCAGGGTTTTAGAGTTGCCATTGATAAAATCCGTATCTCACCTTTTTTCATAGCAAGCATTCCGCGAATAACATATTTTTTATCTGTAAGAATATCAGTATATTCACCATTATAATCTGACATTTCAATCTTTTTAATTACATCAGACTGATTGATAAGAATAAGCAATTTATTTTCATCACTACCTTTAGTAAATGATATAATTTTTGCATCATTTTCAATAAAATGATAGATTTCAGACGTCATTCCATCATACTTTTTTCGTAATTCTGAAAGTTTTCGATACAGGTTTAATAATGAATCTTTCTTTTTATCCTGAAATTGAACATTGTATGGATTTTTGTTATCTGAAATATCATGTCTTAATTTTGCACCTTGTGTAAACCCGGCATTTTTAGACACATTCCACTGCATAATTGTTCGTTTACCGTTATCACCCTTACCAGTTGCCGTTTGATACATACCGATTTCTTCACCGTAATATATAAAAGGAGTCCCCGGGGATGTTAATAATAATACGGCAGCTGCTTTTGCTTTATTAAAATTGTTAGAAAAAATATTCATAGTTCTGACTGTATCATGATTTGATAAAAAAGGAGCATAAAAATCATACGGTGAATGTAAACTTTTCTTTTTGTTTACAGTATCAATAAAGTCTGACATACTACCAAGACTGCTACCTTTTGCTATTGCCTTTGCACCTTCAAAATCGAAACAGAGATCAAGCCCTTTTCCTCCGTTATAGTATGTTGAAACTTGTTCAACCCCGGCCCAAACCTCACCAACTAAAAGAGCATCGGGTTTTACCGACTTTACATACTGACTGAACTCAGTCCACCACTCAACAGTTTCAGGTGTATCTTTTTGCAATTCACCCGGACCATTTTCTATAATATGACGTGCAGCATCAAGTCTGAAACCGCCGGCACCTTTATCAAGCCAATATTTGGCAATTTTTTTAATTTCTTCACGAACCAGAAGGTTTCTAAAATTCAGATCAGGCATACCGCCACCAAAAGAGCTATAATACCACTCATCTCTTTTTCTACCCTTAGTCCATGATAACCACTCACCTTCCGGTTTTTCTTTTGCCCATACATAAAAATTTGTATACGGCTCTACTTTCAAATCAGATTGTTTAAACCACTCATGGAATTTACCGGTATGATTAATGACAAGATCCAATATAATTTTTATATCCCGTTTCTCAGCTTCTTTAAAAAGGGTAATTAAATCATCTTCTGTCCCATAAACCGGATTTACCTTGAAATAATCAATAATATCATACCCGTGAGGAGACGGTGAATAAAAAACAGGCATTAACCAGATGCCATCAACCCCGAGTGATTTAATGTAGTCAAGTTTCTCAGTAACGCCATTGAAATCACCGATTCCATTACCATCTGTATCGTAAAAAGAACGTACAAACACTTCATAAAAAACTTTATTTTTATACCATGTAGCTTCATTTGAATAAAGACATGTCGCAATCACAACAAAAATTAAACAATAAACAATTTTCCTCATACCCAACCCTCATGTTAAATAAAATTATACAATAGAAGAACTTGCAAAATCTAATCAATGGCTAAACACCAAATTTTTCCACCACAGAGGCACTCGCTTTGCTGGAGGGCACAGAGTTTTTTTGAAATTATTTTCTCTTTCTACCATATTTAAAAGCATTAAATCTTATATTTTCATCTCCCCTCTGTGCTTTCAGTGCCTCTGTGGTTAAAAATCCTCAATTCCACTTAGGTAGATTTTAGCAGAAAGATCAATCTATAATAAGCGTGTATTATACGCTTATTTTATGATGTAATCAAATTATTTTTATAGAGAACTTTTTTTATATCAGTGTATGTTACCGTATCCGGTAATTTATCTTTAATTGGTTTTAAAAACTGAAACCCGGTTTCCTGTACCACTGATAAAACAGCCTGTTCTATATGAATATCTATGATTGCCTCCCAATTAACCGACAGGCCGTCATTTGCCGCTTTATATAAATGATTTAAAATTGTATCTTCAGTAAACTGCATACTTTGTGCAATCTGCGAGATTGTTCTGCCTTCAACATACAAATCATAGGTTTTCTGATATGATTTTTTAACTGTTTTCTTCGGCTCAATGTGCACTGTGCTAACAACCGGAGTGATATTATTATCCGATACAAATTGTTTAATAACCGTTAGAAAATCTTCACCATACCGCTCAAACTTAACTTCACCGACACCTTTTATGGTAAGCATTGCTTCTTTTGTGAGAGGAAAAATAGTACACATCTGTTTGAGACTGCTATCATCAAATATTATAAAAGGAGGAATTTTCTTTGCAACCGATATTTTCATTCGCAACGCCCTTAATTCTTCAAAAAGACTCTCATGCGCTGTATGTTCAATTATCTCTTCCGATTCAATTGAACGAACCTTATCAAAAACCTTCACTTCACCTTTTAAAACTTTATGAGAAGATATATTTAATGACAATGTTGAATACATTCCTTCATCAACTTGTATTAAGCCTTTTGTAATAAGTACCTGGATCATATCCTTTATGTCAGATTCTTTATACTGTGACATAATGCCATAGGTTGATAAGGTATTAAAACCTGCTTCCATGATCTTTTTGTTTTTTGAACCTTTCAAAACGCCTGCTGTTATACCTGCACCATAGCGTTGTTCCATTCTATATATACAGGATAAAATCTTTTGTGCCTCTATGGTAATATCCTGTTTTTCACTCTGATCAAGACAATTACTGCAGAAATCACAACGCTCCTGCACATCGGTTTCGCCAAAATATTCTAAAATATGTGAACGTAAACATTTTTCTGTATGGCAATAATCGATCATATATTTCAGATTTTTATGGGCAATTTCAACTCTTTTAGGATTTGCATTTCCCTCTTCAATCATATATTTCTGCTTAAAAACATCCTGCTGAGAAAAAAGAATTATACACTCACTTTTCTCACCGTCACGCCCCGCTCTTCCTGCTTCCTGGTAATATGCTTCCATATTTTTAGGCATATTATAGTGGATAACAAATCGCACATTTGACTTATCAATACCCATTCCAAATGCGTTTGTTGCGACAATCACCTGGATTTTATCAAACAGAAAATCATCCTGCGCACGGGAACGGTCATCGTTTGATAAACCGGCATGATAGAGTCCCGTTTTAATACCATTCGCACTGAGTAATGAATAAATTTTTTCAGTATCAGCACGGGTTGAACAATAAATAATGCCTGAATCCGGTATCTTTTTGATGAAGTCCAGAACAAATTTCTTTTTATCGGATGGTTTCTCGACCTGAAAAAAGAGGTTCGGGCGATTAAATCCGGTTAACACTCGAAACGGGTCATGTAAATCAAGTAAAACAATAATATCATTAATTATTTCTTCAGTAGCCGTTGCAGTATACGCACCAACGACCGGTCGTTTTTTCAGTTTCTTGATAAATTGCGGGATTTCCCGATAACTTTGTCTAAAATCGTGTCCCCATTGACTGATACAATGAGCTTCATCAACCGCAACAAGTGATATAGTAACCTGATTGGTAAAATCAAGGAATGATGGTGAATTAAGTCTTTCGGGAGCTATATAAATGATTTTTAGATTGCCTGTAATTGCATTATGTATAACCGACCATTGTTCATCGAGTGAAATGGAACTGTTTAAGTAGGCCGCCGGGATTCCCGATTCATTTAATGCATCAACCTGATCTTTCATTAACGAAATTAATGGTGAGATTACAAGGACTATGCCATCAACAATAAGTGATGGTATCTGATAACACAACGATTTACCGCCACTTGTAGGCATAATACCCAAAACATCTCTACCTGTAATAACTGAATTAATGAGGGATTCCTGCCCTTCTCTAAAACTGTCATACCCGAATTTCTTTTTTAAAAGACTTATTATTTCCATTGTCACTCCATCTGCCACGCAATGTTCAGGCAGGATACTTATTATACCATAGATTTTTTAATGAATCCATATATAGATTAAATCAAAAAAAGTGATTTCTCAACGTATTTTTTTGGTTTTTATTTGTTTACTCGTGAGGTTCTTGCAAAAATTGAAGGATTTTTTTTAGGAGTGTTTCACGCGGAGGGTGTGAGTTCGCGGTGGGGAGATAGAACGCTGATTTTGGGGTTTATGAGTGTGCCAAGTTAACCGTGTAAAAACACACTTAATATCTCATCCTTACTAAAACCATCCATAAGTTTAAATGAAGCAACTTCAAGTTTTTCTTCATCATTACATTTTTTTATCTGCTTAGCTTCAGCATCTGTTATACTAAATTTTCTTTTTAACAATCCAATAAAAAGATTTTGCTTACCTTCAACATTCCCTTCATCTTTACCTTCAAGTTTAAATTTATCTTTCATACCTAGCTCTTCTACAAGGTAATTAATATTTGTTTCTATTATATTTGTATGCATATCCAACTCCTTCATTATCTTAATAACATCTATTCCATATAATGATAATAATACATCAAATGTATCGTTATCCTTGATTTTATCATATTTTTTCAAAAATTGCCTTATAAATTTTTCTAAATCACTGCCTTTACTGAATTCTTTCAGTAATTTATATTCCTCTGTAAAATCTCCTTCAATTTCAGTTATGACCACTATATTAACCGGTATCAAAGCAATATCAACCAACCTATAATGTCCGGTTCTAATAGTCTGTATTTTATCTTTAAATTTCTTTAAAAACGCCTCCGGTTTCCCGGAGCTAACTAAAGTAAATGTTGTATTGTTTACATTTGCATCTTTTTCCTGTAATAAAACTCCATTGATGTAAAACGATATTTTTAAATCATCCTCACCAACCTTAAAATGGTCTGCTACAGATTTAAACTCAATAATATTGTATTCCTCAAAATAATTGAATATTTCTAACTTCGTATTGAGTTTCGCATACATTTCGATTATTAAAATATCTGCTTTCTTTGGCAGTTTCACTATCTCATAGTCGGTTATCACCGTGGCAAATTTTTGAAAAAACTCTTTGCATTGTTTTTTGAATAATTCATCATACGTTTTCAATTGATACCTCATTACTTTTTAAATTGTGGAACAGTATATAATAAAGGTTTATTGAAAAGGCAATTTTTTTATGAACTATTATTGATTTTTGAATGATGAATAAAGGAGTGTTTCACGCGGAGGTTATGAGTTCGCGGAGGTGGAAATAAAAATCACCTGAAACTTTCGTATGAATGTTATTGTTCCTCATTTTTCAGAACATTATACACAGGGATCCCTTTTTGATCTGCTATTTTTTTTCGTAAGTCTTTAAGTTTACAAAATAATGCAAAATCTGTCTGATTCATCAGTTCTTTGTAATCTACTTTTTTGGAACTCGTAATGTATGAATTTTCTTTAATCGCTTCTTTTTGATACTCGATTAAGAAATTCCAAAATGATACACTATTATGCTGAATAATTGAATTTGTCACAGAAATTATTCGGTTTGACGAAATAAATTTATTTAACTCATCAAACCCACTCTCATCTTCGACGATTTTGATAGTAAATTGTTTAAAATTCATACGCCAAAACGAGTGGGAAATTCCCCCTCGACCCCTTTTTAGATCCTCTATCGCTTTTTTATCACCCAATGACGCATATAAACTGTAAATACTGTCTTCAATGTCGTAGTCACTCCATTTCCGGCTGTATTTCCTGTTTATATGCAGTCTCATGGGCTGTTACTGTTTCGTAACGATGCGGAAACCAATGCTGCCGTTCCTGCTGTCCGGCGTGCCTTTGATGCGTACACAAACCAGGCAATAGTCCGTGAGGTTGTACCATGAACCACCGCGGAACACCCGGCCAGAACCGGTAGCTGCGCCTGTAGTATCTGTTACCGGATCAATTCCTGTTATGAAGCCGTACCAGTCACTACACCATTCCCAAACATTTCCTGACATATCGAAAAGCCCGAGACCATTTGAGGTCTTGGTTCCCACATTCGCTGTTTTGGTTACTCCGGGTGTCGCACCATCACTGTAATAGTCGAACACCCCAACTGCTAAACTTGCAGCTTTATCTGTATAGTTTGCAGTTGCCCCTGAAAGGTAATCCGTCGGAGTCCAGTTCGTACCATCCTTATATCTTGCTGCATATTCCCACTCTGCTTCAGTCGGTAAGCGATAGCCGATTGTGCTCAGATTGAGGACTGCTGCATCAACTACTGCCGCATTCACATCGCGGGAGTCTTTTATCACCCCACCACTGCTTGTTTTGTAACACGGTGTAAACGATTCTTTAACCGATAACGCATTACACCACACAATAGCATCTCGCCATGAAATCATAGTTACCGGTTCATTTTTTGCTGTTGTCGGAGCAGCTCCATCAATTCCGGCACTGCCTTCCCGACCGGCATTCTGAAATGTGTAGCCTCCTTCTGAGGTCGCCCATGTTTTTACCTCATACCACTGTGCATAGGTTATTTCGTACTTACCCATGTAAAAACTTGACAGATTTACTGTTCGACCTTGCAATGTGGTACTGACACCTGTTACTCCAACACTATTTATTGTATTAGTTAGTGATGTAGTTGTTTTTATCGAAGTTACTGTTACTGATGACTGCCATTTCGCATACACTGTTGTTGCAGCAGTTACCGTGTCACTTGTCAAGTTCCACTGTGTGGTCAGTCTGCTCTGTTTGTACCACCCGATAAATTCAAACCCGCTCTTCGCCGGGTCAGCCGGTTTGGTTACTGTGCTTCCATATGATACTGTAGCACTTGTTACCGCACTGCCGCCGTTTGAGTTGAAGGTTACGGTATAAGTCTTTATTGTCCACTTCGCCCAAAACTCTTTAGCCCCCATACTACCAAGCGATATTGTTGTTACCGCTGTTCCCGTAAGACCGGCATTGTCATACCAGCCATCAAAGGTGTAACCCGTTCGTGTCGGTGTGCCAAGGGTGATGGTTGCCGTTTCTATGGTGTAGGTTGCGGGACTGCCGTAGTAGTTATTACCAGTGTTTAGGGTGTAGCTTATGTTGTAGGTAATGGGTGTCCATTTAGCCCAGAACTTTTTATCGCCTGTACTACCTTTTGCTATAACTACACCGGCTACTGTTGTTCCTGAAAAATCGGATGCAACAAACCACCCGGCAAATGAATAGCCGACTCTACTTGCTTCTGCCAATGTTATATCTGCTGTTTCTACCGTGTAGTTTATTGGATTTGTACTCGCATTTACTCCGCTATTTAACTCATAGCTTATGGTAAATGCTCCGGCATTCCACTTCGCAAAAAGTGTTGTATTTGATGTTACTGTATCGCTCGTAAAGTTCCACGCTGTTGTTAATGCTTCTTCTTTATACCAACCGACAAAACCATAGTTAGTTTTTGTCGGTGATGTTGATTCTGCCACTTTCTCACCGTGGTTTACTACTACATTTGACACTGCACTTCCGCCATTGCTGTTAAATGTTACAGTGTATTGAGTAGGAACTTCGCCTCCATCTGGCTTTTTCTCCAAATCCGCTTGTGTACATGACACAAGCATTACAAACAAAGCTAAAAATCTAATGCTTTTTCTAATCATTTCTTCCTTCCTCATTAGTATTTGAATTAATATCTTAAACCACAAAATAATTCTATTGCGGTTTTATGCCATTTTAAGATATTAAAAATATAATTTTTGTATGCTATTTTTAGATTTCTATTCATTCCTGAATAGGGAGTAATTTTTATATTTTTTAAATATAGGTTATTCATAAAGCGATAATAAATTAATTATTAATAATTTCAAGTATTTATTTATTTATTTATTTATTATTTGTAGATATTTGATAGATTTTTCATTAAAAAATCAATATATTTATTGAGTATTTTTTGATTGTGGGTATTCTAAGTGCATTAAAACATCAAAATCCACCTCCGCGTCTCCTTAACTCCGCGTGAAATATTCCTCAATCCTATCTGCATTTACCGGCGTTAATCTGTAGCTTGATTGTCAGTCCTCCCCGTTTAATCAATATATGATAAAGCTAATTTATCGCAAGGTGATAATCACCAAATAATATTTATGGAATTTGATAAAGACACTATTTTACAAGAACATAGTCATGAAAGTCAATTTGGTGTTGTACTCAATGGTAAAATTGATTTAATAATAAATGGGGAATATAAAACTTACATTAAAGGTGATTCATATTACATTCCTAAAGATGTGATTCATTCAGGAAAAATATATGCAGGTTATGCAGATATAACCTTTTTTAACCAGAATAATCGATATAGTTCAAAAGAGATGTAATAAAACCACTTGATCTTATGAATACTTTGAATATATATGAAGCAGGAGTTGAAATTGTCAAAAACAATTGCATTAAAAATTGATGATAATGTATATGAAATATTTAAAAAAGCTGCCGATGGACAAAGAAGAACAATTTCAAATTATATTGAGTTTGCTACGCTGAATTATACGGTAAATGAAACTATTGTCGACGATAAAGAAATGTCAGAAATAATAACCATGGATAGTGATATAAAACAAACTTGATTTAATATATATTATGGTATATATTAATTAAAGGAGTAATAACCATGCAAACAGCCAAACTTTTTCAGAACGGACGTTCTCAAGCAGTACGATTACCTAAAGAATATCGATTTACCGGAGACGATGTATATATTCAAAAACATGGTGATGCTGTTCTATTAATTCCTCATGAAAAAGCCTGGGCTGTATTTATGGAGGGACTTTCCGGTTTTTCGGATGATTTTATGAAAGACGGTAGAGACCAGGGAGATGATCAAATACGAGAGGGGTTATAATGTATCTGCTCGACACAAATATTTGTATTTTTGCAATAAACAAACGTCCGCTACATGTAATTGAAATTATTAAAGATAAATTGAAATCAGGTATATATATTTCATCCTTAACAGTCGCAGAGCTGGAATATGGCGTAGAAAATAGCCAGTATATTGAAGATAATCGGATAGCTCTGCTAAAGTTTTTATCAATATTCAATATTATTAATTTCGATGATATGGATGCTGAACCGTATGGGAAATTAAAAACCAGACTAAAAAAAACTGGAAAAATTATTGGACCAATTGACATGCTCTTAGCGGCTCAGGCAATCAGTAAACACTTAATATTAGTAACAAATAACGTTGATGAATTTACCAGGATTGAAGGATTAACAATCGAGGACTGGTCAAAATAATTGTGCTCAAGGAAAAAAGTTAGATGAATAAAATGCGAATAGCACTACTACAAATAATGCCCGGAAACGGAATCGAAGAGAATCTGAAAATAGGAATAGATTCTTGCAAAAAGGCAAAAACTATGGGAGCAGATCATGAACCATGCTCAAGAGACACATTAATCATTGAAGCAGGAGAAGAAGAAGGAATTTATATTGCAACTTTTGACATTGATAGTTTAAGAGACTATAGAAAAAGAGAAGTTCATGGAAATGCATATAGGCATCCGGAAAAATATAAGATTCTTGTTTCAGAAGAAATTAATGAACCTTTTACCAGATATGATTATAGAAAACGAACTTGATTTAATAAATAATATGGAATATATATATTATTTT
This sequence comes from Spirochaetes bacterium GWE1_32_154, assembly GCA_001829315.1. Classification (GTDB taxonomy): domain Bacteria; phylum Spirochaetota; class GWE2-31-10; order GWE2-31-10; family GWE2-31-10; genus GWE2-31-10. Next base: position 6,294 of record MIAY01000030.1, on the reverse strand, counting down.
AGAAGGAATATTAAAAAAATAATAAACAGAAATAAACTTGACTTACCGTACGAAAAGACGTACGATATAATAAGGAGAAAAAAATGATTATGCTAAATGCAAGTGATGCACGTGCTAATTTATATAGACTCATAGATCAGACAAATGAATATCATGAGCCGATAATTATTTCCGGTAAAAGAAGTAATGCTGTTTTAGTATCAGAAGAAGATTGGAAAGCATTACAGGAAACGCTCTATCTATGTTCAATACCGGGGATGCGCGAATCAATAATACAGGGTATGAAGGAGTCTTTATCCGAAAGTACTAAGGAACTGAACTGGTAATGTGGGAAATCGTATACTCAAAACATGCTGTTAAAGATTCAAAAAAAATAGCTGAATCCGGTCTAAAAAATAAAGTAATTAACCTGATAACAGTCATTTCAACCGATCCATTTCAAAACCCGCCTCCATATGAAAAGCTGATTGGCGATCTTTCTGGTGCATATTCCAGGCGAATAAATATTCAACATCGGTTGGTTTATGAAGTTTTACCGGAAGAAAAAACAATACGAATTTTAAGAATGTGGTCGCATTACGAATAAAATAATCTGCCCTCACCTATATCTCCCGGGTTAAGTACATAATAGACAGCAGTGCTTCATGCAAAATACTTTTTTTATCTCAAATTTTAGCTCCCCCTGATAAACACCAAAATAGAAGTATTCTGCAACCGGGATAAGAAATTTTGTAAACTTTTATTTCTTTGTTGTTGATTTAATACCGATTATCGTTTAAACTACGTTCCAAAGAGTTCTTAAATAATATTAAAAAGGGGTAAAAAATGAAAAAAATATTAATGTCATTGATATTATTATTTGCAGTGTCAATAATGATTAATTCTCAGGAATTATTGATAGCTAAAATTGAATCATCGGCAAAAGGGGGAGTTAAGAAATTTACTTTAAGTAAAAGTCAACAAGGAATATATAAAAAAATAATTATTAAATATATTCAAAATGAAGTTAAATTTGGAATGATTCGATTATTTTTCAATAATGAATCAGAAGTAAATAAAAAAGGCGGACAAGGCTCATTGATGATTAATAAAGAAAATTCAGTAATTGAATTTGATGTAGAGAATGAAAATATATTAGCAAAACTTACGTTTTATTTTTCCAATTCACGAAATGAAGAAAAAAACTGTATCTTTGAAGTGTATGGTGTTAAATAATTAGATATAGGCCTCATGCAAAAATTTATAAAATTTTTGCATGAGGCTCACATGATTAATAAATTCCTTGAGATTAATAGCGCAAGGAGAAACTGATGAAATTTATTTGTTCATTAATCGTAGTTGAAAACATTGAAAAATCAAGATATTTATATGAACACATTTTAAAACAGAGTGTAACGACAGATTTTGGTGAAAATATTGCTTTCGCCGGTGGATTTGCTCTTCATAAAAAAGATCATTTTCAAAAATTAATCGGCAACCATACTATAAAAAATAAATCTAACAATTTTGAGTTATATTTTGAAGATGATGATTTAGAAAAAATTGAAAACCAGATAAAAGATGAAAATCTTGATTTTATCCATACTATAATGGAACAACCATGGAAACAAAAAGTAATACGTTTTTATGATTACGATGGCAATATTATTGAAATCGGAGAACGAATGGAACACGTTGCATACCGTTTGTTCAAAGAGAATAAAACGATTGAAGAAATAGTTAGAATTACATATTTATCACGTGAGAAAATTGAAGAGGCAATAACTGAATATACGAATGATAATACTATTTGAAAAAAATAGTAAATTAACGTTTTCAATTTCGTAAATTAGTCACCACTACATGCTTAAGGGAATAAGATGAACTATCACATAGATTATTTAGCAAATCACCCAAATCAAATAAACAACATAAGTGAAATACTTTTTAATGAGTGGTCGCACCTGATGCCCGGGATTACAATTCAATTATTCAATAGCATTATTGCTAAAAGATTAAATTTTGATACCATTCCACTATCCTTAATCGCCTTAAATGATAAAAATGAATGGATTGGTATAGTGTCTATTACTCGAGCTTCTTGCAAAAAAACTCTTTTTATCTCGAATTTTTGCAAGAAGCTACCTCTAATGCGATCATATCGCATATAGCGTAAGCAAAATTAAGCACTCTTGATTTTTGCAAAAGCCTCACTCAAAATGATCTTGAAACAAAAAGCAATCTTTCTCCGTGGCTCACCGGTCTTTATGTAAAAAAAGAATACAGAAATTATGGAATAGGTTTAACACTCATAAAAAAAATGATAGAAAAAGCCCGAACTATGGATATTGATGCACTATATTTGTATACAGAAAATAAAAAAGAATACTATTTGAAAAACAATTTTAAAATAGTAGAAAATCAGAATATAACTAAAAACGATATCACTGTTATGGCCTACACTATAAACGATGTTGCTTACCACCAAAAGAAATTATTATCATCTTTATTATAGATGTAGGTAACGGAATTTTACTTTTCCCCACAAATAGATTATTATTGCAACACAGGTTACAGTAATGTGTGTTGCAATGAAGTTTTATAATAGAAAAAATGAATTAGAAACATTAGAAAATATTTTTAATCAATGTAAAACAAGCTATGGAAAAATTACTGTTTTGACAGGAGTATTTTATATCAAACCATTTCAAGCTGACACCATATATGAAATATTAATTGATTGAGGCTCTTGCAAAAATCAAGAGTACTTGATTTTGCGTCCGCCGGTACGCAATAGAATTGCGTTTAAAGTAGCTTCATGCAAAAATTCGAAATATAAAATATTTTTATTAACAAATTCCTCTATTGTATTTAATTTACTTTTTGCTTACAATTTAATATACACTATGGAGGTGGAATTATGTACAGGATGTTTTTTGTAATGATTTCTATTGTGATGTTTATCTGGTTTTCGGGTTGTCAGCCTGAAACAACGGCTAGCAATGATACGACGCCTGCTCCTATCGTTAAAGTTACAGGTATTACTATTTCAGCACCATCGGATATATTTACAATTGGTACAAACAATGCTACGCTGCAGTTGACAGCTGTTATTGCTCCGATTAATGCATCAGATACAAGCGTTCTATGGAGTATAACAAATACGACAGGTTCTGCAAGTATAAGTACATCAGGACTTGTGACTGCGATAGGAAATGGAAGTGTTATCGTAAAAGCTTTAGCAAACGATGGTTCACTGGTTTGGGTGGAAAAAGAGATTATTATAACCGGTCAGACAGTTGATACACTTATTACCGGCGTAACTATAAATGGTGATGCTGCAATAACTACATCAGGTGGAGAAATAAATCTTACAGCTGACATTTTACCGGTTAATGCAGAATTAAAAAAAGTAGACTGGGTAGTTATAAATGGAGCAGGCAGTGCATCGGTAAAAAAAACCGGTGACCTTGCAGCAACTGTAAAAGCACTCAGTAATGGAACTGTGACAATTCAGGCAATAGCACAGGACGGTTCAAATGTGGTTGGAGAAAAAATTATAACTATAACAGGTCAACCAACTCCGGGTGTCATAGAAATGACACTTGAAATTGATAGTGCATCTTTTGTTCCGGCCGTCTATGTTGTAGATACTACTCATCGCATACATTATGCAATATCAACAGATAAATATTTTCTGGATAAGTCAGCTATAGTATTGACCGGTTATATTTCTGAAGATACAAGCGATGATAATTATGAAACAGTATCGCTAAATCTTCAAGCTGGAACATACTATCTGAGCGGATATTTTGATATGGATGGCAATTCAGGTTCTTTCTATATGCCGGGAGCTACTGACCCGATTGATCACTGGTTTGGAACACGAGGCAGTGCGGAGTCTTCACTGGGATATTTTGAATGTGAACCGATTAATATTGTTGCAGGTCAGACAACTAATGGTGTCGGGTTATACTTTACTAAAGGCAGATTAATGCCTGTCAATCCTGGCATATTGAAACTGACAGCTTCATATTCAGGTACGAGTACGGTAGATACCAGTCATAAAATTCTTGCCGGCGTATCCACAGATCAGTATCTCGCCGGATCAAATAATGTTGTTGCTGGATTAATCAATGATAGCAATAATATGACTAAGATCATTACGGTTAGTGCAGGATCTTATTATATTGGCGGTTTTTATGACAAGAATGGAAATATGCTTTCTGCAACTTTTGCTCCGGATGGAGGTGACCCAGTCGGTGTTTATAATGGGAAAATACAAGGGGTAGCAGGAGATCCGATAGTTGTTACATCTGGCGGTGTAGTTGAGGGAACTTTTACATTAAGTGACACAATAGTATACAAGGGAAAATATCTCACAGTATTCTGCCAAAATGATCCAAATACCACTGGTAATCTTTATCAGATTTCTATTGATAACGGAGGTGGAGTTGTTCAATTAGGTACTCCGCTCGTACTCACCGGTCTGACTACTGGATCAAGATTGAAACCAATGGGAGCAAGAAATTATGACTCACCGGAAAACCTTGTGAGAGGTAATGTGATTCATGTTGTTAAGGAAGAAAAAGATATGGATTCTACCGGTGACAGATATTTAGTCAATGATGTTGGCACACTTGAACTGATAGCTGGAGAAGTAAATGTGAAACTTTCCAAAATCGGTTTGTATCCTGATCTTGATATATCAATCCTTCCAAACTTTATACCTGAAACTGTGGGAATGGGTGGTAGTATTGCTATTTATTCAGCAAATTACATCACAGGAGTATATGGAATTCAGCCTGCTAACACAATACAGCTTAGTCAGGTATTAGGTATGGGTGCAAATAAGAAAACCGGGTATATTTATATAGAAAGATCAACTTCTGCAACAGAATTTGTGTTTGATTCATACAAAATAAGTGCAGATGGTAGTGTCAGCGCTCCGGTAACCAGTACAGTTCACCCGACTACTAAAGCTATTGAAGCATTCATGACCTTTGACAGTACCGGTAAGTTTGGATTTGGCAAGGATATTGTTGTGTCAAATACAGTTGCTTCATATTCTGTGAGTGCAACAGACGGTTCATTAACACGAGTAAATTCTTCAACAATAACTGATACAAATATAAACAGAATTGCTGAAATTAAATCGTATAATGGAGTTAGTGCTCTTTATATTGACGTACAAACAGATACTAACAGCAGATTATTTAAAAGATTAACATTCAACAGTACCACCGGAACTCTTGGGGTATTTGAAGATATTGGTGAGCTTAATGTTGATGATAATTTTATTATGGCACACAATGGAAAATATGCCTACGTTGTATCTAACGGTGAATTAATTGCTTGTTCAGTGAATAGTACAACCGGTGATTTTACTAAGATAGAAACAGTAATAAAAACCGGGGTATCATATATTACAGTTCATCCGGATGATTCTGTATTATTTGTATATACGAATACCGGAAAACTACAAAGCTACGTGATAGATTTGTCTTCCGGAAAACTAACAAAAATTAACGAAATTAGCATTTCAGCTGCTGAGGTAAGAGGTATGCTTATTATAGAAAAATAAAGTTTTTCACTGTTTTCTCATAAAACATTTAATCGGCAGACCCTTGAAGTCTGCCGGTTTTTATTCGCTCAGATTAAATCTGCACTTGAAGATTGCTTTGATTAATAAAGCTCTATAATTGAAAAAACAAGTTTTGGAATGAAGTCTTCCGCCCCCATCTATTGTATCCTGTATTTCTTCTTTATTCTCATCCCCAAGATATGAGAGATAACTATTAACCCATGATGCAAAAGCATTAAGGACTTCAGTATTTTCTTCTTTAATTATGCGCCAACGACGTTATGCTGTATTATACTCGCGCACAAGCAAAATGTGCAGAAGAACCAAGCACGGTACACTGTGTGCAACGTTTTACATTGTGTTGTCTGAAGTTAAGAGCCTATTTAATTCATTTTTGCTTTGAATATTTTTGTAGAAAATATTTCAATAAGTATTCCATAAATAATTCAAACACTAGTATAAATACTAAATCCAATTAAATTTTGAGTTAAAAGTCCAATTGAAGTTGATAATGTAACAATTAAACCTAAAATTGCTCCATGTAATAAGTAATTAATTTTCCATCTACTAATTCCTATTACAAATCCCATCAATATTCTATTACCAATGCCAGAAGCTAAAATTATTGGAATTGTTGCACTAGTGTCATGAATCTCAAATAGACACATAAAAAATATTATGCTATATATAGGTATGGGAAGAACAAGAAAATCAATAATACTTTCTGCTGA
>MIAY01000029.1 GCA_001829315.1 Spirochaetes bacterium GWE1_32_154 | reverse complement strand
AGAAGAAAATACGGAAGTATTGAATGCTTTTGCATCATGGGTTAATAGTTATCTTTCGTATCTTGGCAATGATGATAAAGAAGAAATACAGGATAAGATAGAAGATTTACAGGGGGTAAAAACTATGTTTGAAACCAGATTAAAAGAATATGGAAATAAACTTGAGATTAAAGGTAGAAAAGAAGAAAAAAACGAGACAGCGAAGAATATGTTAGCAGATAATCTTTCCATAGATAAAATATCAAAATATACGGGACTCTCCATAGAAGAAATCAAAAGTTTGAAAGTACCACAGAAAGTGTAATGTTATGGTATACAGCAACGAATCGTGTAAAAAACCGCTATTTTGCGATATTTTGTGGCAGCTACCCAACATCCGATAATCTACATTACGTCTACTTGTGTATACATAATGTATAACCTTGTATGTTTTTTGATGATGAAATGGCGAAAAATTAAAATATATACTATGCTTTTTCGGCAACTTTTAATTTACTGATTTCTTCTGTTGATAACCCGGTAATATCAGAAATATCTTCTATTGAATAATTTTTTTCAAGCATTTTTAAAGCATCTTCAACTTTACCTTCTTTTTTTGCTAATCTTTCAAAACTTGTTACATAAGCCATAGTTCCAACCTCCATTTTATCTACTTCTTGTTTAAGTTTTTCTTCAAATATTGCAGGTAATGTAATCACCCAATCAATAAATTTCAAAACAGACAATGCTCTATTCTTATCAAACCCTTTTGTATATAACTTTCTCATTAATGATAACTTGATATTATATCTTTCACCGGCATCCTTAGCTTTTTGGTTTTCAATAGATGCTAAAACAACCATTGCCATAGGATTATCTGATCTTTCTATGGTCATTTTCAGCATCTTACTCCGGCGGACTTTAAATCAGTATATCAGAAACTATTTTTTATGGACAGAAAACGTATAGATTCTGGTATGATTATAGATATGCTAAAAAGCGAAGAACTTTTGAAAGCGGGGGTTATAAAGAGGAAAATCGGGTTTAATTAATTGAAAGTACCCATACAAAACGGCTACCCCTTTTTCATGAGTAGCCGTTTGATAAGCTGATTCAGTCTGAAATCAGTCAATAAGATCATACTGATTCTTAAGAATCGCAATTATTTCACCTTTAGGATCATCTGAAATTTCTATCTTTCTGCCCGTGATTGTTTCTGCAATGCCGGTATATGTTTTAGAAACATCGAGAAGAATCGACTGCGGAAGTAAATTCTTAGCAAGCAGAACCCTCTCAGCCATACGATCCTTGTTTGTAAGAATATCCGGATCAGGGAAATGTGCCATCAGCATTTTACGGAATCCCTCTTTGGAATTTTCAACGATATTACCCGCAGCATACTCTTTGGCATCCCAGAGACGGGAACTGTCCGGTGTGCCTACTTCATCCATATAGATCAGTTTATCATTGCCGCTGACATCTTTAACATACCCGAATTCAAATTTCGTATCAACGAAAATCTGACCGGTCGATGCAAGTGCAGACTCAATAACTCTGAACCCTTCAGTGAGGAGTTTTTCGTACAATACAATATCCTCTTTACTGTTAAATTGGAATGCTTTAAAATGATTTTCGATATCAGTACGTGAAACATTCACATCATCAATTTCAGGAATCCCGGGGGTGCCGGTCATAATACCTTTCGTTGAAGGAGTAATAAGCAGTTCAGGTAGTTTTGAATCTCTCGTAAGTCCTTCGGCGATTTTGATACCGCAAAACTCACGTTCCCCTTTCGTATAGGAACGCCACATTGAACCGGTAATATAATTTCTCGCAATTGCTTCAATCATAACCGGGCGTGCCCTCTGCACAATCCATACAAGCGGATGAGGAGTGTCAAGAATGTGATTATCCGCAAGACCTTTTTCACGGAATAGTTTAAACCAGTGGTTTGAGATAGCATTAAGCGATGCACCTTTACCCGGAACCCCGTTCATACCGCCTTCACCGTGCCAGATACATTCAAACGCAGAGATACGGTCACTGATTACCATTATACCGAGTTCCGATGATTCAGGAATATTGTATTTTTTTTCTTTTATCAACCGGCGACTGTCTTCCGCAGTGAGCCAGTAGACAGATCGAACCTTACCGCTGTGAACCGGTTTGTTTGTACGGATTGGAAGGTTGTTACTCATTTCAAGAACTTTGTATGCTGACATATTAATTTCTCCTCAGTGTAGTTTATGTGTTATGTAAAGTGCAGATTTATAATGATTTAGCAAAGAATCATTATAAACCACAAGCAGTTGTGATTAAAATTACAGAAAAAATACAACTTTTTAAATAGGCGGGAAAAAAGTTATTTATCATATAACCACAGTTAAAAATAATCTTTAGAATCAATTCTTTTTTTGAAATTTTTTAATGTTTACTCTTTTTTATTTTTAAAGTAAAATCATATTATTACTTGCTTGAAAACTAAAGAAGGGTATTTGATATACCCTGCAGGAAACATACTATGAAACTGACACCTCTTCAATACAAAGTGACCCGTGAAAACGGTACTGAGCCGCCGTTTGCTAATGATTACCGGGATAATAAACACCCGGGCATATATATTGATATACATCTATCTTTCCCTTTTTAAAGACCTCATCATGGCAGAAAAATTGTATGAAAAGGCATATTTTGTGGCCGGCTGTTTTTGCCATATAAACCTCACATTGGCAGATACCCCGCTTGAATAAATACAGATATTAATTATACCGGGAAAAGGTTGTAAAATACCTGAATATTTTATAATTATCCGATAATCTATTAGATTTGTATAAAAGGATCAGATAATGAGTAAAGATACAAATAAAATTATGGAAGAATTATATGACCAAAAAATCATGGCAAAAACTCCTGAAGAGCGGGTTAAAGATACATTTGCTATGATAAGTATGGCGAAAAAAATGGTTATAGCATCTATAGATCATGATGAAAATACCCGGCAGGAGTTATTCCTCCGTTTTTATGAAGATGATTTTGATGGGCAGACTAAGAGAAAGATACTTGAAAAACTTAAATAGCGTGAGATTATCTGCGGTTAATTATAATGAAAAAATGATATAATCGATAAATCGGGAGAGTATGGGTGAATAACCAGATTGAAATTTACAAAACTAATGATACGGACATTGAAGTTGAGGTTAAGTTTCAAGACGATTCTGTATGGCTTACACAACAGCAAATGGCTTCACTTTTTGAACAGACGAAGCAAAACATAAGTTTGCATATTAATAATTGCTTTAAAGATGGTGAATTAGCTGTAGAATCAGTTGTCAAGGAATCCTTGACAACTGCCACAGATGGCAAAAAATATCGAACAAAATATTATAACCTTGATGTCATAATATCAGTAGGCTACCGGGTAAATTCCAAACGTGGTACTCAATTTCGACAATGGGCAACAAAACGATTAAAAGATTATCTCGTTGAAGGTTATGCAGTTAACCGAAAACGACTCGAAGAACGTAATCTTGAAATTAAACATCTTCATGAAGGTATCTCAATTCTGCAAAGAGCTATTGAGAATCAGACACAGACATTAACTGATGTCGGTAATCTTGCAACACTGCTAACTCAGTTTTCAGCAGGGCTTTTGTTACTCGATGATTATGATCATGAAACTCTTGATGCTAAGGGAAAAACTAATCGTCAAACGGTACAGATAAGCAAAGAGCATTACATCAAATTGATCGATTCGATGCGGAACGAATTTTCATCGGAAATTTTTGGTAAGCCGAAAGATTCGGGTTTTGACAGTTCAATATACCAGATATATCAATCATTCGGAGGAAATGAACTTTATCCGACTCTGGAGGAAAAAGCAGCAATGCTGTTGTATTTGATAGTCAAAAATCACTCATTTATCGACGGAAATAAACGGATTGCAGCTGCTTGTTTTATCTATTTTCTTGACCGGAACGGGTTGTTATTTATGCCATCCGGTGATGTCATAATCAGTAATGATGCACTGGCTTCACTTACTTTATTTATAGCGGTGAGCAAACCCGATGAGATGGAAACGGTGAAAAAAGTAATAATTTCCATTTTAAACAGAAATATTTAATGAGCGAATTTAGACTATGATAAACATACTTAAACATGAAGAAATATATGATACTATTTTCACAGAAATGATTCCCTCGGCAAAGAAATATATATGGATCGCCACAGCTGATATAAAAGATCTGTATGTAAAACAAGGCAGAGGAATGATTCCATTTCTCGATGTTCTGTCGGATAAAATAAAAAGCGGGGTTCTTGTCCGACTTATACATGCAAAAGAACCGGGACCGCAATTCAGAAAAGATTTTGACCGCCACCCCGAATTGATTCACAGCTTAGAGAGAATGCTTTGCCCCCGGAATCACATGAAACTTATCATAGTTGACGGTAAAAAAGCATTCATGGGGTCTGCCAATCTAACTGGAGCCGGTATGGGAATGAAAAGTAAAAACACCCGGAACTTTGAAACCGGTCTTTATACCGATGACAAAGAGCAGGTAAAAGAAATCTCTGACATATATGACAATCTCTGGATGGGCAGTCACTGTAAAAGCTGCCGGCGAAAATCATATTGTGCAGAGAGCTTGGAAAATTGAAAAAAAAACTACAAAAAATTATCAGCATTCACCGATATAAACCGTGCTTCGGGATAATGGTTACAAAATGAACGGTTTACCCGTGATTTCGTGTATTTGATCTCAATGCCGGTAATTGTATCACCCTGTTTCATAACAAGATCAACCTCAGACTGATTTTTAGTACGCCAGAAGTAAAATTCGCAATCGCTTTTAGAATAGTAATTACATTTCATATATTCAGCTATAACGAGGTTTTCAAAAAGTGCACCTTTATCAGAGCGGGTTTCAATAGCTGAAAAATCATTAATTACTGCATTCCGAAGGCCGGTATCATGAAAATACACCTTAAATGCCTTTGTTACTTCATCCCGCTTATTTGTCGTAAACGGATAGAGTTTAAATATAATGTAACTGTCTTCAAATATTTCGATATACCTTTTGATAGTTCTCTGATCAGCCTTTAAACTGACCGAAAGTTCAGCGATATTCACGAGACTCCCGATTTGATGTGCAAGCAGCTTCAGGAGGTTCGCTGCAAGCTGTCTGTTTTCTATGAGATGGAGCTCCATGATATCTTTAAATATCACACTGTCTGCAAGGTTTTTTAAAAATACAGTATCTTTCGGCATATTCAGAATGTCAGGATACTGTCCGTATATCATAAAATCATTGATGAAATACGCTGTATCAAAATGGTAGTATAATTTTTTAAAATCATTAGCGAACAGTTTCTGAAAATAACCTGATTCAAGTGTATCCAGAGTTTTGTTCTGATAGAGATATTCCTGGATAGTCAGAGGATACATGTAATAGTCAATTTTTCTGCCGGCAAGACTTTCTGTTGTTTTGTTTCTGATATGGAAACTTGATGAACCGGTAATGATGAGTTGTATATCAGGAAGGTGGTCAAATATAATTTTAGCACATCGCCCGGGGTCATTGATCTGATGAATCTCATCGAGTATAATCTGTCGTTTTGTACCGATTAACGCACGGTATACATCAATATCATACGATTCCAGTGCTTTTCGTACCGGTTCATTATCAACCGAGTAATAAAGTGCATCAGGAAATATTTTTCGTAGAAGCGTGGTTTTACCAACCTGTCTTGCACCAAGGAGAATAAGAACTTTATTGTATATTGTAAAATGTTCTAATAACTGTTTCGTTCCAGCTCTCATTTTGTATTTCTCCGGCAAGAAAGTTTATTATTTATTGCTTGATTAAAATAGCATTGAATGTTGTTTTAGTCAAGTAATATATTACATGTAATGTAGTTTTAGTCATGGTTTACGAGTTCAGATATCAGGCTTTTGATATATTAAAGCGGTATTCTGATAAGTAGCAGGTATGTATGATTTTTGAAGGAGCCATGAAAATCAGTTTACTCTATGATACTAAGACGTGTGGATTTGGCGGTGCTGACAATTTATTTCCGGAAATAAATTTGACAAAAACACAGGTTGTATTTATACTTGTTTTATTTGAATAGTGGAGTTGTTTATGAAAACAATTTTTTTAATTTTTTTGTTACTTACTTGTGTAGTATTGGTGAACCCGGACATAAAAAATACCGGGTGGCAGAAAGGTGGGTTAAAAGGAAAAGTGAAAGAACAAATTCAATTTATTTACCGTTTTGAAAAGAAAATAAAAATTTTAGATGAGAAAACTATTTCAAAATTCAATGATAAAGGTAATCCAACAGAAATTGAGTGGTATTATAATTTTGACGGTTCTTTAGGTGACAGATTTATTTATCAGTATGATACCAATGGCAATATTGCTGAAAAAGAAAGTTATGATTCAGTCGGATCTTTTAGTTATAAAAATATCTATAAAACCAATAGTAACGGTGATGTAATTGAAATGATAAGGCCTGATTCAGATGGAGCTTTGGATTATAAAATTTTGTATAAATATGATGATAAATATAATTTGATTGAATTGGCAAATTTTAATAATAGCGGATCTTTAAATTATAAGACAGTGTATCAATACGATGAAAACGGTAACAAGATTAAAGAAATTGAGTACGAATCCGATGGTTCTTTTCAGGAAAAAGACAGTTATACCTATATATACAATAGTAAAGGTAAAATGATCGAACAGTTACTATTTGATGAGGAAGGCAATTTTGATTGGAAATTTACCTATAAATACGATGAAAATGACAATATTATTGAAATGTCCTGTTATTACCCCACAGGTGCATTACGATATAATGTAATATATAAATATGACACCATAGGTAATATGATTGAAGATGCCGAATATACTCCATCCGGTTTTTTAAAAGCTATTATAGAATATCAATATACATATTACGAATAAAATTTTATTTTCTATCTATACAAGCCATGCGGGGACATAGTAATTATTATTATCCACTGGCAGTAAATCATCTATAAAACAAATCACATTACCGGTACCGATCTCTTTACCGGTTTTCTCAAGAACCGCAAAATGTTTAATAAACTCTTTTTTTGGAGTACCGCTTTTTTTTATTTCTATCGGATAGAGGATATTATTATTCTCTATTAATAAATCAATTTCCTTATTATCACTATCTCTATAATAAAATAAAGCAGGACAGATACCTGAATTATAATAACTTTTTACTATTTCACTGACAATGTATGTCTCAAAAAAAGGCCTGGCCATTGTCGATACTTCGAGTGCATCAGGATTGGTCCATCGGGTTAAATAAGCACATAGCCCGGTATCCATAAAATACATATTTGGTGCTTTAATAATTCGTTTTAGGGCATTGTTAAAATACGGTTCAATAAGTACAATAACACCTGAAGAGACTAAAATTGAAAGCCACTGTTTAGCAGTTGGAGAACTGATGCCAATATCCTTTGCAAGATCGGTATAATTTACCATTTGACTGGTTCTTGCAGCACAGGATGTCATAAATCTCATAAAAGTAAGCTCATCAGCTATTTGAGTCAGATCTTTTATATCCCGCTGTAAATAAGTATTAACATACGATGAATAATAAATCTCAATATTCTGTTCATTTTCATACAAAGCAGGCATTGAACCTTTCCATATTCTTTTATAAACATCCTGTAGTGATTCTTTTTTTTTACTTTTCAATTTTGCAGAGAGTGACCCGTAACCGGTTGTATATATCTGACTTGTTTCATTTTTAATTTCACTTGCGGATAAACCCGACATCTGAATAACGGCCACCCGCCCGGCAAGACTTTCACTTACATTTTTCATCTGATGAAACATCTGTGAACCGGTTAACCAGAAATCACCTTTTTTTTTATTTTCATCAACATACATTTTTATATACGGAAGTAAATCAGGTGCGTATTGAATCTCATCAATAAGAAGTGGTGGAGTGTAGCGCTGGAGAAATAATGAAGGGGCTTTCACTGCAAGTTCTCTGATGAGTGGATTATCAAGAGTTACATAAGTTCTATTTTTTTCTGATATTTTTTTAAGCATAGTAGTTTTCCCTACTTGTCTCGGGCCTGTTACGAGAACTATAGGAAAAACGGCTGTGGTTTCTTTAATTATATTCTCAAGATGTCTTTGTATATACATGATGAACTCCGGTTAATCTAAAATGTTATTTTATATTAACCGGAAATTATGGTTAAATCAATCAGAAAATACAAAGAAAAAGTATAAAACTTTTAGATTTTTCGACGTTCCCGACTGATACTAAACAATACTTGTAAATTGACCGGTGCGTAATAAAACCAGTGTACAAGCTTCAATTGTTTTAATTCCTTCAGATGTAAGAGTTGTCATAACGTCATGATTTTCAGTTCCGGGATTAAAAATCACTGTTTTCGGTTTAAGTGCAATTATTTCATCAGTCAATGCTCCGAGACGGTCACTGCCAATATACAGGGTCAACACATCAATTTCAGTATCAATATCAATTGATGATTTATATACTTTAACTCCATCGATATAATCCTTAACCGGATTAATCGGAAACACTTCATGACCATATTTTTTAAGCATTTGTAATGCCTTATATGAATATCGATCCGGTTTATCACTTGCACCAAGTATTGCTACTTTCATTTAAACCTCCAAAAAACGAATTGATAATAATTTATATCACAGTAACCGTGGAAAAGAAATAATAATTTTTTTCCTGTTTACTTTTGACGTGTATTCTGTTAGATTTTTTTATTATCAAACAAATGGAGATTATATGAATATATTTTTTAAATTTTTAATAACCGGTATTATTTTCACTCTTTTTTCATGCCCCGGTATCGATCTTGATACTAAAAAAAATACTGATGAAACAATAAATGTTAACGTACAAAGTGTTAAAGGTTCTGATGATTTATGGTTTGATGATACAAAACATCATGTGATCAGAATTACAATGGATCAGGCAGTATATACAACAATGGCAAAAGAACATAATTATGATTTTGATAATCAATTCAGACTTGTTACTTTATTCAGTTTTGATGATGTGACAATGGATAAGGTTGCTATTAAATGTCGTGGTAATACAACAAGTAATAATGATAATGGCGGAGACGGGACGAATAAAAAAAGTTATGTAATTGCTTTTGATTGTACTGACCCTCTCAATACAGCAGACCCGGCTTCGGCGAATAAAAGAGCCTTTTTGTCAGGTAATGATGATAGAAAGTTTTATGGTGAGAAAGAAATAAATTTACGAACATCACCAAATGACCCGAGTCTTATTCGTGAAATGTTATCATATAAAATTTATCGTGAAAATGGCGTTCCGGCTCCGAGAGTGTCAACAGTCAGTGTATATTTGAATCAAATATTTCTGGGTGTATATTTACTGGTTGAAGAAGTTGATAAAAGACTTTTGAAAAAACATTTTGAAAATAATGACGGTAACCTCTATAAATGCGGATATAGTGGAAGTGGTGGTGCAACATTTAATGCATACACATATGATGCGGGTCGATATTCATTAGCTACCAATAAAAAAACCGGTGATGTTTCTGATATACAAACTCTTTTAAGCTCATTATCAGCAGTTGACAGCAAAGATTCATTAGCTCAATATTTTGATGTTACTAATGTTCTTAATTATATAGCAGTATCATCAATTACAGGTCATTGGGATAGTTTGTCCGGTAATTACAATAATGATTATGTGTATCACAATCCTGCAGATAATAAGTGGTATGTTGTTGCATGGGATACTGATAATAGTTTTGGAAGTGACTGGATTGGTAATACTTTAAATCTGCCATATTATTTAACAAATTCAAGAAGTTCACAATCTGCCTTATTCTGTAAAAAAGCGGTTCAATATGCCGAACCTGAATTAAAAGCAATTTTCAAAGAATTATTAACTAAATACATGAATAAAAATGTTTTAGAAAATGAAGCAGACAGGATTCGTGATTTAATTAAAGATGAAGTATTTAAAGACCCGTTTTTACTGGATTATCAGTCATTTTATGAAAGTTATGATAAACTTCCGGCAAAAGATGCTTTTAAAAATCAGAAAATGGAACAATACCGAAGTGGTTTGGGGGTGAAAGAATATTTTAAGGAAAGACTTGAAGTTATTAATAATGAGATAAATCCGTAATAATAAAGGTGTAAAATGAATATAAAATTACTTGGTGTTATTTTGTTTTTTTCAGTCTCGATAGTATGTGCAAAAGATAAAATCTCATACAACGACTTTTTTGATTCTCAAATACTTCATGATATTGAAATCAGGATATCAGCAACTGAATGGAAACAAATGCTTATCGATTTAAAAGCCAATCCAAAAGATGGTTTGTATAGAAAAGCCGATTTTATTTATCACGATACCAGTGGTGATACTATTATTAAAGATGTTGGTTTTAGAATACGGGGAAATACTACAAGGCGAATTCCTTATGATGTTTTAAAAAAGAAATATAACAGGGATCATTTTAAGATAAAGTTTAATGAAAAAGATAAAACCAAATTTGCCGGATTAAATACCTTAAATCTCAAATGGAATTTAGACAAAGATGATTCACAGATGAGAGAATTATATAATTATGATTTCTTAAATAGAGCAGGCGTTAAGGCCCCTCAAACTGCTTCTACACGGTTAACGATCACAGTCGGTAATAAAAAAGTATATTATGGTATTTATACAGCAATTGAGCCGATTAACAAAGGTTTTCTGACAAAAAGATATGGCAAATCAGGCAATAAAGGTGATTTGTATAAATGCTTATGGCAAAGTCAGGGGCCTGCTGTTTTAGAATACAATAAAGCGCTTAAACACAGAATCGGGGTTAAAAAGTGGAAAGAAAAGTATTCTCCATCGTATGATGCAAAAACAAATTCCAAAAAATTTGATAAAGAACGGTTTATTGATTTTGTTAAAAACATCACTGAACTTCAAGGTGATGATTTTAAGCAGTATATAACAAACAATTTTGAAGTTGACTCATTTTTAAAGTGGTTATCAGCTAATGTTCTTCTTGGTATGCCTGATGATTACTGGGCAATGGGGAATAATTATTACTTATATTTACAGAAAAATGGAAAGGTTGAGTTTTTACCCTATGATTATGATAATGCACTCGGTGGCGGCTGGTATCCGTTTGATATTGCAAATGCCGGCTTGTTTTCCTGGGCTGATCTGGTTAAAGAATATGCACAGAAAGATTTCGGCAGACCGCTTATGAAAATCCTTGAAGTGCCGGAATGGAGAGAGCAGTATATTGAAAATTGTAAATATCTTATTGATCCTGCAAATAAACTTTTTGTTTATAGCGATTATGAAGCCCGGTTTGATGCTCTAAAAAAAATCTATCAACCATATCTTCAGAATGATACCGGCGAAGGTCAGGTTATGGTTAAAGAGGACGCTGTTCGTAATTATTTTTATAAAAGAACTTTAAGTGTTGTAAAAGAACTTAATCTTAATCCTGTTTTGTATGAAATCGGTGAAATATATGATGACTCTGATAAATCAAAAGGCGGTAATGCCGAACTGTCACTTGTTGACGGCGTACTTAATGAAAAAATGACTGCGGGAAATAATGAACCTGCCGGTGATGGTGTCAAAGGACCGTTTGACGCACCTCAAGCAATTTATACAGGTTTAGACTCTCAGTATATTTATATTTTTGTTCCACTCAATACGATTGAAAGTGAAAAAAGACAGCTTAGTGTTCTTATAAGTAATCCTGAAAATACTGTAAAGATGATGCTTAAAACAATTCCATCAGGTATTGAAATAGTAAAAGATAAAAGCTGGAATGCACGATATCCTGAAGCCGATATTTACTATGTCTATGATGCATTTTCACAGGAAGGCGACACAAACTCTGTTGGGATACAAAAAAATTATTATGACGCTGCATTAAAAACATGGGGTGTATCAAGTAATACAAAAGGAACATTTGCAGCTTTTGGTGAACAGGGGTTTGAAATGATGATTTCGAGAGAGTCAATTCATGCCGAAGAACCCGGTAAAGCCGTATCAATTGGTGTGGTTATAACAGACAAAGACGGGAACGTCACAGACTCATACGGTGGTGATAATTCCGGTGGAAAGAAAAAGAGAGTTTACGTTGCATCTACTATTGTTTTAGAATAATCGACCGGTCAGATAAGGAATTGCTGTTTCAACGCGGAGAATACGCTGCCCAAGTGAAACGGTTGTAAACCCGATTTTTTGTAACGAGTCAATTTCATAGGGTATAAAGCCTCCCTCAGGACCAATTGCAAGGGTAACCGGAGATCCGATGTCGAAAGGACATTGGGTCTCTCCTGTCGGGTGAGCAACAAGTGCTGTTGAACCTCGAATGATTTCCGGTAGTTCATCTTCAACAAATGGTTTAAAAAGTTTGCGTATCGCTATGAAAGGCAGAACTGTATCTTTTCCCTGTTCAAGTCCGAGAATCATCTGGTTATAGAGGTTTTCATCTTCGAGCATCGGGCTTTCCCAGTAACTTTTTTCAACACGCCATGTTTTAATAATATATATTTTTTGTATACCCATTGTTGTAGCATGCTGAATAATCCGGTTTAAAACTTTCGGGCGGGGCATGGCACAAATGAGTGTCAGCGGTAATTTTTCCGGCGGTTTTTTATATAATTGAACAGTCATTACAAGTTTGTGTGCATTAATAGCGGTGACGATACCATCACCAGTCATGCCGTTTACAAGACCGACTTTGAGCGTGTCACCGGCAACTGGTTTTATAAATGTAAGAATATGTTTTAGTTTATCGCCGGTTATTTCTGTTATATTATTAATAATTTCATCGTTTGTAAGCAGTATTAGATTCATATCTCACTTTTAGTGTATCTTTAAAAAAAAATCAAGATACAAATTATTAATTTGACTTTTAAGGTTTTGTAGTACACTATATTAGATTATAAGGATAATAACGTATGAATATTCAATGTAAGTCAGTTCATAAGTATCTATTTATTTTTATTGTGATCGTAACGATGTTTTCATGTCAGAGAGCAATACAATATACTGCAATCAATGGGGTAATTGATCTTTCAACATACAATATAATGGAAGAAAAACCAATAGAGATTTCTGGTGAATGGCTTTTCTGTCGTGACAAATTTATTACCTTTGAAGATTTTAATACCCATCAGTATGAAATGCTTAGAGTTACGAGCAGTTTTAGCGGTGAAATCGCAGGAACATGGTATGTAAAAATACTTCTCAATGAATCAGTAAAAGGTTTATCACTTGGTATTACTAACAAGGATATAAACACGGCAGCCATTTTTTATGCAAATGGTGAAGAACTATTTAAAGTAGGTAACCCGGCCCTTGATAAAAAAGATTCAGTCCCGGCATTTTATTACCAGACAGCAGAGGTTAAAGAAACAGAAAATATTATACATTTAGTAATTCATTTTTCAAATCATGAGCTGATTTCCGGTGGCATCAGTAAAAGCCCGATTATTGGAAATATTGAGAAAATCCGAAAAAACACTCTGATTAAAATGATAATTAATATGTTTTTAATTGGTGGTATAATGGTAATGATTTTTTATCATCTCCTCATATATACTATGCGTAGAAAAGAATATTCATCGCTGGTTTTTTCGATTATTGCATTTGCAGTTGTTATCAGAACGCTTTCTTTAGAAACGTATTTGTATAGAATGTTTTCGAATAATTATGGCTTAATATTAAAAATAGAATATATAACTTTTTTTGTTATTTTATCAGCAACATTGTATTTTGTATTTTTCTTATATCCACTGGATTTTAATATTTATTTTAATCGGGTAATACTCGTCATTAATAGTGTGATGATTGTATGTACCATCCCGTTTAATTTGACAGCAGTTTCGTATTTAAACAGGATAAATCAATTTCTTACTTTAATATGTATCGTTTATGTTTTCACAGGTATCGGAAGGGCAATATATTATAAACGTCCTGAAATTAGAATGTTTTCCTTTGGTATTAGCTTATTGGTATTAGCGACACTCAATGATATATTATTTTATATGAAGGTTATTGATACATTTCAAATGGCTCATTATGGAATGTTTCTTTTTATTCTTTTTCAGTCGGGTATTTTGTCAATTCGATTTTCAAAAGCATTTGTTGAAAATGAAGAGCTTAATCTGAATCTCGAAAAAATTGTTGAAAAAAGAACCGCTGAGTTAAATCTGGCAATTGATGAATTACAGCAAATCAATGATAAAAATAAAAAAGACTTAACAATTGCACAATCAATTCAAAGTAAATTAATTCCCACTTCATTTCCGCAATTTAAGAACATACAATTTGAAAGTTTTTATTTACCGATGGATGAGTTGGGTGGCGATTTATTTGATATTTATCCAATTAATGATGATTTAGTAGGATGTATGATTTTAGATGTTTGCGGTCATGGAGTAGCTGCTGCTCTTATAACAACTATGGCGAAAATTGTTTTTAATAATGCTGTTAAAGTATCAACAGATCCGCAGGAAATTATGAGAGTTGCAAATAGCGAATTATATGATTCAATTCACGGTTCCGGAGATTTTCTCACTGCCTTTTTTTGTGTAATTGATACCAAAAACATGCGATTAACATATTCAAATGCAGGTCATTGTGAAATGTTTTTACTTCGCAGTGATGGTCGTTTACATCAGCTAAAAACTAACGGACCGATAATCGGTGTGATGAAAGATATGACGTATGGATTTGGTGAAATTGAACTTCTTGAAAAAGATCGATTAATTTTATATACTGATGGAGTAATAGAAGCAAAAAATTCAAAATCTGAACTGTATGATCTAAAACGGTTATTGAGTCAGATGAAAATGAACAGAACTTTACATGGTAGTGATTGTATTAAAACCCTTATTTCAGATATTATGATTTTTAATGAAAATATGCCGTTTCACGATGATATTGCAATAATGGTTATAGATGTTATGGAGGTGGTAAAATGACCGGATTAAAAAAAATGTGTGTTGTTGTATTTCTTTGTATAGTTTCGCTGGTCTATTCCGGTGATTATGATGAATTATTTATTGAAAACTTAAAAAATTATCCGCTTAATGACGGGAAACTCACTATTGAATATAAAGCCGGTGATTATAAAGGATATAAGAGTTTCGTGGCATCATACAAATCAGATAATTTAAAATTATATACACTATTAAATATCCCGGATACCGGAAAAAAAACATATCCTGTAGTCATTGTTAATCATGGGTATATTCCCCCACAAGAATATTCTACGATAAAATCATACCGTTTAATCAGTACCTATTTTGCTCAAAATGGTTTTATTGTATTAAAGCCTGATTATAGAGGACATGATAAATCCGAAATCCTTGTTAATGACGAAATGCAAAGATTGTATTATCCTGTTGATGTACTTAATGTGTTAAATACAGTACGTTCAGTCAAAAATGCGGATGTGAATAATATTTTTCTTTTCGGTCATTCTATGGGTGGCGGTGTAACGCTTACCGTTCTTGAAGTTATGAAAACGATACGGGCTGCGTCGTTATGGGCTGCTGTTTCAATTGAATACCCTGAAAGTTCATTATATTTTATGAGAAAAAGAAATAGCGAAAGTGCAACACAGATCAGAGAAAAGCTTGATCTGATGTTTAGTGAAATCGATTATAAGAAACTGTCATTTACTGATTATTTCAGTGAGATTTCAGCTCCGGTTATTATACATCACGGTACTTTAGATGATTCCTGCCCGTATCAATGGAGTGTAGATTTACATGACAGACTGATTAAAAATAATGTTAAAAGCGTTTTTCATTCGTATGTTGATGATCATAATTTTGCGAAAAAATATTTTTATACCGTATTAAAAAGGGATGTTGATTTTTTTAAAGCTGCTATAAAGTAATTCGTACTCATAAGGCTCTTGCAAAAATCAACAGTACTTGATTTTTTTTTCACTATATGTAATATACTAGAATTATAAGTAGCTTTTTGTAAAATATTGAGATAAAAAGATTATTTTGCAAAAAGCTACCTATAATTAAAAAGATGGAGACTGAATTATGAATTTCAAAGTTAATAAAAAAGAAAATTTCTACTTTATATTAAAAGTAGTTTTTACCTTACTGGTAATTCTTGCTTTAGCTGCTACTTTTAGTAGTTTATCAAAGATAAGTACAGGTAGTTTAGTGCCTGCTATTCAGTTAATCATTATCTATGCTGTTTTTATCTGGTTATTTATTGTTTTTCAGAAAATATTTCTTATTGCATACTTAAAGGGTAATGGTATCGAAATCTGTGAAGAACAGTTTTCTGAGTTCTATGCAAATTATCAAATCATGGCAGATAAATTAAATATTAAAAAGAAACCAAAATTGTTTATTATTCAGCAAGGGGGATTACTCAATGCGTTTGCCGTTAAATTTTCAGGTAAAAATTATATCGCAATATATTCAGATATATTTGGTATTATAGATGAAAATGAGGACATTGTAAAATTTGTTATTGGTCACGAATTGGGACATGTTAAAAGAAAACATCTCGAAAAAAGATTCTGGACATTTCCTTCATTAATAATTCCCTTTCTTGAATCTGCTTATTCAAGAAGCTGTGAATACACCTGTGATAATATAGGTCATTCATTAGCACCGGTAAATAGCATTAATGGATTACTCGTTCTTGCTGCCGGAAAAGATATATATAAAAAAGTTAACATGGAAACTTATATACGTAAAGCTAAAGAAAACTATACTACCGCTGTAAAATTTGCCGGTATTTTTATGACACATCCATATTTACCTAAACGTATTGAGAATATTATTAAACAATAGATTCTCTTGTCAAAATATTTTTTTTATTTCTAATTTTTTGAATCCTGTTACACTGTAACACTGTTAGGCAGACCCTTCGGGCAAAAAGTAAAAAAAGGAGGAAATGTGATACTTAATAATGGAAATATAAAAAAATCTAAATTACTTAGATACATAATTTTAGATGATGTATCACAAGAGGAATATATTGACAAAATTACTAAATATCACAAAACAATTGAGACACAAGAATTCAAAGAATACTTAGAAATAGAAAAATTTATTCACGACTCTAAAATTGATATTAAAATTACTAAGAATCAATTAGAAATTCGACTAGAATATTGGAAATCGGAAATAAAAAAACTTGAACAATCATCGCTGATATTTAAAAATGGAAAAATAGTTTCGTGGAATAAAATAAGAAAATCAGGACATATTTCTAGACAAAATACAACTATAAAGCCATATGAATATGGTTATGATGAATTTTATGAATATAATGGTCAAAAATATGTAACAATATTGATATTTACCAAACCAGGAAGTAAAGTAAATACAGGAATTTATTATCCAATAATAACAATAAGATATGATAAAATGGAAGTAAAAAGAAATGCCTAACAAATTGTTCAACTTGATTCGCCCTTTGGGCTCACAAGTTAACAAAATGTTAGGCAGATCCTACGAGCGTATAGAAATTATTTTATATTTTCCTTAGTGGATTCAACACCCAACGCTCGTGAAAAAAAATTTGGTATAACATCAGTAATTTTAGGAAATGATAAATGAATATTAAAATATTACTTTTTACTGCTCTTTTTTTTATTTTATTGCTCTGGTTGTTACCAATTACTCTTGGAATAAAAACTGCACTTAATAAAAATCGATCTACTCATTGGATGTGGCTTGGAGGTAACCCTATACTGGGCTGGATAACTTATACAGTTTTAAACTTTCTTTCAGAACTAATAGAATGCCGGAACTGTGGAAAAAAATTTAAAAACAATGTTAAATCTTGTCCGCACTTGATATTTGTTATATTTAATAGACATACAAAAATATAATTGAAAAGTAAGAAAAAATATTGTAACAGTATAAACAAGGAGATATCAAATGAATAAAAAAGTATATTATCTTATATTGCATGTATTTGCAATTACAATTTTATCAACAGCTAATGAAATTGTTGATTTAGAAATCGAAAAAATTAAAAATGAAACAACTAAGGTAAAATTTCATTTAGTGGATAATTTATCTACTTCTAATAGCGGGAGTTTTTCTTACATTCCTCCAAATTCTGCTAATATGGAAGATGAATACAAAACAGAAGATACTTTAAGTGATGAGCTAAAAAATAGAATAAATAGGAAAGATATTTGGCTAATTGGTACAAGATATACTGAGTATAAGTCGAGCATTGCTTCGGTAATCTCCAGCGGACTAATTTTTGCGATTTTTGCTAGCATAACTCCTTTGCCTTATCTCGCCGAAAATTATCTAAATACTGAAAAGGGATATTCAACTACAGCTTTCACTCTTTCTACAGGAGCAATTTTTGCCACCCTTTCTGTTATTGGACTAATTTTATTTATTCCTTCAATAGTAATGGCCGCTAAATCTGGGAAAGAATATAAAATGATAAAACGTGGAATTATTAATAAGCTAAATGGAATAGATGTTTCATATCTAAATGGTATGAAGATTAGGTTTGATGTTGTTTTAAAGTAGAGGAAGTGATGATAAAAAAATATATTTTTAGTTTTGTTGTTTTATTTCTATCTATTTATAGTTATGGATCAAATGTAATTACTGATTTCAGAGTAAAACCTATTATTGGGGATTTAAATGCCTATGATATTTTTCCAATTGACTATGAAAAAAAAACAACAGAAGGATATTTTTCTTACTGGCAAGGTGTTGGTAATTTATATAATAGAGTAAAAGATAACACAAGTAAAAATTTTAAGGGTACTTTAAATACAGAAGATATAATAAATTTAGGTAACCATTACACCAAAATACTTAGTTCAGTTAGAGCGATGTCAATCAATGGTGTTATTGCTCTATCATTAGCCGGTATTGCTTCTAGTTTCTATACTATTGAATATACTATGAATAATGGTAGAAATTCTACTTGGGAAACAACAAATTTTTTATTTGGTGGAATATTTGCAATGGGAAGTGTTGTTGAAATCATTTTATTTATTGTTAACTGTGCATTTATTGGTATTAGAATAAAAGATTACAATTTAATAAAAGAAGATTTAGTATATAAAATAAATGGTTTTTATAAGACATCGAATAAAAAGATAAACATAAAAGTTGATGTTGTATTGAGGTAATATTAATGAACAGTAGCTTGTTCAAAAATATTGTGATGTTTGTTATTTTTAAGATTACAGAAATAATGAACTGGACGATACTACCGTTATAAATCTTGTTTAGATTGTATTTGTTACAATTTAACTTTTGGTTAACCGGCTAGCTTTTATTTGTTTTTTCTTATCGATTTTTCAAAAAATCTATATAATTGATTATGGAAATGAAATTTATTTGGATAAATATGTACCTTGTATTATGATAAATAAAAGGATTTTATGAAAATAGAATTAAAAAAAGCAACAATAGAAGATGCAATTTTAATATATGAAATGCAAATAAAAGCGTTTGCAAAATTATTAGGAAAATATCAAGATTATGAAATAAGTCCGGGTGCTGAAAAACTTGAAAGAATAATAGAAAAATTAAATCAAAGTTTTACAAATTATTATTTAATTAAATTTGAAGAACAGAATGTTGGTGCTGTAAGAATAATTACAATGGAAAATGAAAATAAATGCAGAATCAGTCCAATATTTATTTTAGATGAATATCAAAATAAAGGAATAGCACAAAAAGTATTTGAATTAATTGAAAATAAATACAAGAATATAAATAATTGGATATTAGATACGATATTAGAAGAAATTGGTAATTGCTATTTATATGAAAAGTTAGGTTATATAAAAACTGGAAAAATCGAAGAAATTAATGAAAATATGCATATAGTTTATTATGAAAAAAAATATAAATAGGTGCCTAACAAACGATTTAACACCGACTCGGCTATTGTCACACAAATTGCTGAAATGGTTTTTAGACATTCTAATTTTTGGTTAAACCGGGAGATTTTTGTTTAAACACAACGAACTTGGCTGAAATCAGCAATTTATGCGCCAATGGACGCCTCACGGGTTAATCGGGCGTTATATAGAAGAGTTTTTGTTAAGAAACTTTTCTATATAACAGGTTAAATCTTAATTCTTCAAGTAACTTTTAGCATCTCTTAAAAAGTTTTCATCCTGATATTTTGGATTTGGGTACTTATAGAACCCTTCTCCTGTTTTTATGCCAAGTTTTCCATTTTTTACAAACTTTTTAAAAAATGCAGCACCTATATACGATAGTATATTCTTTTTAGCTTTGATTATTGAAACGTTCATAGCAGTGTCTATTCCTATCAAATCCAACATTCCAAACGGACCAATTTTCATTCCTGTATTTCCCATCCACGCTCTATCAACATCTTCAATTTCAGCCACTCCTTTAATAACTAACTTTATTGAACTATCCATTATAGAATTTAAAATGGTATTATAAATATACCCGGGATTTTCTTTTTTCAGAACAAGAGGAATAAGTTTAATTCGCTTTGTAAAAATTTTCAGACTTTTTATCGTATCAATACTTGTTTTTGAATGTGGCATTATGTCAACTATATCTGCTCCATACATGGGTGCGTGAAAGTGATAAGCACAAAAATACTCTTCTCTGCCACTATCTTTAGCCATCCAGGATGGCAACAGATCAGATGTATTGGTAACAAAAATTACTTCTTTTGGAAATAGTGTATTCAATTTTCTGAAAAGTTCTTTTTTTACTTTCAGATTTTCAGTAACAGTTTCAATAACCAAATCAACTTTATCTGAAATTTCAGTAAGGTTTTCAGTAATAAAAAGTTTTTCTGATTGCTCTAGTGTGGTATTTTGTTCTATTTTACTTTTACACGTAAATAAATTATCTTTTGAATTGTCATATAAATATACTGTATAGTTATTTTTTAATATTTGTAAGGCAATTTGTTCTCCCATTGTACCAGATCCAATAATCAGAACTCTTTTTACTTCTTTTAACATTTTTATTAGCTCCTATAGTTAATATACTTAAAATCATATACCGATCGGTATATGATTTTTTACATTGAAATATAGTTTTTGTCAATAATTATTTATTATCATTTATTAACTAATTCATTAGGCCTCTTGCAAAAATACTCTTTTTTTTTCAATTTTTTGCATAAGGTTACCTCTAACGTAATTTTATTGCGTATGGTGGAAGCAAAGAATTATGTACTCATGATTTTTGCAAGAGCCTCAGTAATAATGGATTTTTGTAAGAAGTTTGATTTTATATCCTTTTAAAAAATGAATAGTTCGATTTTGAACGGTTATGGGGCGTATATATTTTATATTCCATAGCCGTGAGTGAAACATCAATATAACTGATTTCAGCTTTGATTATTTCATCAGAAAGTAGATTTTTGAGGTCAAGCTGACAGAATATATATGAATACGGTATGAAAAGTCTGAAATTCTTGTCAGTATTTTCTATATTTAATAACACAATTGAATATTCTTTCGGGTCATCCTCACAATATCTCATGTAACCGATAACACCATTATCCATCCACTCGGAAAAATCCATGAACTTTCCGGTCTGAAATTCTTTTTTTGTCTGTCTTATATGTGATAGTGTTTTATAAAAACTGATAATTTCGTTATTCCACTTCGATTCATCCCATACCATTGGAGCGCGATTCATCGGGTCATTACCGCCGGTCATGCCCACTTCTTCACCATAATAAATTTTGGGAATGCCGGGCAGGGTGAATTGCATAATTAATGCCATGAAGTATTTTTTTATTTCCCCATTGAGATTGGTCAACGCTCTTTTATAATCATGAGATGATAGAATATTAAAAGAATTAAGTAATACTTCCTCATTTGCTTCTGATATCAGTTTTGAAATGTTTTTTCCAAACTGCCGTGTTGTAATAGCACCTTCGAGGGTTGAAAAAATAGAACTGGTATAAAAATAACTTTGTAAACCGTCTAAGCAGTCATGCCATTTTGCAGAATAATTAAAAACTTCACCAAAAACCATCACATCAGGATTGATGCTTTTTGCTTTATCACGTATGATATTGCATAATTTCGGACCGAGATCATTTGCACAATCTAATCGTATCGCATCAATACCTTTTCGTACCCAGAAATCTATGATACTATGTTCTCCGGTGATTAAGTCAATAATCACTTCAGGGTTCTTATAGTTCAACTCGGGTAGATAGGTACTTCCCCACCATCCGTTATATACCGTAGGGTAATCGGTAAAAACAAAGTAATCACGATATTTTGAATGCGGATCAGCAATTGCCTGTTGAAAATAAGGGTGATTTTTGGAAACGTGATTTAACGCAATGTCCATGCAGATTTTAATACCGCACTCATGAGCCTTAGTGATTAATCGGTCAAAAGAACTCATGCCGCCAAATGCTTTATCAACATCGGTATAAGAAATTGCATCATACTTATGATTAGAATTTGAAGGGAAAACCGGGGTCAGATAGACACAATTTGCGCCTATTTCCTTTATATAATCAAGTTTCTCAATAATACCGTCAATATCACCGCCAAAAAACTGAAAACCTTGAGTAGTCATACTGATTTCAGGTAATTCATCCCATTTTTTTGCAACCGCGTATTCGGGATACAAATTGTTTTTTATTTTATCCTCAATTGTGAGACCGTTACCAATATGAAAACGTTCAGGGAAAATCTGATAAATAACACAGTTTTTAAAACTCATTGTATATCCTTGTTTATGTATGGTGACAGTATTTTTGATTATACGGGCAATTGTGAGAAAATGCAATAATTAGTGTTATTTATTGTTTAACTTATTAAATAGTTTGTAATTTTTTTGTTAATTCTGATCATTTTTGAAAAATCATATATTAATGTTATTGACAATTGTTCTCAAGTATTCTATAAAAGAAACACCATTAAAAAAACAAAAAAGGATGTTAAAAATGCAAAAAAAAATTTTATCAATTGTTGCAGTAATCACCGTATTACTCACAGTTATCTCGTGTTCAGATGCTGCTTTTGAAACTGCTTACCAGGAAGATGCTTCTTCAATTAACAAAGAGCAATCAATCGTATCAACAGCTGCTATGGTTGAACTTGTTAAAGCGTACACTTCTGCATCAAGTTACCATGGATCAGGCGGTAATACACGTTCATTTATTATTAAAGTAAAAAATGCGGGTTTCGAAAAACAGGTTGTTATTCATCACAGCATAAACACTCTTGGCCCCTGGGTTGATTTGACTGCAGATTATGTTGGGCCTGCTGAGACCGGATATGAGATTTGGGCTCTTAATGATTACAGAAGTTTTTCTTATGCTGACGAAATCCTTGGTAAAGAATTTGTTGTAAAATATGTTGTGAATGGTCAGACATATTGGGATAATAATGCAGGAAAAAATTATTCAATGGGATATTTAGATGGAACTTATTTAAATCCTAATCTTAATGTACTTCAAGCCGGTGCTTCATTTTATGGCGTTGGAACTTCACCGTCTACTTTTTATGTTAATGCTGATGTGCGAAACATTGGTTATAACAAAACAGTTAAAGTGGTTTATTCCTTTGATAATTGGGCAACAACATACACAGAAAACCTAAACTTTGCAGATTTTTACCAGGTTGGTTATTCACAGTTTGTTGAAAGTCCAAATGTTCATAATATTGAACGATGGAGAAAATCTATAACTGTACCTGCTGATGTAGAAAATCTTGAGTATGCTATTGCGTATGATGTAAACGGTTCTACTCAATGGGATAATAATTACGGTAACAACTATAAAATGGTTAAAACACAGTATTAGTCTTTATAGGTCTAAATAAAACGGGGTGTCTCATTAATATGATGAGCACCCCGTTTTTTTTTATTTTTTTAAATAATAATTATTTATAAAGAACTTTTCTGGCAACACCCTGCCATGACATCTGTATACCCCAACTACACTGGGCTACAAAGGTTGTATAAGAACCTGATTGAGTTGTTTTTGACATATCTGAACTATCATAAGAGGAGTATAGGTATGTATCTGTTCCAGTGTACTGGTATAATGGATATTTATTAACATATGAACTAAATTTCCAATCTATATATACGCCGATATTATATGCGAAATTTTTTTTCTTTTTAGTTCTTGCTTCTACTCCCCAATAGAGTGATGGACCGGCATACCAAAATGCGCCAGGTGCATACTTTTCGCTATTTTCGTAATAATATGGTGAATTATCATAGTCTTTATTATAATTATAATCGGAATTAAAACCAATAAATAATGGAGCTCCAGAATATCCAAAATTTAAACCGAAATTAAAAACAAATAAGTTCGTTCCATACATACCACCCCATTTTCCTGAAAATAATAATTGATTAGAAATATCTAATCGAGGTATTAAACTATATTTTAAACTTAGTGAAGGACCGATTATATACATAAGTCCAAATGAACCTTTTTTACCTACACCGCTTAAACCTACATTAAAAGTACCAAATTTATAGTTATGACTTAAATAATACGGATAGCCTGCTTCAGCACCATGTGCATAGCCAATGCCAATGTGGAAATCTAGAATACCTGTTGGAATAGTAAATGCTCTTTTTTCTGAGTCTTTGTCTCTTATATATATACATAAACCGTTTGAGACATTACCCTGTTTGGATATTTTATATATGTCTACAATAATATTATTCGTTGTTAAGGCAGTATAAACACCTGCATTTTCTGTATCAGCTTTAAATGTCAGACCTGTAGCACTTTCAATATTTTGTTTTATAATATCAATTTCATTACCGGCTTTATTTATGACAAAATACGCATCTCTTATAGTCCCTTCATTAACATAGAACTGATAATACAATTCTCTTTTATCATATAAAGAATTAGTTTTTTTTGAAATATTTAATAATCTGGATAATTTTGCAAATTTTTTATTATTCTTATATCCATTGATTAAACCTGTTTTTGAATTCAATACATAATTGATTTTTGCATCATTAAGTACAGTTGCAACATCTTCGGTTGTAATAGAACCAAATAAATCCATAAATAATATGGTTTCAATTTTTTCTGTATGTACAGTAGAATTAATCACTCTTTCAACTACTATTTCTTTTACGACTGTTTCTTTCACGACCGTTTTTTCTGGTTGCTTATTTTTTTCTGCTTCAATTTCAGCTAATTCTTTTTCGTATTCAGAGTCTGCAAAATATGTTTTTTTTATTTTACTTCTTTCAATGAGCATTTCGCCATACGCTGATAGGACAACAAGATTATCTTCATCCATTTTAATAATCTTTCCTTTAATTATTGAGCCATCTTTTAATAATAATACCTCCCCAAAAAATAAATTTACGGTCATTAAGACGTATATAATAAGCATAAATTTCCTCATAAACCCTCCAAACTATTAATTAATATATAGAGACTTTTGCATGAAGCTCTATATAAAGACTATTTTGATACACCGAAAATAATGATTATATATAATAAATATAATTAATTCAATGAATTGATTATATATATAGTATCTTTTTTATTTAAAATTAATAATTATTATATACTATTGTCATTGAATGGAAAAAATATGTTAGATACAACAGAAACGGGAAGATATAAACACCCGGGAGTTACAATTCAGGATATTGCAAAACAGAAGTCTTTAAGAGAATTATAAAACATAACGGAGTCATACTATGATAGAAATTATACCAATATTATCAGATTCAAATTGTTATTTGTTAAAGAAAAACTCAGGGTTTATTCTATTTGATACCGGATTTAAAGCTAAAAGAAAACTTATAGAAAATAGTTTAGAAAATGCCGGTGTAAATCAGAACAATCTCAATTTAATTATTCTTTCTCATGGTGATATTGATCATGCAGATAACGCACTGTATTTTAAAGAAAAGTATAAAAGTAACATTGCAATGAATAAAAATGATGAGGGGATGGTTATTAACGGTGATATGAGTTATAACAGAAAAAATAAACCCGATAAAATCAAACTTTTTTTTAAGTTAATCATTGTATTGTCAAAAATAAGCGGGAAAAAAGAACAATTTGATTTTTTTACCCCTGATATTTTTCTTGAGTCAGGATATTCACTTAAAGAATATGGATTTGACGCTACGATTATTGAGACCCCGGGTCATTCTGCCGGCTCAATTAGTATTATTACTGACGATGGTTTACTTTTATGCGGAGATTTATTGTATAATATTACGGGTAAACCGGAATGTCTTATGATAGATAATTATCTGCAATACAATGAGTCGATCCATAAATTACAAAAGATGAGTATACTAAAAGTGTATCCAGGACACGGGAAGCCGTTTGGATTTAACAGGGAAATAATAAAATAGAATATACGGGGGAAATTATGGCAAACATCGAAATCTACTACTTCACCTGAACCGGTAATTCACTGTACATAACAAAAGAATTACAAAAAAAATTACCTGATACTGATGTTAAATCTATGATTTCCACTATGAAATCAAAAAGTGTTACCACACATGCAAAAACAGTCGGATTTGTTTTCCCGATCTATTTGACAACACTCCCAAAACCGGTCAGGGAATTTTTAAGAAAAATTGATCTGCAATCGGCTGATTACATTTTTTCAGTTGGAACAAGAGAGGGAACATTCAGTTTTCCGGAAGCAAATGTGAATTATGAACTAAAGAAAAAGGGAAAGCAGCTTAGTGCTTCTTTTTTAGTCAATATGATTCAAAATACACCGACAGGTTTAAAACCCGGACCGGCAGATAAGAACTGGCTCGAAAAAATTTCACCTGCGAACGTTGACCGTATAATGAAATCAATAGCGGTTCAAATTTACTTAACAATATTGCAGGGGCTTTTTTTTATAAAATTACCGAAAATATGAAAAGCGTAATTAAGTATTCTGTTGATTCAAGTTGTAATCTCTGTGGAATATGCGAAAAAATCTGTCCGTCAGATACAATAAAAATAAAGGATAACAAGGTGGTATGGCAAAAAGATGCAAACTGCTATTACTGTTTTGCCTGTTTTAATGCATGTCCCAATCAGTCGATTTTAATCGATGATAGATATACTGATAAAAAAGGACGATATATTCACCCGGGAATTTCGATTAAAGATTTAATCAGTCAAAAATAAATGCAGGGAGTTTTTGTGCAAGAAAAAAATATAGATGTACACGTGGATGAAATCTCATGTTTTATTCCCAAACCAAGCAGAGCATTAAGGAACGAGTAATACGGCATTGATTCCTTCAAAACCATCATCTTCGAAGGTTACATCCAAGGGTGAAAGCACAAACCTATTTTCATATTCTGAATCCATTTGGGAAATCCAAATAGGCGGTTCTTCATTCTCAATGGTATAAGTTGTTGTGCATTGTATCTTAAATTTGATAGTTGATCCCTTTTTAAATTCTTTTGTTATGCTAAAATTGCCATTGGATTGTTTAGTCATTTTACAGGAAGAATCGGCAACAGCCCAATTATTGAAGGTACCAGTCAGGTAACTATCTTTAATTGGATAGTAGCCTGTAGTGATATTTCCAAAGTTAAAATTACCATTAATAATAAAGGTGACATTTGTGATTTCATCGGCCTTTGACTCATCTCCACCTATTAACTCACAACTGAATAAAACCCCAAAGATCAGAGGCAAAAATGAAATTATTACCATACGTTTTAACATAACAAACCACCTCAAGCACTTTTAAAGGTAATAAAACATATATTTTATGTCAAGTCAAGAGCATTTTTAATGTCTCGAAAATATTTATTAAACGCTATCTGGGCTACTATACAAGTGCTAAAATAGATATAGAGGCCAATTGACATGTGATTGAATCTTTATCATTGTATATCCAGATTCAATAGTATCAGTACACTGATTGTTCTAAGAAGTTTATAATTTAAATATTGAAACTTTATGTTAATTTGATTAATATTGAATCATAGCGATTTATATAATATGGCATTCAGTATACAAACAGAGCAGAAACAGTTTTTTTAATGTTATTGATCAATCAGATGATTCAGAAAAAATTGCTATAACTGAATATTTTGATTCTATAATATATATGAAACGATTTAAATTGTTTTTGCAAAGGCTTCTATATATTGATAAAATACGAGGAGAAAAGTTATGATATTATTTAAACATGATAGAGTAGATTTAGAAAAAGTTAAGAAGGGACCTGTAAAAGAAATCTGGGATAGAGTAATCGCGTTGTATGATCTGATTAAGGATTCTAACGCATCAAAAGTAGCAAAAGTTCTGGCAATAACTGCATTGATATATCTTTTAAGTCCGGTTGATCTTGTTCCTGATTTTATTCCCGGTGGTTTTATCGATGATGTTGGTGTGATTTTAAGTGTGATTGCAAGTATCGGTGTAGAAATTGAAAAGTATCTTAAGAAAAAAAATAATAGCTTAAAGTAATTCATTATATATGAAAATGTAATATCACATAAGGTGTTACCACTTCAATAACGACCAGGTGTATGATAAGGTTATATAAGTGTCCGGATACGCCGGAGTGTGTAATAAAAGCTGTTATACAGAATTTCTGATACCCTCGATTACTATGACTCCCATTTGCCTCGTACGCTGCTTGATATATTTCAGAAAGGTGATGGATTTGAAACGTATGATGCAATAATCATAGATGAAGCATAGGATTTATAGAAAGACAATCAAACCGTTCTATAGTAAACTCGATTTTCGCTGATAATGAAAAAATCGGTAGTTTTACTATTAAGGAAAAATCCAGCTGTAAAAAACCAGTAGAGATTTTTTTGAATACCATCCAAAGATACAAAGGTCTTGAAAAAGAGGTTGTAACTCTACTCTGGCACAACAGATCTGAGGATAGAGAAAAAGAACACCATTATTCTGATGAGTTAAAATACATCGGTGCAATCCAGGCTAAGTTTATGCTCTATTGAGTTGCGGTGGGGTAGAGGAGGTTCGATGACGATTATTCTGAATTAGAAGATTATGCCAGGGGGAAATTTAAAAAATAGTGGATAGAAATAACCTTGAACACGAAAAATTATTTGAATGGTCGGTTGTTGTACAACAATCTTCAAATTTCTTTTTTATAATACGTTTATAAAACAACAACCCCGTTCACTAATTGCAACAAGAAAAAGTCGCTCGCTTACAAAAGTCGTTTACAACAGTTTTGTAGAAGATAAAAAAAGGCACTTTTCATCTCTGAAAGTGCCTTAAATCATTAGCAGGGACTCGACTCGAACGAACGGCCTTCGGGTTATGAGCGTCTCGGTTTACTGTCTATCCTGTCTATAATGTACTTTTAGTCTCTGTAATACTCTTTAAAGTCTATATGAGACACCGTTTCTATGCACTTTTAGAAAATCCGGTGGTTCGACTCGGTGGTTCAAAATGCAAGGATTTAAAGAAACCCGATGGTCAATTTACAGTTTTTAAAATCATTGTAAATGGCTTATATGTCGATATTTATGTAAATATATCACAACTTAATATGATGTCACTAATCGGTGTACTGCCCCCCCCTCTCAGTTTTAGGTGAGTATTTCTCTGTTTTTCTAATGGTTCGTATTTGCTGACAGAGCATATCTGTATCAGACTTTTTATCATCAGGTAAGTGTGACTGAAGTTCTTCAACCAATCGTGCATATTTTTTGACTGTATTTTCTGATACTTTCCGATATAGTCAGAATAATGATTGCACTGGAACAAAGAGGTAAGACGCATTCCCGTTCGACGGTGATACGGGCAATGAGAAAAGGTAACCTTCTCGAAGAAATTCGAATGGACTGACAAAGACAGATAAAAAAGTGAGTTGATAAAAAAATATAAAAGGTGTCATCTTTCTTGACATAAAGCGGGTATTTGGGGACTGCACTGATATTGACATTTCCACAAAGATATTTTAAAGATTTACACAAATGAAATTCTAAAAGAAAAACTGTATATTTTATCAACATATAACGGAGGGAATGTATGCTAAGTGCTATTTACTATTCTGTAATTATTTCTGTATCAATGCTATTTATAATTATCCTATATCACCTTTTTTTATTTTTTACGAGAATAAAATTTAAGGGAGAAAGATATAATTTATACTTTTCAATGGCAACATTTTTTAGTTTAATATATGTTATATATTCTGTGTTTTTTAATGGTCAAGAAATATTAGGTAAAATCCATAGAAATTTTAGTCCAGTTATTACAGTTCTAATTATTATAACCTCATCTTTTTTTTACATAAGATTGATTTTTTCTTTGTTAAACCTGACTAGTAAAGAAAAGAAAATGTATCGGTTGACTTTTATGCTTCTTTATTTAGGTGTTTTAAATGGGGTAAGTTCAGTTGTTTTTGGTTTTGATTTCTATAATTCTAACACACGATTTTTTATGATTCCTCTAGTTGGCGGTGGAATGTTTTTTTTAGTTGGATATACATATTTTTTAGTGTTGAGTAAAAAAATAATTTCAGATAAAACTGTTAAATACTTAACATTCGGTTTTGGAGTAATGCTTATAAATTTTATTTTTGAGAAAATTTTTGTGATTTTAAAAATAGAAAATGTTTTTATTAAAAATAATTATATTATGTTGCCATTTCAGTCATTATTGTTTTCTTATGCATTAATACAAAAATTTAATAAAGAACACCTTGAATTAGATCTTTTAAAAAAGAATTTAGAGATGAAAGTAGAAGAAAGAACAAAGGAATTAAAAGCTGAAAAAGACAAAAGAGTAGAATTCTTTTTAAACATAGCACATGAAACAAAAAACCCATTAAGTAACATAAAGAATTATTTAGATCAATATATTGCAGAGAATGATAACGATCATACTCTATTAATAATAAAAAAGCATATTAATAAAATCTGTACAGACTTAAACAACTTTTTGGATATTGAAAAAATTCATAGGCAACAAATGAATTATAATAATGATCAAATATCTAATTTTTCTAGTATTCTAAAAGATAAAATTGAGCTTTTTCAAGCAACCATAAAGAAACAAGGAAAAGTTTTTAAGTTATGCATTGAAGAAGATGTGTATGTTTTAGCTGATCCATACGCAATTGATAGAATAGTTAATAATATAATTGAAAATGCTATTAAATATAGTTCAGATAACTCATTTATTGATATTAGCTTGGCAGTAAATCGTGAAGAGGTTATATTTTCTGTAGTAAATAATGGTGATGGTATTAGTGAGAAATATATCGATGTAATTTTTAATCCATTCTATCAAATTGAATCTAAAAAGTCCAATAGACAAGGTTTTGGATTGGGGCTTTCTATAGTAAAACATGCTGTTGAAGAACTTGATGGGGAAATCTATTTTAATAGTACAGAAAATCACGATACAACATTTTTTGTTAAGTTAAAAAGATATGATTTAAATAACTCTGATAAGATTGCTTTTTATAAATCACAGGATACTACTTTTAGCGTTTTTTTAAATCGGGAAATTACTGAAAAACAATTTATTGAAAATAGGCCATCTATTCTTGTAGTAGAAGATGATTACGATTTACTTGTAAGTATTACTAATTCATTATACAACAATAACTTTAATATTTTTTATGCATTTAATGGTAAAGAAGCAAAAAATATTTTAGATAAAAATATACCTGATTTGATTATCTCAGATCTAATGATGGATGAAATGGATGGGATTGAGTTGTTAAAATATATTAAAGAATCTGATGAGTTTTGTTATATTCCTTTCATTTTCTTAACTGCAAAGAAAGAAGAGGAGTCTATCAAAAATGCTTTAAGGTTTGGAGCAATCGAATATATTCATAAGCCATTTGATATGGAAAATCTAATCTTTAGAGTAAAAAATATATTGAACTATAAAGTAGTAGAAGATGAAAACATAAAAAATAGAATAATTTTAACAATGCGTGATAAAATTGAAAATAAATTTAAAGAATATGATTTGACGAAGACTGAAAAAGAAGTAATTCTACTTGCTGTTGAAAATTATTCAGATACTAATTATGATTTAGCAAAAAAAATGTGTGATAACGGAGTTATCGTTACACATAAAACAGTTGGAACTCATATAAGAAATGTTGGAAAAAAAATTGATAAATATGGGAAAAAAGAAATTATTTCCTTTTTTAAATAAAGCATAAAGTTGGAATAATAATATGAATATGTCATAACTTAATCTGACACATCATAATAAAATGTGGTATAATCCACATAAGTTTTGAGGAGTGTCAAAATGACTATGGAACAAAAGGTAATAAAAACAAATTAGGAGTTTTGGAACTGGCTAAGTTTCTCGGTAATGTATCAGAAGCGTGTAAAGTTTTTGGTTATTCAAGAGACAGTTTCTACCGATTTAAGGAACTGTATGATACAGGCGGTGAAGAGGCATTACAGGAAATAAGCAGGAAAAAGCCGAACTTAAAAAATCGTGTTGATCCAAAGATCGAAGAAAGAGTTATCCTAATGGTAACAGAGAATCCTGCATTAGGTCAAGTGAGAGTGTCGAATGAACTTAAATTAGAGGGACATTCGGTATCTGCCGGAGGTGTTCGAACTATCTGGATACGCCATGATCTGGAAACATTTAAGAAACGATTAAAAGCACTTGAAAAAATAGTTGCCGAAAGAGATATGATTTTAACCGAAAGTCAGTTGCAGGCATTAGAGAAAGCAAAAGAAGAAAAAATAGCTCAGGGCGAAATTGAAACAGAACATCCGGGCTATCTTGGTTCTCAAGATACCTTTTATGTGGGTAATATGAAAGGTGTCGGTAGAATATATCAGCAGACTTACATTGATACTTTCAGTAAAACTGCAATTGTGAAACTCTATGATAGAAAGAATGCTCTGGTTGCTGCCGATATTCTTAATGATAGAGTTATATCTTTTTACGAGGAAAACAAGGTTCCTCTATTACGAATACTTACGGACAGGGGGACGGAGTATAAAGGCAATAGAGAGCAGCATGAGTATGAACTATTCCTTGCTCTGGAGAATATTGACCATACTTTGATCAAAGCCAAATCTCCACAAACAAACGGTATCTGTGAGAGATTTCACAGAACGATACTGAATGAGTTTTATCAGGTAGCATTCAGGAAAAAAGTGTATACTTCGATTGAAGAACTTCAGAAAGATGTTGATGAATGGATGGAATACTATAACAAGAAACGACCGCACAGCGGAAAGAGGTGTGGAGGACGAACACCAATGCAAACATTTAAAGAGTTCGCCCATTTATCACGCCTGAAAATGATCGGATATGACAGACAAATATCCGTATAATTTTTGGTGGTAATGTCAGATCAAGTATTGACTATTACAAATAATACCATTTTTATTTATAGTTTTTTTTCAAAATCGTTCCAGGGCTTTTGTGTGTACAAATTATATAAAATGCACTTTAAGAAACTGTTATGAAATAAAGTTCATTCTTTCGCATCAGATTAAGTTATGACATATTCAGATAAGTACATCTATAATCAAAATCTATTTTTTATTATGTGTCATTCACTCTTTTGTTATAATCATTTTTATCTTGAAAGTATACTTGTAATATTCATATAAAAATTGTTTGTATTTTTCAAATAGCTAAATTGATTAATAATACTCTAATCTAAATTACCACAAATACAATGCTTAAAAAAAGCTTACATCGAGAAGCTTAGAAAAAGCTTATGTACAATGGTTTTTGTTTATGTAATCTTCATGAAGATTAATATGTAAATATCATGTATGAAGAATTAGCGACTTCATTATAACTTAATTTTTCCTAATAAAGTAAAATCAATCTTATAGAAAATAGTCGTATTTATTTCTAAGATACTTTTTTTTATTACATTTAATCAAAAATGGAGGTTGTATGAAAATTACAGATTTACCCTATAATTTGTTTTTAGGGATAAAAGAAAGTGAAAATAGTGAGTATATATTACAACTGGATGATTCGCCAAAATACTTAAATCATCTTGAAACAGTTCATGCATCGGCATTATTTTCATTAGCAGAAGCTACAAGTGGAACTTTTTTGATATCTGCATTTAGTGATTCTAGTTTGATTGATAATGTTGTTCCTGTAGTAAGAAAAGTAGATGTAAAATATAAAAAGCCATCAAAAGGTATTGTTTTATCAAAGGCTACTTTCAATAACATTGATAGTAATGAAATTATTCTCAAACTTGATCAAAAAGGTAGAGTAATCTTGGATATTAAAGTAGAGCTTTTTACTGAAGATGGAATAAATGTTTTTGAGTCAATTTTTACATGGTTTGTGCAAAAGATAGTAAAGGAAAAATAATGAAAAAAATATTATTAATTAACCCAAAATCTCATAAATTAAATGGGAAAAATAGCAGTAGATTTAGATTGCCACCTTGGGCACTGTGCGTTTTAGCCTCATTAACTCCAAAAAATTATGATGTGGAAATTGTTGATGAATTACTCGAGGATATAGACTTTAATCAGAAAGTAGATCTTGTAGGGATTACAGGTTTTACAGCTTCTATTAATCGTGGTTATGAAATAGCAGCAAAATTTAAAAGTAAAGGAGTTCCCGTTGTAATGGGTGGGCTGCATGTTAGTTCAAACCCAGATGAAGCATTAACTTTCGCAGATGCGGTTGTTGTTGGTGAAGCTGAAATGATTTGGGAGCAAGTTCTAAAAGATTTAGAAAATAATAAGATGAAAGGTATATATAAAAGCAATGAATTTCATGATATGCAATCATTACCTTGGCCGAGGTTAGATTTAATTAAATACCCTGAAAAATATACCGCATTTCAATTTGTACAAACCACGCGTGGGTGTCCATTTAAGTGCGAATTTTGTTCTGCTACACAAATATGGGGAAGTAAATATAGAAAAAGACCCGTTGATGAAGTAATTGAAGAAGTTAAGTCATTAGATAATACAAAACCAATATTTTTTATAGATGATAATATTGGTGCAATTCCAAAATATCAAAAAGAATTATTTGAAAAATTAATTCCTTTAAAAATTAAGTGGTCGAGTCAAACTGGTGTTCAGTCTTTACTTAGAGAGGGAGCAATCGAATTAGCAGCAGAGAGTGGATGCTTTTTTTATTTTGTTGGATTTGAAAGCCCTAATGAAGAAGCACTAAAACATTCTAATAAAAAGCAAAATGACCCAAAATTATTTAAAGAAATTATTAGAAAAGCACAAAAAAAAGGAATTCATATTCATGGTGCTTTTGTTCTTGGCTTAGATTATGATGATGAAAATATTTTTAAGGATGTTAATAATTTCATTGAAGATGCTAAGTTAGATAGTATTCAATTAAATATTTTGTACCCATATCCAGGAACCGCATTAAGAGAAAGATTTATTAAAAATAACAGGTTAACAAGTAGTGACTGGAGTAATTATATTTTTGATGGTGTTAATTTTATTCCAAAAAATATGACACAAAAAGAACTACATAAAGGTTATGTCTGGTTATTAAAGCAAAATACAAGATTTCCTATAATATTTAGACGTTTTTTTAGAAAAATAAAAATGGGGCAATTTTATCAGGCATTTATAGCACTTGTAATGAACCTTGGGACAAGACGTCATTACAATCATGTGATAAAAAATTTGAAAAAAGTAAATCCTATAAAAGAGTTAAGTTATTAGCTTCTGATGATTTATGTTTTTTAGTAAAAAATAATCGACAGTAGCTATTTAAGCTTTATATAAATTAATATCAGGAAGCAAAAGTGAAAGAATCTATAAATGAATGTACAACAATGGTGGATGTATTAAAATACTATTCACGCACAAAATCAGATGAAAAAGCATATATTTTTTTAAAAGATGGTGAAGTAGAAAAAGAAGTAGTAACTTTTTCTGAGTTAGATGAAAAGGCTAAGACCATAAGTGAATATTTACTTTCCAATAATTTAACTGGTGAAAGAGCATTATTGTTATATAATTCAAGTATAAATTTTATAGCTGCATTTTTTGGATGTTTATATGCTGGTGTTATTGCTGTTCCTGCTTTTCCTCCAAGGAAAAATCAAAAAATATCTAGAATTGAAAATATTATAAATGATTGTAATCCAAAAGTCATATTAAGTACTGAAGATATTGAAGAAATATTATCTACAAATGAAGAAAGTGTTTCTATATTAAATAATATTGAATGGATAAATACAAATAATCTAAATTCATCTCTAAAATTAGATGAGAAATCTTTGCCTATTATTTTGCCAGAAACTATTGCATTTTTACAATACACCTCTGGATCTTCAGGAAATCCCAAAGGTGTAGTTATAACGCATAAGAATTTGATACATAATCAAAAGCTTATTAAAAAAGGTTTTGAACATTCTAGTTCAACAGTTTTTGTAAGTTGGCTACCTATGTTTCATGATATGGGTTTAATAGGCAATACTCTTCAACCATTATATTTAGGTGTGTTAGCTGTTCTCATGAGTCCAGAATCTTTTCTTCAGAAACCAAGCAGATGGTTAAAAGCAATTTCAAAGTATAAAGGTACAACTAGTGGTGCTCCAAATTTTGCATATGACTTATGTACAGAAAAGATAAAAAGAGATGATTTAGGAGATTTAGACTTAACATCTCTTGATTTAGCATATAATGGAGCTGAGCCAATTTCAGTAGAAACTATAAAAAAATTCTATAGTAAGTTTAAGGAGTGTGGTTTAAGTGAAATTGCAATGTTTCCATGTTATGGGTTAGCGGAAGCAACTTTATTTGTAACAGGGGGGCCTAAAAAAAGAAAATCTACAATAAAGAAAGTAAATAAATCACTATTAGAAAAGGGGTTTATACAGGAAGAAGAGCATTTAAGAAATAGCAAAGAAATTATTTCATGTGGGACTATTCTTGAAGGTGTGGATTTGATAATAGTTGATCCTGAAACGAATGAGATACAAGCAGATGATATTGTTGGTGAAATTTGGATCCAAAGTGATTCTGTAGCAAACGGATATTGGAATAAAATAGAAGAAAGTGAAAAAACTTTTAATGGATCCCCTTTAGAAAGAAAAGGAACTTACTTAAGAACAGGTGATTATGGTTTTATTGATAATAATGAACTGTATGTTACAGGTCGTTTAAAAGACTTAATAATAGTAAGAGGAAGAAACCATTATCCTCAAGATATTGAACTGTCGGCAGCTAGAAGCCATTCAGACCTACAGGAAAATGCATCTGCTGCATTTACTGTTCAGGATGATACTCATAATGAGCGTTTAGTCATTATTCAAGAATTAAAAAGAACATCACTTAGGTCTTTTAATTCTAAAGAAATTTTTACTGCAATTAGAGAGGCGGTATTTATCGAGCATGGATTAAGAGTAGATGCAATTATTTTAATCAGGCCATATAGTATTTTAAAAACTTCAAGCGGGAAAATTCAAAGAAAAGCATGTAAACAGAAGTATATATTACAGGAGTTAGAAGTAATTTCTGAATGGAATATTCAAAACTTTGAGAATCATAAAAATGATTTAAAAGAAAATCAGAATAGAATATTAAAAAATAATCAGGATAAGTTAGTTGAAGTTAATATAAATAATTTTTTAAAAAAAAGTATTTCTAGTATATGTAATTACCCTCTTGATAAAATAGATGAAAATTTAGATTTTAATTCATTTGGTATTGATTCTATTAATGCTGTTTCTATAATAGATAATATCAATGAAAAATTTAGTATAAACCTTGATTCAACTGTTTTTTATAATTACCCATCAATAAATCACTTATCTAATTATCTGAAAAAGTATTTTAATGAAAATATAAAAGAATCAGAAGTCATAGAAGATACATCTGATTCTAATAAGGATAGTCTAGAAACTGATATTGCAATAATAGGTATGGGTGCGAGATTTCCTGGAAAATCAGAGAATATATATAAATTCTGGGATTTTTTACTTTCAGATGAAGATGGTATTGTAGATATAAGAAATGATAGATGGAAAATGTATTCATCTTTAATTCCAAAAGAATTAAGTTATATTTCTAAAGGTGGTTTTATTGATAATTTTGATTCTTTTGATAATAAATTTTTTAATATTTCACCAGTAGAAGCAGAATATATGGATCCTCAACAAAGAATTTTGCTCGAAGTATGCTGGCATGCATTTGAAGATGCTGGCATAAAACCTTCGTCTTTGGCAAAATCTAATATGGGTTTTTTTATTGGGGCAAGTAGCAATGACTATGCAAGACTAAATACTGATAAGAATTTAAAAAATACTTCACCGTACTTTACAACAGGAAATTCTTCTTCAATTATTTCTAACAGATTATCATATTATTTTGATACAACCGGTCCTTCATTAACATTAGATACAGCATGTTCTTCTTCATTAGTTGTTTTACACTACGCATGTCAAAGT
This sequence comes from Spirochaetes bacterium GWE1_32_154, assembly GCA_001829315.1. GTDB lineage: Bacteria > Spirochaetota > GWE2-31-10 > GWE2-31-10 > GWE2-31-10 > GWE2-31-10. Next base: position 9,051 of record MIAY01000029.1, on the reverse strand, counting down.
TTGAAGTCTAACGAGTGTGAAATGGCAGTAGTTGGTGGTGTTAATTTGATACTTTCTCCAGATACATCATTGGCTTTCTCGAAAGCTCAAATGTTATCAGAAGATGCAAAATGTAAATCTTTTGATTCGTTAGCTGATGGTTATGTTCGTGGTGAAGGTGTTGGGATCATAATAATAAAAAGAAGATCTGACGCAATTCGTGATAATGATAATATAATTGCTGTTATTAAAGGGAGTGCTGTAAATCAAGATGGCAAAACTAATGGATTAACAGCCCCTAATGGAATTTCTCAAGAAAATGTAATTACACAAGCTTTGCTTAATTCAAAAATTTCTTCAGAATCTATTGATTTTATTGAATCACATGGAACAGGAACATCGCTTGGGGATCCTATAGAATTAAATGCTATAAATAAAATATATAATTCTTCAAATAGGACAAATAAACTATATGTTGGTGCATTGAAAACAAAAATTGGTCATTTGGAGTCTGCCGCAGGAATTGCCAGTATAATTAAAACAGCTCTAATGTTACATAATAAAAAGATTACACCTAATTTAAATTTTAAGCAGTTGAATAATTTAATTTCATCTAAAAATAATTTATTTTTCCCAAAAGAAACACTTAATTGGGAAAGTAATAAACTTAGAAGGGCTGGAGTTAGTGCATTTGGTTTTGGGGGTACAAATGCACATGTGATTTTAGAGGAAGAAAAAGAGTTTAAAGGTATTGATACAAAACTTAATTATAACTCAGACAATATAATTGTTCTTTCTGCTAAAAGTTTAAAGTCATTAAAAATATATGTTGCAGAATTGTTAAACATTGTAAAAACTACTATTAGTCCAATAAAGAATAATGAAGAATTAAAATCTTTAATTTCAAATATTTCGTCGGATTTACAAAGACGAAAAGATGTTATGAATGTGCGTTTTGCATGTGTTGTGAAAGATGTAAAAGATCTAATTCATTCACTTGATTCTTTCTTAAATGATGTTGATGAAGGTAATGATTATTATTTTAATGATGTTAGTACCCAAAAAAATACAATCAATAAGATTTTTGAAAATGAAGATGCTCATTATTTTGTTATGCAATTATTTAAAAACAATAAGTTACATGAAATTGCACAAATGTGGGTTAATGGAATTACAATAGATTGGAATAATATATATAAGACAGGTATAAAGTCTAATATATCTTTACCATTTTATTGCTTTGAAAGAAATAGAATAGGAAGATATGATTTTAGTTCTATTTTTCAGGAAAAAAATTCAGAAATAACAATTTATAAAAAGAAATGGAAAGAAAGTGCAAAACTAACAGGACAAAATGTATTTTTAGAAAGTGATGTGTTTTTAATTTTATGCAAGAAAGAAAAATTAGAATTATTTCATAATATCTTCAAAAATATTTCTGCTAAAGTTTATTTTATTCCAGAGCAGCTGTTTTCTAATTTAAAAACGGATAATGAAGAGTTTTTAAGTTTGTTAAAAGACTTTGATAACAATACCTATTTTAATGATTTGGATTTTTCTGAAGTAAAAAACATAATTTATTTTGATACAATTGATTATAAAGATTCAAATAATGACTCTTTTGAAGAGAGAATAACATTATTACAGATGTTAATTAAAGGTTATAATTTTTTAAAATTAGCTATTTTTCATCTTTCATCAAGAAATGATAATTTTTTGATGTCTGGTACAAAAATGTCTGGAATAATAAAAGTTTTAGGTGCTGAATATAACCATGTGTATAGTCAAACTATTGATGTATCTGGAGAAAATAATATATTAGAAATACTTTCTGTAGAATATCAAAACAGTTTAGATAATATCTACGATGGGTACTTTCCTGAAGTAATATATAAAAGTGATATTAGATATTTACCAGAGTTAGAAAGAATTTATATAAATAATGAAGCTGAAGACTTTTTGAAAAATTCTACAATTGTAATTACTGGTGGCTTAAGTGGGATTGGAGCTGAAATAGCACGCTTTTTATCTACAAAAGGTATTAAAAAACTAGTATTAACAGGTGTAACTCCATTACCAGAGAAAAAATACTGGAAGGATAATTTGAGAGATTTAGACCTTGATAACTCAATAAAAGAGAAAATTAAATTAATTGTTGATTTAGAGAAAAGTGGTATTAGTGTTGATATATATATAGGAAAATTAACCAATCGTAATTTACTTGAAGAGTTTTTTTCTAATATTAAGCAAGAAGTTGGTCAGATAAATGGAGTGATACATTGTGCAGGAAGAGTAAATGAAAATACTCCAGCTTTTATTAGTAAAACATTAAAAGAGGTTGGTGATGTCTTAGAGCCTAAAATTTCTGGCTTAGAAGTTCTTAATGATGTTTTGCAAAAAGAGAAGCTAGATTTTTTTGTATTGTTTTCATCTATTTCAAGTTTATTTCCTTCTCTGGGAGTTGGAGTAAGTGATTACGCTCTAGCTAATGATTTCATGAATTATTATTCAATTTCAAATAATAAAAAAGATAATTTTTCTTTAATTAAGTCTGTTATTTGGCCTAGCTGGAGTAATCTAGGAATGGGAAAGAAAATAAATACAAAATATTTTGATATGGGATTAGAGGCTATTTCTTTTGAAGAAGGTCTTAATGTTTTGCTTAATATAATTTCTGGTTCTACAGAACATGAGATCGTCCCATTAAAAATTAGATCAGAATATGAATCAAAAGTTCAATCATTACTTAGGGTTAAAAAGAATATACATAATAATCAGAAAATTGCTTTGCATAAGAGTAAAGAAAAACAAACTACTTTAGTAACAGAATCTGACTATGAATTCTTCTTAAAAAAGATTTTATCGCAAGAGTTGCATATTCCTACATCTGATTTAGATAGTGAAATAAACTTTAACGAATTTGGTATAGATTCAATTATTTTAGTTGATATAATTAAAAAGATTGAAAAAGACTTAATGATTGATTTTGATCCAACTTCATTTTGGAAATATCCAACAATAAAAAAATTAGGTGAATATATAAATGGTTTGATGCATGAAAAAAATGAAGTTGAAAAAGATTTTTTTAGTACAAATCGCTTGTCTCAAAATAAAATTGTTGAAGATAAGCATAGCTCAAAAGTTGCCATAATAGGGGTTGCCTGTAATTTTCCGGGAGCTAAAAATAAAGAGATTTTTTGGGAAAATTTAAAGAATGGTCTTTCAAATATTAAAGAAGTTCCAGGTGATAGATGGAAAATTAATGATTATTTTTCAGATACTATAGCAATTGGAAAAAGTACAAGTAAATGGGGTGGCTTTATTGATGGAATAGAATACTTTGATGAAAGCTATTTTAATATTAGTAGGGACTCTGCTCCTCACCTTGATCCTCTTGTTAGACAATTTTTAGAAACAACAACTAATGCAATTTATGATGCGGGTTACTCAAAAGAAAATATTTGGAATACGAATGTTGGTGTATTTGTTGGTGCTCGTTCATCAAATTTTTCCAATTATATTAGTGATGCCAATAAACATACAATTACAGGTATTGGACAAAATTTTATTGCAGCACATGTTTCTCACTTTTTTAATTTGAAAGGACCATCTATGGTGATTGATACTGCATGTTCTTCTTCAATTGTCAGTATTAATTCTGCATGTCAAAGTATTTTAGCAAATGAATCATCGATAGCTATAGCTGGAGGTGTAGAAATTTTACTTGATGAAAAACCTTACTTGATTTTAAGTCAATCTCATGCACTATCTCCTGATGGAAAATGTCATACTTTTGATAAAAAAGCTAACGGTTTTGTTCCTGGCGAAGGTAGTGGCGTAATAATTTTAAAAAGTTTAGAAGATGCTGTTAAAGATGGAGATTATATATATGCTGTAATTGATTCTATAGGTGTTAACAATGATGGTAATACAATGGGTATAACTACTCCAAATATTGATGCTCAATATGAAGTAATAAATAATACAATACATAAAGCTAAAATAGATCCTGCTTCTATAAGTTATATTGAAACCCATGGAACTGGAACAATGATAGGAGACCCTATTGAATTAAATGCTTTAAGAAAGGTGTTTGATGAATATACAGGGGGAGCTAAACAAGTTTGTGGAATTGGAAGTGTAAAAACTAATATAGGTCATTTATTAAGTGCATCTGGAATTGCTGGTGTAATTAAAGTTATTCTTTCAATTCAGAATAAACAGTTGCCTCCTACTCTTAATTGTGAAACACCAAATCCAAGATTTAAATTTGAAGACTCTCCTTTTTATATAATAGACAAATTAAAAGATTGGACAGTTTCCTCTGATATTCGTAGAGCAGGTATAAGCTCATTTGGATTTGGAGGAACTAATGCCCATATAATAATTAGTGAGTTTAAAGGAAATGAACAAAATCATAAAAAAGACAAAGTTAATTTTCCAATATTTAATCGAAAAAGATGGTGGCCTGTTCATGAAGTAACAAAAAAGGCAATTTTTAGTATTGATCTATTAGAAGATTTATCCACACGAAATGATGAATATGTTTTTAAAACTCTAATAAATATAGAAAATCCTATATTAAGGGATCATAGAGTTCATGGAATAAAAATTATGCCAGGAGTTACTTTCATTGATTTAATTTATCAATCGTTAAAATTAATAAACTATGATACAAATGATATTATATTATCTGATATTATTTTCAAAAAACCTGTATCAATAAATGATAATACTATTGAATTAAGAATCACTCTAAATCGTGCAGATTTTGGTTGGAGTGTAATAGGAAAAACTAAAGTAACAGATTCAGAAGAATGGAATGAGAATTTTAATTGTTATATAAAAAATCGTCAGCACAAGATAGTACAAAAATATGATATTCAAAAGTTAAAAGATGGGGCAGGAAAAGAATTTGATTTAGAAGATGTATATAAAATTACTAACTCAGCTAATATTTCTCACTATAATTTTATGAAGCCTCGTGGAAAGGTATATCAGAATGAAAATTACTTTTTGGCTGAATTAGAGTTGGGAGACCTTGCTGGCCAATTTACAAATGATTTTTATTTTCATCCAGTTTTTCTTGATAGTTCAACTATAATATCTTGTCTTTTTCAGATTTATAATGCTAAAGAGAATAGCATAAAGCCTTATATTCCAATTTATATTGATAATTTAACTATTAGTTCTTATAGTAAAAAAAGATGTTATGTCTATGTTGAAAAGCAAAACAATGGGATAAGTACTGATTCATTAATTTTTTCAGATATAATAATTTTAGACACTGATGGAAATATAATTGCTTTTTTAGAAAGGTTCAATGCGAAGCAAATTAGAGAAAAAGAATTGATTACAAATTTAATTTCAAATGAAGATAAAGTTTATAATGGAAACTCTTTTAAAGCAGGTGATGAAAATATTTTGTCAGATACATGGGAAGCTGAAATTAATAATTTGGATAGCAAATCAAAAGAAGAATTTTTTATTAGAAAAATTAAGGCGCTTGTTATAGATAAAGAAAATATTATACATGAAATAAATAATGATGATACTTTTTTTGACTTGGGATTAGACTCTATATCTTTGCTGAAATTAGCAGAGCTTTTAGAGAGAAAAATAAATATTAAGATTTATCCAACTTTATTTTTTCAATATAATACAATTTCTTCAATTGCAAAATACTTAAGTCAAGAGTCAAAAGATCAGCAGAAACTTTCTAATACATTAGAAAATAAAGATGTTTCCGAGTCAATGTATTTAGCTCCTTTCTGGAAAAAAAGTAACAAAATAGATGAATTAAACCAAGATGATTTAAATGTGGATACAATTATATTGAACATAGAAAAATCAAAAAATAACTTAGCAGAAATTAGTAACTTTAATGAAATAATGATTTCACACTCTTTTACTGGTTTTAAAAGAAAAAATAATGAATATTGTTTTAATATTTATAAAGAAGATAACTATAAAAAAATGTTAAAACAATTAAAATGTACCACAGATGAAATATTAATTATTATTAATAGTGATGTAAAACAGTTATTTAATGGAGTAAATATTTCAAGTAATATATTTTTGAGAAAAGTTAAACCTGTATTTTATTTTTTAAAGTCCTTGATAAATATTTATTCAGATAAAAAAATTTCTTTGATGTTTATCAGTATGTTTGATGAGAAAAAAATGCTCCATAGCAATATTATTGAATCTAGTATTCCATCTTTCTTAAAATCTATTGGATATGAGCATAATCAATTTAATCATAAAAGTATCTTTTTTCACAAGTCGATGAAAAATGATGTTAGATCTATAGTAAAGTTTGAAGCATGTAACTTTTTGCCAAAAGAAACAGAGATCCAATATATAAATAACGAAAGATTTATAAAATGTTATACAGAACTAAAGCAAAAAAATGAAAAAGACTTATCAGTGATTAAAGAAAATAGTGTAATTCTTATTACAGGAGGATTAGGTGGGTTAGGTTATTTAGTTGCAAAAGATATGTTAGAAATCCCTGGAATTACTCTACTTCTTGTTGGGAAGTCAATGTTAACAAAGGATAAAGAAGATAAACTTAAAAAGTTAAGGTTAAATGGCAATAAAGTTAAATATTTCCAGGTAGATATTGAAGATGGCTCAAAAGTAAAAGCTGTAATCAAGAATATTAATAAAAGTTTTGGTAATATTAATGTAATTATTCATGCTGCTGGTATAATAAAAGATTCTTTAATTAGGGAAAAAGAGTATAAAGACTTTTTAGAGGTTTGTGCTCCAAAAATTAATGGTATTTTAAATATTGATTATTTTACAAGGTATAATGCTGTTGATTACTTTATATTGTTTTCATCTTTTTCATCAATTTTAGGTAATTTCGGTCAATCAGATTATGCATTTGCAAATTCATTTCTTAATAATTTCTCACAATTTAGAAATAGTATGCATGATAGCAAAAAAAGACATGGCGTTACATTAAGTATTAATTGGCCTTTATGGGAAGATGGTGGGATGATTGTTGATAAAAGCACTAGAGAAGTGTTATGTAAGACTTTAGGGATGATGCCTTTGCCTACAAGTCTAGGGCTGGATATGTTAAATAATACCTTGAAATATCGAGAACCTATAGTGGCTCCACTTTTTGCAGATAGATCAAAATTACAAACTTTTCTTGATATTGATAAATATGAAAAAACATCTTTTATTGATGATTATATTAATAAAAATATAAGTAAAACTATGAAAATTAAGAAAATGAGTATAAAAACATCATTTAATGCCGAATTGGAAGCTATAATTGTTGGTGAAGGTGTTCCAATAATTTTTATTCCTCCTTTTGGGATGGGGATGACTGTCTGGAGTAAGATAATTGAAAGCAAAATTTTTTCAGATTATATGATGATCTTTTTTCACAAACCAGGCCATGGTAATAGTGAAATAATTTCAGAATTAAGATTGGAAATTTTAACAGAGCACTTTTATGAAGCTATAAAGAAAATTATTGGAACAACAAAAGCACATTTAGTTGGAGCCTCATTAGGAGGAATGGTTGCTCAAAGCCTCATTCAAGAATTTCCAGATCAGTTTTTAACACTTTCGTTATCAAATAGTTTTAGTATGATAAGTGATAATTTTATAAAGCTTGATAGAGATAAAGCATTTTATTTTTTCAAGGATTTAATAAAAAATGAAATGAACTCAATTAGAGAAGATGTTGAAAATAGTCAACTATTTGTTGATGAAGAAATGATTTTAGAAAATAGCCAAAATATTAAAACAAAGTCAATATTTAGTTATGTCGATAATATGAAAACTTTTTCTACACGGGAAAAACTTCATGATATTAGTAAACCTGTGTTTTTTATAACTGGTGGAAAAGATTCTTTAAAAAAAGTAATTATCGATGAGTCAGATAATGAGTGCTTTTCTAAAAGAATAAAAGATTTTAGTTATTGTGAAATTGAAGCAGCAGGGCATTTTCCATATATAACTCATTTTGATCATTTCTCTGATAAATTTTTTAACTTTATTTCGAAAAATAATAATAAGCTATAGTTTTTCAGTAAAAGTTGTGTTATCAAACTGTAAAGATGTTATGTTTGGTAACACAATTGAAACTATATGATTTGAGGCTACAAAAAATTCACATTTATATTGAGGAAAATTTACATAATCACAGGAAAAGTGATTCTCAGAAATTAAAGTAATATTTTTTATTTCGAGTAAGTTAAAAGAAATATTTAACCCACATTTTAAAGCCTTTGATAGAGATTCTTTTGCAGTCCAAATTATTGTTAATAATGTTTTTTCTTCTAACGAATGAAAAAAAGAGGTTAAACTTTTCCATTCCAAATTAGTAATATATTTTTTTATGACATTATTTTTTTTTATTGCTTCAATATCTATTCCTAGAATATAAAAAGAAGGAAATGCTACCGCTACAGTAAAGTTTTTACAATGACTAATACTTATGTCTGCAGAATTGGAAATATTCGTTTGAGCTACAGGGTTTCCAAATATTCCTGAGATAATATTAATTGATTTTAATTCATTTGACTGAAATAAATTTGATAATGATAGTTTTGCTGCGAACCTTCCTAGTAAAAATGTTTTTTTTCTTTTTTCAAACTTTAAGGAGTTTAAAAACAATAACTCTGATTGATGCAGTATTTTTTCTTTTTCTAAATACAGGTCGTTAAAAATATGATTTTGTATGAGAGTAAAATACGCATTATCTGATTTATTATTAGTATTTAGTGAAAGTAGTGATGTATGTATAGACATATTTCCTCATTTATTTTAAGATTATCGATTGGGGAGTGCTGTGTTATTGAGTATACAATAAATATTCATCATAGAACAAATGTTTTTTTGTCCTTCGTGTAAATTGCTACCCGAAGGTTTTCACTCTATCCTGTCTATAATGTACTTTTAGTCTCTGTAATACTCTTTAAAGTCTATATGAGACACCGTTTCTACGCACTTTTAGAAAATCCGGTGGTTCGACTCGGTGGTTCAAAATGCAAGGATTTAAAGAAACCCGATGGTCAATTTACAGTTTTTAAAATCATTGTAAAT
>MIAY01000028.1 GCA_001829315.1 Spirochaetes bacterium GWE1_32_154 | reverse complement strand
AAGGGAGAAGACATTCTCAGGAAAATAAACAAGGCGAGAAAAATGCTTGGCTGGGACGAGTATAATGTACCCATTTAGAATTCATGACACTAGCCGGTGGTATTGCACATGATTTTAATAATATGTTATCTATAATTTTCACTCAAATTGAAATGGCACTTATTGATTCAGATATAAATAAAGTGAATACAGACCGGTTATTGCAAATACAAAGTGCAGCGAAACGATCGAGTGAACTAACCCGTCAACTCTTAACATTTGCACGAAAACAAAATGTAACACCGGTACTTCTTGATATTAATCAGGCGATAACAAATATATTATGTATGTTAAAACGATTAATTAGAGAAAATATTGAATTGATCTGGACCCCCTTACCGGATGCATCATATATTACAATTGACCCGTCACAAATTGATCAAATACTTATAAACCTTGTCGTTAATGCACAAGATGCTATAAAAAAAAATGGTTCTATCACCATTACAACATCCCTTATGCAATTTACAAAAGAACAAGCATGTTTAAATACAGAATGTATTGAAGGAACATTTATTATGATATCAGTTAGTGATACGGGATCAGGGATTAAAAGTGATATAATAAAAAAAATATTCGATCCTTTTTTCACAACAAAAGAACCGGGAAAAGGGACAGGGCTCGGGTTATCAACTGTATATGGAATCGTTAAACAAAACAATGGGTTTATCAATGTTGAAACAACAACTAATCAGGGGACAACATTTAAAATTTATATACCTGTTTCAGAAAATACAACTACGTTACATACGGAGAAACAAAAAATAAAAAATCCCCCGGCTCATGAAACCAAAACAATTCTTATCGTTGAAGATGAACAAATGCTTCTCAATGTAACACAATCAATGCTTCAAATGCTTGGTTATTCAGTCATTGCAACAGACTGTTCTGAAAATGCCATTACTATAATTGATGAAAAACACTCAAAAATTGATCTTGTTATAACTGATGTAATTATGCCCGGTATGAATGGCAATGATATTGCTGAATATATTCAAAAGAAATATCCGCAGATTCTGATCATGTTTATGTCAGGCTATACAGCAGAAATTATTGGGAATAACGGTGTTTTAAGTAATACCTTAAATTTCATACAAAAACCTTTCACTATTAACGGAATGTCAGCAAAACTACAAAGTGTTTTTGCGAAAGATTCTGCAAATGATTTATAAACCTGTAGGAAAATCACAAAAAACAGTGTCGATTTTTAAATCTTCCTCGATTTTACGCTGAAGTGCTTTTATCCCGAAGGTTTCTGTGAAATAATGACCGGCAAATAATGCATTAATTCTATTTTCAAGTGCTTCATGATATAATTCATGGGATGAATCACCGGTTATAAATAAATCAACTTTATTTTCAATCGCATCAAACAAACTGCTTGCTGCTCCACCTGAAACAACGGCGATACTTTTAATCTCTTTGTGACCAAAGCCTAAATAATTAACATTTGAATTACCGGGAATAATACCCATTTTATCAAATATCTGTTCTATTTTCAATGGTGCGCTAACAGTTCCTTTATATCCGATAAGATTTCCTTTATACTTTCCGAATGGTTGTATATCGGTAATACCAAGTTTTTTCATAATCTGTGCGTTATTGCCATATTCACTATGGGCATCTAACGGAAGATGATATGATATAAGTCCGAGATTATTTGTTAACATAAGTTTAAGCCGTTTCATTTTCACACCAACAACCGGAGTGACTTTACCCCAGTATAAACCGTGATGGGTAATTAACAGCTCGCACTTTTCCTTTATTGCTTTCTCCATTGAAGCATACGAAGCATCAACTGCAAAAGCTATACGACGTATAGAACAACCATCGTTTTCAACTTGAATTCCATTGATTGCAATATCCTGCATAGTATCAGGATCAAGAAGATTTTTTAAGTATTTGTTTATTGTATTTATAGTATTCATGCGTGAATTATAGTATTAATTAGTTTAATTTGCAAGCGGGTCTTTACGAAAGAATATTATTAATGTAAACAATTACTATCAAATACGTAACCATATTAACAATGAATATATTAATCAGGAATAACCAATGAATAAAGAAATATCCCGTAGAAGAACACTTGCTATAATTTCGCATCCCGATGCCGGTAAAACAACATTAACAGAAAAACTTCTGTTATACGGGGGTGCATTAGAATTAGCAGGTTCGGTTACTGCACGAAAAAAACAGAGAGATACATCATCTGACTGGATGGAACTTGAAAAAAAAAGAGGGATTTCAATATCGTCAACCGTTTTACAATTTGAATATAAAGATTTTAAATTTAACCTTCTTGATACTCCCGGTCATAAAGATTTCTCTGAAGACACATATAGAGTACTTACCGCCGTTGATGGTGTTATTATGGTCATTGATGCGGGAAAAGGGATTGAAAGTCAGACAATTAAACTTTTTGAAATATGTAAAAAACGGGGTGTTCCCATTTTTACCTATATGAATAAAATGGACCGCCCGGCTAAATCACCGCTTGAACTTATTGATCAATTAGAAGAGGTTCTCGGTATTGATGCGTACCCTGTAAACTGGCCAATAGAAAACGGTGTTACGTTTAAAGGAATCTATGACCGGCTGGAAAGTCAGGTACATTTATTTCAAAGAGTTCCCGGCGGTTCTTACAAAGCACCGGTGAGCGTTCATGGTATAACTGATGATTCATTTAAACATATTGTGAGTGAAAAAATATATAAAGACTTTGTTGAAGAAATCGAAATGTTAGATTATGCACATACCGGCTTTGATGTTGAAGCAGTACTGCGGGGAGAAACGACACCGGTGTTTTTTGGAAGTGCTGCAAATAATTTCGGGGTTGAATTATTATTAAACGGCTTTCTGAAATATTCAAGTGTACCATTGCCGAAAGTTGCAAAATCAGGACTTATAGCTCTTGAAGATCCTTCATTTTCTGCATTCATTTTTAAAGTCCAAACGAATATGAACCCGCAACATAGAGATTGTATGGTTTTTGCCCGGGTATGTTCGGGTAAATTTGAGAGAGATATCAAAGTATTTCATACCAATACCGGAAAGGAAATACGATTATCCAGTACTCATGCCGTCTTTGGAAGAGATCGCGAAACACTCAATGAAGCGTATCCGGGTGACATAATCGGTTTTGTTACAACAGCACATTTCAGAATCGGTGACACATTAAGTGCTGATAAAAACATTGTTTTTGAAAGAATTCCACGATTTGCACCTGAATGTTTTGCATACATACAAAATATCAGTACGGCTAATTACAAAGCATTTAGAAAAGGTCTCGAACATCTGATTTCAGAAGATATTGTCCAGACATTTACGATGCATAACAGTTCAAGTGCCACACCGCTTTTAGGTGCAGTCGGTCCGCTTCAATTTGAAGTGTTCCAATACCGTTTAAAAGAAGAGTATGGTGTTGAATCAAAATTAGAAATGAAAGACTGGAAACTTCTGCGATGGCTTGAAACGAATGTTGATCCCAATGAACTTGATAGAATATCATCATACGGTTTTGCACATGGCGTTGACGATCAGAAGCGTCAGGTATTACTTTTTGAATCACCATGGGCATTACGAAATTTTGAAGGTAATAAAAGCGAAATTAAATTATTAGACGCTACAATTGATTTGTAGAGAAATAAGTGAACTTACTTTTTTAAGTCGCTTCAGAATATTCATCTGTGATTGATATTATTTAGTCATAGATGAACACCAAATATACTTGAGTGTACTGAATTTTACATGAAAATACTAATATTATTGAGGCTCTTGCTAAAACTCGATATTAATGCAAGAAGCTCTATATACAATCATAATGTTATACCTAGTTTTTTCATTTACACAGTTATTAACTCATTTCAGAGATTGTAATTCTTCAACTGATAATCCGGTGACATCTGCAACAAGTTCAATTGATAAATTCTGACTTAGTAATTTTCTGGCAACCTCAATCTTGCCCTCAATCTTACCTTTCAATTCACCCTGTTTTTCTGCATACTCAATTGCTGATAATTTATCACGGATATACATTTCACGCTGTAAATACAAGTCCCGCATTGTATCATCAGAACTGAATTTCTCATTTTGTTTATGAGCTATGCCGAGAACTTCATCTTCTTTAATTAGAGTTGTTAGTATAGCATCCTCCTTTCCTTCAAATTTAATCCAATAGAGAAACTTTTCAAGTGTTGAATGAACTGCATGAAGTTTTGGTAATTCTATATAATATATCGTCGAACAAAAATTTCTGAACTGGTTCATAGACATTCTAATTTTGGGTTAAACCGGAAAATATCTTGTTAATGACTAAGAACTGGGCTGAAAACAGTTATTTATGTGCCAATTACACCTCACAGGTTAATCGAACGTTATCGCGCTCAAAAATTGATTATACTAAAGTGTTTTATTAATTAAATATCAATTACACCGTCAAATTACTTCATTATAACCAATAAAATGATTGAAAAATAATTAGAAATTGATTAAACTAAAGTTAAATTACTATTGAGGAATATAAAATGTCAAAATATATAAATCCGTACACAGACTTTGGGTTTAAGAAATTATTCGGAACAGAGGCAAATAAAGATTTATTAATAGATTTTCTTAATGAACTTGTTGATAAAAAGCATAAAATAACCGATTTAACATTTAAAAATAATGAAAATATCGGTGAACTTTCAGAAGATAGAAAAGCAATTTTTGATATTTATTGCGAAACAGTAAGTGGTGAAAAAATTATTATTGAAATGCAGAAGGCAAAAATCAATTTTTTCAAGGATCGGGCTGTTTTTTACACAACATTTCCAATCAGAGAGCAAGCTGAAAAAGGAGAATGGAATTTCAAATTAAAACCGGTTTACTGTATTGCAATCCTTGATTTTGAATTTGATAAGGATTTAAAGAATAAAGATTATAAAAATATAGTTACATTAAAGAATCAGTATTGTGAAGAGTTCTATGATAAATTGAAATATATTTTCATAGAAATGCCACGTTTTAATAAGAAAGAAAATGAATTAGATACTCATTTTGAAAAATGGCTTTATTTCTTAAAGAATTTAATTGAATTTAAAGATGTACCTGGAATATTGAAAGAAGCTGTTTTTGAAAAAGGTTTTAAAATAGCAGAAATTGCAGCCTTAAATAAAGAACAGCACGAAGCCTATGAGAAAAGTTTACTTCAATATTGGGATATAAAAAGTGCAGTTGATACTGCATTTGATGATGGAAAAGTTGAAGGAATAGAACAAGGAATAGAACAAGGCAAAATTGAAAGAGAGAAAGAAATTGTACGAGTAATGATTTTAGAGGGGTTTGATTTTGAAACAATCAGTCGTTTGACTAAACTGCCAATTGAGGAAATAAAAAAAATGCAGAAGAATTAAATAGAATTTTTTGTTCTTACAGATTAATTAACCTTTAGCTAGCGAACCGATTCTACGTCGACTCGGCTATTATCACAAAAATTGCTGAACTGGTTCATAGACATTTTAATTTTGGGTTAAACTGGAAAATATCTTGTTAATGACTTAAAACCGGGCTGAAAACAGCTATTTATGTTTTTTTCATGTTTTCTCCTTTTTTATATTAGTTTATTTTTTTTTAAATATATTCCATTTTCTCTTGTTTTTCCGTGATACACCATCTGGAAACCAATAGCACCTTCCATCTTTATATAACAAATCATAAAGCTCTTCTACATCATCAAGTTTGTACTCGGTTATGCCAATCTCTTTTAATTTAGCTTCAAACTCTTCGAAAGTATCAAAAAGAAGTATCTCATCCTTGTAATTATCTGGAAGATTTTCACCAAATCCAGACTTAATAACGAACACTGTCTTCACTTTCCATGTTAATCTCAACTAATCAAGGATCTGTTATATTTTTATAACTTTGTTCATATTTCACTCAAAATAAGTCCTTCAATACCTTATAAAATCCCCCCCCCCATTTATTCTTTATTTTATTAGTCAATTCTAAAACAATTGATTTATCTTTTGTTTCAAAATTGCAAAATACTGGTTTACTTTCATGAACAACATAATTCCACTCATTATACTCGTATTCATTAAACCATGCAACTATTTCTCTATCCATCCCGCCATAACCCAATCTGTAGGTTTTTGTTGTATAATTATATATTACTGAAAAATATTCATCAGTAGCACTAATATCAGGATACGGTGATATATATATATTGCCACTCACATACAAATCTTTGTCGCTCAAAATATTTCTATTAGAATCGCGATATTCAACTTTAGATATTGTTACTTTATCCTTTTTAAAAATAAGCCACGATCTTCGATATGCTGATGGAAATTCCTTAGTGATTACTTTTTTAGGAAATTCCACAATAAAAACATCATAAAATTTATTTATAACCAAAAGCCCCAATTCTTTTCTTAATTCATTATCTTTTTTTAAAGTATCAGGCATTAGTTCATACTTTGGAGTTGATTTACAAGACATTATACTTATTAATAGTATCATGCTAAAACTTACTATTTGATTCATCTTCCTTCTCCTATGGTTTATATATAAAAATATACTCTTGTGTAAAATACCATCTCCCGATCCCTTGTTGGGATAAAATATTTCTTCTATTTAATCAAACCAAATTTTTATATGAGACTTTAATAATTTTTCTTTGTTTTTAACTGGATTACGACCAACATCTAAATTCATCAGTTCATTAAGTTCAAAAATCCACTCATAATCCTCAATTAAATTAGACTCAAGATAAATTTCAGATAAATTAATTGCTTTTACAAGAGGCGTCCCATCTGAGATTTCATTTGAAATAATATTAATATGTATCAATTTATTGCAAAGGCTTAAATCAGGAATTTTATCTATCTTGTTACGACTAGCATTTATTTTTTCTAAATCTATCAAACTATAAATTGGAGATAAATCTTTAATGAAATTATAGCTGATATTTAAGTATTTAATCTTAACTAAGTTTCCAATAGGCTCTATATCTTCAATCGAATTTCCTGTTAAACAAAGATTTTCTATGTGAGTCAAACCTGAAATTGGTGTTATATCAGATATTTTAGTATCAAATATCATCAAATATTTAAGATTTTTCATATATTGAATACCTTCAATATTTTTTATTATCCAAAATAAATTTGGATTTGAAAAGCCAAGTTTTGTTATAGTTTCTAAATCTTCTAATCGAATATCTTCTGCATTCATATCTAATGCACGGGTAACAACTTCTTCGAAAGCAGAATCTGTAAAAATACCGTTTCTATTTTTCACTTCCGCTTTAGAATAACAGCCGGTTATTAAAAAAATTATGAAATACATTATGTTTAAACAACGACTCATGTTTTACCTCTTATAATATAATTCCACGTTCCCTAAACATACCCCCCGGCCTGCTCCATTCTTTTTTTAAACACCACAGAGTTAATTGCCTCTTCAAAAACAGCCCAGCCTTTAGAATTGAAAAACTGTGATTGAACAACAAAATCATACTCTTCCTCACACAGGGGAATAAAGTCTAAATCATACATTTTTGCAGCAGAAAAAACTCCAAGACCGGCATCAGCGCCACCAGAAGCAATTTGTTGAGCTACTGAGATATGGGTAAATTCCTCTCTACCATACCCGTTTATCATATCCGGTGCTATCGAATATTTTTTTAACAGATGATCAAAAAGTATTCGTGTCCCCGCACCTTTCTGGCGATTAACAAATCGAATATCATGATTAACTAAATCTGCAATTGATGTAATAGAAAAACGCGAATCTTTTGCAACAATAATTCCCTGAACTCTTTTAAACCCCTTTATAATGGTGCAATCAACTTCAGAACAATATGTTTTCACATAACGTGTATTATATTCGCCCGTTTCAGTATCCAGTAAATGAATACCTGCTATATGACATTCACCCCGTTTCATTGCATAAATCCCGCCCATACTGCCGACATGCGTTGAACTTAATGAATAAGCAGTTTTGTTGCATTGTAATATATCATCAATTTCATCAATCATCGGATCATGACTACCGGTAATAATAATATTTTTCTCTATTTCAGAAAGCGGTTTTAAAAGATTTACGACAACAGTCGATCCTGCTTCAATGCCTTCAAGATTTTTATCAATGGTAACAATACCATCAGCACGCATATATGAGGTTATTATACCGGCACCGGAAGTAAGCGGTAATGCAATTAATTGCTCATTAATACGCCCCAGTTTTACCCGGATAAATTCTTTATATTTCAAAGATGAAACTAATCGTTTTGATAAACGTGCATTAATTGACATTTCAGACTCTCTATAGATTTTTCCCCATAACTCAATGACCTTTCTAACAATGGTATTCATAATAATGACACCGGAAACAGGATATCCCGGGATTCCAATAACACTTTTATTACCGGCAATTCCAAGAATTACCGGTTTACCCGGCTTTATCGATATACCATGAGTTATGACACTGCCGCATTCACTAATCACCGTTGAAGTGTAATCATCCCTTCCTGCTGATGAACCTGCATTTATAAGGACAATATCACTTTTTGTAAGAGCATCTGTTAAAGCATTTCGTATCAATTCTATAGAATCAGGAATAATCGGATAGACAATACATTCACCGCCCCATTCATTAATATATGCTGAAAAAATAGCTGAGTTAAATTCTTTGATTTTCCCTTTATGGGATATTTTGTCTGCGATATCAACAATCTCATCCCCTGTTGGAATGATAGAAACAACCGGTTTCACAACAACGTCAACATATTCCACACCGCCTGCAAGTAATGCTCCGATTGTCGATGGTGTAATCAATCGAAATGATGAAATAATCATTTCACCTGAACAAATATCTTCACCAATTTGTCTGATATGTTGAAACGGATACGCACTATTTACAATTTTCACAAAACGGGAATCTATATACTGGACATCTTCCATCATTATAACCGCATCACACCATTCAGGAACGCAATCACCGGTGTCAATAATTACAAAATCTTTTTCAATCTCGAGAATTTTTGGAGAAGTTTCATTAACACCAAAAGTAATTGATGATCGCAATGCAATCCCATCCATTGCCGCAGCATAATAATCAGGTGATGAAGTCGTGGCATACACTGCTTGTGAAGTAAATCTATGTAATGAGTTTTTAACCGGAATTACTTCTGTTTTTACACTCTGTGTATCCTGTAATAAAGATATGTATTCTGATAAAGCAGTTTCTAATGGTTTGTTATCAAGATATTTAAATTGCATAAACAGTAACCTCAGCACCTTGTGCTAAACCCTCACAATCTGAAGGTATTACAATAAAACCATCAGATTGTGCAAGATTAAATAATTGAAATGATCTTCCCGTTATGGGATATGCAATAGTCTGATTATCGATCACTTGTAACTGAACAGGAAGAAACTCCGCTCTCCCGTTGTTTGAACCATAATTTATCCCCATACATGCATGAATTGATTGCGGGATGGTTGTATTTGATTGCATGACGTCGATTATTTTTCTCACAAAATAATTGGTTATTGTAACAACTGCAGCAGGATGACCGGGTAATCCGATAACAGGTTTACCTTTTGATTTTCCAATAATTGTCGGTTTACCCGGTTTGACTGATATACCATGGACAAGCACTCCGGGAGTCCCTAATGCATCAATTACTTTACTTGTATGATCCTGCAAACCGACTGAACTCCCACCGGTTAGAATTACCATATCACAATTTTCTAATGCTGCTTGAACAAGAGTCAAAATTGAATCATAATTATCTTCAATAATTCCATAATTAACAGGTTCAACTCCCATTTCAATTAATGCACCGTATAAAAAATAACCGTTACTATTTCGTATCTGACCTTTTTTTAACTCACATTCAGGAGAAATGATTTCATCCCCTGTAATAATAATACCGGCTTTAATTTTCTTTCGTACCTCAACACGCGATACACCGATTGATGCTAAAAGTCCTAAATGAATTGATTTTAATACAGTCCCCTGTTTTACAACAAGACTTCCCTTTTTTATATCAGACCCGGTTTTTATAATGTTTTCACCGGGTGAAATTGATTTATTAACAAGTATTACATTGTTACTTAACTCATCAGCATATTCTATCATAACAACACCATCCGCCCCATCAGGAATAGAAGCACCGGTTGGTGTATAGACTGCCTTTCCTGACTCTACGACACAGTGAGAAATGTCACCCATTGCAACAGAACCAACAACTTTAAATTCTGCAGGTATTGAATCAGAAGTCCCGAAAGAATCTGATGCAACTATTGAATAACCGTCAACAGTTGAACGGTCAAAATCCGGTATATTATAATTTGAATATATGTCGGAAGTCACTACTCTACCTGATGAATGATTTAATTCAATCAATTCAGAGGCAATAGTATAATCTGAGAAATTATCAATTATTATAGAAATTGTATCTTCAACACTTTCAACTCGAAGCATATACTCCCCTATCGATTGGCTGCTTTTTGTAATGTTCTTATAACAAAGTAAATTGACTGCAATAACCGGAATGATTTATGTTTTGCATATAACACTGATAAACAATCAATTCCTTTTCCATCTAAAATAATATCGGTCATGATATTAAAACTATTTAAAAATGGATAGAGGGTGAATATTTCATCCATCAATGAATTTATAGATGCAAGTAATTCATTAGTTAAACTATCCCAATTAATACTATTTAAAATATCTGATAATTTTGTTGAATAGATAAATAAAGAAGCGGATAACTTTTCAAAAAGTATAGAAATGTCACCTGAATTTATCGCTATCTTTTCATAGCACATTACACGCTTAACAGAACTAACAGAAGAAAAGAAATCATCGGGGTTTATATAAGTCACTCCCTCAATACGAACAGCTTCATCGGAAGCTGAATAAAAATGGATATCCTTAAACATTGCAATGTAGTTTTCAAGATACGATCTGTAATTACTCATTACAAAATCGGTGAAAAGTAATTTACCAGAGTTATTCTTTTCATAAACCGGGTTTCTTTGTGAAATGCTTTTTAAGAATTGATCTGATATGGTTAAAAAATAGTTCGAATTATTAACTACTCTTTTATGATAGGGTGTTCCCCTTGCATGAGTTTTGTTCCCGGGAAATGACATATCATATCCTGCAAATACAATATTCTTAAAACCGGCTTTAACAGCAATATCAAGACAATAATCAGTGACAGTTCCACCGGTATTTATTAAACCTGATTTGCAATTAATACTTTTAAACATCCAGTCCTGGAATGAATTTTTCTTATATGAATGTGAAGTGTATACAATATTTTCATTATAATGCTGAATAGCAGGCAACCCAAGAATATCAAATAAAAAAACTGTATCTGAACTGAATTGAGTTACAAAATCTTCAATTGACCACTGCTGTCCATCTAAACAGACAACAACATCAGGTACAATCCCGGCTTCACTTAGTGGCAATAATGCAGTATCGGTTGCAAAAATTGTTAATTTTTCACGATAATAACGCAAAAATGATATAGAATCATCCAAAGTCGGTCCTGCACCGCAAATGACTGCAATATCATCCTGATTACAACTATGTGTTATAGTTACAATACTACTCTTTTTTAAAAAACTGAAATTATAAACTGTATTTTTAAACCATAATGGTATGAAATTCGCTTCGGTCATTATATTCTGAACTATTGTTTTGTAAGCCTTTGATATGTTTTCAAAAAATATTGTCTCACATTCAGTATTAATATTTCTATAACCTATATGAGTATATGTTTTTAATCGCAAAAATGAATAGGGAAAAACAGAATCTAATAAATCAAGAATATAATTTGTATCAAAATTATTAATTATAAAGACATTTTTACCGGCCGGAAATTGTTTAAGTAATTCTTTAGTATGGTTAAATACATCTAATAATGGTTCATACACAATTATAATTGAATCTGGATTTGAAATAGCTATATTGTTAACATGGTAGGCTAACCCTAAACCATATATTGCAATAATACAAGTACCCGGAAATACTATATTCTCACTATCGGTTTCAGGTTTAAATTTAGAGTGAATATACTTTCCATTAATGAGCAGTGTTTCATAACCGCTTCGTGCGATTTCATAAGTAACTGAAAAAAAAGAGCCGCCTGCGGCAGCTCCATTATTCAAATCATTTGTCATTGATTCCTTCTTATTGTAAAAAGTCCTGAATCTTAAAGACATATTTAAAATTATCGACAACTTTATACTCTTTCTTTTTCTCAGCATAAAAATCAAATTTCAAACCATTACTTTTATCTGCTGAAATTTTCTTTTCCAATTGTTCATACGAAGAACTTAATTGTTCAACATCAGCCATTTTTTTACTTTCTACATAAACCACAATAAACCCATTGTCAAATTTATAAGGTGATAGAGTAGATTTTGCATCTTTTCCAAATATCGACATCATAAAAGCTAAATCATTGTCATTTTCTCTACTTAATGATGAGAATATTTGATCAGTAACTTTAAATTCGGTTTCAGGAGATTCAAGTTTAATTCCGGTTGTAACTGCTAACGTATCAATATTCTTATTATCCAATAATGCTTTATGTATATCATCAGCTTTTTTCTTAGCATCAAGTTCTACAATAGCTTTGTTTTCAAGAACATAATCTGCTTTAACCTTTTCCAATGACGTTTGATTTGTAATATCAACAGATTTTACATCTTCCAGTTTTACTATAACATAACCAATATTTGGTTCTTTTACAATTTTATTTGCAATCGCACCGATTTGCGTATCTTTTAAAGCTGTTGCAATTTCGATATCATAATCACTGAGAAAATAATACTCTGAATTATTTAAAACATTGATAATTTTATTATCAACTCTTAATTTTGACGCAACTTCATTAAATTGTGCAGGTTGATTTATCAATGAAATCAAAGCTGCCTCAGCATCTTTTTTATTTGATTCTGAGAAAATAATTTTACTGATTTTATATTGTTTAAACTTTTCATCATTTAACTTTGCAAACTGATCAATTTTATCCAAAGATATATCATCATTTTTAATCTCAAAATATTTAATCTTTACTGTTGAATTATCAACCATATATTGATATTTAACTTCATCATATCCAACAGGCAGGTTAAGGAAATAATCATATTCATAATTCTCAAGTAACAACTCTGCACGAACTTCTTCAGAATGTCCCTGATTAATTTTATTTAAATCTCTTTTAAGAGCAGTATAATTAATAGCTCCTGATTCATCAGTATAACTTCTTTTAGCAATTATTTTTAAAATATTTGCATTTGATACAGTAATACCCATTTTTTGAGCACTGAACATACCGATTATTTTTTCAATTTCACTATCAAAAACCATTTTCAAGTACTGGTATTTTTGATAACCGTTAAAATTTTTATTATTTATAATACTGTCATATTTTCTATTAAAATCGTCATCACGACCAAATTGAATCTTCTTACCAAGTACTTTACCAATAAAAGCATTAGAATTACCCTGATTAGCAGGAGTTTGTGCTAATCGTTCAATAGATATTGTTCCATCAGTATTCTTATCCGCTTTAGTTGTTATCTCGCTAATAAAATCAAAAAAACCCGGTACGACACCACTACTTATAACAAAAGTTAGAATTATTAAGCCTATTACAATGTAAATAAAGATGTTTTTATGAACAAAAACTTCTTTTTTAGTCTGTTTTTCATTAGTTCCTTTATTTTCCGGCATACCATTTCCTTATTTATTTTTATATTTTATTAAATCAATCCGTTTTATTAACGGTGCATTATCAGGATTATAATTTTTATCATTAAATTATTCATTTGTCAATTAAGCGATAGTAAAAAGACAATTATTTTTGCAAGAAGCTCAATTGATAATAGAATGTATACCAACAAACTCTATTGATAATTCGTTACTTCTCGAATAATATTCTTTCAGAACTTTTATTAAAACATCACTTTGTAAATGCCCGATTCCTATTGCATATCCTCTTCTCTTTGCAATTTTAATCAATGTAACCATTGCGTCGTTAATATATTTTTCAGAATTTTCATTGTCTAAAAAAACATCTCTTGACAGATATGGGACACCTTGAATTGATGCAACTTCATCTGCAACTGATCCCGGTGATGTTAAGGAATCAAGCCAGAATAAATCTCTTTTTTTAATTACGGAAATTGCAGAATTCATGACCCGTGCATCTTTAACAGCTTTTGAGCCCATGTGATTATTTGCACCAAGAGCTTTCGGGTACTCATTAAAAAATCTGTTGATTAAAACATTTATTTCATTATCACTCATCGTTGTTAAAACAGCTTCTTTTTCTACAAAATCCCTGCCTTTCTCAGGCTCCATCGGAATATGCAAAATTAGATCATGCCCATGATTTGTTATAGTTGTATAATGTTGTTTACTTGCATTTAATCCCGGAATTAGTGCGTATGTTATGTTTAACCCACTTTCAAAAAATAAGGAGGCTTTCTCATATTGATACCCCGCATCATCAATAACAATACAAATTTTTGATTTTTTTACCAATTGAGGTTTCTCAATGTTTGAAGGTGCTATTATTATTTTTTTTTCGACGTTTTTACGGGGATTTTCTGCTTTTGTATGTACAAGTTTTTTATTTTCTTTCTTAACCGGAGCTGGTTCCTGATATTTAATCTTTTTAATTGCCTGTAATTGCTTTTCATCCCTTTTAGGGCTATAAACCCGCTCTTTTACGGTCTTTTGTTCTATAATAATATTTTTCTTTGCCACATTCCAATAAATATACACTTCACCCGGTTCGTTAAATCGATTATTTCCTTTAAAAAAAGTTAATTTATTAATTCCTCTATCATCACTTCCATTTATTTTTTCGAAAAAGACTTCTAATCCATATTTATTTAAAATTTTCTGATAAATTTTCTTTTGAATAGTAATTTCAGGTTTTCCAGTCAATTTCATTACCAGCACACCGCCTGAATCTTTAATACTCTCCGGTTTATAGATTTCGACAATATTCTTTTTTATTTCTTTTGTTAATTGATCAGGAAAAATGACCAGTGTATAATAAATTATTACTGATAAAGTCATTAAGAAGAAAGCAAAAAAAGATAAAATTATGATTGATGATTTCCCGGTATTCTTTTTTTTTCTTTTAACAGGTCTCTTTACTGTTTTACCGGTTTTTTTAGCAGGTGGCATTTATTTATTCGACCTCATACACCCCATCCCAATCTTCATCTGGTGCAACATAGATAAAATCCTTGCATCGTTTTAAATATATTTTTGATGGAACATCTTCCGGGTCTAATTTTAAACATTGTCTGAAATAATATGATGAATCATCCCACATTTTTAATTCAAACAACTTTAATCCGGCATGGAAATAATCAATTATTTTTTCTTTTTCTTTATAGTCTTCATCAGTAAAATATTCAAAAAAACGCTCTACTCTCTCGTGTCCTTTTATTCTCACCCGATCAAGCATTCTGACTTTTAATGATTCGGATGATAATTTTACAACAGAGGCACTAATGAGAATTTTACATTCAAAACGGGATGCTATTACTTTCATACCAATTAAAATATTAATTGATGAACCAATATTTCTATACCTTACAACGTCTTCAGTTTGTAATAAATCAAAATATTCATTTTTAACATGAATAGCAATTTTTAAAGTATCAGATACAGAGGTATCTTTTTCAAAAAAAGTAACAATAGTTTTCGCTGCATCTAAATTATTTGATATATATTCAGCATTTTCAGTTCGTAAAGGGACACCAAAATAAGAAGATACGCATGATGGTGTTATTGAATTAATGACACCATTTTTTGACTTAATTAAAAACTCAATATCCTGTAAAACTTTTCCATCATATATAAAATTTGTATCATTTTTTTCATATTCTAAAATCCCTGATATATCAACATTCATAAAGGAAGCAATTCTAAAACCGGAACTAAAGTCAGTTTCATTATTTTTAAATGCACAAGCAATATTTTTTTTATATTCATTTGAAATATTCTGGCCAAGAACCCGGGAAACTTCTTTATACCATACCAAAAAATATAATTGCTTATAAAAAAGCCCGAAAAAAGTACCGGTAATACAAAAAATAATTGTTATAAAAACCGGATAATCGTATTTTAAATAATTTATTGCAAAAAAATAAAGTATTAGATTAATGATGATGATAGTTATGCTAAACAATACACTCAGTAATGTTCTTATATAAAAGACAAATAAAAAACATAACAGAAAAAAGAGAACACTAATAAGAAAAGAAAATGTATAAATGATTCTTTTCAATTGATCTTTTTTTTCTAAAATATACACATCACTGAGTGTTTTAGAAATCCAGCCGGTTTTATTCTGCCTTGAAATAAAAATAATACTTTCACCTAATTGATTTTTATAAATCTGTTTAAAACTTTTCCATTCTGATGCAAGTCGTTTTGCAGAAGTTAATAATGCATTTTTTTCTGTGTTAGTGAATTCAGGTATATTATAAATTGTATCAATTACTGATTCATCATCCAAATAAGAATTTATACTGCTATCTTTATTTTTTATTATTCCTAATGTATACAGTGTCTTAATTAATTCAGTTCTTTTTTCTAATACATCTCCAAAGTCAGATAATTTAGTTAATGTGACCGGTACAATAATTGACTTCTTATGATTAAATGAAATTCGTCCGCGTTCATCATAATATAATGTATTAGGACCTATTTTCACTGATGTTTCTTCAAATTTTAATCGTTCTAATTGAGAAATGTCAGTAAGTTTTAAATAAATCAAAAATGGAAGTGTGAAAGCATACCGTTTCCCCATTTTATAAAGAATATCAACATTTCCATTAGCAATATCATTCGTATACAAAGAGTTTTTATATGGAGGAATGATAAACTGATCAGGAAATAACAAAATATCGCCCATGGAATTAGATAGATTAAAGGAATTTTTTGTTTGTAAATATACAAAATTATTTAAAATTAAATCATTATGTAAGTAATTACCACGAATAATTCCCATTCCTTTTAATGATGACGATTTTGAAGTTGTAATAACTTTATTATTATTTTTAATAAAATCATTCATAGTATCAGTCGTCATTCTATCAGAGAAAAAAGAAGAATTAGTTCTATCATACACAATTAATGCAGGATCCATCGATGAAAAAAAATAGAGCAGATCAATAAACTCGCCTAAATCCAACTCTTTATCCTGGAGTAATGAAAAATACTTTCTTACACCTTTATTTTGCTGCCCATTTTCGACAAGCGTGTCAAGATGAAGAAATGAAAATAAAGTATTATTATCATACAAAAAAACATGAGGAATATATAATGAAGCAATAATCACGAATAGTGAAATAAATGCAGGTATTATAAATTTCAATCTGATAGTATCCACAATTGCCCCCGATTAAACAAAAATCACAAACAGTTAAAGTATATACTGAAAAAAAAATCTAATTTCTTGACAGACTCCCTTTTGATTGTCGATATTTTTAATCATAATATTAAGGTTTCGATACAAAAATACTATTTTTAATTTAAATCAATCTACATTATTATATTGAAGGTGATATAAATAGCCTCTTGCAAAAATTCGAGAAAAGAAAAGTATTTTTGCAAGAGGCCCTACCAATTAATCATTTGCCAAACTTTATTTCTCATCAATTGTTTCAGTAATTTTATGTCCAAAATGTCTTCCGCCGACTTCTTCAAAAATAGTAACCTTGTCCCCGGTTTTTAATTCTACGACTGACTTTGAACTGCCATTATCTGTTACAACACGAATCGTTTCAGCATTTTGTAATACAACACTAAAATCTTTAACATTTCCTTTTATGACAATTCTAAGCATAGGTCTTTTTTCCTGTTTAATCCGGCCGATAACCGAGGTATAACACTCACCTTTGCTATTAACAATTAATACATCATCACCACTTCGTAAATCAGACAGATATTTTGTTCTATTACCCGGAGTCATAACATAACAATGTACTGCACCGGCATTTACTCTAAAAGGCCTTGAAGCGACATAAGGATTATCAACTGATTCTGAATTAACAAGAAGCATTCCATTAGAGTAATCACCGACTAACATTCCTTCGCCGTCTTTCATTGAACTAATCGTATCAATACAAACCCGATCACCAATATTTAACTTTTCAACAGAAAGTATTTCTCCAACTGTTAATGCCATATTTGATTTTTTTGATTTTACTGTTTTTAAAATATTAATCATACATTCAGAATCACAATTTGAAACATACACCCCTGTTACACCTTTTTCAAGAATCCCGATTGATTCTATAGCATCATCTACAGATGAAACAGTCGCAAGAATATTTTCTCTTACTGCTATTAGATTTTCATAAGGAATTATTGTCCAGCCGGATGTTTTTATAATCAATTCAATATTTCCCGGCATACCGGCAGCTTTTATTTCTGCATCCTTCGAATCAAGGGTGAAAAAATTAATATGATCTGGTAAATCATCAATAAGATACACATCAACCTTTGCTAATTCACTAATATTTTTTTTAATTTCTGCATTATTGGTAAAAAAAGCATCAACACCATTTTCAATTGCATCAGTTACCAGTGATTTATTCCATTCTACAACTTCAAGATATACTTTTTTCATTTATGTACTCCCATAATCATCATTGCCTCATCAACAGACGCATTATTATTCACTATCATTGAAACTGCTTTACACAACAAAGAAGGATCTTCATGTTGAAAAACATTTCTACCTATTGAAACGCCTCGTCCACCGGCATTCATAGCCATTTTAACATTTTTTAAAACATCTTTTGTTGATTCTGCTTTTTCACCACCGGCTATCAAAACAGGAATGCTGCATCCCTCAACAACCCGGGCAAATGACTCTTCTGAACCGGTAAATGATACTTTTACCATATCAGCTCCCATTTCACTGGCAACTCTAGCTGCAATTTTTACATATTTCTCTTCATATTCATTTTGTATTTTACTTCCTCGCGTATACATCATCGCAATTAATGGAATACCCCATTCTGAGCAGGTTTTACCAACTAAACCAAAATCTTTAAGCATTTCAGGTTCCTGATCAGCACCAAGATTAACATGAATTGATACACCGTCAGCCCCGAGTTTAATTGCCTCTTCAATAGTACATACAAGCACTTTACTGGAAGAATTAGGTGCTAAACTTGTCGAGCCTGATAAATGAACAATTAAACCTACATCGGAACCTGTGCCTCTATGACCTGCAGTTACATTACCTTTATGAAGAATTACAGAATTTGCCCCGCCCAATGCTATCTTTTCAATAGTTTCCCGTACATTGATTAACCCCGGTATCGGTCCCATTGTAAAACCATGATCTAACGGTACAATAACAGCATTACCTGTATCCCTATTAATAATTCGTTCCAATCTAATTTGTTTTCCAACCATAAAGTTCTCCTTTCAAATTGTTATATAAAAAAAAGAGGCGGTTACTTTTGCAACCTGCCCCCTTTATTTTTTAATAAAAAAGGCAGGTTTTCTATTTTTGCTAAAATAGAAAACCTGCCTTTTGCTGTGCAAATCATCTACTTAGCATATCTGAAAAAAATAATAAAAATATGCTGCTACTGATTTGATTTGCCAAAAAAATGTATTACACAATGTATGTATATTCATAAATTAACACCTTTAATAAAAGTGTTATAATATATTGGTATTTTATCTGTCAATATTTTTCTTTATTTTTTTCATAATTTCTTTAATCTAATTGAAAAAAAATATTTTTTCAATTATAGTAACACAATCACTTATGATTATTTTCTTGGCTATACACAGGAGTTTACATGGATAAAAAAAATAACAGTTTTATTGCATTCCTTGAGGGATTAACGACATTAATGATTATGTTGGTTATAATTCAAACATTTCTTGAAGATTTTTCAATAGTGATCGGTGGCAGTTATCAATCACTTCACTTAATTAAATTATCTGCGTTCATCTTTGATTTCTACTTTACTATAGAATTTTTTTCAAGACTGATAAATGCAATCATAAAGAAAGAAGCAGCGCATTATTTTCTAAAAAGAGGTGGCTGGATTGACTTTCTGGCATCAATTCCACTTCTTCTACTCGTTTCAGGTCCCTATCTGTTAGTCAGTGTAATGGATATACAAACAGCAGGAGTCGCATCGTTAACTACATTCAGTATGATAAAACTTATTAAAGCTGTACGGGTTGCTCGAATCTTACGATTACTTCGAGTGTTGAAGATTTTTGGTGCAATTAAAAATACAGATTCAAAAATGGCTCAAAGACATGTGAACTATATATTAACGATGATAATTCTTATTGTAATTTCATATAGTTTTGCAAGTAATCTGTTACAACAACTCAATTTTGCAAATTCACCGGCGAATGATGTTATAAAAGAATATAAGCGAACAACCGAAGCCGTAGGTTTACTGTTTGAAAAAAACGAAAATTTAGAATCAACAATTAAAATAATAACAGCCGATTACCCTGAGATCCTCAGTATCCAATTTAAACAAAAAGAAATATTTAAAACCAATAAATTTACTGATTATGAATCAGACTATATTTCAAAACATAATAATGATGTTATTTATCACATAACACCCAAATCAAACCCGGATGTAAGCATTAATTATTATTTAAATAGTATAAGAATATTTGAGTCTACCAATACAGTGTATAATTTTGTTCTCATCATTTTGCTCGTTTTAGCAATATTATTAATATACACACGACATTTTGCATTAACAATATCAGATCCGATTTTTGTAATGCGCAACGGGTTTGAAAAACTAAACTATACACTTGCAGTAAAAATACCCGCTTCTTATTCTGAAGATGATATATTTAAATTATCAGATGATTTTAATAAAAAATGGTTACCTGCAAAAGTGAGAAAATTAGAAGAAAAAAATAATGTGACTTCAAAATTATCGTTAGATGATGTTTTCGGCAAAAAATAAAAATTCTTCTGAGCTTCTTGCAAAAATACTCTTTTTATCTCGAATTTTTGCAAGAAGCTACCTATAATGCGATTATATCACATGTTGCGGAAGCATAAAAAAAGTACCCTTTTTTTCATCAAGTAATCTTGATTTTTGCAAGAGCCTCTTCTGAAAAACCATAAAAAACACCGTCTCTTTATATGGGAAATTTTCTAGGATTTTTCTACCACAGAGATACAAAGGGCACGGAGAGGAGATAAAAAAAATACGAAAAAACTCTGTGCCCTCCAGCAAAGCGGGTGCCTCCCGGCATTTTGCAGGGTACTGCAAAATCTTTGCTTAAGGCAAAGCCCCAGGTTGCATGACCGGGCAACTACAGTAATTCGGTATCCCGAAATGCTGCGACTCTGTGACCAGGTCTTGTTCGTCGGGTGCATCTGTGGTGGAAACTCTTAGAAGTTATTAACCGGAAAAGATTTATTATAGTATAATAATGTATCGAACTTAAAAAACTTTTCTTTCTTTTTTTATCCGGGTGCCTTTTTATTAGAGGTGCCCGTTATAAATCTATTATCGCCGGTAAATATATATGAAATGCTGTTCCGACACCTTGCTCTGATTCCACTTCAATAGTGCCTTTATGACGATTAATTATTGAATGACAGGTTGCCAGCCCGAGCCCCTGACCTTTTGACTTTGTTGTAAAAAATGGATCAAAAATGAAATTGATAATATTTTTTGGTATACCGATACCTGTATCAATAACAGATATTTTTACATAATAACCCGACTCCACATTTGGATGTTCTTTATTGGAAATAACCACATTGGTTAAAAAAACAGATATATCCCCACCCATTGGCATTGCCTGAATACTATTTAATACAATATTATCAAGAACTTGGGATATTTGTATTTTATCATAATTAATATACCAAATTCCGTCAGGAATTGTATATTTTACATTTATTGAAGTAGAACTAAGTGCATAATTAACCCTTTGAATAATAAAATCAGCAATCTTTTCCGGTTTTGTTATAGGTTCACCTCCTTTAGAAAAGGTTAATAATTTTTCGGTTAGTGTTCTTGCTCTATCAATATTGTTAATTGCCTGCAACAAATAATCATTAACAAGGGAATTAGCATTCTCAATTTTTGCTAATTCTATAGAACCAAATATACTAGCTAAAAGATTATTAAAATCATGAGCAATTCCTGCAGCTAAAATTCCGATAGATTCGAGTTTTCTGTTATTTTCCTCTATATCATGTAATCTCTGATTTTCTGTTACATCTCTAACGATTAAAATATAACCATTAAATACTTTCAATAATTCAATTCTTGAAATAATAATTTCATGAGTTATAAAACTGTATTCTTTCTCTTCAGTAAAAAGAATAACATCATAACTCGTATTTTCTGTTATCTTAGGTTCAATTTCAGACCAAAAAGAAATCACATCCTTTGCATTTTCTCCAATCATATCCGATTTTATATTCAATAATTTTAATCCGGCGTTATTAATATCAACAACAAAATTTTGTTTATCAATAACTATAACAGCTTCAGACATTAAATCAAATATTACTTCACGAACAACCGGTGAGAAATAAAATAGTTTAAATTGAGTTAACCCGATATATGCAATAAACGTTGTAAATAAAAATAAATATGGTAAAAAATTAAAAGTATTTTCTATTACACCGATTGCTGATAAATGAAAGACAGTATGACCGATTATTGGAAAAACACTGCCAAAAAGCACAACAAATATTTGTTTTTTATAACATAATGCAACATTTCGATATTTATTAATCATGATAATAAAAACTGCAATAAAAATTGAAAATGAATAAATTTGTTGAACCCAATCCCATATTCCTGATTGATAAACTACCAGAACAGTACTTTTAATTGAACTTATTGCAAATGACTTATATAACAGAGAAAAGGGATTATTAAAAATAAGTAATGAATCAGTTATCAGAGGGATAAAAATCAGAATGAGAAGAACCATTGTGTTTATTTTCTTTTCACAATATTTCAATGAAAACATTAGAAATAATAACGGTGAAAAATTATATACGAAGTGTCCAATGGTAAAAAAAATAATCAGCACTTTCTCATTGATGGATAACAATTGAAATGCATAGCAAATGGTATATATGCACATTGATAAAATTAATAAAGAAATAAAAATAACACCTTTAGTTTCTTTACGTCTAAAAAATGCTAAAAAAATACCGGACAGTAAAATAGAAATAAAAAAAATTATTACTGAATAACTATTAAAATACATTTTTTATACCTCTATTGAATTATATAAAAAAAAAATCAATAGTACAAATAATATATTTATTTTACCAGAAATCAAACATTTTTTTTAAATTAAATTCAGGTATATACTGATCGTTTTCACTATCAATATTCTGAATATAGACATTATTAAAACCAAGTGTTTGAGTTAAATCGATCACTTCTGCATAATCTGAATGTGCTAAAGTCTTTTGTAAATGTGAATATTGTTTATCAGCATATCGAGGGGTATATTGTGACATAAGACTTACATAAATGCCAGAACCGTAATCAATAAATAAATCATTGATTATTTCAATTGAATTTTCTTTAAATCCCGGCATAACAAGATGACGTATTAACACACCACAAGAGGCGTGACCTGACTCATTTACAACCAGAGAACCTTTATTTCTCATTAAAAAGTTAATTGCCTTTTGTGCAACAGCCGGATAATCAGTAACTTTTAAACACATATCTGACGCGTTTTTATCTGCAAATTTATAATCAATTAAAAAAATATCAATATCATCGATAACCTGTTCTAAATGAGAAATTGACTGATACCCGCTGCAATTATAAATAAAAGGTAGTGTAAACCCCTGAGATTTGAGATATCGGACTGCTTCAATTATATGAGGCATAAAATGATCCGGGGTTACAAAATTGATATTAACAGCTCCAAGTTCTTCCAGTTTCAAAATTACATCAATCAATTGTTCTGTTGAATAATATTTCCGTCGGGTAACCGATTGACTTATTTCCATATTCTGGCAGAACGGACACCGCAAACCGCACCCTGTAAAAAATATTGTTCCTGAACCGTTACCATATGAAATACAAGGCTCTTCACCATTATGCAGCATTACATTTGCAATTGAAAGAACATCACTCTCCTGACATCGTCCTTTTGATAGTGATCTGTCTATATTACAATTAATTGGACATAACTGACATTTTTTATATAACTCTATCATATTCTCTACCGGATAAATAATTTTGATTTTCAAAACATACTCAATGTATCAAAAAAATAAAATCCAGTATACTACTTTTATTAATTACCATCACTATTTATACTGGGAACCTGGACAACTGAAAGAAACAAACCTAATTGTCGAACCGCATTAACAAAATCATCATATTCAACAGGTTTCGTTATATAATTACTGCATCCGATTGTATGACACAATTCTACTTCGCGAGGATCATCAGTTGTTGTAATCATAATAACAGGCATTTTCTTTAATTCATTATCTGATTTTATCTTTTTTAGAACATCGGTTCCACTCACTTTAGGCATACGGATATCAAGAAGCAAAATATACGCACTACCCGACTGTCGGTGGTTTTTATCACCAGTACAAAATAAAAAATCCAATATTTCCTGACCGTCTTTAAATCGTATAATTTCATTAACAATGCCTGCACGGGCAAGATTTTTACAAATAAGTCCTGCATGCCCCTCATCATCATCAGCAACTAATAATATTACATCCTTATTCATGACAGAAACTCCTTTCTTTATTTCATTATCATTCACTTTTTACCTCCTTAGGCTCAATAAACGGAAGTGTTATAAAAAATTTACTTCCGATTCCCGGTTTTGATTCAACATTTATTACACCATCAAGTCTGTTAACTATGTTTTTTACGATAGTAAGTCCGAGACCTTCTCCTTCAGTCTGACGAGGATCAAGCCGATGAAAAAGTTCAAAAATAATATCACATTGATCTTCAGGAATACCTATTCCGTTATCTTCAACACAATACTTTACTCTAAATTGCTCTACGTTTCCGGAAATTGTAATAACCGGTAATCGCTCCTTACTGGAATATTTTAATGCATTACCAATTAAATTTGAAAAAACCTGAGTTATTTGAATAAAATCGCCCTTACAAGGTGGCAACTGATTAATAATAATTTCTGCTTTAATATTTTGAATCTGATATTCAAGGCTTGATTTTACTTTGACCATCAAATCATTCATATTTATTTCCTTAATATCAAGTGCAGCCCTTCCAATTCGTGAAAGTTTTAATAAACCTTTAAGAAGTGCATCCATTTGCCGGGTACTATTTCGTATATAATGCAGAGCTTTCCCCATATCGGGCAGTATATCATCAAGTATTTTCTTGATTTTCTCTTCAGTTACATCACTCCCGTTTATACCATTTGTAATATCTGCTATAGAATATTCAAGTTCCCTGCTGTATCCGTCAACATTTACTAACGGTGAACGCAGATCATGTGATGTAACATAAACGATTTGTTCAAGCTCTTTATTTTTTGCCTCGATAATTTGCTGAATCTGTTTCCATGAAGTAATATCAGTTGTTATTGTTGCAAATTTATTGATACCCGGAGAAACAACAGAAATGGAAAAATGTTTGTCCATTGGCGGAAAATAGGTGTCATAATGATATGGAGCCCCGCTTATAGCAACAGCAAGATATTCTTTAAAATAGGGTGGTTCGGAAGTTTTGTATAAATCAGTTGCTAATGTACCAACTGCAATTTCACGAGTAATACCGGTAATTTTTGTGAAAGCAGTATTACAATCTGTAATTCTATAATTTACAGGAACTCCATCTTCATCAAATACTATATCATGCAAAACAACCATCTCAGTCATTGAAGAAAAAAGAGCATTTAATTTTTCATTTGTTTCACGAAGTTTTTCCTCAGCCTTTTTTTGATTGGTAATATCTCTAAACTCAACAGTTCGTACCCTTTTACCCCGATACGGTATTTCACGAGCCTCAAGTCGTAAAGGGTATTCCTCACCATTTTTTCGAACTCCGATAGCTTCGTATGGTTTTTCATATCCTGCTTTTATATTATCCATTACCATATCACGTGTCTTTTCAGAGATTAACAACAAACCATTCATTCCGATCAGTTCATTTATTGAATACCCGGTTATTTCAGATAACCCCTGATTACAGTCTAATATTATACCTTTATCATGAATTGTTATTCCGCCAAATGATGCATTGTGCAATGCTTTAAAGCGTGTTTCATTTTCTTCTGCTTCTTCTTTTGCCTTTAATAGCTCATCTTCAACTCTCTTTCGTTCTGTAATATCTCTTGCTGCTGCATAAATAAGATTTCCATGCGGTGAAGATCGCCATTCAATAAAACGATAACCTCCATCTTTACACCGGTATCGATTTGTAAAATTAAGAACCTGTTCCTGTTTTTTAAGTGATGACAAAATAGTAAGAGTTGCATCCATATCATCCGGGTGTACAAACTCAAGAAATTTCTTTTTTTCTAAATCGGCGACACTATACCCTAAAATATGTTCCCACTGTTTATTCACCCGTATAAAATTACCGTCTGAATCTGCGATACATAATAAATCAAGTGATGTTGAAAAAAAAGAATCAAGTTCTTTGTTTGCCGTTTCGATTGAAGCTACCGATTTATTAAATATAAAAAAGAAAATGAAAATAAATAAAGAAAAAATAATTTGCACCAGAATCATATATAAAAGTCTATATCGGTATCCCTGAAGACTTTCTTTTAAAGAAAAAACAACAGAAACCAACATATTTCGATTTTTAATAATAGAATGTGTCCAAATTCTATTAACACCATCATTTCCACTACTTATTGAAAGTTTTGATACTGATTTTTCCTTAATAGCTAATGCAAGGTCATCACGAAGTTTTTTATCATCCAAAGAGATTTCTTTTGCATTATGAAGTCCGCTATAAATTATACCATTGAAATCACCGAGATAGATGAGTGATTCGGTTCCAAAATTGATTTTATGAAACAATTTAGAAAAATAGCAGGGATTTACCGAAGCTAACAGAATACCGGAGAATTCACCTTTATTATTTTCAAGACGCACACTAACCGGAATATACCATTTACCGGTTACCCGTCCCAGTACCGGTTTTTCTATATGTAGATTTCTGTCAGGATGTATTTTATGATATATAAAAAAAGGCCGGTCTCCACTATACGTTCGAGTACCAGCAATCTGATTGGTAACTTGAACATTTCCATCCCGATCAATAACTGATAATAGATTAAATAAATCAGGTCGCGATGCTACAAATTGATTCAGAAGCAGGTTCATTTCATTAATACTCATGCCTGACTCCCGGCTTTTTCTTAATGAAAAAAGTGAATTCTCAATCTGTAAAAAAGTTTCCCCAATATGTTTTTCTAAAACAATAACCAGATTATTTGATTCTTTTTTTGTATGATCTATTTCAATAGTACGATCTGCAATACTAATACTCAAAGTTATTATCCAAGTTATAATAATAAGAGCTAAACCAATTATTAAAAACGATGATTTCAAGCGTATTCTACCATCATTTTTTCTCATACCCGCCCCCCCACTTTACCTGTCGAAAATTTCTTTAATTTTTTTAGATAATATATCAATTGAAAAAGGCTTTTGAATGAAATCAATTTCACTATCAAGAATACCACTTTTTCCAATGATATCTGCTGTGTATCCTGACATAAAAAGACAACGCATGTGTGGATACAAATCAAGTAATTTATTTGCAAGATCGCGTCCGTTACAGTGAGGCATAATTATATCGGTGATTAATAAATCAATTTTTCCATTATATTTTTCTGCGATTTGAAGAGCTTTTTCAGGTGTAGAAGACTTTAAGATAGTATATCCGAACATTTCAAGCATTTCTGCTGTTATTGTAAGTATAATTTCCTCATCCTCAACAACAAGAATAACCTTATTTTCTATGGCCATTTTAAGATTGGTATCAAGCATACCATTATCTTCAATTTCCCCATCATACTTCGAAAGATATATTTTAAATGAAGTACCCATATCAAGTTCACTTTCAACGATAATAAAACCATTATTCTGTTGAACCATTCCATACACGGTAGCAAGACCTAACCCGGTACCTTTACCAATTTCTTTCGTTGTGAAAAATGGTTCAAAAAGATGATTTCTTATTTCAGCACTCATTCCACAACCTGTATCCCGAACTTCAATCATTACAAACTGACCGGGGGAATATCCCGGGTTATTGATACAATATTCTTTATCAAAAAAAGCATTTTCAGTTATGATAGTTATTGTTCCATTTGATTTAATTGAATCTCTTGAATTAACACAAAGATTGGTTACTATCTGATCAATCTGCCCGGGATCCATTTTTACAACCCCTATAGTAGTATCCGGTTGAAAAATAAGACTAATATTCTCCCCGATTAATCGTATCAGCATTTTTGAAATAGCACTAATACATTCGTTTATATTAATATATTTAGGGGCTATAGTTTGTTTTCTGGCAAACGATAATAACTGGCGTGTTAAATCAGCGGAGCGGGAACCTGCCTTGATAATATTATTAAGATACTCCTTAAAAGGAGCTTCATTCCCACCTTTTATTAATGCAAGTTGTGCACTTGAAATTATTGCACTTAACATATTATTAAAATCGTGGGCTACCCCTCCGGCTAACCGCCCTATAGAATCCATCTTTTGTGCCTGATTAAGTTGTTCTCGCAGTTTATCCTGTGCTAATTCTGATACTTTTCGTTCCGTAATATCAGCAATATTACCAATTACTTTAATAATCTTACTCTCTTTAAAAACAGGTTCTCCTGAAGTTTGAACCCACAATTCATGACCATTTTCAGAAGTGAACTTTCCCTCTAAACAATAAGTTGTTCCATCCTGAATACATTTTGTAAATGCTTTCTGAACCAATTCTCTATATCCAGTCTCATAACAAAGTAAACTTCTCTCAATATGCACAATTGAACCAGGCTCTATTTCACCCGGATGAATACCGTGTAATCTGTAAGTTTCATTTGTCCACAAAATAGTTTGACTAATTACATCCCATTCCCAACCGCCGATTTTAGCCAGATGCTGAGTTGTATCTAATAAATTCCTGATTTCTCCTAAAGCCTTTTCTGTTTCTATCAGACGATTTTCAGTTTCAATAGTTTGCATAACACGTTTTATTACACCGGGAAGAAAATCAAGTAATCCGGTATCTTTAATAAGATAATCCCGTGCGCCAAGTTTCATCATTTCAACAGCAAGCCGTTCATCCCCCTGACCGGTCATCATAATAAAATCAACTTTGCGATTTTCAATAGAAAGTGTCTCTATAATATCCCGTCCGGTCATATCAGGTAATGTTTGGTCAAGTAAAATAAGGATATCGGGGTTTTGCGTTACATATACAATAGCATCTTTACCAGAGGAAACCCCCAGTGCTTCATATCCATTTTTTTGAAGTGCTTTAATGATGAGATGACACAACCCTTCATCATCATCAACAACTAAAACCTGATTGATTACTATTGTTTTTTTCACGAGTTTCCCCCTCGTAAAAGTATAATTGATTATTTTATAATTTTCTATATAAAGACTCAAAAAAAGTAATTTTAATTTTTATTCTTTTTATGTATCTGAAAAATTTAACACTGAAATTTTTGTATCTGATTCTTTTGCAGACTTCTTAACAATAGCTAATGATTCGACTAACGTGTTATTTGAAATACTATTACTTTCAGGCTGTATAACTAAAATACCTGCACTCACTGTTAACAATTCAAATTCTCTCTCAACACCATACCTGTCTGTTGAATGATATGTGCCACATCTAAATTCCTCATAAGGATAAAAACAGGCGACACTATCAGTAAATTTTTCATTAACCAGTTTGACCAACGCAATAATCGTTTCCTCCTCATTAGTCTTAAAGCCGGCAAAGAAATCATCCCCCCCAATATGCCCGATAAAAGTTTCCGGTATGGATGAAAATTCTTTGTTCAAAATCTCTGCAAATAATCTAATTGCTTTATCCCCCTGACGAAACCCGAAACGATCATTAAACGGCTTAAAATGATCAAAATCGAAATAAACAAATATTTTTTTTGAATCTATAATTGATAATGATTCATCAATAAATTTTTCAATCATCATATTACCCGGTAGTTTTGTCAGTGGATTAACTTCAACTGCATATTTGATATTTTTTTCATGGATGATGTTTAGTAATGATTTTGCAGTTAGAAAACCACAATACAATTGATCTTCAACAATTATTACCCCTTCAGTATTCTGATTATTAACAAACAATTCTAAAATTATATTCTGATGAGTATTTATATCAACAATCGGGCAACGGGAAATAAATTCTTTTATACTTTTAGAGATTGATTTATTAACAAGAATTTCCTTACCATACGGTGAATAAACATATTTTTTAATATCTTTTTCATGTATGATTCCCAGGGGATACCCGAATGTATCAACAACAGGGAAAAAATTAAAATGTAACCTGTCATGAAATTTACTGAAAACGCAGGAAAAATCATCATCAATTCGAACGACATCAATTTTTGTAATTACTTTTTCAATCAATTCGCGGTCAGTATTTTTTTTTCGTTTATCATTAACAATTGTTTCTTTTATATACGGGTTTTCAAATAATATTTCATTAATATCTTTTGTCCCTTTTTGTAAAAAATACCCCTGAACCAGATTAAAGCCTAATTCTATACAAATTGTTAATTCTTCCTGCGTTTCAATCCCTTCAGCTATTGTTGTGACACCAAAGTTTTTAGATAAACTAATGATTTGAGAACAGATTATTTTCTTTTTAATATCTTTATTAATTTCAGTAATAAGAAACCGGTCAACCTTTATATAATGGGGCTCTGAATGATAAAATAGCTCAAACCCTGCAATCCCGCTACCAAAATCATCAATAGCAATTTTTATTCCTCTTTTAGTCATCGACTTCAAAATTGTATTAAAACTGTTATAACAATTTATTTTATACTTCTCACTTATCTCAAAACAGAACTGTTCTTCAGTTACATTATAATTCTCAAGAATTTTTTCAGTTGATCCTGATATGTAATCTTTCATTTCAAGACAACGCGGATCATAATTGAAAAATAGTTTTATTTGCTTATAAAATGGTAATGTAACAAATTTTGCAACCGCTTTCTCTCTGAGATATATGTCAATTTTAAATAATAACCCGTCATTATATGCAGTATCAAAAAATTCATCAATGGTTTGAAAACCGGCTAATTCATAATTTCTAATTAATGCCTCAACAGCATACAATTTTCCTGTTGCAATATTGATTATTGGCTGAAAAGCAAAATCTATGTATTCCAATTTTTTTTCCCAGATATCCCATATTGTTAATTCTGTTTTATCAAGCATTAAAAACATACTACCCCCTTTCTTTTAAAGCTGTTTTATCATCAGTTAATTTTTGTATATTTGAAATAATATTCGTAATAGCAGAATTGGTGTCTGTTCTTACTTTT
This sequence comes from Spirochaetes bacterium GWE1_32_154, assembly GCA_001829315.1. Classification (GTDB taxonomy): domain Bacteria; phylum Spirochaetota; class GWE2-31-10; order GWE2-31-10; family GWE2-31-10; genus GWE2-31-10. The sequence goes on along the minus strand of MIAY01000028.1, from coordinate 71,396 downwards.
TTTAGCTCATCTAAATTAAATTTCATATGAGCAGATTCTTCAGTAATCAATCCTGTTTGTTTATTTAACTTTTCAGATACCAGATGAAGTTCTTGCAATCGCTCTTTAACAATTGAAGTTTCATTATGTATTGACCCGATTTTTTCAATTATATGAATAGTTGTTTGCGCATTTTGATCGATGAAATCTGACAAAATCTTAAATTCATCATAAATATTTTGAGAACTGACTATAGATTTATCAACAGCCCTTAAACTATTATTCATTAATTTTTTTATATCCTTACTTTTGTAACTTATCTGAGCAGACAACTCTTTTATTTCCCGGGCCACAATACGTAAAACCATACCAAAATCACCGGCATTTGCAGATTCAATCCCTGAGTTTATAGCAAGAATTCGTGTTTTATCTGATATGCCTTCAACAATGTCAACGATGTTCATCATATCATCATACATTTTTTGTATCCCGGAAATATTAATAACAAACTCTTCAAGATGCTCTGCCATCAATACAACTTTTGCCGTCATCATTAAAATAGATTCTTTTTTACTCTGAGAGGCTTCAGAAATTGTAGAAATATGAGAAATCATTCTGACAATGGCTTGATTTGATTTATTTATAACTTCATTCTGGTTAACAATAATAGCTTTAATATCATCAATCGAGTTTGAAACCCTAATACTGGTCATTGTTTTTCTATCAACAATATCAGATAATTTTTTTGATACATCAGAAATAGCCCCGGTTGAAGAATAAATCTGCTTAATCGGCCTTGTAATCTCCATCACACTAAATAATGAGGTTGCAATTATAACAATTATAAGAAAAATAATAATAACCGAGCTGAAAATAATCGATGATATGACAGTAATCGAAACAATTTTTTGTATATAAGTAATATAGTTTTTTATTTCCGGTTCCAGTCTATTTATATATTCAACAAATTCAATTTTTTGCCCGGCAATATTGTTATCTAATGATGCAAGCTTATAAAGTTGGTCTTTTAATAATAAAACAAGAGCTTCATCATTTGTATCAATTGTGGTTTCTACCATTAATAATAAAGATTGTGCTATTTCAGAAACTAAAGTACCGTCCCCGGTATGTATATATTTTTCGATTTTTAAATAAATATCTAAAAACCGCTCGTCTTTATAAAGAACCTGTAACGTATCAAGACTTTTCCTCATTTGAATAATTATTCCATTTTCTCCGCTTCTTTCGATAGATAACGCAGACATTGAAAGAAAACTTGTATTGTATGAGTCAATTAATCTAACAAGTATTTCAATTCGTTCACGAAATTCCTTTTTACTCTCGTATTGAATTAAATCAACTAATATTTTTTTAATAGTTACTATTAACTTCTGATTCTGATCTGCAAACTGTAAATCATTTGATATAAAGAATTCTTTTTCATTAAATCTGACATACCGTATCAATTCAATCACTTGTCTTGATCTATCAAGTAAATCTCTTTTATTGGATATTTCAAATGTGATAATCATGCTGAATAATGCATAAATTAAAAAAAGTATGAAAATAAATAAAAAACTTATTATGATTTTCAACCTGATTTTTAATCTTCTATAATACCGTAACATTTCCACTCCTCAATTTAATAAAATGAACTTACTCAATATTTGTTGCAGGCATTTGAATTATTTGTTAAGATTGTGTTAAAAGAGGTAGTATGGGAAAACAAATATGGAAGCCTGGTACGATGATTTATCCTGTTCCGGCTGTAATGGTTAGTTGCGGAAAATCACCGGAAGATATTAATATTATAACCATTGCATGGACCGGTATTATTGCAACAAATCCCGCTATGTGTTATATTTCTATCCGGCCTGAACGATATTCTTACGAAATCATTAAAAAAGATATGGCATTTGTCATTAATCTTACTACAAAAAAATTAGCCTATGCTACTGACTGGTGCGGTGTAAAATCAGGTCGTGATCACAACAAATTTAAAGAAATGAAACTTACCTATCAATCGGGAGATAAAACCGGGGTAGCAATTATTAATGAATCACCAATAAATCTTGAATGTATTGTCAAAGAAATTAAACCGCTTGGTTCACATGATATGTTTATTGCTGAAATTGTATCAGTTATTGCAGATGACAACTATATTGATACGACTACCGGCGCACTTGATTTAAAAAAAACTGATCCATTAGCCTATTGCCATGGAAAATATTATACACTTGGAGAATATCAGGGGAAATTCGGATGGTCGGTTGAGAAGAAAAAGAATACTAAAAGAAAGAAATAATAAATAAAAACTCGAAAAATCTATATTTGGAGTAATATAATGAAATTGAAATCAATTCTATTAACTATTTTACTTACTGCTTTTTTCCATCCATCATTACTTGATGCATCAAAAAAATCGATTACGATCTGGTGTTCTGATAAAGAAGTGGCAGGGATTGAGCCAATAGCAAAACGCTATCGTCGGGAAAACAAAATTGATGTTGAGATCGTAATTCAATCTGAAGTGAGATCAAAATATAAACAGGCTGCACTTAATAAATCAGCACCTGATATCGTTGTTGGTGCTCATGACTGGGTCGGTGAATTTGCAAAAAATGGTATTATCTCTGAAATCAAACTGTCAAATAAAACCCGGGAAACACTCTATACTGTTTCTCTTGATGGTTTTACCTATGAAAATAAATTGTATGGTTTTCCCTATTGTGTTGAATCACTAATTATATACTATAACAGAAAAATAATTTCCAATCCCCCCGCAACATGGGAAAATCTATTGATGACTGCTAAAAAACTCACAACCGGTGATAGTTATGGTTTTTTATATGCAATTGATAATGATTTTTATACTAACTTTCCATTTATAGCTTCACAAGGTGCCTATGTTTTTAAATGGGATAATGGAAAATATGACATCACTAATGTCGGTCTTGATTCTCCCGGTGCATTATCAGGTTATACATTTATTAACACATTAGTTACGGAAAAAATTGTTCCTCCTTCAACAAAAATCGGTACAGTTATGAATGCATTTAAAAATAATAAATCTGCTATGATAATGGATGGCCCGTGGAATTATACCGAATATAGAGACTCAATAGGCATAGAAAATCTAGGTGTAGCAAAACTTCCCACATTAAATGGTAAAAAATCCGTTCCCTTTGTCGGAGTCCGGGGGTTTATGATTAATAAAGAGTCAGGAAACACAAAAAATGCAACAATTTTTATTGAACAATACGCCGGCAGTAAAGAAGGACAAATAGCAATGTGGAAGACAGGTGGCAGACCAACAGCTCATAAAGAAGCATCAGAGATTATATCAAATGATAATAACGCAGTAAAAACTATGATAGAATCGGTCAATGACGGTGTTGCCATGCCTAATGTCAGGGCAATGTCAGTAATATTCAGTAACGCTGCACGAATAATAGATAATTTTAAAACAGGTGAGATTTCAATTAAAAACAGTGTTAAAAATGGAATGGTTACAATTCGTAAAGAATTATCAGAAAAAAAAGCATTATTTGAATAGTTTTATTCTTTTTGAACCTCTAAAAAAAATATGGTAAGGTGGTTAATATGTCAAAAAGTATTATATCTGATATGGACGGAGTCATATATAGAGGAAGTCAACTTGTTGATGGAGCTCAGGATTTTGTAAAAAGACTGATTGAAACTAATACAAAATTTCTTTTTCTTACCAATAATTCAGAACAAACTCCCATTGATTTGAGAAAAAAACTTGAAGCAAAAGGAATTCACGGTGTTAAAGAAGAAAATTTTATAACATCAGCAATGGCAACTGCGATTTTTCTACATGATCAGCATCCGGGTGGAACGGCTTATGTTATTGGTGGCGGAGGATTAATCAGTGAATTGTATAATGCGGGCTTTTCTTTATCAGAATCAAATCCTGATTATGTCGTTGTCGGTAAAACATCGTCATTTAATTTTGAAGTAATGAAAAAAGCAGTAAATCTCATTAATAAAGGTGCAAAATTTATTGGAACAAATCCCGATATGACCGATCCGGTAGAAGGCGGAATTGAACCCGCCTGCGGAAGTATTCTAGCAGCTATTGAGTCGGCAACCGGTAAAAAACCTTACATTGTCGGTAAACCAAACTCACTTATGATGACCATCGCAACGAGAAAACTTGGTGTTCACGCATCTGAAACAATAATGATCGGTGATAGAATGGACACTGATATTGTCGGCGGACTCGAAGCCGGCATGACAACCTGTTTGGTTTTATCCGGTGTTACTCAAAAAGAAATGATTGATACCTTTCCTTATAGACCAACTTATATTTTTAATAATGTTGGCGAAATTTATCCTGATACATTATAAAAAAAGGAGAATAGTATGGAAATACTTATACCTTCATTATTGCGAATTAAACCAAATGCATTATTCAAAATCGGGAAATATTTACGATTATGCGGTTATACCGAAGTTTCGGTGATTTACGGAGAAGGAATTAAAGATTTATTTTATTCAACAATTGAAATTTCTTTTGCATCTTCAGAAATCAAAGTAGTATATGAAGAAATAGCATTATCAAGTAATATTGACGAAGCATTTACAACAACAAAAAAAATGCCTAAATCCGTAAAAGCAATTGTTGCAATCGGAGGCGGAAAAGCACTTGATTACAGTAAATTTGTTGGTCATATTCTTCATCTTCCGGTCATTTCAGTACCAACGGTGATATCAAATGACGGTTTTGCCTCACCTCTTTCAAGTATGGATGTTGATGGCAAAAAGAAAACGCTTAAAACCAGAATTCCTCATGGCGTTATTGTAGATACTGAAATAATCAGAAAAGCACCGGAACGTTTTATTTATTCAGGAATTGGTGATTTATTCTGCAAAGTAACATCAATTTTTGACTGGAAACTCTCATACAAAAAAACAGGCGAAATTGTCAATGATTTCGCAACTGTTATCTGTAAAAACGCAGTTGATACATTTATTTATTATCACAATAAAGATCTTAATAATACAGAATATATTGGTATTATAGTAAGCTCTCTACTAATGACGGGTATTGCAATGGAAATAGCCGGTTCATCAAGACCTGCAAGCGGTAGTGAACATTTAATTTCTCATGCCTATGATAAAATTGCAGCAAAACCATCAATGCACGGGTTACAAACCGGTGTTGCATCGTATGCAGTGAGTTACCTCCAGGGGTCCCAAAGCTACGAACAATTAAAGAACATTATTCAAAAAAGTAACTTTCTTGATTTCATGTCAAAAAACCCGTTAAATAAAGAGGATTTTAAAAAAGCGGTTTTGTATGCCCCGGAAATGAAAGAAAATTATTATACTATTTTATCAGAAAAAGACAGTGCTGATAAAATAATGGATTTTATAGAAAATGATGAGTATATGAAAATAATGATGGTTTAAACATCACTGAAATAAATTGGTGTCAATAAAATAATCATCAATACCACTTTCACTATTGACATCAATTTCATTTTTGGAGCAGAAATCTTTAAATCGGTTAAACCATTCAGGGTTATTTTTATGATTTAAATAAATGTATTTAATAAATTGAATAAATTTCTTAAATACCGGTTCGGGCATTCCATGTTCTATTTTACATGCAGTCTGATCAGATAATTCTTTATCTATAAACAAAACATTCATAAAAAAATATTTTAATATTTTATGTCGTTCAGTGATTTTTTTTGATAACTCATTACCTTTTTCAGTTAATGAAATAATCCCATACGGCTCATAATTGATAAAACCTTCTTTTTCTAAACTCTTTAATGCAGAAGTAACCGAGGAATTCTTAACAGTTAGATAATTTGAAATATCTTTTACCCTGACACCTTTCTTTTCATGAATAATATTATATATAGCTTCGAGATAATCTTCTAAAGATTCGGTTAATGACTGTGTCAATTTTAAACTCCTCATATCAACAAATAACAAATAACTACACTTTTCGTTCAAGAACCCATCGTAATAAAAAGTATGTTCCAATTGATACACCTATCATAAACAAACCTAATAATGAATATGAAATTCTCCAATCGATACCACCGGTTATAACCGAGAATTCGCTCATACCACCAACACCTGCAATAACATTGAGGGGCATAAATACGACACTTAATATAGTAAGTCTTTTTATAAGCATATTTAAATTATTGTTAACGATTGACCCTCGTGTTTCCATAAGACCTGTGATAATATTTGAATAAATATTTGCCTGTTTGCTGCACTGATTATTTTCAATAATGATATCTTCAAGAAATTCAACATCTTCGGTTAAAAAACCAATTTTAGCTGCATTTAACTTTAATTTATCAAATAACATTGCATTTGAATTGATACCATTTATATAATAAACAAGACTTTTCTGGATTTTAAACATATTGATTAAGAATTTATTTTCCATACTTTCATTTATCTTATCTTCTAATGACTCTGAGATCATATCAATCACTCGTAAATGTCCAAGAAAATGAGATATTGTTCCATACAAAACTTTTAACATAACATCTTTTAAAGTAAATAATTTAACAGGTTGTCTGCCTTCAAAAATTTCAATCTCTTCAGGTATTACAAAAAGTAATTTATCTTTAAACATAAACATTCCAATTGAAGTAACTTTAAATATTAAATTATCACCTTTTGAATAGTTTTTGGGGCTTTTAATAATAACAACCGAATGATCGGGTTCAAACTCAAATCGACTGACTTCATCAGGGTCTAAAGCAGAATTGAGCGTATGCTCGTCTATATCATAGGTATCAATGAGTGATTTCATTGTATCTTTATCGGGGCTGGTACATACAATAATTTTTGCTTCACTTTCTGAACAAGCTACTAATTTATTATTGATTATTTGATAATTTGTTCGCATACGTCCACCTGTTAAATATCATGTCGTAATCTCTACCTTATAATATTGTAATAATCTCATTAAGTAAAGCATTTAATGAAAAAAAGAAGATGGTTATTAACCATCTTCTTCTTATAAAATCAATAGCCTATTTCTTTTCCCTGAAAAATTCCGGCCTGTCGGATTTTGCAAAACCGTAATACCATGCAGTTGCTCCAGTGCCAACCACATATCCGCGGACTTTATTTTCGGTAATATTGCGTTCACAAGGAAGTGTTACAATTTCCCAGTTTGCTTTGGTGTTGTAATCAGTAGCAGTTGTACCGCTTCCTGTGTAGCGTGTAACACGAACTGCGTTACCGGTATTTAAATAACCTCTGGCAATGTAGGTAACTGCCGGTTTATTATCAACAACCCGGATGTCGTTATAATTTCCCGGTACACCTTCACTGTCGAGAACAACCTTGGTTGCAGTGTTAAGTCCTGCTACCGTGACAGCATACGCATATTTCAACTGACCATTATTAGTGTCCTGGTAGAACAGGTGGTAGTTTCCGCCTGATTCGATGCAACTGATTTTCGGATAGGCGAATGTGCCGGATTCGACCGTAACATTTGCAAATGATGAGGCTTGAACAGCATTCCCGGTAAAAACTTTCAGTGCACCTGCTGTTTCATCATACGCAGTAATTACAGGAAAGCCACCACTTGTAATTGTTATCGCAGGATAACTTTTCCCGGATAATCCTAGATCGACGGCACCGGTTGTGGGGTATTTAAGAGAATTATTTACTGCATTCACTATCATACGATAATAAGTTTTCTTATCAAGTTCCGAGTACCACACGACATGAACATTGTTATTGTATGCGTACATATCTGCCCATGAAACAGAATAATCTTCAAGTGCACCACCATCACCTATTCCATCACGATTGTCATCATTCGGCATAGACATTCGCCATCGGTTGCCATACCGTCTTTCATCAGTATTATTTCCTACAACAGAACCTGTCTGATTAAAATTCCAGTCGTTAGTCGGCTGATAAATATATCCGCTTCCTGTTCGGTTTGGGAGAGTTTCCCAACCGCCAAAATTACCTGTAAGCTGTAAACCTTTTGTATTAGCATTCATTTCTGAGTCATCATTAAACAGGTAATATTTACCGTCAGTCGCATCGAATGTTGCTCCTCGATCTTTTGCAAGATGCACAAACCACATACGGTTGTACGCTTTTGCTATATAATTGCCAATATAAAATGCGTTATCAATTGTTGTATTTGGGAGAAAAGTGTTTTCATTAGTTTCCCACAAACGATAGGCTCCTGATCCTTCCGAAAAATGTTTCTGATACACAACAAGTGCATTATCATCATCCTTAACAACCATGTCGGCCTCGGCAATGTTCGAGAAATCAGCCGGTGCCGCATAGTTATTAAACACATAGATTTTCTTCGCATTTGAAGTAATACCACCCGTTGCAACAGTAAGATTACCATAGGTAATATCTGAACCTTGACCAGTCAGGTCAAAACTGAGTGTGTTGTCTGATATTCCTGCGACAGTCCATGATTTGGCACCACCGGAAAACGACACTGTTTCATTACCTGCTGCGTTTAAGTTAAACCCGTTAAGCGTAATGGAGTTTGTTCCATTTATTCTGTATGAGTACATTTCGTCATACAAGGTGTTTCTCCAGGTACTTGTAGTGCTATCCCATCGTTTCACCGCAACAATTTTACCGGTTACTTCAGTAATACTTCGTATATATGGTACGATATTATATGTATGATTATTATCTAACGACTGATTACCCGCCTTATCCGTAACAGTAAACACAAAATCTATTCCACTACCGACTTTATCAACATACGTCTGGGTATCATACTCCCAGCTCCAGCTAAATGAATTATCAGAATTTTTAACCACTGTTGATAATGCAGTTATATCAGTAACAGCTCCGGCTCCGATTTTAACTTTAAACAAAAGGTCAGTCGTGTTAAGTCTTGCCATTTCATTGTCACTGACTACTGCACTAAATGTTATTCTACCGGACAAATTTGCTCCGTCCACCCGCCCATTTACCGCTCCATCATCTTCGGTTACTGTGAATGATGAAATAACAGGACTCACTGTATCAAGAGTAAACGAATACTTTTCATAGATATTTCGACTTTGTGCATCAGTAGAAATAACAGTAATCGTGTGATCTCCATTAGACGTTCCGCCAATATTTATATTTCCACCTGCAACAGAAGTGAGCGAACCCGATAACTCATTAATTTCGCCATCAAAATCTACCGCAGAATACTTAACTGTCCCTGTACTTCCTGTTGTCGGAATAGTTATCGAATTAATCCATGATCCTGACAAACCCGGAACTGCCAGTGTTGGTTTACCGGTTGCAGCGTTAATTGGAAGACTGTCGTTTGTTACATTACCGGCTTTATCATAAAGTGAATAATTAAGATAAATAATCCCTGTTTTGCCTTTTAGATCAGCCTTTAAGTAACTATTAACTGTATATATTTTATTACCAATTATCGAGGTATCACCTGATGTTGTTCCAAGTCCTGCCTGTATTGTGCTGCCATCCATATTACCGGAAGCTGTACCGTCAATTGTATCTGTTGCACCAAGTTTTATCCAGAATGAATCACTATAACCTGTTGCAGTTGCAATTGTGACATCTACCCCGTCATGACCGACAGATGAATAGGTAAAATCCGGTGTTGGCGGTGTATAATCAACAATAACCTGATATACTGTTTCAGTAACTCCTCCGATAATGTCTGAAGCTCTGAGAATAATATAAGAACTTGTACTTGTAATAGACGCATTTATCACAAATGATTCCATTGTCTCTGTGCCACTGAAAACTAAAAAACCAAGAAGTGTATCTCCGGAATTATAAACAGCATCAGCACTCTGATATATGTATATGCTCTTAACACCGCTCACCTTGTCATTCGGATTTTCATCACGAAGAGTTCCTTTAAATTCACAAGTTTGACGTATATAAGTGTTATTTGTTAATGCGGTCCTGTTTACGAAAACATCAATAATTTCTGATTTATACCGTGCCAGACGTATGCCCGTAACTTTTTTTACACCAACGCTAAAACCATTACCGGCTCTATCAGTTGCATCAAGATAAATATCATATACACCGTCCTTTTGTGATGCAGGAATATTCCATACAAAACTAAAATTACTTAATGCTGTCGTAATTTTTACTGCTGTTCCATCAACTATATCTGTACGAGTATTAGAGTCCGTTGTATTAATTGCATAAATCTTAACATTCGATGCTATAACTCCCGAACTCGGTTCATCATCAAGAATTGACCCGGTAATTGTCAGATTATTTCCTGTCACTTCATAATTTGATGCCGGTGCAGATAATGAACCTGTGAGAGATTTTGAATCCATAAAGATTATTGTTTCCTGTTCAGTAATTTTATCCATATCATCCATAGCCCGCATATAAACTCTTATCTGACCGTCTCCAAATTCATCAACAGATATCGGATAGGCAAAAGTAGCATTATTAGTATTCAAATCTGTCACTTCAGAACCTGACAACGCTGTCCAGTTCTTAGTGGCTAAAGTACCTGCAATCTTTATTTCAGCACTCTTTATAAAACCACCGCTTGACTTACTTATCGTCCCTGAAAAAACAGCATCATTATTAAATGCAGCATTATACAGGCTATTAAATTCAATTACAGGCACATCCGGATCAATCTCAAATAGTACAGACTTAATACGAGGATAGCCAACTACACTACCCGGATCATATTCAGAATTTATATTATAAATATCACGCGTACGGTAATATAATGTATGATCACCAATACTGAGCTGTGAACCATCTATTTTAAACGACCAGTTCGTTGAACCCGAAGCTTTTTGCCATCCGGTATCATCGATCTGCACCTCAACATCTTTAATAGCATCATCATCTGTTGCTGTTCCAAGAACTGTAAAAATACCATATTTTTTGTCGCCGGCAGATAAATTATCAACTGTAACCACAGGTATGTCCGTAAGCTGATTGATAGTAAGGTTTCTTAAAACAATTGAGCTATTGCCTGCCTGATCTTCAGCCTTCAACGTAACAGAAACATCCTGATTTCCGGTTAAACCAATATTATTTGCAAAAGAATCAAATTCATATTGAAAACTCGAAATTCCATTTACCAATTCATCTTCAATCGAAGTGCCACTGATTGATATGCGAATATCTTTGATTATACCCGGATCGACTCCGTCTCCAACAAGGTCTGAGGCAGTCCCTTGAATCAATATTTTCTGATTAAGCTGTAGTGCGCCTTCAACCGGACTATTCATAATTAAATCTGGAATTCTATTATCCATATTAAATAAAACAGAACCTTCGGTAAAATTATCCGCATCTTTATATCCTCGAAGATACACTTTAATTTCACCACCAAGAGGATATGTTTCCGCCTTAACAGGGAGCGTAAAAGAAGCAGAAGAAGAATTTGGTTTACTCAAAGTAGTCCAAACAGTTTCACCTTCAATTTTATAGCTAATTTCTGATATTATACTGCCTAGGCCGATTCCTACTGTACCGGTCACATCAACATCACCATTTACCCAGCTACCCTGAGCAGGAGAAGTGATTTTAATACTCGGATAATTACTATCAGCTCTAAAATAGTAAAAATCTGTCCAATCAGAAATATTTTGTAAATCATCCGTTATTCTTGCTCTAATTTTATAATCACCATTTTCAAGATCAGTAATTTGTTGCGATATAGAATATGATGTCACCACCCCGGATTCACTCACCGGAAGTATAATCACTGACATATTGCCATTTATCGCCCCCCATTCAAATTCTACAAGTTCAACTGAGCTGTCATCTTTCGCAAGACCTGTTATAATGATAGATGATCCGGTATTAGTCGGCACGTTTTCATCTTTGCTAGTCGGAGTAGTAATAAATATACGAGGAATTGAATCTCCGAAGTCAATGTAAATTTTCTTAACTGCATATTCTCTTGAATATGCATCATTCTGATTTTTACACCGTATTGAAAGTGTGCAAAATCCAGGTTCAAAATCAGCTATTTTTAGTAATCCGAAAGGATCTATCTGAAATGAAAGACTTTCATTTGTCGTAAGAGGTGTTATACTATAATCAACACTGCCGGAAATTTCATGTTCAGGATTTGCATCCGATGCTATTTTCCAGTCGATTCCTGTAATAGAATTTTCTTCATAATCAACAGGAAGAATCGATGCGGTAAATATTGAATATATTGGTGAAGATGCTTTATTCTCTTCCGGTTGGTTAATTATAACAAAAGGTCCGTAGTTATCGAGTATCAATGTAATATTCGTAAATGCAAATTTCCCCGCTTTATCAATTTCAATGACTTTTGCTTTAAATAAATTTGCACCGTCTTCAAAAACTGTTGTGTCAAGCGTATATGAAAACTGTTCGTTTTTCACTTTTACAGTTCCGATAAGCACATCAACAGTTCCCGAAGCTTCGGATTGAACATGATAGAACTCTACACTATCAGCTCCCAGATCATCTATTGCCTTGCCTGTAATGGTAACCAAACCTTTTACAGCCTTATTTCCAGACGGCTCTATGATTTCTATAGAAGGTTTGTTTATATCAGGTGCTTTTCCAGCACCGACAAAGAGATTAGAAGTGTTGGTACAAGATAGTATAAATATCAATATTGTCACTATATATATATTTTTTTTCATTACGCCCCCCCTAAAGTAATCGTGCAATGTACAAGCAGTTATCCGCTTTGTACATAATGACCGGGTTATTATTCGAATCCATCTTAATAATGGTGTTTCCGTCGTTCACTGCTTTCGGTGAAGGAACAATCATATATTCCCACTGACTCTGCCCGGTTGGAGCTGGAGCTGACGATCGAGCAAATCTTAGAGCTTCCCGTGTTTCAAGCCGCGAATTATTCATATAAGAAATAAAAGGAACGCCGGTAGAGTTTAAGTCAATACTCGTGTTAAACCCGGTGATTCCCTCTTGTACACCGTTAATTACAGTAGTTCCGGATTCGAGAGTGATAGCGGAACTCATAGTATTCAAATTAGTACCTGAGAGTCTTTGATATACAAGATTACTGGTAGTATCCTGATAAATAAGATGAAGTTCTGTAGTCCCTATCGGTGTTATTTTACAATACGTACCTCCATTACTCGATAATAATGTGTTTATTGTAAAAGTAGTCGCCGTTTCAGAAGTACCCTTCGCTATATTAAGTGTTTTATTTGTGTTTTTATAATACACCATAACAGGAATCTTGTTAAGACTGACAAGGTCTCTGTAAAAACCGTCGTCATCAATTCGCGTTACATTTCCTGTAGGGTTTGTATCCTCAACAGAAATAAATGTAAGTTCAGGAACCGGAGATGCTTCTCTTGAATCATCATCATGATAAGCAACAAAAAGTCTGCCGTTACCATTATGAACCATAGATGCGCGTTTATTTGTAAAGCTTTTATTTGATGCTTCTGCAGTGTATATATCATAATTAGGAAGAGTGTTTATTTTTACTATTTTTGTAAAGATAGCGGTACCTGACCACTCATCATACGTTGATGTTGCAAAAATAGTACTATCGTCTTTTCGCGCAAGAGATGCGTAGAAAACAGGATCAATTTCTCCAAAAAACCTGCTGGCAACAGTTGTTTGTCCTTCCCAGAAAATAAATGCCGAATAGTCAAACGCTGTATAATCTGTCGATACTTTGTGATTCCTCGCATACACAGCAATAACCTTATCTGTTGATGAAAGTTCCATATCATAATTCTCCGCATCCAGCGTATCGGTACGGTTCGTGCCACTTCTACCGAGTAGACTGAATGTCCATGAATTGATATTCACGGGGTCTGACGCTATACTATTTACCGTTACCACAAGATCACCTGATTTTGTAGTACCTGTAGTTGATAAAGTATGAATAGTGCTTCCTGTAAGTACAATTGCTGTCCCACCGAGAGTTACACCGGGAACCAGTGTACCTTGTTTGAGATTAAATCCATTAATATTTATCGATTTACCGCTATGAACCGCATATTTTTTGTAACTCTTGTGATTACCCCATAACGTACCGTTGTGATAGCGGACTTCGGTAACAAGATCTGTTCCGTTTGTTGCTGCAATCGATGTGATATACGGTACAACACTGACATTAGTTCCCTTGGTTACTGCTACGAAGTTACCTGCTTTGTCAACAGCCGAAGCAGAAACAGACACTCCTGTTCTCGTCACTAAACTATCTGCTTCAGTATTCCAGTCATACTCCCATTGCCATGGAGTACCGGAGTATCCACGGGTAATTCGTGTTGGAGAGAAATTCGACGTACTTCCAATAGTTAATTTTATTGCTGCATCTGTTGTTGCTGTAAGTTCATCTGCAAAGTTATCGGTGTATGTCCCTTTTATAGTAACCAGTCCCGATAAACGGTCACCATCAGCATTACCGGTAGCAGATGCGGCTGTTATGCCGGTAATAGTTAGAACCGGAGCGGTTTTATCAATATTAAAATAACGGCTTACGATATTCTGATCACCATTATTAGTGACTCTTAGTTTAATCAAATAACGACCATCAATCTCAAAATCACTTTCATTAAAAACAGCGGTAAAAGCATTTGAAGAGATTACAGTTTCAGTTTCACCGGTGTTACCAATTTTGACAAAAGCACGGGTTGCGCCACTTGTTGTACCAGGAATTGAAATTTTACCTGATACCGGCTTAAACCATGATTCAGCAGCCGGAGTAAATAAACCAACGGGAAGTGTTCCTTTATTGATTGTAAAAGCAGAAGTTTCTATGTTTCCGGCAGCATCTTTCGTTTCAACCGTAATATGTAGAGTACCGGTAGCACTGTAAGTACCTCCAAGAACTTCAAACAAGTCAATCCAGTTATGATATTTTGCGCTATATTCTGCAGCACCATTCATAATCGGAGTTACAAACGTATCTGCTAATACTTCGCTCCCCTCGAATGTCGTACCAACTTTAATCTTTGGAGTATCACCCATAAGACTTGCATTATCAGTTACTGATACAGTCATACCGAGATATGCGGTAAACGCAGTGATCGAATATGGATCTGAAGATGGCGTTTCTCCCATTGACTGATAGGTTATACTTACAGTTGGTTTTGTATTATCAATATAAATATTCTTATCACCTCCTGAAACTACCGTATCAAGAGTGTCTGTAACTTCAGCATAGAGTGTATAACTTCCATCAGGATATCCGTTTGAATTAAACGAATAACTCAATGTTTCAGTAAGACTATTTCCGGGATATGTTCCTGTATAGAGTTTCGTCACTGTCCCGCCTGAATTTCTGATAAACAACTCAATTTTATCTACTCCATTAGCGTCTGCAAGACTACCTCTATCTTCACCGATAACATCAATTGAGAATGTACCTTTATGATATGGAAGAAGCGGTACTGTTAAGGAATTAATGAGTGGAGGCTCACTATTTTTCTTGAAGTCCAGCGTAGCGGGTGTCAATTTAACATTACCAGCATTATCTTTTACAAACATTCTTAATTGATACGCATTAGACTGTGCAAGTGCCTGTGGCATACTATATGTGTTAGCATTTGTTAGCGAAAAATTATCTCCGGAATTATAATCTTTAATAACGCTCAACAAACTACCGGACTCGTACAGTTCAATACGAATATTTTCATTGAAATTTAAAGAATACTCTTTTCCTGCAACCGGAACATCATCAACCGAAAATGACAAGTCAATATTTGAAGTATCACGATGCACATATCCATTAGCCGGAGAAGTGAAGTTTACCTCAGGAATATTATTATCAAGATTTACTTTTACAAAATTATATCCGGCAAGAGCAGTTTCATCTGTGGCTCTCAATGTGAAAGTTCGTGAATTATTACCATATTCGTCATTACCCCACGACACATCTGCAGGTAAAGGGGGTGTTACAAAACCTGAATGTGTACCATTAGCATTTAGAGTAACATTAAAGACCCATACATTATAATCGCCAACAGCAACTGATGGGGTTAAGGACACCGGATAACTTTTCGTAGATCCATCTCTTACAACAAACGAAAGCATTAAGCTCTCCGAAGCTGCAAGTTGTCCTTTATCTCGAATCTTACCTTTTAAACATATTGGTGAAGTAAGATAAGACTCATTTGCCGAAGAATCTCCATCAAATTCAATGACAGGAGTATTTTTATCAACCTGAAAAGTCCGGGTCTGTACATCCGATGTCTTATTTTTCCACGCTGAACCACTTAATTCAATGCGGTACATTGTCATATCATCAAGATCTTCTGTATTAATGTTACCGGCAATATTTGGAAATCCATTTATAGTTTTATCAAATGTAATTGAATATCCTGACACAAGAGAATTATCACTCACTTTATAAAGACGCATTACAGCACTCATATCTTTTACCGGATAATCATCGTCATCTATTGTTCCTATAACTGAAAGCATACCGGAAACTTTATTACCATCTGTTTCAGGCATTAAAATTGACACAACCGGATCATCCATACCAGGATCAATTTTAAGCGTTATTGCTTGTTCCTTTTCATTTCCAGCTTTATCTGTTGCCTTAACAGTAAAAACTTTATCAATTACATCCGGTTTTACCACATTATAAATACTTTCAACCGGAATTAGCGTATCATCAGCAACTACATAACTCCAAAGGCTTGTACCGGTTACTGTAATCCATTCTTCAGAACCGGGTAGTTTTATTTCAACTTTCTCAAGTCCAAGATTATCATCAGCCGAACCGCTCATACTAACTGAACCATTGACAGACTGGTTTTCTCGATGAGACAATATTTCAATATCCGGTAAGGTTTTATCGAAATAGAATATTCTATTTAACTCAAGTGACTTTTCTCCTTTAGTTACCTTTGCATATAGAGTTACTGAACCGTCAGCAAGTAATGTATCCGGGATACTAACCAATTCATATTTCATACCCGATACTGCCGGTATTTCTGTCGCAGTACTATAGCCGACTTTTTCAACACCATTCTGCATCAATTTATATTGAACAGCAGTTGGTGAAGGGGTTACAACCTGCAATGTTATCCCAAAACTTCCGTTTATTATAGACGAACCTGACGGCGTTATACCTGCCGGATCAGAACTTACATCTTGAATTGTAAAAACCGGCAAGGTATTATCAAAATCAAACACAGTAGAAACTTCATTACTTGTATTACCATTTGTATCAGTTGCTATTGAATATAATACATAACGTGCCGTAGTTAAACCGATAGTCTGTAAATCCAATATTTCACTAAAAGCATAATCGGTATCGAGAGTTTTTGTATATATAATTTGTGCCGGATCTGACTGTTTGTATATCTTGAACAGAACAGAATCAATAGCTGCAAAATCATTTGTTGCATAACCACTTAAAGTAAGAAGTCTACCTACTGCACTATTATTCACAGGTGACTGAATAAAAAGTCTCGTTTTGTCATCACCTTTAATAGTTTCAATATCCCAGAATCTTTCACCAATATTACCAAGTATGTCTTCATAGGTTATACGTAATGTGTAAAGACCGGCAACATGAGATTCGGACATAGTATCAAAAAGATCCATTACTTGAAAAGGAGAATTGGTAAGATGTTCAATGAAAATAATATCTGAAGTATTATCAGGAGAACCGCCACGTTTGTAAATAACAAAACGGTTTTGACTCGATAAATGATTTAAACCGGTGTCATCTGAAGCACTGCCAATAAAATTTATTTTACCAACCAATTTTCTTGAATCAATGTTTTCCGGTTGAAATAATGAAATAGCAGGTCCGACTTTATCTAATGTTAAACTTAAGTCTAAACCGCTTCTCTTACCCGATGTATCAAACGCTGCAATTGTTAATTTAATTGGCCCATCCGGTAACGTAATTGCATCAACCGGTATATTAATAACCCCACCGGTAGGATAAACAATCGTCGGAAAACCCGGACTGCTTACCTCAACTCTACTTATTCCCTTATCATCACTCACAATTCCCTTGATATTAAAATATCGCCCGACATAATCCGAATTAAGTGGTGTTTGAATATTTATCTTTGGATATTCAACATCTTTATCATTTCCGATTCCAATAAAGGGATTATTTGTGCAGGACAGAATAAAAAAAAACAATAACACAGTGAAGTGGGAAAAAAATCGTTTATTCATTTATATTCTCCTTAATCATCCAACAGTAAAGAACTTACCCATTCTATAACTGCTTCAATTCATACTTTTTTACTATTACATAACAAAAAAAAATAACTACTTCATCTTTCGATAAAGTAGTTATTTGTTAGATATCAGTTTAAAACAAACTGTTTCTCATACCAAAACCAATTTGCTGAGTTAAAGTACTTTCAACTTCACTGGCAATAAAATAGAAGGAATGTTCAAAGTACATAGCAAAGTTTTTCAAAATACCATATTTTTCTACTTTAAAAAAGTCTACCTGATACATAAATCCGGCTAAAACTTTAGCATCCTTGACAGGATCATATCCATCCTGTTCAGATGATATACCGGTTAACAATCTTTCAGTCTCTCTTTTAGCTCGATAGAAACTTCCATCGACTTCAGATGAAGCTCCGGCAAAACCACTTATCCAAAAGAAACCAGCTCCAATTTCTACACTGACTGAAAAGTTTTTGGCATCTTCACCTAAGAAAAATTCAAAAGGTAAATCAATGACTCTGGCAAGTAACTTACCACCTGCTGCAAAACCTGCAAATCGCGGTTCATATTTTGCATTTGTCCAACCTAAATCTTTACTGAATAAATTAGGATCATCTATTTTTATCCCCATATCAATTAAATTTTGTTGCGTTGGAATCCAGCCAAATAAACCTTCAAGCCTTACAATGTTATCAAAAAAACTAAAGCCGAAACCACCGGAAGCAATCGGTCCGCTAAATATTTGAGCCCAAAGATACATACCCTCAATGAATTTAGGTAGTTTTCCAAGATTTTTATCAAACTGTTTTAATCTGACTTTCATTTCAACTATTTCATTATTATCATCTACAGAACCTTTTACAATAATTTTTTCATTAACACTCTTATTTTCAACAGGTGAGTCAATAATTACAACTGGTTTTTGTCTGTCAATTTTAATTTTAAAATATTTAATAGTCTCTTTTCCTGAGGCAGTTACACCTTTAAATTGAAGCATATGAATACCATCACCAAGCAATTGAGTTTGTAGTCTATGACGGAAGTCAATTACACTGCCCAATTGTTTTTTATAGGTATTTCCATTATCATAACTCATATATACAGCTGTAACTCTATTTTCAGCTAAATGCTTATTCACTGCAGCCAATACTTCAGCCTTTTTCATAGGAATATCTTCGATTGCCGGTACTTTTTCTATATCATCTTTATATTTACGCAATAATTCATAATATTTTTTTGTTTGAAGCTCTTTTTTAATTTTTAACTCAAGATCCCTTTCGTGATAATAAGCACTTCCTATAATCCAAGGTCTATGTGTTACCGGATACCCATTATCATGAGATTTAATATTTATTACGACTCCTGAGTCCTGAACAAAAAATGATCTTGATATTGACTGAGAAAACTTACCGGGACTTCCATCCTCTAATGGTTTCTCTTGGGCAACAACAACAACTCGGTGCATACCCGGTTCCAAATTAACAGACGGATATAAATATTTCCACTCGGTAGTTCCTTCTGCTTTAACTCGTCCCAGACCATCTATATCGATCCACACGGCTTCAACATCATCATCATCATCTGCCGTTCCATAAAATTCTATCATTTCGCCACCAAGATATTGTCCTGACTGCGGTTGATCTAATGTTATTACGGGAAAATCACTTCTTTGATCAACAAAAAAGTCCAATGATCTTTCAGTTAGATTACCGGCAAGATCATACATTCGTACAACCATATGATGTATCTCACCATTAGCCCATTTACTTGTATCAATATCAAAATCCCATGCATCCGATCCGTTAATCTGAACAAACCCATACTCATCTGTTTTTTCAAGAACATTTCTTTGTCCTTGAGTTATTTTAATATATCCTTTATCAAGTGCAATATTATCCTTTGCCCGGCCAATTATTTTATACTTTCCATTTAAACTAAAACCATCTTTAGGTTGTAAAATTGTTAACTCAGGCGGAGTATTATCCATATTATATACAGAAAAAGAATAAGATTCAGACCCTGCAATATCTTTTGCCTTTATTAAAAAGTTCAATGGTCCATCAGGAAGAGTTGATGAATCTAAAAAGTACTGCCAATTTTCAAATCCTTCTGCAGGAACAAATGACCATCCATTATTTGTACTTACTTCAATTGATGCTATCTGATTAGGATCCGAAGCTTTTCCATTTACAACTCTTAAACCTTTAATATAACTACCATTTTCGGGTGAAGTAATATGAATAACAGGGTTTTCTTTATCAATTTGGAATGTTATTGACGCTATAGAACTTTCAAGGAAACCATAATCAAAACATCGTACTTCCAAAGTATGTTTACCCGGTTTTAAATACCCGGGAGCCATAGTAATACTCCAGTTTGGTTTTTCACTTTCTTTTAGAATAATATTTCGCCATCCGCCTTCACTTGTACCGCCAAGAGAACCGTCTAATTCATCTAATCCTAAATCCAGTCGATACTGAACTGAGTCAATACCATCATCATCTAACGCAACACCTTCAAATTTTACATTATCAATAGTATATCGTTGACCTTCTACAGCCGGACTATTTATATATATTTGAGGAATATCTTTTTGTTTATCAATAATTATACTTTGAGTTACCGTCGTTCTGTTACCTGCAAAATCTATACCGATTACATCAATATTTAAATCCTGTTTTTCTTTATTAGCCGGATTAAATTCTTTTCTTTCATACACATCATATAATGCATCCCAAATATTGGTAGTATCAGATAAAATAATTCGGTCATTCATTTTTAATATAACACTTCCGATCCCGGTATCATCTGAAGCATCACCTCTAACCGTAATAACACCGTTTACAGATTCACCAACTGTAGGCGATACAATTCTTACACCCGGGTTAGTTCTGTCAACTATCACAACCATATTTCTATAAACAATTTTTCCTGCTTTATCTGTTATTTTAAATCGTATATTTCTTTCACCTTCAGGTAATGAAGATGCTTTTAAATCAAACTTATACATCATCCCTGTTTTATAAATCTCTGAACCGGTTTCTGTTGAAAAATCAGCTAATGTTTGAGTCTCCCCTCTTCTTAAAGGATTAATAACAGGAACTTTGAAATTTCTAATTGATGAAATAGGTTCAAATTTAAGTTCAGACATTTGAGCATCATTTGTTGAATCCAATCCGACAAAAACAGATGTTAAACCTGAATCATCATCAGCCATACCATAAATTGTTAGATCATTATTAAACGGTATGTATGACGGTGGCCATAAAATTGCTGTTTTAGGAATTGATAAATCATTAAAATATTTTAATGTTGCAAAATTTACCTCATTGCTTTCCTGAGCATATGATAGCGACAGAGAATTTTCACCTATATTGAAATCCTTTCTAATTTCAGGTGAAATATCAAACATATAAAAGCCTGAACTTTGATTTACTTGAATAACAGGAATTTCCAAAGCTGATAATTTTACTTTAACCGTTTCAACTCCCACAGGAGATTGACCATACGCATAGCGTATTTCATCAGGATTGATAACGGAATCCGGTATAAACACCACTGGAGCATCAGTATATATTGTATTGTCTTTTTTCTCTGCACTGAATTTTAGTTTAATTTCTGTTTTATCAGTATCTTTAAATCGTATTTTGAATTTTTTATTAGTTATTAACCCTGCTGTATCAGTTACTTTTATTTCATAGTCATAGGATAAAAATTTACCATCTTCGCCCTTAACATTAATAATGCTTTCTAAAGGCTCTCCGGGAATAACCTCATTGGTTACCGGTGCTGATTTTCCAGCTGTTTGAATAATCTGAATTGAATTAATAATCTGATTATCTGAAATAACAATATCAATATCTTCCATCAATCCTGTTTTTTCATCTATAATTATGTCAGTTATAGCAGGCGCTGTTGTATCAATAATAATTGGAACTACAATAGTTGACTTTTTCATAGCCTTATCTATAGCAGTAAGTTTAATTAATTTTAAACCTTCGTACTTCTTGTCTTTTGTAAAATCGAAAATAATCGGGACAGCAGTAAAAACACCCGGTGCTGTTCCGGTTTTTAATTTTACTACACCGGATTCAATTATTGTTTTCCCGTCTTTTTCAAGAAACTCATACGTTACATCAGGCATTTCACCATATTTTATAACTGAAAAATCTAATGACATTTTATTATTAAAAATTTTACCGGCCCAAGTGGAATTAATTGCCTCAATGTCAAATCGCGAAGAACTTCTATCAATCCAGATTTTCTCTTTAACGCTATTACCAATTACAAAAAAGTCCCTTGGAATTGTTTCAACGGTATATTCTCCTTCATTGATTGATGAAACATCAAAATTGGTAGAAAAAGAATATTTTGAATCAATAACTTTTGACATTACAACTTCATTAGCAGTATTATACAAATTGACTGTAACATCTTTCATTTCCTCATCATCAGTTACTGTCCCATACAAAGGAATGGTATTTGCAAAGCTATCACCCTTTTTGATACTTTTTAATGTCATAACCGGTTTTTCAACTTCGGTATCGAGTATCAAATTTAATTGATTTGTGACAATATTATCTGCAACATCTTTAACCGTAGCCATAATTACACAACTACCGCTTTTAAGTTTGGAAACATCACCAATCATGGCAACATCAACAGGAAATTTCCAGAATGGATTACCCGGAACGATTGTAACCGGGAAGTTTTTATCCGGGAAACCACTAAATTTAATTTTAACATCAACACTTTTTATATCTACATTATCATATGCATATCCATAAATCGTAAATCGATCACCAATTTTTTCTTTATTTTGAGGAAAATTGAATCCAATAACCGGAACTTCCCGGTCAACAATTAATGTTAATGGAAAATATCCTTCTGAACCGGCATTATCAACTGCTTTAATCCATACAACTTGTGTACCGCCAGGTAAAAGATTTGTATTTAATGAAAAATTCCATCCGGCACTTATTTTACCTGGAGCGGTTGATGAAACAGAAGATATTTTTGTAAACGAATACCTGTTATCAAGTGAATATTCAATAGATTTAATACCATTTGTATCTGAAACTGTTCCTCCAATCTTTTTTCTACCGGAAACAACAGCACCTGAATTAATAGTATCAACTGTTATAAGCGGTACTTTTCTATCAAGAATAAACGGAACTTCATATAATTTACTTTGAACATCATTTACATCATACACTCTAAATGACAAAGTATGCACTCCATCGTCCATTTCTGTTGTATCAAGATTATTATACCAGAAATCAGTACCGATACAATTTCGCTCAATATTTTCGTTGTTAAGGTACATTACAACATTCTTTACTTTATCATCATCAAATGCAGTACCTACAACCATTAAATTACCGGGAACTCTTGAATTTGGTTGAGGATTAATAACATTTAAGAAGGGAATATCAGATTTAGGATCTACCTTTATATTTATTGAATTTTCTTCACTATAATTATCCATAGAGTCTTTTGCTAACACAGAAATATTCCATGTGCCCGGCTTTTTCTTTTGAATAGTTTCTATGTCATAGATTTTGCTCCAGTTTAATGTTCCTTCAGCAGGTTCAAAACCATCATCTTTAATTTTCAAAGTAGCTTCAAAAGTAGCAAGTTTCGTCTGAAGATCTGTTTTATCTTTCTCTGCTATGGTTTGCTGGAGTATTAAAGAAGATTTTTTTTCACTATTTTCTTTAATAATTTCTTTATCATTTGATGTAATGATTGTTGCAATTACCAGACTTAATTCTTTATCAATATTTTTTAATTCTACAATTTTTAATTTTATTTCATTTTTTACTTTTTTGATTTCCTCAATTAAAGCATTTTTTTCTACCAATTTTTGTTGTTTAATTAAAATCTGCTGTTCTTTCTGAGCATTTACTTTTTGATCAAATTTAGCTTTTAATTCATTGTTAATTCGTGCTTCTCTTTCTTTAATAGTTTCAACACCATCGGTTACGACAGGTTCATCTTTAATTTCATCAATTTCTTCTTTAATATCTGCAACCGGTTCTTCTTTTGTTTTCTTAGGTTTCTTTGTTCCGGCTTGTTTAATTTTTGCTTTTAACTCTATGAGTTGATTATTTAAATCTGCAATTTCAGATGTTACTGTTTCCTGGGTGACTAAAAGTGCATCTTTTTCTGATGTTAATTTTTCAATTTCTTCAGGAACTTTTTCTTTTTTTATTGCATTTTCTGCTAATTTAACTTGTTTTTTTACATCAGACAACTCTTTTGTCTTTAATTTTATTGAACTCTCAACAGTAATCTTATTTGCATTCAACTCCGGAATTCCAATTTCTCCATCTTGAGAAAATAGTATTGCATTAAAAATAATTAATGAAATAAAAATAAAAACTCTTAGACTAATTCTACTTTGAAACATGATTTCCCCTTTTTTTCATTCTATTTTTGATTGTATAAAATTTAACTATTGTAAGTCAACAAGTATTTGAATAAACTTTAAAAACTATATTTTTTTTAAAATTTAAAAAAAAATACAAAAAGAATCAAAAAAAAATTATATAAAAAAATCTCTATAACCATATTTTTTCACATAACTCTGAAAACATTTTTATTTTCCGGATATGGCTTTTTTTATAAAATCTCTTTTTCTTAACGCTTTAAGTTTTAAAGAATAAAGCCATGAAAAGAAAAATGATGAAAAACCAACAATTGACAAATAGATATACATTTCCGATCTACCGACATAATAAATTGTATATGCACCTACTAACGAAAAAAAACCAATTCCAATAGCAACTAAACGAACGATAGTATTCTTCAGATCATCTAATCTATCATCAACTTCGGTTAAATCAACTTTAAACTTAAGAGTCCCTCTATCGAGAGTATCTAATACGTATTCCATTCTTGAAGGCAGTGAATAGACTGTTTTGATATTTTTTAATAACTGTTCGCCGGTGCCGGACAATATCTCTTCAATATTATTACGAAGAAGTTTATCCGCAAAGGGTTTAAATTCATCATTAAACTTAAAGGCAGGGTTTAAACCCGAAATAATGCCTGCTAAAGTAGATGCAGTCCGTGCAATATATGCCCACTCAACAGGTAATATAAATGGCTGAGAATATATTATCTCAATTAAATCATCAATAACAGGACCTAAATCCACTGTTTGAATTGATTCTTTATCAAGCCTGACAACATTGAGAATTTCATCGAAGAAATACTCCATAACTGTCAATAGAGAATAGCGATTAACGCCTTTTCTTAAAAAGCCGAGATCATGTAAAATATCCAATATTTTTCTGTAATCCCGTATAGAAAATGCTTTTAAACCATCTTTCATTCCGGCACTCATTTTTTCGGTAATCTCTCCGGACATACCAAAATCAAGTAGAATAATTTGATTATTTGTATTTATTAAAATGTTACCCGGATGAGGGTCAAAATGTATAGTTTTGATAAAAAGTAACTGCTCAAAATATATTTCAACGATCCTTCTAGCTAAAATAACAGGATCACAATGAATAGCATCATAATCAGATAATTCAGATATTTTAACACCTTCACAAAATTCCATGACAAGAATATTTTCTGTTGAAATTTCTTCATAAATATAAGGAATTTTCAAATAATTAAATTTTCCTAATTTCTCTTTTAATAACTTTGAAACAAATGCCTCTCTGCGAAAATTTAGTTCATCTCCGGTTACCCGGATAAATTCACTTAATATAAGATTAATATCAATTTTATCAGAAATAGCTTTCAAATTCCCGAATAACTTAAAAACATGAAATAATATTGCGAAATCAATGTCAACAACCCTTTCAGCCATAGGTTTTAACACTTTAAGAACAACTTTATCACCATTATGCAACATTGCTCTGTGAACCTGACCAAGCGATGCAGCAGCAAGGGGAACCTTGTTTATATCAATAAATATTTTATTGTAATCACCATATTCTTCGATTAACCGGGATTCAATTTCTTGAAAAGATACCGGAGGAACATTATCCTGTAATGGAGATAATATTTCAATATATGGTTCGGGAAACATATCTCTTCTCGTACTGAAATACTGGCAGAGTTTAATCATAACTCCGCCTAAATCAACTGCTAAATTATAAAGAAGTTTCGCATTTTTCTTATGTATTTTTAACATTCTTAACTGTGAATATTTATAACCTTTTTTTCTTGTAAGAATAAATTCTTTTCTAAATGATAAAAATATTTTAAAAAAAACAAACAATACACGTATAAATCTTTTTATATATGATTTTTTATTCATTAACACCTGTTACTTAGAAAGTAATTGATCAAGTTTCTGGTTAAGATCATCAATTTTCTTTTCAAGATCGCTGACTTCTTTTTTTGTAGCAAGACCAATTTTTTCAGTAAATGCTTCAATATTTCCTTTTGCCTTATGCAATTCTTCTTCAAATTTACCTTTAAATTCTTCAGATTTTGCCTTAAATTCTTCTTTTTTTTCTTTTGTCTTTTCCTGAAACTCTTTGTATCTTACTTCCCTGTCCTGTTTAAATTCCTCTGCTTTTTTCTCAATCTCATCACCTGCAGAAAAAAGAAGAATTGCCATATCCTTAAATATATTATTCATACTACGCCTCCTGTCTATATTAGAAAAGTATAATACGGAAACAAGTAAAAAGCAAATCATTTAAAAAAAACTGAAGTAAAAAATCTAATGCATTGCAATTATTTATGAATTATTGTAAAACAAATCAAAAAGAGGTAACTATGAATAATAATCCAAATAATGATGTTATGGAAGTTAGCATTGAACTACCGGTAAAATTATATCAACTCATTTCAGAAATGGCAAAAATATCAAATAATGAATTAAAAACTAATCTGACAGCTGAAGATATGATATCAAAACTTTCAGTTCAATATTTCGGGACAAGAAATTCTATAGATATTATGTCATTTTCACTGGAAAAACTACCTGATTTATTAGCTGATGACAAAGAAGATATTATTTTACTTAATAATGAATTCAACGAAACGATCATCAGATTAGATGAACTTTCACAAAAAGTTAACAAACGCTTTCATTCAGTTATTGATAAATTAGAGACACTTTAAGACAAAACTTTTGCAAAAATTCGAAATTAAAAAATATTTTTGCAAAAAGCTCCATTTACATATAAAAGATTATATTTTTTTAGTCACATTACTTTCGTCTCTTTCCTTCTCATAATTTTTCTTTAATTCCGAAAAATTATGCAAAGCAGAATCGAGTACACGAACAAATTCATCTCTGAATTTTGTTTTTTCAATATCGCCATGAATATTCTGGGCAATATTCATAGCAGCCCTTTTAAAGTTATTATCAATTAAATCAAATTTAATATTTTTATCTTCCATGCGTTTAGCGCTCCATTATGATTCTATTCTTTAGTAGTATAATACATTTTTTATAAATCGGATAGAGTATATTATTAAAATAAATAATGCTCATCCTCTTTATGCACAAAATTTGATATTGTGACACCGGATAATCGAACTCCCTGTGTAATATCAATTTCTTTTAATAATAAGCATATTTCATCTGAAAACAGTGAAAAATCATCATCAAAATAGTCAAATGACTTACTTCTGGTAATTTGTTTAAAATTTTTATATTTTATTTTTAATGTAACAGTACGCCATTTCAGCGATTTTTCAATACCACGGGAAACCACTTCACGTAACTGTTCATTAATTATTTCATGCAATTTTTTTAAATCGTACATATCAACTTGAAATGTAGTTTCAGTCCCTATTGATTTTGACTCACGATCAGAAAAAACTGGCCGATCATCAATTCCTCTTACATAATAATATAACTTTTCACCAAAAGAACCAAAATATTCAATCATTTTTATAAGTGGTAATACTTGTAAATCATTACATGTAGAACCAAGATGTAATGAGTAAATTTTTTTCATAGTTTCACTGCCAACACCATTTATATCTTTAACAGGAACTTTTTTGATAAATTCAGAAACTATACCAGGCTCAACAACACAAATTCCATCCGGTTTATTAATATCAGATGCAATCTTTGCTAAAAGTTTATTAACAGAAACACCTGCTGATGCTGTTAATTGAAGCTGGTCTTTAATTCTTTTTTTTATTTCATGAGCAATAATTGTAGCAGATCTGTGATGTGAAACATCTAAATAACACTCATCAAGAGCAACAGTTTCAATAATATCAGTCCAATTCTGATATATTTTGTATAGCTCAATTGATATTGCTTCATATTTAGTAAAATCCGGCTGTACTAATATCAAACCGGAACACAAACGGAACGCTTCTGCAGTACTTAATGCCGACTTCACACCAAATACTCTTGCCTCATAACTTGCTGTTGCAATAACACCACGCTCTTCAGCCGGTCTTCCAATAGCAATAGGTTTCCCTCTTAACGAAGGATTATCTCTTTGCTCAACACTGGCATAAAAAGCATCCATATCAATATGAATTATTTTTCTTATAGGCATTGCAGTTATAAATTACAGATCACTTTTGACCTCTTAAATCCAACGGAACATAATGATCAAGATTATTGCCAACATAAACCTGTCGCGGGCGACCAATTTTTGAAGTGCTGTCACGCATTTCCTTCCACTGAGCAATCCAACCGGGAATTCTTCCTATAGCAAACATAACGGTAAACATATTAGTAGGAATACCTAAAGACCGGTATAACAAACCACTATAGAAATCAACATTTGGATATAAATTTCTTTCTATAAAATAATCATCCTTTAATATAGAATGCTCGAGTTCCAATGCTATCTCAAAATAGGGATCCAATCTCCTATCGTTTGTCAACCTTGTAGCACATATATCTTTAAGTATTTTTGCTCTCGGATCAAATGTTTTATAAACTCTATGTCCAACCCCCATCAAACGATACGGTTCACTTTTTCGTTTTGCTTTTTCTAAAACATCTTTAATTGTTAAATTATCGCGTTTTATATTATATAGCATTTCAATCACTTTTTGATTAGCCCCGCCATGAAGAGGCCCCCACAAAGCACAAATACCCGAACATATTGAAGCGTATAAATTAACCCTGCTTGACCCTACCAGTTTCACTGTCGATGTAGAACAATTTTGTTCATGATCTGCGTGAACAGTTAATAAAATATTAAGTAATTTCACATCTTCATCTGCAATTTCGTAAGGATTTACAGGATTTGAAAACATCATATTTAAAAAATTAGCACAATATTTTAAATCAGGTCTCGGATAAACAAAAGGTTCACCTTTATATTTTTTATACGAAAACGCAGCAATTGTTCTTATTATACTAATTAATCGTGCTATTGTAATATCAAGAGGTTCTTTACCGGTGAATTCACCTTCAAGATCAAAAGCATCTTTATAAAAAATTGATAAACCATTCACCATCATAGACAAAGTTGCCATAGGATGGGCATGTTGAGGAATATTATGAAAGAAATGAACCATATCTTCATGTAGAAGTGAATATTCATTAAGGTGTCGTGAAAATGTATGAAGTTCTTTTTTTTCGGGTAAATTCCCATATATTAATAAATATGCCGTCTCAACAAAAGTTGACTTCGTTGCAAGCTCCTCAATTGGAATCCCTCTATATCGTAAAATCCCTTTTTCACCATCAACAAAAGAAATACCACTTTTATATGCACTTGTATTCTGGTAACCAGGATCATAAGTAATAAAACCTGTCTCTTGTTTTAGATTACTAATGTCAACAGCTTTATTACCATCTGTACCTTGAATTATTTTCAATTGTTTAACATGATCTTTATATCGTAATTCTACACTGTCTTCATTTTCATTCATATGAATCTCCAATTGAATGTATTTTATTTGGTTAAAGAATATCCAATATATCATCTTAAATGTCAACATAAACACGAAATTATTTAATTTTATTTACGATTACAAAATGACTAATATTCAACCGGTTTAAAATTCCCGAATTTAATTGCTTTTATCAGTTCATCATTTGTTGAAATTTCATCATCAAACTTAGTTCCATATTTACAAGCCATTGAAACTGCATGAGTATCACTACCACCGGTAAATCGTACATAATTTTTTCTCAAATTGTCATATGTATACTTAATTCGCTCCAAACCAAGATTTCCATTATAGAGCTCAATAGCATCAAAATCTGATAATTTTGTCAAATGTGATTCATGATAACTACTCCATCGATATGGATGTGCCCAAATAAAAGCACTTGTTTTAACAGGAAAAAAAGTATTCAGTTTATTAAGCGGAATTGGAATTTTACTTTTAATATCAGGTGCCTTTGCAGAAAAAACAAGAACATGACCGAAATCAGTATCAATTTCATATCCAAAAAAAATCTTTATTTTTCCTTCATATCGTTTTTTGATTAATAACTGTTCTTCAACAGACCAGACAATATTATGTTCAGTTATACAAACTCCGTCAATACCGTTTTTAACATAAATATCAATTAAATCTTCCGGGCTTATTACCGAACAGGGTGAATATTTATTTGTATGATTATGCAAATCTATTAACACACAATCCTCCATACCTATTTTTATAAATCTACTATTTTATTAGTGAATTTTCTATTGAAAAATCACTTTTTTTACTTAAATAATACGAGGAGAAAAAAATGAAAAAATTGACATTCTATTTACTACTATTAATAAATACTTCCTGCACATTACTTACTCCGTCAGTAGTAAAAATTATCAATTCATCAAAAGCAACAATTATAGTTGAATCGAAAAGCTTTATGAATACCTTAGTAATCAGCAGTAAAAAAAGCACAGTATTTGAAGTCTATCCCGGTGAAATAGAATTTACAATACGTGAAAAAGACGGGTTATATAGTGAAGCTCATTATCTATCAGTCGGTTATCTTGAAGCAATTGAAATTAATTATACAGTATCTTCGGTTCAGGAATGAGAAAAGGGTACTTTCTTTATGCTTCCTCCATTACGCAATTGAACTGTATTATAAGAAGCCTCATGCAAAAATTAAAAAATAAAATTATTATTACAAGAAGCTCTTGCAATAATAATTTTATTTTTTAATTATATTGCGTTAAAGGTAGCTTCTTGCAAAAATTCGAGATAAAAAGAGTATTTTTGCAAGAAGCTCTATAAAATAATTTATTTCTAAAATAAAAATAAGGACTTTGTAATGGAAATCAAAATTGCTATTGCTCAAATTAAAAGTTTTAGAAATAATACAAAAAGAAATATTCAAAAACACATTGAATTTATTGAATTAGCATCAAAACATCATTCAGATATAATTCTATTTCCAGAAATGTCATTAACCGGTTATGAAACTAAAAATGCACATAAACTGGTATTTGAAATTAATGATTCGAGATTAGATATTTTGAAAGTATTGTCTGAAAAGTATAATCAAATTATTGTTACCGGAGCCCCTTTAAAAATAGATGAAAAGCAGTATATTGGTTCATTTATAATTTTTCCCAATCAAGATGTTGAGATTTATATAAAGAAATATTTGCATGAAGGCGAAGAGTTGTATTTTAATAGTCATAATGATTTTGATTATAAAATTAATTTAAAAGGCGAAAAAATATCATGTGCAATTTGTTATGATATTGAAAAAGATAAACATATTGAAGATGCTGTTTTAAGTAACTCAACATTATATATGCCAAGTATTTTTTATTCTAAAGCAGGAATTAATTCCGGATTACAAAGATTAAGTTATATATCGAGGTCATTTTCAATTCCTGTCATGATGTCAAACTATAGTGGAAAATGTTTTGGTATTCAATCCGGGGGGAATAGCTCTGCATGGAATAAAGATGGAAAAATAATTATTACTGCTAATGATAAAGATGAGTGTTTGCTTCTTCTGACGAAACAACAAGAAGAGTGGAGTGGAGAATTAGTCTCTTTTTATATATAAATAAAATGGTAATATGGAGTAATAAAGTGATTAGAAATTTAATTTTTATATTAGTTTTCTTAATTTCAGCAAATTCACTTCATTCACAGGATATTAGAATAATTAATAATTATAATTACCGGAAAGTTAATAAGCTTTTAGAAAAATATATTGATTCAGAAACCTTAATTACCTGGAATAAAATAGTTAAAGATTATAATTTCCGCATACATAATATTTCAAAAAGTAATTATACAACGAATATTGATTTAATAAAAAATACAGCATCCTTAAATCTTCAAGGAAGGTATTTTAATTGTAGAATGAATGCTTTTTTATTAATTAAAAGTAATATTATAGAATTTAATTTTATGGATAATACAATTGATCCCTTCACAGAAGTCGAAGTTAATAATTATGAAAAGTATGGAATAAAACTGAATGAAAGTGATAAGTACATATATCAAATGTTGTTTTCAACAATTTATTTATCTGATACAACGAACTCAATTGATATTTTAAAACAAAAATATGAAAAACTGAAAATAAAAGAATCTTCAATTAATATTTTGATTGTTAATGAGGTTTACTCAAATGCGATTGCTGTTACTCATGTGGCATTAGTAATTGAAAATGATGATGAAACTATAAGTATAATTGAAAAATTATCACCATTTGACCCATTTGTCCGGGTAAAAATTAAAAAAAATAATGTATTTGATTATTATAAAGAACTTCTGTCCAGCAAAGGTCATATTGTTATTTCTATTGGAAATGAAATATTATGGTAATCGTTGCATATAATCCACAATGGAAAAAACAATTTTTTGAAATATGTGAATTACTTCATCAAAACTTAGCAGGCTTATTCTCTATTCATCACGTTGGCAGTACATCAATTGAAGGAATGTTTGCAAAACCAATTATTGATATTGATATAGAAATTTTAGATTACAACAATTTTAATACTATTAAAAATGAACTTGAGAAAATCGGATATTGCCATGAAGGCGATTTAGGAATACCAAAAAGAGAATCTTTTAAAAGAAATGGAATACTAAAAAATAAAATCCTGGATACTATCCAACATCACTTGTATGTTTGCCCTTCGGAGAGTCAGGAATTAATGCAACATCTTAATTTCAGAAATTATTTAAGGACACATAATGATGCAAGAGATGCATATAACGCAATAAAATTAGAAATCATAAAAAAATACGGAAATGACAATCGGGAAAAATATGTAGAATCAAAAGAAACTGATTATAAAGAATATTTTCAACATATAATAAATATTGCCAATAAACTTTATGCAAATGAAAAAGAACAACCACTTAAAATTGACAAGTACTGAGTATTTGTAAGTTTGGTATATAAAAAATTCTTTATGTATTTATTAAAGAAACCGGTTTGACTGTCCGGTTACGTCAGTGTGTTATAGTTCAGGAATAGAAAAAGTCAAATTATTTAATGGAAAATTGTTCAATTTTTGTTATACATATAATAATAGTTATGTGTTTAGGATTTTTTAAAATATCCTAATTATTTTTATTTTTAATAAATTATTTTATGATATAATAAATATGAAAGGTCTTACAGGTAATCCTGTGATTTTAGTTTTAAAAACTAAAATATTGTTCTAAACAATAAGCATCTGCTTTTTAAAGACTTTAATTTATTTAAAGTATAGTATCTAAGTTTTATAAGACCTTTCATATTTATAATGTAAAAAAGGATTCTATGGAAGTTGATTCTAAAAAAATATTTTATGATATATTTGATGTTGAAAACTTACATAAACATTATGAAGAAAAAATAAAAATCAAACCAACTGTAGGTATTGATAATGTGAACTTGAGGGTTTTCGATAAAGATAAGGATTCTGTAATTGAAAGGATTTCTTATAGAGTTTTCACTGAGACTTACAAATTTAGTTCTTACAAAGAAAAACTTATTTCTAAAGGAAAAAATAAATTTCCTAGAATAATTTCTATACCAACTTTACGTGATAAACTAACTTTAAGTCTTATAAAAGACTATTTACTTGCATTGTTTCCTGAGGCAAATATGCCAGTATCACATTCAATGATTAATGAAATAAGCATAATATCAAAAACATCTAATTATGATTACATTTTAAAATATGATATTAAAACATTTTTTGATTCAATTAATCATCATAAGCTTATATCTATTCTTGAGTTAAATATTCATAAAAGTGTACTAAATTTAATTATTAAGGCTATTAGGAATGATACAAAAAATTCAAATGATATTCTTTATAAAAAAATTACAAATACAAAAGGTGTACCTCAAGGACTTCCAATCTCTAATATTTTAGCATCAATTTATTTGTTAGAATTCGATAAAATATATAAAACTAATACTTGTATTAGTTATTTTCGTTATGTTGATGACATACTTATTTTTACATCAAATAAAAATAAGAAAAAAATTAAAGAAAGTATTGAGGATAATATTGAAAATAAATTTTTATTAGAACTAAATCCAGAAAAACATCTTGAAAACACAATCAATGAAGGTTTTAGTTTTTTAGGGTATTCTTTTAATGACAAATTAATAAGCGTTAGAAAAAACTCTGTTCTTAAGTTAGAAAGAAGTTTGGAAAAAATATTTTTAGATTATATACATACTAATCCCAAAAAAATAAAATCTTATGAAATATTTTTGTATTTATTAAATCTAAGGATTAGCGGTTGTATAAAAAACAACAAGAAATATGGTTGGTTATTTTACTTTTCACAAATAAATGATATTAGTTTATTATTTCGTTTAGATAATTTAATTAATACCTTTGCTAAAAGATTTAATATATCATTGCAAGAGAATGATTGTAAAATTAAAAAGTTTGTTAGGGCGTATAATGAAATAACTAAAAATCTTCATAATAGTAGATACATTATCAACTTTGATAATTTTTTAATTGAAGAAAAAAAAATATTTTTAACTGATATTATTGGAATGAAAAATGTCGAAAATAAATTGGAAAAAGATATTAATTATTTATTTGATAAATATGTATTTATTAAAATAAAAGAGTTAGAAAAAGATATTCAGTCGTTTTCATAATGGGGAGTAAAAATGGATAATGCTATAACAATAAAAGAAGATTTACTTAATAAAATTTGGATAACAAAAAAATGTCGAATAAACACTGCAATGAGGTTAGAAAATGATAATAAGTTTTTTCTATTCCTTAGTTTTTATTATTCTGTTTTTCTTATAATACTATCTATTATTAACTTATATAAGTCAGGAAATTATAATTCTTTAACTTTAGTAATATTGTCAATATCAACAACGTTTATTGTTTTATTTTATAATTTCCAAAATTATAAAGAAAGAGCTTTAAGCATGAAAAATGTTTATATAGAATTAGATCAAATTTATATAGAATTAAAAACAATAGATAAATCTAATATAGATAAAATATTAAAAATTTCATCTGATTACTCTTCAGTATTAAGTAGTGTTGAGAATCATAATGTTTATGATTTCTTAGTATTTCAATATGAAATTGACAAAAAAAATACTTTACATATTTCATATATAGGAATTGTTAAGTTATTTGGATTAAGATTTCTATATTTCTTAATAAAATTTTCAATGATTATTTTACCGATAATAATTTATTTTACTGTCTATTTCCTTTTAAAACACTTTAATGTATTACCAACGCCATGAATATTATTATTTTTGATGTAGAAACTAATGGCATGGAAGGATCTTCTGTATTGTCACTTTCAGCGCTAAAATGTAAAATTAATGATTATAATGAAGTATATATTATCGATAAGTTTAATCGATTTTACTTTAGAGTTCCCGGAGAAAAATTAAATCGAAAAGCTATTGAAATAAATGGTTTAAAAGATAGTATGATTGCTCAATTAAGAGAAAATAATAATTACCCATTATATTTTAAAAAAGATAGTGAAAGTTTTAAGTCTTTTTGTGGTGATTCCAATCATTTTGTTGCTCATAATATTGATTTTGATAAGTCATTTTTTGATTTTGAACTTGAATACCAGTTTTGTACAATGAAATCAAATATAAATATTCTGAAATTAAAATGGATTGAACAATATCAAACATATAAGTGGCCAACTTTGCTTGAAACTGTAAATTTTTATGAAATATCAATCGAATCTACTAAACTTCACCAAAGTGAGTATGATACTTTTTTAACATTTAAAATTTTTTCTGAAATGATTAAATATGAGAAAACAAAAAATAATATTTTTAATTTCTTACATAATGTTATATAAAATTATTACACATAACCTACTGGATTCTTTGACAACCGATTCAACGCCGACTCGGCTATTGTCACACAAATTGCTGAAATGGTATTGAAAAGTTCTAGTTGTGGTTAAACCGGAAGATTTCTTGTTAGTCACGAAGAACTGGGCTGAAAAAAGCAATTTATGCGCCAATGTACGCCTCACGGGTTAATCTGGCGTTCGATAGCCCCTGCGCGGACAGAGATTTCTTTAGCGATTTTGTTTTCGATAACAAATATTATTTGCGATAAATGATTGGTTTGCATTTGAAAGCGACTACGAATTTATGTTTCAGAGTTTGTTTCCAAAGAATTATAGAAGATTAATGTAAATGATACATTTTATTTTATTGTGTAAATCTGAAATTATTATATAATAAAAAAATAATTATCAAACAAACGATTTAACACCGACTCGGCTATTGTCACACAAAATGCTAAACTGTTTTTTAGAGATTCTAATTTCAGGTTAAACCGGAAGATTTCCTGTTAATCACAAAGAACCGGACTGAATATAGCAATTTCATGGCATAAATCATACTAAAAAAAGCTATTTATACGCCACTTAACGGCTCGCAGGTTAACTCAATGTTGAAACTGTAGAAAAACCCTATTAATTGATTATTTACTCAAATTCTGCTATAATTTTCCTTGCAATAATCGAGGATACATCTGACAAAGTTTAAAGAATATTCATACGAACTACAATCACTGCTTCCGGTATGTCTTGAACATCAATTACTACCAGATACTTTTGAATATACATTGAATATGCTCATAAATGAGAAACTTGATCTTTCCATATAACCTTTTCAGCAGATACTAAAACCGCATTATACAACGATTACCAATTATATTCCGCCATAGATAATGAAATCACAAAAATATTTACTCAAGTTCTTACTATCTGCTACTCGGAAAACTTTATCGGAAAAAGGAAAAGATGCATCTTCTTGCAATTATACCGAAATGATGCGGGAGCGGTTTGATACGCCGTATGAACGACAAGTCTATTCTCATAGAATGGAAACTGTTGTACCTGTTTTCGGACATCTTCGCGGAGCAAAAAAAGTTAAATCGTTTTCCACTACGAGGATCAATCAAGGTAAATTCTCAATAGCTTTTGTATTGCATTATGCACAATATTGGCAAGGTGCAAATATTAGGAAATCGGGCGTAGTTGAATGGTGCTGAGCATACACCGGAATATTGAATCTAGTTGATTTTAAAATTTCAGATTGAATTAATACTTTAAATTAGGTAAAACGTTAAAAATTAGACGATTTCAGAAAGGGGCAGATTTTAAAAGCGGGGCTTTTCTACAGCCTTATTCGATAGCCCCTGCGAGCACGGAGAAAATAATGGAAAAATATATATCAAGTTTATTAAATTCTGATATTCCGGATTTGAATACAATTCAACCGGAAGGATGGGGTAGTATTGCAGAAATACATAAACATTACTTGAAAACAACAAATTGTTTTTGTATTAAACACACTGATAAAAATAATCAATTATTGGGAATTGGAACTGGAATAGATTTTAATAAAACTGGTTGGTTGGCACATATAATTGTTGGGAGGCAATTCCAAAATAATGGAATTGGATCATTAATTGTTAGAAATCGTATTGATTATTTACAAACAAAATGTGGATGTAAAACAATAACATTAACTGCAACTGATCAGGGATATCCTGTATATAAAAAAATAGGTTTTATTGATCAGAGTTTGTACTACATATTAAGCAGAACTAAAGATATTCAAAATACTGTTGAAAAATCTAGTAATATTTTTAAAATAAATAACTCACATTATGATGGAATTGAAAAAATAGATAAAATAACATCAGGTGAACATCGAATGGAATTAATAAAACCAGTGCTGGAAAATGGATTTGTTTATATCAAAAAAGGAGAAGTAGATGGGTTTTATTTACCTGATTTAGGTGATGGTGGTGTAATTGCACAATCAGAAGAAGCTGGAATTGCATTATTAAATGAACGTATAAAAAATGAAAATAAGATATTTTTACCAGAAGAAAATAAAATTGCATATAATTATTTAATTAAGAATGGTTATCAGGAAATAAAAAGAATTCATCGAATGATATTGGGTCAAGAATTTGTATATAATCCACAACATTGTTATTCAAGAATTGGGGGTTTTGCGGGATAAAAGATTCAGCTATCAACTTGCTTCAACATGACATTTCCTGTTGTCATGGTTTGTGCTAGTCGCTACACTCGGACAAACCACACCAAGCCCTTCGGGCCAGAAATGCGAGTTAATCAAATGGTAACTATGTTACCCCCAGCGCCGGGATGAATTATAAAATAATATTTGTTTTCAGAGCCTCTTCAAATTAACAAATATTAATTCAATTATGAATTATTTCGTGCAAAAAAAAGTTGACATTTCTGCCTAATGGTATTACTGTTAGTAATACGGAGATTTATATGACAACAGTTAGATTACCAATAGATTATGAACAAAAACTGGATTTTTTAGCAAATCTTAAAAAGAAAACAAAAAGTGAAATTATTAAAGAGGCTCTTGATGTATTTTTTACACAAGAAGAATCAGAACTGGATTCATATAAATTGGGAGAATCTTTTTTTGGTTTATATGGTAGTGGTGATGGTTCATTATCAACAACATATAAAAAAAAATTAAAGGAAAAAATCAATGCTAAAAGAAATTCTTATTGATTCCGGCCCTCTAATTGCACTTTTTGATAAAGATGATACATATCATAAAAAAATTATAAATTTTATTAAAGGAAAAGATTATAAATTTATATCAACAACAGCTGTAATTACTGAAGTAACCCACATGCTGGATTTTAATGTAAATGTTCAGATCAATTTTCTTGAATGGATTATGAATGAAGGTGTGATTATACAAGAAATAAAACAAAAAGATTTTATTCGAATCATTGAATTAACAAAGAAATATTCTGATCGACCTATGGATTTTGCAGATGCAACACTCGTATTAGTTGCAGAAAAAACAGGAGTTAAGAAAATAATAAGCATTGA
This sequence comes from Spirochaetes bacterium GWE1_32_154, assembly GCA_001829315.1. Taxonomy (GTDB): domain Bacteria; phylum Spirochaetota; class GWE2-31-10; order GWE2-31-10; family GWE2-31-10; genus GWE2-31-10. The sequence continues at coordinate 32,030 of MIAY01000028.1, read as the reverse complement.
TTCAGATTTTGATGTTTATCGATTACCCGGAAAAGTTAAAATTGAAAATATATTTAAAGAAGAGTGCTAACAACCGATTTAACAAACCGACTCAGGCTATTGTCAAACAAAATGCTGAAATGGTACTTATAGGTTCTAATTTCGGGTTAAACTGGGAAATTTCTTGTTAATCACGAAAAAATTGGCTGAAAATAGCAATTTATGCGCCAATTACGCCTCGCGAGTTAGACAGCGCTTCAAGCCTGTGAAATTAGTTGTATTTACCTAGTCTATTCGCTCACATAGAAGGAAATATGCAAAAATATTTATTTTAAATTTGAAGTTATTATTGTGCGTTAGTTGTTATTATTCAAACAATAAAACAGTAATAGAAGTATCAGATATTTCTCAAATTATAGAAATTAGTGATAAAAAATTGTATAGTGTTTATTCTTTAGAACTGGAAATTATTGGTACTATTGATGGTGAAGCAAAAATAAGACTAAATGATATTAAAAAAGAAATCATAAAAAATATTTTTATATTCAAATATTCTGCTGATTGGTATTCAAATAATGCAACTATTATTTATGAACCGTTAGGTGCGAGCAAAGGAAGTTTTGTAATTAAGTATAGGTTTTATTAGTTATATTTTTTTAAAAATATCCTGTGTAGATGATCAAATAAAAATTTAAATAAATTAAAACATAATAAGTTGACGCTAACCAAAGAAACAAGTATACTTTATAACACACTTAAAGGAGTTTCTTATACCCCAATTATCTTTATATATAGATGAAAAAACACTGCGAAAATTAGAAATTGCTGCTGAAATAGAACATATATCTATTTCAAAATATGCTGTAAAAAAATTAAATGAATCTATGCATTCAAAATGGCCCGATCATTATGCCGATTTATACGGGTGCATTTCTGATGACACATTTGAAATAGTTAAAATTAATAATTTTAATAATGATATTCCAAGAGAAGAACTTTGAAATATTATTTTGATCGCTGCAATTGTTAAAGCAAATGAAGGATTTTTGATTACTAACAATGTGAGAGAATTTAAAAGAATAAAAGATTTAAAAATTGAAAACCGGATTTAGCAGGCAAGTTGAACTTCATTAAATCTTAAAGTCTAAGCAAGGAGAAATAATGGATCGGCCATTTTATACATGGGAGGGCGATACCCTCGTTTTACATATTCTTGGAAAACCAAATGCTAAAAAAGATGTAATTGGTAAGGTCAAAGGACACCAGCTCTGCATTAGCGTAAAAGCAGTCCCCGAAGGCGGAAAAGCAACTGATTATATGGTACGTTTTCTTGCAAAAGAATTTGATGTATCTGTCAAAGATATTACGGTAGTTACCGGAAGAATGAATGTAAACAAAGTACTGAAAATAAAAGCCCCAAAAAAGTTGCCCGGGATTATCGGGCAACAGGAATTATTTTAAAATGACAACTGTAGTTTTATGAAACCTTACTTTACCGAATATTTCTTTAATTTTTTCTCGTATCGTTCTTCCAATGCTTTTCTATATTTTTGTTCATCAAAATCAGTTACCCGTGCCACACCTGTTTCAACAGCCGATTTTGCAACAGCAAGAGAAACTTCAATAAAAACTCTTGTATCAAAAGGTTTGGGAATAATATATTCTCTGCCATAAGAAAGACTTTCTATACCATACGCATCGACAACATACTGCGGAACTTCTTTTTTAGCTAGTTCAGATAAGGCAATGGTGGCAGCCACTTTCATTTGATCATTTATTTCTTTCGCCCGAACATCCAATGCACCTCTAAAAATAAACGGGAAGCCGAGGACATTATTAATCTGATTAGGATAATCACTTCTACCCGATGCCATTATCAAATCCTTTCGTAACGCAACAGCTTTTTCATACCGTATTTCAGGGTCAGGGTTGGCAAGCGCAAAAATAATCGGATCTTTTGCCATCGATAAAACCATTTCATCAGTAAGTATATCAGCACTTGAAACACCAACAAACAGATCGGCACCAACTAATGCATCGGCTAACGTTCTTCTGTCTGATTCAATGGCGAATTCCTCTTTATAAAGATTCATCCCCTCGGTTCTACCTTTGTAAATTACCCCTTTCGTGTCACACATAAGAAGATTCTCAGGTTTAACACCCAGTAATTTATAAAACTTTGCACAGGCAATACCGGCTGCACCGCTTCCGTTAAATACAACTTTAATAGTTTCAATGTTCTTTCCTGAAATATCAAGAGCATTTAATAAACCTGCACCCGAAATAATTGCAGTTCCATGCTGATCATCATGAAAAACAGGAATATTCATAATCTTTTTTAACTCAGTTTCAACGGTAAAACAATCAGGTCCTTTTATATCCTCAAGATTTATTCCGCCAAATGTAGGCTCAAGTTTTGAAATGATTTCAATTAATTTATACGGATCTTTTTCATTAATTTCCAAATCAAATACATCAACATCAGCAAATCGTTTAAACAAAACGCCTTTACCTTCCATGACCGGTTTTGAAGCCTCGGCACCGATATCACCTAATCCAAGAACAGCCGTTCCGTTACTGATAACTGCTACAAGATTACCACGTGATGTATACTGGTAAGAAAGTTCAGGGTCCCTTTCAATTTCCTTGCAGGGAATAGCAACACCTGGAGTGTATGCTAATGATAACTCGGCTTGAGTGTTACAACTTTTTGACGGCACAACTTCGATTTTACCTTTTTCAGGGAAGCTGTGATAATTCAATGCTAACTCTTTTAATTTTTCTTTATCCATTTCATTACCTCTTATACAATTCAAATATCGTATTACAATCAATATCTTTATTTGTCAGTTCATTTAATGTGTTTATAACATAAAAAAAGCAAACCGGACAGAATTTACTATCTAAACTTTTCATTAAACAATCAGGATATGAACGGTAAACCCCGGTTTTAAACCCCGCCCCGCCTTCATAAAACCCGATTTTTTCATCATTGAAAATGCGTGCAATCATATCCCACCCAATGTTATTTTTTTCATACGAAATATTTTTTGCCGGGGTATGTTTATATTTTCCCGGTGAATGAGACTCTGTGCCATATTCATCGGCAAGGGAGAATAGGGCATGACCTAACTCATGAAGTAATTCATCGGGATGATAACCTTCTTTTATAAAAACGACTTGTATGACATCATCTGAAGTAATCACTCCACCTTTACTGATAAGCAAGGGCGAATCGGGAATAACAAAAATATGAACTGTGGATCTTCCTTTTTCTTTTGCAACAGCAGAAAGAACCTTGGTTTTTATTGTAACTATTCTACCGCCAGTAACTGAATATGGTTTTTCATATTCAGTAATAACTGTTTCAATTATATTGTCTGCATAAAAAGTAAACGGACTTATTTCTTTTACACTGATAAAATCAGTTTCTTTATCAGTGTAATAAAAAAAAGTAATCAAATCGTCCGGTACAATCTGAAATGCAACCAGAAGGAAAAATATGCTGCTAAAAAATCTTTTCATCAGGAAATAATGTATGTATCATATCGAGAAATCTCTGATCCGGTTTTGATTTCCATGAACCATATTCTTCTAACTCGAGAAAATATGAATGAAGGTAATACCCATCCATTCCATAATTATTACTTACTTTTACCGATTGTGGTGAAAAATATTTAAAATCCCCCATAACCGGATAACTTGCATGTTTTAACTGGCATCGTATCTGATGTTTTCTGCCTGTCCATAATTCTATTTCAACAAGAGAAACCTCATTATTTGATAAAACGGTTGTTACCACCATAGCTGATTTCTCAGGATGTGATGCGATAAACTCATCTTTTTCCGGTATATCCCTGATAATTTCGGTATTATCAGACACCATCATATTATCCTCACCGGACTTCTGATTGATATCGGATACAAGTAAAAACTTTCTGTCAGGTACACCATAAATCAGTGTGTAATATCGTTTTCCGGTATCCCGTTTTCTAAACTGGGCTGTAATTTTCTTAAGTGCATTATGATTTTTTGCAGACACAATTAAACCGCTGGTGTTATAATCAAGCCGGTTACAAACAGTCGGTGTAAACGGTAAATCGGGGTTCCACTCATTTTTCCTGAATAAATACCCTTTTATATATTCTACAAGATTATCTTTGTATTCTTTTCCATCTGAATGAATCAATACGCCCCGCGGTTTATTAATCACAAGGATATCATTATTTTCAAAAACGATATCAAGATTATACACCGGAAAATTCATTTTCTTCTCAAGTGGCATAAAATACTGTTCATCAAGATGTAAAATCACTTCATCATTTTCAAGTAATTTATATGAAAAATCAACTTTTTTATTATTGACCGTAATAACGCCTTTTCGAATGATTTTAAAAAGATCACTGTTTTTTATTACCGGTGCAATCCTTTGTACAAAATTGAATAATTTTAATCCGGCCGATCTGTTGTCTATTGTATATTCTCTCATACAGTACCCGACTCGGATAACATTCCATTAAGTTTTGCAACAATATTTTCCATTTCAACCTTCTCATTTTCATTCCACGCAGGAATATCAGACTCAAACATAGTGTAAATTGTTGCCAGAGAAGTTTCTAAAGCGGTATAAAAATCATTCTCTAAATAAAACTCATAAATATCTTCACCTGATTTAGTAAATGTTAAGAAACCGGCAGATTTCCGGTTCGTCTTTTTTAATGTCGGTCGCATAATATCTGGAAATGTCATATAAATTGTAATCCAGTCATCAGGATAAACCAGAGAAAGTCCATGCGGATAATCACGATTTAAGCCTTTTTCAAGATCAATATGATCAAAATACTGTGTCAGGGAAGAAAATTTATCTTTCAGAATCAGAACATCTTTATACATTAATTTTGCACGTTTGCGTCCAAAATCCATGGAAATCAGTTCCTCTTTTCTATCTTTCAATTGTATCAAAACAGAATAAGGAACATCAATAATATATTCACCATGATCTTTCATGACAAGAAAATATTTATCAAATACAGTAATTTGTTCAGGTTCCTTATTAGCTTTTGATGTCGAAACTGACGTTACTGCAGCAGTTCTTTCCGGTTGTTTATCGGTATTTTTATCAGTATGTTTTTTCCCGATAATCTCATTATAAATACTGACCATTTCATTCTTTATTAATTTCTCAGGGATAACAGAACCTGATCGTAAATACGTTCTTCCTGTGTTTACAATCTCACCGCCGACTAACCACTCCGGGTTTTCATAATACAAAAATGAACCGGGATGTATTCTAATATCCTGTTCAGTTATTGATTTATAACTATTTCTCTTTTTCGGCTCTTTTCTGCAAATATACTGTTTTAACCCGGCACAAATACAGAGGGTTATTTTATTATAATCCTGCTTATACCCGATTTCATGCTTTCTTTGTTCAAGCATACTTGTAAGCTGCAAATGAATATTAACTATTTCATTCATTACCCGTGTATCAAGATAATAGGTTTTACAAAACGCTTCTTTATCTTTTGCTTTTTCGTATTTAAAAAACACATTGATCCAGGTAAAAAAGTCACCACCTTTATCAAGCAGTTTTTTCTGAGCTGTCTGACTTTCCATTTCTTCACCTCTTGGATATAGAAACGGTTTTTTCGCTGATAAATATGAAATGACAATAAGAACATTATTTAATACTGACGGATATTTTAAAATGGATTCAAGCATAATTCGTGAAAATCTCGGAGCCAAAGGATAATCAACCATTGATTTACCAAGAGTTGTTAAATTATAATGTTTATCCAGTGCTTCAATTGAAACTAATGTATCAATTGCAGAATTAATTGCACCTTTTGTTGGAGGCGAAATAAAATCAAAATTATTGTAATTACTAATACCAAGATCAGCCATTCGTAAAACAACTTCTGATAAATCAGTCCGGTAGATTTCTTCCTTCGTATAATCTTCTTTCTTCGCATAATCTTCTTTAGAATAAAGACGATACACAACACCCGGTGCTGTTCGCCCTGCCCTGCCTCTTCTTTGATCAGCCGATGCTTTTGAAACAGATTTCAACTCAAGGTATGATGTAAATGTACGTGGATTATAATAATTAATTTTTGCATACCCGGTATCAATAACATGGACAACTCCATCTATCGTTATACTCGTCTCAGCTATATTTGTAGCAACGACGATTTTTCGTTTACCCGGAAACTCTTCAAAAACCATATTCTGTTCTTCAGGAGACAATCGTGAATATAAAGGAAGAACTTCAAAATGATTAAAAGAGTCAATACTTTCTAACATACTGCAACATTCTTTAATTGCACCTTCACCGGGAAGGAAAATTAAGACATCCCCGCTACATGCTTCAGTTTCAATATTAATCATAATTGATTTTATTATACCAAGCTGTTCTGCCTGATCTTCAATATTTTTTAATTTAAAGTATTTTTCTTCAACAGGATATGGTTTTGTTTCAACTGATATAATTGGAGCGTTCCAGAAATATTCACTGAACAATTTTGCATTAATAGTTGCAGAGGATACAATTACTTTAAAATCTTCTCTTTCTTTCAAAATACTTTTTAAAAGCCCGAGAATAAAGTCAATATTAAGACTTCGTTCATGTGCTTCATCCACTATAATAATAGAATACTTTAATAACATCGGATCGGACCGGAGTTCTTCGAGTAATATACCATCAGTCATTATTTTAATCTTAGTCTGTGAAGTTGTCATATCATCAAACCGCATTTTATAACCGACTAAACGCCCTAATTCAACATTCATTTCAGAAGCAATTCTTTTGCTGACACCAAAAGCTGCAATTCTTCGCGGTTGTGTTACACCGATCATACCCCATTTATCGAGGCCTGAATCAAAAATTATTTGCGGTATCTGTGTTGTTTTACCCGATCCTGTCGGGGCTTCAATAACAACTACTTTGTTGTTAATAATTTTGTCAATAATCTCATCTTTGTAGAGATTGACTGCTAATTTAGATTTTTCCATTTACTCTCTTCTTACATATATATTCAAATCCCATACGGGTTTTTCGTCGTTAAACTGTTGTAGTGTAATATATATATCAAAATAAATCAAGGACACTTCTAAAAACCTGATATTGAAGAAGCAACTTGCAAAAATACGGGTTAGAAGTGTATTTTTGCAAGAGCTTCCATCAATATATAAAAGGAAAATATCTTTTTGTTTTCTGTTTATATTCGACATACACATCACCATGTCTTGCAACTAAAAAATCTTCTTCACAACGAACTTGTATTTCAAGAAATAATACAAATAATACATTAAATAAAAAAACAGTCCATGTAGGCCATAGCAGCCAAATACCACTATTCAATAAAAACAATCCCAAATAGGTCGGATTTCTTATATAAGCATACAATCCGTTCATTACCAGTTCTGTTTTGATATCTTCATCAATGCCGACACGCCACGATGCCCCCATTTTCAATTGAGCATACAAACAAAATCCTAATCCTATAATCCCGACAAAAAAACCTGACAAATCAAATAGAGGTTTATTAAGTACTTCAAACCTGGTAAACAAAGAGTACAATTGAAAATTAAAAGAGTGGATTACAACAAATGCAATTGAATATACCATCAATACTTTTGAATAATTATCCATAAAGCGCTGAATATTTGATGTTGACTTACTCATCACTTTAGGATTTATCCCGGTTACAGCATGCTGTCTGATTTCCTTTACTTTCCATAAAATTAAGTACCCGAATAATAAAGTTACTGCTAAAATAGATTCAATAAATCTCATAATTTCCCCCCGTTCCCTTTTTTTAGAATTCTAAGTGAATTAGCTACCGCAAGCAATGCAACACCAACATCGGCAAAAACAGCTTCCCACATTGTGGCAAGTCCACCTGACCCAAGAATTAATACAATTGCTTTCACAGTAAATGCAAGAATAATATTTTGTATAACGACATTTCTTGTTTTCTTTGCAATTCTAAAAGCATCAAGTAATTTTTCAAGATTATCATTTGTGATAATAATATCAGCAGATTCTATAGCAACATCAGTACCATGTAACCCCATTGCAACTCCAATATCAGCACGGGCTAAAACCGGCGCGTCATTAATTCCATCACCGACAAACATCACTTTATTTTTATTTCCAATTTTCTTTTCAGATATGATTTTTTCAAGAGCAAAAACCTTATCTTCCGGTAGTAGATTTGCAATAACAGTATCAAAACCCAGTTGAGCTCCAACATAATCTGCAATTTCTTTATTATCACCTGATAAAATAACGGTTTTCTTTATACCGGCTTTTTTTAATTGTTTAACCAGATTTTTAGCATCTTCTTTTATTTCATCATTGATACTAATGTACCCGGCAAAAATCCCATTAATAGCACAATAAACCACGGTTCCCGCATCCTTTGAAGGTGTATAAATAATATGTTCTTTTTTCATAAGTGCTTCATTTCCTGCTACAATCGTTTTATCTAATGTTTTAACGATTATTCCCATACCTGAAATCTCCTCAAATGATTCAATCAGCTTTTTATCGACATCATGTCCATATTCTGAAATTATGGAAAGAGCTATGGGATGGTTTGAGTAGGCTTCAGCAAACGCTGTATACTGTACAATATCATCTTTTGAAAACCCGTTTGCAGTTACTATTTTCTCAACTTTAAAAGTTCCTTTGGTTAAAGTTCCCGTTTTATCAAAAACAATAGTATCAACCTGATTTAACGCTTCAAGATAATTACTCCCTTTAATCAGAATACCATCCTTTGAAGCACGGCCGATTCCTCCAAAAAAACCAAGCGGTATTGATAAAACCAAAGCACATGGGCATGATATAACAAGAAAAACTAACGCTTTATATACCCACTCTCCAAGTTCCCCGGCATTCAATAATAGTGGCGGTACAAATGCGATAAGAAATGCAGCGAATACGACAACAGGTGTATATATTTTTGCAAATTTTGTTATAAAATTCTCAGTTTTTGATTTCTTTGATGTAGATGTTTCAATAAGTTCCATTATTTTAGAAACAGTTGAATTACTGAATGTTTTAGTTGCTTTAACACTTAGCACTGTGTTAGTTACAATCGAACCGCTTAATACTTCTTCTCCGGGTCGTATACTTTGAGGAACCGATTCACCGGTTAATGCTCTTGTGTCAATAAAACCGGCCCCCTTTTCAACAATGCCGTCAACCGGTATTTTTTCACCCGGTTTTACAACAATTACATCCCCCACATTAACCTCATACGGTGATATTTTCACTAAATCACTGCCTTGCATGATATTGGCATATTCCGGCCGTATATTTAGAAGAGATTTGATAGAACTTCTTGAATGAGAAATCGCCCCTTCCTGTAACATTTCACCAATCTGATAAAATAGCATTACAGCAACAGCTTCAGGATATTCATGTAAAACAAATGCTCCGATTGTTGCAATTGTCATTAGAAAATTTTCATCAAAGAAATTACCCCTCACTATATTTTTTATAGCGGCAATCAACACATGTATCCCGATACATAAAAACGATAAAACAAATATAACAAATCGTATTTCCGGTTTTAATGGAATAAATAAAGCAACGGCATACAGTAAAACACCAATACCAATTTGTATGTAATATATAAGTGCCTGCCTCTTAACCGTTATTTCTTCATCCTTAATTTTAATCTTTTCAATAATAGTTTTTGCAGTCCCCCTGACCTCTTTAATAATTCTATCGGAATTTGCATGGGGCATGAATTCTAAAAGAAGTTTCCCTGTTGCATAATCAAGCATTGCTGACTTCACCCCATCAATCTGGCGAAGTTCTTTTTCAACTTTGACGCAACATGATTCACAACAAAGACCGGTTGCAATAAAAATTTTTTGTTCGTGTTTTGATAATTTTTTATCTTTAATGATTATATCAGGCTCAATATGGTTAATTATCTGATACGCTTCTTTCAATACTGCATCAGCCCGGCTTATTTCATTAAGCTCTATTGAAAGCGTTTTCTCCATGAAATTTATTGAAACACCTTTTACATCTGAAAGTTTTTTTATTTCATCTTCGATCTTAGCAAAACAATTAGGGCAACTTAGTCCTTCAAGTAAGAGTTCTGTCTTATTTTCCATCATTTCCCTCCTTTGTATGTAAAACTCCGATAGATACAATTTCGTCTATATGCCGGTCATCGAGAGAATAAAAAATAGTTTTACCTGAGCGCCTGTATTTAACAAGCCTGGCAATTTTTAATGTTTTAAGCTGATGAGAAATTGATGACTGGGACATATTTAAAAGCGTTGCGATATCACAAACACACATTTCTTTTTCTAACAAAGCAAAAACAATAGTAATTCGAGTCGGATCACCAAGTATTTTGAAAAAATCAGCCAGCCGATGAATAAGAGTAACATCCGGCATTTCAGTTCTAATTTTTTGTAACTCTTCAGAATGAATTTCACCGCAGTTACATACTTCAATTTGATTATCAACCATACAACCTCCAAACATATGTGCAATTGAACATATATTCATATATACAGCATATAACTAAAAAAATCAATATATTTTAAAACTTTTTATAAAAAATTATCATTTTTATTTACTCATGACATTTCACCTATTGACTTACTATACTTATTTACTATACTTATTCGTATGGAGGAGATTTACTATATGCAAAACATTGCACTTTATACCGGCTATATTTTTTTTATTGTTTTTGCCATGCTATCCATATGGACAAAGCAAACAGAAAATAAATATCATGTTTTTGTAAAACCTGTTTCATTGGTGATATTGGCAATACTATTTACAGTAAGTACAATTATTCAGAATAAATTTGATGTATATATTGCATCTGCTATCGTGGCACTTCTTTTTGGTGCATTAGGTGATTATTTTATGAGCAGGCATGAAAAATTCTTTTTCCCGGGTTTATACTCGTTTTTACTCGGGCATTTATTATTAATTACTGCTTTTTCAAAAAACTACACAGTAATCTGGTATTTAACGCCTGTATATATTCTTTCATTTATTACTTTGATGCTTATTTTTTCTAAAATGAAACCTGAAACCCGTAGATTAACAAGAGTTCCCATGATTATATATGTTGCTGTATTATCTTCAATGTTTATTTTTTCTGCAGGATACGGGTATAATAATGGTATTTTTCTTCAAATGCTTCTCGGCGGGATGCTTTTTATAGTTTCTGATACACTGTTAACATTTCATATTTTTATAAAAAAATTTAAATATGATTCAACTGCTATTTTAACAACCTATTATTTAGCAGAGCTCATGCTATGTGACGGCCTACTCAAAACAATGGTATTAAACTGAGTTTTTAGATATGCGATTTATTCAACAATATATTTTCTTGAGCTGTTTTCGACAATGAACTCTTGTAAATCTCGTCCATGTTTTGGCAGGTTAAACAAACTGTGAATTATTTTTTCCTTACTGCTGAATTTTATCCTGCCGGAATATTCAAAATACCCCCAGGCATTATTTGCATTAACAATAAATGGTGGTTTATTCATACGAAGTAACATATAGTTTATTAATATATTACCGGTTCTATGATTTCCTTCTATAAATAATTGAGGTTGACTCAATTGCCTCCAGTAAAAACCGGTTGATAAATCATAAGGGTCCAATGTCTTTTCAGCTTTATTGTACCATGCAATTAAGTCAGGTATGCGTTGTGTAAATTTTTCCTGTGTTTTCATAATATGCTTGTGATATTCAGCTCTTTTTTCTGAATCTTTTCCACATAAAACGAGGTGATTTAATTCTAGTAATGAAAAAAGACCCATTTTACTAAACAATTCAATTTCACTAACGAGCAACTCATTTAAATATTGATAAGCACATAGCACATTTTCTACGTGAGAAATTGTTAACTCTTCCCTTTTTATTGATAACGTTTTATTTATTTTTTTAAAGTCTTTTAAAAGTTCTTTAAGACTTTTTCTTATTTCAGGAATATTAAAAAGCAGCATACTCACCTTTTTACATTATTACTATTATAATCGAGTCAGATAAATGCTCAATTGAAAGAGGCTTTTTACGCCTCTTTCAATTATTTTCTTTAAATCGCTGCTATCATGCAATATTTATTAATAGCATTTAGATACGCTTTGCCACTGGCCTCAATAACATCAGTTGACGCACCTCTACCACTGTAAATACTTCCCTTAATTGAAACAGAAACCTTAACTTCACCCTGTGCATCTTTTCCTGAACTGACACCTTGAACAATATATTCACTTAATGAAGTTTCTATACCGATAATTTTATCTATTGCGTTACATACCGCATCAACCGGACCATCACCAGTTGCAGCAGCTTGAAAAACCTCTGACCCTTTTGTTAACTTTATAGTAGCAGTTGGTATAATCGTATTTCCTGAATTAATATTCAAATACTGCAAAAACCAGCCCTCACGAACAGTACCTAAAAGATCACCAATAATAACAAAAAGATCATCATCGTATACTTCTTTTTTAGCATCAGCAAGCTCACTAAATCTTTTAAAAGCATCATCAAGTTGTTCTTTACTATTTAATTTTACCCCTAACTTATCAAGTCTTGTTTTAAAACCGTTCATTCCTGAATGACGCCCTAAAACCAAAGAATCGGCAGTTCTACCAATTGATTCTGCTTTCATAATTTCATAGGTTTCACGATGTTTAATTACCCCGTCCTGATGAATACCCGACTCATGAATAAAAACATTATCCCCCACAATGGCTTTATTTCTTGCAGGAACTAAACCGGTTACATGGGTTAATAACTTGGATGTTGAGTATATTAAAGTCGTATCTATTTTTGTTTTTTTACCAAAATAGTCAAACCTCGTATTTAACGCCATCACAAATTCTTCCATTGCAGTATTACCGGCTCTTTCACCTATACCATTTATTGTGCATTCAACTTGAGTTGCACCATTTTTCACAGCAGATAATGCATTAGCGTTTGCTAAACCTAAATCGTTATGACAATGAACCGACAAATCAACTGTTTTACCAAATTGAGGTATAGCCTCACATAACCTGGCAATTACCGAACCAAACTCTTCAGGTATTGAATACCCGACCGTATCAGGTACATTAATAGTAGTCGCTCCGGCAGCAATAGCAGTCTTGTATGCTTGTACAAGAAAATCAAAATCAGATCGCGATGCATCTTCAGCAGAAAATTCTATTAAATCAAAGTATTTTTTAGAATATCGAATCATCTCATCAATAGTAGCAAGGACTTCATCCGGTTTTTTTCGTAACTTAAATTCCATGTGAATCGGACTTGTAGCAATAAAAATATGTAACATTCTCTTTTTTGCACTTTTTGTTGCTTCATAAACTGCATCGACATCACCTTTTACACATCGTGCAAGACCGACGACAATACTATTGGTAACCGTTTCACTGATAAGTCTTACACCTTCCATTTGTTCTTTTGATGAAACAGGAAAGCCTGCTTCAATGATATCAACACCCATCCGGTCCAAAGCTTTAGCAACTTCTAATTTCTGAAGTGCATTCATAGCAGCACCGGGAGATTGTTCTCCATCCCGTAAAGTCGTATCAAATATTTTTATTACATTACTCATTTTATTTGCTCCTTAGTATTTGTCCTCATATCAAACCGTGGCAACGCAAGAGGGCCGGTACGCATTAAATCCTGTATGCCATACGATTTAATATTTTCAACAAAAGAATCTATTTTTCTTGAGGCTCCTGTTATTTCTATTACAAAACTTTTCATTGTAACATCAACAATTTTACCTCTAAAAATCTTAACGATCCTTTCTATGCTCTCTTCATTATCTTTTTTTCTTGAAATACGTACAAGAAGCAGCTCTCTTTCGACTTTTTCATTATCGTCAATAAGAAATATCTTAATGACATCAACCAGTTTATTCATTTGTTTAATAATCTGCTCGATTATTTTCTCATCACTATCAAATGTTATGATCATTCTTGATGTATCAGCCCTTTCTGAAGGACCTACAGTGAGAGTCGAAATATTATAACCACGTCCGGTAACAACCTGTGCAACTTTAGCAAGCACACCATGTTTATTTTCTACTATTAATGATAATATATATCTCATGATACAGTACCTCCCCTCATAATTTCATCAAGACTTGCACCGGCCGGAACCATTGGCCATACATTTTCTTCACGCTCGGTAATAATATCAATGATAAAAGGACCTGACCTGTTTGCAAATGCCTTATCAAATGCTTCAGATAATTGAAGTTTATTGGTAACTCTAAACCCTTTTGCACTATATGCTTCTGCAACTTTTACAAAGTCAGGAATAAATTTCATACAACTGTTATAATCACCATTACATTCTTTATCTCTATGATCACAGTTCATCAGACATGTTGACGAATATCGTTTATCAAAAAACAAATCCTGCCATTGACGAACCATTCCAAGGTAACCATTATTCATAATAACAATTATTACCGGCAATCTCTCAATGACCGCTGTTGCTAATTCCTGAATATTCATTTGAAATGAACCATCTCCGGTAATGCAAACAACGGGTTTATCTGTATTAACCAATTGAGCTCCAATTGCTGCTGGAAAACCATACCCCATTGTTCCAAGTCCGCCTGAAGTCAGTAACGTTCTTGGTTTCATAAAATTATAATACAAAGCAGTCCACATTTGATGTTGACCAACATCTGTTGCAATGATCGTATTACTATCAACTTTACTGTTTAAAACTTCCATAACTTCAATTGAAGTTAATCTTTTCTGATCCCGTAATATTTCATGTTTTACGGCCTTTAACTCAGTAATTATTGACATCCATTTTTCATTCTTTTTTTGATTCAACAAAGGAAGCATTTGCTTAAGTATATTTTTAAGGTCCCCGACAACAGGAACTTTTACTTCAACATTCTTACTGATACTTGCACTGTCAATATCCATATGAATAATCTTTGCATTAGGAGCAAATGTAGAAAGTTTACCGGTAGCCCTGTCATCAAATCGTGACCCCAAAGCAATAATCAAATCTGATTGTTGAATTGCCTTATTCGCCTGTATAGTACCATGCATCCCATGCATACCGAGAAAATAAGGAGAATCAAACGCGACACATCCCAATCCATTTAATGTTGCAGTCACCGGAATATCACATTTTGAAATAAATTCTATAATTTCATCTGAAGCACCGCTTATAATAGCACCGCCACCAACAATTGCAACCGGTCTTTCAGCAGCTTCAATTAATTGAACCGCTTTCTTTATCTGATTTAAATGACCTTCAATATGAGGTTTATATCCTCTGATATTTACTTCAAAATCATAATTAAACTCATATTTATTAACACTGACGTCCTTTGGTATATCTATTAAAACAGCCCCCGGTCGTCCGGTATTGGCAATAAAAAATGAATTCTTAATCGTTTCAGCAAGTTCTTCTATTTTATGAACCAGATAATTATGCTTCGTTACTGAATTTGCCATCCCTGTTATATCAGCTTCCTGAAAAGCATCAATCCCGATCATCGTAGTTGGAACCTGACCACAAAGACAAATTACGGGAACAGAATCAAAATTTGCTGTTGCCAGTCCTGTTATTGTATTAGTTGCGCCGGGTCCTGATGTAACAAGACAGACACCGGGCTTACCGGTTGTTCTGGCATAACCATCAGCAGCATGAACAGCGGCTTGCTCATGTCGTGTCAAAATAACTCTAATTTCCGGAGAATCATATAATGCATCAAATATCGGTATTGCCTGACCACCCGGATATCCGAATATTACTTCAACTCCTTCTCGTTTTAGTGCTTCTACAATTATTTGTGCACCGGTTAGTTTACTCATATTCTGCCCCCTTTTATTTTCTACAGTAACTTCTTCCAAAAATTCGAGATATAAAGAGTATTTTTGCAAAAAACTCTAAACAATAATAAAAAAAGCCATCCTACCCGGATGGCTCTTCCACAGATTCTTAATCTGTAGTTTATCTATACAGATAACCCGCCACCCGTTTATTCAACCCAACGACTAATACGAGAAGAAAAAAAACGACTGTAAGCAGGTTTTTAGCAAACATAGTATATCCTTTTAAAATACTCTATTATAGAGTGTATTATTATAATTATATTAGTAAAATTATTTTATGTCAACTTGTTTTTTTATTTTTTTAAATAATTAGAAACCAGTCAAACAACCAGTTCAACTGAATACGCATTAACTGTTCTTTGTTTTCCTTTTAAAGAAATATCACCAATATGAGCAAAATTAAAAATCATTTCATATTCCAATTTATTTTTTAATTCTTCAGATACAACGACACCTTTATCAAATTTTTTAGCAATTCCCCCTAATCTGCTTGCAGTATTTACCGTATCTCCAATACAGGTAAACTCTTTCCTATCTTTACTGCCAATATTTCCGGCAACAAAAGGACCGGAGGTAATACCAATACACATTTTGAATTGAAATTTATTTTCTAAAGACCACTTTTGATTAAGTAAATCAAGTTGTTGTTGCATAACAACAGCACATTTAACAGCACAGAATTCAGAATTACTCTTATTGTCAATAAGACCGAATACAGCCATTATATCATCAGAAACAAATTTATTAATAACTCCAAAATTATCCGAAATAACCTTTACCATATCTTTTAAATATTCATTCAACTGACTGACAACCAATGTAGGCTTGGTCTCATTTAGAAATTCATTAAAATTAATGATATCTGTAAATAAAATAACACCTTCTCTTTCCTCTCCATTAATATCGATTTTACCATTTAAAATAATATCACGTATTTCATTCGATACAAATTGACCAAATGTATTTTTTAACTCGGTATTTTCAAGTGTTTTTGTTGCGTTCTGTAAAATCATTGTTTTAGCATACAAAGCAAGAGTACTGCTTATCACACCGGCGAAAACAAGATATAAACTCTTTTGAATAATTCCTGACGGCCCAAAATCCATTAATCTTTCTATTAACCAATCAGGAACTTCTCTAATCATATACAAATAAAGAAGAAAATGCTGAAAAGCAGCCATAATTCCTGAAAACAAACATAATCTAAAAGAATAACGAAAGCCGGTCATAATAATCATAATCATATAAACCATAACAAGAGGGCCTGACAACATTGCTGTAGCATCAAAAGCTCTATACATACTGATTATGACAATGCTGATTGTTGTAATTTCAATAGTAACATTAATAAATCGCAACACAAAAGAATCTGCACCACGCTTTAAGAAAAACTCTACAATTCTGTGATAAATAGTAATAAAAACCAGATATAATAATAAAAACCAATAAAAAACACTAATATCTTTTTTAGACAGAAAATTTGAAATAATGTATAAAACAGGAACACCTGTAAAAACAGGAACAACCGTTTTAAAAATCCTGATAACCAGTAATTCTGCTTTTCTTGATTCATCTTCAATTTGTTCTTTTATGTAATATTCGAAAAAAGCTTTTTTTTCGTTTTGTGCAATATTATCCATAGCAGTCCTTTTAAACTATATAATTTGATCTTCTACCGTATAAAGAGAAACAAACTTTTTCCCGTCACAAACAGCTTCTTTATGAGCAATAATTCTGCTTTCAAACGATATATTATCTTTAATTGCCGAATGCACATTATCAGAGATTAAAAGTTTAACATTAAATCGTTTAGTCAAATCTTCAATATCCATAGCTGAATTAACAACCTCTCCAATACAGGTAAATTCCATTCTATCTTCACAACCGACATTACCAACAATAAGATTACCCGAATCAATCCCGATTCCCATCTTTAAATGAGCTTTATTATCATTAAGCCATATTTTATTTAACTCTTCAAGTCTTTCTTCCATTTGAATAGCTGCCATAACAGCAAAATCTTCCGGTGATATTGAATCTTTTTCATACGAAAAAACGCCAAAGACAGCAAGAATTGCATCACCTACAAACTTACTGACCACCCCATTATTCATTTGAATTATATCAACCATTTCAGTAAAATATTCATTCAAATGACTTAACATAAATTTACTCTGAGAACTTTCCATAATTGTTGTAAAATTTCGTAAATCTGAAAAAAGGACCGCTCCATACTTTAAATCACCTGCCCCGTCAAAATCAGCCCGTAAAACATAATCTCTTACTTCATTTGATACATATTGTCCGAAAGTATTTTTTAGTTGATATTGTTCTAAAGTGCTTTTTGATACATTATTAATAATCTTTTTTGTATGATTAGCAAGTAAACCACTAATTAAACCTGCTAACAATATATATAGTGTTTTCTGAAAAGTACCTTGAGGACCGAAATCAATTATAGCCATTAAGATATCCGGCTTAACCTGTTTAATAAGGTAATAAAATATTAATAAATGTTGAATGACTGCTAAAATTGCTGCATAAAACGAAATCTGTAATGATTGCCTGAACCCGGTAGCAACAATAACCAGAATATAAATCATAATAAATGGACCAATTAAAACAGTATCAGGATTAATTGATAATGAGAAAATTAAAATAGCGAGAGTTACTACTGAAATTTCAAGAGTTGTATTCAAATATTGAAACAATAAAAACCATTTTATCTTTGATAAATATTTTTTTATAAAGTAAAAATAAAAGTAAAAAAACAATAATACAATAAAAAAAAACATATAATATTTCTGGTAAATATGTATAAAAATAAATTCATAAAAAAAGAATGCAACTGTAATAAACATCTGTATAGGCAATAACATCTTATAAATTTTAATTACTTTTTCTTCACCTTGAACTGAATTACTATTGACAGTATTATCGTTTTTTTTTGCATCATTCATATAAACGCCTTGTTATCGTAATAATAAGTATTATAATATAGTTTTTGTAAAATTAAAAGATTATTTTATTCAATAACGTAAATGACGTAATAATTTCACTCATAAATAATCGGCAATTATAACACTCAAAAGAACAAATATTGATATAAATATTGAATTTATTTATTTTTTTTTATATTATGCGATAATGTTAAAAAAAAAGAAAGCTATCGTCTGTTATTCTGTACTTTAAACCATAAAATTGTTACAAAGACAGATTTATTTATGAATTAGCAACATTTTTCTATTTTAATATAATTAAAAGGATTAAATATGTCAAAAATAAAAGTTACAATCGGTAATAAAATATATGAAATTGAAAAAGGTAATTCGCTTTCAGATTTAATTCACGAACATATATCCGGTGCACAATATATGATGGCCGCTGCACGATGTAATGAAAAAATTGTAGAATTAAACGAACCTCTTAATGAAGATGTTTCCATTGAGTGGATTTCTCTAAGCTCTGTAGAAGGTTTAGAAATTATTCGACATTCTGCATCCCATATAATGGCAAGTGCCGTTAAACACCTTTATCCCGACACGAAAATAACAATCGGACCATCAATAGAAAATGGTTTTTACTATGATTTTGACTCTGAGCATCGATTTAATGAAGAAGATTTTGAAGCCATTGAAAATGAAATGCAGAAAATAATTGATGCTAATCAGAAATTTGAAAAATCATTTGTGTCCAAAGAAGATGCAATTAAAAAATTCTCCAATGATGGCGAAATCTATAAAGTTGAACTTATCAGAGATTTACAGGACGGTTCAATATCATTTTATAAAAATGGTGATTTTACCGATTTATGCAGAGGTCCTCATGTAGCATCAACGAAATATGTAAAAGCATTTAAAATTATGAAGTTATCCGGTGCATACTGGAGGGGTGACGAAAAAAATAAAATGCTGCAAAGAATTTACGGAACAGCATTTTCTGACAGTAAATCCCTCAAACAATACCTCACAATGATTGAAGAATCAAAAGAAAGAGATCACAGAAAAATCGGTAAAGAAATGAATTTATTCGGTTTTTACAATGAAGGTCCCGGTTTTCCATTCTGGAAACCTAATGGAATGACATTATATAACACAATTGTTGAATACTGGCGAAAAGAACATACAAGAGCCGGTTATCAGGAAGTAAAAACACCGATTATGCTTAATGTTGATTTATGGCACAGATCAGGTCATTGGGATAATTATAAAGACAATATGTATTTTACTGAAATTGATAAAGAAGAATACGCGATAAAACCAATGAATTGTCCGGGTGGTTTATTAATATTCAATGACGGAATTCACTCATACAGAGAACTTCCTTTAAAAATTGCTGAATTGGGATTAGTTCACAGACATGAAAAATCAGGCGTTCTTCATGGATTAATGAGAGTAAGACAATTCACTCAGGATGATGCTCATATTTATTGTACAAGAGAACAGGTTAAAGATGAAGTTAAAGATGTAATACGATTAGTTCAGAAAGTTTATGCAAAATTCGGATTTGATAATGTTCACCTTGAACTATCAACAAGGCCGGAGAAATCAATCGGCAGTGATGAAATTTGGGAAATCGCTGAACGGTCATTAAAAGAAACTCTTGAGGAATTAGAACTTGAATACAAATTAAATCCCGGTGACGGTGCATTTTACGGTCCGAAAATTGATTTTCACATAAAAGATGCAATCGGAAGAAGTTGGCAATGCGGTACAATTCAATGTGACTTTGCACTTCCTGAACGATTTGATATTTCGTATATCGGTACAGACGGACAAAAACACCGGCCTGTAATGCTCCATAGAACAGTATTAGGTTCTATTGAACGGTTTATTGGTATACTTATTGAAAATTATAAAGGAAAATTTCCTTTCTGGCTTGCTCCTGAACAAGTGAGAATATTAACTGTTGCAAATACTCATAAAGATTATGCATATGAAATTAAAAATATCTTGCAAAATAATGATATAAGAGTTAAAATAGATGAAACTGATGATAAACTCGGTTCTAAAATTAAACAAGCAAGGCTTGAAAGAGTTAGTCATCTTATTATTATTGGAGACAAAGAAGTTTCTGATAGAGTTATAGGAATCAGAAAGGCCGATGAAAACACAATGACTGAAGTACCGTTTGGTGATATTATTTCATTCATAAATGAGCTAAAAAATAATTAATATAAAAGGAGTTAATTCTGGCAAGCAAAGAACTTAGAATCAACGAAAACATCAGAGTAAAAGAGGTTTTACTAATCATTGACGATTCAGAAAAACCTGAGGTAATCTCAATAGAAAAGGCATTAGAATTAGCAGCAGAAGAAGAACTCGATTTAGTTGAGATTTCTCCAAACGCAGTTCCGCCTGTTTGTAAAATACTCGATTTTGGCAAATATAAATTCGAACTTGAAAAAAAAGCCAAAGATGCTAAAAAGAAACAACAGATAACAAAATTGAAAGAAATCAGACTTCAACCAAAAATAGAAAAGCATGATTATGATTTTAAATTAAACCATGTTAAGGAATTTCTTAACGAGGGTGATAAAGTAAAAATCACAATCCGTTTTAAAGGTCGACAGATGGCACATACCTATCTCGGAAAAGAAGTTTTGATGAAATTCAAAGAAGACTTGGAAGGTGTCGGTATTGTCGAGAAAGATCCTTCATTAGAAGGTAAAATGATGCACATTATTGTTGCACCGGTTGCTAAGAAAAAATAAACGGTAAGAGGATAGCTGCCTCTTTTGCTGTTATTTTTATAAATTATTAAAGGAGTATCTAATGAAAAAATTCAAGCTGAAGAATAACAAAAGCGCAGCCAAAAGATTTAGAATTACCAAAAATGGTAAAGTACTGTATGCTAAACAAGGCAGGCGACATATTCTTACAAAGAAATCTTCAAAAAGAAAAAGAGGATTAAGATCCACCGGAGTATTAAAACCATGTGAAGCAAAGAGAGTTATGTCTCTTCTACCTAACGGGTAAGATTAATTAAGGAGTAACAAATGCCAAGAGCAGTTTCAGGTACAGTAAGTAAACATAAAGTAAGAACCGTTCTAAAATACACAAAAGGTTTTAGAGGTGCTAGATCTAAGCTTTTCAGACCGGCAAAAAATGCCATGATTAAAGCGTTGTCAAACGCTTATGTTGGAAGAAAACAGAAAAAAAGAATATTCAGACAATTATGGATTGCAAGAATTAATGCTGCATGCAGAAATGAGGGAATCACTTATTCTGTATTTATGAATGGCTTAAAAAAAGCTAACATTAACATTAATAGAAAAAATCTTTCAAACCTTGCTATTGAAAACATTGATGCTTTCAAGCAATTAATTGAATCAGCTAAAGCTGCATTGAAATAATAATTATTATTTATTATAATTATATTGTAATTTAATTACGGGGAAGCATATGCTCCCCGTAATTAAATTTAGTAGACTATACCTGGGAGGGCGGAAAATGAATATTGAAAGATTAGAAATTCTTTTGAAAAAAGTGGAATCAGCTGCCGGAATTATTACAATATTAAAAGAAAATGAAAAAATCTACAAACAACAAATTCAAGAATTAAACAGTCAATTGCAAATTATTACAAATCAAAACACTGAACTTAAAGATAAAATGAGTAATAGTGAAAAAATTCATGACACAATTGAACAAAAAATCATTAATATTCTTGAAAGGCTTCCTGATTTTGAAAATATCGAATCAAACACACCGGTAACGACTGAAAAGACAGAAAATCAGTCAATACATTCAGAACCGGTTATTGAAAGCAAAGAAGAAAAAGAGGATAACAAAGTTATCGAATCTGAAACAATTACTTCTTTTGCTTCAGAACCTGAAGAAGTTGATACATCGTTCTCATTTGATTTTGGTACAACAGAAAAAAACAATATTATTTCTGATGATAATACAATAAGCCCTCAATTTGATGAACATGAAGATAGCGAAGAAGTATACAGCAACATGTTTGCTTTTGATGATATAATAGACGATGCCAATGATAGTGAAAGCAGTTTCTTTGAACAGGAAGACATTGATTTACCCAAAGGTGTTTTGTAAAATCAATAATAACAGGAAGTTCTTATGAATAAATTATCAATTGATATTTTAGGTCAAAAAATTGATCTTGTTGTTAAAGATGGTGAAATTGAAGATTTAAAAAAAATATCGGCATATTACAAAAGAAAAATTGATGAAATTTCAACACATTATCCGAATAAAACCTCAAGTGAAATTAGTATACTGGCAGGATTAATGATTACTGAAGAGTTTTATTCATTAATTAATAGAAAACGAACACTTAATCCTGAATTTGATGTTAAAGCTGATTCTTTAATTAATCAGGCTATTAAAGAGCTTGAAAAATCCTTAACAATATGATATGTTTATTTTGCCTGCGGTGCTCGTGATATGGAGATTGCATTCGCCGCATATTACACTTACGGGACTCCAACATCAATTTGCATGATATCGGTCTTAAGTTTACGCTTTTGATTAATAGATTGTAGAGTGAGGAGACCCACCTTGGTAAACCAGGGTAGAATCTATACTCTATCAACCACGGCATTGCGGGTTTTTTATTTTTTAAAGTAGGATTTATAATGTTAGACGATTTTCAAGGTGCTATTAATAAGCTTGACTCAATTTTAAAAAGATTTGAAGAACTTAACTTCTTATTATCTGATCCTGATGTACTTAATAATCAGAACCAATATAAAGCGTTAACAAAAGAAATTTCTCAAATTGAAGAAATTTCCACTGAATATAAAATCTTTAAAAGTTACATTCAACAATATAATGAAGCAATATCAATCAGAAATACAGAAAAAGATCCTGATTTAAAAGCAATGGCTTTTGAAGAATCAGAAAGCCTTAAAGAAAAAATTGAACAAATGAAAATCAGTCTCAAGTATATTCTTATTCCCAAAGACCCTATGGCATCAAAAAATATAATTGTAGAAATTCGTGCAGGTACCGGTGGTGAAGAAGCTGCTTTATTTGCCATGGAATTATTCAGAATGTATTCACGATATGCAGAAATGAAACACTGGAAAACAGAAATAATGGACTTTAATGAAACCGAACTTGGCGGTTACAAAGAAATTATTTTTTCAATGACCGGCAAAAATGTCTATGAACATATGAAATATGAGTCCGGTGGTCACAGAGTGCAAAGAATACCTGCAACCGAAGGTTCAGGCAGGGTTCATACATCAGCTGTTACTGTTGCAGTTTTACCTGAAGCTGAAGAAGCCGATGTTCATATCAGGGATGAAGATTTAAAAGTTGATACTATGCGTTCAGGTGGTGCCGGCGGTCAGCATGTTAATAAAACTGAGTCTGCGATTAGAATAACTCATATCCCTACCGGTGTTATTGTTAAATGTGAAGAACAAAAAAGTCAGATAAAAAACAGAGCTCTTGCCATGAAACTTTTAGTAGCTAAAATATACGAAAAGCAACAAAATGAACTTGATTCTGAACGGGCTGAACTTAGAAAAAACCAGGTTGGCTCCGGAGACAGATCAGATAAAGTACGAACATATAATTTTCCGCAAAATAGAGTAACAGATCATAGAATTAATGTAACCCTTTACAAACTTGATTTATTTATGCAAGGTTATATCGATGAGATTATAGAGGGGCTTAAGATTTTCTATAGAGAAGAATCATTAAAATCTATGAAAGTATAATTGTTTGTAACTATTCCAATACTGTACTTATTTCAAGAAACTTTTTCCTGAGTTTAACATATATTTCAACAATTTTTGGATCAAAATGACTCCCGGAACTTGAAGTTATTATTTCAAACGCTTTATCATCAGAAAATGCTTCTTTATAAACCCTTTTACTTACTAATGCATCATACACATCAGCTAATGCTACTATTCGAGCCTCTAATGGAATAGAATCTCCTGATAATTTTTGAACATAACCGCTTCCATCCCATTTTTCATGATGATAATAAGTGATGTTTCGTGCCATTTCATCGATTCCGGAATTATTAAGAATTTGATATCCTATTTTAACATGATTTTGCATTTCGATAAATTCTTCTGGTGTATATTTTCCCGGTTTTTTTAGTAAGGAATCAGAAATACCAACTTTTCCAACATCATGTAATGATGCATATAATTTTATTTTTTTAATAAAATTAACATCACACCCATATTCTTCTGCAATTAATGCAGAATATTCACTTACTCTTCGTATATGATTACCAGTATCATTATCATTATAAAAATTTGCATTTTCTAATGCATTGACAATTGATATTGTCATATTTTCCAATTTAATTGTTTTTTCAGAAACTAATTTTTCAAGATGGGCTTCCCGATCCTGAAGTAAATGATTTTTTTCTTTTAAATCATCCTGCAGTACTTTAATAGTTAAATGAGTATTGACACGGGCTAATAACTCCTGTTTATTAAAAGGTTTTGTAATATAATCAACCCCTCCTTCTTTGAAGGCCAAAATCTTACTGTCAACATCGGTAATTGCCGTAATAAAAATAATCGGAATATCTTTCACACCTTCAATGCTTTTCAAGGCCTTAATTACTTCAAAACCATCCATTGACGGCATCATAATATCCAGCAAAATAATATCAGGCACTTCTTTTTCAATATTATTTATTACACTTTTACCATCAGAAGCTAATGAAATTTCATAATCGTCTTCTTTTGATAGAATTGTAGCTAAAATTTTTCTATTTTCAGCTATATCATCAACAATAAGTATCTTCTTTTTTCTATTCATTAAATACTCCCTCATTTTTTACAATAATCTCATCTATCATTGTGCAGGCCTTACTCAGACTATCTTCATCAAATGAACCTGCTGATTCTATTAACACTTTTTTAAGCATTTCAATCTCATTCGTATTTTTTATAATTTCACTCATTTTCTCAACAGAAGCAAAAATCGATGATGGTTTAAAAATTGATATATTTTCCTTTAATAGTATATTGATTTTCTTTAGATTTTCAATATCGACATCATTATATAATGTATCTTTTGTATTTTTCATTACAATATTTTTTTGAACAAAAACCATGGCTTTACTTAGTTTTTCTTCAAATTCATTTTTATCAATTGGTTTTGATAAGTAATCATTACATCCTTCGGCTATATACTTTTCTCTATCTCCAACAATAGCATGAGCAGTAATTGCAATAACATATAGATTCTGTAATGTAACATCTTTTCGTATTGTATGAATTACATCTAACCCATCAATAACTGGCATTTGCATATCTAACAATACTATATTATATTCAATATCATATATTTTATCTAACGCAATTTTTCCATTATCTGCAAAATCACAAGTATACCCTAACTTACCCAACAACGTTGAAATTAATTTCTGATTAATTTTATTATCTTCTGCCACCAGTATTTTTATACTGCGGTTATCTAACCCGACTTCTGTTTGAATATCATCTTCATTTTTTATTTTTTTATCTAATGTAGACAAATACGTCTGTATATTCTTTAATTTCTCAATTATTGCAACAATTCTATGCTCATCATAAGATTCACTATTATTACAAATTTCTTCAATTTCTGTTGAAAGTTCATACAATTCTGTAATACCTAAGTTTCCAAATACTCCTTTCATTTCATGAGAGATTTGTTTGAGTAAATTAAGATCATTGATATTATTTTCCAATTGTCTGATATTCTCAGGAAATTTCGTAATAGCCATATACAATATATTTTGCATATCAGAATCTCCCTGCCATACAGTAAACCAATTATCTATCATTTTTTCCAACACATCCTTGTCCGATTTTTCTTTATTTTCAGTAATAACATCTACAGGAACTATTAAAGAAAATTTTGAGCCTTTACCAGATTCGCTGGATACAAGAATATTGCCATTCATTAAACTTGATAATTTTTTAGAAATTGCAAGTCCTAACCCTGTACCGCCATACATTCTTTCAGTTGAGGAATCTTCTTGCTCAAAAGCATTAAAAATTGTTTTAATTTTTTTTTCATTAATACCAATACCTGTATCAATAATATGAATTATAAGATTAGGATATGAATACGATACGACACACAATACGGTTCCTTCATTCGTAAATTTAATTGCATTTCCTAATAAATTAATAAGAATCTGTGTTATATGTCTTTCATCACCTTTTACACTTTCAGGAACATTCTGATCTACATTAAGAAACAAGCCAAGATTCTTTTCAGTAGCTTTATTCTGAAATAATGATATTGCATATTCACACATATATCTAATATAAAAATTATCACTACTTATTACTACTTTTCCTGCTTCAATTTTTGAAAAATCTAATATATCATTAATAATATGTAATAAATTACTTCCTGATTTCCGGATCATATGTAATTTTTCTATTTTCTCTAATTGATATTCTTCTTCAAGAAGAATATCAGTAAACCCAATTATTGCATTCATTGGAGTTCTTATCTCATGTGACATATTTGCTAAAAATTCACTTTTTAGTACGCTGTCTTTTTCTGCGTCATCTTTAGCTTTTTTAAGTAAATCTTCAGTTTCTCTTGTTTTTGTAACATCTTCTTTGACTGCAATAAAATTAATTACCGTACCAATTTTATCCTTAATTGGTGTTATAACTGCTCTTTCCCAATAGAGACTATTATCAGCTTTTTTATTGAGAAATTCACCAATCCAAACTTTACCGCTTTTAATTGTAGTCCATAAATTTTTATAAAATTCCCTGTCGTGCGTACCTGATTTAAGTAGTCTGGGATTTTGACCAATTACAGATTCTTTTGAATACCCTGTAATTTTTTCAAAAGCAGTATTTACATAGATTATTGAACCTTTTTCATCAGTAATAACGATTGAATTAGCACTTTGTTCAACCCCGATTGAGAGAATAGTAACTTCATCTTCATTTTTTTTTCTTTCCGTAATATCCTGGATTATTTCAAGAATTGATTCAATTCCATCATATATCATTGGTATTCTGAATATTTCATAATATTTATTTTCTACTTTAAATTCAGATTGTGATAACTTGTTGTTAAAATTTGTATCTGTATCATATAGTTTAATTGCATTCCAGAATGTTTCATTATATATAGAAATATGCAAACCTTCCTTTCTATATAACTCTTCAAATTGCACACTTGAAATGCGCATTGCAAATGGAATATTATTAAGCAATGTACGATTTAACACATCAGAATCAATTAATTTCTTCTCCATTATTTTTATTCCGGAAATATCATAACAATAAAAAAAGAATGTATTGGATGAAAAATCATATTTTACACTTACAGAATAATATATCTTATTAATTAGTTGTTCAAATACATACCCTGATTCTTTCATTTTTTGTTTATTAATATCAAGAAAAATTGAAAAAACATTATTAATGCCACTTTTTCTATCAATTATTTGCTGACCATTGGAGTTTGATTTAATTATATTCCCATAACAATCACTCCAGAATACTAACCCGGGATTATTTTCAAAAATGTACGTTTCCTCAACAAGTCGTTCACGTTCTTTTTTTAATAAAGTTATATCATTGATTAAACAAAAAGCTCCGGAATATTCCGAGTTGCCATCATTTAATATTGTTGTAGAAAAAATTGTATAAATATAATTTCCAATGACGTCTTTTAAAACGACCTCAACATCATTTTTTTCCTGCAATAATTTTAAATTTGAAACATCCAGAACAAACTCACTAATTTTATGATTGATTACTTTATCTTTACTTATGCCTAATAAATCAAGAAAATTTTTATTACAATAGAGAATGGCAAATGATTTATCAAATAAAATTACCGGATTAGCAATAGTATCAAGAAGTTCTTTATATTTTTCCATCGTATCATTTAGTTTTCTTTCAACGATTTCTTTTTTCTTTAATAAAGTATTATTAATATAGATAATTAAATTTAATAATGAAAAAATAATTAAATCCATTAACAAAATTGAGAACAAGGTTGGATGTAACGAATAAGATATCGATTTATTTGAAATATATGAAATTAAATTCCAATAATTATTATTAGTTGATAAGTATTGTATATTTAACTGCACATGATTAGGTAATAATATTTGATCATTAGTGTTAAATGGTTTCACAGGAACATGTAGTAATATACCTTTCGGGCATACAACCCGTCCTGTTGCAGAACGATAAATAGATTGCCATAAATCAGGATATTCTATCGCAATATTATATTTTTTCCTGCTATCATCAGCAAAGCCGAATTTCTCTTTTTCATCAATATGAGATAACCAAAACCCTTCCCGGTTAGTTATTCCCAGTATAAATTCCATTTGATGATTATTTTCATCCAGCAATTTTATCATATACTCAAATTTAAATTCCATTTTTATATACCCGTATCTACTATTATCCACAGTAAAAACAGGTATATAAAAATCAATTACCGGTACACCGGATTCATTATTTAATCTTTCAGATGTAATAAGTACATGTCTATCCGGTAATGTGGATAATATTGATACAATTGTAACATCAATATTTCTTTTTTCACTTATTTTTGATGAATCTGCAATAATTTGACCATTTGTATTTATCAATGTTATTGAGTTATAAATACCTTTTCTTTTCACAAATGCTTTATACATTTTATCAATAAAGATTAGTCCATTATCAATTGCCGAATAACTGGCGGACTGAAATGCTAAATAATATAAATCTTCGATAACAATTTGAAACCGTTCATTCATTAAATTATTATATAAATCCATAGAATAGGTAGCGGCCATAACCTTATTTTCATATATATTTCGCCTTGCCATACTATAAACGAATACCGAGATTACTACTAATATACAAAAAATTACTAATTGCTCAAAAAACCATTTTTTATGAAATTGCATTGAAATATAACCCTATAATGATTATTCAGATATACTATAGTATAGGTTACATTAAATAATAATGCAAAAAAAAAACTGCCGTATAAACGACAGTTTTTTTTGTTCTGAAACAATTTTATTAGAAATCTCTATCCATAACAGTTTTTCTTTTGTCATTTTTAGCATTCTCAATAGCTTTATCACACATTTCCTTGATTTTAGCTGATACTGCATCAATAACCGCTGCAGAAGTACTTAATCCGCTTGTTTCCTTGATATAACTTTTTAGTTTTGAAGATACTACTAATACTTCATTTTTAGCTTGTTCGCTCATTTATTTCTCCTGTTTATACATAAAATAACCTGTCTATTATATATTTCATAACGCCTCATGTCAAGTAAAGATATGAAAAAGTTTATTTTTTTGTTATTGATACATTGTACTGCAAATAACTTTTTATTTTTTTACTCACACAATAATCAATGACTGATTTTCCTGATAAATCAACAGGTTTTATATCAGCTCCCGACTTCACGAGTAAATCAACAATTTCATAACTTCCACTACCCGGCCCAACAGCATTTACCTGATCATTTGCTGTTGCTGCAACAAACAACAAGGTTTTACCATCAGCATTTTTTATATTTACATCCAGACCATATTTAATAAAAAGTTGAAGCATATAAATATTTATATCTTCAATAACACTTTTAGCAATATCAAAATAATTTATATTAATACCTTTTTTAATAAGCATTTCAGTAAATTCAGTATCCCCCTCACCGACAGACCATATTACAACACCAATTTCATAATCCGGCTCTAATTCAGGTTTTGCACCTGCAACTAATAAAGATTTTATAATATTTTTATTTCGTGGAGATGAACCAAAAGCCATTTTTATTGCAGTGGGAAAGTAACCGTTATAAAATTTATTATTTGATACAATCTGATTGATATCCGGTTTTTTTGTTAATAAATAATCTACTTTTTCAGGGTTGCCTTTTTGTATCGCCTGCATTAAAAGCGGTAAACCACCTTCTACTCCATTAATATCAGCCCCGGATTTTAATAAAATCTCAAAAATCTGTTTTGTTTCAGGTTTTTCATTAATATTTTCAAATGCAAAATACAATGCTGAAAAACCACTTCTATTTTGAACTTTAATATCACAATTATTTTTAATTAAAATATTAATAATTTCTATGTGTAAAATTTTGACAGCTTCTATTATTGGATATAAATCAGCGACTTTATATAATTCATTATCCAATGAAACATTATTCTTCAACAAATATTCAACAAGTTTTAAATTTTTAGACTGAATTGCGAAAATTAATGAAGGAATTTTAAAATCCCCTTTTGTAGGCACCTGATTTACATCAACTTTTTTCTCTGTTACCAAAAATTCTGCCAATTCTACATCACCTTTATAACACGCCCATTGTAATGGTAATCCGATTCCAAAAGTACTGTATTTTTTATTATAAAAGAAATTATCCTGAAAATTCGCACCTTTAATAATTAGTTTTTTAATATATTTATCACTTTCTTTCTGAATAGCATAAATTATTGTATTATTTAAATCAGCACCATCCTCAATTAATTGATCAAACTGAGATTCATTATCATTATCAATTTCTTTATAAATTAATTCTGTTATTTTAGCAGAATAAACCGTTAACGCACTTGTTAATAATTGAATTACTTCTGTATCACCTTTTTCAGTAGCATACATCAATGCGGACTTACCGTTTTTATCTTTGGTATTAAGGTAAACCCCGCTATCAATAAGTATTTTTACCAAACCGGGATTTCCATAAATAACACTTTGTATTAATGCGGTTTTACCATCTTTATCAACTGCATCAATAGCCGTTTTGTTTCCTTTTTTATCATCGTAATTTAATATAAATTTAACTATTGTCGCTTCACCCATTTCTGTTGCATAAATTAAAGGTGTTTTCTGAAGTATATTTAATGAATTTATATTAACACCTTTTGATAATTCTTTTTTTACACCGGGAAGACTCCCGTTTTTTATCGAATTAAAAAGTTCATCAGCTTGCTGAGCATGAAGTGAAAAAAAACCGAGAAAGAAAAAAAACATTAGATACCTAACCACTTGATTCATACAATTCTCCTACTTTCATAATTTAATGTATTATAACAAACAATTTCTACATTTTCTACAAAAATAAACAATTCTAAAAATGTATGGGTGTAAATTTCTTTTACTGGTAACTATCCGACCTTTTCAAGGTATGCAGTAACCTCATTCCATCTATTACTAAAATATAGACTTCTAAGTTGTAAC
>MIAY01000027.1 GCA_001829315.1 Spirochaetes bacterium GWE1_32_154 | reverse complement strand
TCCTGTTATAAAATGTGTTATTTTTTTCTCAATAAAATTTTAATACAAAACAGGAGGTTTTTCAAATATTTTCTAAATCGAAATTCGGGTTATTAAATATTGATTTTATTGATGCTATTGAATGGTAATAAAGGAAAATATATGAGTTCTCATGACAATCTTCATTCAGCTCTAAGGGAAATTCGTGATTACCGAAAAATATCACATCAGATAAATACCTCACTGCTCTCACAATTTACTTCTGCAATAAAAATCTGGTATAATGAAAACAGAAGACAATTGCCCTGGCGTGAAACCGATAATCAATTTTATATTTATGTTTCTGAAATAATGCTTCAGCAAACTCAGGTTAACAGGGTTTTATTAAAATATGATGAGTTTATACAAAAATTCAAAACTTTTTATGACATTGCAAAC
The DNA here is from genome assembly GCA_001829315.1 of Spirochaetes bacterium GWE1_32_154. Classification (GTDB taxonomy): domain Bacteria; phylum Spirochaetota; class GWE2-31-10; order GWE2-31-10; family GWE2-31-10; genus GWE2-31-10. The sequence continues at coordinate 4,881 of MIAY01000027.1, read as the reverse complement.
AGTGACATCCCCCATCTTATAACCTCATGGCAGGGTTTAGGGTATAACCGGAGAATATTAAATCTTTATAAAGCATCAATAATTATCTGTAATAAATATTCAGGAAATGTACCTGATACGTATAACAATCTTCTTAATCTGCCCGGCATAGGCGCAGGTACAGCCGGCTCATTACTTGCCTTTGTCCATAACAAACCATCTGTTTTCATTGAAACGAATGTAAGAACACTATACAGTTATGCATTCTTTCCCGACCGGGATCAGATTGATGATAAATCACTTATGCCATTGATTGAACAAACAGTTGATATTGACTCTCCGCGTGAATGGTATTATGCACTGATGGATGCAGGTTCATATTTAAAGCAATCAATTCGAGTACCAAACTCTTTATCAAAACATTATACTAAACAATCAAAATTTTCAGGCTCAAAAAGAGAAATCCGCGGTGGTATTTTAAAAATCCTTGGAAATCAGAGTCAGGTTACACTGAATGAAATAGAGACAAAATATCCTGAAACAAAACATGATATACAATCAATTGCAGGCGATCTGATTAATGAAGGGTTTATTCTCTGTGATTCTATGGGTAACTATGCTTTAAACACAATAAAAAAGAGCCCTTCATAACAAAGGACTCTTCTATACATTTTATAATGCTTTTGTCGCGTCTATTTTCGCCTGTGCATCATCTACATCAACTTCTGTTGAGGCCTTATCACTGACTGTAAGGGTAAGTGAAAGAGTTTCCTCTTTAATTGTCTTATCCCAATTTTTAATTGCTGTGACAATATTTTCAGGAGCGGTATATATAATATTAATCCGGTCGGTTACATCAAAATCTTTTTCTTTTCTATAGTTTTGAACTGCTCTGATAAATTCTCTTGCAATACCTTCTTCAATCAGCTCTGTAGTAAGTGTTGTATCCAATGCAATTGTCAAAGTTCCCTGATTCATTACCGTTAACCCGGCTTTTTCAGTTCGTTCGATAATAATGTCATCTGAATTAAGTTCAACTTCAGCACCTTCAACAGTGATTTTCAGAACTCCACCTGCTTCAATCAAAGTAGCCTCTTGTGCTCCGAATCCGGCAATAACATCAGCAACCTGCTTCATTGTTTTACCGACTTTCTTACCAAGCACTCTAAAGTTAGCCTTGCATGTTAATGAAACAAGTTTTTCTTCAGCAGTTTCATAGGTAACACCTTTAACATTCAATTCCTCAACGATAATTGATTCCATCTTTTTGAGTAAATCAATTTCATCAGCATTTTTAGTTATCAAATACACTGAAGCAAGAGGTTTTCTTAAATTGATACCAACTTTTGCACGAAGACTTCTTCCCATTTCAACAACACTTTGAACAAGCGACATTTCTTTTTCGATTTCAAAGTTTCGTAATGAATCATCACTTGTCGGGTAGCTGCATAAATGTACCGACTGTGGCATATCGCTCATTCTGATATTACAGTATATTTCTTCGACTAAAAACGGTGCAATTGGTGCAGTTACTTTACAGAATGTTATTAATGCGTTGTACAATGCTGAATATGCTTGTTTCTTATCAAGATCATCTTCAGACTTCCAGAACCGTCGTCGTGATCGTCTGATATACCAGTTTGTTAAATCATCGATAAAGTCGTAAATGCTTTTAATTGCTTCCTGAAAGTCGTATTCAGATAATGCTTTATCGCAATCCGCTTTAAGTTTTTCCGAATAACTTGTAAGCCAGATATCAAGCGGATTTTCATACGATGTGTTCATATCAGTTGCGGGATCCCATTTATCAACATTTGCATAAGTAACAAAAAATGAATATGAATTCCACAAAGGAAGATGAAATTTTTTAATAACATCTTTAACGCCCGATTCACTGAATAACAACTCGCCACCACGAACAGCGGTTGAGTTCATCAAAAATAATCGTAATGCATCAGCACCGAAATTTTTAAAAATATAATCAACTTCAGGATAGTTTTTAAGTCTTTTTGACATTTTCTTACCGTCTTCAGCAAGAACAAGCCCGTTAACAACAACATTCATTGTCGGATTGGTATCAAACAAAGCAGCTGCAAGCACAACAAGAGTATAAAACCAGCCACGTGTCTGATCTAAACCTTCTGCAATAAAATCTGCCGGGAATGTTGACTCAAATGCCTCTTTATTTTCAAACGGATAATGTTTTTGAGCGTAAGGCATTGCACCTGATTCAAACCAGCAATCAAGAACTTCTTCAACACGATGCATTGTTTTACCGCATTTATCACATTTGAAATGGATTTTATCAACAAAGTGTTTATGCAAATCAAATACTTCCATACCGGATAATGTTTTTAACTCTTCAATACTGCCGACACAATGAGTATGTCCGCATTCCTCACATTTCCATACAGGAATAGGAGAACCCCAGTATCTGTTTCGGGATATAGCCCAATCTCTTGCGCCTTCAAGCCATTTACCAAAACGGCCGTTTTTTATATGAGCAGGTGTCCAGTTTATTTTCTGATTTGCATTAAGCATTTTTTCTTTAATCATATCGATATTAACAAACCAGCTTGAAACCGCTTTGTATATTAACGGATCATCACATCTCCAGCAATGCGGATATGAATGCTGATAAGTTTCATGTTTAATCAGTTTGCCTTCATCTTTTAATCGTTTGATTATTAATTTATCAGCTGCTTTTACCTGTATTCCTTTATAATCAGTAACTTCTTCATTGAATTTACCTTCGGCGTCAATCGGACAAATTGGAGGTAAATTGTATTTTTTACCGATTTCAGCATCATCTTCACCAAAACCCGGTGCGATATGAACAATTCCTGTTCCAGTTTCAGTGGTTACATGATGACCTAAAACTACTTTAAAAGCATTAACAGGATCAATATCTTTAAAATAGGGAAATAACGGTTCGTATTTTACCCCTGAAAGTTGTGAGCCTTTCATTTTTTCTACAATTTTCACATTTTCCGCATCTTTGAAATATCTGCCTACTAATGCCTCGGCAAGTATTAAATATCTGCCTTCATCTTCAACTTTTACATAATCAATTGTTTCACCAACAGCAAGACCGGTATTTGACGGCAGTGTCCATGGCGTTGTTGTCCACGCAAGCACATATGTGTCTGGGGTATTTAACAACTTAAAAGCAACCGTTATTGCAGGATCCTGAACATCCTTATAGCCCTGATTGGTTTCAAAATTTGAAAGCGGTGTTGTACATCGTGAACAATACGGAAGAATCTTAAAACCTTCATAGATTAAGCCTTTTTCCCATAATGTTTTAAAAACCCACCAGATAGTTTCCATGAAACTGACATCCATCGTTTTGTATGAGCCTTTAAATTCAACCCAGCGCCCCATTCTTTCAACGGATTTTTCCCATTCGTATGTATATTTCAGTACACTTCCACGACACGCTTCATTGAATTTATCGATACCAAAATCAAGAATATCTTTCTTACTGTTTAAATTTAGTTCTTTTTCTATAAGATTTTCAACCGGCAGACCATGGCAATCCCATCCCCAGCGTCTTTCAACATACCGGCCTTTCATTGTCTGATATCGCGGTATAATATCTTTTATCGCTCCGGGAAGAATGTGACCGTAATGCGGCAACCCGGTAGCAAAAGGAGGACCGTCGTAGAAAACAAATTCCTTACCATTTTTTGTATTATCAAGTGATTTCTGAAATATGCTTTCTTTATTCCACATTTCGATGATCTTTTCTTCAATTTTTGTGAAATTAACCGATTTTTCTATATCTTTAAATGCCATAAATAACTCCCTGTAAGATTTTGTTTTTTTCATGCGGGATTTGTAATTAAGGTTTTCTTATAACACTTATTAGATAATATATCAAGATGGGAGTAACATCGGAAAATTCAGATTTTATCTACCAGTATGTGGTAAGGGTAGGAACTCACGGCAAACGCATTAAAATCTATAGGTATAATAAACTGCCATTTCAGAGTGTTCAGGTTAATAATTAAATTATAAAATTAAGCTGAAATATAAATTTAATCAACTGCGAGAAGTAAATAAAATTTGATGCGTTTGCCGTGGGTAGGAACTACCCACCTATATGTATTGTATGATTGGTTTTTATAAATAATTACGCTTTTTGCGGAACTTTGAGCAACTTTATTTCTTCGATAGAAAAGCCGGTAATCTCGGATATTTCCTCAATAGGATATCCTTTATTAATCATATTCATCGCAGTAATTTTTCTTCCTTATAAATCAGCAATTTGGTTACTATACTTTAATTTGCCATCTCTACTATTAACAATATAAATTATGTTTTAGCAACATAATTTATATTGTGTGGCAAAAAATTCCTTAGAGGGGGTGTTTTATTCAAATTATTGCAAAAACTGATCTTAGCGTGGTTTTTGTCGGAAATGTGCTTCAGCCCCCTAAATGAACTTGAAAAAATTGCCGGTATGAATAATTGTTTTACCGAATCAGATGTGACTTGTGAAGAATTGGGTTTGTCCTGGTAATGTGTTATGAAGATTTCAAAGACCTATTGAACTTTTATCCTATATATTGTATATTAATAATATGAATGAACATGATAAATTATTTAGAGAAATTGAATCTATAAAAGAAAATGCAATGGATTTGGTGGAGGGAACTTTTCCGAAGAATATTTCTAGTAAGCTTGATATACCAACGATGACACTTGATAATACAAGCTATGTCGATGAAAAACTGCAGGAATATTATTCTGATTTAGTGTACAACTGTAAATTAAAGAGTTCTGGCGATGTCAAGATTACTATATTATTTGAGCATAAGTCATATAAACCGGCGAATGAATATTTGCAACTATTGCGGTATATGTTAAATATATGGACAATTCAAGAGAATAATAAAG
>MIAY01000026.1 GCA_001829315.1 Spirochaetes bacterium GWE1_32_154 | reverse complement strand
CTTTTGTATTTTGTTTTTTTTTAGTCAATTAAATTTTAGTACAAAAATTTAGAACCTGCCACTTTTAATTACCAGAAAATAAAAATTACACCCATTTTTTCTAATTTATATACGCAACTGTTACACCATAATTAATACCGCTATTACCGGTTTTTTCATAATCATACTCTGAAACTTCATCACGCTTTGCAAGATAATCACGTATACATTTTCTTATTATACCAGTTCCAATACCATGAATAATTTTTATTTCTTTAACATCAGTTGTAATTGCCTTATCGATAAATAAAGCAACAGCTCTCAGAGCCTCATCATATCTCATTCCACGAAGATCAAGAGTCCTTTCTTTTACCTCATTTTCTACTATATTAATATAATTAGTTTGCATTGGCTGTACTTTTACAGCATTATTTAATTTTGTTATCTGATCAGAAGTCAGATTCATTTTTAATGCACCAAATTGAGCACAAATATTTTTTCCGGTAACTGAAATAATAGTTCCTTTGATATTACTTTCATTATGTATAACAGCATCACCAATGTGATAAACATTATTGACAGCTGATAACTCTATATTGTATTTTTGCAATAACTCCTCTTCATGTATTTCATTATCCAAAGAGTCTAAATACTCAATCCCTGATTTTATAGAATCTTTTTCAGCTTTTTTTTCCCGTAGCTCTTTTACAATTTTTTCGAATTCACTTCGTTTATCTCTTAAGAAATCTATTTTTTTATCATTTATCGTCTTTCTCAATGTTTTGTCATTTTCTTTATATTTTTCAATAAGTTCATTTAATACTAATTGCTTCTCTTCATACATTTTAATTTCTTTATTCATACCATCAATCATATCGGTCATTTTAAGCCGTTCTTTTTCAAGCAATCGTATTGTCTCTTCTGTTCGTAAAAAATCTTTATTTACCAGGGACCGTGCCCTTTCTATAATTGAATGTTGCAGGCCCATTCTCACCGATATATCAAAAGCACGGCTTGAACCGGGTATTCCTGTTCTTAATTTATACAGTGGTAATAACTTTTCTTCATCATATTCCATAGATGCATTTTGAATACCTTCAATTTGCGTTGCTAAATACTTTACTCCTGAATAATGAGTTGTAATTAAACTTAAACACTTTTTTGAATGTATATATTCGACAATACTCTCAGCAATTGCCTCCCCTTCAACCGGATCAGTACCTCCGCCTAATTCATCAATAAGAACCAGTGATTTTTCATTAATGCTATCGGTTATGCTTTTTAATCGTCGTATATGACCTGAAAAAGTTGAAATTGAATCTGTAATTGACTGATCATCGCCTATGTCTATAAATAATTCATCAATGATACAAAATGAAGAATCTGCAGATGCAGGAATTGGAATACCTGATTGAACCATTAAAACAAAGAGTCCGACTGTTTTTATTACAACCGTTTTCCCTCCGGCATTTGGACCGGTAATAATAAGCATAGCATATTCATTTCCCAATTCTATATCCAAAGCAACTGCACTTGAACCTAACATGGGATGTATACCTGAAATTATTTTGATATACGATGATTGATTAATCTCCGGTGAAATTGAATTATAATTAATACCAAATCTGGCTTTCGCATATAATACTTCAAAAGTTATTAACTCCCGGTCTAAAACAACTAATTGATGTGAATATTCTAATAAAGAATTACAATAACCGGTCAGTATTCTTCGAATCTCCGCTTTTTCTTCAATTCGTAAATGATGCAATTCTGATGATATTTTAAAAACAACTTCAGGAACAACAAAAGCAGTTTGCCCTGTACTTGAATAATCAACAACAACGCCATCTACCATTGATTTATAATTAGATTTAACAGCAACACATTCATAACCATCACGAACAGAAATTATATCATCAGCAGAATAGTTTAATTTCTTAATTTCCCGGTAAAAATCAGCAACTGCTTTTCCTGATTTTTCTATTTTATCAGCTATTTTATCTCTTATTTCGCGTAATAGTTTAGAAGCACTGCTTTCAACAAACCCTTCTTTTGTAATATTCCGTCTAATTGTTTTAAATAAATCAACAGCAAATAGTTCCTGAGAGAAATACTCACTTACTGTAGGATATAATTCTTTTGAAATAGAATCTTTAATTTTAAAATAAATACCTGCTGTATAAACAATATTAAATAAATCTTCAGGCGACAAAACAATACCTTTTTCTAATTCAATAATAAGTTGATAGATATTCTGATATTCAGGAAAATCAACCGTATTACCTTTACTAAAAAGTAATAACATCTCAGAAAGTGCTTTATGCCAATTTCTGATCACCTCATGATCATTTGAAGGTGTTATATGCAGTATAGATTTTCTTCCTTCAGTACTTTTGGCAAAAGCAACCAGTTTTTCTACAATATAATCAAAATCAATTTTTGCACTATTAATAAACAATTTTTCTTTTTTCCTTTCTTAATTTTAATTCATATATTTCATCACTTAATAATTTCACATTGATTTCCCTACCATTTCTGCCAACTTTAAATGTACATGTTCCGGGTGGAATTAAATATTCAAAAATGAATGCATCTTTTCCGTATGGTTTTGCTGAGATTACATTATATTTCACACCAACATATTGATCATTATCAAATAATAAGCCATTATCAGAGTTATTAATGATTATTTTATTCTTTTTATTTGGTGAAATCACCCTGATTTTTGCAGGAACCGGAGCAATTGGTATATGAGCTACAACCGTTCTTTCATCAAGAGCAAATTTTAATTTAAACCGTCTGTTATCATATTTAATACCATCTTTTTCAAACCCTGAAACAATAAAAGCATAATCCTGATTTGAATAAAATGGTGATTGCTTTAACGATAATCTTCTATGAATATAATCACGCAACAAAACATTTGATTTTCTGTACGTATCCCAGATAGCTAAATCATCACTTTCTTTTAATAATCGATCATTCACCTCAGTATAATTATCAAACTGAAATAAATACTTATCAGGATTAATCGCATCCCAGAATCGTAAACTTAACATAACCTCTTTCGGACTTAAATTATAAACTTTAATATTTATATTCATACCATTCTTTGTTAAAATATTTTTCTTTTGCATTGTAATAGGAAGTAAATCAATTTTCCTTGTTATTTTATATGACCCGGAATTGATTGATATTTCGTGATATCCTTTTTTCAGATAAAAAGTTTTTCTATATTCATCACTTTTAGGTTTAAATACAACTTTATAAAATCGATTATCAATCTTAACAAATGTACTCGCCATATCCAAATTTGCCTTATTAAAAGAAAGGTTAACAGCACCGTAACTATTACGGAGTATTAATGTATAATGACTGTTTGTCAAATAAAACCATGAAACAATGGCTGTTAAGAAAACAACTATGCCAATAATTTTAACTACTGCACTTTTTCGTTTAATTATTTCTGCATGTCTTGTATAAAAAGGATAACATGTTATATCTTTATTGTTTTGTAAAAGACATCGTATTGATGCTTTTAATTCATAGACATTATAGTTGCTAAAATACTTCTTTAATAATTTAATAAGAGGAACTAATGTTTTATATCGTTTACTAGCAATCGGATTAAACATTTTTGATAAAATCTTTTTTGCTATTGAAGGCAGATTCTTAATAATCTTATGTGCAGGCGGATATTTCCCGCGAGCTATACTATCAATCACTTCGCTTGAAAATTCATTTTTAAAAGGCTTGTTACCTGTAATCATTTCATAAAAAACAACACCAAGTGAATAAATATCAGACTGAAATGAAATCTCTTTTGATGAACTGAATTGTTCCGGTGACATATAAGCCGGCGTACCGATAACTGTTCCAGGAGCAGTTAAACATTCTTTGGAATCATTTTTCTGTGATGCAATTCCAAAATCGATTAATTTCACATCGCCTGTTTCAGAAATTAATAAATTATGTGGCTTGATATCTCTATGAATAACTTTTTTTGTATGAGCATGATTTAATCCAAGTGCAGATTGATACAATATAAATAATGCAAGAGGAACAGGGATTTTCTCAGATTGTTTAATAAGCTCATTTAGTGGTAACCCTTTAACATATTCCATCGCAATATACGTTGATGTACCTTCCTTGAAATGATCATAGAACTGAACAATATTCTCATGACGAAAATCAAGCATAACGGTTGCTTCTCTTAAAAAACGCTCTCTCGTTTCTTTATCCCGGATTTTCAACTCTTTTAAAATAATTTCTCTTTTTAATGTTGGATGGACTGCTTTATATACCTTCCCCATTCCGCCTTCGCCGATTACTCCAAGAATTTTATAATCTTTAATTTTACCTAAATCAATTGTTTTTCTTGCAGAAATACCGGAAGAAATTGTTTTTCCCGGAATGGTTTTATCTGACATATACTTCTCCGTCATGTTTTTTTTTATGGTACATTAGAAACTCAAATTATACAAGAAAGTTATACAAAAAGATGAACTTACGTACATTAAAAAATATTTAATTTATTTATTATTCGCCATCGCCTTTCATTCAAAAAATCATTATATTTATTAGCAGAATATATAATCGGATTGGGTAATGAAGCAATAATTGATGCAGCCTGATAATATGTAAGTTTTTGATTAGTTTTTTTAAAATAATACAGTGACGCACCTTCGACACCATATATTCCAAAACCTGTTTCTGCAATATTTAAATACACTTCAAGTATTCTATCTTTTCCCCAGTAATGCTCAATTAAAACGGTGTAGTATGCTTCAAGAATTTTTCGTAACCATGAACGGTTTGAAAACAGAAAAACATTTTTTGCTACCTGTTGAGAAATTGTACTGGCACCTCTTTTATTATTATTCAGTCGATTATGAATAATTGCCGCCCTGATTTCTTTAACATCAAAACCATAATGAGAATAAAACCGTTGATCTTCAGCTGCGATTACAGATTTTGTTACAACAGGTGATGTTTCTTTCAAAGACACCCATCGTCTGTTTAATGAGTTTGTTTTGAATGATTTAAAAAACATATATCCGGTTATATAAGAATTTACTGATTTATAATAGATTACATAAAACAATGAAAGATTAATAATTGAAAAAAACAGTATTGATATAAAAAAAAATATTTTTTTTATTTGTAACACACTAACTCCATCAATAAAAAGAGGTTGCCCTTTTGAGACAACCCCCTGTTTAACGATAAATAATTAACCAATAGCTTTTTGTAAGTCAGCAACTTTATCAGTTTTTTCCCAAGGGAAAAAACCATTAACAGCTTCTCTTCCAAAATGTCCGTAAGCAGCTGTCGGTTGGTAAATCGGTCTTAATAAATCTAAAGTCTTAACAATTCCACCAGGAGTACAATCGAAAACTTTCTTTACAGCAGCTTCGATTTTTTCTTCTGTCAAACCATCTTTCATTGTTTCAAATGTATCAACAAAAATTGATACAGGATGTGGAACCCCAATAGCATACGCTAATTGAACTTCACATCGATCACAAAGACCTGCTGCAACAACATTTTTAGCAATATAACGAGCCATATAAGCAGCTGATCTATCAACTTTTGAAGGATCTTTACCACTAAATGCACCACCACCATGTCTACCCATACCACCGTATGTATCAACAATAATCTTTCTACCTGTTAAACCGGAATCACCATGAGGTCCACCGACAACAAATCTGCCTGTAGGGTTGATAAAATATTTTACTTTATCATCTAATAAACCGGTAGGTTCTAAAATCGGTTTTACAACTTTATTAATAATATCAGATTTAACCTGATCCCAGCTGACATTATCATCATGCTGATGTGATACAACTACGGTATCAATTCTTACAGGTTTTGAATTTTCATACTCAATTGTAACCTGACTTTTTGAATCTGGTCTCATCCATGTAATGCCGCCATTTTTTCTTAACCCTGCAGCAACTTCAAGAATTTTATGAGATAACATAACAGGCATCGGCATAAGTGAAGGTGTTTCATTACATGCGTAACCAAACATCATTCCCTGATCTCCGGCTCCCTGTAAACCTTTAAATTCTTCTAATCCTGTACCGGATACACCTTGTGAAATATCAGGTGACTGAGAATGTATCGTATTAATAACTGACATTGATTCATAATCAAGACCATATTCTGCTTTATCATATCCAATTTTTTTAGCAACGCCTCGAACAACTTCCTGAACATCAACATACGTACTTGTTGTTATTTCACCACCAACCAATACCATACCTGTAGTTGTAAAAGTCTCACAAGCAACTCTTGATTTAGGATCGTCTTTTAAACAAGCATCAAGAATAGCATCAGAAACCTGATCGGCAAGCTTATCCGGATGTCCTTCACTTACTGATTCTGATGTAAATAGATGTTTTCTATTTGTCATTATAGTAACTCCTCTTTTTTTAAAATACAATTTAATAAAACTTTGTTATAATAAACTATTAATTCAATAATTTCAATTCTTTTTTTGTAAGAAATTACTTACTCAAAACTTCTAACGCCATTGGAATATAATGTAACAAATCGGAAGCAAGAACACCATATTCAGTACAATCTTTTTTTGCTAAATCACCGGACAAACCGTGAAGAAACACACCAAAACAAGCAGCGTCAAGAATCGACAACCCCTGAGCACATAAACCGGCTATAATCCCGGTCAATACATCTCCCGAACCAGCCTTTGCCAGTGCAGAATTACCCGTCGTATTTATAAATACCTGTTCTCCATTGGTAATAATCGTATTACTGCCTTTTAGAACAATTACTGCAGAATAGTGTTTTGCTGCCTCTTTCGCATACCGGACTCTGTCAGATTGAATTACCGCTGTTTCAACATGGAGAAGCCTTGATAATTCCTTAGGATGCGGCGTAAGGATTGTAAACGCGGGCAACACAACTGATTTCAATTCTGACAAAATATTTAAACCGTCTGCATCAATTATGACCGGTATTGTAATTGATGAAATTGAATGAATCAGCATAGTAAAAAACTTTTTCACGCCTTTATTATTACTTAATATACTACAAAGACCACTGCCTATTGAAAAAACATGATATTTCGGAAGTAATAAAAGAATCTTTTTATATTCATCTTTCATAATTGAACCATTTTTCATCGTAAGCGGGATGGTAACTATATCAGGAATATATGATGTAATGCTGTTTGCCACAATTGAAGGACAAGCTAAAGTTGAATACCCCGCACCAACTTTTAATACAGCAACACTTGATAAAACGGCAGCCCCACGATAATTAATAGACCCAGCAACATTTAACACACTGCCAAACATCGATTTATTTGAATTAACCGGTCGTTTGGGCATTATTGAATGGGCATATCTTTTCGTTAAAACAATATTTTTTTCAGATGCTTTTGTGTTTTTTAACCAGTTAAAAACATTTATAATCTTATTCATTTTTTTATTCCTTGATATCAATAATAGTTAAATAAAGATTTATTGCAAGAAATATTATTTTCACTCAATTATTCTTCATCAGGAGACCTTGAGAAAGATGTTTATGATATTCTAACTGAACTTGATAATTTTTCTGTGACACCACTTGAATTAAGTGTTGTGTGTCAAGCATTTTTGTAACAACTAAACCAGATTTTAAGATCTTTTTTGTGCAACAGCAGGTGACAATCCTGCATTATAACTATACGGTCTTTTCCTAATTACATCATCGAAATGTAAATTCTTTTTCACTAAGTCCGGAAGCGACACAGGGAACATAGAGGCACCTGCTGTTTATGAAACACAATTTTTTATATCATCTTCATATTCTGATTCAATTTCATCAAAAAAACCAATGATACCTTCTATAGCTAAGTAATAATTTTTTATTATATTAAAATGTTCTCTTAAAATCTTTTCATTTTCGTCTCTTAAATTATAGCTAAATAAATAATCATCTAATGTATTTTTATTACTTAATTCATTAATTATCTGATTACATTTAATTATTAAAAAATTTATTCGTACGTCAATCACTTCATTAAAAATGAATTTTTCACTAATTAATGTATTGATTTCATTGGCAACTTCTTCAATAGACATGTTATCTAATGAAACATTATATTCTTCAGTACATAAATATTTAAAAGATTCTAAAAGACACACTTTTTCTTCAAAACTTAAAACTATTTTTTGATCTACTTTTTTAAGTAATTCTTTAATTTTTACCAAAGATATTTCATTTTCTTTTAACATTTATTAACCTTATTTTTAAATTTATTGTACACCATAATTTCTGACAACATCCCTTCGGTAAACTATTTTTGGCGTAGAGTACTCCCGAGGCCAAATGTGGCGTAAACCCGAAGCACAACGAAACGATTACCGAATGTTATTTTTTTAACCTTCGAATATTTTCATCATTAAGTATTCATTAATGTTTTCTTTATACAGATTGGCAAACTCTCCAACCTTCTGAAATCCATTTCTTCCATAAAATCGTTGAGCATTTGTATTTAAATCTGTTACACAGAGAAATACTTTATCACTATTTTTAAAACATAAATCTTGATAATATTTTAATAATTTTTCTCCAATTCCTCTATTTCTATGACCTGATTTTACAGCTAAAACTCTTAATAGGGGAAAATTTGAAAACATTCCATTAAAATCAATTCGAATAAATCCAATTATATTATTTTTCTCACTTGAAAATACAAATAATTCATCATTTGAAATTCCATCTTTAATGAATTTCAAAGTCAAATTACGATCTTTCCAATAATTATTATATAAATCACTATCGTTTAAACACTCTGCAATTTCATCAATATTTTCATTATTTGCTTTTCTTATCACTTTCCTCAACTATTGGGTTGAATAATTTCACACAACTCAATATACCTGTATTTCGTTTTTACGTTACGTACTATAAGCTACAATGAATAATTAATCAACACCAAACTAAAAAAAAATAATTAATCACGATATTTTCATCATAACTCTACAATAAATATCAATAAAAAAAATAAATGGCATTTACAGCCATCACCTGGTTAGGATATTTTTACCACTCGCTTCGCTAAAGGATACGAAGGGTACGATTTTTTTTGATTTTGTTATCTACTTTAAAATACCATAATTTTATGGTATAAGAATCTTATACAATCAACAATTTTTCGATCTGGAGAGAAAAAATGAAAATTGCATTTCAAACTTCAAAATATAACAATACATCTTTAATAGAAGAAATTAAAACTGCAAAAAAAAACCGGCTTGATTATTTTGACATATTTTTTGACACGTGGAGTCCTGAAGATTTAACTGATTGTGAAAAAAAATATATTACAACATGTAAAAAAGAAGGTATGATTTTTTCAATTCATTTACCAATAATCGATTACTCAAAAGTTGATGAAAATTTCAAATCATATATTGAATTTATAAATGAGATTATACCATATTCAGTAACTATACATTTCAATACATTATCATACAGTACAATTGAATATTTTTTAGCTTCAATTAATTCAAAAGTATTCTTTTCAATAGAAAATACAATACCTGATAAAAACTTTTTATATGAAAGTGACTATTTAACGTTTATGAAAGAAGTCAGTTCAAAATATAATGTTTACTCAACATTTGATATTGGTCATTGTGTCGTTAATAAGTATGATTTAATTCAGTATTTCAATTCAATTATTGATTCAGATATCAGAATTTCAACTTTTCATATTCACGATAATGATGGAATTCAGGATATGCACAAAGCATTGGGTGAAGGAACAATTTCATATAAAAAATTATTCAACGAATATAAAAAAACCAATCTTGATTCTTTATTTATTATTGAACACTGGACAAATAATTGCATGTCTTTACAAGCATTGAGAAACGAAAAATAAAAAAATGAAAATATCAAATTATAAATATTAAGATGCTCTTACAAAAATCATAAGTACAAGATGAAAAAAAGTGTACTTTTTTTTGCGCCCGCTAATACGCAATAAAATAGTGTTATAAGTAGCCTCATGCAAAAATTCGAGATTTAAAAAGTATTTTTGCAAGAGGCTCTTGATATATCTTTTAAAATATTGTAGATTAGAAATAATTGACAATCGCAGGAGATTTTTATGAGTAAAAAAAGGGCACTTGTTACCGGTGGTAGTAGAGGTATTGGAAAAGCTATTAGTATAATGCTTGCAAAAAACGGCTATGATGTTCTCATTAATTATAGAGGAAATATAGATGCTGCTAACAAAACCAAATCTGAAATAGAAAGTCACGGTGGACAATGTACTTTATTGAAATTTGACATATCTGATTTTAAAAATACTACCGAAATAATTCAAAAAGAATTAGAAGAAAATGGAAATATTGATGTTCTTGTTGTAAATGCCGGTATTAGAAAAGATTCTATTTTCCAAAAAATGAAAAGTGAAGAATGGGATTCTGTTATTGATGTTAATTTAAAAAGTTTTTATTATATTACCAGACCGGTAGCAGAAAAGATGTTTTTTCAAAAACATGGAAAAATTGTTGTTGTCAGTTCAACATCTGGTCAAACAGGTATGCCCGGACAAGCAAATTATTGTGCATCAAAATTTGGTATCATCGGAGCAGCTAAATCACTTGCTGTAGAACTAGGAAGAAGAAATATTAATGTAAATATTGTTGCTCCGGGGTTTATTGAAACTGACATGACCGAAGACTTACGTGAAAATTATGATGAATTAAAAAAACAGATTCCTTTAAGAAGAATCGGTAAGCCGGAAGATATTGCAAATGCTGTAGAATTTTTAATAAGCGATAAAGCTGATTATATTCAAGGTCAGGTAATTGCAATCAACGGCGGTCTTTACACATAAAATTTTAAGGCGGTATCAATAATGAATTATGAAAATAGAGTTGTCGTAACCGGAATGGGGATAATATCATGTCTGGGAAACACAATTGCAGATGTAAGCCATTCACTTCAAAACGGGATTCCCGGTTATGGTATTGATCAGGAACGAATCAATTTAGGATTCAGAAGTCCATTAACAGGCATTATAAAAAATTTTGATGAAAAAGCATATTTAGACAGAAAAAGAAGAAAAACAATGTCACTTTCAACTTTATGGGCGTATGCTGCAAGTGAACAGGCAATTAAAGACTCAGGACTACCAAGTGATCTTATAGCATCGCCTGAAACCGGTATTATATTCGGACATGATTCTGTTGCAGAACCTTCATATTTAGCGACAAAGACACTTTTAGAAGAGAAATCATCAAAAAGTATCGGCTCCGGTTATATTTTTCAAATTATGAATTCTACTGTTACAATGAATTTATCTACAATTTTTAATACAAAAGGTGCAAACTGGTCAATCGCAGGTGCGTGTGCATCAGGTTCACATGCAATTGGTCAAGCAGCCGAGTTAATACGAACCGGACAACAGGAAAGAATGATTGCAGGTGGAGCTCAGGAAATTAATTACCATGTTATGGCAAGTTTTGATGCATTAAATGCTTTTTCAGTTTCCATAGAAAACCCTACAATGGCATCAAAACCTTTTGATAAATCAAGAGACGGTTTAGTACCATCCGGTGGAGCTGCTTCAGTCGTTCTTGAAAGAATGGATCTTGCAATGGCAAGAGGTGCAACTATATACGGTGAGATTGTAGCATACTCTTTCAGTTCTGATGGTGATGACATGTCAGCACCGAATGGAATCGGAGCAGAACTGGCAATGAAAAAAACATTAAAACGAGCAGGCTTAACCCCTGCTGATATTCAATACATTAATGCTCATGCAACAGCAACACCGCGTGGCGACGGAATGGAAGCATTAGCAATTTCAAATTTATTCGGAAACAAACCACTTGTATCATCTACAAAATCTATGACAGGTCATGAATGCTGGATGGCAGGAGCAAGTGAAACTATATACTCATTAATAATGATAAAAGATAAATTTATTGCACCAAATATTAACTTTTCTGAACCTGATGAATACTCTTCTAAAATTAACATAGTTTCAAAAAAACTAGACTTTAACCTGAAAACCGTATTATCCAATTCTTTTGGATTTGGCGGAACTAATTCAGCTCTTATAATTAGAGCCGTAGAAGGATAAATTTGTATGAAATATGATTATATTATTATTGGAAGTGGTTTAGGCGGTCTTTGCAGTTCAATTATAATGTCAAAGGAAAACAAGAAAGTTCTGGTATTAGAACAGCATTTTAAAGCAGGCGGGTATTTACATTCTTTTAAAAGGAAAGGCTACCAGTTTGAAACCGGATTTCATTTTTCACCTGAACTTGGAAACGGACAGATTTTACGAATGTACTGGAAATATCTTGGAATACTCGATAAATTAGAATTAGTTCCTTATAATAGTAATCATTTTCATTCTTTAATATTTCCTGATATGAAATTAGATCTTCTATCGGGGTTGGATAATCTTCAACAATTGTTAATTGACACATTTCCTGTCGAAGCTGACACGATTGTAACATACATACAAAAAATCAAAGAAATAAAACAATATTTTGTTTATTTCAATGCCAATCATAAAGGTGACATGGATATGGAACACAAATCATTTGAGATATCCATATCTGACTACTTAACATCTATTGGTGCGAGTGAAAAGCTAAAAGGTGTATTACTTGCTCATTCTTATTTATATGGTGTTCCACCTAAAGAAACTCCACTTGGTACACATGCGATTTTTTTTAACGCATTATATTCATCAAGCACTGATATTAAAGGTGGCGGAGACGCTCTTAATAATGCCTTAGTAGAAAGCCTCAAGGAAAACGGAGGCGAGATACATTTTAAAAAGAAAGTGACACAAATCAAAACAGAAAATAAAGTCATTAAAGGTGTTGAAACAGAAGATGGTACATTCTATGAATGTGACAATATTATTTTCAGTGCCAACCCTACTCTCTCATTCAATATGTTTAATGAAGATATTTTCAGATCAACCTACACTAACCGTATTTCCGAAATGGAAAATACAACCAGTCATTTTGGTTTATATGCCGCAGTTGATGTTGATTTGTCCAATCATAAAAATGATGTTCTGTATTTCCCCGACTATAATATCGATAGATTGTATGAAAGTGCTGCATCTGATATGCCACAAGACGCCTTTCTTTATTACACTGTACCCACAGCACGCCTTGGAGTAACTGGCGACAATAAACATTTAATAGAAACTATCTCTATGGATAATTATAATAACTATACCAAATGGAGTAAGACAAAATTCGGAAAAAGACCTGAAGATTACACTACTTTTAAAGATAAAATAAAAGAAAATGTTTTACATCAATTATACTCGATTTTGCCTGAAATCAAAAATAAAGTCACATTTATTGAAGCATCAACACCATTAACGAATGAACACTTCACAATGAGTCCAATGGGGTCAATTTATGGTATTAAGCATAGTATGTCACAAATGAGAGCCCCGATACGAGCACGAACTAAATTAAACGGTTTTTACTATACCGGTCAATCTTTAATATTCCCGGGAATCGTAGGAGTAACTATAACCTCTTTTGTTACCTGTTCCGATATTTTAGGACAGGACTATCTTTTTAACAAGATAGATAAAGAAGTTAAAGGTGATTTCTAAAATGAAAATGAAATTATTTATTTATCTATTTTTCACAACAGTTTTTTCATGTTCATCTTTTGACCTTGACAAATACAATGAGACAATTTTAGAATCCTCGGGTAAAAACCTGCAAACTATTATATTACAAAATAATTCAGATACAATAGAATGTAAAGACAAGGATAATTATTACTTATATGCTAAATTATATATTGAGAATTTTGGTTTTGATAAACACTCACAAATGTTGTTAGAGAAAGCTTTAACAAATAAGAATTTATTTTATAATGAAGCGTATGATTTATATTTTCGTGAGTTGTGTAAAAATTTTACGATGCATGAAGTACAACTGTTTTTAGAAAAATATCGGATTAATACTTGTATGACCTACAAAAGTTTACTTAACTATATAATATATAACACTGATTTAGAAAATATCGGATCAATAAACGGTGATAAAGATTTTTCCAATCTTTTTATTAACATTGCAATCATTAAAATATCCGAATGGAATCTTTTTAAAGAATATTATTTTAATTATTTATTTTCAATTTATAATGATGCAAATAAAACATTAGAAATTGATTTAAATAAATTGGAAACTTTAACTAAAATATCTGATTCAAATTATTTAAAATTAATATATACCATACAAAATAATAGTTCAGAAATTACAACAAAAGATATTATTACCGCTTTATTAGAAGTAAATACTATATATCAAATCAAACTTATAGAAAATCTATTACTTAATAAACAGAGAAAAAAAGAATATGAATCTGCTTTAACGCAAATTAAATATACTTCAGCAATATATCACTACTCCTGGGTTGTTTACTTCAGACCAATACTTGGTCATAATGCAATTAGAAATGATGTGAATATATTAATGAATAAATTCCCGGTTGGATCTGATGAATACTATATTTTACAAAGTTATAACTTATACAGCTCAAAATACGAATACAAAGAATATATTAAAAAAGTTGTTGAATTTAATAATAATTATCCCGGATTATACCATTCATATACACTTCTTTCCAATTTATTAAGAGAAGTACTGGCGAATAAGACAGGTTCAAGACATAAAGATATATTTGATACAATAACATTAAATGATTACAATGTAACCAGAAATACTGTAGTTTATAATTTATTAAATCTCATTTATCCTGATGAAAATAAATGGATTAACTTACTCAAAGACAAATATCCTATATCATACGGATCATTACGAAATGGCTGGTTTTCATTGCAATCAATCACTGAAAATGAAAAGGTTAAAACATCTAATTTTACTGACAAAGGGAAACAATCATTAAAGAAATTAAACTATTATTTCAAATGGAATCTTAAAAATGACATTTTAAAATTCACTCCTGTTACTGATGACACGTATGAAAAGGCATATTTATTATCTCATATACGAGATTACCTGTATAAAGAAGAAAACTATTACAAAGCGGTTTCACTGAGCAAACAAATTGCATCAATTTTATATGGAAGTATTTTCTCTGCAATGGATTTTGAAACATTCAATAATTTATATCCGCTCCATTATAAAGATATTGTTTTAAAATATTCAAAAGAATATGGAGTAGACCCGGCAATAGTGTTTGCAATTATGAGAGAAGAAAGTCATTATGATAAAAATATCAGATCTCCGGTCAATGCAGTTGGGCTTATGCAAATAATGCCATCAACTGCTGATTGGTTATCTCCACATGTTGGAATCAAAAGATCTGAAATTGATCTGACAAATCCTGATCAAAACATCAAATTTGGTGTTTATTATATTAAATTTATTATGAATCGAGTCTACGACACTGAACTTATTATGGCAGGTTACAATGCAGGACATGGAAGAGCTATTCGCTGGGAAAATGAGTATAAAAGATTAAGTAAATATGAAAAATATGAATACATACCCTTTGAAGAAACAAGACATTATATAAGAAAAGTGTCTCAAAGCTATATGGCTTACAAGCACATATTAAATGAGAAAAAAATAACAATGAACTATCCTGAGAAACAGGATTTGATTATTTCCCAGGATGAACAATTAAGTAAATCTATTTTTTAATAACATTTCCTAAAAAACTAATATCCATAAACGCAATTACTAAAGCAAAAGTAATTAAAATAGCAAAACCTGTAAAATTGATTATAGCTATATATTTTAATTTCACCGTCTTTTTTGTTATGATTTCAAATAAACTTATAATTATATAACCTCCATCTAATGCCGGAAAAGGTAATAAATTAAAAAATGCTAATGCAAGTGAAATATACGAGACAATTTGCAAAAAATTACGAATTCCTTCCCCGATACTTTTTGAAAAACCGGCTTCAGTTATATTTTTCATATAATAACCAATTTTTATAGGACCGCCAAGTTGTTCAGAAATATTTCCTTTAGGTTTAAAAATAAGTGAATGCATACCTATTGCTGTCATAGTAATTATTCTATTACTTTCATTAAAACTACTTATTAATGCCGGTATAATTTTCTTCGATTCCACTATTCGTTCCGGGTAATAATACGACAACCTGAATGTCTTTTGATTATCTTCAATTGATGATAACTCCATAAAATCAAGGTTAACAGTAAATACATTGCCGTTTCGTAAAACATCTATATAACCTTTATTAAGGGTTTTAAAATTTGTAGAAAAAAATGTATCAACTGCTATATCAGAAATTAATTTTGTTTCACCATTTATAGAAACAATTGTATCACCATCAAGTAAACCAAGTTTTTTTATAAGAAAAAAATCATCATTACTTTTAATGACCGGATCGTTAAAATATATAACCCCCAGTAGAGGTTTTAAATTATTTTTGTCCCATTCAGGCTGTATAATTAAATCGAATATAGTACCATTTCGATCAATAGTTACAGTTATTTCTTTTTTACCTGTTGATAATAACATTGCTTCCGATAAATCCTGGAAAGAATTAATTGTAGTTCCATCAATATTTTTTATTATATCACCCGATAAAATGCCACCTCGTCCTGCAGCAGATGAAGATTTATAGATATCTTCAGTTATTATTACTTTATTTGGTAAGTAGAATTCTTTGTATGAAAATGAAGCTATAATTGCAAATAATAGTATTGCTAATACATAATTCATAAAAGGACCGGCAAAAACAATTAATAAGCGTTTCCATGATTCAATACCAAAAAAACTGTCTTTATCACGAAGTTTTTTTATGTCATAGTTTTTACTTAAAAGTTTAGACAATGTATTTTTATTTTCTTTGGTTACGTCATCTTTTAATGTATAAACTAGTAATTCAGAATGATTATTCGTAACAAGATCAAACAAGGTGAATTTTTCTCTATCATTGAGGTCCTTATTTATAACATACTTTGAGTCAGTCTTTGTAAACACAATTGTATTTTGTAGCATCTCATCATTTTGTATTAATGAATTTACTTTACAATAATCATCATACAGCAAATCTTTTGGAAGTACTTGAATGTACATAGAGCTAAAAAAATTTATATCATCATTTGACAAACGTTCTGAAATTGCTTTAAAATCAGTATTTTTAATAATCATAGGAATATCATCTAATAAAGAATCTTCTTTAAATTGGCAAAATCCACCAAAAGGAATTAGTCCAATCTGGTACAATGTTTCTTTTATTTTAAAACCAACGATTGCCGGTCCCATACCAATTGAAAATTTTTCAACTTTGACACCAAACAAAATAGCTACTATAAAATGTCCAAATTCATGAATAAAAACTAATAAACCAAATCCTAAAATAATTGCTAACATAAACCCTCTTTTTAAATTAAATTACAAAACCTGTCTAATTCTAATAATCCCTCAATTGTCACTATACTATTAAATGGATTACCCTTTTCAAAACTATTTAATGAATACTCCATTTTCTTTTCAATTTCCAAAAAAGAAATTTTTTGATTGATGAAAAGATCTACTAAATATTCATTAATAAAATTATAAAAAGCCGGATAATATCCGCCTTTTTTTCCACAATAATACGCAAATTCGAGCATCTTAAATTTATTAAAATCAACAGGTTCTAATGATAAATTAAAACTTTTAGTAAAATCCAATCGGTTAAAACTATTATTGACAATGTCAGGATGAAAAAGAGCATTCATTATCGGTATAGCCATATCCTTAGGGCCTAATTGAGCATATACTTCACCATCAATCGTCTCAACCATTGAATGAATTATTGACTGAGGATGAATTAGTACATTGATTTTATCATAATCCATCGAAAATAAATAATGAGCTTCAATAACTTCAAGTCCTTTATTAGCCATTGTTGCTGAATCAATTGATATTTTTTTACCCATACTCCATGTTGGATGATTTAATGCTTCAGAAATTGATATTGTTGACCAGGACGATTTATCACGATTTAAAAAAGGACCTCCAGATGCAGTAATATGTAATTTATCTATCACTGACCTATTTTTTCCATATAGTAAAAAATATATTGCTGAATGTTCTGAATCAACAGGAATAATTTCAATATTATTTTTCTTTGCTGCTGATAATAAAATATCTCCAGCACATACTATACTTTCTTTGTTTGCAAGAGCAATTTTTATTCCTGAATTAATTATGCTTACCGAAGGTACTAAACCAGCTTTTCCTGAAATTGCATTTAAAATTATATCATTTGAAGTATCTTTAGTAATTCTATCTAAAACGTCAGACCCCGTATATACCAAAGTATTATTAATTTTAGTTTGAAATGAATTAAATCTATTAACAAAAGTATCGATATCAGTACAAACTGCAAATTCGGGTGAATACTTATTAATCAGACATATTAATTCATCTAAATTTTTATGAGTTGATATAGAAACTAAAACAAATTTGTCAGGATTATTATCAATTACTTTTAAAGCTGATTTACCGATAGAACCTGTAACTCCAAGTATTGAGATTCGTCTTGCAACACTCATGAAACTGCTTTAAAATAAACTTGAAGGGTTACAAAAAAGATTGGAATTAAAAACAATAAAGTATCAACAGAATCTAAAACACCACCTCTACCCATAATAATACTCCCGGAATCTTTAACATGAGCACTTCGCTTAAAAACAGATTCGACAAGATCTCCTATTGGTACTAGAAAACCTGTAAATATTGGAGTAATAAAATAAAATAAAGCAGGTAATTTATTTAAATAATTTTTAAATAAATAATAAAAAATAAATATAAAAACAAATGTTGTTAAATATCCACCAATATAACCGGCTAAAGACTTATTAGGGCTTGCAGCTAAGCCAAGTTTATTATTTTTACCAAGAGTTACACCAAAGACATATGCAAATATATCATTTACCCAAATACAAATAATTAAATAAACGACTAAAAATGAACCAAACAAACTACCTTCACTTTTAACATTAATAAAACCACCAATATCCGGCAATGAGTTTACTTCAACATTTAATAAAAATGGCACTAAAAATGAAGGTAACCCAATATAAACAATACCAAAAATTGAATAAGACATTTTTTCAAAAGACTTTTCAAAATCTTTTTGAAAAATATCTCTAGAGAATATATATGATAAAATAAGAATTAAAGATAAAAAGAAAACAGACGGTAAAACCTTAAATGATTGGATATTTAAAATATTATTTGCCCATAAATAAGCAGATAAATAAATATAAGTATTAATAAATGGTATAAAATATCGATTTATTGTTATGCCTTTATTGAAAATAAGTGAACTTATTTCAAAACTTCCAAGATAAGTAACCACAAATCCAAAAATAACGAATAAAATGACATGAGACTTAATTGGAAAAAATATAGCAAAAAAAACAACTGGTACAGCGATATTTGTTAATATCACCCTTTTCCATAAATTAGTCATTAGTAACTCCTCCAAATCGTCTGTCTCTTTCATAATAATAATTAATAGCAAAATCAATATCTTTTTCGTTTATATCAGGCCACAATTTATCTATAAGTAAAAATTCAGAATAAGCAGCTTGCCAAAGAAAATAATTACTTAATCTGAACTCACCACTTGTCCGAACAATTAAGTCAGGGTCTGAAAAGCCCGATGTTAATAATTTATTTTCAAAGTCATTTTCTGTTATTGAAAGAGCCCTCTCTGATAATAATGTATTAACAGCTTGAACAATATCGTATTTTCCTGAGTAGTTAAAAGCTAGCATAACAGTCATAGTACTAAAATGTTTTGTTTCTTTTTCAACTTTATCAATCGCATCCAATACACTTTGAGGAACGCCATCTCTATCGCCAATATGTTTAATTCTAATTTCATTTTTTAAATAAAACTCAAATTCATCCCGAAGATGTTTAAGAATTAAATCCATTAGAAAAGAAACTTCGTTCACCGATCGTTTCCAATTTTCTTTAGAAAAAGTATAAAGAGAAACAGTTTTTATACCTCTTTTTTTTAGTGATAAAATAACTTCTTTGGCCTTTTTTACACCTTCACTATGACCGGCTGATCGAGGTAAAAACCTTTTTTGAGCCCATCTGCCATTTCCATCCATGATAAACGATATATGTTCAAGAGGTTTTTTATCAGATTTCAAGGATTTCTTTTTCCTTTTTTTCAAATAACTTAGTTATATCAACAATATACTTATCTGTTAGTTTTTGTGAGTCTTCCAGACCTTTTTTTTCCTGATCTTCAGTAATCTGATGATCTTTTAATAGTTTTTTTAATAATTCATTAGAATCTCTTCGTAAATTTCTAATAATAACCTTAGCTTGTTCAGCTTGTTGTTTAGCTTCTTTAACTAATTCTAGTCTTGTTTCTTTTGTCAAAGGTGCAATATTTACTCGAATTACATTACCATCATTAGAAGGATTAAAACCAAGCTCAGCTTTTAAAATTGACTTCTCAATTGGAGATATCATATTTTTTTCCCATGGTTGGATCAAAATCATTCTTGCTTCCGGAACTGTAATATTTGCAACTTGATTTAATGGTGTCTGCTGTCCATAATAATCTACAGTCACATTATCAAAAACTGATGCTGAAGCCCTTCCTGTCCTGATTTTCTTTAAACCATCGAGAAAAGCATCAATAGACTTTAAAGCCTTTTCATTAAATTTGTTTTTTACATCATCAATCATATATTACTCCTTAACTATTGTTCCGATATGTTCACCCCTGCAAATACCTTCTAAAGCACCTTCTTCGGTCATACTGAATACAAGAAGTTTCATTTTATTTATTGAAAGCAACTGCATAGCTGTTAAATCCATTATTTGTAAACGTTGATCAATTATCTCTTTATATGATATTTCTTCATATTTTTGAGCATCGTTATATTTCATCGGGTCTTTATCATAAATTCCATCAACTTTTGTCGCTTTTACAAGATAATCTGCTTTTATTTGTAATGCACGTAAAGCAGCTGTTGTATCAGTTGAAAAATATGGATTTCCAATTCCGCCACAAAAAACAACTACTCCGCCTTTTCTAAATTGCTCTTCAGTTTTATCAATCGTAAATAATGGTGCAACACCATCAATATTTACACCGGATTGAAGAATTGCATCAATGCCCTGTGCTCTAAATCTCTCTACAAGTGCAAGACCATTAATCACTGTTGCCATCATCCCCATATTATCGCCAAGCAACCGGTCATAATTTTCAATATCGTGATTTGCACCTCTAAAAATATTTCCACCACCAATAACAAAACCAAGTTCAACACCGGTTTGTTTAATAACAGAAACGATTCTTTTGCAAACTAAATCAATTGTTTTCCAATCTAAACCTCCGGAAAGAGGTCCTTTAAGGACCTCCCCTGAGAGCTTAATCAATAATCTCTTTTTTATCAAACTATTCTCCGATATTAAATCTAACAAATTCAGATATGGTAATTTGACAATCTAAAGTTTTAGCAGTTGCTTCAACATATTTCTGAACAGATAATTTATCATCTTTTATATATTTTTGATCTAATAAACTAACTTCAGATTTATATTTTGATATTTTACCATTAAGAATATTTTCAATAATATTTTTAGGCTTATCTGTATCTTCCATTTGTTTTTCAAATAGTGCTTTTTGTTCAGCAACATCTGATTCAGGAACATCATTTTGACATAAATACAATGGAGCTGAAGCCGTAATATGTAATGCAACATTATTAGCCATTTCTTTAAACAAATCTTTTGATGTAACTGCAATATCAGAAACTTTGTAAACAGCAACTACACCAATTTTATTATTTCCATGAATGTATGTTGATGCATATTGATCAGAAGCCAACTTGATACATCTTAATTTCTTCATAGTAATATTTTCTTTAGTTATCTGTGCTACAGTTACAAGATCAGTTGAAAAATCTTCGATTTTTTCAGAACCTACAGAAACTACTTTTTTAACTAAATCATTACAAGCATTTTTAAAATTATCATTATTAGCGACAAAGTCTGTTTCACAAGCTATCATTGCTATTGCAACATTACCTGATGCTTGTGCGATATAGATACCACCTTCATTATTTTCTCTATCGCTTCTTTTTTTTGCGTCGGCCAACCCCTTTTCTTTAAGAATTTTTAAGGCTTCATCCATATTTCCATCAGCTGCCTCTAATGCTTTTTTACAATCCATCATTCCGGCATTGGTAATATCTCTTAATTGTTTTACTTGTTGTGCTGTTACTGCCATTCAATTACTCCTCTATCTTTGCATCAGTCTTTGGTTTTCTTTTTTTTGGTGCAACTTCAACTTCACTATCAATTTCATCTTTTTCAATTGAAGAAGGAACTGTTGCTACTAAATCTTCATCATTAATATTATCAACAAAAGATAATTCTTCATCTGAACCAAAATCAAGACATGCATTACCAATGATTTCACAAAAAAGATTAATAGCTCTAATTGCATCATCATTTCCAGGTATTGGATAATCAACAACATCAGGATTACAATTTGTATCTACAACAGCGACTACAGGAATACCTAATTTCTTAGCTTCAGCAATTGCTATAGTTTCTTTTTTAGAGTCAATTATAAAAATAACACCCGGAAGAGATTTCATTCCTTTTATTCCGCCAAGATTCTTTTCTAATTTATCTTTTTCCTTCATTCGAAGTTGTTTTTCTTTTTTTGTAATTGAATCAAATGTACCATCAACTTCCATTTTTTCAATTTTAGTTAATCTCATAATTGATTGTTGAATTGTAGAGAAATTCGTTAACATACCACCTAACCATCTGTTATTAACGAAAAACTGATTACATCTTTCTGCTTCTCTTTGAACTGCAACTCTTGCTTGTTTTTTTGTTCCAACAAACAAAATCGGTTTCCCTTCTTTTGCTGCTCTCTTGATAACTTCATACGCTTTTTTTACTTCTACAGTTGTTTTCTGTAAATCAATAATATGAATACCGTTTCTTTCTGAAAAGATAAATCTTTTCATTCTCGGATCCCATCTTTTTGTCTGATGTCCAAAATGAACACCTGATTCAAGTAAACTCTTCATTGTAACTACTGCCAATTGAAACTCCTTAATTTATAATAAATAATTTATTTATATCACAGCCGGCAGTAATAAAACATTACTTGTAATGAGACTTAACCCGTAATCACGATTATAGGGTACATATTACACGAGCATTACTGCCGGAAATTTACCGGAATATTATATATCCGGTTTTATTTAAAAGCTTATAAAGTGTTTCCATAGGTAAACCAACTACATTTGAATATGAGCCTCTTATCTTCTCAACGACAAGAGAAAATATTCCCTGTATTGCATAACCACCTGCGTAACCTTCATAAAATTTGTTCTCAATATAGTATTTTATGAAATCATTGTCAAGTTTTGAAAATTTAACTTTTGTTTCACAATAATCTGAATATATAGAATTTTCTAATTTATTTATAATAGTAATTCCTGTGAAAACAGAATGCCATTTCCCGGATAATGACATAATATTCTTTAATGCATCATCAGCATTCATTGGTTTTCCAAGAATTTTCTTATTATAATAAACAATTGTATCTACCCCGAGAACTAAAACATTACTATCTAAATCGCTCAAATCAGCATGAAGAGCTTTTTCACATGACAATTCCTGAACAAATATACCCGGCGAACGTGTTGGATGATTTTCTTCTATATACCCGTGATCTCTTTTTATAAAATCAATCCCGACAGACTTTAAAAGTTCCTGTCTTCTGGGTGACCCGGACGCTAATACAATTGTTTTTTTTTGTACCATCAGTAAGTCCCTAAATAATCAAAAAAATCGGTATTTCTCTTTATTTTTTCAATCATTTTCTTATTCTTCTTCTCATTCGTTAGATTTTCAAATTCCACAATAAAAACATAATCCCAATTTTTTGTTTTTGCCGGTCTCGATGCAATTTGTGTCATATTACATGTATTATCTTTAAATATTTTTAATATATAATAAAGAGCACCAAATTTATTTGGTACTGAAAACAATATAACTGATTTTGATCTTAATTCGTTGCGACATATATTTGACACTATAAAAAAACGGGTTGTATTATCCTTATTATCATTAATTTCATTTTCAAGTACCTGTAAAGAATACATTTCAGCACCCATTTCAGGCCCAATTGATGCACCATTCTTATCCTTAGCTGCCATGATAGCAGCCTCTGTATTAGAATTCGTTTCTACCAGCTCAACATCCGGAAAATAAGAAGACAGATACCCGGAACATTGAGCAAATGACTGAGGGTGAGAATAAATTCTTTTTATTTCTGATTTATCAATATTTGATAAAAGATTTTGAGTAATAGAAATTTTTATTTCATCATACACTTTTAATCTCGTGTTGATAAAAAGATCCATTGTATCGGCTATAACGCCACCTGTTGAATTTTCTGCAGGCACAACACCATAATTAGCCTGACCTGAATAAATAGCCGAAAAAACATCTTTAATTCTTGAAACAGGAATAAATTTATTATCATTTCCAAAAAAAAGTAAAGCGGCCTGATGAGTAAACGTTCCTTCCGGCCCTAAGTATGCAATTTTAGAATTATTCATGTGCTAATCCTGCAATATATTGCATTGCAAGAATATATGAATTAATCCCGAAACCGACAATCTGACCAATACTCACTTTTGATATATATGAAAACTCTCTAAACGACTCCCGTTTATGAATATTTGATATATGAACTTCAATAACTTTTGCATCAACTCCGGAGATTGCATCATGCAGTGCTATTGACGTATGAGTATACGCTCCAGGATTAAAGATTATATAATCAATCCCATTTTGTTTAGATTTATGAATAAAATTTATTAATTCACCTTCAATATTAGACTGGTATGCAACTAATTCTATACATCTGCCTGAATCAACTGCTATTTTTCGTAACTTTTTCTCAATATCATCTAATGTAAAATTACCATAAATCCCCGGTTCCCTGCTTCCCAGAAGATTTAAATTAGGTCCGTTTAATATCGCAACTTTCATCATGCCCCCGATTAATTAAGCGCCACAACATTTTTTGTATTTTTTACCGCTTCCGCAAGGACACATGTCATTTCGTCCTGTTTTTGAACTATTTGAAATTGTATTAGATACAACAGGTGTTTTATTCACAGAACCCCTTACACCACCTCGATTATTAAATGTACTATATGCATCATGATTTGTTGAGTAACCGGAATTCGCTGATGGAGCAGATACCGTCTCAATTTTTATTTTAAAAATCTGATTAACAACTTTATTCCGTATATTATCAATTAACAAATCAAAAATATTTGACCCTTCAATTTTATATTCAACTAAAGGATTTTTCTGAGAATATGCCCGTAAATAAACAGCTTCTCTTAACTGTTCCATATTTTCAAGATGATTTTGCCATTCCCTGTCAATTAAAAACAAATACAATTCCCTAAGTTTATAATTTAAATACTCATGCCCTAACAATCTGTCTTTTTCATATAATTCTGCTTTAATTATATTAATTAAAGCTTCTTTTAATTCGTCAGGTGATTTTAGACTATCTTTAATAGAATATGCGACATCAATAAAAAAGGCTTCCTTAATAGATTTCACAAGCATAGCCAACGCATCCTCAGCCGAATGTCTGAGATTTTTAAAATAACCATCAGCATAGTCATTAATTATTTCAATAGTTGTATTTGCCACCCTGTCAATAATATCATTGTCTTTTAATATTTCATCTCTTCTCGAATAGATAAAATTTCTCTGATTATTTAAAACATCATCATATTCCAGCAAATGCTTTCTCATTTCAAAGTTTCTCATTTCAACTTTCTTTTGTGCTTTTTCAATAGCACCGGTAATCCATGGATGTTCAATAGTCTCACCCTCTTCCATACCAAGTCTTGTTAACATCCCCTGAATTCGCTCTCCACCAAATAAACGCATTAAATCATCTTCTAACGATATGTAGAACGTTGACTTTCCCGGATCACCCTGTCGACCGGATCTTCCCCGAAGCTGATTATCAATTCGTCGTGACTCATGTCTTTCAGTTCCTAATACATATAACCCGCCAACTTCTTTTACCTCTTTGTGTTCTTCAATCCATTCATATATTGAATTTATCATTGCCTCAGCACCAACTCGTGCCGGTTTGGTAAGTACATCCAATTTTGATTCTGCACTATCTAACCTTACTTTATCTACCAGATCTTTAATTTCCAATAAAACAACCCGGTCATTATCTGTTAAATCATCGGTTAGCATTAATTCTTCAAATATCATATCTGATTTTTTATCGCCACCTAATTTTATATCAGTACCACGGCCAGCCATATTAGTTGCAATAGTAACAGCCCCGACTCTTCCTGCTTCTGATATAATTTCAGCTTCACGCGCATGATTTTTGGCATTTAAAACATTATGTCTGATATTATTTTTCTTCAAAATAGCAGACAGGTGCTCAGATTTTTCTACTGTAATTGTACCAACCAGAACCGGTTGCCCTTTTTTATGTGCCTCAATAACATCATCAACTACAGCTTTGAGTTTTTCTCTTTCAGTAAGATATATTTTATCTGATGAGTCGGCTCTTTTAATAACTACATTTGTTGGAATTACAACAACATCAAGATTATAGATATTTTTAAACTCACTCGCTTCTGTATCAGCAGTTCCTGTCATACCACCCAGTTTTTTATACATTCTAAAAAAATTCTGAAATGTTATGGAAGCAAATGTTTTAGATCTTCTCTGAATGGTAATATTTTCTTTTGCCTCAATCGCCTGATGAAGACCATCTGAATATCTTCTGCCTGATAATACACGACCGGTATGTTCATCGATAATCTGAACTTCATTATCTTTAACCATGTAATCTTTATCTCTGTGATACATGAGTTCTGCTCGTAACGCCTGAAGTGAATAATGAACAAATTCGAAATTTTCCTGATTATATAATGACCCTTGAATAACATTTCTTTGTTGAAGTAACGACTCTACTTTAAGCATACCATCGTCAGTAAGAGTAACATTTTTCGATTTCTCATCAATCTTATAGTCACCAACTGGTTTTTGAGGATTAAAAGGATCTGCTTCATCAGGATATCTTCCGTTTGGATTTTTCTCAACTTCCTTAAAAAAACCAACAATTTTACGTGCAGCCTGAATCTTTTTAATATCATTTTCAGCAGCCCCTGAAATAATTAATGGTGTTCGTGCTTCATCAATTAAGACTGAGTCAATCTCATCCACTATACAATAATTAAAATCTCTTTGAACTTTCATTCTTTGATCATAAACCATATTATCACGAAGATAATCAAAACCGAATTCATTATTTGTTCCGTATGTTATATCCTTTGCATAATTCTCACGTCTTATTTCATTATCCATATCCCCAAGAATTGTCCCTACAGACATACCAAGAAATTTATAAATCGGCCCCATCCACTCAGCATCTCGTTTTGCAAGATAATCATTAACAGTGACAACATTAACACCTTTACCTGATAATGCATTCAGATAAACCGCAGGTGTCGATGAAAGTGTTTTACCTTCACCCGTTTTCATTTCCGCAATTTTCCCCTCATGTAATGATATAGCGCCAATCAACTGAACATCATAATGCCTTTGCCCAAGTGTACGCCATGCGGCTTCTCTAACTACAGCAAAAGCCTCAGGAAGTAAATCATCGAGTGTTTCGCCTTGCACTAATCGCTCTCTGAACTCTATCGTTTTAGCGGATAACCGGTTATCATCCAATTTTTTTATATCATTTTCAAAAGCATTAATCCGCCCTACTAACGGGTAAATCTTTTTTAAATATCTATCATTTTGAGTCCCGAATATTTTAGATAAAATTGACATTATATAAACTCCTCAATTATTGTAGTAAATTCATATTTTTAATATTGTGTAATTTACAACTCTTTACTCAAATAGTCAACTAACTACTATTTATTTTTTAAATATAGAACCTCTTTAATAATTTGACAGATTCAATCTTCTATAGTAACCTGCATTTATATGGAGAAAAAAAATGCGCGTTTATACTATCACCTTTGCTTTTTTATTTTTTTTTAAAATCAATGCAAATATTCCTGAGAATTATTCTGTAAAATATGAAACATTAAAATCTGAACTGCTATCGTATAATATTCCTGAACTATGGATAATAAAAAACATTAATCATTCCAGCTTTAAATTATATTATAATATGCCACAATTTTTTAGTAATATGGCAGAAAACAAAGTAAAGACTTCTAAAAAAGACTTAACATGGTATATGAACCACTTTGGTGTTGAGAAAAAAATAATATCAGGCGAGAATTTCATAAGAAAACATCAAATCACACTTAATTTTGCAGAAAAACAATATCGTATTCCCAAAGAATTAATAACAGCTATACTCGGTATTGAATCAAATTTTGGAGACACCATTTTCAAAGGTACTTTTTACACATTTCCTGCATTAATTTCTCAGTATTTGCTATTAGATGGAAGAGAAAAATATTCTATAGCACAATTAGTTGCATTATATCAATTTGAAAGAATCACCAAATTACAAACCTACAATTTTATCGGTTCTTTTGCCGGTGCCTGCGGATGGGGGCAATTTATCCCTTCATCATTACTCAATTACTTTGTTTCAAAAAATAATGATTTAACAAAAGTAGATTTGTATGACATGGAAAACAATATTTTCAGTATAGCTCATTATTTGCTAAAAAATGCGCCACCGGAATTTAGTACTACTAATCAATCCGACTTGTACAAAGTAATTTATCAATACAATAGAAGTGATGCATATGTAAAAGCCGTATTATACATATATAATGGGTTATTAGAAAAGAAACTTTAAATTTTATATCAATAAGGAGAAATGACTTTTGATTAAATTAAAAGAGGCTCTTGCAAAAATCAAGATAAAAAGAGTATTTTTGCAAGAAGCTCAAAAGAAAATTAATTTTGTATTAATTTGCTATTGATTTTTTTAAATATTTTTTGTAATATCAAGAGATTTTCAAAGGAATATCGGAGGAATAATGACTAAGGATGATGTTAAAAAATTAGTTAATACTATTTTAATTGAAGAATTTGAGAGAACAGAAGATGAGCTTACAAGCGAAGCTAATCTTTTTGACGATCTTGAACTTGACTCTCTTGACGGTATAGATCTTATTGTTGCTTTAGAGAAAGCAGTTAAGAATGCAACCGGCAAAGAATCAAAAATTGATGAAGACAAGGCAAAAGCTCTTAAAACAGTAGGTGATATCTACAATGTTATCAATACTATGGTAGGTGCTTAATTTATCTTATAAAAGAGGGGAATTACCCCTCTTTTTTTTTACACAACGTATGAAACACATTTCTTTTTTACTACTTTTATTTTTATTTCCTTCCTGTTTTAAACAAACTATAACTGTTAAAAATGATTTATCCGGCATATATAACTCATCAATGCAAATTGATCAGAGTGCAGTTGATTTTTTTCAATCATTAAAAAACACAAACACTTCAGTAGACACTGATCTGTTTTTTTTATATTCCGAAGACACTTTAAAAAATAAACTAAAAAAAATTAAGAAAATCCGGGTAAGAAATATTACTGTTAATGAAAATAAAAATACAAAAACATATACAATTGATTTATTATTTTCAGATTTCACTGAAATGCCTGACATATTATTAAATAAATATATTAAAACAACAATAATTAAAGATAAAAACAATATTATTATTAAAACAGCCATAAATACCGGTATATTAGGAAATGATTTCAATATAATAAAGATATATGAACAACTCAACAGTGATATGAAAGCTATTATTGACGCATTCTCATCAATAATAAGCTTCAATCTGGTTTACAATGGTCCTTCTGAAATAATAAAATCAACCAGTTTAAAAAAGGGTATTATTACCAATAACAATATGACAATTGAATATACTTACAGTTTATATGATATTTTACAGTCAAAAAATGGAATAGAAATAGTAACCCTATATAAAAAATAAGCGAACTCTTAAATAATTACAATATTTTACTCATATTCATAAATTGTGAACGTAAATTATCAAACTTCTCAGTTTGTTCTGCAAATTTTGTTAACAATCTCCACGCAAGATCAGTATTTCTCTTTATTTCAGATAAAAAATCATTTTTATCCATGCTTTTCAGGATTACAGAATCCGAAGAAGCTTTTATTGTTGCAGCCCTTTCTTTATTTAAGATCATTGATACTTCACCAAAAATATCACCTTTTTTAAGTTTTTCACATATAATTTCTGAGCCTTCAACATTTTTTGTTACCATTAACTCACCATCAATAACAATATACATATATTTGCTATCTTTATCACCCTGTTTTAAAATAACTTCATTTTTTTTTAATTTAATTTCCACACTTCCTCCCTTATAAACAAATAAAAACAGGGAGAGCAGGTACACCTACTCTCCCAATATAATTACTTATCCAAATAAAACTCGACTCTACGATTTTTTGCCAGTTCATCTTTATCAACATT
>MIAY01000025.1:927-189655 GCA_001829315.1 Spirochaetes bacterium GWE1_32_154 | reverse complement strand
CGTACTTGCATTGTTTTGTGCATCGTAGGCGATAACATCAATTGCCTTATCTGCATAATTTCTACTTCCTACATTGATAAGTGATGCAATTGTCAATGTTTTTGTCCATGTTGCTGATGTCGTGCCGGCTCCTGTAAGTCCGCTTCCGACATCGGTCATCGTTGCTTCAAGAACATTATCTACCTTCAATTCTACTTTAACAATAGAAATATCATCGGTAACAGTACCTGCAACAGTAAAAGTTGCCCCAGTTCCCAGGTAATATACCCCCGCTACCGGTGCCGGTGTCGTTAACGGTGCCACTATTGTTGGTGCAGTCGTATCACCTTTCAAAGTAAAAGTCTTCGTACTTGTGTTATTCTGTGCATCGTAGGCGATCACTTCTATTGTTTTATCTGTATAATTTCTACTTCCTACATTGATAAGTGATGCAATTGTCAATGTCTTTGTCCATGTTGCTGATGTCGTACCGGCTCCTGTAAGTCCGCTTCCGACATCGGTCATCGTTGCTTCAAGAACATTATCTACCTTTAACTCAACTTTTGAAATATTTGAAATATTGTCAGTAACGCTACCTGCAACAGTAAAAGTTGCCCCTGCTCCCAGGTAATATACCCCTGCTACCGGTGCCGGAGTTGTTAACGGTGTCACTATTGTCGGCCCATATTGGTCATGCTTAAAAGTAACCCTTAAATCATCAGCAGAATCTGAGAATACCCCAGTGGTATCCTTTATCCTCATATATATCCTGTATTCTCCCTCTCCGGAAGGAGTTGTAAGATTTGCTATAGTAAAACTCTGTGAACCAGAAGCTGTTAAAACACCTGCTTTTTCATCAGCTGTATTGACGGTTCCCCAACCGGCAGTATCGTTCGTCCAAGTCGGAGTACCGACAGTCTTTCGTATACTATAAAAAACCTGTGCTACCCCGTCATCATCAATCACCGTACCGCCGACTTGAGAGCCGGGTATTGTTGTTGATGCCGCAAGTGGTGCCGTAATAGTTGCACGGGGTTTATCCATGTCCTGATCTACATAGAAATTCCAGTCATCTGTTGAAACAGATTCATTTCCAGCAGCATCTTTACTTGTAATACGGATCAGAAATCTTTTATCATCAGTAAGAATAGTTGTATCGACATCCAAACTCCAACTACTGGTTGTTAACATATCTGTTGCCAGAACTATTGGAGCCCCGACTCCATCCTCTAAAAGACTTATTGATACTGACTTCGCTTTTAAATCATCAGATATAACACCTTTCAGTTTAAATGTGTTATTCTTATAATATTGAAGGTTATCTACATTATCAGGATCAGGTAATGGACTGAAGAAAGTTGCTGCTTTCATTACCGGTGAAGTAATCTCAGCGGTAGGCACTTCGTTATCCACTGTAAAATAAGTATAAATCGCTTCTGTATTACTCCAGCCACCTATATCATTTTTTGCTTTTACTCTTATTTTAAGATCATGTTTTGTTATAGTAGAATATGTAGCAGAATTTATCTGTATAGTTTTGTTAACTTCGGTCAATCCTGAGGCAAAATCTCCCGGTGCAGTAAGAGACTCCCAAATACCGTCTTCAACTTCATACTGTATTTCAGTTACTGTATTTGTACCACCTCCGGTTGCTTTAATATCTACATCAATAAAACCCTTCAATATTGTTGTAGTATTAGTATTAGTTATCTGTGCCGTTGGGAGTGCAGAACTGTATTGTGAAAACTCTCTTGTAAAAATTGTTGTCTGAAGTTTATTGCCAATATCAAGAGTCCTAAGGTAAATTGTATAAGTACCTTCAGCTGTCGGTGTTTTTAATTCTGGAAGAGTATATACCTTAGGACTACCCGATACCGTAATTATACCGGCTATTTTATCAGGATTTGTAACAGTCCCCCAGCCATCGATTATTCCATCACTGGTTGAATCCAAATCACTCCATACCGGCACACCGGCGGAAGTTTTCTGAATCGCATAATAAACCACTTTTACCCCGTCATCATCGGTAGCAGTTGCACTGATTACAGACTGAGGAAGAACTTGCTGACTTTCAACAGGTATAGCAATATCTGATCCCGGAATATCAAGGATCTGATTGATATTATGTGATATTTTACCCCATCCGGTGTTTCCCATAGCATCAACAGCAAAAACATAAAGGGTATGAGCAGCATCAGTTTCAGTTGCAGATATCTTTTCAGTATCATAATTGATCACTGACCATCCGGCTGACGGATTACTGATTTTTATTGCATCCCCGGCAACAAGGGCAGTCTCTAGCGTTGCTTCTGTATAAGTATTCGCATCAGTATCATCCAAACCTGTGAAATAACTTACATAGAGTGATTTAACACCTGAATAATCATCACTTGCAGTACCACCTATTGAAACCACTTTATTAAGTCCGGCTGGTGAAGTTGTACTAGCGGGAGTCGTTACCAATACAGTTGGCGGTATATTATCTGCTTTATATGAAGACTCTATATGAACAGATTCAACATTTTTACTATTTTTACAATACGCAATAATTTTAAAATCATGAACAGACGCATCAGTGTATAAAGCGGTATTTACAGGAATTGTTACATTAACAATATTTGCAGAAGTAAATGCCGGAGGAACTATTGTTTTTAAACTTGTATCAGCCCCGGTTTTAGTTGAGATTATTTGATACTGTATATCAGTTACAGTATAATTCGCTCCACCATTTGCTTTCAGATCAAAATTAACAAGACCTTTTTGAGTAACTGAAACCAAAGGTAAAACAACTTCTATTGTAGGATTATGATTTGAATATTGAAAAAAACGTCTTGTAGTATTTACGCTTTGTAATTTACCGTTCTTATCAACACTACTTACATAAATAGTATAATCACCCTCATTTACCGGTGAAGTAATATTCCATGAATATTCAACAGGGTTAGGTACACTTAAATCAATTTTTCCTGTTAATTCATCACCATTAGTAACTGTTCCCCACCCGTTAACTGCATCAGGAATTGCAGGTACCGAAGCAGCTGTTTTTCTAATTGAATAGAATATATACTGTAATGCATCATCATCTTTTGCAGTACCATTAATATTTGACTGGGTAAAAACGACAGCATCACTGGCAGGAGTTGTTACCGTTGTAACAGGAATATCAAGATTCTGGTCTATCGTATAATTGACTTTATTATAACCTGTATTACCAACAATATCAACTGCAAATAAATAAAGACTATATGACGGATTATCAGGTATTTTTGTTGTATCATACAAATATGTCCAACCTGCAGGAGGGGCATCTATTTTAACTGCTTTCGCCTGAGTAACTGCAATATCAAGAAGAGCTTCAGTATATGCAGATGCACCTGAATCTGTTAAAGCTGGTGTAAAATATCCGATATAGATAGACTTAACTCCTGAGTAATCATCACTTACCGATCCACTTAGTGATATAACCCCATTTAAACCTGAATTTGCAAAAGGATTTGCAACTATTACAGTTGGTTCAAAATTATCTGCTTTAACATTAATTGTAGTCCCTTCAATTGCAACAGGATTATCCGGATCTACAGGATGAGAATGAATATTTTCAGTATTAATTATTCTTGTAGTAATTGTAATATCATGCACAGTTTTTGAAGTGAATTGAGTTGTATCTACAGAAAAAGTATAATCAACAGTATACTCAATTGGCATATTAGTACTATCAAGACTAGGTGTCCAACCTGAAGTGACCGATTGCCAATCTGTTGATTTTACTGCAGAACTAATCTTATATTGAATTTCCTTTACATCAGCACTTGATCCTTTAGCACAAACAGTAACACTCATATTCCCGCTATTTGTAATTGAAAAATCACTTGGTTGCGTAAAAGTTACTGATGGTGGTTCAGAAGAAGTAAACTGTTGATAACGAAATGGCAATGCAGTTCCGAGAATATTTTTGGTATCAACTATAACTGCCATAATATTATAATAGCCCACACCTGAAGGTGTAGGATTAACAATCCATGGGTATTGATACGGAACTGTACTCTTTAAATCGATATAACCATATATTAAATTTTTTGTTCCTTCAGACGGATTAGCTATCGCATAATCATCAGAAAATTTTTTCCATTGAGTATAATCGGTTCCGGGAATTAACCCGTCTTTATAAATTATATAATAAATTTCATTAATTCCATCATCATCAAATGCAGTACCACCGGCAACTGAATTAGGAAACGTTTGCAGTCCCGGGGAAGTAATAAAAATCTTTGGTATATCTGTTTTCTGATCTATTAAAATAAAACCTTTATTATATTCACGTGTTTCTCCTGTTGCCTCAAGTACAGTTACAACAAGCTGATAAACTCCGTTAGGAATATTCAATGCAATTGTATCAATATTAAATTCAAAATTTGAAGTATTACCGCTTGTTCCGGCAGGAAGAGCAACACCATCTGTTATTGTGGAATGATAAATATCGTTTGTTAAATCATCTGAGTTGAATAACTGTATAGTTATAGCCTTATCGGGAGCATATTGAGTTTTACTATATCCTGTTATAGTTACAACACCGTTATTAAAATATTCAAGGTTACCAAAATCATTAAAATCAAATTTAGTGCTGCCATCATCATTACTAGCATCATAATATGATACTCCGCCACCATCGCTTACTTTTTTAAGTATAATTTCTCTGGGTTTTGTTAGAACCGGAGCAGATTCTATATTTGTAATCCCTATTAATATACGAAGTGAGGCAGAATTTCTTCTCTTATCATACGCAGCAATATCAAGAGTTTTCTGACCGGTTATATTACCAAAATCGGCCTCAAGCTGAAACGACTTTGTCCAGGTGCCACCATTTACATCAGCAGCCCAGTTGTTAGTTACTGTTTCATTACCGAGAGAATCTCTTTCAATGAGTCGTATAGAAACCCCTTCAACCCCTATATTATCAGAAACGACACCCGTGATAGTAAAGTCCTGGAAAACCCACTCTCCATTACGATGAGAAGTAACACTCACTTTAGGTGGCGTGACGTCAACCTCATTACCGATTCCTATAAAGGGATTCTGGTTACAGCCAAATGCAAATAAGAAAAACCCCGATATTACTACCGGAATCAATAAGCCTTTTAAATTAATAGATCTCATATATGCTCCTTTTCCCTCAATATGCGAATATATAATAATGTCGTCTTATTAAATTTTATATTACCCCAAACCTGCATTTCCCCATAAAACACAGATTTAGCAAACCCATATAGTAATAATACTACAAAAATTACAAAAAAACAAATTTTAATAGATTATATATTTTTTCGACATATTTTTTATAAAAGATTAATAATTACGATACAATTTGGAATAAAGGAGTCGAAAAAAAAGTAAAAATTATATTTTTAATTAAAAATTAAACTTATTTAAGGTTCATTTAAATTCAATTTGATTAAATTTTTTCCATATTTCATCAAGATTTTGAAGTAAACCGGCCATGTCCTTCTCTCCGGTGACATAGTGATACATACTGTCTCTCGAATTTTCAAACACACTTGGCGACCATAATTTATATGAGTACGGAACTGTTTTATCAGCTTGAAGATATTGGGCAATTTGATTATGAAAATTATCTGAATTACTATTCGACTCTGTATAGAAAGGAGTAACAAATCGCGCTTCTTCGTACAGTATGTCCTGACATTGTTTTGTTGCCAGAAACTCAATATATTTCTTTGCGGCTTTTATTTTATCAACACCTTTTTTTGAATTTATAGATAAAACCGCTTCAATATCAGTAAATAACTTGGAATCATTATCCTCAGATACCGGTAAAGGAAATATTCCCATACGAATAGACGGATGACGTTTCTTTATTTGATTATAAAACCGTCCATTTTCAAAAATCATCGCAGTATTACCTTCAATAAAATTAGTATACGCTGTTTTATTAGTTTCTGAATTATCAATAGTAAGGAACTTTTGTATACCATCAATTGAATCAAAAAAACCGTCAATCCGACCGGTTTTAAAACTGCCATTCCCCGCATTCATTGCTTCTAACCATTCAAATTGATTAATATCCATGGTTGATGAATGTCCCATTGCAAATAATACATTGAGTATTGATTTTTGCTTTGCGAAAGAATCAAAGGGAGAAATACTATTGTTTTTTAGAGTATCGCACAGTGTCATTAAATCTTTTCTATTCTGTGGCGGGGTTATCTTATGCTGTTCAAAAATAGCTTCATTGTAAATGATGCCAAATACACTCATATTCAACGGGAACCCGTATATTTTATTGTTTGATATAATACCTGATTGTATACTTTGAGGTATTTTCTTAGCAAATGAGGTTTTTGAAAGATCTTCAAGCACTCCGTTTTCAGCATATTTATGCAGATAAGTATACGATGGTATCATTAGAATATCAGCAGCTTCATTTGATCTGAAGTTTGCATCAAGAATATTCATCGCATCATTTCGTATATCATTAATCGTGATTGTAATATTTTTATTTTTTTCATTAAATAAATTAACCGTCTTCTCCAAAGAAGAAGTGATATCAGGTCTGATATTATACAATTTCAAATTGATATCTTTCTTTTTAAAACAGCCTGATAACAAAACAATAATTGATATACCTATAAGAAACTTTTTCATACATCCACCCTTAATAAACAAAATACCATTTTTAATTAAAACAACAATCTTTTTCGAAGATTTTACAACTAATACTGCACTTTATCGTTTTTATTATACCACATTTCAAATATTTTAAAAGATTCATCTCTGCAACAATTAATCATTTCAGGTCCGTCTGTTGTGTTATTTCCATTCAATATGTCATATATTAATTTATCATCAAACCCGATTTGTGCAGCATCATCGCGATTGCAACCGTAATACACTTTCTTTATCCCTGCCCACTGAACAGCAGCAAAACACATGGGACACGGTTCACAAGTTGTATATAATTCGCAGTCAGATAAATCAAATCTTCCAAGGTATGCACACGCTCTTCGTATTGCAACAATTTCTGCATGTGCAGTCGGGTCGTTGTGTAATACCACTTCATTATGTCCCTTCCCGACGATTATTCCATTATGAATAACAACCGCCCCGAAAGGCCCGCCATCTCCGTTTTCGACACCTGATTTGGCTTCAATTATTGCAACATCCATTCCGTGATTGTTCATTAATCCCCCAATTTTATATCCACATAAAAAATAATATCAGAGGCTCTTGCAAAAGTCAAGAGTACTTGATTTTGCTTCCGCAATTACGCAATATAATTGCGCTTTAGGAAGCTTCTTGCAAAAATTCGAGATAAAATGAGTATTTTTGCAAGAGCCTCATCATATAAAATATTAATAATTGTAAAAAAAAATTATTAATAATAAAAAAAAAAAAATTTGTTATATAATACAGGAAAATGGAGATAAAACTTCTATGAATATTAAAAAAAATGAAAAACCGCAGGAAGAACAATTAAGAAAAATTTATACCCCGCTATGGCAGAATATTTTTCGAGGTGCAACTGAAAATCAGGATGTTGATATTCTTAATATTCTAAAAAAAGTTCCAATTTTTTCTCAATTAACTAAAAAAGAGCTGATTAAAGTAAGTTATATTATATATGAAAGAAAATATGCTACCGGAGAATTCCTTTTTAAGGAAGGAAATCCAGGCTCTGCTGTTTTTATTATCAAAAACGGTACAGTGTCAATAGAAAAATCCAACAAACTAAATATAAAAGATGTGTATGCAACTTTGATATCCGGTGATTTTACCGGTGAGATTTCACTCATCGAAGACTCGGAACGAAATGCAAATGCACGATGTACAACAAATACGACCGTAATCATTATATTCCGACATGATCTGTTTGACCTTATCGCAAGAGAACCGCTCCTAGGCAATAAAATATTAAAAGATTTAGCTGCAATGGTTACGAAAAGACTAAAAGAAGCTAATGAAGAACTTGTTAAATATAAACTTCTTGCTGAGGTTAAAAATGATCACTGATAATAAAATTAAAACATATTTGCAGGTTAACTTTATTAAATTCTTTTTTTATATATTTGTTATCGCAATAGGTTTATTTTCTTTATATTCATTAGTTCCTCTTCTAACAGGCGTTATAACTGCATTTATCATATCATATCTTATAAACCCAATTGTCGGTTATTTTGAAAGACAACAAATTCAAAGAATTTGGGTCATAATTTCAATTTTT
This sequence comes from Spirochaetes bacterium GWE1_32_154, assembly GCA_001829315.1. Classification (GTDB taxonomy): domain Bacteria; phylum Spirochaetota; class GWE2-31-10; order GWE2-31-10; family GWE2-31-10; genus GWE2-31-10. The sequence continues at coordinate 181,440 of MIAY01000025.1, read as the reverse complement.
ATTGCTGTCTTTTTTATTATTGCAGGACTCATTTTTATTACTATAGAGTTTTTCCCTTCACAAAAATCCATGGCTGAGATTCAATCAAAAACAATTACAAATTTAAGTATTCTGAAGGATGATTTAAAGATTAAATATCCAATAATCAACTGGGATGAACTTAACGATGGATTAATTGATAAAATAAAATCAAGTTTCAACCTTACTGATACTATTCCAAAAATAATTTCAAATATTTCTGGTGTTTTTTCATTACTTATTGTAATACCTTTCACCGTTTTTTTCTTTCTGTTGAATGAACGCGAAATAAGAAAATGGCTTCTTTCATTTATACCAAATAAATATTTTGAGATGAGTCTTATCACACTACGTGAGGTTGATAATATTTTCGGTTCATACATTCGCGGAACACTTCTGGAAAGCCTTGTAATTGGTATATTAACTTCTCTTGGATGGTATGTTTGCGGTTTTCAGCTGGGTACTGCTATTATTACCGGATCAATTGCAGGTTTAGCAAATGCAATACCGTATGTTGGTCCTCTATTCGGTGCAATCCTTGGTGTTTCACTCTATGTTTTAAATCTCATACCTATCGATAATGTATCTATTTTCGGGCTATCACCATCAATTATTAAAATCCTTATTGTTGTTGCAATTACTCAAGTATTAGATCAAATAATTAAACCGGCAATTCTGGGTAAATCAGTCAATTTACATCCATTAATTGTAATACTTGGAATTATGGCAGGAAGTAATTTATTTGGCTTTGTCGGTATGCTTGCAGCTATTCCTGTTATCGCTATTATTAAAGTTGTCATTAGTACACTTCATAAACAATTAAAAGAATTTGGTTTCTTATCAGAGACAATTTTCAGTGTAATCACTCAAAATGTCTCTGAAAGTAAAGGCTCCCATAAAGGTTAATTATAATGGCTAAAATTTACGGAAAAAGCTGGTGGTCTGAAAAATGGCTTGAAGCATTATATGCTATAGATATTGGCGGAAGGCTTTCAAGAGGAAAATCGTATGCAAATACCGGCCATGTAAAAGATCTTAAAATTGAAGATAATGTTGTTTCTGCAAAAGTAAAAGGGTCAAGTTCCACACCTTATAAAATCATCATGAAATTCAAAGAAATAAGTGAAAATGACGCTAAACTGATAACAAATAATATTACCTATAATAGAACAGTTCTTTCTTCTCTCTTAAACGGTAGTTTGCCGGAATCAATTCTTGATGTTTTTAAAGATTTGAAGATATCTTTGTTTATTGAAAAATGGAGTGATATACAATCACTATGCTCATGCCCTGATTATTCTGTACCTTGCAAACACATAGCCGCTGTTTCATTTATGTTATCTGCTGAAATAGACAGAGATCCGACATTGATTTTTAAACTAAGGGGTTTTGATATTGTTAAAAGCCTCAAAGAGAATGGTATTGACATGCTTAATGCAAAATCAGATGAAATACCCGGGATTTCATCACTTATACGGCAATCTTCTGTAGTTATAGAAAATAAAGAGTTCCTTGTGCCGGATTTAAAAAAAATCGAAAATATGAAAGACAGGCTTATTTCGTTATTAAATCCATCACCTTTTTTTTATAATGCTGGTGATTTCAAAGAAATGCTTACAACAGTATATAAAAAGTTGGATAAAAATCGTGATGAGGAGACTGAATACAAACACTCTTTAACATACGAATTTACTAAATCAACAATACTCTTTGATGAGGTTTTATCACTTAAAGAATGTACTATTCAATCCGAAGAGCAGTCAATTTCTGCAACAAATCATCGTGATTTTCACCGTATTGAAACCTTTCTTAATGAAATAAACATAAATACAATTGAAAAACATACTGATAATATTGCATTTTTATTTTATACGTTTCACTTTGCATGTAGAATTTTTGAAACTGGTAATTTTATCCCGGCTATTTACAAATTTACTGATAAATATTTTATATTAAAGTATATTCCATATCTCATACCGGAAGCAACCAATACAATTTTTAAATCAATTCAATCGAGATTTCGTAACGCTCCGGTATTTATGGTAAAGTCATATATTACCGATTCAAAACCGGAACAACTTGATTCTCATTCAGCAACATTTGTAATGCTTTCTTTATTCCTCGAAATGATGGTAAGAAAAAAAGCCGCTTATTTAGTAACTAATGATGATCCGATTCAGGAGTTTTTCTTTAAAACATTCAGATATACCGTTTCGAAATTTTATGAATCCGAGATTCCATATTCAATTAGAAAATGGCTTTCAAAATTTAACATCACCCAGGGTAATTTTACACCTGTTATTAAAATCACCGAGAAAGAAAATGATTTTCTATTATCGTATGAAATACTTTTTAATACAAACGAATATATCCCGCTTAAGAAAATATTATACAATGATAATTACACTGATTTACGTCTTCAGGTTTTAAAGAAATTTGGAACAATTGCAGAATATTACGAAAAATTAAATATAATAACCGACAGTAACGGCTCGACACCTCTTACGCTTAATTCTGATGAATTTTCTATCTTCTTTGACACAATTTTACCTATTCTGAATATACTCGGTGTTGAGCTTCTACTACCGAAAGAACTTAACAAGGTGTTACACCCTGCACTTTCAATAAAAGCAAGTGCACGTACTGAAAATACCACCACATATTTTCAATTGCAGGATATCACCCGTTTTAATTATACTATTGCATTGGGGAATAATTTTATTGACCCTGCGACTTTTCTCGAAGAGGTAAATAACCGAACCGGTCTTATTAAAATTAAAGACCAATTCATACATATAACTAAACAGGATATTGAAAAGATAATTTCACGAATAAAAAAACCGATAACGATTAGCGAAAAAAACAGCTTCCAGGCAATTCTTGAAGAAAGTCATGATAACCTTGAAATAATCACTGATGATGAACTGCGGGAAAACATAAAAAACAGGTTGCAACTAAAAAATTTCCCACTGCCGGCCGGTCTTAACGCAACGCTTCGTGAATATCAAAAAGCGGGTTATAACTGGTTAAACCGCAATATTTCTTTATCAATGGGTTCAATTCTCGCTGATGATATGGGACTCGGGAAAACAATTCAAACAATTTCTGTTCTTCAACGATTAAAAGAAACGGGAGTTTTCAAAAGTAAAAAGGCGTTAATAATCGTACCGACAGCACTTCTGACAAACTGGGAAAAGGAAATCGAAAAGTTTACTCATGACTTACGGTATTTTACCTATTACGGAGCAATACGGTCATCATCTTTATTTCCTGACAATTGTGATATTGTAATCACCACTTATGGCATTATGCGAAACGATATTGAAAAACTTAATGAATGTAAATGGGCAGTTGTGATTTTTGATGAAGCTCAGAATTTAAAAAACATTCATACTGACAGAACAAAAGCTGCTCTGAAAATTAAAGCCGATCATAAAATTGCTTTAAGCGGAACACCGGTTGAAAACAGATTAACGGAATTCTGGTCAATTATGAATGTCGTCAATCGCGGTTATCTTGGTACGATTGAACATTTTAAGGAAAGATTTGCCTATCCGATAGAAAAAGAATTTGACGCTGAGAGTATTGAACGGTTTAAAAAGATAACTTCACCATTTTTTCTGCGAAGAATTAAGACTGATAAATCGATTATTAGTGATCTTCCTGATAAAATCGAAATTGATGAGTTAACACACTTAACAGCAGAACAAACAACCATTTATCAGGGTCTGGTCGATAATGCAATGGATCAAATTAAAACATTATCCGGGATGGAACGGCGTGGGTTAATATTCAAACTTCTTACTGCATTAAAACAGGTTTGTAACCATCCGGCAAATTATTTGAAAAATGATGATATTTCGCCTTCACTTTCCGGTAAATCAATATTGCTGCTTGAGTTATTGAATGATATTTACGAATCGGGTAATAAAGTAATCATTTTTACACAATATAGAGAAATGGGTGATATTTTAAAACAGCAAATTCAGAAAACATATAATAATACGGTATTGTATATTCATGGCGGTTTAACACGGGAAAAAAGGGATGCTTCCGTTAAAGATTTTCAGGACGGTTGTGCTTCCACAATGATTTTAACAATAAAAGCAGGAGGAACAGGGCTAAACCTCACTGCAGCAAATTATGTAATTCATTTTGATTTATGGTGGAATCCGGCAGTTGAAGCACAAGCTACTGACAGGGCATATCGAATCGGGCAAAACAATAACGTAATGGTTTACCGGCTAATAACTGAGGGAACATTTGAAGAAAAAATAGATCGTATGTTGAAAACAAAGAAAGAACTTGCAAATCTTACGGTCGAAAATAACGAACAATGGATAAGTGAATTTGATAATGAATCATTAGAAGAACTTCTGATTATGAGAAAATAAACACTTTTGCAAGAGACTCACATTGTTACTTTTATTGAAAAACAAATACGTTCATCATTTTCACCAAAATTTGCAACTGAAATTGACGGGAGCACTGAATATCGTGATCGTAATTTTCTATTATACCGTTCAATTATATCACGGTATAAATTTTCGTTATATTTGTATTTATTAATAATCCCGAATGTTACGGCAAGATTTATAACGGCCGCAACAGAAAAAACGAACGTTAAGCCTATATTGATAAGCCCCGGTAGTATGGTATAATTATAATTATCACTATAATAATTAAACCAATCTGTATAATTACTGTATAAACTGTAATTTTGGGAATATGTTGTTTGTGTTACGACAAACACAATTGATGGAATCAAAAAGGCAGTCGCCATTCCGCCAAGAACTAACGTTGATCCAAAACCAAAATCACTTTTATCTTTGAGTTTTTTCTTATTCTCACGTATTGATGTATCTTTTACAATTAATTCAAACTCTTTTTCTGTAATCTGAACCCCACCCCTGAAAAAAAAGAATTCTTTCGCCGGAAGAGAATATTTTTTATCAAAAGAATTTTTTACTTCCATTGATAAAGATTTACTCACATATTCATCATCAGTATTGTCTGAAATGATATCCGCTGCGTTAATAGAAATAAACGAAAAAAATAGTAATAATAAAATCAAATTTTTATTCAAAATATTTTCCTTTTGAGCCTCTTGCTAAAATACTCTTTTTATCTCGAATTTTTGCATGAGGCTTCCTATAATGCGATTTTATCGCATATGGCGTACGCAAAAAAATGTACTCATTATTTTTGCAAAAGCCTCTTTATTAAATCATTAAACATATTATACCACATATCCGTGTTTTTATCTATATTTATCTCTTCCCAGCGGATCATTTTCCCACGGATTATATTTATCAGACCAGTCTAAACCAATAAGGTGTGCAATTTGCACAGTAGCTGCTCGCAATCTATTTGAAAATGTTGTAGGAGCTAATGTTTTCAAACTATTTTTCTTAAGAAACATTTCGGTTCTAATTCGCATAGCAAACACTGAATAATAGAAAAAACCTTTATTCACTTCATCATATATAAAATAAGAAAGAATTTTATATTCATCCTTACCTGATATTAAAGGAATCGCATTTTCACATGTTGCAATCATAACAAAATTATTATCCTGATTATATAACTCACTTTTAAAATTTAATGTACCGAATTTATTATCTTTCTGCCTGAATCGTCCAACTAGATACTCTTTAATTTCTGTTTGAACTGCATCATTTATCCGTTTATTTTTATCGTCAATCTGATAACAATCAAGTATTAAATAATCGATTTTCTCATCACGTCGTGAATAATATTGAGTTCCTTTTAATTTTGAAGGTGAACTAATTATTGTATAAAATTCTACTATATCTTTCTCTGATAGATTGTAGGGAAAAAATGCTTTTTCATCGGTAATCATTTCATATTCTGAAAATGATTCTTTTGAAAAAAAAGTTGTGGGAACCTTAATAAATTCATCACTATTTTCACCAAGTGCATTGTTTTTCAAATACATTCTTGTAATGATTGAACCTGAAAGAACATCAGCGATTTCTTTTTCACTCATGAAATCATTGATTAAAAGCGTATTTGCATGCAAACCAACGAATGAAAACAAAATAGCAATGTATAATAATAATTTATGTACCATGAAGTTTCTCCTCAAATAAATATACACTATATCAAAATATAGTAATAATCAAACTAATTATTCATTAGTTTTTAAATTATTTTACAAATACAATTATCTTTCTTGAATTTTATTTGATATTATATTATACATTAACAAAATACCAACCCTAGGAAGTTTTCTTAATGGAAAAACTAATTTCAGATCTAGTTTCTTTAATAAATGAAAAATCAGGTGAAAACTTGAAAGTGTATGATGTATCAGAAATTACAACAATAACAAAATTTGTTTTTATTGTTACTGCAAATTCTAATATTCACGCCCAGAGTCTGACAAAATACGTAACAGATGCTTTGCTTGAAAATAATTATGGACAATATTTAATGAGTAAAAATGTTGAAACTAATAATCCATGGATTTTAGTCGATGCCTCAGATATTATATTTCATATTTTTGAAGCAGAATCGAGAGAATTTTACAACTTGGAAAAACTCTATATTAGAGGTACTTGTTTGGTTTAAAAAAAAGCAATCTGTAACAGATTGCTTTTTTTTATCAGTCGCGGTTTAGGCGTTTTGTAACTCATTAACCTTTTTATTGATTTGGTCAAAATCAAGTTTTTCCAACTGTACTCCTGCAACCGATATAATTTCAGAAGCCAGGTAACTTGCAATATGTGCTGATTTAACAGGATCAATTCCCTTGGTATAGCCGTATAAAAAACCACCTGCGTAAATATCCCCGCAACCCGTTGAATCAAGAACTTCACGAGCTTTATAAACTGGTATTTTAGCATAATTATCTTTGGTAAAAATATAACTTCCGTCTTTACCAACCTTAACCAATGCAATCTCAGCTCCCATTTCAATTAAAACTTTACCGGCTTCAATTGGATCTGCTTTGCCTGTTAGAATTTTCGCTTCATCCTGGTTACCAAATATAATATCAATATTATTAGTAATCAAGTCTTTAATTTCTGTAGCATTTCTTTCAACGCAAAAAGGATCTGCAATATCAAATGAAACTTTAATACCTCTTTTCTTAGCATGAAGCATTGCTTCGTTTAAAGCTTCCTTCTGAAGTGGAGTATCTAATTCATATCCGGTTGTATGAAAAACTTTTGATTCAGAGAAAACTTCCATGTCGATATCATTTTTTGTAAATTCCCTACAAACACCCAAATGAGTTAACATTGTTCTATCTGCATCTTTAGTTGTAAGTATGATAGATGATCCTGTAAGCCCCTTATGTTTAAGACTTACAATAGATTTAACCCCTCTTTCTGAAAGTTGCTTTTCATATAATCTACCATATAAATCATCTGCAACGGCATAGGTAAAAACACTTTTTCCGCCTAACATTGCCACAGTACTCATCGTATTCCCACAACTTCCACCAGGTACGCTTGTAGATTGTAAACCAGCAATACTCGAAATCAACTTTCGTGACATGTCCTCATCAACAAGAGTCATTATCCCTTTTTCAATATTGTGATCATTTAAAAATTTCTCATCAATAAACACCTGGACATCCATCAATGCATTTCCAAGCCCAAATAAATCATAACTCATAAAACCCTCTTAAAAAAAAATATAATAAAGTTACTACATAACTTTTGAATCTGACAAAATCTATAGTGACTCTTGCAAAAATTCGAGATAAAAAGAGTATTTTTGCAAGAGGTTCTATAAATCGCTATTACTATCCTGAAGAATCAGGTTACTCGTTTCACCTGTTTTTTTATCTGTTAAAATAATATTTTTAGAATTTATAAATTTAACTTTCAATTCTTTAACAACAGAAATACTACTATTTCCGGTTTGAGACGCATCTCTTAACTTAATAATCCCTTTTTTAATCGAATAAAAATATTCACTTAATACACCATCATTATTCCATGACATATTACCATTAAAAAATATATTTACTGTCAATTTATCACCAGTCCAATGACCTATTAAATTACCGTTGGTCTCACCCAATGGAGGATCAATTTGATTTATATAAAAAACACGACCATCATGTACAGTTTCCTCTTCATATTCAACTTCTGATTCCGCAGTAATGTTTGGTTCACCTGTATTCTTTAGTAATAACCGCTCTCCATCATTGTATATTTCATATTTATACTCTTCAACACCACCATCGGTATGCAAAGAAAGTGTATTTTTATTTAAAATATATTCACCGGTAGTATAAGGAGTCATCATAGAAAATATATCATTGGGATCAATTTTTTTTCGTAAGTACTTTCCACCGGCTTTCATTACCAGTAAATCAGTCTCTCCGGTATCCTGATTATTAAATTCCCATTTACCAGAAATTGATGGTTTTTCAAAAAACCATAAACTCAAACCGGGCACATATGTGATTACCATAAGGGTCACCAAAGAAATAAGAATAAAATTTACACTTGCCTTATACAATAATATAATTGATTTCTTAAACCTTAATGATGAAATAAAAAGATTCATTCCAACCGGCGGGGTTAAGTAACCAATCTCTAAATTGGCAAGAAAAATTATACCAAGATGAACTATATTTACATTGTACTCGTATGCTATCGGATAAATTAATGGGACGACAACAACAAGTGCCGAGAAAATATCCATAACACATCCAACAACTAAAAGAAAAATATTTAACAACATAAGAAAAACAAATTTATTGGTAATAAATTGCTGCATTGCAGCAAACAGCTTCTGAGGTATTTCCTGATACACGATATAATTTGTTGCTGCAAATGAAACACACATAATTAATAAAATTGCACCGACAATGATCATGCTTTTTCTTACGATCTCAGGCATTTCTTTAATTTTTATATCCCGTTTAATTATTACTTCAACAAGTAATACATACGCAACAGTAAAAGGAGCAGCATCAGACAACGCCAATTTTCCTGTATAAATACCTGCAAATAATAAAACCGGTAACGGTATTTCCCACATAATTTCTTTAAATGACAACCATAATTCTTTAAAATTAAATGATATTGTTTCAACTTTTCCGGTAATTCCTTTGTAGATTACAAAAAAAGCTAATATAAGAATTCTAAAAATACCGGGCATAACACCAGCCGCAAACAAATGATCGATATTGGCACCAGCAACAACACCAAATATGATAATTGGTAAACTTGGAGGAAATAAAAGACCTAAACTACCCGATGAAGTGACCAACCCGAGTGAGAATTTTTCTTCATACTTTTCTGATAATAACGCAGGCAGTAAAAAACCGCCTAAAGCCACGATAGTAACCCCGGAAGCACCGGTAAAAGCAGTGAAAAACGCACATGTTATAAGTGTAACAATACCAAGTCCACCCGGCATCCAACCTAAACCTGCTTTGGTAAAACGGACAAGTCTCGATGAAAATTTACTCGATGCCAAAATGTAACCGGCGAAAGTAAATAATGGAATACTATATAACATTGGCACAGAAACTATTTTTGATGCAATTTCCTGAGCAACAACCAGAACACTTTGATTAGCACCATGAAAATTGGTAATTGACATTAAACCAATTACAGCAAATAATGGGGCGCCAATCAATGCAATAATTAAAATTATTAATGAAATCACGATACTCATACACCCTCCACTTCAGACTCATGATCGGGTCTTGGATATACTTTTAACAAATAGTTTGAAAAGGGGTAAAATAATGAATAGTGTGCAAGAAAAAATAATAATGCCGGAATACCATAGAGAAAATTTAACTGTGAATTACTGAATAAAATCATTTCATTATTTAATTTTGATCGTATGTTTAAATCAATAAACTGGATAATAAAGTAAAAAAATAATACAGTATAATATAAACCCGGTACTGATGAAAGATAATATGTTAATCGTGGTTTTTTCCAGAAAATTGAATTTATCAAGCTTATAATTGCAGTAACAGAAACAATTATTGATATCGTAATTATCATATATAGTATTTTAACTTCACCTAAATATAACACTGCTTGAAGCATTGCTTTATTACCATATAATAGAACAAATACTCCAACCACTATAACAGATGGTATAAGTATCGATAAAACCGCATTTATTACTCCCATTACCCGTTTGCCGGTTAAATCATAATTATATGTTAACATCTGATTAAAAAATCGTACTGCTATAATTAAAAACCCTACCGGTAAAATCATAAGTAACAGCCATTTTTGCGAAGCTGGTCCGCTTGAGCCCGTTTTTGAAAAATACTCAACTACCAGTATATAAACAAGAAAAATTATCATTAAAATTGTTGAAACCATTCCTGCAAAAAATGAAGTGAATGTATAAACCGATTCTTTTATCTTGCCTTTTGTAAAACGACCGACTAAGTCGATTTTAATATGACTTGTTTCATACGTTACAATACCTGCGGCAATCATTGCCGCCCATAACACAGAATAATTTAAAAACATATCAAACCAAGTTATTGCTTTAAAAAAAGTACGTAAGAATATCTGTAAACACGAGAGACCTATCATCAAACTTAAAACGATAACGAGAAAATATTTTTCAATTTTCCTTATAAAGCCCGTTACTTTTACTATTTTATCCTGCATAATTGCACCTTTATTTCTTTTTTCTGAATTCTTCCATCATTTTATAAATACGATTATATAAATCCCTGGAATACCCGTATTGTGTTATTAATTTTTCATTGGCACTTCTACCAACTTCAAAAAATTTATTTTGATTAGCTACACTTACAGTTATCGATTGAACACCATTTTGTCGTAATATTTCCTGTGCAGCTACATTATCCTGTCTGATTTTTGTTTTTAATTTCTCAAAATGAGTTTTGAATAATTCACTCATTATAGCTTGATACTCTTTTGGCATTGAATCAAATAATTTATTATTAACCATTATAGACCCTAACATAAAAGTCATAGGAAAATCAGTTACATAACTGATACTGGAATGCCATTGCATTGCGATTAAACCATAAGGAGGTGAAAACACAGTATCAATCTGTCCGGTTTTTAAACTTGTTAAAATATCTGAGGTTTGTACCGGTATTGGTGTTGCTTTTATTTCTTTAAAAAGCATTTCTGTAATTTTATCACCCTGCAATACGAATGCCTTGGCATTTCGTATATCTTCTTCTGAAGCGATAGATTTTTTTGAATAAATATAAATCGGGCCAGTTTCAGTCCAGCATAAATGAGAATAACCTAATTCTTTAAATTTCTTTACAAATTCATTGCCAACCTGCTCTATCATATAATCATATTCCTTATCACTTCTCATGATTAAAGGAAAACCGACTATCCCAAAGTCGTGATTAACTAACTGCATTCCGGTATTTGAAAAAGTTGCACCATCCAATTGACCGATAAGTATTTTATTGATTACAGAACTTTGATCTCCCATTACTCCACCGGCAAAAACCTGCAATCGGACTTCGCCATTGGTTTTCACAGCCAATTCTTTATTGATAGCCATTAATGCATTATGCCATAATGTCCCGGCAGGTACTTCAGAAGCAATTCTAAAAACATATTTAGGTTCTTTCTTAGTTTGTGAGAAAACCGGAATTGATAATAAAAATAATGAAATTAAAACAAAAAACTTTTTAATCATTAGTAAACTCCTCGATACTATATTTTTGAACAGCGTATGCTGATAAGTACAAAAGCATTATTATAAACATTAATAGAAGACATCATCAATTTCTTCAAGCAACTTATAAGCCTGCTGTTTAGCCATAATATTCATTAGTCTTAATTCAGGATGAAGATCAATATTGAAATCAATTACTTCTTTCAATAGTTTCTCATAACCGTCCCTGTCATATTGTGATTTATAGTACACTTCTGCAAACATTATTTTATGTGCAAGCATATTTCCACCTGATATTTCAATTGCTTTTTCAAATTCTGCTTTTGCTTTAACAGGACTTCCACCAAACGCTTCGGGATATGAACCATAATATAATCCAAAAAACAAATGAGGAGCTCCATTAAAAAAAGTATCATCTAATTGATAAATTTTATCTGCAATTGCTAAAAGTCTTGGCAATAACAACAAACCAGCAGGGCTGTTACTATTCTTTAATGCATCCATACCGATTGAATACATCCCCCAGAAGACATAAGGAACATCTGCTTTTTTTATACCTGCAATAAATTTGGTAAATGCAATATCCTTCTTTTCTCTATCCTGAGCAGAAATTGCATTATATTTTTTATACAACGGATAAGAAGCTAATAGTTCATTTCCCCATTTTAGAATTTTATCGTTAAACAATTTTGATCGTTCTTCATCTTTAATAAAAGCAGTAGCATAGGACGTATACAACTGAATTCCAGTCATTAAATAATCACGATTACCAGGGTTTTTGTAAATCATGCTTTCCAGTATTAATAAATAAGCCGGAGCTGCCTCTTGAACGAGTTTCATATCATTTTGCTGATATACCCCGAAAGCTAAATCATTTGTTAAACCTTTAATTAATGTAGTACATGAAACATTAACTAAAAGAATAATTACTAATAGAACTTGATAGAAATGCTTTCTTTTCATCGATGCCACCATAATAATAGTAAAATATTTTTTAACTATAAATATTTTACATATTTTTTTCAAGTAAAATTATTAATTAAAATTTAGAAATTTTATAAAATAAATGAATAAATTATTTGATTTTTTTTTAACTTGTTAGTATATTGACTAAAATTACTTTTTAAAGGGGATATATATGGCTGTAACAATTACAAAAGATATGAATATACGGGAACTTGTACAGAAACATCCTAACTCAGTTAGAGTTTTTTCTGCCTACGGAATCGGATGTATTGGATGTGCTTTAGCAAGTTATGAAACATTAGAACAAGGTTTGAATGCACATGGGATCAACATCAATGATTTTCTTAATGATTTAAATGGCGTTATTGCAGAATAAAGCACTCAGCTTGTTATTCAGGACCGCACATTATTGCGGTCTTTTTTTTAAAAACCTATTGAGGTAAATGCAAAATCGCTTTATATGCAGCTTCTTGCAAAAATTCAAAGTAAAAAGAGTATTTTTACAAGAAGCTCTATTGATTATATTTTTATAATGTCCGATAATATAATGTAGAATTTTTATTACGGGGTATTATTATGAAAATTAAATCGGTTGGAAATAAGATTTTATTTGTTTTGATAATTTCAATTATTTCCGTTGCTATTATACTGGGGTTTATTTTAACTTCTATCGAGAAAAGAAAAATACTAAACAATATGGCAACATCTATTGATATCATTGGAACAAGGCTTGCTAATACACTGATTGTTCCAATATGGAATTTTGATCAAAAACAAATTGAAAATGTTATTAAATTAGAAATGGCTGATAGTAATGTTTATTCTATTACTCTTTTTGATGACACCGACACAATGACAGCTCACAAGTATGTTAAAAACAAATCAGGTGATATTATACAAGCCAATGGAGATGATGCAAATAAAATTGTTATTATTAAAACGAAAAAAAAAGAAATTACCAAAGAAGATTTAAAACTTGGATTTGTTGAAATTACTTTTAACGATACGCAGTATAAATTAGCACTTGGAACTATTACATTTCAGGTATTTATTCAGATTTTTATTATTATTATGATTGTTATTTTCACTTCATTTTTCTTATTTCGTTCTGTTCTTATAATTCCCTTAAATAAAATGTTGCAACTTGTTATTGATCTTGCTGAAGGTGACGGTGATTTAACAAAAAAAATTCCTGTTTCAAGTGATGATGAACTAGGTCAACTTGCAGAAAATATTAATAAGTTTACAGGAAAGTTATCACTTATCATTCAAAAATTGATTAAAATAACTGAAAAAAGTTATGGGATAGGTAACTCTGTTGCGGTCAACTCTGAAGAACTCTCGGCGACAATCAATGAAATTGCAGCTACAGTGCAATCAATGAAAAATGAGAATTCAAAACTGAATGATTCAATAATCACTTCCAGTTCATTACTAAATGATGTTAAGCAATTTATTGATTTCTTAAAAGATGAATTAAGTCTGGAATCCAGCATTATTACTGATGCATCAATGGCAATTGAAGAAACTTTAGGTGAGATTAAGAATGCTAATGCATTATCAAAAGAAAAAATGGAGTTATCTAAACGACTTGTAACGGTTGCTAAAGAAGGTGAAAGCAGTATGCAAAAAACTGTTGGTTCTATTAAAGAAATTTCAACTTCAATTAATTTTATTATGGATCTTATAAAAATCATCAATAATGTTGCTTCTCAAACGAATCTTCTGGCGATGAACGCAGCTATTGAAGCTGCTCACGCGGGTGATTCAGGTAAGGGGTTTGCCGTTGTTGCAGATGAAATCAGGTCTCTTGCTGAAACCACCGGTGAGAATGCAAAAAACATCAATGTTTCATTAAAAGATATTATTGGTAAGATTGAATCAACGGTTAAAGTTACTGAAAAGACCGGAACCGTTATGAGTAATATGATTGGTGAAATTGACACGTTGGATTCTGGTATTCAAGAACTTTTATCAACATTTTCGACAATTAATTCAAGATCAGAAGATGTTTCAAAAAGATTAGGCGATTTAATTAAAATGTCTAAAAATATCGATGAATCTTCAAATAAAACGAAACAGAGTGTTTATGATATTTCAGATAGATTTAAAAGTGCAAATAATCTTTCTGCAGAGAACTTATCAGGTATGTCAGAAATTGCGAATGGGATGTCAGAGATTTCAAAGTCAGTTCTCAGTCTTTCTGATTTAGGTAGTTTAAACGCAACCAATATTGGTGAACTTGAAGAACAGATTAAAAAGTTTAAAATATAATGAAAAAGATCAGAGTAAATTTACTCTGATCTTTTTTTTTACTCACCGCAATTACAATTACTTTTATTAGTCACTGAACATCCGGAACATTTATTATTTTTCAACCTTTTCTTGAATTTTGACCATATTTTGTAAAACACAAATATTAATGAAATCGAAAAAAGCACTATTACTATAATTAATTGTACATCCATTATGCTAACCCCATTATTTTCCCGGTTTGATATACGATAAAAGCAACTAACCATGCTACGGCAGAATTATAAAAAATAGTAAAGAAGACCCACCGCCATTTTCCTAATTCCTGTTTTATTATTGCAAGAGTGGCAATACAAGGTACATAAATTAAAATAAATAACATCAATACATACGCTACCAAAGGATTAAAATACGGGTCATTTCTTAATGCTCCGCGTAGTGAATCATCTTCTTCAGTGACGTCACTTCCAACTTTATACATAACACCAAGAGTTGAAACGACGACTTCCTTTGCCGCAAAACCTGTTATTATAGCCACACCGATTTTCCAGTCAAAGCCCAAAGGTTTTATTACCGGCTCAATTATCTTACCGATTTTTCCTGCTATACTATATTCTAATGCTTCCTGGACTTGAGATACTTCAATAATACGATTAATCTGCCTGATATCAGAATCAGCAAGTAGACCATTCTCACTAATAATTTTATTTTCTATATCCATTCTGATTTTTTGATATTTTGCATCATCTGTTTTCAGTTGCGGAAATGTTGTTATAAACCATACTATTATTGAAGCAGCAACTATAAGCGTTCCAGCTTTTTTTACATAAAACCAGCATTTTTCAGCCATATGCCATCCAATACCTTTTGCTGCAGGTGCTCTATATGGTGGTAATTCCATTACAAATGGACTGGAGATTCCTTTTGCGATTACTTTTCTAAATAACAAAGAAGAAAACAAACCAAGCAATATTCCTATCATATAGATAGAAAACAATATATTTCCTGACATCGATTCACTAAAGAATGCAGAAATCAATAATGTATAGACAGGTAATTTAGCACCACAACTAAAGAAAGGAACTGCAAGTATTGTGATTAATCTATCCTTTTCATTTTTTAATGTTCTCGCACTCATTATTGCCGGTATGGAACAACCAAAACCTGTAACAAACGGAATAAATGACTGCCCGTGTAATCCGAATTTATGCATAAACTTGTCTGTCAAAAATGCAATTCTTGCCATATAACCGGTATCTTCAAGAATTGATATGCAAAAAAACAGAATGAGTATATTTGGAAGAAAGACAAGCATCCCACCAACCCCGCCTATAATTCCATCAACAATAAGCGATTTTATTAACCCATCAGGTATTATACTTCCTGCAAAATTTCCAATTTGATTAAAAATAAGCTCTAATATGGACATCGGAAATTCACCCAACTTAAATGTTAACTGAAATATTCCCCACATAATAAATAAAAATAATGGCAACCCGAAGTAATTATTTAATACAACTTTATCAACTGCTTCACTGAATGAAAATTTTGTTTCCAGAGACACCTTTAAAGTTTCTTTTACCGCACCGTGAATATAGCCATACCTTTGTTCTGTCACAACTATTTCAGAATCTCTATTAAAATGTCCGGCTATCCACTTTATGGATTCATCTTTTTGATGAATTATCTGATCATAGGCTTCATTTGTTTTCAATTTAGAACAAACATTTTGATCTTTTTCTAATAACTTAACAGCTATCCATCGAGGAGGATAATTTTTAATAAATTTTTCATCTTTAGAAATAAGGTTTATAATTTTATCTATGTGCATTTCCAGTTCATTTCCGTATAACAAACACTTTTTTTGTTTATTCTTATTTTCATAGGTACTGAGTACCAAATCAAAAACCCCATCCAAGCCACTTTTTTTACGTCCAACAGTTTTCAGCATCGGTATACCGAGTAAATCTCCAAGCGCCAATGAATCTATTTCAATGCCATGTTGTTTTGCTTCATCTGTCATATTTAATAAACCGACTATAGGTATTCCAAATTCCTGTATTTGCATGCATAAATACAGGTGTCGTTGAATATTAGTTGAATCCATGACATCAATAATTACATCTGGTTTTTCATCTATTATAAAATCTCTTGCCACTAACTCATCTAAGGAGTATGAAGTCAAACTATAAGTTCCGGGTAAATCATATATTTTTATCGTATAATCTTTATATTTCCTTATCCCCTCTCTTTTCTCAACAGTTACACCCGCATAATTTCCAACTTTATGATGTGCACCTGTTAACTCATTAAATATAGTCGTTTTACCTGAATTTGGATTTCCCGCTATCCCTACTACTATCGTTTTGTCTGCCATAATTACACCTCCTCAACATCTATTGACTCTGCTTCATCTTTTCTGAGAGATAAGTCATAATTTAATATTTTTATCTGAATTGGACCTCCAAGAAACGCTTTTCTAACAACGATGCCCCTCGTTCCTTTTGTAACTCCCATTTCAGCAATTCTTTTTCCTATTTCACCTGATCTTGTTATTTTTACAATAGAAAATGAATCATTTTTCTTTAGTTTATATAAATTCATCTTGATTCTCCAAACACATAATAGACTCGTGTAATAATATTAGTTTATTCTAACATAATCGTCAAGTTTTTTTTTAATTTTTGTATTGAAAAATCACTTTTCAAGCATTTAATTATATAAATAAAAAATCTTTTGGGGGCGACATGACTATGTATCATAGATTTCATTTTAAAATAGATCAATATTTACTTTCTGTTTTAAAATGGAGGGGAGCATATTTCGGATTAGACCAATCAGTTGTTATTAATCAGATTCTAAAAAAAATGATGGTAGTAATTAATGAAATCGATCTGTTTCCTTCAGATTTTATTTTAGATGACTGTGAAACGGATTTTTCTGAAAATATTATTGTGAAATTAGAGGTTGAGTTTTACAATAAACTTCGCTATTTACATTATAGATTTGGAACATTTAGTATTGCATGTTTATTAAGAAGATTTCTAAGACTGTATTTAATTCGATTTAGAAATACGATTATAGAGATTTTAGAGATTTTCAAAAAATATTCTGAGGGGAGAGTTTGGGTTTGTTCAAATATTCAGACACATATGTTAGATGCTGTAAATAAAATAAGCCGTATATTAATAATCACAGATAACAATGTAATACAAACAATTTACGGATTCCCATAAAAACAACAAATCACCCAAAATTTCCTGAATAATTAAAGAAAAAATACCAAATCAAATACAATAATTTTATTCAGCCGGAAGTTTTTCTACATAAAAATTTCAGCTATCTGCATAAGTACACAAAAAAAATAGAAAACAGAAAGTAAATCATAGCACGACCTTATTCAAAAACATCCTTTCGAAAATTCTTTAAAACGCTTCGCTGTTTTTTTTCTGAAACTCTTTTTTCAACGGACGACTTAGTAGGTTTTGTACTAACTCTTCTTTTAGGAATAATTTTTGCCTGCTGTAACAAGCCGTACAACCTGTTCAAAACAGCCTGTTTATTTTGTTCTTGAGTACGGTATTCATTACCCTGAATAATTAAAAAACCATCTTTTGATAACCGGTTTTTTGCAAGAATCATTAATCTATTCTTAATAAAATGAGAAATAATAACATCATTAACAATATTATATCGAAGCTCGCAAGCAGTAGATACCTTATTTACATTCTGTCCGCCGGGACCTGAAGACTTAACAAAACTAAATGTCAGCTGACTTTCATCATAACGAACATGGTTTATCATAGTATTTTCCTTAAACAGCGATTACCGATTCCGGTTAAAATCTCATAACTGATAGTTCCTGATCTATTTGCAATATCATTTGCATTTAAAGGGGCATATTTCGGACTTCCGAAAATATACACGGTATCTCCGACATTAACCTTTTTATCAACCTCAACAACCGTTAAATCCATACTGATCCGACCACATTGTTTATAATCCTTGCCATTTATTCTAACAACGAGATTATTAGAACAAATTCGTGGCAATCCGTCGGCATAGCCGATAGAAACAGTCGCAAGCCTCACATCTTTAGATGTAATAAAAGTATGCCCGTAGCCGACAGCCCGATTTTTCTTAACATCCTTACAGTGAATAACTTTCGCAGTAAGCGTCATAACCGGAATAAGACTATCCGATCCACCGATTTTTTGCGAATACCCATAGACCATAATACCGGGCCTCACAGCATTTGTCCAATCCGGTCCATTATAATTCTCAATACCACCTGAATTAGAACAGTGAAAAAAATCAGGTATCAGGTCATGTTCTAAAAAAATTGTCCGTGCATTTTCAAAAATAACAAGTTGCTCTTTTATAGAAAAAACACTCTCGTCACTTCGGGCAAAATGAGTAAAAACACTCGCTAAATGTAAATATTCAGACTTCTTAATACATTGAATAATTGATTTCAACTCTGATAATTCGACACCCATCCTTGACATTCCTGTATCAACAAGAATATGAACTTTTACTTTCACCCCGACTTCACTTGCAACCTTCTCAATTTCAATAAGATTCGCTAAATCTGAAACAGACAACTCTATTGAATGTTTAATCGCAAGTTTTACATTCTCACCGCGTTCAACACCGAGTATAAGAATAGGGAAAACAACACCCTTTTCTCTTAACGTAACACCTTCATCAACACGGGCTACTGCGAACATTCTCACACCCGACGTGGCGGCTTCATTAACAATGAGCAAATCATCATGACCATACCCATTAGCTTTTACCGGCAGAATTATTTCTTTATCAGGATACAATTTCCTAATAAAATCTATATTATTTTTTAAAGCATTTCTATCAATCAAAGCAACAAGAGGATTTACAAATTCCACAATTAACTCCTAAACACTCAATTCCATATTCACTATTTTAAGTTGAACTGTAATATTACCCTTAAAATGATTCAAATCTATTTTATATACAATATCATAATGATTACTTTCATTATGAAGAGACTTAAACCAACCCGCCTTCCCCCAATATACAGCATTCAAAACACCGGAACCGGTATTTAATGTCAGTTTTAAATGACTCTGATCTTTTCCTACAACAGAAAAGTTTTCTACCGTAATACTTTTTGTATATAAAAGCGGCATTTCATTACATTCACCATATGGTTCTATGATGGATATATCAGAATAGAGATTATCCGATAAGTACTGCACCGGAATCTCAGCATCAATTGATAAACCGTCACTTTCAACAACACCGCTTATCAGCAAATGAGAACTTTGTTTAACAAACTCTTTGAAAGCCTCAAAATTTTTCGTTTTCAATCGAAAACCCGCTGCAAATTTATGCCCGCCGAATTCATCAAGAATAGCTTTTGCGCCATCTAAGTATTCAACAAGATGGCATGTAAGATCACCACGCATAGATCCGATTGTAATCTCATCATCCACAGCACAAACTATCGCCGGTCTTCCGGTAAACTCAGAAATCTTATTTGCGGTAATACCAATAACACCGCGTGAAATACTTCTGCTTTCAAAAACATTTATTTTATTATCATATAATTGTGCATTCTCATCAACATCGTTAATCAATGAATTGTACGCCTCATCACCTTGCTTTCTTCGCTCATCATTCATTAATAAAATTGTAGTAGCAAGATTATCACTACCGCTTGCTAAAAAATCAACAGCAAACCTGGCATCACCCATACGACCGGGAGAATTCAAAATCGGTGTAATCTTCCATGCAATATCGGTTGCAGTAATAATCGAACCATCAATACCATTCTTTTCAATCAGCATTTTTATTGCATTCTCAGGTGACTTTCGTATCAAATCAACTCCGAGAGATACAATGACTCTATTGATACCGACTAATGGCATAATATCAGCAATTGTTCCTAATGTTGCAAATTGAATATAACTTTCAATTATTTTGGAAAAACCGGGAATCGATTTAAAAATTTCATCTTTAAATAAAACCAGTAATTCATCTTTTTCAATACTATCATCAATAAACGTTTTGGAAGAAACAAAACGTTTACTAAAATAATCAGTCATGTCTTTATCATACTTTTCAGATTCAATAAAAAGCAGATTTTTAATTGTATATTCAGTCCCGTTATATTTAATGTAATAAACCCGGTTAAAATATTCAGATTTCCAAAAATACCATCCCATAACAAAAAGGAAAACTACAACACAAGCTGCCATATCCGACATTTCATAATTGATTTGATATTTAGGATTTATAATTGAATATGCAAAAGGGATTTTTTCATGAACATGATGATGATCTAAAATAATTGTGTCAATGCCATTCTGTTTAAGAAATGCAACTTCATCAACATTGGTAATACCACAATCAACAGTGATAACAAGGCCGTATTTGCCGGGCCAATTCTTAATACTCTCAGGATTCACCCCATACGGATCAGCTCCAACCGGTACAATAAAATCAACATCGGCATTAATACTTTTTAAAAATTGTGTAAGTATATGAACAGAAGTTACACCATCAACATCCCTGTCGCCAAATACCAGAATCTTTTCTTTATTCATTACTGCATCTGCAATTCGTTGATACGCTTTTTCAATCCCCTCAAATATAAAAGGAGACGGAATCATACCCGCTTTATTGGAATTAAGAAATCGATACAAATCATTATCTGTTTTAATTCCACGTCTATTTAATATAGAAAGAACAATCGGATTTAGCCCGCGATCAATCCATTTTTTTACAAAATCAATATCAATTTCTTTTTTTAATACTTTCATAAATAACTTAACCTAATTCCTCTATAATTATACTTTCTATATTCATTTTTTGTTCATCGATCACAATTGCGTCGTTACATAACACTAAGCAATTTTCAATATCGCCACGGTTATATGTAATATTGAATATTTCATCACCACTTGTAACATACTCGCCAACAAGTTTCAACAACGATATACCGGCATAGTGATCAATAGGTGAATCTTTTGTTTTGCGCCCGCACTCTATATACATGGAAGCAATTCCAATTTTGTATGCATCTATGGAATTAATATACCCGGTTTTGTTCGCTTTAACCCTCACCGATTTACTATATAAAACTTTAGGATGGGTAATATAATCAATATCCCCACCCTGCAGTGTAATATTTCTCATAAAATAATCAAGAGCAGCCCCGGACTCAACAGCATTTTTTGCTTTATAAACACCTTCTTCAATCGAACCGGCTTTTTGTGAAATAAAAATCATCCAGCCTGCAAGACGATAAGCTAATTCCATCATTCTTAATTCACCCCGCCCCGAAAGAGCTTCATAACTTTCAATCACCTCGTTATAATTACCAACTTCACGACCTAAAGGCGTATTCATATCACTGATAACAACCCTCATATCAACACCTGACGCCTTACTGACACCCATCATGAATTCCGCAAGACATAGAGCGTCATTTTTAGTTTTCATGAACGCACCTTTTCCGCATTTTAAATCAATAACAAGAGCATTTGAACCTTCAGCTATTTTTTTAGACATAATTGAGGCAGTAATTAATGGAATTGACTCAACAGTGCCGGTTACATCCCGAAGAGCATATATTTTTTTATCAGCGGGTACGAAAGTATCTGTCTGGCCCATCATCACAAAAGAACATTCGTTTAGTATTGTATCAATAGTTTTAGGATCAGGAAATACATTATACCAGGGAATCGATTCAAATTTATCAAGAGTACCGCCGGTATGCCCCAGACCTCTACCACTCATCATCGGAATAATACATCCACAACTTGCAGCAATCGGGGCAATAATCAAACTTAATTTGTCACCCACCCCGCCCGTTGAATGTTTATCAACTTTTATTCCGGTAAAATAAGAAAAATCAAGTTTTTCACCTGATTTGATCATTGAATCTGTTAGAATTTTTGTTTCTTCAAAAGATAAACCGTTAAAAAAAATTGCCATCAGAAAAGATGCGACCTGGTAATCAGGTATTGTATTGTTTACATAGCCATTAATCATAAAATCAATTTCATCTTTTGATAAAATCTCATTGTTTCTTTTCTTAATAATCAAATCAACAGCTCTCATAGGGTACCACCGTAATGTGCGTAGATTTTACATTCCATTATTTTTGATTAAGTTTTGATTTTGCCATTAAGAAAAAAACAATACTGCAAACAAGATTTACACTCATGATTATAAGAACTGATAAAAAATAATCCAACCCGAAGAACTTGTTTAAACCAAATACAAATAAAACATTAAAAGATAACCAGAAAAAGAAAAAGAATAATAAGGATAGTAAAAAGTTAACACCAACGATAACATATTTTTTTACGACAGCGGAAATTTCTTTCACAGCACCGTCAATTAGAATTTCTGATACAAAAGTAACGGGTGACAATATTCTTTTTAAAATGCCAAATTTAAGCTTACTTTTTTTATTTTCTTTTTCCACTGTGCCTTCCAAATAGCGACATCATTAAGCCGGAAATAAGTCCGATTGTAAATGCCACTACAATTGTCTTAAAAATATTACCAATTAACATCTGTTTCGTTTCCGGTATTATATTCGCAGAAACAGTTTCACTAATATCACGTATTTTCCTCTCCATAGCTTTCATAGCTTGCTCAAATGCAACATCGTTTGATTTAGTTATCATACCATCTCCTTATAAATTGAGTGCCATAAAAAACATAATTGTTTTTTATGGCACTATTATTTTTTTATTATCTTCTGTTATTATTAAAAGGTCTTCTTGAATCAGTTCTCACATCTCTTCTTTCTGACGCAGCAATAACTTCATCATCAAGATTCATAGAAAAGTTCAATCTTCTCTGACCATCAATTTCCAGTAATTTAACCTGAACTTTCTGTCCGACTTTAACTATATCATTAACATTGTTGACTCTTTCTTTTGACAATTTTGAAATATGAACAAGACCTTCTTTACCAGGGAAAATCTCTACGAAAGCACCAAAATCCATAATTCTAACAACTTTTGCTTCGTATATCTCGCCAGCCACAGGATCTGAAATTATACCTTTAATAACTCTTTTTGCTTCTTCAAGCTTTTCTTTATTAACACCGGCAATACTTGCAGAACCATCATCTTCAATGTTAATTATAACATCATATTCAGCGCATAAATATTTAATTACTTTTCCGCCTGAACCGATTACTGCTGCAATACTTTCAGATGGAATTGATAATGATTCAATTCGTGGTGCGAATGCAGAAACATCACCCCTTGGTTCTTTGATAGCAGCATACATTTTATCAAGTATTGTATTTCTTGCTTCATGTGCCTGTCTGATTGATTTTTCAATAATCGCATACGTTAAACCTTTAATTTTAGTATCCATCTGAATTGCAGTAATACCATCATAATTTCCGGTTACTTTAAAATCCATATCACCACTAAAATCTTCCTGCCCCTGAATATCTGTCATCGTGATAAAATCATCATCAGTCTCACCGGTAATAAGCCCTACTGAAATACCGGCTACATGAGATTTAATCGGTACGCCGGCATCCATTAATGCAAGTGAAGAAGCACACGTTGACCCCATTGATGAAGAACCGTTTTGTCCCATTACTTCAGAAACTAATCTGATAACATAAGGAAATTGTTCTGCATTTGGTAAAACAGGCTCTAATGCTTTCTCAGCTAATGCACCATGACCGATTTCTCTTCTGCCCGGGCCTGACATTCTGCCACATTCACCGACAGAGAAAGGTAATGCACTGTAGGCGTGTATATATCGTTTCTTTTCTTCGCCTTCCATATTTTCAATAAGTTGTTCTTCTCCGGGAGCTCCAAGTGTTAAAATATTTAAAACCTGAGTTTCTCCTCGTAAAAACATTGAAGAACCATGAATTCGCGGTAAAACACCAACTTGACATTCAATCTCTCTGACTTCTGTAATACCCCGGCCGTCAAGTCTTCTTTTATTAACAAGCAGATTTTTTCGTACTGTTTTTTTGAATATATAATCGATGCATGTTAGAATATCTTTTTTTGAATAGGTTGATTCCAATTCTTCTTCTGTGAATAAAGCAAGAACCGGTTCCTGAACATACACATCAAACTGTTTTCTATAAATTGAACCATCAGCCTGGCCTTTAAAGAAAAACTCGATTTTTTCATCGGCAACTGCTTTAATCTTATCGATTACAGCCTGATTAACCGGCGTATCTGTATAAGAAACTTTCTTAATACCAAAGTCTTTTTCCATTTCTTTCATTGCTTTTGCAATAGTTCCAAGAGGCTCAAATGACGCTTTAAAAGCACCTAACATATCATCATCGGTAATAAATTTACCTGCTGACTCTATCATAACAATTTTTTTATCATTACCGGCAAGAACCAGTTCAAAATCCTGTTTTGCATATTGTTCAAGTGTCGGATTAATAACTAATGCACCATCAACTCTACTAACTCGAAGACCACCTAAATTACAATCAAATGGTATATCACTTATTGCTAACGCTGCAACAACAGCTGTTAAACTCAAGACATCATGTGGATGATGATAATCGATAGCAAGAACATTGATTACAACCTGAACTTCTCTTGAAAAATCTTTAGGAAACATAGGTCGTATTGATCTGTCAATAATTCGACCTTTAAGAATTGATTCATCGGTCGGTCTGCCCGGTCTTTTAGTAAACTTACTGCCTTTTATTTTACCTGCAGCGTAAAGATTTTCTTTATATTCAACCTGTAAAGGGAAAAAATCCATATCATTTTTTTCCGGGCCCATTACAACAACAGCCTGTATAACGGTCTCTCCACATTGTAATGTTACACTACCATTTGCCTGGTGTGCATACTCTCCGGTTTTAATAATAAGCTCTTTTCCGCCTATCATTATTTTTTTTTCATTAATTACTCGCATTATTACTCCTTATCTTCCTTATGTGAAAATCATTATATTATATATAGATTTTTTTGTAAAATGAAATATTAGTAAAATATTTATTATCTGATTGGGGAGCGATATTCAAAATATATTATCAATTCAAATTCAAGTTATTCAATGAATATGTTATTTAAAATTGCAATAACACTTCGATTTTGTAAAATCTGAATAATATATGAGGTGCTTTATACGATACCTATTATTTATTTTATTTCCCACATAACACTTGATTTTTAAGCCTCATTGTTTTAAAATTCACCACACAAGGAGTTACTATGAAATTCAAAAATTTACTATTACTTTTAATAGCAGTCAGCATGACTCTGTCACTTGCAGGTTGTAAGAAAAAATCTGACTTGAATATTACAAAACTCGTTTTTGCTACCGATGCAACATGGCCACCTATGGAAATGGTTGATGAAAATAAAAATATTGTCGGTTTTGATATTGATTTTATAAAAGCGGTTGGTGAAGCTGCCGGGTTTGAAGTAGAAGTAAAAAATGTTGCCTGGGATGGAATCTTTACAGGGTTAAACAGTAAAAAATATGACGGTGTTATTTCATCGGTAACAATTACTGATGAAAGAAAACAGCAAATGGATTTTTCTACACCATATATCAACGCCGGTCAAGTTATTATCGTAAGAGCAGAAAGTGAAGGTCTTACCACAATGGCTGATTTTCAAGAAAAAAAACTTGGTGCACAAATTGGAACAACAGGGGCTTTAGAAATAACAAAAAACCCTCTTATTATCAGCAAAAATTATGATGAATTAGGACTCGCTATTGAAGATCTCATAAACGGAAGATTAGACGGTGTTGTTGCAGACACACCTATTGCAGCAAATTACGCACTGCAAAATCCCGGATACAAAGGTAAATTGAAAATTGTCGGTGTTCCCTTTACTGATGAATTCTATGGCATCGCAATTCAAAAAGGTAATAAAAAAGCGCTTGATTTAATTAATGCCGGTATTGAATTAGTTCTTGGAACTGATAAATACAAGGAAATTGAGAAAAAATGGCTGCGATAGACACTAATACAAATCAGCAGAATAGTTTTAAAATTGATATGACCGATGGTGTTCTCGTTCCTGAAAGGAATGAGAACACCATTTTTTCAGCATGGCGAATATCATTTGTCGGTGCTATTGCTCTCTTATTTATTTTATTCTTTTTTTCTGAATCAAATCTTCGTAGAATCATGGTTTTTGTATCATACACAATTAATCAATCAGTTACTTTAGAGTCACATAACAACATCAAAAATGAGTTGTCAGTTTCTACAATACCGGGCAATGTATTTAGAGAGCGAATTATCAAACCTGTACGAAAGACAAACATACAAAAGAAATTTATGTCATTGTATATGTATGATGAAAAGAGTGATATATTTGAAATTTCACCGGGTTTAAGTGAAAAAGAAAAGGTTTTTGTACTTGATACAATATATTCGGTATATTTGATAAACCCTTTTGCAGAAGCACTGAAATTTGTTCCTGACGGAATTAAAACAACATTCATCGTTACCGTTCTTGCTATATTTTTTGCGTCCCTCATAGGTCTGTTAGTCGGTCTCGGACGTATTTCAAGAATTACATTCATTAATAGAATCGCAACAATATACGTTGAAATCATACGGGGGATTCCGCTTCTTGTACAGCTATTCTACATATACTATGCCTTGGCAAAAATTGTAAACATAGAAGGTATTGCCTCAGCCGTTATCGCAATGTCGGTTTGTTACGGAGCGTATATCGGTGAGATTTTCCGGGCCGGCATTCAGTCAATACCAAAAGGTCAGATGGAAGCAGCTCTGGCACTTGGAATGACACGATCACAGGCGATTATGAAAATTATTCTTCCTCAGACTTTTAAAGTTGTATTACCGCCAATTGGAAATGAATTTATAGCACTGTTAAAAGATTCATCACTTGTTTCAATTCTTGCCGTAGCTGATTTATTGCGAAGAGGAAGAGAATATGCATCCAAAACATTTTACTACTTTGAAACATATACAGTTATTGCATTAGTGTATCTCATACTTACACTCTTTTTCTCAAGAGTAGTAGGAATTATGGAAGAACAACTGAAAAAAAGAGGTTAATCGTGGATACAATAGTAAAAATTGAAAATGTAATAAAAAATTACGGGCAAGTACAAGCCCTAAAAGGTGTTTCATTTGATGTTTGTAAAGGTGAAGTTGTATTCATTATCGGTACGTCGGGCAGCGGGAAAAGTACGATAATCAGATGTATTAATAGATTAGAACATGTTACAAGCGGAACTATTTGGATTGAAAACCAATGCGTCACATCTCATCAGGTCGACGTGAGAAAAATCAGAGAAAATGCCGGGATGGTTTTTCAGTCTTTTAATTTATTTCCACATCTTACTGTACTTCACAATATTACCTTATCACCGGTAATGGTAAAAAAAATGCCAAAAGAACAGGCAATTGACAATGCTGAAAACCTGTTAAAAAGGGTCGGGTTATTCGACAAAAGAGATACGTATCCGTCACAATTATCGGGTGGACAACAACAAAGAGTTGCTATTGCACGTGCGCTTGCCATGTCGCCTAAAATAATTTTGTTTGATGAACCGACATCCGCACTTGATCCTGAAATGACGAAAGAAGTTTTAACCGTTATGGAAGATCTTGCTCAGGAAGGAATGACAATGATTGTAGTATCACACGAAATGGGGTTTGCAAAAGCTGCTGCACATAAGGTATTATTTATGGATTATGGTGAAATAATCGAACGGGGTTCACCGGATGAAATCTTTAACAATCCGCAGCACGAGAGAACTAAGCAATTTCTCAATAATATTCTGTAAAGCCTCTTGCAAAATCAGCCTGTAATTACAGCGAGAATAAATAAACCTGTAAATATCGTTATACAAGAAAATGCCAAATAAAAAAAAGTTCTGAATATATCCAGTACTATATATAATTTTCTTTTCCATTTAAAAAAACACCATGGTAAGTTTAAAGTTCCTGCCAGAATAATTAATGAGTCTATAATCAAACCGGCTCTGATAATAAAAACCATTGACTCATTCGTAAAATACTGAACATTACCAATACCAAAAAATATCAGTATCAATATTCTAATAATAAACAATAAAGTAATAAATTTTCCCGAAAGCTGCATAATCTTTTTTAATACATACAAATATGGATTACTCATATCCACCATCAAATACAATACAAATTACTTTCCCGTCAGTAAAACTAATAACAGCATCATCATCATTGATAACATTACTTAAACTATAATCAAAAGGGCTTAAATCTGTTTGTGAGAAATTATATTTAAACCCGGTTAATCTGAAATCGGTTACCGGTGACAAAAAAAACAGAGAAACTCTTCGGCCATTAAGATTAGATAGAGAATACCCTCCACTTTTTACCGTAAAAATGGTTGAATTAGCGGTTACAATTTCAATCATTGTAGATTCGGTATCATTTCTGAATAAATTCAATACATTTGCAAATGAATGATCAAAATAACATCCGGTTACTGCAAATAATTTGATAATAACAGGATTCATAGAAATAGCGTATTGCAATGATAATTCGCTGTCACTTAAATCTTTATCAACAGGATATTTATTAATTGTTATATCTTGATCAATTTCACATGTAATACTATCCATGTCACCAATGATTATATCAGGTTTAATACCGCAATCTTTTAAAATAGTATAACCACCATCTGAAGCGATTATATAATCAGCATAGTGTGCTTCATCGATTATCTTCTTTGCATCAAAATCATTGCCACTGCCAACAATAATAATTTTATTCACAACACCCTCCGGCTACAACAACTTAACTTTAAAAATCCGCTCATACAACTCAACACCACAATCTTTTCTCGTACAATCAAAATCATACAATACTGAATCTTTATATTTTATCATAATTTTAATCTTTTCATCATCCAAATCAGAAACTATTATTTCAATTTTACTTTTATATGACTCATAAAAGCCTCTTTTTTTGATTTTTTTTATAATTTCCGCATTATGCTTCTCACCATAAATAATCGCAGGAATTTTAATACCATTCAATGGTGCCATTTGAGGATATTCTACAAATAACATTTCCTTTAAATAGTTATATTTTTTGTTATTTGATAATTGTATAGCTTCAACAAGCAAAAGTGATTTCATATCTTTTTCCCACTTTGGATCAAGTCCATTCATAGCCTCTACGATTCTTTGAATTTTTGTTTCTTTTGATACAAACAATTCATTTGTAGATAATAACGATTCTTCGGCATCATAAATCCTTTGCTTATTCCTGTTTAACGGGATCTCAATACCCTTGGCAATTCGTGAAACCTTGAGTGCACGGCGGGGAGCAATTTCTTCAAGTCCCGAAATAATTTGATTAAGTCCGTCAAGATCACTTCCTCCGGAAATTTTCTTATTCCCGAGCCGGATGAAAATGGTACTGTATACAAAGTTATAATAGAGTGACTTCAGCTGATAATATTTCTTTTTAAACGGCCGGATAA
The DNA here is from genome assembly GCA_001829315.1 of Spirochaetes bacterium GWE1_32_154. Classification (GTDB taxonomy): domain Bacteria; phylum Spirochaetota; class GWE2-31-10; order GWE2-31-10; family GWE2-31-10; genus GWE2-31-10. Next base: position 151,093 of record MIAY01000025.1, on the reverse strand, counting down.
TTGTATGTACGAATGATTCTTTTTCTGAAAACGAAATCATTGCACTTTTATAATTATATGCTGTTGACAGCACTTTATAAATATCACCATTGAAACCTTCAATACTCGTTCCAAAATACATCATCCAGGAAAAATCCTGGTTATTTAAAATTAACTCTGATAATGTAATTGCCTCATCAACATTACCCGAAATGGTATACAAATAACACAAAGCAGACTCCGGAAACGCTGTTTTCGGGGGTAAAGACGATGCTTTTTGAATGTAATTATACGATTCTTTCAGATTCATCAATCTCATACTAAGGTATGCAAGCCCCATATATGCAGAACTTCGCTCCATCAGTGCAAGTGATGCAAGCATTGAATTGTGTGCATTATCATAATACAAAAAAGACTCCTCAATAAGTGCCAGATTATAATATACGATTGCTCTAAACTCGCTCAATTTATACGAGTACGAATTTGAAATAGCAGAAATATAACATGATTTTGCTTTCTCATAATCCCATATCGAAGAATATAAAGTCCCTAAGGTCATAAGAATATCCGGGTCTTTACCATATACAGTAAGTTTTGATTCAATAAACTCAATTCCTTTTGTATAGTTATGAGTCTTGTAATAAAGCCAGCCAAGGTTATCTACAAGATCAACCGATTCATTAATAATCGTGATTGCCTCTTCATAAGTCGATAGTGCCAATTCATCTTTGCCCTGTTTACTATACGAATTTGCTATTTGTGTATAAATATCCTCATTCTGTAAACCCTTTTTTTTAGCATCAGTAAATTCCTTAACTGCCATTCCATAAATTTCATTATCAAAATAAATTGTTCCTTTTTCATAATCCGGCAGATATGATTCAGGGAATTTTTCTTCGGCCTCATTTAAAATCTTAATTGCCATATCATAATAACTATTATGTACAGCCTCTTTTGCTCTCAGCATATAATCCCGTATACTATTCTCATCACCAAACGAAAAATAAGGAATAAACAGTATGACAAACAACGGTACTATACGGCGGAATAAAATTGAAATTGAACAATATGACTGTATTCTTTTTCGTAAAGGTATTTTTTTTATGTCACGTTTATAAGCATATAACCATTTTTCAGGTTTATCAAATAGTGATGTTTCATTACCAAATATAACTTCCTGATATAACGCAGTCAGTGTCCGGATATCAATACCGGTTGTATCAGAAATTCTTTGTGCATACTCTGTAATACTTTCATTTTTTTCAATCGGGTACCCCAGAGCAAGCAAACCGGTCATTTGATAACGCCAGAGATATTTTATCTTTTTTCTATCAGAATGTGAACAATAAAAAGCTATAAGATGTACATTCTTTTTGAAAAAAAGAACAAGAAACAGCAGAGTTACAAAAAAAGCTAAAAATACAACACCAATTAACCGTATTGATCTGTTTATTAATGATTTAAAATTTGAAAATACATTGGTAATAATATCTGGTTTCCTGGTTACCTCAATCATATTGTCTTTATTTTGCATAATATTTTCCACCAGTGATAACCGTTCGTCTTTTCTGTCTTTTGGTAATGAAAACTCCTCATCGGGTAAAATAGTACTGCTCGTCGGGTCAAAGTTAACCCAGCCGTATCCGTCAAAAAAGACCTCTACCCAGGCATGGCCGTCATTTACCCGGACATCGTAAAAATTCATCGTTTTATTATTCATATCAGGAGCAAACCCGACAGCAACACGACTTGCAATTCCGATTGAACGAAGCATTATTGTCATGCTGAATGCAAAATAGGAGCAATAACCTTTTTTTGCTTCAAACAGAAAGTACTCTACAGGCGAAAGTTTACCGGATAAACCCGGTTTTAATGAATAATAATAGTTATCCCGCAAATAATTCTGAATAATCACCGTTTTCATAAACGGATCAGGATACTCAGCAGTTAAACTTTGAGCTAACGTCTGAATTCTTTTCTCAAAATCTTTTTCACCCCCCCAATCGAGTAAAAGATTTTTCCGGTCAACCGAAATAGCGTTCAATAAATCATTCTGTTGTGGTAAATCAGCGTAAATGTCATTGTAATCCCCGACATATACCGATGAAAAAGATTTATAAACCTGTTTAAACGGTGCATCTTTCCATAATTCAATTGGAACAATTTTATACAAAAACTCGCTGCCTAACACACTTGAAGGATCAATATTTACTATATACAACGTTTCTACTAAACTTTGAGATGCAAAATAATCACCGGCTAACGGCCTCTCCCACGAATATCCGGTAAGAAAAGGAGGCGGAGCATCGGGTTCAGTATGACGTGAGGACACCTTAAACCCTCCCGGACTAACAAATTCTTCAAGGGAAAACCGTTTTATATATAATTGCCTGTTCCAATCGTCACGAACAAAAGTATCACTTAACTTTTCACTGCCATCCAACTCAAGAATCAATACTCTGTCTTCACTTAATTTTATACTGTCTTTCAATTCAAGAAAATTATTAAAATCAAATTTAAAAAGACCTGACTCAAACAATCCCCCTGAATTATTACCCGACCCTTTCACAAAACTACTAAGGGTTACTGAAATGAGAAAAAATATCATTCCACAAAAAATGAATATTAATAGAAGATAATCTTTCAAAACGATCTTTTTGTCTTTTGAAAACATGGTAATATGCCGCAGTATAATCAGTATCAAAATTGATAATAACACAAATGAATAATTAAAATAATTAACAAAAATACTATCTTCTATAGTATTTTTTATCGACGTTATATAATATAAACCAAGCAGTAGTAGAATAGTAGACACACCATACGAATACATATTTCTTTTCACAACCCGTTCAGAATCAAAAAAATAATAAAACGCAATAAAGATAATTGCCGGAATACAATCTTTTAAAAAATAGTAAGAAATAAAATCAAAGAAATTGAGTGTTTGCTTATCAGAAAACAACTCTGATGAAATTAATGTGATAATAAAAAATACAACTATAATAATTGATGTCAAAAAAAAACGTACAAACCAGCGGTATTTTAATCGTGCTAAAAAATAGTCCAAAGTAACTGCGATAATAATAATGAGTATTCCAATAGTATAATTAAATACTTTATCTGATTTTAATGAAACAAGTATAAAGATTATTGAATACAAAACGATATTCAGTATTAATCTAATTGGCGGTACTACCAAAATCTTCATTATCAATCCTTGCTTTTTTATCTGTTTATACAAAAGTCTCTTCTATTATATTAATCTTTATTTTTTTTTGAGAAAATAACTCTATTTTCTCATTTAACTTTTTTTGTTTATTCCGCGATTGTTTATTTTTCATTATGATTTTTCGCATATCAGAAATGATACTGTCACTCGATTGAATCGTATACAATGTTTTCTTTACTGTACTAAAAGTAACACTATAATTATAGAATGATACAAAAATCTTTGAATTCTCAAAGAAAATAGAATGAGTACCCGCCTCACACAATGATTGGGCTGAGAAAAAACCACCGGCGATTGACGATAGCGGTATGGTAACAAAATTATGAAATGGGATATATGCATTATTCAAAATTGTATATAAATCAGAAATATTCTCGTTTGAAATAACAGCAGGTTCGCTTGAAGACGGATGATAAATTTTTACAGGTATATGTATGTTTGTAAATTCCAAAACCGCTTTATAGAAAATAGCTGATATTAATTCGTACTCTTTAATATCTTTTGAATACGGTGAGAAAATAAATGATATTGTTCCATTGTCAGGTGGTATTTTTTCCTGTTCTCTCACATGAAGCTCACCGGTATGAGCAAATATTTTCCAGTTCATTTTTCGCAAATCATCCCCGGGGTAGTATTTTCTCACATCAAAAAAATCTGTTGAATTAAGCATAATATTTGATTTAATCGGCTTTTCTCCCCCCTGATTGAAAAACGAGCTGATTAAACCCGAGTCTGAAGGATTAAGAGAAACCTGTACCCGCAGTTCATTAACAGAATATTTGACGGTTTCAGTAAAAAAGAAAATATCTGTTGTTACTAATTGAAAATCCTTCAGATCAAACTCACCATGTCTTTCAGAAGAAAATTCAAAACTAAACACATGCTTACGCTCTTGTTTTAATCGAACAAGCCGGGAATCAATTCTCAGACCTTTTTCAAAAACGCCAAATGAAATATAATACAAATACCCCGGTAGATTATCGTTAATGCCTGAAATCTCGATTTCAATCAGACCCGATTGACCAGGAAAAAATTCCGGCACATATTTCACCAGAATATCAATATCTTTTTTCTTTCTAATATATTCTATTCCCGAAATAACAATGCAATACATTGATAAAAATAAAATAGATGCTGATAAAAAGTTTATAAATAATTGTTTACTGAAAAATATAATAGCAAGCAAAGCAATTGGAAATAAAATCGATCCCGGTTTAAAAAAAAGTAGTTTCATGATTACAATCTAATTTAATTGTTAAAAATAATCAAGAGTTCTAACTAAATAAATTTTCAGTATTATCTTCAATTGTATACTTACGTTCAATATTATATATTTTCACATCATGAATAAAATGCTCACGGGCAAATGTTACCGTCATAGGATTTTTAGTATATATACCCACTCCATTTTTTATATCATCGCCACCACACAGGATCATTTCACTTGCATCTTTAATAATCAGAATTCTCCATTTATTCTTTAAAGACTTCATACTTTGAATAAAAGAATCATCCATCTCTTTTGAGTATATATTAAATCGCCCCTGCATTCCGTCAATTTTTGCAAGGCTGAATATATGAACTTTTACCGATTCATGAACGTTATTCAACTCTTCTTTTATCCAGTCAAGTTCCCGCATACCGGCACTTATAAATATTGCATCATTCGCCGTTTTTATTAAATAGCGCATTTTTGCTTTTTGATTATCTCTATCCTGAATGGTGATAAAAAGTTCATCAGCCGTATCTGGTTTTATCTCGGATAATTTTTCGGTTAATACATTAAATGCTTTATTTATCCCTCGTTCAACAATGTCTTTAATTTCTTCTATTGGTTTAAGTTTATAGGATGATGAGTTTGTTTGAGTCAACTCAAGTATACCGGTACTCGTCATTTTTTCTAATGAACCGTAGACAAGTGACCGGGAAATGCCAGTATTTTTTGATATTTCATATCCGTTGGAATTTGGCTTTTCTGCAAGATACAAAAATATTTTTGCCTCATTTTGAGTTAAGCCTAACTTCTCGAGTGAATTAGCAATAGAAATATCAATATTTGTCATAATAAATCCTTTAATTAATATGTAATAAATACCCGACTAATAAACCTGTAGTATTTATAGTAAAATGCATTATAACAGAAAAAACAATGGATTTGTACATTTTATAAAAAAAAGTTATAAAAAGTCCTGTAAATACAGAAAATACAAAAGCTTTAATTGAATAGAGATGACATAAACTGAAAAAAATCACCGTTATAATAATATCTGCATTTTTATACACCATTTTTATTGTCGTAATACCGTTAAAAAAATAATATCTAAAGACTAATTCCTCAAAAACCGGAACAAAAATACCGGTTACAAGAAACACAAGTACTATTTTTTCCGGGTTAAGAGAGTTTAAATTATTAATTATAATTTCTGAAAGAAAATCAACGGTATGTATCGGAAGGAATTTTAATATCAGCACTGTACAAAAAGCACTGACAGAATATGCAATTAAGCCATACAAAACAGCATAAAACAAATTCCCGGAAAGTCTCCAATGTTCATATTTTTTTGTATACTGATACGCACATATCACGATAAATGAAATAATAAAACTTATAAAAAGAATTGTGTAATAATCAAACGATGTAAAATACTGAAAGCATTTTACAATCAATATTTGAAATAGTAACAGAATGAAAGAAAATACAATTTTTTCCATTAGAGCCTCTTGCAAAAATACTCTTTTAATCTCGAATTTTTGCAAGAGGCTACCCCCGGTTGCATGCTCGAGCAGTAATGTAACCATTACGACCAGAGGCTAATGCGATTATATCGCATATGGCGAAAGCAAAATTAAGTACTCTTGATTTTTGCATAAGCCTCATTACAACAAAGTATTAATTTCTGCAGAAATTTGTAAAGTAAACATTCTCTCCATAGCAGCAACGTCTTTATCAAGATATCTGATTTGCATTAAAATCATTTTATCTTTTTCAATATACTTAATCCCGTAAATCATTACCGGGTCACCTTCTGAAATATCAAGTGTATATGCCGTTAGTCCTTTATAAATACGCTCAACTTTGTAACTTCGGGCTCCCAGCATTTTACTCATCAAACTCATTCTAAGACCAAAAACAAGACTCACAAGATTCGCCTGTTTATCTTTCATAAATGCCTTTTCAATTGGAATATACGGTCGGGCATCAGTTTTAACCGGTAAAACCATCGTAATACCATTTCTAATAATTTCAACCTTTATAATTGAAGGACTTCTGTTAAATGCAATTTCTGTTTGCGCATCTTCCAATGTTGTAACCTTCTGATCATTGATCGATACTAAAATATCATCTAATTGCAAACCCGATTTATCAGCACCTGAACCGGGCATTATATAATAGAAAGAAAGTTCCTTTTTATCCCGATCCTCATACACCCCCGCGCCAATCCATGAGCGCTCAACCTGATTTCCACGATATAAAAGAGGAATTGACTGACGTACCCACTCAAATGGTATCGCAAAACTAATCCCCTGGAATTGGGGAACACCTGCAAAAACAATACCGATTACCTGACCGCTTTCATCGATAAGCGGACCGCCTGAATTACCGGGGTTTATCGCAGCATCAACCTGAAATGCCCTGCCCATTTGAAAAAAGTTTATTTCCTTATTTGAAATGATACCGCTTGTCACCGTATATCGCAACCCAATCGGATTACCAATGGTATATATTTTATCCCCGGTGCGCATATTATGCGATCTTCCAAGCACAAGATGTTCTTTGCTATGCGTTTCAACCTTTAAAAGTGCCACATCATGCACTTTATCATACCCGATAACTTTCGCACTGATTTCAGTATCAGGATCATCGCGTAACGCTACGGTAACTTTTGTAAACCCCTTATATTTTGGATCAACATGATCTGCAATGACATGATGATTTGTTAAAATATACCCTTTATCGTCAATAAAAAAACCTGTTCCAATTGACTTTTCCTGAAAACCCATACCATTTTTTATAGCCATTCCCTTATCAAGATAAACAGTAACTACAGATTTCATCATTTTTTCAAAATCAAGATTTCTGTATTGCTCTAATTCAGCTTTTTTCTTTAATAAATCGGGATATTTCGAAAGAAGATCAGGAAATATTTGAGCATATTTTGAAATATAATAAATAAATAGCCCGGATGACTTCTCTTCATAATATTCATTTAAAATTGAATACGCATCAAAAACACCGGATATTTTCTTCTCAACCATTCGATTACGCAACTCGGAAATTGTAAACTTATCCTTCGTTTGAATTGTACTATCAAGAAACCTGTTATAACATAATTCTATGGGATATGCTAAGTCTGTTACATTTGCAACAACAAGACTATCAGCCATCACGCAGGCTTCCTCAAACTTCCCTGATTCATACAGTTTTTTTAACTCTTCATTCATTAAATCAGTGACGTATGTAAGAAACATCTCAGAGTCAGCACCAGGATGATTTCGCAATTCAACTTGAGCTTCCATAAATGCTTCAAAAAGATCAATTGTTCCATTTTTAATATTATCTCTAAGATTTTCAACACGGGTATTGTATGGATAAATTACTTTATTATCATTTAAACACGAAACAAAAACTAATGTTGTGACAATCAAAAATAAATTTATAATTTTCATGTATATTCCTTATTACATTCCCTGTTTACTCAATAAATAATCTGGATCAATCAAATAAAAAAACACCAAATCGATTTTTCATAACCCGATAGGTAAAATCATCAGAAATTATTATTCCATCACTGAAGTGGTATTTTTTATTTTTATAATAGAATGTACCGGTGTTGGTGTTTAGAAAATTGATTGATTCCGGTATAATCAGATTTGCAGGTATTTTTGCACTTACTACATTAAAACCGAGTAATTTTGATTTTTTTTCCGGTACTAAAGTATAATACTCAACCCATTTGTCATCACTAATTGAAAAAACCTTTACAACTCCCCTGGAATCCTTCGTTTGCACAAAATCATACAATGAATCATTATTAAAGTCAAAATACGTTTCGGTTAAACCATTCTTTCGTGCAATAACCTTAAGCTCAAATGAACTATTAAAGTCGTCATCCCAGAATTTTTCTGTTTTATCAGTAAAAGACAATTCTTTATAATCATACCCCGAATAATAAGGCACCGATTTACAATACACCGCTTTCATAACACCATTCTCATATACTTCTAATGTATCATACGTACCATTTGATTTTGTGTCCAAATGCCCCTCAATTAATATACCATTTTCAAATATTTGTTTATATTCAAAATAACCATCATTGTCCCTGTCAATTATTGAATAAACCAATTCTCCATTATAATATTTATTTCGGGTCACACCATTTGTATACAACTCTTCATTTATACAAACTTTTTTTAAAAATTCTTCATCCGGTATAACACCTTCTACAAAAGGCACATTGCCTGTTTCAATAATAAACCCAGACTTTTTCACATCATTCTCATAATTATACACATAATTAAGTGTTGAATCTTTCAAATTATATAAATATTGAATTGTAGAACCATCACTAATTCTTCTCGTTATGCGATTAATTCTGCCATCATCCTGGTAAACATATACAAATTCAAAAAGACCATCCTGATTAGGATCAAATATTTTTTTTATAATTACACCTTCTTTAAAAGTATACACAATTTCCGCACTACCGTTTGAATCGGTATCGGAAATTCGCTCACCCGTATAATGCAAAACATCTGATGATAGATCAGCTTGAGTTTCACACAATGTTTTAAAAAGTGAATTTTCAATAAGGCTTATTGTTCTAAAATCCCGATTACCTTCATTCGCAAGATATATTCTAAATGAGCGTTCAAAATTCTCAAGTGAAAGATTATCATTAAATTTCATACAGTTATATACAGTATTTTTAGTATACTCTTTACTAAAGGAACTATTTTGCAACAGATTTAACAAAGTAATTATTGAATCCTCTGTTTTTGCGGTATAGGACTCAAGATATGCAATCTTTTTCGGTGAATAATTATCGGATTTAAGAGTATTTATTAGTAATTGAGGATTCCCCCATGTATGATCATCGAAACGCAAAGAATACAATGCTTTAAAATAAGTAAGATTACTTCCCGACATTAATTTCTGAGCATTTTCAATCGCTTCAGGAATATCACTGGTTAAATCACCATTAAAAAGCATATCTAAATAATTATTGCTATCATTGAGCGTAACGCCCTGATTATTTTTAAAAACCTTTTTATAAACTTCTTGAGCCTTTTGATAATATCTTTGTTCGGTATAGATTAATGCAGCAGTTCTATATACATCAAATACACTCAAAATAAACCCCTGAGAAACAGTTTCAAGCATTTTTTCAGCAAAAAAAACGTTTTTGGATGCATCATTATTTTTACGATGTATCAGATATCGTCCGTAATAATATTCGGGAAAGTTTTTTGAATAGTCACCTGCTTTATTAAGAAAATCATTAGCCAATCGAACATCGGTATCAACAGTTACTAACGCCCTTCTTAAATAATTTTTACTTATTTCGTCGTTTTCTGAATAAACTGATGATAATGAAAAGAAAACAAAGCAAAACAGCAGAAACTTATTAAAAAACCATCCCATAGTCCCCTCCAGGGTCTCTCGCCAGGAAATTAAAATGCAGCTTCCTTAATTTCTGAAAGTAACTTTCCGGCAGCTTCAAAACCGACTGCTTCGGCAAAAACTCTCACAATCGGCTCTGTATTACTCTTTCTGATTAACACCCATTTATCATTAAAATCAATACGTAAACCATCTTCTGTGTTATAGGTACAATCAGAATACTTCTTTTTAAGTTTTTCTAATGTTGATTCCATATCAAAAACAGATGTTTCCACCTTTTCTTTAATTAATGTGTATTTTTTCATACCGGATGCGACAACTTCAACTTTATCCTCACCTTTTGAAAGCGATTCAAGTATCAATGCCATGCCAAGTAATGCATCTCTGCATGAGTTAACTTCAGGGATTATCACACCACCATTACCTTCACCGCCGATTTTTGAACCGGTTTTAAATAAAGCTTCTGTAACATGAATCTCACCGGTTGGCACTTTTATCACAGTACAACCATATTTTTCAGCAGCATCTATTGATAATCGTGATGTACTCAAATTAATGACAACATCAGACGGCCCTCTTGAATTGAGATAATGATTAATCGACAACGCTAATGTATATTCTTCAGAAAGAACCACCCCATCGCTTCCGCAAATCACTAACCTGTCTCCATCCGGGTCAAGTGCAAACCCGATATGTGCTTTACTCGCAGAAACACCATCTGATAAACATTGCAGATTTTCAGGTGTCGGTTCAGGCGGATGTGCAAATATGCCGGTTGGTTCTGTATTTAACTCTATGACCTCACAACCTAATTGTTTTAATAAATCAACTGCCATCGGACCACCGGCACCATTGACGGTATCTAATGCAACCTTGAATTTTCTTGATGAAATGAGCTCTTTATCGACAAATCGCAAAATGGTATCAATATGACTTGAAGGCAGAACATAATTGGTTTCAGATGAACCGATTGTATTGTAATGAGAATATGTAAATTGCTTTTTTTCATAGAGCCGGGTTAACTGATCAAATTCAAGAGGAGATAAAAACCTTCCTTTACTGTTTACAAGTTTTAATGCATTCCATTGAATCGGATTATGACTTGCTGTAATAACAATACCACCAGCACATTTCATTTTCCCGACAAGAAACAACACTGTTGGTGTCGGCACAATACCAACATCAACAACGTTTCTTCCCATACTGTTTAAAATAGCAACAACGAGCGATGTAATAAAAGGGCCCGTCGGTCTTGAATCTCTTCCGATTATTATGTCACCTTCAGGCAGTAGCGATGCAAATGCACTTGCATAATCAACAATCACCTGTGGTGTAAGAGAATCACCGACAACACCCCGTATACCTGATATTGATGCTTTTAAAGACATTATTGACCCTCTTTATCTGCTTCTTTTTTACCAGGTTCCAAAGGTTTTTCAGTAACCGGCATATCTTCTTCGTCGTCAGTTCCATCATCTTTTAATGCAAACTCAGGATTATAAGTAATCGGAGTAATATCGAGTAACTGATAGATTTCTTCAGCATCCATTGTTTCTTTTTCATATAGCGTCTCAGCTAATAACACGAGCTTTTCTTTATGTTGTTCAAGTAATGATCGTGCATTATTGTATTGACCGAATATAATTTTCTTTATTTCCGCATCAACCTGTTCTGCAGTTTTATCAGAATAATCTTTATGAGTTGCAATTTCTTTACCGATGAAAATCGGCTCATCTTTCTGACCATACGCAATCGGGCCGATATCAAGACTCATACCCCATTGAGTAACCATTTTTCGTGCCAGATCAGTAGCAACATTGATATCATTAACCGCACCGGTACAAATATCACCGATAACCAGTTCTTCAGCGGCTCTACCACCCATTAAAATTGAGATTTGATCAAGCAATTTACTCTTAGATACATGATGATCATCAGCCGGAAGACTGAATGTAACACCGGCTGCCATTCCTCTTGGAATTACAGACACTTTATGAAGAGAATCCGCATGCTCGGATAAAATTGTAAGTAAAGCATGTCCTGACTCATGATATGATGTAATTCTCTTATCTTTCGGTGTAATAACTTTCGATTTTCGTGCAACGCCCATCATAACCTTATCACGTGCTTCTTCAAACTCATGCATCGTTACTCTTGATTTATTAAATCTCGCAGCAAGTAAGGCAGCTTCATTAACAAGGTTTGCAAGGTCAGCACCGGAAAAACCGGGAGTCGCCCGTGCAATTTTCTGAACATCTATTTTCTTTGATAATGATATATTTTTCATGTGGATTTTTAGAATTTCTTCTCTTCCCTTCACATCAGGATTATCAACAACAACCTGTCTGTCAAATCTGCCCGGTCGTAATAGTGCAGGATCCAGTACATCCGCTCTATTTGTCGCAGCAATTAATATAACCCCTAATGTCGGATCAAAACCATCCATTTCGACAAGCAACTGATTAAGAGTCTGTTCACGTTCATCATGTCCGCCACCATATCCGGCACCTCTGGTTCTTCCGACTGCATCCAACTCATCGATAAATAAAATACAAGGAGCTGATTTTCTACCCTGCTCAAATAAATCACGAACCCGTGATGCACCGACACCAACAAACATTTCTACGAAATCAGAACCTGACATGTAGAAAAAACTGACTCCGGCTTCTCCGGCAACCGCACGGGATAACAATGTCTTTCCAGTTCCGGGAGGACCAACCAATAAAACGCCCTTAGGTATTTTTGCACCTATCCGGGTAAATTTTGTCGGATCTTTTAAAAACTCAACAACTTCCTGAAGTTCTTCTTTTGCTTCATCAACACCGGCTACATTTGCAAAGGTAATTTTGTCTTTCGACTCAAATTTACGGGCTTTCGATTTACCAAATGAAAAAGCTTTATTGCCTCCGCCTTGAAACTGTTTAAACATAAACCATATCATAACGAATAAAATACCAATTGGCAGAAGGTTTAAAAGAATAACAGACAACATAGGATTTTGTTCTGTTGCACCTTTAAAAGTAAATTTATACTCGGACTCTGTCAGTAGTGTATACAAATCACCTTTATCAAAAATAGGCGGTATAGACGTCTGAAAACTTTTTGTTGTATCACGATCCTTATATTTACCTGTAATTTTATTTGTATCAAAAATGATAAGAGGGTTTTCTTTATCGGTAAATATTCTACCCGTTTTCACAAATTCAAGAAATACATTATACGTTACCTGTTCTTTATCATCTATACCTTTATAGAACCACAAAAAAACTAACACTGCTGATAAAATCAGCATAAAGAAAAACAGTCTCTTAGCGTTAGGCGGTTGAACCTGATTATTATTTTTGTTGTCCCCTCTATTATCACTCACTATTTGCTCCTAATATTTATATTGTACCAGACAAATTAACTTTTTTTTAATGACAAATCAAGATTTTTACAAAATATTTTCCAGAAGCCTCTTTAGAACTCAATTTATGCAAAATCTTCCAGTTCTTCAACGTCCTCATGATCATTATCCGAATAAGACATATGCTCATCTTTACTTATAATATTTTTATGACTATTTAAAATATGATCATCATACGAATAATCTTCTTTATCAAGTACCGGTTTAAATTTATTTGATTTAACTGTATTCCAATCCTTATCCTGATCTCTTTCAAATTTGAAAAGCCTGATAATATCAATTAAATCATTAAACGCTTTTTCAATTGTCCGGCTATTTTTACGACTTGTTTCTGCTATAGAAACCATTTTCTGTGATGCTTCAAATATATTTGAAGCACTCTGCATCATCTCACTACCGCCAACTGCCTGCTGGTGTATAGCCGATGCAATTTCTGATATAATATTTTTAGAGTGTATTGTACCTTCAATTATTGATTTAAATGTTTTCTCGGATTTTACAATAAGTTCTTTTGCATCTTTGACAATAATTGCATTTTCTTCAATGCTCTCATTAACGCTATTTGCAATTGTTTTAGATTTATCTGCTAATTTTCTAATTTCATCAGAGACAACAGAAAACCCTTTCCCCCTATCCCCGGCTTTTACAGCTTCTATTGAAGCATTAAGTGCAAGAAGGTTTGTTTGTTCAGCAATACCAAAAATCTGATCGATTGATTTTTCAATTATTGATGAATGTTTTGATATATTTTCTATACTTTTTGTTATCTGATCAATAAATATAGAACCATTTTCTGCGATTTTACCATTTTCACCTAACCGCATTGCCCCGCTATTTGCACTTTCGGAAATATGCTTAATTGATGTTGATGATTGCTCCAAACTTGCAGAAATCTGCTCAATTGAAGATGCTTCAAGAGAAGTAATTTCAGAAAGTGTATCAGACATTGCATTATTTTTATTAACAAGAACTTCAAGATGCCCGGCAATATCACTCATTCCCCTGGCACTATCGGTAAAATTAGCTATTAACCTGTTGAAACTGAATATCAGTTTTGCAATTTCATCTTTGCTTTTATTATTATACACTTTATTATATTGCATTAAATTTCCTTCAGATACAAATAAAGCATGATCTGAAATATCACTTAGAGGTTTAATCAACCGGCCGGAAACAACAACCAATATACCTGAAAGTATCACCATTATTAAAATTGATAAAATTGTTATTATAAGTATAATAATAAACTGATCATACAATAATTGATCCCGCAATACAGCAACTTTATTTTCAAGTTCATTTGAGAAAAAACCGGTGACAACAATCCAGTTCCACTGTCTGAAATAAATCATCGATGAATACTTTGTTTCTTCCTGCTTTGTTACAGGGTTTTTCTCTACCGATTCAATTATTACACCGGTTTTTGCTGAAACACCTGATTTTGGCCTGCCACCTGCTAAAACCTCTTTCATATATTGAGAAGTTTTCACAATTTTTGTACCATTTTGTTTCTCATCAAGACCATTAAAAGCGTAATAAGGGTTCTCATCATCATCAAAACTGACTCCAATAAAATAACCTGTTCCGGCACTATGTCGAATTGAAGACATCAATTGTATAGCCTGATTTTTATATCGATTCATCACTTTATTTTTTTCTGTCTGAGAATTATATTCATTGCTTTCAAAAATTGCTTCTGAATATAAATTCATCAATGTTACATTGGTGAAGGACAATAAATCCTGTAAATACACTTTTTTTGAATTATATAACTCTTCTTCAAAGATTGTAATTTTCTTCGTATAAGACTGTTTAAAACTAACAAATATTACTACATAAACCATAGTTAACAACGTTGCCATTGTTAGAATATTTAAAAGTAATATTTTCATTCTGAATTTCATAGGTACTCCATACGAATTATTTACACAAATAAGGTTCAATATCCCGTTGCAATTTACGTTTAGATTTTCGACAAATTTATTGATTATCTTTAAGACGGGATTCTACATAGTTTTTTACAGAATAATAAATATCATCAGAATATTTGTTTTGTGCCATGCTTTTATAAATATTTTCGAGATAATTATGTTGTTGTATTATTTTAAACGATATTGGATAGTTAATATCATAAACCCACCCCAACTGGAGTGCTTTAAAATCATCGAATGATTTGAGTTCACTATATTTTACATTTTCTCCTTTCATTACCTGCTTATAAACCGACTCTGAAACAGCATGATTCCGGTCTAAATCAAGCATAACGGTCCGATCCGATTGTTCCATTTTATTTTGTTCTGAAATAATTCTAAAAATATCTATTTTATCAGCATCTCTAATTATTTTCAAAATAACAGTATTTTCATCAGACAAATTATCCGGCATTATATGTTTATTATGATTAATAATTGTATTATTAATCACCTCATTCATCTGAGAAGATAAATCATCTAAAACAGTAAATTCTTTAAGTATTTCAGCCCCATAATTCCCGTGATCTAAAGAGATTTCATCTTTGAATGTGCCGAATCTGCAATATTGATTAAATCGTCCGATATCATGAAATAATGCAGAAAGAACTGCCGATTTATGTGCAAAATCATTTAACTTCAATGACTCTGAAATCAGGATGGTGTTTTCAATAACCCGGTCAGTATGAACAATTTTCAAGTGAAAATTGTCAGGTTTATACTGTAAATCTTTTAATAATTCACTAGTATATGAATTGAACCACTGTCTATATCCAATTAAATATTCCATTAAAACCTCTTAGATTCTACTATAAATAATTTTGTGAACATATATATCCGCGACTATATAAGGAAGAAAAAAATATATTGAAAAGCCGGGTATAAAAATCAGTACATTTAATAATGAGTACAAAAAAAATACAAACGGGTCATGATGTTCTAATTCGCGTAAACTCCATTTAAAATATACGAGAAAATGCCATACAAACCCGAAAAATGGTACCATCAATAAAAAAACGGTCAACGCAGGATTAACAGCATCATTGGTTTTCGACTGGTAAAGAAGTTTATACACAACAGAATACCTAAGAATAAACCATGCAAGAAGTAACAATGATCCTGTAATATACAAAAAGAAAGACAGTCTGTTCAAAAACAAACTACCTGCGCCATATTCCGCACAGAACCAGCCTGTAAAAAAAGAAAATACTATAGAAAACAACAAAAGTATATACACTTTAAAGCCCGGTATATTTTTCAACAACAAAAGATATTCATATTTCCTGTAACCATTAAAAAACTTAATTTTCCCGGTTCTTTTTAATTTCATTCCGCAATTATTACAGTAATTATGCACAACCCCATATTCCATCCCGCAACGACTACATTTCATTTTCTTCCTCGTTTTCAGAAATGTTTAAAAGAATGTCTGCAATAATATAAGGCCAGTAATAGATACTGTTATTATTCAAACTGTTTGAAAGAATGATAACCCGAAGATTATCATCGGGAAAAACAGAAACCAGCGAGCGGTAATTATAGATTCTGCCGTCATGCCAGACTGATAATCTGTCAGTTCCTTTAATTTTTCTGCGACTTATAAAGTAACCGTACCCGTATTTTGAATCAAGCACATTTGAATTAACATACCCTTCGTACATTTTTTTTATCGATGTTTCTTTGAGTATAAAAGAAATTCCATTAAGCCATATATTTATATCATTGACCGTTGAATACAACATTCCTGCCGAACCGGGCCATAAATAACCATTGACTCGTTTCGTAATTTTATGCCGTTTACCGTTCTCATTCTGATACCACGCCTGGGCAAACCCGGTTGAATTTGCAGGGTCAAAATTAAACCCCGAACGCACCATATTTAATGGATAAAATATCCTTGAAGTGATAAAATCCTCGTATCTGATACCGGATGCTTTTTCAATAATCAAACCTAAAATCATATATCCAAGATTACTGTAACGATAATTTATACCGGGATTTATTCTTCGTAATTTAAAATTTTTTACTGTTTTTAAAACACCTTTGGTTATTGAATCTGTTTTATCGTCAAAATCAAACCCCAATGAAAAAAGAAGGTATGCAAGATTAAACGCCTCAGTCTCACTTACTGTTTTTTTTAATACATACACCCCTTTACGCAATTCATATTTCCCGAAAAAATCCTGAAGTATAGCTTCATCAGTTATGACAGGTAGTATATTTTCATTCACATACGATTCCGGAATTGTGTTAATAATAAAGCGATAATCGGCTTCTCTTGGCAACCCGGAAGTGTGATTGAGAAGATGCTTTATTTTTATCGAACGGCCAATCGGAAAATCAGGAATATAAAGATTTAAACTATCTTCAATACTGAGTTTACCTTCTTCATCAAGCAACATAATGGCTGCTGCAGTAAACTGTTTTGTATAAGAACCAATCATAAATTTCGTTTCGGTGATGTTTTTAATACCGAATTCTTCATCTGCATAACCGTAACTTTTGTTAATAATTATTTTATCATTAAAATAGATTAAAACCGAACCGTTAAATTTAAACTCACTTTCAAAATTTGAAAAGACTCTCGCAATCCTGGTTTGATTTTTTCTTTCTACCATTTCAACTTTAGTTGCACATGAAAAAATCGTGAATATACATGCTATGAGTATTATAAATCTGATATAATCCCCCTTACGAGTAACTCTTCTCAGAATCCTTAGAATAATTTCCACCACAGAGACACCCGCGTTGCTGGAGGGCACGGAGTTCCCCTTACGCATAAATTTACCGGGTAGAAACAGTTGACTCGATTTCCATGTACAGTTTTTCTATCCTTAAAGTCAACTCGTGTACAAACGATCTTTCGTCAGGATATTCTTCAAACTTTATCATCTCTCCGGCTTTTAAATATACCTGTTTCCACTCTAATTTTTCTTCATATATAAAATCCTGGTTAATACCGTAAATTGCAATCGGAATAATGCCGACTCCGGTGAGTTTTGCAATTTTTGCAATACCGCCGCGCATTTCTCCAACCGGTTTGTCTATTGTATAATACCCTTCAGGAAAATAAATAACCGATGAACCTGTATTAACCGATTTTTTTATCTGATCAAATGATCGTAAAATGGAATTAAAATTCTTTTTATTGATGCCGATAAATCTCATTTTCCAGGCAATCAATCTAAACGGCGGAATCATGTCCATCACATGACTTGACATGCTAAATGAAAATTTCTTCATTATAAATCGTGCAATAAATACCGGATCAGCAAAACATTTATGATTTGATGCAAAAATAGCCGGGCATTTAGCATTAATATCAAAGGTACTTAAATCGGTTATCTTTACTTTTGTTGCCCATAAAAAAAAACGGATAGCAATCTGATAGAAAAAAGGAAAATGCAAGCTAAACGGAACAAATAACATCGGAAAATAAAATATTACAATCCATGTTAAAACAATCATCAATCTGAACATTAAAATGAAATTAAGCTTTTTCTTTTTATTTTCCAACTACTTACCCCGCAATCATATAATATCACAAAACAAAAATAATAACACATTTTACAATAAAAGGTAATTGAATTTTATAGAGGTTCTTGCAAAAATTCGAGATAAAAAAAAGAGCCCCGAAAAAACGGTGCTCACTATACTAACGTGAATTAATTTTCAATTATTTCATACTAACGTAATCACTATCTGTTAAGTCTTTATAATCAGTTCCCATTTTTCGACCATAAACACTGAATTGATATTTTCCATCATTTAAAGCAAGCCCCATTTGATATCCAAAATTAAGTTTTAAATCAACTGTTCCGTCAAGTTTAACCAGTGCAGTTGGTACCTCAAATCCGTCTGCAGCTACTGCAGAAGCATCTTTTGCAGTATAAAAATAAACTGTAGTTATTTGACCTTTTAAAACTGTTCCAATAAAAACATCACCAACTTTTACATTTAATGCATCTTTGTCAGAAGAATTTACAACAGTAATTGACCCTGTAGTTTCATTAACAGCACATCCTGCGAAAATAGCTAAAGTAGCGATAAGCATAATACCAGCAATAATCTTGTTCATTCTTTTCTCCTAAAACAATATATTTTGTCTAAAAATAGAAAAAAAACAACAATGTGTCAATATATTTTTTTATATTACAAGGAAATTAACTATTGACCGGTATTTATAAACTCATAAACATCAACTAATAAGCTTGTG
The DNA here is from genome assembly GCA_001829315.1 of Spirochaetes bacterium GWE1_32_154. Taxonomy (GTDB): domain Bacteria; phylum Spirochaetota; class GWE2-31-10; order GWE2-31-10; family GWE2-31-10; genus GWE2-31-10. The sequence goes on along the minus strand of MIAY01000025.1, from coordinate 131,665 downwards.
GAAAAAAAACAGTTTTCACACTGTTTCTAAGAATAATTAACCGCGAAATGAAACTGAATCATTTTGCTACCATAAACTTCAAAGCTTCAGGGAGTCTTGCTCTCCATGCTCTTTCATTATGATCTTGCCCGCTACCATACACATATTTTAAGTTAGTGTCTGTAATAAACCCGATTTGTTGTAAGGCAATATTAAAATTATTGGTGTAATTGTCAGGATCCTCTAAATTACCTGTATCTATATACAGTTTAATATCCGGTTTAACCTCTGTAAGGGTTTTATTGACAATCCATTGCTTGTGTAAACTCGGTGACATTGCGATAACTTTTGAAAATACAGAACTATATTGCCAGCCGGCATACAATGAAATAACCCCGCCGTATGATGAACCACCGATTATTCTGCCCTCACGGTTTTTCTTTACTGAAAAATTATGTTCTATAACCGGGATTATTCTTTTTACAATATAATCCATGTAATGAGGCGCTCCGGTTTTTTCATCAGTATATTCATATTCTCTTTTTGAACCTGCATTGGGTATACAAACCAGAAGAAGCGGATTAATACTCGTTTCTTTAACAAGAGTGTTGATAGTAGTATCAGCCTGCCAGCCACCATGACCATACTGGTCATAATTAAAAAGATTCTGACCGTCATGCATATAAATAGCATCATATTCAGTTGCTTTATTATAATCAGGCGGAAGTACAACTGTAATCCTTCTTGATTGTATATCTGAATATTGACCGGGTATTGTATAATCATAAATCCTGTCAGTCCACTCACCGGTTACTTCCCTTAGAACACCTTCTACAGTTGAAGGATTGAAAATATCTTCCTGTTTATTGTCTTCACTTCCCGTAGAGCATGAGTAAAACATAATGATAACCAGCATACACACAATTTTATACATTTTCATATAACCATCTTTATTTTTATATTTAATTTAGTGAGGCTCTTGCAAAAATCAGGAATCAGATAAAAAAGATTGATTTCTGCCATTTTCTTTTGCAATATACAAATCACTATCCGCCTTACAGATAAGTTCATGGGGCATAAATTTCTTTGTTATTATTCCGTCGGTTATATGTGAATAACCGGCAATACCGAAGCTCATTGTAACCTGTAAATCAGGAATTATTAAATCCCATCTAAATTCCATAATAGATTTTCTGATTTTTTCTGCAAGTAATAATGCATTTAAGACTTGTGTCTCAGGTAATATAAAAAGAAATTCCTCCCCGCCATATCTACCAACAACGTCAGTTTTTCTCAGTTGCAATTGCATAATTTCAGAAACTTTTGTTAATACCTGATCCCCGGCTTGATGCCCGTATGTATCATTAATTTGTTTAAATAAATCAATATCTCCCATAATAACTGAATAGCTAAAAGAACTATACTCAAGTCTGTTTTTAAGATGTTTAATAAAATCATCGAGATAACGCCTGTTAAATAGGCCCGTTAATGAATCTATAACAGCTTTTTTTGACTCAACAGCCAGTTCTTCCTTAATACTTCGTCTTTCTATATCAAAAGTAGCGACTAACTGCCAAATAAGTATAGCGGATATAAGAAAAACAAGACCAATTGAAGTAATATGATCAAAATAATTTTGCATTTCATCAGGATATTGTATAATCCACTCAGGTTTTATAATGTCAATTGAAAAAAGTATCATAAGAGAAATTATTTGAATAAGGACCATTACTCTTCTTTTATTCCCTCTCAAAAGTATTATAGTAAATAAAAATATCTGACAGAGAAAATATGGAATTGATCCTTTAATTCCTGCATTATATATATAAATGAAAGATAACGATATATTTACTGTTAAAACAAATGAAAACATAAAGAAAATCCGTTTAAATCTCGCAATAGACCAGAATATAAAAGAGAATAGAATAAACACAATAACAAAAAGACTATGAATTAAAGGATATTTCTGGATGAGATTTAATGGAATTACAAAAATCAGTGAAACTAAACCACTCATAAATGAAATAAAGAGAAAAACACATTCTTCGAATTTATGAGCATTATCACCAATAACAATCTTTTTAAACTTATTTAACATTCATGGATTATAGCACTTATAATTTTTCAGTCAATGCAAAAATATTCTTAATATTGCATAGGGCTCCGCTAAAATCCTGATTTTTAGAGGCGCCCATACATTTATGTATTTGCATTAATAATTTTTATATCCACTTTTTTACTTGCAGTTTCAATAAATTTCACAAGCAAAGAAACTCTATTATCTTTATTCAAACAACCCCATACAGTATTCATCGTAACTGAAATATCATTATCCAAAGGAATTATATACGGTATTTTAGAAAATGAAGGTAACGGATCGCCATCACCATCATACGTGTGAACACAATGACCAAAACCGGCAATTGGCTTTTCATATACAAAAGAAAAACGCTCACAGATTTCAGGGTTATTAAACGATGATCGAATCACTGAGAATTTATATGCACATTGTTTATCATCTAAATCAATTAAACCGGTAATTCTTGGAGTATAATTAGGACTATCAGGCTCAAATTCTCTGGTTTTCAATGAATTTTCAAATGATGTGCCATTTTTTAAGCCTTCATACACTGTGTCTGTCTGATCACCATTTGAAACGACATGAATGTTATTGAAAAATCGCACGGGATAATAAATAATTAATGAAGGATCTTTCATTTTTGCAGCATCATGAGGATGAGTCCGTACAAAACCCTGTTCTTCGATAAAAATACGATTTCTCGAGTTTTCACTTCGCCCCATAATAAAATACACTTGTACAAGGTTTTTACCATCCGGGGTTAACCCTTGAATGATACCTCTTCCGGGATATTGATTTGAAGATAACATTGTTACATTTGACTTTGCAATGGTTTTTAAATCGGCCATTTAGAAACTCCTCTTTTTTTATTATTTAAAAATTTTATAACATTTATGTATTTTTTTATTTCTAAAATCAGGCGGAATGGTTTTTTCTGTTATATCTTCAATTTTGAATGCTTTAATACTCTCTGATTCTATTTTAAATTTTGTGAAATTTGTTGAGAAATAAATCACCCCGTTATCATCCAGTAATTTTAATAATTTATTTATTAGCTCTACGTGATCAAGTTGAACATCAAAAACACCTTCCATTCGTTTACTGTTTGAAAAAGTCGGAGGATCTAAAATAATAATATCAAATAACTGATTATCCTCTTTTAGAAAATCAACAGCTTTGCTTACATCTTCTCTGATAAATGTATGTTTTTTAGAATACAAATCGTTTAATTTAAGATTTCGCATTGCCCACTCAATATATGTATTTGACATATCAATGGTAACTGTTTTAGCTGCCCCTCCGGCTACGCTATACACTGTAAAACTGCCTGTATACGCAAAAAGGTTTAGAACTCTTGCATCTTTACATTCGTTACGAACAAGTCCTCTTGTAATTCGATGATCTAAAAACAAACCGGTATCAAGATAATCGGACAAATTAACTTCAAACTGCAAATCTGATTCTGTCACTGTTATTGTTTTTGAGCGTTTATCAAATTTTTCATATTGCGATAAACCTTTCTGTCTTTTACGAAACTTAAAGTATATATTTTTTTCAGGAATATTAAGAACCTTACCGGCTTCAACTAATAGTTTTTTTAACCATTTTTCACGGGCATCTTCATTCTCAACTTTAAAAGTCCGGTAATCGGCAGCGTGAATATAATCATTATAAATATCAATAACCAAAGGTATTTCCGGTATATCTTTATCATATATCCGGTAACAGGTTATATTTTCTTTAGCACGCCATTTACGGAGTAACTTCTCATTTTTCTTAATTCTATTAATCAGATACTCAATTTGAGTATCTATCTTTTCCTTATCCATTCATTAACCCCGTTTATATTATTCAATCTTATATATTTTGATAAAGCTATCAGTTTTTTCCTGAATTCCAACAAAAATATTGTTGGAATCATTAAACAAAACCGATTTCACACAAATTACCGATAAATCAGTAATATAACTGCTAAAATAACCATTATAATAATACATTTTTGGTTTTGCCGTTTTAGTATTGATTGAAAAAACCGGTGTTCCGCGATATACATCTAAATTGACATCGCCATATTCTGCAATAGTTGATAATGTAACCCATCTGTCTTCATTTGAATTGTATCGATATAAATTAGTTTTATTATCAAATGAATTGATACAATAAAGATTTTTTCCATCACATTTTAAACTGAGTGTCAAATCAGATGCTTTTTTTGAAAAAGGTAAGATACCGGATGTATTAAGAACACTCCATTTCCAGCCACTGAAAACTGCTGAAATAAATTGTTTCGATTCTGCATGGTAACATCCAAAAAACAATTTCCCCATACTATCTTTAACAAGCGATATATCGGTATATGTACCTTTTTCTTTAAACGGAAAATCGAGAAAAACAAGTTCTCCGTTGTTATATAACAAACTAACCAATCTGTCATCGTTATTTTGATAAATAAATACGGCTCTATAATCCCCTACGGTTTTAAAACCAAGTCCCGATTCTTTTGAAATATCACAATCGGGTAAAGATAGCGCTTGCCATCCGATAGTATCTTCATATACAACAGACAAACGTGCTGTATCACTGCTTGCATCAAGAACTTTATAACTGCCCATACCGCTGTAAGTTACTTCAAAATCAAATTGACCGGAATTTCCATTTGAATATGAAACATCACTACTTATATAATCCAATACAAATTGATTGCCGGTAGTGTCTTTTTCATACAGTGCAAAACGACCATCTTTTTGCAGTCCCGCACCATAATTTTGATTGTTTATAGAATTAAAAAAATTAAACGAAGTAAACACTATTGGTATTTCAGAAAAACTTCCCCATTGAACCGGGTCAGCTGTATCATATTCTACAGCACCAACGCTATATCCAAAACCATTTTCAGAAGTTCTCGGGTTACCAAAAAAATCAGTGGAAAACAAGCCGTTAAAGACAACATTTATATCAACACCCCATTTTCTAATTATGCTCTCAATTTCCCCGCCAGCCGGCAGACCGTCAGGCAACAAAAAAACCGGACTGTAAATACTGTATGTGTCATTAACATAAGGAACAAATTGCATTTTATTTTGTATGCCGATAGCATTATAGTATGAAAGAGCAGCGCCCTCTACCGCAACAGATTGAACAAGGGTATAATCAAAACCATCTGCGACACCAATAATTGTATTGTAAATAAAAACCGGCAGATCAGACATACTATGAACACCGAATGCAGACATTTTCCCTGTACCGATGCAAATAGTATTATTAGCAATGAGTTGAGAATTGGATGTTTTCGGAGTTATAAAAATACCCCTTGATATTCGTACGCCGTCACCGCCATTAATCAGGTTATTGAAAATAGATATTTTACTTTCTCCGCTTATTGTTACTGCCGAACTGAATTGCCCGTTGAAACCTGATATTCTGCATCTTTGTATATCTGCTACAGATTGTGACGCAAAAATAGCACTCGAATACATAGAACCGGAAGAATCAGGGGCGATTATTGTAAAACCTCTGACTGACACATTATGAACGTTTTGAATTGTAACCGTTGCATTTGGATTATCGATGCTTCCCTGAGAATTTGAAGATGAAGTAATCGTTGTGACATTTTCAAAGCTGCCTTCAATCGTAATATTGGATGCATTAATGGTTATTTTTTCAAAATAATCACCTTGAGAAACTTTAATTAAATACCCCAACCCGGCCTTATCAGAAATAACTGCTAATGCCTGGGAAATTGTTTTATATGGCTCTGCTATTTCGCCGGTAGGATTTACACTCGTTGAATCAGCTGCGACATACAACGTTTTTTGAGGGAAATATGAAATTATTAATGAACTTTCACTACCGTTCCCCGCTTTATCGGTAACCCGAAGTGTTACAGTATATTCACCATACTCAAAAAGTTTCAATGTTGTTTCAAGCGAACCGGGGGCTGATAAAACTGCTGATGCAGGATTAACACGCCATGCAATCGTGCCAACTCCTGACAACTCATCATACGAATTTGCTTTTAAATCAACACTATCCAAACCTGTATAGAGAGAACTGCCGGGATGTATTGCTGGATATGTTAAATCGACTATTGTGGTATAAAATGACGGACTGGTCCATTTCCCTTTATTGTATGCCTGAAGCTCTACAGTATGTGTACCTTCTTTTAATTCTTTTGGTGAGACATACAACAATGCAGTCTGTTCAATCCATTCTGACTTATCAATTCTAAACCGGTATTTCACGGCACCGGGAAGAGCGTTCCATTGCCATTGCGGTTTTGTTGTATTAGTATAGATAGAACCGGAAATTACCGGTGCTTCATTACTTAAATAAAAACCTAATTCATTACTGAAATTACACGAAAAAATTATAAAAGATACACAAAAAAATAAAGATATTCTCATAACGCTCCATCTTGTGTAATATATAAAATTGACAATCATCACTATTAATACTATACATTACTTTCCAATTTTTTTCACTATTAAATATCAAATAATTTCAATATCGGAGATACTAATGAATATAGAACAGGTTAAAGAAAAACTCGTAAGTTTGTACCCGCAAGCACCTGACTTCCTTCTTGTTTTTACCGGTAAAATGAGTAAAAAAGTGCACGGTTTATATAAACCGGAAGAAAAAGAAATTCTAATTCATAATAAAAATTTTACTGATGATAATCAGCTTATCTATGCGGCAATTCATGAGTTTGCTCATCACATAAATCACACTATGTTCGGACCTATTATTACAGCACGATCACATACTTCAAAATATCAGCAGATTTTTCATAAACTATTAAAAAAAGCAGAAGAAGCGAATATTTATACCAATCCATATAAAAAAGACAAAGAGTTTGAAATTCTCATTAAACGGATAAAAAAGAACTTTTTACAGGAAAACGGTCAGTTGATGAAAGAACTTGGCGGTTTACTGAAAGAAGCTCATTTATTATGTATAAAACACGATCTTAGTTTTGAAGATTTTGTTGACCGTGAATTAAATATACATAGAAATACAGCAAAAACAATAATCAGAGTCCATGAAATGGATATTACACCTGAAATCGGTTATGAAAATATGAAGCTTGTTTCTTCTATTAAAGATGAAGAAGCTCGTAAAGAAGCAGAAGAAGCTTTCATGGAAGGTGAGAGTCCTGATACCGTTAAAGGCATTATATCTGACAGTGCAAAAGAAAAAGAAACTGATGATCCGATTACAAAGCTTCAGAAAGAAAAAGAAAAAATCGAAAAAACAATTAAAAATTTAAATGAAAAATTGGATGTTATTGAAAAAATGATACATGATATTCATTACTAATATTTTTTTACTCTTCTGTTACAATTAATCTTTTTTTCTGTTATAGTGATTTAAACATATATCATTATATCGGAATTACGATTGGTTGCTAACAGATGAAAATTAAGTCAATTTCTTTAAAAATAATAATAACACTTTCTTTAAGCATATTAATTCTCATGATATTCTTGGGTTACGGGTATAATTTACTTCAAAATTTCAATTTAAACAATGAAATTAAAGAAAGTACTAAAGAATCATTGAGAAGAGTTACTTTATTACTCACACAACCATTATTTGATTCAAATTATTATGAAATATCAAATGTTTTGTATATAGAAATGTTATCAAACAAAAACATTTACAGTGCATACCTCACGAATAAAGACGGAAAACTCGTTTATGCAGCAGAAAGAAATAATACATGGTATCCTGTAAAGAAAAATACTGATGATTTAGGCACAATTAAAGGTTTAATTGACTTACAAACATCTAAAATCATGTATAAAAACATGATTTTAGGTGAAATCAAAATTTATATTTCAGATAGAAAATATAAAGAAACAATATTTGCAAACATTCAAAAAATTATATTAAGTCTTACATTTTTATCACTCATTTTCTTTATTGTACTTTTTATTACATTGAAAAATATAATTATTAATCCGATTGTTTCATTAACCGTTTTTATTAAATCAATTGAATATTCTGATACAGAATATAACAAAATTATTTATACCGACTCAAATGACGAACTTGGTGAATTAAGCAACCGTTTTAACGGATTAATGCAAAAACTTAATACTACTATTAATCAGAAAAACTCTCTTTTAAACCAATTAGCAGATAATAATGAAACGCTTCAGAGAGAAATAAAAGAACGAATTTTCGCCGAAGAAAAAGTCAGAAGCGGTCAAAAATACATAGAAACCATTTTTAATTCAATCAGTTCAATGTTGTTTACGATTGATGCTGACTTTTATGTTCACGAAATGAATAATGAGGCAAAATTTTTTACTGATACATTCGATTTGAAAAAAGAAAAATTTTCAATAATGGAACTTGGTTTTCTTTCTCAGTATAAACATACAATAGAAAATCTTATTGAACATAATAAAAAAGGAACTATTAATAATATCAAATACACTCATGCAAATTCAAGCTATTATTACAATCTATATATAACTCCATTTTATTATAACGGGAAAAAATATACTGTTTTAAGACTTGAGAATATAACTGAAATGGTTATGAAAGATGAACAACTAATACAAACTCTTAAAATGGAAAGTGTACGTGATTTAGCCGGCGGGATTGCTCATGATTTTAATAATATTCTGGGAGGCATATTAGGTTCTGTTTTTCTTGCAAAAATGGAAATACCTGATAATGAGCCGTCTCTTCTTGATAATTTAGATACAATAGAACAAGCGTCAAAAAGAGCGACTGAACTGGTGAAGCAACTTTTATCAATTTCAGGTAAACATTCAATGAAACAAAGACCGGTTGATCTGAACAACGCGATTGAAAATATTTACAAATTATCTCTCAATTCATTTGATAAGAGTATATCGATCACATTTAAACCATACACAACACCCCATCCTGTAATTTTTGGTGACGTTGCGTTAATTGAACAAGTAATACTTAATATAGCAATAAATTCATGTCATGCTATGACAATTATGCGCGATTCATCTACTAAATGGGGTGGCCAATTAACATTTTCGATAGAGAAAGAAGATTATAACGAGAAAATTGAGCTTTTATTTCCCGATTCAAACTCAACAGATTATTGGGTTATTTCAATAAACGATACCGGCGAAGGTATAAATAAAGAAGATATACCACGGATATATGATCCTTTTTTTACTACAAAGAAAAAAGACAAAGGTTCAGGTTTGGGTCTTTCCATTGTATACAATATTATTAAACAACATAAAGGTTTCATTTCAGTTGATTCAACGCTCGGCGTGGGAACAACTTTTAAAATATACTTTCCCGTTTATAATGACGAATCTATTCCTGATTACTTCATCACTGATGAAGTAGAAGTTCTAAAAGGTAACGGAACAATTCTCGTTATTGAAGATGAAGAAATCATGCGTAAAGTTGTGCGGGAAATGCTGATGAAATGCGGTTATGAAGTAATTCTTGCGAATGACGGTTTAGAAGGAATTGAAATTTTCAAGAAGAATCCCGATAAAATCAGGGTTGTTTTACTTGATATGATAATGCCGAAGATTTCCGGAAAAGAAACGTACAAAGACTTAAAAGGAATTAAACCTGATGTTAAAGTTATATTAACCTCCGGTTTTCAGTTAGATGAAAGAGTTGAGCAGACATTACAAATGGGTGCTGACGAATTTATCCAAAAACCTTATTTCTTTAAAGAGCTTTCTGAAAAAGTATATATGCTTATGAAATAAAGAACATCGTTTCTTTGAAACCATAAAATAATTCTCTCTGACCATCCGGCAAAGTGAAAAATATATAAAAACAGCCTGAAACTACTTCTCTTTTGTAACCGCTATTGTAAATTACTTAAAACACTTGCATAAAAAAATAGATAATTTTTTTCAAAAATCCGCAGATTTTACACGTTTTTCACTTTAATACAAGTAGAGAAAAAACGGAGTACAATGTGCAAAACCACAAAACAACACCACGAAGCGAATATGATGAAGCATGGAAAAGTTTAATCGAAGCATTCACTACCGATTTCTTTGATTTCTACTTCCCGGCATTATATAATCGTATTGATTTTACACAACCGGTTGAACATAAAGACAAAGAGCTTCAGAAGATATTTTCTAAATCATATCATACCCATAAAGTTGCTGACAAATTGATAGCAGTTACCCTTAAAAATGGGAAAAAAAGCATCCTTTACATCCACATCGAAGTTCAGGGAACACGCAAAAAAGACTTTGCAGAAAGAATGCTTCACTACCATACGAGAATCAAAGACCGGTATAATCATGATATACTGAGCGTTGCACTTTTGACAGACGGAAGCAGTAAAAACATTAATAATGTCTATCTATTTAAGTTTGAAGAGTTTGAATATAAATTCAGATTTCCATACAAGAAGATAACAGACTTTAAGGATCAAAGCGATCTACTTTTAACTTTACAAAACCCCTTTGCTTTGGTAACATATAGCTTATTAGAATGGCATACATGCAATAAAGAGCAACAAAAGAAATTTGATTTGAAAACCAGATTGACAATACTGTTGCTTGAAAAAGGGTTTAGTGAGGAATATATACGAGTATTATTTAACTTCATTGATTGGGTGATTAAACTGCCCATTGATATTGATAAGAAATTTGAAGATACATTACTAAATTATCAGGAGAGCAAAAAGATGGCTTATGTAAATACATTTGAAAGATTGCATGGTGCAGAGTGGATGATGAAAGGTGAAATTAAAGGAGAAATGAAAGGTGAGATCAAAGGTGAGAAAAAAGTGCTTCTTCGTCAATTAAAACTTAAATTTTTCATTTCTGAACAAGATGAGGATATTATTCAAAACTGTAATGATACTTCTAAAATTGAAGAGGCATCTGATATGCTCATTTTGGGAAAGGAAAAAGAAGAGATTCTCGAAGTTTTTCGGGTTTGAGAGATTCAATGATTTTCAACCTTTTTTTTCAGGAGTGTTTCACGCGGAGGTTATGAGTTCACAGAGGGGATAGTAAATATCAATCCCACATTCAAGATAACTGCCACTATACAGAAATGTATAGTGGCAGTTTTTTTATTAAACGAATTCTTACTTTACTTCTTCAATCAGAATAACACCATTCTGATGTGCTTCAAAAGTTACTTTTCCATCGGTAACAGTGGAAATATTTCCTGTATAAAAATCGCGTAATACTATACCGTCAGTCCATTTACCTGTAACATCAACCGTTAGGGAACCACTTGCCTGTATTGCTATAACAATTTTATCAAGTATACCCTTAACTGTTGCCTCTCTGTAATACACATTTGACGATAGTGTTTCCTGTAAACCGGCTCCTACAGCAAAGTGAAGATTACGGAATTGACCGATTTTATTCCAATGTGCCAACTTTTCAGGATTAGCACCCCATTGATAATCAGATCGTACCGGATGATCAGGATCACTGCATGTTGGACCTTTTGCCCTGTCATTTTCATCACCATAGAATATTTGAACCCCGCCCGGAGACAACACAAGTGCTGTACCGGCTTTAATAGTGCTTGAACCTTTACCAAAAAAACCAACTTTCCCCATATCGTGAGAGTTAATATATGTCAGTGCATTAAAATCAGGATCAGTATTAATTGCTTGTGCATACCCGTCCCATGTTGAACCCACATCACCATCACCGTTTTTATGCGGGAAAGTAAAATTGATTAACGAGTCAAAGCCGTTACTGTAATATGAATTTTTATTAACTCCCTGATCCCAAACCTCTCCGGTCATCCAGAAATCTTCCGTCCAGTTCTTTGCAGGATCATTATCACTTCGTGAACTTGCTCGCCATTTTTTTAATGCAGCATCAGTTTCTTCTTTTAATTGTTTCCATCTAAAAAGTTCTACATGTTTTGCAGTATCAACTCGAAAGCCGTCAATACCAAATTCCTCAACCCAGCCGGCAAGTGAACTTATAATAAAATCAGCCGGAACTACTGATGAAGCCGGATTCCTTTTTGCTTTATTTGCAGGAACAATCCATGGATCATACTCTGCCGATGTTTCTTTACTCCATTTTGTTTTCATTATCGGAGCCATAGCAACCGCTGTGGTTTTCTCAGTTCTAATATCCGGAAGTCCTGCAAGAGGAGCTTCGATGAAACTGCCATCACCGGGTTCATATCCATCGATTCCACATCGTACCCAATCAGGTCCCCACCATTGTAACCAGTCAGTAATAGGTGTTGATGTTAACGGATCTTTAATCTGATCAGCTTTATAAAAAACTGTTCCATTTGGTTTATCACCATGATGACTTTGCCAATCCTGTCTCACTAAAGGATGAGTCCATAATCTATCATCAATAACACTTTGATCAAATGATGCAAAACCATAATCATACATATCAATAACTGAGTTATAACCGGCATGATTAACAACAACATCCATTACAATTCTGATATTATGTTCATGTGCCGTTTTTACCAGTTCACGCATTTCATTAACAGTTCCCATGTTTCTATCAAGCATAGTCCAGTCAAGAGCATAATATCCATGATAAGCATAATGAGGAAAATCACCACTCCCACCGCCGACCCAGCCATGAATCTGTTCATAGGCAGCTGTCATCCATATTGCATTAACACCAAGTTCATTGAAATACCCTTCTTCAATTTTCATAGTAAGACCTTTTAAATCTCCGCCATGAAATGTTGCAATATCAAGAACTTCATCATCAAATCTTTTTCTATCATACGATGTATTATTTGTCGAATTACCGTCAAAAAATCTGTCGGTTAGAACAAAATAAACCAGTGCATTATCCCATGTAAAGATACCTGTAGGTATCGAATAATTATCATCTCTTTTTATAACATACGTTTTTCTTGTTGCACCAATTGAGTTTGATGCTTCAATAACAATCGTTGATGTTTTCATATCAGTCTTGATTATATCAGACAACATAAGACCTGCAGAACTATAATTGAAACTGGAACCATCCGAGGTCGATGTAACTGTATCAACAGTTGCATTTCTTGCTGTAACGGCAATAGAAATACTTTTTTCCCCTTTATAAATAGCATTGTTTGAGAAGTTAACGGTGATTACAGGAGCTGAAGGTTTATAAGGATCCTCGTCATACCATTTCCCATCGGCAGCTAACCAGCCGGTTTGCGTTCTTGACTGATCTGAACCACCTGCTGCATTGAGAATAAAGTTTACGGCAGGAACATCACCGGCATCAAAAACATACCACAATTTACTATTTGCTCCGATATACGTTTCTGTCATAGTTTTACCGGGCCATCCTCCCATAGGAGAAGCGATTATTTTGCCTGCGCTATCAGTAATCCATACATATAAAACAGGAGCAACCGGCAATTCAAAATATAATTTAATTCCTTTTACCTGAATCTCATCATTTCTCGTGAATGTTGTGACTTTATTGGTGTCACCAACGCTGTTTGATGTATTAATACTAAGTTGTGCGGAATTACCATTAGCACTAATATAATCTTTTACTGTTAATTCAATAGAATCACCTGTCATCGTAACTGTTTTTCCGGCGAATAGTATATCATTTTTAGTTAACGGGTTATTGACTGATGTAATAGTAATTTTGATTTTATCATCACCGTTTAATGATCCGTTCTCTGGAGATATTACAATTGACGGAGCAGCTGGTGTTTCAGGATTTTCAGAATACCATTTGCTGTCTGACCAGTACCAGTTCGGATCACTCATTGATCGGGAGGTAAAGTCTACTGACTTATTCGTTGGAGCGCCCGCTTTATCTTTAAAGAGAAAACTTATCTTATTTGAAACCAGATCAGTTTTATTAAATGTAAAACTATACCATCCGTTCTCACTTTCTGTCATAGCTACACCGCCTGAAAACCAATCAGTAATCGGTGAGGACGCATTTTGCCAGTAGTGAATAAAAACACCGTTCCATGTAGCAGGTTTTTTGAAATGAACTATGAAATCGGTTATAATAATTTCATCGCTAATATTAACAGAAACTGCAAAAACATCAGATTTTATATAACCGTCTTTTACAGCAATTGCTTTTATAGTATATGAACCCTTTGCAAGTGAAAATGCCCCATTATATAAATTGCCTGCATCAATAGCCGGTTCAGTTCCGGTTGTTGTATAATAAATAGATGCTGATTCTGTATTTGAAACTAATTGAAATTTGGTAGCAGGTTTATAAGGTGATGGAATATCACTAATCAAATTAGGCATTTCAGCCTTCTTAACTATTTCATTTGTATTGATTATTATAGTATTTGAAAAAATATCCGAATTATCGTAATCTGCTCTAACCGCAATTGCTTTTAGCGTATATGTACCTTCAGGTAGACTGAAACCGGTAGAATATAATAAAGCAGGATTAACTTCCGGATCAGCACCATTGGTTGTATAATAAATTTTTGATTCCGGCGTTGTCGATAATAATTGGAATACAGTTGTTAATTTATAAGGTGCTGCGTGACTTGCAGTAATAGAAGGCAGGGTTACTTTTTTATTAATAATATCAGACTCAACTATTGTTACAGATATTACAAAAAGATCTGAATTAGTACAATCAGTTTTTATTGCCCGTGCCTTAATAACGTTGACACCTTTAGCAAGAATAAACCCCTTACTATAAAGATTTTCATCAATTATAGCCGGTTCAGTTCCATCAGTTGTATAATATATCTTTGCAAGATCAGTTCCAGTAATCAACTGAAATTGAGTTGTTATTGTATAGGGAGCTTCATGTTCTGCTTTAAGAGAAGGTGTTGACACCTTTATTTTTACAGGGTCAGTAGCCTTTGTAATCTGATATGTAACTTCCAGCATATCAGAATCGTCATACTCTGTATGAACCGCAAATGCTTTAATTGTATGAGTTCCTTCAGGTAATGTAAAACCTGATTTATAGAGAAACTTTTCACTCTTTACTAGATTTTCATTATTAACTGAATAATAAATTGTTGCATTTTCAGTACCGGTTGACAGCGTAAATAATGTTGTCGGAAAATACGGGTCAGCATGTGCAGCAGAAACCACAGGAGTTGCTGTTTTCTTCATTTCTATAGCATTACTTATCACGTATCTTCTTGTGATAATTTCAGAATTTTCTTTCTTACTATGAATGGCTATTGTTTTTATTATATATGTTCCATTATCAGACAAAGCAAATGGAGCTGTATATTTTTTTGAATTAACATCCGGTGTTGTGTCATTATCGGTATAATAAATCTCCGAATTATCTGATGATAGGATTGTCACGATTACAGATTTGTTATAATCACCTGATACCGGTGTAATTACCGGTGATGATGCTTTCGTCAAACTTACAATATAATCGATTGAAATAATATCAGACGACATTAAATCTTTTTTAACTCCGACTGCTTTGAGGGTAGCACTATCAGATAATAAAATCGGACCCGCATACACTTTTGACTGACTATCAGGAATTGAACCATCAATAGTATAATAAATAACTACATCATCACTTTCTGCGGTAAGCACTAATTGCGTTTCAGGTGAAATTATACCTGATGGAGTGAGGGCCTGTAGAGGTGTCACTTTTGTTTGAACAACATCGTCTATGGTAACCCTTACTGTTTCCTGACCTATTACTGTAATACTCATTTCTTTTTTATAGTATTCATTCATAGCTGAATCAGTAAAACTGATAGTAAAATCATGAGTACCTTCACTCATTTCTGAAAGAATAATTAATTCATCATTATACTCAGTTGTAACAGAAGATGAAAGTGCATCGGAAGAAATTGTTATAGAACTGACACATTCAGCTAATATAAGACTATGTGAAATAATAATATTTCCCAATAACGTAATTTTTTCCTCAGGTGCTTTATCGGGAACCGAAGCAATTGGTTGAGTACACGACATTACAAATAGAATGGTTACAATAATAGCTGTAATACCTTTAATTTTTTTCATTGTATCTCCTTGCATTGTATTTTGATAAATAACAAGCATAAAGTGTACCTGAAAAATAACCGGTATTGCCAGGATTATTTTGTTTTCACAAAAACACGAAAGTTACAAAAAATGATGTATTCACAACTTTTATTGACTGTTTCAAGCCTGCGCAATTCGTATATTCAATATAAAAAAAAATTAACATACTACAATTCAGGTGATGTTTCTAAAAATCAGAAAAAAACCGTAGAGTGTCTGTTAATAAAAATATCCTTCATACTCACAATGAGCATGAAGGATATATCGGTTATACAAAAAAAATTATTCTGTTACATTGATACTTTGATCCCATGAAGAAAACTGAGTGAGACCTGTTGTTACACTTCTATCAGTCCCCGGCATCCAATCATCTGCAACTGAAGTTTCAACTTTAAAAGCCTTCCACTCAATCGCTGTGCTTATTCCAACATAATCTATGGTACATTCCCAGTTGTAAGCGTTACCGCTTTGAGTTCCTGTTGAATAATACCCTGCGACGGTGGTCCATGCTTTAACTTCAGTGGCTCCATTTTTTACCCGGTAACCAAAATAAATATTCTGACCAATTGAAGTTCCATAGTTAGTTCTTAGTTTTGTAGTTGTTGCATTTCTTTTACCGGTTAAATTTATAGTATTACCATCAGATAATGTTAGTAAAGCATTATAAATACCATCAGATGCAGGATTAAATCGTACTACAAATGTTGCAGAACCTAAAGAAGCAACTGTCGCTGCAGGTAGTGAACTTACACTAAAAGCACTTGCACCTGTTCCCGAGATACTCAACTTATCTGTTGTTGTATATGAAACACCTGATTTATTATAAATCGTAAAAGTTTTATCAACAGTTCCGCTTAAAGTATTCCCGAAATCACCGTCACCACTCATACCTGTATTTTTCCAGATACAAAAATTGGTTCCTGAATATACTATAAAATAGTTATTATCATTTGGTGTCGGACTCCACAAATCACCGCCTATTTTTACAATTATTTCATGACCATCGTCCCCTGTAATTTTTGCCGCATAGTTTGTTGTAGTTTGAGCTAAAACTGTTATTGCACTTGTATTTTTAATTTTAGCATCTTTTCGTATTTGTATAAGTTTCTGAATATGGGTTTTATTATTAAAATAATGTTCCCACGAAACAGAAGGATACCCGGGGTGAGTAAGAATAAACACATTTGCAATACCCACATCAGCCGGATCTAATTCCCAATGATGTTGAGAACTTCCTGTATCATGATTATCAACAAAAGTTACTGCACTTGAAGGATTTGATCTGAAAATATTATTGGTATGTGCAAGTCGTGACATATCCCACAAAGTTGTTTTATCTTCTGTAACAGGATCACCAACTTTAAATCCAAATGCATAGTTAAAATTACCTTTTAATACGAAGTCAAAAACGCGGGAAGACTGCCCTGCATTCTCAGCCGTTTGAGTTACCCAGCCATTAATAGAAGTAGACCATCCTGCTGTATTCAATGGGTCAAAACCCGCTGTCGGCCAATATTCACCTACAGAAAAACCGGCACTTGTATTTTTATTATACTGCCCGGCATATTTTCCATGAAACCCTTTCACATAATCATATCGCCATCCCATAAAACCGGCATCTTTTAAAACACTATTCATCCATGTTTCAATACCTTTCTGAACATTTACGTTTGAATGATCAAGGTCACGTGCGGCATCATACCCTTCTCCACTGTCAGAAGCACCTTTCGGACCTGCCCAGCCGAACATATCAGAAGCGATTGCCGTAAAACCCTCATCATCTGAAGCAATTGATGTATAGTCAACATTCCAGCGTGGATTTTCAAACTGTCCCCATCCTACAGAACCGCCTCTATGATTAACAACAATATCAGCAATCGCTTTCGCAGGACTAATATCACTTATTGCTAATTTTAACTCAGCAACAGAACCATAGTATGAATTAAGATCATTTAAATCAGTCGGTATATAGCCCTGTTGTGAAAAACTCGGAGTTTTACTTGGTGGCGGGAACCAGACATATTCAAAAGTGTTTTTTATATCAGCTGCATTGGTTCGTATAATTGAATACCATGTTTTCGCATCGGAAGCACTTCCCCAATGAAAACCCTGGAGCATAACCCCATACGGCGACTCGGTATATGTCGGATTGGTTTGCTTTGTATACGTTGCGGTTGTCACTTGAGAGTCTGACAAACCATCTTTAAACCCTTTTACTTTCAATGTTGAAGTTGTAGTAAAAGGAACGCCGGTATCAGGAAATAAAGTATCCGTTGCAATAGGATCGATTCCGGTAGTTGTATATCGAAGTGTTGCACCAACAGTTTTTGTGTGAGCAAATATAGTTATTGCGTTCCAGAATTTTGAGGTATTTAAAGAAACAACCGGCAACTCAACAGCAGCACTATTGGTATATGTTTCACTTGCCACCGCAGAAGTTAATGCACCGGCTTTAAATGTTTTTGCCTTAAAAGTTGTTGTTGAATTAATTACAAGACCCGCACCCGGGAAAATTGTACTTGAAATAGTGGGTTCTGTACCATCTGTTGTATAGCGAATATCTCCCCCCACTGTTGTGGTTGTTGCAGTAATTGTATAGGTATCAGTAAAAAGCTCACTTGCCTTTACAACAGGTGTTACTGTTTTCTCAACTTGTTTAAAAACAGTCATTGCCCACGCGTTAACACTGTACGTACCTGATATTTCAGCTGCTTCCTCAATATCCCAGTAGTTATTATATGCTTCAGCCCATGAACCGGTATCAACAATTCGTGCCCAGCCTTTACCTGATGATGCAGCAGGAATAGTATACGTTAGATTTTCAGTCCACATATTTGAACAAATCAGAAAATCACCTCGCCATATTCGTACAGCTCTCCCATTAGTAAATGCTGCTCCTGTTTCAGTTGTATAACCAATTGTTTCTGTATAATCTTTTGCATGAAGTGCAGCTGTATCCCGTCTTAACTTCATTAAATATGTTGAAAATTTGAAAATATTATTTTTCCCGTCAGCTAAAGCATCTGTTCCTACATTATTATGATACGCACCACCATATTCTGTTGAAGCAGCATGAGGTGCATCAGTATTAATCATCGAATAATTATTCCATGTCATAACACTATCAATATTATACGGATTATTATTTCCATTTTGCGTTCTTGCCAATTCATCACCGTAGACAATCATTGGAGTTCCACGACTGAACATCTGAAATGCCCAGAAATTTCGTAGACGCTGTCTTCTAAAAGATTGACTACCATCTGAGTCCCAACTCATATTACTGTCACCGCCACCATCGGAAGGTCCGAACGGCCACGAAAGAAACGAATTCTGCTTAGCATTATAACTGACAAGATCAGTCAATGTGAAACCATCATGAGCTACCAGAAAATTAATTGATTTATGAGGTCCGCCCTGATCGTTAAAATGAGCATAATCACCATAAAAAGCGTCAGTATAACTAACACCGTCATGACCGGATGTATCACCTGTCATATATTTTCTTACAGAGTCTCTATATCGGCCATTCCATTCGCCCCAGCCATTTGGAAAGTTACCAACCGGGTATCCCCACATATCCCATGCTTCTGCAATCATCCATGCACCTTTTGACTGACCAAGTGCAGCCATTGCCAGAAGTGTAGGATGATCATTATAAAATGCTTTTACCCTATCCCAATATGTTGTATCCGGATCCCATGTATGTAAATCGGGTTTTCGTCCAAGAACCGCTGCCAGATCAAAACGGAAACCGCTTATACCCATATCGTCAATCCAGTACGTTAATGAATCAAGAACAAGGTTATGATTAACTGTCTTTGAAAAATTCAGTTGATTTCCACAACCGGTTGCACCGTCCACAAGTAAATTTTTATCAAGTCCACCCGGTACAAGATGATAATATTCAGCAGTATCAAAACCACCCATAGAAACAAAACCTGTTACATCTTTTTTACCCCAGTTTCCACCCTCTCCGGTATGATTATAAACGACATCAAGAAATACTTTAATTCCCTCAGTATTTAATGCCTTAACCATTTGCTGAAATTCTGAAACAGGTCCGCCGGCTGATTTATCAAAAGCATAACGTCTGTCAGGGGCAAAAAAACCATACGTCATATACCCCCAGAAGTTTTTAGCCCCGCCAAGTGTCGGTTGACTGCCGTCAAACGGCATCATATCATTTTCGGTTTCATGAACCGGTAAAAGTTCTATAGTATTAACACCTATTGATTTAAGATACTTTGCTAAATACCCGGCACCTTTATATGTTCCGCGATATTCTGCCGGTACATTAACTACACCTTCAAAACCTGACATACCGGAAAGAATTGTTTGTAAATCAGTTACTGAATTATGAGCACTTATACCACGAACATGCGCTTCATACATAACAGAAGACTCTTCGGCGAATACCGGTTTTGTAAATGTTTCATTTGTCTTTTGCAGTATAATCCCTTTTGGTACCCATCGTCCTGTGTCTACATTACGGCTATCAATAGAAACACCACCGGTTGTCATTGGTCCCGAGTACATTTGTGGTGTTGGTAAAGTCGTTGAACCGCCGGTTCCATACATACCGCCAGATTCACCTGCAGCATCCATTTCAGGAAATTCCTTATCATGTGATAACTCTCTTGTATACGGATCAAATAAAACTTTATTAGGATTAAATCTGTTTCCGTTATCATCAACATCGCTTATAAAACCTTTGTTTGAATTTCCACGTGTCCATGTTGCATCAAATGTCCAGTTCGGCCCCCACGCTCTAAATGCATAATAGGTTTTTGGCGGTACCGATGCAAGTTTTGCTCTCCAGATATTATCAGCCCCTTTTGTCATCCAATAATCATATCGGGCAGATGTTCCATAACCTTTTTTTGTATTTGTTGTACTTGTTTCTGTTTCGTAAATTTCAAGTAAAATACGTGTAGCATTTTTTGAATACACAGCAAATGTGACATCGCTTCCGACAAAATGAGAACCGAGACTCCACGTTGCTGTTCCCCATGTAGCAGAATCAACAGGACTGAAAATGCCGGTTGCCGGGTGATTTTCACCAATAGTGGCACTTATTTGTTTTGTATATTCTTTTGTCTCAACTTGCGAATTAACAAATAAACTTTTAACAGCAATTGCTTTTATTGTTGTTGTTGCTGAAATTGAAAATGGTGCGGAATACAACGTACTTCCTGTTGTAGGCTCTGTTCCATTTGTTGTATAATAAATAGCAGCACCATCAGTTGTCGTTGTTATTGTAACAGATAACGATGCTGATGAGAATAAAGGTTCAGCAGGAGAAATTGCAGGTTTAGATACAACAAAATCAACAGCACCAAATAATTTTGTTTCACCGGCAATAATTGAGGTTAATACACTTCTGTAAACTATATCTGTTCCTTTATAAATAACAAGCTGCCAGATCCCGGGTGTTATGCCTGAAATTGTATTTATTCCTGAGACCACTGTTTCCTTAACAGAGGATGCGGGGTCTGTAATTTGTGCTTTATATCCTGTAAAATCAGTAATATTATTTATTGAAAAAGTTGCTGATGACGGAGTTATTTGATAAGCAACAGCACCCGGAGCTTTTAATGTACTTGCTTTATAATCAGCTGCAATAGCAACATAATTCACCAGTGACTGATGTGTAACACCTGCACCGGTAACCAAACCACTAAGTGTTGTTATATCTGCAGGACTTATACCCGAAATATTATACGAATGAGTCTTTAATAGTTCATAAAAAACGTTACCAAGTCCTGTTGTAAGCCATGTCACAGAAGCAGTATTAGTACCCGCCGCTATATTGACAATTCCCCTTAACACAACACCTTCCATTTCACTGTTTGATAAATATGCCCGGACAGTAATTACTCTATTGTTACCAACAGGAATATCATCAATTGTAATATTGCTTCCGGCACCACCTGTAACCCCGGTAACAACTTTTGAAATATCAGTAAATCCGGCTCCAGAAACGGTAACATTAACAGTTACAATATCAGAAATAACAATCTGTTTATTGGGTTCTAAAAAACCTGAACCCGAACGTACCTGATTATCTCTGACAATTGTTAAACTACCTGTTTTCTTTTCTATCGCACCTGTGTTACCAGCGAAATCAACATTCTGAGTACACCCTGTAATAATACATAACGCTATAAATAAACCTATAATTTTTTTTACAAACATAACACTCCCCCTTTAGTTAAAATCAAAACCAATACCACCGGAACCAATATTCCACTTTGCATACAAAACTTTATTACCGGTAGAACCGGCTGCAATTTGTGTTATTGCAGTACCTAAGAAAGAGGCATTATCATACCACCCGGCAAATGTATACCCTGTTCTGGTTGGATTACTCAAAACTATTGTTGCTGTTGCAATAGTATAATTTGCTGGATTATCTGCATGATTTGTTCCGCCATTTAGATTATAGGTTATTTCATACTCAATAGAATTCCATCGTGCATATAAAATTGTATTTGCCGATATTACAAAAGTTCCGCTTCCCGCAATAAAATTTGTTCCGGTTCCATCACTTTTCGTATTCCAGCCTGCGAACGTATACCCCGTACGAACCAGATTTCCGGTATTTGCAGCAACTGTTACAGTATTACCTGTTGCATACATTACCGTGGAAGGAACAGATCCCCCTGAATTTGAGTTTCCATTATAACTTACTGAATAAGTAGTTGGCACTGTAACAGTACATTCTGCTTTCTTAGTGCCATCACTTTGAGATGTTACCGTAATTATTGCAGTACCTGCTGCAACAGCTGTTATCAAACCACTCGTTGTTACAGAAACTTTTGTACTATCTGATGAAGTCCAGATTACATTCTGATTTGTTGCATCAGCAGGTGCTACCGTTGCTGTTAACTGTTCTGTTTGAGTTACCAGAAGATTCGAAATAATTGTTTTATTTATTGAAACACCGGTTACTGCTATTACTGCTGCATTAACAGTGACGGTACATGAGGCTGTTTTAGCACCATCAGTACTTGTTACTGTTACAATTGAAGTTCCGACAGCAATACCTGTTATTTTCCCGTTAGAATCAACAGTCACCTTAGTTGAATCTGAAGAACTCCATGTAACCGCTTTATTCGTTGCACCGGACGGTAGAATTGTTGCTGTTAACGTTTCATTTCCACCAACAACTAAACCGGTTGATGTCTTACTTATTTCTACTCCGGTCACAGCAATATATGGATCTGTAACAGTTACTGAGCATGTTGCTGTTTTACTACCTTCTTGTGTTGTTGTTGTAATCGTTGCAGATCCCGCAGCAATTGCCGTTACTAAACCATTATCAACAATCGCCACACCGGTATTTGAGGAGGTCCATGTAACATTTTTATTCGTTGCATTATCCGGTAGCACTGTTGCTACTAAAGTCCCGGAGTCACCGGTTATTAAACTTAATGTAGTACTATTTAAATTAACCCCTGTTACTAAAACAGGATTTACGGTAACACTGCATTCTGCAGTTTTTCCACCATCTTCTGTTGTAACTGAAACTATTGCAATTCCGGCTTTAAGAGCTGTTATCTGACCATTACTCACCGTTACAACCTGAGTATCTTTACTTAACCAGATAACATTCTGATTAGTCGCACCTAAAGGGAGTATCGTTGAAATAAGTACATCACTTCCTCCGACATCCAGAGTTGTTACCGATTTATTTAAGGTAATACCAGTTACCGGAACAACAACATCCGTAACGGTTACTATACATGTTGCAGTTTTACTGCCGTCTACTGTTGTTACTGTAATTGCCGCTTCCCCCACTGTTTTTGCAGTGACTTCGCCAAAACCATCTACTGTAGCAACTGCCGTATTTAAACTTGACCAGGTAACATTTTTATTTGTTGCATTAACAGGAGTAATTGTCGGAGATAAAGTTTCTTTGAACCCGGCAAGTATAGTTGTTGTATTTTTATTAAGAGCTACACTTACAACTGGTATTGGAGTTACAGTAACATCGCAATATGCTTTTTTACCACCATCACTACTTGTTACAGTTATTTTTGCAGTTCCCACAGCAACTGCAGTAACAACACCCCCGCCTACAGATGCAACAGCTTCATTATCAGAACTCCATGTTACATTTTTATTTGTAGCATTTGACGGAACAAAAATTGGAGTAAGCGTTTCTGTTGAACCAATCAATATATTTAACGAAATAGCATCAAGTGTGATACTCTCAACATACACAGTCGGATTATTAACGACAATTGTGCATATAGCTGTCTTTCCACCATCTTCTGTTGTAACTGTAATCGTTGCTGTTCCTGTAGCGATTGCTGTTAATTCACCGGTTTGAGAGACAGTAACTATATTTGAATTTGAAGAACTCCATATTATATTCTGATTGGTTGCATTAGCAGGTGTAATTGTTGCGATTAATGTTTTTTTATCATTCACAATCATACTCACTGAAGATTCACTACATGCAACACTACTTACAGAAACAGAAGTATTGGTAACTGTTACCGTACACATTGCTGTTTTTTCACCATCAACTGTTTTAATAGTGATAATCGCAGTACCGGTAGCTATACCGGTAACCTCTCCACTACTGCTGACTGAGGCTACGGCTGTATTACCGGAACTCCAGATCACCCCTTTATCCGTTGCATCTGAAGGAAGAATAGAATATGATAGCGTTTCTTTACCATTAACTAATAATGTCGTTGTTTCTTTAATCAAAGTTACACTGGTAACAGCAATTTTAACAGGTGTACACGTTTTTGAAACGCCACTTGATATATTACTGCTTGTGTCGATACTTTTAATTGTAAAATTATACTCTTTACCGTTTTCAAGTTGACTTACTTCATAAACCTGAATGTTTTTACCAACATATACAGGTTCAGTGCTTCCTGTATAAGAAATCTCTATTTTCGCTAAATCAGGGTCACCCGGATCAGTCCATTTTAAAAGAACTTTTCCACTACCCGGTGTTGCTGTTAAACCTGTAACATTTCCCGGGGGGGTTGTATCACTTGAAGTTGTTACTTGAGGAGTCCCTATCTTTTCAACCCCTACAGATTTATTGCCGGTTGTATCAATTGTCTTAACTGTAAAAAGATATGATACTCCATTTGTTAAGCCGGTGATTTCCTTTATTTGAGTGCCTTTAGAAATAAGAAAAACCTGGCTGTTATATCCAATCTCAATCTGGTAAAAATCACTATCAACAGGGTCAGCCCATGTCAATGTTACTTTACCGGTTCCTTCTGAAAGAAATAAAGCAGTAACTTCTGCAGGTGGTGTTATATCATCTCCAACAGAACTTTCCGGTGTCGCTTTATGAACGATTCCGCTTGATTTATTACCGCTTGTATCTATTGTTTTAATAATGAATGTATATTCGATGCCATTTTCCAGTCCTTCAACAAGAAGTGACTGCTTTCCTTTATTAACAGATAAAATCTGACTTCCATACACTATCTCAACTTTATCAAAGTCAATAACACCGGGATCAGTCCATGTAAGCGTAACACTTTTATTTCCCGGTATACTTACAACGGCACTTACTTCACCGGGCGGAATTAAATCAACTTCAGCATCAATTGAAGGCGTTACAACTTTTATTAGTCCCGTAGAAAAGTTACTTGATGAATCTACAGTTTTAACAGTAAATGAATATTCTGTTCCATTATTCAATCCCTCAACAAGAAGTGACTGCTGTCCTTTTGGAACTTTAACAATTGTACTGTTATATTGTATAGAAACATACACAAAATCATTGTCTTCAGGATCTGTCCACTGTAAAACGGCAGAACCGTTACCCGGCTTAAGTATTAAACCGGTTACCTCTCCGGCGGGTATTATATCATCTATAGCAGAAGCACTCGGCGTTGCTGATATTTCTTTCCCTGCTGATACATTACCGGATGAATCAACCGTTGTAAAAGTAAATGAATATGTTAATCCATTATCTAACCCTTCAACAAGAAGTGACTGTATTCCTTTTAGTACACTCAATATTTCGCTGTTATATTGTACTGTAACAGACTCAAAATCATTATCACCGGGATCAGTCCAATTAAGTATGACACTTCCTTTACCAGCTTTAGCATTTAACGAAGAAATCTGACCGGGAGCTTTTTTATCAGTTATTACCAGTGAGGAATCAGCCCAACCTTCCTTTTCTGCTATTGAATATAATACATACCCCTCTTGAGGAACACTAACAGGATTGACATACCGTATTAAATCTGCTGACTGACCGGTAAATGAATATGAAATAATTGAAGCATCAGTTGTAGAATCAAGAATAACTTCAGTTTTTGTCTCATTCCAACTAACAACAGGAGGTCGTACTTTGAGTTTAAATTCCTGAATTACAGCATCAGATTCCTTGTATGCCGGATTATCCACATATGAGATCGCTTTAATTTGTCTGTATCTCGTTATTGAAACAGGTGCTGAATATTGAAAAGCCATTTTATTATCTTTTGACGGTGTTGAACCATCAAAAGTATACCAGATAACAGCATTTTCATCAGGTGAAGTGATGCTAACCTCGAAAATTTCATAATAATTACCGTCACTATCAGAAATATCAGCCTCGGTTTTTCCTTCAGGAGGAATAATTGTAAAAACAGGAACAGACAATTTTTCTTTAGTTTTTGTTATATTAACAATCTTTGTACCAATCTCATTAACAACCGGGGTACAGGAAACCACTATCATAAAAGTAAAAAATATCGACATCAGACTATACAATTTTCGTATAAATTTATTCATTATGCAACTCCTTATTGTTTATCAATGGCTATCCAGAAAAGCATAAAAGGCATTAATGCTTTTCCTGAAGGATCTTTCGCATCCCAGAACATTTTTGCTGTATCTCCATCTTTACAATACTTCATGGATAAAACAATTTTGTCCTTATAAACAACCATTTTCTGAAACCATCCGTTTGAAGTGCCTTCTATTATATGAGAATCACCTGTAAAAGAAAGAGTTACAGGCTCGACAATTCGCGTATTAGCTCGATCACTCTTAATGCCGGTTGCCATGGAAATTACAGCATCGCCTTGATTTACTATACTCACATTTGAAACCGGAAGTGAATCAACAATCGAATAATCAACATAATCAGTTGAATTATTATGCCAGTGATATGGCCTATTTGTCGCAATTACTGCAATTTTATCTCCATCAACAAGAGACAAGCCTCCGGTTACTTCATGATCTAATTGAATAATTACCGTATCATTTGTCGTGTCGTATACAACATGATCAATTTCTTTATCAATAAAACCACCTGTTTCAAGAATGGTTTTTATTCTATCGTTTGAAACAGCTTCTGTTATGGTATACACATCATTTGATGCATCCAAAATGTATGATTTTTCAAAATCAGGCAGTAAATCTAAATTAACGAGCGTAAGAATTGTTTTTATTTCTGTATATGCTTTTTTATCAATAATAAGAGGCGGTGGTGAAGTTCGTTTAAATAATTTGTATTCTTCAGCAAAAAGAACTTTTTCATTAACTGTTACTGATTTCTTACCCGACTGATCAGTCGTCACATCAGTTATTAGTGATTGTTTATAATGTGATGTATTGAATAGAATCTGACCATATTCAAAGATGTTATTTGAACTGTCATTCCATGTTCTATTTTCCAACTCACCATTATTTGTCGATGCTTTTATATGATATTGAGGTTGAAATCCTTTAAACTGTATTGCCGGTAACCCCCAGAATTCCGCTCTGACACTATCAGCCGTTACATCATTTTCAATTTCAATTTCCGGGTCTATATATGTAAAAACATTTTCTTCTTTGTTCTCATCGTTCCCGTTACTTGTACATCCGGTTAAAAAAATAACCCCTAAAATAAAAAAAATAACCGGCAGATATAAACTGCTTCTCATTTTTTCCCCCTATACTTCTCATAAATTTAATTAATCAATATCACTGATATTGTCTTTTCCTTGAATAAAGAATAATTACTTTTATAATAGAAACATAGGTGTACTTTTAACATAAAAAATAAAATAGCTATAAATTATAGTATAACTGTTTATTATATAAAAACAACAAAAATATCATTTTTTATATATTTTTGAAATTATTTTGAAATAATAATACCACTACACCCCTTACAAATACAATTTCCTTGTAACGGCCAATCTTAAATTAACATTAAAAACAAAAAAAACCAAGTAAATGAAATTGACAATTTACGGTATTTAAATAATTATTTTTACAAATATTACTATTTTTACAAGGGAGAAAAAATGAGAAAAATTATTTTTATTTTATTACTTTTACCGGTTTTTATGTTTGCTGAAATTCAATTTTCAGTAGGCGGAGCAGCAAGACTTCATTTAATTCCCTCAATTATGGGCGTTAATGTTAAAACAATTGTTAATACCGAAACAAACGAAACGTCTGTTGGTTTTGGAATCAATGTTGAAGTACCGGTTACTGTTGCTTATGCATTAGATAATGAATGGTCAATCGGTGGTTCAATATTAGTTGGTTTTGGTGTAGTCGGCGGTCCGACGGTAGCATATAAAGCTTATGGCATAGAAATACCGGTTACTGACGTAAGTAGAAGTTTTTTATCATTTAATGCACTATTAAATTTTATGGCAAAAACACCTTCTATAAATGAACTAAAAATATTATTTGAAGCAGGTGCAAGTTTCAGACCTGGAGAATACACAGAATACTATCAAAATGTATCAATATTTAAAATACAAAAATTTTATACAGGTCCGGGAATCTTTGTCGGTATAGAAAAATTACTTTTTGATGATAACGTATCTTTAGTAGTTGGCGGTAGAATAAGTGCGGAATTATGTGTAGATCATCGATATATTATCGCTGTTGAAACATCTTCAATTATTAACTTTGGTATTGAATGTAGAGTGAGTTTTTATACAGTATTTTAATTGTAATGAGAGAATTTTTGAAAAAAACGAGTGCGGATTAATTTCTGTCACTCGTTTTTTCATTTAATACCAAACTCAAATCCATTTCCGGTTTGAGGTTTCATAATTATTCCTTGAGTTGTGATAATCTGTATTTCATCATGTTCATCTTTTTTAATAAAAACAGCTTCAACACCGGTTAGTTTTTCAGCCAACTTCAATGCCCTGTCAATCCCCATAACAAAAAAGGCAGTGGACAAAGCATCTGCTTCTGTAGGGTTATCTGAAATTACTGTTACAGAATTTAAACCATTATCAACAGGATACCCGGTAACAGGATCAATAATATGGTGATATCTTTTACCGTCATCTCCGATAAAATACCGTTCATAATCACCCGAGGTAACAATGGATTTATCGGAGAGCTTAATAAAACCTATTGTTTCATTTTTATTATACGGGTCGGCTATTGCAATATTCCATTCCCGTTTTTTGTCGTATAAACCCGAGGCAATTAAATCACCACCAGCATTAATTAAAAAGTCATAACAACCTTTCTCCTTAAGAAAATCAGCAAGAAGTCCAATAATACGACCTTTTGCAATAGCACCAAGATCAAGCCCCGCATTATGCAATAATTGCAAATGCTCTCCGTTTACAATTACATTTTTATAACCGGACTCTTTCATTGCAAAAGCAATATCTTCAATCTTTGGTATAATTTGCTTGCTTTCTATATCCCACAAAGAAATAACGCGATATAACCCCGGGTCAAATGCACCATCGGTTAAAACTGCATAATAAAGGGACTGATTAATTAAATCACTGATTTTATCATCTTTTAGTATACCTGAGCTATTTTTGTTGATACCAAAAATTACACCGTCTTCTCTTCGGGATGAAAAAAGCTGCTCATACGATTCTGCCAACTGAAATAACTCATTAAGTAGTTTTTCGCCACCTTGAGTATGAAATGCAGTTACAGACAAAACCGTCCCCATAACCATTTCTGTTTTTGTATATTTTTTTAATGGAGAAAAAAAATTTGAAAAAGAAAATAAAACCAATATGTATATTAAAATTTTCATTCTCGACTACCACCAAAGACAATTAATAAAATAAAAAGTGACACGATAGTATAAAAACCAATATTTATATAAATTCTAATTTTATTAATGGTTTCAATTTTAATATTTGCTTCGACAAAATCAGATAAATAACTATCACTTTGTGAAATATTAAAAACCGGCTTATCATCTTCTTTAACAATACGATATTGCGTTACCGGGTCTTTAAAGAAACCCATTTTATTAGCCAACTCTTCCCTGTCTCCGGGATTTTTCCTTAAAAATTCAACATTATTTTTTAGTTTTGCATTATCGATCTTGAGATACGATATATACTTGTCAAGCGCCTGTGCCTCTTTAGTCAATCGATACCCCTCTAATAGACCATTTTTCCCCAGAATTAATTGATACAATATAAACGCAAGAATAAAAATATATAACGACATAAAAAATTTCTTCATAATCGGGCCATAGTAAGAAAAGATGAAAAAATAATACATAAAATAAGAATTAAAATCAAGTTGAATTACTATAAACAGTTGACACATAACAATTAAATATATATCATTAAGTAAAGTCTTTTCTAAAAGACTCAGCAATAAGTAAAATGTAGAGGTTACGATGAGTTCTTTAAAAACTCTTTCCTATGTATTCAAAATAATAATTGTTATCTTTTTATTGTTTATAGCAGTATCTGTGTTAATCATTTATCCGGTTTACAAAATATCAGATATAAACCCGATGCTCTACAATAAAATAGTTATAGGTTTAATAGTTCTTTATAGTTTATTTCTTTTAAGCAGAGGAATGATAAAACTGAGTGAAAAATACAATAGCCTGCTACTTGCATTGTCACACATTATAACGTTAAACATACTTCCGGTACTGTATCTTTTTACGATTATTATAATTGAGGCTATTTTTTACCGATTATCGTTTATTATCAACTTCTATATTTTCCTGCTTCTTGAGGTAATTCTTCAAATTGTTATTATATTCGTAACTTTATATCTAATTAACATAAGAAACCGGGTTATCAAAAAATACTTTAATAAAAGAGAAAAAAAATGTTAATATTAAAGGATTTCCTGCTGAAAATTTTTGATGCGGCGTATATGCAAAGATGGAATGACAAACTTCGTCCGATACAATTTATTGAGCTTGATAAACAAGCTCATAAATTTATGATAGCTTATCTACTTGGAAAATTAGAAGAAAAAACGACATCAATTGACTGGACCGGACTCATTGAAGGGTTCTTCTTTGAATTTTTACAACGACTGATTATGACTGATATAAAACCAACAATACTTGATAAAATAAAAAAAGATCATGGAAAAGCAAAAGAACTCAATGACTGGTCAACATTGCAGATTAAACCAATTATTGAACCACTCGGCACTGATTTTTGCAATCGATATAATGCATATTTTAATCTTGATGATAATACTACAATCAAACGAATAATTGGGGCTGCCCATATATATGCATCAAAATGGGAATTTAACATAATTGAAAAAGCAAATCCTGACGGATATGATATACATTACATTGGAAAATGGTTTGATTCAAGAATGGAAAACTATTACGATTTAGAAAGTGTTAAATTAATAGCACTCTATAAATCATATAGAGATTTTATTGATTTATGCGGTCAACTGCGATATCAAACACGATGGGCAAATCTATTACGATTCCCAAAAACATCCGTTCTCGGTCACTCTTTATTTGTTTCACTAACAAGTTATATTTTTACAATGCTTCAAAACGGGTCTACAAAAAGATGCTATAACAATACATTTACAGGTTTATTTCATGATTTACCCGAGGTTCTGACTAGAGATATTATTACACCAGTGAAAAATTCTATTGCAGGTCTTTCTGATATCATTAGAGAATGTGAGTCTGAACAAATGAATGAAATTGTATATCCACTCCTACCGGATAATATCAAAGAAGAAATTAAAAGATTCACAGAATCCGAATTCTCTGATTACGCTGTGGTAAATGGGGTTTTTATTGATACGACTTCAACAGAAATTAATGAAAAATACAATGCGGACTTTTATGACCCAAGAGATGGTAAGCTCATAAAGTCAGCAGATGAACTTTCAGCATACATTGAAGCATATACTGCAATAAAAAATGGCAGCATTACTAAAGAATTTAAAGATGCTTATTTGAAACTAAAAAATAAATACGATGAAATCGGATATATCGGGACGATTGATATCGGGCAAATATTTAAGTCTTTTGAACTTTAAATTATATTGGAGTAACACTATGCGGGAACTCTCAGAAAACGGAAAACTAAGAAAGCAACTATCAGCACTAACAAAAACAATCAACACCGAAGGGCTTCTTTTTTTAATAGAACAAGCCAATATTATAAAATATAACGCAGAAGTTGAAAAAGCAAATAATAGTGCAGTTACATCAAAAACTAAAAGAACTGAAACAAAAGTTTCTATAAAATCTGCTGATGATTTTGTTATTGAAGCAGAAAAAGATAAAAGTAACTTCATTTTTATCATGCGGAATTCAAGAAAATTTTTAACAAGAGATGAAATGCGCTCAGTCGTAAAAATATCTTCTGAAAAAAGCTCCGCCAATCTTTACCGGTATTTTTTAAAAGAAAGAAGTGATATATTGAAGGACTGCTCGATTAAATCACAAAATGATCCGATACTAAAAAAAATGATTGAAATAATCAGTACAAAATATAAATCGAAATAATTAATTACCTGGAGATTATATGCTTGATGAATTACCGGATTTAAATGAAATTTTCGAACCAGATGATAATACTTTACATCATAAAAAAACAAAAGCCGGTGATGTTGAAATTCAAATCTCTAAAGATGATGATAAATGGCTATCAGCTGATTTCATTGATATAGCTATAGGTGGTATTGGTATTCATGTAATGATTCCTCTTCAATTTGAAATATCATCAGCGGAGTTAAATAAACTGAAAATCAGATTTGTAAAGAAAAATGAAAATGGAAAAAACACCGTTATTAAACAATTCCCGGTTTTAGTCAGATGGCAGGAAACAGATAATATTACCGGTAATATAAAAATCGGGCTTCATTTCGGAGCTGAATATGAACATGATGTTGAAGTTAAAGAATTGTTGAAGAAAATCAAAAATAAAATGCTTACTAATTAATAAAAACTTGAGCTTCATTCAAAAACACTCTTTAAATCTCGAATTTTTGAATGAGGCTACTCAGGTTGCATGCCCGAGCAGTAATGTACTCGTTACGACCAGGTACAGTTTTCGGTACCCCGAAACACTGCTTAACGCAATTTTATTGCGTATCAGCGGGAGGAAAAATAATGTAATTATGATTTTTGCAAGAGCCTCACTTTAGTTTATTTTTTCATTAATCGTTTATGAGAATATTCAAGATCACTCGCTATAATTTTATCTCTTATTTTATTCAAAAAATCATAAAAGAAAATATAAATTCCTAATCGTCTTTTAAGTTTTTCAGAATTCATAATTAGCCTTATCTCTTTTTTTAATACAGCCTCTCTTTCAAATAATTCGATTTTCTTCTTATAAAACTGTGGTGATGAGACTGCATATTCAATATCCTCAAGACTAATATTTGTATCCTTTAAAGAATCCATTGCAAGTAATGCCTGGTAATAATAATCTATATTTCTATACCCTAAAAATGTCAGTTCTTTTAAATAAACATCAAATAAAAACGCTTCACTTTCATCACCATATTTATGAATAATATTTGACACTTTTTTAATCTGCGGATGAAGTTTTATCGGAATTAATGAAATGTCATTATAATATAGTCTCCAGATTCTAACATTATCAACAAAAGTTGCACGCCCCATTTCTATTACAATTTTTTCAATCGGGGAAAGATTTGATAGTCTCCCGTAACTTTGAATGAGTAAAACCTGTACCTGATCAGCAAGTAATTGCTGATCTATTGTATTTACCCGATATAATGTTGTAGCGAAAAAAATAAAAAATAAAACGCCCCCCGGTAACGCTCTCAATTTAAAAAACTTTTTATATACCATAAAAACCTCATAGTATATCAATACAATAAAAGCAAATATTTGAACAGACTTAATCAGTAGAAAGCTATAATATGATGATTAAACACCAATATAGAAAAAATGAAACTAAAAAAATCATGGGTTCTATTGATTTTTTTAATAAAATAAGTTAGACAGTAATGTCTTTAAAAAAGGGGATTATATGAAAAATATTGCAGTAATTTACGGTGGTATGTCAGTAGAACATGAGGTTTCAATTATTACAGGGCAACAAATCCTGGATAATATGGATACAAATCTTTATAAAGCATCCCCATTGTATATAGACAAAGATGGAGATTGGTTTTACGGCGATAAATTACGGGACATCTCTATTTATAAAGACTGGAAAAAAAAATATGGAAAAAAATTCACCCCTGATTTAGATCGAAAAAATAAAAAAAATATATTAAATAAATTTGATGCTATAGTTGTCGCATGTCATGGTAATTTTGGAGAAGATGGAAGATTACAAGGGATATTTGATTTTCTGGACATACCCTACACGTCAAGTGGAGTTGTTGGTTCTGCAGCGGGCATGGATAAAATAGTCATGAAAAGTATTTTCCAAGGCATAAACTTACCTATTCTACCATATATTTGGTTTACTAAAGATGATTGGCTATCAAACAAGACCGAAATGATAAAAAAAGTGCATTACACCCTTGATTATCCTGTTTTTGTTAAACCGGCTAATCTTGGCTCTTCAATTGGGATTTCAATGGCGAATAATGAAAATGAGCTTATAAATGCAGTTACTATTGCAAGTCAATACGATTATAGAATTATTATAGAAAAAGGAATAAGCCCTTCTGTAGAAATCAATTGCTCTGCAATTATGAAAAATAAAGAAGTATTAACCTCGGTACTTGAAGAACCGGTTCGATGGGATACATTTTTATCATTTGAAGATAAATATATTAATTCAAATGGAAAAACCAAAGGTATGAGTAGCATGGGAAGAAAAATCCCTGCTGAAGTATCAGATGAGATAAAAAAACATATTTCAGAATATACGAAACTAATTTATAAAACAATGGACTGTAATGGTGTTATAAGAGTAGATTTTTTATTAGATCAAAATAAAGAACACATATTTGTTAATGAAGTTAACACAATTCCCGGTTCATTTAGTTTTTATCTATGGGAATATAATAATCTGCAATTCAAAGATTTAATAACGACTATTATAGAAGAAACAATCAACCAAAATACAATACGAAAAGATAAAATCCTGCGTTATGATTCAACAATTTTAAACAAACTATCAAAAAATGGAAATAAAATGAAAAGCTCTAAAATCTAATATCAGTATACTTACCATTTTAAATATAAAGCTTCTTGCAAAAATTCGAGATAATATAGAATATTTTTGCAAGAAGCTTTCTATAATTTTTTTTGAAATTATTATTTATTTAAAACAAATTCCTCACCATCATAATAATAAACGGGTTCACTTGTTTTTTCAATAAATTCATAAGAAGCACCAATTGGAAAAGGGATTCCCGAGTCACCTAATTTACCTACCAGATATCCAAAAGGTAAACTTGGAAATGGTCTGATATTTTTTATATCAACAAATGAATTTCTTAAACCTTCAACACTAAAATAAGTAAATGTCCTGGTATTACTGTAAAAGACACCAATATTTCCGATAAAGAGCTTTGCAGAATGTACTCCATCATCTTCTATTTCTTCAAAAACAGGATATTCATCACCTTTAATTGTTTTAGTAAGAAACTTATACTCATCATCTTTCTCCCCTTTTATCCAATAATGCAAAACAGTATAAACATCAGACAAAATAAATGATTTTTTATCAATTAAATCAATTGTAAGTTTATTACCGGTAACATCAATCTGACTTTTAATTTCTGTCAACTCGCCTGATTCATCTGATATTTTTAATATTTGATCAATTGATAATAATTGTATATCATTAGTATTATCATCATATACAACTGGAATACCAGATTGAATAGTAAAAGATTTTAATGGATTTAACGAAATATCTGTATCATACCATGAAGAACCAACTCTATCGACCGTCAAATCATTAATTATATTTACGCCACTTTCACCGGAAACTTCCAAATTGATTGCCCCCCGATACTCAAGAATTTTATTTTTTTCATTTTCATATAAATTTAATGATAAAAACAAATGAGGAAATTCCGGTTCACCATTTTTAATAATGATAGAATAATTCTTTACAACTTGATAATCAGTAACTGAGTAAGTTACTCTGTAACTTCCGTGATGATAAAAAGAAATAAAAGCGGTTAAACCATCTTTTGATGTTTCAAGAAAATATGCAGTTTCAGAGTCTTCAGAAGATATAATACTTTCTGTTTTCAGAGATTCATCATCTATATCATATTTAATCTTTTCGATTATCCACGTAGAAGTAGTTAATGCAGAGTCTGTTAATTTATCAAGTACTGCAACAACTTCTACATTTAACTGATCTGAAGTTTCTAATGGTTGAATATCATGAGTTCCGACTGGTTTTACCGATAAAATACTCACTTCACCAATCTCACTTTCAGGATCAGCACATGAGACGGAAAATAAAGAAACAATAATTAACAATAAAAAACGTTTGAATATTTTCATATTGATATAATACTAATTTTTAATTAATATGTCAAATTTATGGTGAAAAAAAATTATATGTAATGAGGCTTTTACAAAAATAAAGAGTACTCGATGAAAAAAAAGGGTACTTTTTTTATGTTTTCGCCATATGCGATAAAATCGCATTATAAAAAGCTTCTTGAAAAAATTCGAGATAAAAAAGAGTATTTTTGCAAGAAGCTCTAATAAAATTTCATTTTTTTCTATAAACTGGTGTATGTTTTGCAATAACACTAATTTAATTAGATTTTTTTAATATTTTTTGATATATATAATGCATGGGGTATTAAGTAATGGCTAATATTTTCAAAGATCTTATTTGGGCAATACAACCTAAAAAAATATACGGTCTTGTTGGCGGACCTGGAACCGGTAAAAGTTTTAGAGCTTTCCTTGTAGCTGAAAAATATAATATACAATTTATAATTGATGATGGATTACTGCTGAAAGGACAAAAAATCTTAGCAGGTAAATCAGCAAAAGAAGAGAAACTTCATATTACGGCAGTAAAACGGGCAATTTTTTTTGAAACAAAACATGCCCGTGAAGTAAGAAAAAAGTTAATTGAAGAACGATACAATTCAATATTAATATTAGCAACAAGTGATAATATGTTTTACAAAATAATGGAGAGACTTCATCTCAAATCACCGGTTAAAATTATTAAAATTGAAGACATTGCAACTGAAGAAGAAATAAAAACAGCAAGAAAAAGCAGAGTAAAAGAAGGAAAACATGTCATACCGATTCCTTTAATTGAAGTTAAAAAAAAATATCCGAATTTAGTTTTACATGCCCTTCATATGTTTAACAACGAAAAAACGAGCGGTTTATTCAGAACAAAAAAACAAAAAACCTACGAAAAAACAATAATCAGACCAAACTTTGGAACTGAAGGTAAAATTTCAATTTCGGAAGAAGCTATAGTTCAAATGATAACCCACTGCGTTGCAGAATATTCAACCGATATAGTGGTATTAAAAGTAAAACTCGATGAAACTCCGGAAAATTATGCGATACATCTTGATGTGGCTGCTAATTACTCGTCAAACAATCCATCAGACTTTATACGACTCCAAAACGTCATTAAAGATAAAATTAATGATTTTACTGGATTAAATATCAAAGTTGTAAATATTGAAATAAAAAAATCTACAGGACACCCTTTATAATAAGGAAAAAAAATGATTTATAAAAGTTATGCAAAAGTAAATATATTTCTTGATGTTGTATCCGTTTATAAAAATGGATACCATGGTATAAAAAGCATATTTCTTGAAACAGACTTATTTGACACATTAGACTATTCAATAAATGAGACTAAAACCATTGAAGTAACTGACAAAGAAAATAATCTTCCGGTCGATAATTTATTAACAAAAGCGTATCAAGCTTATTATCGTTTTTCAAATAGACCAAAAATAGGAATACATATTGATATAAATAAAAAAATCCCAATTGGTGGCGGAATGGGTGGCGGTTCATCAAATGCCGCTGCTATTTTAAAAATTCTAAATAAACAAAACAAAAATGAATTTTCAAAAAAAGAATTAATTAAAATAGCAAAAACGATTGGAGCTGATGTCCCCTATTTTATTCAGTCTAAAACTCAAAAAGTTTTTGGTTATGGAGAACTATTATCACCAATAAAAACACCGATGACACATTTAAATGCAATCATTGTTATCCCGGATGAAAAAGTACCAACCTCTGATGCTTATAAATATTTAGACGAAATGAAACTCTCCTGCGAAAGTTACTCGTCAAAAAAAATGTTTAATAACATGGTTACGGGTATTCAATCCAACAACATCCCATTAATAATTCATTCTCTTTACAATAAATTTGAAATCCCAATATTTAAACAATGCCCTGCATTGTTTAATATTAAAAATGAAATGCTCAAAACCGGACTCGATGCTGTATTAATGTCAGGTTCCGGCTCAACAATGATGGGGTTTGCAATTAATAACGAAAAAATAAATAAAAGTATTGATATTTTAAAAGGAAAAGGTTATAAGATTCAAGCAGTTTCTTTCAGATTTTAATTGTTTAATCACTCTTGACATCATTAAGAAATACTACTATAATGCGCACATTATTGGGTCGTCGGCAAGTGGTAAGCCAACGGGTTTTGATCCCGTCATTCCGCAGGTTCGAATCCTGCCGACCCAGTTTTTTTCACCTTTCCGGTGCATATAATTGATACAATCTTGTTTTTTTTAAGGAGAATACATTAAATGTCAGAATTTGTTTTAGAAGCTACAAAGAGAGAACTACTAAAAAAAGAAGCATCAAAAAGATATAGAAGAGATGGTTTTATCCCATCAATCATCTATGGTCAAGGTAAAAATACTAATATATTAATCACTTCAAGATCATTTATGAAAATGTATCCTAAGTTAACAAAATCAACAGTTATAACTCTTGTTTATGAAGGAAAATCATATGAAACCTTAATTAAGGACTATGATAAAAACTATTTAAGAAATGAATTTATTCATATTGATTTTTTTGAACTTAAAAAAGGTCAAAACACTCATGTTACAATACCTCTTACCCTTATTGGTTCACCTATAGGTGTTAAAAAAGGCGGGGTTCTCGATACTCATTTAAGTAAAATTGAAGTTGAATGTAAACCTGCTGATATTGTAACACATTTAGATATTGACATTTCCAAACTTGACTTGAATCAAAACATTCATGTTAAAGATTTAAATTTAGATAAAAAATATAAAATTTTAACACACCTTGATGAAGTTATTGTTTCTATTTCAGGAACTACAACAGAAGCTCCTGTCGCTACAACAGAAGCGTAATACATACATAATAAAAACCTGCATTATGCAGGTTTTTTTTTATTTTTCTCAATTCGTATCAATTCTAACTCTATAAAGTTTAATAGAGTATGAGCTATTGCCGGATATACAAAACTTTTTGTTATAATCATAAGTAAAAAAAAATAAATAGATGACAATAACGACAAAATGAACACTAATTTACCTTGAGTAAAA
Organism: Spirochaetes bacterium GWE1_32_154; assembly: GCA_001829315.1. Lineage (GTDB taxonomy): Bacteria > Spirochaetota > GWE2-31-10 > GWE2-31-10 > GWE2-31-10 > GWE2-31-10. The sequence goes on along the minus strand of MIAY01000025.1, from coordinate 91,949 downwards.
TGCATCACCCCAAATAAAATAGAAATAATCGCAATTGTCACATAAGCATTTAATCCTATAACTATATGCAACAATGAAAATAAGAAAACCCTAAAAAACAATTCCTCCGAAAATGAACCTGTCACTGATATAATAAAGTTAAATATAAGAGATCGATCGCCCCCTAACAACGTATCATATAAATGCTTATTTAATTCATTTCGTTCTGAGTTACGAAATAGACGATCAAATATGAATACAATAAATAAAAAGAAAAATATTCCTAAAAATCCAAGTATACTGTATGTACATCGCAAAAATTGATTGAATTTAAAAATTACAATCAACAAAATGGTTAAGAATAAAAACATTACATAAAAAAGTAATGGTTTATAGTTTTTACTCATTATATTTAAACTCCTTTTGTCCGACAATTTTAATATGAAAAATATAATAATTTTATACAGTACCATATTAATTCTTATTTCAGTAAATTGTTTTGCATGGAATCCCATAATCAATAAGAATGACTATGTATTTACTAAATCTGACAGCGGATACGAATTATTTATCAGAAAAAAAGATGATATCGAGTCAATACTTTTAACAGAATCGCAAAAATGGGCAGATAGCAAAAAGACTAATTATGGATTAAGAACTGAAAAATACTTTGAAGCCAATAGCGATGAAAAAAGAATACTTGATGGAAAAGAACTCAGCACCCGATATGATGCGTTTTTTCTTGTTGACTCAACGACGGAAAAACACGAAACACTAGGACAGGCTTTTAGATATTTTTTACCTGAAAAAGTTTTATTTGGATATGACTGGAGCAGAAAAGGTGAAATCAACATAAAACCGGGAATAAGAATAAATCTAAGAATATTTGAACAAAAATATGCTAATTATGAAGGTCAATTTAAAGATCAATGGATTACACTGGACTTATTTATTACCGATGCGCGATATAACAAAAAATTTTTAGAAGATATGAAAAATACCGGCAAAATAATAATTAAAAACATTGATGATAATAACGATGATTTCTTTAAAAAAATAATTCCTGAGAATATCAGCATTGCTCCTAAACAGGATATTGTATTTTTAATTGATACTACTTCATCAATGATTGAAGAATTTCCTTCTTTCAAAAAAGTTTTTCCTGAAATCTGTATTGAGATTTCAAAAAAAGTAAAATATTTTAGAATAGGATTTATTTTCTATAGAGATTATGGTGAAAAATATATTACGAAAATTGTTGAACTATCTGATAATATGGATGATATTTTCAATCAATTATATTCCGAAAAAATTGAAGGCGGACAGGATGTTCCAGAAGCACTCAATGAAGCAATGTATAATTTAAGTCAAGTAAATTTTAATAATGACGCAAAAAGAACTGCTTTTATTATAGGTGATGCCCCCGCACACAGCGAACCACGGGACAAAATTACAAATAAAATGGCTTTAGATGTTATTCAAAATTTAAATATAAAAATTAATGCTTTATGCTTGCCTTTTAGATAAAAATAAATATAATATGATAAAGTTTTATACGTATCTCATTGTTGGAAAATAATTATAATAAAGGTTTTTATGAACAAAGAAGAAAAAGAAAAATATTTTGGAAAAGCAATACCTCAGATTATTCATGATATTAGAAACCCTCTTAATATTATTATCGGTTTTTCATCAATTTTACAAATTGATGAATCGATCAACGAAGAAGTCAGATCATATATAAAAAATATTATTTTATCAGGAATGCATATAGAACAACTTTTATCAAATATTGATTATTTTATGATGGATACACTTGATATGCCAATTGAATCCGTTTTCATCAAAAAAGAATATGAAATATTTATTAAACAGAATTTCGACATAATAAACGACAAACAAATTATTATTAATAATAATTTAAAAGACGACACAATACTAAAACTACCCCAAGGTATATTTACCAGAATTCTCGATAATTTCTTTCAATTTTCTTTAAAAGGTATGAAATCAGTAACAAACAGACAAATTAACATTGATTTATTTATTAACGACAAAGCACTCTTATTTTATTACCATGACACATCAACACCTATTTACATTGAATCTGATTATTTTTCCTTTGATGAAATACTTAAAGGGAAAAGAAGTCTTGCACCTATGTTTATTGAAAAACTTATAAAAGAATACAATGGAACAATACATTACCTCTATGGGAAAAAATGGGCTGCAGAGCTTGATGTCATACAATCAAATATAAAAACTCAGCATGGTTTTAAAATTATTATACCAATTCAATCATTATAACCGGACTTAATCGGTAAAATTATATAAAATTTTGCCCCTTGAGATGATCTTCGATTCTCAGCCCAAATAACACCATGGTGTTTTTCAATCACTGCTTTGCTTATTGAAAGACCTAACCCTGTTCCCCCACCCATAAATTCAACATCTGAACTATGGTGTTTTTCAATATCACCAAGCTCAACAAATTTGTCAAATATTTTGATTAACTTATTATCCGGAATGCCAATACCTGAGTCTTTTATGACTATTTCAACATACTTTTCTGCATCAAGATCAAATCGTCTTAAAATATTATTAGACGGGTATCTCACATACATATCAATTGTACCGCCATTTGGTGTATATTTAATTGCATTCCCCATGACAGCATCAATAACCTGAGCTATTTTATTATCATCACAAAACACTTTGGGTATCTCCCCCTCAAAATGATAATTGCAAGTCAATTCCCTCTCTTCAAAAACAAGAAGTAAATCATCAATAACATCCGTTACAAGTTCGGGAATAGAAACCTCTGATTTTTCGAGAAAATCAGAATCTTTATCTATCATATTTAATGTAAAAAGATCTTTTACTATTTTTTCAAGTCTTTTTGAATTTCGTTCAACAATTTTTAATATTTTCTCATGATTCGGAGCTATGTCTCCAAGTCTTTTACTTAACAATAAACCGGTATACCCGACAATTGTCACTAAGGGTGTTCTTAACTCATGTGATGCCAATGAAATAAAATCAGATTTTAACTTATCCAACTCTTTTAATTCATCATTCGCCCGTTTTAACTCTTTGATTTCTTTTTCTAAATGATAAACAAGTTCTTTATTATTTTCTTTCATCAATTGTTCAATTTTATTTGAATCAACAAAATCTTTCCTTCCGTTCATATATTCATTGATCAGCGGAATAAACGTCTCCTGATCAATAGGTTTTGTAATAAACCCGTCACATCCCGAAATAAGTGACCTGTCTCTTGCTCGCTGAAGAACATTTGCCGTTAACGCAACAAGTGGCGTTTCTTTGGTCATTTCAATAGATCTCAAACGGGTTGCAATTTCATACCCGTTCATACCTTCCATATTAATATCCAGTAATATTAAATCAACTTTTCTTCTTTGTGCTATCTCTAAACCAGATAAACCATCTTCTGCTTCCAGGACATCAATTTGATGTAAACCTAATATCTTTTTTACTAACAATCTGTTATATGGTTCATCTTCAATATATAAAATAGTCTTTCTCTCAAAATCGTTTATAACTTCCATTTTTACCACCACGCTACCTGACATGTTTACATTTTACTATATTATTCAATGACTTTCAAATTCATTTGATTTATTATTTCATTAATGATATTTAATAACGAAATGAGGTTAATAATGATTAAATATCTAATAACAATTCTATCCTTTTTCTTTTTCTTTTTCCTGACATTTAATTCGTATTCAGAAGAGCTCCCTCATATTATTAATACTATATTATTTAATGAAAAATCACAATCAACTCTCACAACATCAGAAATTGAATTTATTTTGCAATTTTACAATACTGCTCCCGACTCAAAATACGGCATAGTCCATAATAACATCTCAGAAAATAATGTAAGCAAAATAAAACAAATCCTTGCAAAATCTACATACAAAGTTTCATTAAAAGATACAATTTTTTATAAACTTGATATACTTGGCATCAATCCATATCTAATCATTTTTATTACTGCTATGATACCAATTATCGAATTAAGGGGTGCTATACCCGTTGGTATATTGTTTTTCAATTTAAATCCTTTTTTAGTAATACTGATATCGATTATCGGAAATATAATTCCTGTTTTTTTTATTCTCATTGCTCTTAAATATCTTGAAAAACTGTTCAGAAAAGTAAAAATTCTCAACTACATAATTGATACAGTCTTTTCCATAACCATGGCGAAAAGTGAATCTATCAAGCAATATGAAGAACTCGGTCTTATGTTTTTTGTTGGAGTACCATTACCTGTTACAGGTGCATGGACAGGCTCTTTACTATCCTATCTGCTTAAATTAAAACTGAAAGAATCGTTAATTTACATTTCTCTTGGTGTTATACTGTCTGCAATTATTGTTTCTTTTTTCACATTCCTTGGCTGGAAAGGACTCGTTGGTGGTGTGATTTTACTTACCATCGGCACACTGCTTAAAGCCCTGACAGATAAGAAAAGACAACACTAACAGCATATTCTGCTATCATCTTCATTTGAACTATATCCTGATATATCTTTTTTATTTCTGTTTTATCTTTCACCTGTCTTAAAACAGCTGATATAACACCGGCATTAAATGCATCACCACAACCTATAGTACTGACATTCTGAACTTTTTTCTGTATACCGATGTCAACAATTTCATTTGAATTAAATAACACGAGACCTTGATCCCCTTTAGTAATAATGCCGGTTAAAACACCTGATGACCGGAGAAAAGAAACAATTTCCTGAATACTCTCTCTTTTAAATAAATAATAATAATCCTCAATTGCCCCCTTTACAAAATCAGATTTTCGTATATTTGATAACACTCTTCTTCGTAACCTATCCGGCAATGAACAACGCAAATTCAAATCATACGAAATCGGTGTATTTATTTTTTTACAACCTTTGATTATTTTCTGTATTATAGGAAAAGATGAATCATTGTATGCAAATGATGAGCCAAAATGAAATAACGAAACATTGGTATTTATTGAAATATTTTTTAACAAAAATGGTGTGGAGTCTTTATAAAAATTATAGTATGGAATATGCTCTGCGTCCAACTTGCAGAATGCTACTGATGTTCTAAATTGAGTATCAGTCACTATATGATTAATGGGAATTTGATTATTTTTCATATAATCCAATAATATCTGACCGGGAATATCATTGCCCACTCTCGAATAAATATCAATATCATGGCCAAGTTTTTTTAATACTGAAGATGTATTTAAAATCGAACCACCGGCTCTGATATCAAATTGATTGTCGTTTAACACTAAATCCAGCGTTAAATCACCGGCTAACAGCACCACATTATTCATATTAAAAACCTAATATCAAACCAATATCAAATTTAGCAACAAAATCAGTTTTCTGTAAACTCGAATTTGGATACGCAGTAACCCACTTAAACTCTGCTTTCCCTTCAACACCAAGAACAAACCTGTTAAACCTTACAATATCAGCATACAGATTAATATCAAAAATATCACCCTGTTCAACAACTATATCAACAAAACCGGTTGTTAAATTAGTTTTATCATCAGTTGTAATTGTATTATTATCTGAATCAGTAAAAGGATCAAGATCATATAAAAAATGTTGATTCTGATAATAAGGAACAGAAACATCACGATATTCACCAAGCCGATATCTTCTATAATGAAATTGAAGTTTAAATAACCTGTTGTGTTCAAACTTCTTTTTCTGACTTTCATAATACCGGTCAACTATATAACCGGCTGTTGAATCATCAACATTAAATAAATCATTTCTCCAGCCGAATGCAATATCAAAACTATCGGCATTATTACCATACATATATCCAAGAAAGTTACCTTCACGATTTGTTCGTTTCCTTTGAGCCTCAGTATACTCTACATACTCCGGGTAAATTAGATTACCAGTTACTGCATCAACTTGATCTTTAAAATGTGCAGGATAATAAGTATATGGATATTCATCTCTCACATATTCGTAATAAAACATATGATCTCTTGAATACGTATATCGTGAAACCACGGCAAACTCAAGATTAACAAATAAATTACTGATAAAAAACGAAAGATTTCGCGGTATAGAGAGGTATTTATCAAATAAATACCCCCGCAATTCTCCACCTATAACAAAGCCCACTCTATCGGGATGGTTTGGCTGATCAAAAGTGACGTATTCACCATTTGCATCATCAACAATCATTTCACCATACAATCTCCAGCCATCAAAGCCAATATTAAAATCAAAACCAAGCATAATTGAGGAAGCATTTGTGCCCTGATTAGAACCATATTTTTGTGCTAATGACTGTTCAATCATTGCCATTGCAAAATATAAAAACACAGGATTGGCAAAATAAGGATTAATATTTTCGCCCAGAAAGAAGACTGTTTCCATAAGACCAAATCTGATCCACGGTGCAGGTCTTATATTAATCTTATGAAAATATAAACTCTTACCATATTTAGGCTCAAAAAGCCCCGGATATGTTGCGTCATCTTTATGTTCTTTCCATTGGTCATTCATATAGGTATAATCATAATTTACATCACCATTATACCACGGGCCCTGATGAAATCTGATAAAATTATACGCTACTTGAAAATCAAAATACTTAGTTATCATAAGATTTGATTTGTACGAAAAAAATGCACCGGAATAACTGTCTATCATTACATTATGATATATTGTATCTGACGATTTCAGATTTTGAAACCCGAATGAAAAATCAAATATTTTTGATTGAAACCCGAAATAAGTTTCTCCGAAAAAAGGCATATTCCCACCCCACCAGTCAGCTGCATCACCGGATAGTTTCTGGGCAGTAATTTTACTCATATATAAATCTGCATTAAAATAAAACCCTTTTAACTCATCAGGTGCATATCGTAAATGAAGTTTTGCACCGGCTTCATCATACACGGTTGAACCGTCAGCTCCGCTTAGTCCATGACTTGCAAAACCCATTATATAGTTATCAAATAAGTATTTATTAAGGTCAAAAACGCCATTCTTTTCAACCAGACCGGGATCAAAATAATTATTATATGCTACAATAGAATGTATTTTAAAGGAAAAAACACAAAATAATATCAATATTGAAATTTTCTTCATTACCTGATTATCCTTAATCTTTTTAAAGTAAAAATGCAGTGATTATTAAGCACCTCTGTATTATCATTAAAAACTAAATAATTCAATTATTTATTCTTTGTAAACACCAACATAATCGATATACGCCGAAACTTCTTCTCCGGTATTATCCGTATCACACATGATGGCAACATACGCTTCCAACGGTGGATCAAAACCGAATGCTTTTTTAAAATCTTCTACAATATTGATTGACTCATCAAACCAGATGCTAACAGACTCCTGACTTGACCTTTTAATAATAATTTTTGAGTCATCAGGGTCAAACGGGTTATCATAAAATACTTTCTTCTGATTTTTTGATTCAATGATATAATTGAGGCTATACCGCGGAATCTCTAATCCATACGTTGCTTTCACAAAATTATGCTTAAAAGCAAAACCAGGATGATTCATTTCTTTTTTATACACAAAATTTATATAAATTCTTATCGGATAATCATCACCATTTTTCTTTGTCACATCACCCTTATCAAGAACCCTGTCAATCTTCCAACGCCATTTCACGACCGGATATTGATACACATTAAAAACAACCTGTGACTGCAATGAAGATGCTGCATTTTTACTGTATGCTTTTAAATAATGCTGATCATTATCAGTAATAATTGAATACTGTGAAGGATTTTTAGCCAGAGGTAACTTTATTGATTTCCAGGAATCAAGATTATTAAAATCCTCAAAAAACAATACAGTATCATTTGAATAAAGAGTAAACGAAACGATAGTTAATAAAAAACACATTAAAAAACGCATAATAACCTCAATTTTTAAATTTCAACTGAAAGGCGCTTCCATTTTTTTTCCTCAATGTAGCTTACTTTAAACTTACTTTCCAGCGGATACTGATAGATCCTGAGTTTATCATCCATATCAAGCTCATTCGAAATATCTTTTTTTAAATTACCAAGTTTTCCGACAGGAAAATCATAACTTTCATACAAAGTATCCATTATTTTTTTTAATCCGAATTGCTTCAGAACATCTGAAATTTTCTTCTTAGAATCTGTTGATACAACATCATATACAACACTTATAAACATACTATTCTCCGAATTACTTTAAAACTTCAAATAAACTTATACTACATTTTTTAAAATTTATTAATTATTATTCCGATAATTTTATTAAGGTCACCAATGAAATCAGAAAATAAGAAAAAAAACATTAAAGATGCAATTAATTTATTTCATTCTAAATTATATGATGAGTCTCTTATTGCTTTTAATCAATACTTACAGGAAAACCCGGACGCTTCGATTGCATATTATTATCTGGGCAGAATTCATTTTATTAAAAAAAATTATTCAATAGCTCATAATTTTTTTACAATTGCTCATACCAATCTGACTGACCATGAATTAACATCCTACTATTACGGAAGAACCTTATTATTTACAAAAAGGTATTCAGAATCAATTCAAATATTAGAGCGCATTACACATTCTATGCCATCAGCACATATGTTTATTGCGTTATCATATTTTCATCTGGGTCACTATAAAAAAGCTAACCAGCATCTTGACCAAACACCTGGCGATTTAAGAAATAAAAAACAATTTATCAATCTTTTTTCAGCAGTTTTATATAACATTGGTATCAATTTATTTTCAAACGGACAACATGAAGAATCAATTGAACTGTTTGAAAAATCACTGAAAGTTAATCCTGCTATGTATCAATCATTGTTTCAAATTGGATCAATTTATATTGAATTAAAAAAATATTACAGTGCTATAGATATTTTTGAAAAATTGAAAAATTATTACAAAACCGAAGTAATAGAGCTTTCATTGTCATATTTATATAATAAAACAGATCAAACTGAAAAACTTGAAAAATTACTGTCATCAAATACGATAACAACTTCTCACTCAAATGAACAATTTTCAAATATTTTCGCTTATGCATTAATAAGAAACAAAAAATACAAAGAAGCAATTCCAATACTATTACAATTATACAAAAAAAACTATTACGATGAAATGCTTCTCTATCTTGTTGCAATTGCCCGTAATTCAATCGGGGAACCTGAAAAAGCATTAAAAGCATTTCAACTTATTTATAGAATTACTGATAAAAACATTTTAATAAATAATAGTTATTTATTATTGCTTATTGAATCCAATACAATTTCTGAAGCGTATGCCCGATCTGAAAAGTTTATAGAATATGGAATTTTTGATAACAAAACATTGTTATTGCATTATTATGCTGCAATATTTTCAAATAAAATTAAAAATTTCGAGGCTCAATTTACTCACTTATCGAAAATATTCGGTGAAAATACACTGTTTTTAGAAGCTACAGGTCGTTATTACAAAGATATTCAACCGGATATAGACCTTGCAACACATTATTATTATACACTGTATAATAAAATAAGTGATGATCCACATACGATTAATTCCTTAGTTGATTTATTTATTCAAAAAGAAATGAAAAATCAAGCTGTTTATTATTTAAGTAAAATTTATGAAAAACAACCTCATAATTCCACCATTGTATATTATTACGGATATTTTCTTATCAGAACAGGAAACTTTAACAAAGCAATAGCAATTTTAACAAAATCAGAGAAAAATCATACCACATCTTTTTTACTCAGTCAGGCACATCTTTTACTTGGTCACCAAAAAGAAAGCATTTTTCATCTCACCCAATCACTCTCATTAAATCCGCTTTATTTACCGGCATTATATAAATTGCTTATCGTATTTTATAAAAGGAAGAAAATCCATAAAGCCTTAAAAATATGCGGGTTAATAGAAAAATCCAATCCTGATTTTCACCGGGTGGAATTATACAAAGCAGTCATCTACGTCAACCTTTCACGTTACGAACTGTCTTTAGAATCAATTAAAAAATATGCAGTAAAAAGCGAAAAACGAACTCAACTTCACCCGTATTTACGAATGATGAGTTATACACTTTTATATTATGATGGAAAAACGGAAAAAACTATTGAGTTTGTATCAAATGAAATACGGAAAAATGGTAAAAACGCTCCGCTTTTAACTCTTCTTGCATTATGTTTAAAAAGAAAATTTGCTATTAATGAACTCAAAAAAACTGAAAAACACCTGATAAACGGATTTCCTGACAGCCCGAGTACAAAACAATATTGTAAACGACATATAGATTTAGACACAACTCATTTAAAACGAGTTGACCTCGGTATTAGAATTTTTTAAAACGATTATCGATATAAACCCAATCTGAAAGATTATCCTGTATCATAATTAACGCTGAAAAAGCTCTTAACATCTCGGAGTCAGAGTTACTATTAATCTGCATAAAAATAATCCGTGCTTCGGCAACCTCAAGTTCTTTTTTTTCAACTTTTTTAATCGTATCAACAATTATTTTTTCATCCCTATTCATCTGCTCATATAAATAGGTTTCACAGATTCGCCATAAAACATCGCCTTCTTTTACAACAACTCTTTTCTGATCAGGCATCACTAGCACATTTCCCGGATATATCCAGTCAGGGCTCTTTCCGTATGAATGATTGATTTCAAAAGGAAACAACAACCTTCTATAACCATTCGCTATTGCTATTTTATTGGTAATATCAATCCTGTCTTTATAGGTCATGTAAAAACTATAGTAAATACTTCTTTTCCCGATAGTATTTACCGGTTTCAATTTTTTGATTTTACTAATCGACTTATTTGAAATATTATCTTTAACCGTACCGAATTGTTTAAATACATGAGTGATTTTTGAAAAAGGAATATACCGCATACCGGCAAAAAGTAAAAGAAGAACAAGGAGCAAAATAAGCAAAAATCCTGAAATTCGTGAAATAACCTTAAATACAATGGTATTTTTCTCTTTTGCTATATCACCAAACAATTCTTTTGCATTAAAACCATCGTGAACTAATGACGGTTCATCAGTTTGATACGTTTGTTTCTCATGATTTATCGTATGTAACGTTGAATACGGTGCATCAAAAGGTATCCCGTGATGTTCCATTTGTCTATCAAGAAGTTCAAGTTCAGAAATAAATTGTTTTAACCGTTCAATTTCTTTTGTATAAAAATGTGTTGCATGTAAAACATTTTCTATATGTTCTATATCATTCTGATAATTTTTCTTCCGTTTTGAAATATTAAACTCTTTGATTTTCTCAAAAGTCTCTTCATAGTGCAAACTATCAGTTGGGGAAGAAAAATCTGTAAAAACATCGTCAATCGTTGTATATTTTTCGGCACCTGTTAGAAAAAAGGAATCTCTCATAATAATTAACTGATTTTCCTCATACATACATTGATTCAACGAAACACCATTATTCCTGAAATATAAACCATTTACGTTCTTTAACAGGTTTTTATAACATAATGAAATGTCTTTTCTTTTCCCATTTCCGTCAGCAACAATTCTCCGTATAGATTCTCCGATAACAGATAATTGAAGTGAACCAATATTTTCTAACGGGATAATAAATCTGCTGTCATACTCACTATCATTTTTGATTATATCTTCAATATGTTTTGGTATTGTATTAAAAATCGCTGAATTTTTAATCACTGAGTTATCAACCGGCCGGCTTTCAAGGAAAACCGGGCTATATGTTAAAACAGAAAATGCACCGAAAGCAAAATCATCGATTATAAAATGACTTTTCACTTTTTGTGAATTAACGGCCATAACAAAATCAATTATTGAACCTTTTATAAAATTCAACTGATCATCTTTGATTATAAGTTTACAATTGCCAAGTAGAATTCGTAAACGGTTACTTTGATATTGAATATTACATTTTTCACTTTCATATAGAAATGTTCTTTTTGAAGGGTTAACAAAATATACCAGCGAATTATTGGTATAATTATTTGAACGTGAAACGACTTTGAGTCTGTTACCAGCCTTCCATTTTTCATAAAAAACCTCAAACCAGCCATACCCCGGCACAATCGGATTAGTAATTAATAATGTATCAATTTCAAAAGGATTTATACCGACTACAGTTGCGTCTTTAACCCAATTACCGGCTGACGTAATACAATGGTATTTAGTATCAGCAAATAAAAATAAGGAACCGCCTGAAATAATAAATCCGGTTTTATCAGTATATTGAAACCGTTTCAAATTGGCATTGTACATATCAATAATTTCTTTTTTTATTGAATATGATTCAGAAACAGCTTTTGCCAAATCAAAAAAAACACCTTCTTTATTAAATATTTTAATATTGCCATCTGAATAAAATGAAGCAAAAGTATGTCTTGTTTTAATATCATCATTTTTGATTTGATTAATAAACTCTTTCTCGGATAACTCTTTCTCAGAAGAAGGTCTGTCAGCATAAACAATAGAAATACTTGAAATATCATTTTTATATGCAATAAGCATATTTATATAATCATCAATATTTTTTTTTAAACCCATACATTTATGAAAACCTGAGAGCTGATCTAACGCAATTGCAGTAGAACCGGGTAAAACAGGCGTGATTAAATCAATAAATGTTAATTTCTCATTAAGCTCATCAATTGAATGAGTATTCCCGATTCGTAAAAACCGTTCTTTTCTTGATGATAACTCTTCTGCAAAAATAAGAAAACAATCTCTATCAATATGAAATATTCTATTATCCATTCTATCCCTGCATAATCAATATTAGTCAATCTTTTTACAAAAGCCGTAAAAATGCCATACTATTTACAATTTTATTCTTGTTATATAGTTGTTTATTTATTACAATACACGGATTATATCATAATTCTTTGGAGTTGAATTGAAACGATTGTATTTTTTTTTATTTTTCATAACTACTTTCGCATATTCTCAACAATCGCCACTTATAATAAATAGCAGTAATAAAATCATAGATGATTTATTTAATCAGCTATCCCGGAATTTACCAAAGAACATTGAAATACTGATATTTGACATCAATTTACTCAATATTTCTGATTTTAATGAAGTAAATTTAAAAAACAATATTGAAACATTGATATCTGATTCATCAAAAAAACATACAATAAAAATTGTATTACAAAAAGATATACTCGAAAAAGACCAGTCGATTAAAGAAATACTTAACAAATTTCCATCTGAAAACGATCTAATGGCAATTGCAAACTATTTAAAATCAGATGTTGTTCTTATGATAAATATTACTCAAATAAAAAAAGAATCACGTAATGTCTGGTCGCAAAAAAACAGATCAATACAAAAAAAAGATATTTTTTTACTTCAAGCCAATCTCTACAAACCGGATGATCATTCAATTCTGTTACGATTTTACAACTATTTCTACATTGATTAATAGCTTAACAAATCAATGTAATGATTCATTTATTATATCAATTGACAACGCCTTTCCGGTTGACTGGTCAGCTTCAATAATTACACCTTGTAAATAAATATTTTCTTTCAGTATTTTTGAATATAAAAATCTACCGGTAATCATTTTTCTTGCTTCAATTTCAGGATCAAAACCACCTACACTATCAATTGCCGAACATAATCCGGTACCGGTTATTACAGCGGTATGATCATATAAAATGCGATTATCAGCGGTTAAAACTCTTAAATTCGTCCCTAATACAGCAGTAACAGAACCTGCTAAATGCCATTGCATTGATTGGATTTCACTTGTTGTTCCACCATGAAAATCAACTATAATCAGATCACATTCCTGTTTTATATGCTCAACAATACTTTCGCATGCTTTATAAGGATCATTGGCAAATATTTTAATGAAATTTGTTCTTCCCAAAATGGAAATGACACCAATTCGAACACCGGAATCAGTTACAAAAACGCCATAACCTCTACCGGGAGACTTCTCTGATAAATTTGCAGGACGCAATATAGTATGATTGATTTCAATAAAGTCCTTAATATTCTTTTTGTTAAATATTAAATCGCCTCCGGTAACAACATTAATCCCGCAGTCCAATAATTCCGACGCAGTTTCGGCAAGTATTCCATAACCGTCTGAAGCACCATCGCCATTTGCAATAACAAAATCAATGTGATACTTTTCAATTATTTTAGTAATTTTTTTTCGTATCTGTTTCACTGCAGGAATCCCTACAATTTCACCAAGAAAAAGAACTTTCATACGCATAACACCTTTAGGATATTAAAAAATACCTTCTATTTATATTTTATACCGGTTAAAATTTCCTGAACCTTTCTTTTATCAATTTCAGTCAAATCTTTTTTAAGATCATAATTTTCAGTAAATTCATCGTATATATATGATAATCTGATAATATCTTTATCATTATCATTTAAAATTTTACCAATTATTTTCTTTTCAAATTTATTTTTATCTAAATGCACGGGAACTTTTGCTTTAACCTCTTTTTTTGTCGAGCCTAAATTGTTAAAAGTAAAATTATTCTTTTTTAATTTTACCGGCTTCCTTAAATCATCAGCACTATTAATTTGTGAATCTTTATTCTTTTTCCTGAATAACGCAGTCATTTTCGCTTCTTTATTATTAGTTTTTGATTCAATCAATGCTTTTTTCTTAAGCAACTTCTTTTGTATTGTACCATAATCAGCCCCGATATCATTAATGATTTCTTTTTCTGTTGATTCAACTTTAAATGCTAAAATAAGATTTCTCATTTTTTTAACTTCCATTGAGAGTTGATCTCTTGTTTTGGATAGTTCCTTAATAAGTTTGATATTATTTTCAGCTTCTTGAGAAATAGCAAATATAACTTCCATTATTTTTTGACTTCCCGTATACTCTTCATCCGCTGATGTTGAAATCTTATTTACCGCTTCAGTCAGAAAATTAAAACTTACATTTACTTCATGTAAAGCCTCACTGATTTCCTTCGTTTTATTAACGCCGGCCTTAATCTTTTTGTCATTCATTTTGATAAGACCGCCGATTTCATTAGCGGCCTGATTAGATTGAGAAGCAAGTTTTCTGATTTCTGAGGCGACAACATTAAAACCTTTTCCGGCCTCACCCGAACGGCTTGCTTCAATAGCTGCATTCAGTGACAAAAGTCTTGTCTGTTCTGAAATACCATTGATTAATTCTGTTATCGAACTGATTTTATTACTCGTATCAGCAATCGCCTTAATTTCATCAACCATTTCATTAACACGCTGATTTGCTTCCTGAACCTGCACTTGAGATTTTTTAGTTATATTTAATGAAGATTTTACATTATCAACAACATTTTTTATTGAGTCATTGAGAATATTAAATTGTATTGTACTATCATTAACCATACTGGCCTGAAGATTTATACTGCCCTCAAAATTTGAAATTACTTTATCAAGAGTAACCTGAAAGCCGATTAAATCGTTTGATGATTTTTGAATATTTGATAATACTTCATTGATTGTTTTAATCATCCTTTTGAAATTTTTATATAATGAACCAATCTCATCTCTTGATTCAGTATTTATTTCTACATCAAGATACCCCTGACTTACTTTATTTGTTGCATAATCAAGCCTTGATATTGGAACAATTAAAGAATTACTTACCAGAACTGAAATAAAAAATATTATGATAACAAATATAACAACAAGAACCATAATTTGCATTATTATTCGATTAATCGTAATACCAATAACTTCTCTCGGATATAAAAATACAATTTTAACCCCGGAATTCATTCCGTTAATTTTTTCTGAATTAATTATAAATGTCTGGTAACTATTCTCATCATGTTTAACTCTTAATATACTCGAATTATAGATAGAATCCTCTTTTTCATAGGTTTCAGATAATGCATTCCGGATTTCAGGTTTTTGTAATATCTCTTCATCAGCGGTAATATATTCAGCATAAACCCCTAATTCCTCATCAGTATCAAATTCAGGATCAAGTTCTCTACCACCATATTTTCTTAAATAATTACAATATAAAATATCATTCTTATAATCAAGAACAAACACAGTTCCCTGATTTATACTCGATACATCTTTAACATTTTCGGCAATATAACCGCTCGACCCCATATTTGTCAATAACATCATAAGATATACACTATATTCTCTACTGCCGGGTTCAGGACTTGATTGAGGCACATTAACAACCGGGTAGGTAAGCGCAACATAACTGTCACTCTGAGCAAATGTATTTGGGGCTAATTTTCCAAAAACCGGTCTTGAATTTTTTGCCCCCTCCGATGAAACGGTAATATAATCATTCATCTTCGTATAAATCGGATCATTATTTACAAATCGATCAAACTGAGGCTCCTCATTAACACTCCCCCCAACCCATACTTTATAATCTCTTAATGTAGACAATGAAGGCAGGTTTTTATTGACTAAATAAATAATACCGGTAACGTCAAGCGTATTTAGAAGTTCACGTAACCCTGTACGATTTGAATCTAAACCATTTACTCTGTCATCAATTTCTTTTTCATGAATCATACTATTAAATTTATTAAGATAAATATTATCATTAATCTCACTCTTTGTAATAATTCCCGGTATTTTAGCAATTGTTTTTTCGTATGAATTATTAATATTCTTTGTAATCTGATACACCATGGTATCATTAAGAGTTCGTCTTTCTTTTTCAAGGTAATTAAATATTCTTCCATATATAAAGATTATAATAATCGAAATTGGAATAATAGCTACAGGTAAAATTATTAATAAAAGTCGCCATTTTAACTTCATTACTCGTTTATTAAATATTTTCATTTATTTAAACTCCACTAAATCAATATACTTATGCCGTCTTTGCCGGATTATATAAAAAAAAACTTTAGAAAGATAACATTCTATTATTTTCGACTAAAAAACAATAAAAATTAGTAAAAATATTGTTAATAGTTGAAAGTTATTTTGACTTTGTTTTTTAATCTGTTATAGTAACATCTATGAAACAAAAAGAATTATTTAATTTACCTAATTTATTATCATTATCCCGAATTTTCTTCGGTATAGCTTTTCTTGTATTATTTTTTATTATTATTTCTGATATAAATCAACTACAAAGAAACCTTATCCTTCAAATAATTGCTTTAGTTATATTTCTTCTTGCTATAATCAGTGACGGACTTGACGGATATTATGCAAGAAAATTAAATATTGTTACTGACATAGGTAAACACCTGGATCCTTTAACTGATTCTATTTTCTTTATGATTGTATTTGCTACGTTCACCATAATCAAACTTATGAATCCGGTTTACTTATTTATTATCGTTATTAGAGAATTATCGATGCATTTAATTATTCGTCCTCTTGTAAAAAGTAAAGGCAGCTCACTTCCTGCAAGTATTTATGGTAAACTTAAAATGTTTGCTCAGTGTATTTTCTCAATGATCATTTTAATTATGATTATCGCATCACAAATTATGCAGTTATATCATATAAACACAGTACTAATTGACAAAATAACCCGGATTACATCACTTATCCTTTTTTCAATAATTGTATTCCTTTCTGTAATGAGTATGATTATTTACCTTGTCAATTTAAAGAAAATATTGAAAACTGCAAATACATCAAAATAAAGAGTATTTCCTCTATTAAATCTTAGAAAAAAACCATAACCTTGAAAAATTTCTCTGTGATCTCTGGGCCTCTGTGGTGGAAACTCTTAAGGTTTTTTATTATATTCCGAAAACATATCTATAATATAATTCTGACAATCAATTATTTTGATTTTTAGATTGCCCGAGGAGGAGTATAATGCCGTCAATAACTACGATTGCAACATACAATAGAATATTTTCAATGACAAACAGTATTAATCGATTTATTTCAGAAGCATCCATAGCAAAAACAAACATTGCACTAAGTTTATCAAATGCAATAAACTCTCAAATGAGAGAAGGAATAGGAAACAATATCAACCTTTTAGCATAGCGTCTCTTTCCTGAAGAATCCTTACGAAATTATCAAAAACTGACATATCACTAATTACTTCTGAAATAATATCACACACTCTTTCTGTATCATCAACAAAATCTTTGCTTTGCAGTACTTCAGTAAAATGTGCTATTTTTGATGAAAAATCCTGCAATTTATCGATATTAAAATCTTTTATGGTACACCCGTCACCACAACCTGATTTTTGAAGTGAATATAAACTTAATTTCTGTTCAAAACCTAATATACCACCAAGAACAATCGCAAAAAAAGGTTTTTTCAAAATAACCGATTCAGAAATTAAAGTATAACCGGACGTAGAAAGAACTGCCTTACTTCTTCTTAAATAATCAACAAATATTTTAGGGTCAACATCATGAAATTGAATATGAGATGCTGAATACTGTTCTCTTTCAATTTCCGTCAAATCCTCTGTAAAAACAATAATTTTTTCAGACGTAAATTTTTTAATAACAGGAAGAATTGTAGCTCTTACAACTTTCCTGACATAAACAAGTATAAAATCTTCATATACGACCTGATCTTTAATCTCAACCATTTCCTTTCTGACAAGCGGACCTACTTCATAAATTTTTGAAGCATATTTATTTCTTATTTTAAAATTATAAATTGTAGTAATAAGTGAGATATTTGATAATGGAGACCAGACTTTTATGAGTAATTTATTGACAAGCAAATAATACCAGTCTTTTATTGAAAAACCTTCTTTTCTATAGGCTGCATACTCCAGTAAATGAATACTATCAATTGAAATATATTTTTTGTTTCTTAACTTACATATTATTGGAATTAATGGTTCCCAATCAACAATAGCAAGATCAAAGTCTTTTACATATTTTTTTGTCCATTCATAAGCGATTGTCGTTTTCTTATCAAACAATTTCACAACCGGCTGTATAATAAACCTGATAATTTCAATCCACAGTAATTTAAGGCCTGTAATCCAATTTTTTCGACTGAATAAAATCGTTCTTAGAAATACAACCTTACTTTTTTTATTATGTCTAAAACGAAAACCCGGTATTTTATTAACAGTAACATTATCAGGTAAATCTTTATCCCGCGTCATCATATCAAATGTATAATCATAACAATACACATCAATTGAATGATCTGGAAAACGAAAAGCAAGACTTTTTATTATACCGATACTTCTACCATAATGTCCAAAACCTTCACCACACAGTGAATAAGCAATCCTTTTTGACTTCATAAAAACCTTTTTTTTTATTTTTAACTATCTATTTACTTTGACTTAAATGCCAATTCCACGCTGTTTTAACAATATCTTCTAGTGAGTATGTAACTCCCCATCCTAATATCTCTTTAGCTTTTTCACTTTGAGCAACAAGAAATGGAGGGTCACCTGCTCTTCTTTCGGTTTCAATAACCTTAAATTCTTTACCGGTACATTTTTTAACCATATCTATAACTTCTTTAACAGAATACCCTGTTCCGGAACCCAAATTAAAGTAGTTCGTTGTTCCTGTTTTTAGTAAATATTCAAGCCCTCTGATATGTGCATCTGCTAAATCATTAACATGAACATAATCACGTACAGCTGTTTTATCATCTGTCGGATAATCAGTTCCATAAATTTTTATAGAATCACGCGATCCTGATGCTGCTTGTAAAATCAATGGTATTAAATGAGTTTCGGGTTGATGACGCTCACCGATTTCGCATTCAGGATCAGCACCTGAAGCATTAAAATAACGAAATCGAATGCTTTTAAAACCATACGCTTTATCGTAATCATCAAGAACATTCTCTATCATTAACTTCGACATGCCATAGGGATTAATCGGTTGTTTTAAATCATCTTCTTCAATTGGTATCTTCACCGGATTACCATACGTTGCAGCTGTTGAAGAAAAAATAAAATTATTAACATTATTTTTCCTCATCATTTCAATAAGGGTAATAGTGTTACTTACATTATTAATATAATATTTTTCAGGATCAACAACAGACTCCCCTACTTCAATGAAAGCACAAAAATGCATAACTGCTGAAATAGAATATTTTTTAAAAATGGAGTCAACTAACACTTTATCTGAAATATCACCTTCTATAAATTCACCATATTTTACAGCTTCTTTATAACCATGTGACAAATTATCAAGAACAATTACAGAATAACCTCTTTTAGTAAGCATTTTGCTTATGTGACTTCCAATATAACCGGCTCCACCGGCAACTAGTACATACATACTTAACTCCAATTTTAACTATTATACAATTTTCCTATAAAAAATCAATTTTTATTTCGTAATTATTACATATAATGGTATAATTCACTTACCGGCAATCAAATTTTAAAAGAAATTATGTGAGCCTCTTCAAAATAAAAAAGGAAAAAAATGGGTAAAATAATTTGTCACGAAAAAAATCAGGTGTTATACATTGATTTTCAGGATTATGAACATAAAACGCAATTGAAAGATTTTTATAAATTATTCAAAAAAGCAACCGGATTTACGGTATCTTCATACAGAGAAGAAGACGAAAATACTATAGCTGTGACTGACAATACAAAAAACTCTTTAAATATCATGTGGTCACCGGAAACTGGCTGTTGTGTTTTTTCAAATAAAGAAGATGTTAACGAAATGGTAAATACAACATTCAAAATGCTTTGCTACCGTTATGAAAATTATAAAAACTATGAGCAGGCTTATAAACTTGAAAATATTGAGTATAAAGAAGAAGCTGAGCAGAATTCAGACATTGATAAAGAAGTTCTTCTTGATGTAAAAACGCTGATTGGTTTTTAGAGATATCCTTTACTAAATAGATTTTTTTTGAGTCTCTTCCATATGAAATTATTTGACAAATCAACTTAATTATTTTAATTAATATCAAAAGGAGTTATCAAATGATAAAAGTAAATAAAAATTATAATAAATTACCGGGCAACTATCTATTTTCAGAAATATCAAAAAAAATATCAGAATATCAAAAACAAAATCCTGATAAAAAAATAATCAGATTAGGAATCGGTGATGTTACGAAACCACTTACACCGAAAGTAATTGAAGCCTTACAATCGGCAATTCAGGAAATGTCAGCTAAAGAAACATTCAAAGGGTACGGGCCGGAACAAGGGTACAGCTTCCTGAGAGAAATGATTGCTGAAAATGACTTTACATCACGAAACATCAATATCAGTGCAGATGAAATTTTTGTTTCAACCGGTGCTAAAGAAGACACTGCAAATTTCCAGGAGCTGTTTGATAATGACATTAAAATTGCCATTCCGGATCCTGTTTATCCTGTATATGTGGACAGTAATGTAATGGCAGGCAGAAGCGGTGAATATGTAAACGGAAGATATACCAATTTTGTCTATCTTGAATGTAACAAAGAAAATGATTTCAGACCTGATCTGCCAAAAGAACCAGTTGATCTTATTTATTTATGCTTTCCTAATAACCCTACCGGTCAGACTGCAACTAAAGAAGAACTTGAAAAATGGGTTTTATATGCAAAGAAAAATAAAGCATTAATACTTTTTGACGCTGCGTATGAGGCATTTATAAAAGACAGTTCTATCCCGAAATCAATCTATGAAATTGAAGGGGCTAAAGAAGTAGCTGTTGAATTTAGAAGCCTTTCAAAAACTGCCGGTTTTACCGGAACAAGACTTTCTTATACAATCATACCGAAAGAACTTATGATATGGGATGACGCAGGAAATCAGTACGAACTTAATAAATTATGGAACAGAAGACAAACGACCAAATTTAATGGTACAGCATATTTAATTCAAAAGGGTGCCGGTGCAATTTTTACAAAAGAAGGCAAAAAAGAAATTACTTCAATAATCGATTATTACCTTGAAAATGCGAAAATAATCAAAGATGGTTTATCAACTTTGGGAATCGAGTCAACCGGTGGAATTAACTCACCGTACATCTGGTTAAAAACCCCGGGTAACTTAACAAGCTGGGAATTTTTCCATAAACTTTTAAATGAGATACAAGTTGTCGGCACGCCTGGTTCAGGGTTCGGTAAATGTGGAGAAGGTTATTTCCGGTTATCCGCTTTTGGTGAGCGAGAAAATGTAATTGAAGCTGTAAAAAGAATTTCTAATTTAAAATAACGTATTGAGGTCATTATGAGATTTTCAGCTGTATTTTTTTTCGTTTTTATCATTTTTTCATGTTCAAATGAATATAAATTCAGGTCTGAAAACTCAGATGTACCACAATTCCAACCTTTCCCTGAAGCAAATTTTGCTATTGTAACAGATTTGCATTACTATGATAAATCATTGGGAATTGACGGGGCAGCATTTAAAAACTACATTGAAAATGACAGAAAATTACTGCTTGAAAGTGGCATCATTATCGATACCATGTTTGACCGAATACTTAAAGAAAACATACAATTCCTCATAATTAGCGGTGATATCACAAAAGATTCCGAGTTAATCAATCATCAGGCGATGATTGCAAAACTGCAACGTTTTCGTGATAAAAACATAAAGGTTTTTTGTATTCCCGGAAATCATGATATTAAAAGTGGTGATGGTGTGCAATATATTGATGACAAAACAATACAGACAAAAACAATTAACGAACATGAGTTTCAAACCTTGTATGCAGATTTAGGGTTTAATGATGCAATCGACCGGGATAAAGAATCACTTAGTTATCTTGTAGAACCGGTTTCAGGACTATGGCTGTTGGCACTTGACTCAACTCAATGGGGTATAAATGATTTAAATTCACACCCGGAGACTGATGGTGCATTTAAACACTCAACATTAGAGTGGATTGAAAATGTTTTACAACAGGCTCAAAAACAGAATAAAGCTGTTATCGGCACGATGCATCACGGAATTCTTGAACATTATCCGGCTAATGAGCAATTCTATGGTGAATATGTCGTTAATAATTATAATGAAATCGCAAAACTTTTCAGTTACTACAAAATGAATTTTGTTTTCACAGGACATTTTCATAGTCAGGATGTCACTTCAAAAAAATATACAGATGGAAATTTCATTTTTGATATTGAAACAGGATCTCCGGTTACCTACCCTTCACCGTATAGAGTTATTAATATTTCACACGAACAGAGAATGAATATTAAAAGTGAAATTATATCGAGTCTTGAATCAATACCTGATTTTGAAAATTACTCACATACCTTTGTTACTGAAGGAACGAAAATCATGGCATCAAAGACTCTGAAAAAGTTTAAAGTCAGAAATGAAGATATTGACACAATTAGTGACTTTGTGGCAAAAGCGTATGTTGCTCATTTAAAAGGTGACGAAATACCGCCTGAAGAAATTATTTCATATTCAGGGCTATCTCTATGGAGTAAAATCGTAACATTCACTCAAAAAGATTTAATATATGGCTGGTGGACTGATTTACCACCAAACGACAATAACATCGTAATTGATTTAAAAACAGGTGCGGTTATTCCGAATTAAAAAATGTTGTCCTACACACAATGGCGGTCTTATGAATATGACAAATACGTTTTACTTTGATCTGGTTGATAATCTCTATGAAGGTGTTTATTTTGTTGATAAAAACCAGGTCATTACAACATGGAATAAACGTGCGGAAGCAATAACCGGATATAAGCGTGATGAAGTTGTCGGTTCACAATGTTCTGACAACATACTCCGTCATCTTGATAAATTTAATAATGAAATATGTATAAGTGGATGTCCGCTTCACCAGACACTTACTGATGGTAAATTACGGGAGGCAGAATTATTTCTCCACCATAAAGATGGCCATCGGGTTCCTGTAAAAATCAGAATTTCACCAATGTACGATGAGAACAACACTATTTGCGGTGCATCAGAAATATTCTTTGACTTATCAAAAACTCTTGATATTATTACACTTTATTCCAACACAACATCTATTGATTTACGTGACACTTTAACCGGACTTGGTAATAGTCTAATGCTTGAGATGTATTATAACAAAGTAAAAACAAGCATTGATCTTGACGGACTTATGTATGGGTATATACTGTGTGATATTGACGATCTTAATACTATTAATACAATACACGGTAAAGATTTCGGTACTAAATGTATCGAAATAGTAGCAAAGAATCTTAAAAATCTTATTCGTGAATTTGATATAGCATTTAGAATAGATGGCGGAACTTTTATTGTTATTGTTGAAAATATTACCTTTGATGAACTTGAGTTTATATCGGAAAGGATCAGGTTTTTTACTGAAAAAAGCTGGATGAGCGCATATGATTCTTCAATTTTCTATTTCTCATTATCTGCAGGAGCATGTATGGTTAGTAAACATGCCACTCAGGAAGAGACTCATAACTGTGCGACTGCACTTTTACGACAAAGTAAAGCAAAAGGAAAAAACACCATCACCTGTAGTAAGTAAATAAAAAAATATCGCAATGATTAGAGAAATGTTATCACAAAGTACTTCATTGTATCAACTAAATAAACGACTCTGAGTCTTTTATATTCTTATTCTTTTTATAATAAAACGAAAAATCATTCCCGCCACCTTTCAATTGAATTACCAATGCAATCGTTGCTAAAACTATACCAATAATGCCGGAAACCAAATAAATATACGAGAAAATTACCGAATAAAAAGTATCTATTGAATAAAAGAAAATATTCCTTTGATATTCATGTAAATAAAACAAGGTTAATATCCCGGAAATAAAAAAAAGAACTTTTGCTTTTTTTACATTATAAACAATATATGCTGAAAAATAAAAACCGGCAATTGATGAATAAATAACTATATAAATAATTTTCAAAGGATTTCTGAATATCCTGACAAGATCAGAAATATAAAAACTTAAACTATACGTTATGAGTAACATAAAAGAAATAATAAAAAAAAACAGAAAAAACCTCATAAGTTCTGTAAAATTATTAATATATTTATCCATATTCCTTCCTTTTTAGTAATATCATTTATAAATCAGGTTCTTCAATGAACCTGCAACTAAGCAGTTTTCAAGAGTGTCCAAATCCGGCCATGCCGACAAGGCAGGGTTATAGTAAATATTTGAAATTGCATAGTTTGTAATAAGCAAAAGTTGGGGCTCAATTGTACTATCATTCATATCACAACGTATAATTCTATAGTTTTTCCCGGGATTATTCAATAATAAACCAGTCGTATTCACATTTTTATACATAATAAAATCAAGCTCCTGAAAAGATATTGACTCTACTGTACTATCACGATTTTTCGTAAGATTCACTTTTATCTCATCGGTATATGGTCTTACATTACCTGAATTACTTTTCCGGTGATAATAATGATTTCGAGCTAAAACAATAAAACTTTCCTGCTTATTTTTAATTACATACGGGCCTGCTGATGTAAATTGAATTGTATTATAAAACGATATTTTATCAGTTAAAGAAAGTAATTCATCTCTTTTTACTATGGAATAATGAGTAAGGTTAAACAGAAAATTATCATCGATTTTTTTAAGTGACAACCTGATTGTTTCATGATTAATTTTTGTTATCGTCACACTATTAGAACGGGAAACAAATCTAAAGTAAATATTTGAATCTTTTAAAATTGTATTTAACAGGTTAAAACTTTCTACAACATCATCAATAGTTAGCGGGCTGCCATCAGAGAATTTTAAATTACCCGGGATAGTAAAATCATAATCGAGCTGATTGTCTGATACCTTAAAATAATCACATAAAAAAGGGTAAACATCACCATACCGGTGACTTACATACACCAAAGCTCCCATTGTTGCATTTCTTACAAAAATATCAGATTGTGTACTTGCAGAAAATGGATTAAGTGTAACAAGCGGTTCTACAATCTCAGTTACCAATTGTTTCTTTTTATTTTCATTATATATATTTCTCTTTCTATCCGGGATCGAATACGGACTATTATTGTTTTCTATAAAGAAGATTTCATTAACCTTTTTGTTACACGAAGAAAGTAACAATAAACATTGAATACCTATCAACAATAAACCGGTTTTACGCACGGTACTCCCCTTCACTTAACAAAGTGACACCCTAACGATTTACTATTATGCATTGCAGAATCAACAATAATTGATGCGGTGATTATCGCGTTTCTTAATTCTATAATTGATTTATTTAATTTCGCTTCCCGATAAAATTTCATAATTCTATGTGAATAATAATTAAGATCTGATTTTGCTCTATCAAGTCCTTTTTTAGTTCTGATAATACCGGCATAATTCCACATTGTTAATTTGATTGCCTGGAAATCCTGCTTAATTAATAACGGATCAAACTCTTCCCTGAACTCAGGAGAATCCCAATCAGGGATATTATTTAACCGGGATACTTTCATTTGCTGAAAATTACCTTTTATGTGTTCAGCTGCATTTCGAGCCCATACCAGACCTTCTAATAATGAAGTGGAAGCAAGACGATTTGCCCCGTGCAAACCGGTACAGCTAACTTCGCCTATTGCATATAGATTTTTCAATGATGTACGACCGTTTAAATCAACTTTGATACCACCACAGAAATAATGTGCAGCAGGTACAACCGGAATAGGTTCAGTTCGTATATCAATACCACCTTTCTGACATGTTCTAAAAATATGTGAAAACCGTTCTTCAACAGGAACCTTACCTTTATAATTATGTGAAATATCAAGAAACATATATTCTTCACCTGATTTGGACATTTCCTCATACATCGCCCGTGCAACCACATCTCTTGGAGCCAGCTCTTTTAAATGTGAATAATTCTGCATGAACTCTTCACCTTTATGATTAATAAGTTTTGCACCTTCACCACGCAATGACTCTGAGATTAAAAAGCGTTTTATATCCCGGTGAAATAATGAAGTCGGATGAAACTGGATAAATTCGGAATTGATTATATCGGCACCGGCACGATATGCCATACTGACACCATCACCTGTAGCCGAAGCAGGATTTGTTGTATGCTGATAAAGATTCCCCGCCCCGCCTGATGCAATGATAACATAATTAGCAAGTATTGTATCAACAGTGGACTCAAGATTATTAAGAACATACACCCCCATAACTTCCCGTTTTTTATATAATTCCTGACAGTCTTTTGAATGGTGATTATTAGTAATTAAGTCGATTGCCGTATGTGAATTGAGAATTGAGACACCGATTTTCTTAGCATACGCAATTAGATCTTCAATGATTTTATCACCGGTATGATCTTCATAATGAACAATTCTTCTATTTGAATGTGCAGCCTCTTCGGTATAATCAATTTTGTTATTTTCATCTTTACTGAAATTAACACCGATTTTATCTATCAAAAAATCAAACACCAGCCCCGGGCCGGTTTCTGAAAAATGTTTCACAGCCGATAAATTATTGTAATAACACCCTGCATTGAGAATATCTTTAGACAGTGAAGAAGCAGTATCATCTTCTTTCTTAGCAATAATCCCGCCTTGAGCATAATAGGTGTTACTTTCTGAAATTTCATCATTTTTGGTAATGACAAGAGTATCCATACCCATTTCTTTAAGATAAATTGCATTAGATAAACCGGAAATTCCTGTTCCAATAATTATTACATCAAAAACCTTTTTCAAATTACTACTCTCCTACTGTTTTACAAGAGAAAAATCAAATACTTTAATTGTATGGGTAAGTTCCCCGAAGGAAACAAAATCAATTCCTGTCCCTGACAATGTTTTTAAGCGTTCCAGCGTCATATTACCCGATGCTTCCACTTCAGCTTTTTTGTTAATAAGTAAAACTGCTCTAGTCATAGTTTCATTATCCATATTATCAAGCATGATACGATCAACATTGCATGACAATGCTTCGTTCACCTCATCAAGAGTTCTTGTTTCAACTTCTATTTTGTAACGGTCGCCCCACTTTTTTCTCACTTTTTCGACAGCTTTCGTTATGCTGCCACATCCGTCGATGTGATTATCTTTGATCATTACCATATCGTATAAACCAATTCGATGATTTTCACCGCCACCGGTTTTCACAGCATATTTCTGCAAATCACGAAGACCCGGTATTGTTTTACGGGTATCTAAAATTCTAATGCCATGTGATTCTGAAACAAATAAAGCCGTTTTTGTCGCAACAGCACTTAAATGTGAAATGAAATTAAGTGCTGTTCTTTCAGCTTTTAAAATCCCTTTAACCGGACCGGTAATTTCTGAAATAACATCAAATGATTTTATTTCATCACCATCTTTATATAATAATCGCACTTTTATTTCCGGATCAACTATTTCAAAAACTTTTTTAAAAACATCTACCCCGCAGATAATTCCACTATCTTTTGCTATAAGTTTATATTCTGCATATTCATCACTGAATATTGCATCGGAAGTAACATCACCGGTATCTCTACAATCTTCTTCTAAAGCAAATTTAATCTGAGTTTCTATATCCATACTATTTCCTGTTTTGTAATAATTTATTCTACCATTTTATTAAAATTAATTATATAAAAATATTTTACAACTAAAGGAATATTTATGAATTTTTATATTGTTGCGACTCCCATCGGGAATTTTGAAGACATTACAATTCGTGCACTCAATATCCTGAAAACGGTTGATTTTGTTGTCTGTGAACATGGTAAAGAATACAAACAGTTATGTCTTGCCCTTAACATCCCGATTAAAGAATATATTGAATGTCAAAGAAAAAGTGAAACTGAAGCAATCAGCATCGTTGATGAAATGATTGAAAAAAAACTAACCGGTGCGCTGGTGTCTGACTGCGGAACACCACTTTTTGAAGACCCGGGTTTTCATCTCTTATCACATTTAAGACGGAAAAAAATTAATCTCGTATCGTTGCCCGGTGCTAACTCAATTATTACCGCACTACCATTATCTCAATTTGAAATAAAAGATTTTTATTTCGCAGGTTTTATATCCCAAAAAAAAGAGCAGAGAGAACTTGACTTAAAAAAACTTTTAAAACGTGAAGAAACTATTATTTTATTAGAAACCCCGTATCGCTTACTTAACCTTATGGATCTTCTTGTAAAATTCTGCAATAATCGGGAAATGATGCTTCCGTATAATGTAACGATGAGTGACGAAAAAATGTACCGCGGAAAACCATCAGCAATTAAAAAAGAACTCGAAAAAGACAAAATCGAAAAAGGGGAATTCCTGATAATTTTGTCGCCAATCCATAACGGGCAACATTAAAAAGATGAGCTTTTTGTGGCACTTGATAAGACTGATAATAAACTGAAAGCCGGTACTACGGAAAACTACTGGTATAAGGTGAAATAATGGGGTGCAACTACTAATAAACGTGTAAGATAAACAATCTTTTCAAATCAATCGGTTTCATAAAGTTTCTTGCAATAAAGCCTTTTATAATATATATTTTAAAGAGGCTTTTACAGAAATCCTTTCAATTCATGGTGTTTTTGGAGTAATTAATATGAAAAACTTACCAATCGGCATTAGCAATCTTCAAATGATAAAAGAAAATAACATGATTTATATCGATAAAACAAAGATTGCATACAATCTCATAATAAACCCCGGAAGATATTTTCTCTCCCGACCACGACGATTTGGCAAATCATTATTCCTTGATACGCTTAAAGAAATATTTGATGGTAATAAAGAACTTTTTAAAGGACTTTTCGTTTATGATAATTGGAATTGGGATAAAAAATATCCTGTAATCAAGATAGATTTTGCAGGTGGAACGGTACGAAATAGAAACGAACTTGATGTTAAACTAAAAGAAAAACTAAATGCACTTAAAAAAAATCATACCATTCACATAGAATCTGAGACCGTTTCCGGTATATTGAGTGAACTCATATCTTCTCTAGCTACGAAATATTCATCCAAAGTAGTAATACTAATAGATGAATATGACAAACCGCTTCTTGATAACATCGAAAACCCTGAGATGGCCATGGATATTCGTGACGGACTAAAAAATTTTTACTCGGTTATCAAAGAACAGGATGCAAATATTCAGTTTGTCTTTTTAACCGGTGTTAGTAAATTCAGCAAGGTGAATATTTTTTCGGGCATTAACAATTTAGAGGATATTACATTACATAAAGATTATTCGACAATTTGCGGTTACACCCAAGATGATCTTGAAATATATTTCAAAGAACATCTTGAAGGGGTAGATCGGGAATTACTGAAAACCTGGTATAACGGATATAACTTCCTCGGAGAAAAAGTATACAACCCATACGATATTCTGTTATTTATCAGTAATGCTAAAACATACCGTAATTACTGGTTTGAAACAGGGACTCCAACATTCTTAATCAAATTATTCCAGAAAAACAACTATTTTCTTCCGGATCTTGATGATATTGAAGTTGGCGAGGAAATACTCAGTTCATTCGAAATTGATAGAATTGAACCTGCTACTTTACTATTTCAATCAGGATATCTGACAATAAAGGAAGTCACGTCATACATGGGAGAGCAGCAATTCAAATTGTCTTATCCTAATATTGAAGTCAAAAGATCATTAAATAAATATTTAATATCCGGATATACAAATTATACAGTAGATAAATTGAAGTATGAAAAATCTATCTATGAGAATGTATTAACAGGGAATTTTTCGTCATTAGAAAAAACCATCATTCGACTTTTCGCCGGTATCCCCTATCGCAATGTAACAAAATCGAAACTTCATGAGTACGAAGGTTACTACGCATCGGTTCTCTATGCATTTTTCTCCGCAATCAACTGCGAGGTCATACCTGAAGACATCACGAATCACGGTCAGGCTGACATGACAATAAAACTTGGTAATACAATATGTGTTATGGAAATCAAAGCAGTACCTAAAAGCGTATCGAATGAAACGGAAAATACAGCATTAAAGCAAATTCAGGAAATGGATTATGCAGCTAAGTATCTCGGTGATGATAGTAAAACGGTGTATGAACTCGGGCTGGTGTTTGATATGGAAAAAAGAAATTTAGTCCAATTTGACTGGTATAAAAGGGATTAGTGAGTAGATTATAACTACAGCTCAAATCACTAAAACCCAAGTGCTTTTAATTGGCTGATACTTGATTCTGCCGACGTATGAAATACAAAAACGCCACCCATTGCTTCCCACTGTTCTTTGATTTTAATTCTATCGTCAACAAGTACGGCGATTTGATCTTCAGGTGTCACTTCCCATGCCTTCTGAGGTTTTTCGCGTGTCATGCAGGCAATAACCTCAACATCTTTTCCAAGCTCTCTATGACACCATGCTTTTTTCTGCGGTTCTGCCCAGGAGCCTAACGGTAAACCTGTAATTATTATAGGTTCATAATTTTTGCAGAAATCCCAAAGAAGTTTGCCGTCGCTCATCCAGTGTAATTTCTCGTAAAACCCCTTAGTTCTTGCGAGTATCGGCCACATAACCTTTTCGCTCATAGTACCCGTTTCTCTGCCCGTTGCGAGCAGAACTCCGTTTTCAAAATCAGCCAGAACCCCATCTAAATCGAGGAATAATGTATAATTCATTGTTAATCCTTATGTTATATATTTTCACCTCATGTAAAACTATCAGTAAATTACTTTGAGAAACCTGATTTTATCCAATAATTAATTGATTGAGCTGTATAGTTAGAATCCCAATTATACCGGGTTTGATTCCTGCATCCTTCAATAAAACCATCAATTGTTGAAGTTGCACCGATACTTTGCATATAAGTCTCAACATTTCGTGACGAATCAGGAAAATCGGTTTGTGAGAATGTTGAATTATCACCGGCAAGTGAGCTCCATGACGCTGTATTTTTCATACTATCAACAACTTGAAATGCGCTGTTTTCATTACTGGAAAAGTATTTATTATTCAAAAAAGTTATTGCTGAAAAGTCATTCTCATTATCAATTTTAATAAGTACTAATTCATTCATTGGTTCCAGGAATTGATTACCCGATATGGTTATTACACTTGATTGAACAGTTTGTGTAGCAGCCAGAAGCATTGCATATCCTCTGTTACTTTTTCCGTGAGGGTTTAAATTATTGATGATATTATTGTTAATCTGAACATTTCCAACTCCGCCCTCAAGTCGAATACCATAAATATTGGTAACGTCCGGATTACTGAAATTCAGAAAGTAATTTCCGGTTATACTGCCGTTATCCCACCCGACTGCATCTAATGCCCATCCAAGTGTTCTATTTGTCGGTCTTGATCTACCGATTTCAGTGAAAACATTACCTTCAACGGTGATAGTATTAAACCGGTACGCCAGCTCCACATTTCCACCGATTCCCACTCCAATTTCGCCATCAAGATAGAAATTATTTTTAATTGTAATATTTGTAGAACTTGCCACTCCGGTATTTGCTGTAAACTTATTACCCATGCTTGAACCCCGGGAGAAAATATTATTAAGAAAAACGACATTATGGCAGTCTTCAAAATAAGTATTATGATTAAACATAGTTGCCGTTCCCGGTGTTTCCGGAGATTTGGCATACCACCCGTTATGATCAAAAATATTTTCTTCAAGCAGTATACCATTTACAAAACCGGCATATAAACCTTGAGAATGTCCGTCCCCGTTTGAATAATTATCAGAAATAACAGTACGCCTGATTATTATATTTTTAGTTACACCTTCATTATATGATTGGATCTGGTTACCGGCAAAAAATCTGAATCGACACCCTTCAATAAGTATATCACTTATTGTTCTCCCGGTTACACCGCTAAAACCTGTATAACCATCAATGCTATACCCGGAAATCGCGGGATTTCTTGAAACAGCATAAAAATCAATACCGGAAACAGCCGAAAATGAAGTTGCACCGGGAATCGTGAGAGCCGGTGATGTTTTAACCAGAGGATGAACTAAGGGCATAGAACCTGTAAAACCGTATGAACCGATTAAGGCATATTCCTTAGTACTTCTTCCTGATCGCATAGACATATTTATAATAAACGTATCCCCGCTTTGCAATAAAATCCAATCCGGATATCCATCACGGGATTGTAAGTATGCTGCCTGATACGTTGCATACGCATAAACCACCCCCGGCTCAAATGGGTTAGCAAAATCTGTAGATCCATAAACCTTTGCCGTTGAATCATCGCCATCATTTGAGACATACATGATACGGCTATCATCTGAAGGTGTAAATAAGGTCCAGCCGGTAGTTACTTTATTCTGAATTACCGGAACAGTATCAGATTTTTGCGTAGTGCTATCTGTGCAACTGAACATTGCAATAGATGTTATTAGTAACCATAGTACTTTTATACTATCAGCCTGATTCACTTTTTTCATTATTACCCCGACTTCATCGTTTAAATTTTTGCAAGAGCATCTATATAATAAATATGGGCATCATGACAGTTTTCTTCACGATGCCAATGGTATTCCTACACGGTATTGCTTACTTCAATCGAATCTGATTGATAGTCACGTCTATTGGATCACTGCCGTCATCCCATTCTATTGTATAAGCAGAGCCTTTGATCTTTACTATTGTCCCATGATAAAAGGATCCGTTGGTCCATTGTGCTGAAACTTTTGCTCCAACTTTCAATGACGCCGTTGCAGGTGGGCTGTTCTGAGCCTTTTTAAATTCGACGTTAGTCAAGCAAAGAAAACTCACCATTTTTCCACAACACGAGATAGCCGGTACTATTTTTTGCCTGTATTGTAGCTTTCGCGGGATAACCCGGGGTATATTCAAGGGATACATTCAGCTTTTCTCTGTTTGTTTTTGTCACCGGTTTTGTCACTGTTCCGGGAATTAGTTCCAAATTTACAACCTGCTCCCTGGTCAGTTTGAACGCCGTTACTTTTCCCCAATCTTCCCAGTCGGCAGAAGAAAGGGTTGTTACGCTCAGTGTACTGTAAGAAATAGGCTTGAGTATATTCCGGTCATAGTTTGTGCAATTTTCGTACACCTGTTTTGACCATACAATCATAAATTTGTCGGTATCTTTCTGCAAAATATAGATACAGAAAGTTCTTCTATAAGTTTGATCTCCGTCATTGGCATCAGATGACACTTTCGTATAACTTATCCATTGTGGATAGTTGAGATATACCTTCAATACTTTAATTTTAGCAGGTGCGTTTTTTTCATCACTATAAGTCGCGGAAAGATCTTTCAGACACCCTTTTTCCAAATCCGGATTTTCCCAGACACTGAGAGGCAAATATTCATCACCCAGAACTTCCAACTGATCATAAGATTCATAGATTTCTTTTACCACCTCATCTCCTATATAACCGTATTCATCCCCGGCATATACACTCTGTAACGACATGAAAAGAAGTCCCGCAATCATAATTACTAAAATTGAATCGTTTTTTTGATAATAGTATTTTCCTCCGCTAACGAATTTAAACTCGAATTCGGTAACGCCGAACTTTTACTATATGAGAACAGCCAGCTTGCTCTCATATATTTAATGATAGGAGAAATTATAATTCCTGTCAACAAGCAACCCAATAAACTAAAAAAAAAACAATAGAGCTTCTTGCAAAAATTCCTTTCAAAGCAATTTCATTATTTAATTTATTTTTGTAAACTGATTTCAATACATTAAGAAATGAATTGATAAATTAATATTACTTTAATAATCAGAATGAACTTGCTAAATGAATATTTGACTTTGCATTCTTATAATACAATCGTAGAAGACCGCAAAATTACAACGAAGGATTATCTCCTATGAAAAAAGAAAAAAGTCCATAAAATTAGGTAGAAATGTTACAAAAATGCTTGACTGGGACAAGTTGTGACGTTAGCTTTCCCTCACTAATATTATAAGCTATTTTGTATGCTTATAATATTAGTTTACGATATAAAGACGGCAGAATATTATTAGATGATTCTAATTTGATTTATTAATTAAAATGAGACATGAAAATATTATAGAAATATTTTAATTTTTGTAGGTAATAACTCCATAACTGGAAATAACCCCATCATTTCCATACATTTCGAATTTTGTTTTGTTATTGTTATTATCATATTTATTAATTTCATAACACAAAAGTTTAAGAATTCCATCCCAAGTCGTAGAATACCATGAAGTTTTTATTAAATTACCTAATATATCATATTCATAAACTTCATAACTTGATAAAAGTTCTGTTTTTGCTATATTATCCAAAGTAAATTTTGAAGTTTTTATCTTATAATTACTATTATCATAATCATATTTAGTGTACTTATTTGTTATAAAATTTCCATTATTATCTTTATTATCATAATAAGTTTCTTTTGTTAAATATTTACCATTGTATTCTTTAACTATATAGCTGAGAATAGAATTAGAAGAATATGTTGTTGCCTTAACTACATTTTCATTACCATCATAATTATATATTACTGTAAGTTCATAATTAAGATTATATTGAATATATTTTTCCATTAGACCCTTACTATTTAATTCACATGAATTATAAAAAATTAAATTATTATTACTATCGTATGCTGACTCTTTTGTAGGAGTACTACCAGTCCATTCATAAATAATATAACCTTCAAGACTTTTATTTCCATTTGGATATTTATACATAGATCTTTTAATTATTTTCGCTTCATTATACTCTGAAACAACTTGACTAGTAATTACCCCTAATTTATCATAACGAGTTTCAGTGATTTCGTTGGTCAATGTTGTTGTCGTCTCTGTACTACAACTAATTAAAATTTCAAGAAATAATATTGAAACTAATCCAATTATCTTAACAATTTTTTTATTCATTTTTTTTCTCCAAAATATTATATACTAAGACACCAAAAGGGGTCTCTAAACTAATTTCATTAAATAGTGAAGTTCTCATAACAAAAATCTCTGACGACACAGAAGTCGGCTCTTTGGTCTTTATCAATCTCAAGCATGCAATTTTTAACTAACTGTACAATAATCAGTAAAACAAGTTATTATTTAATTGTATCTTCTCCTTTTTTAAATAAATATTTTAGTATTGAGCCTCTTGCAAAAATACTCTTTTTATCTCAAATTTTTTCATGAGGCTACCTCTAATGCGATTATATCGCATATGGCGGACGCAAAAATCAAGTAATCTTGATTTTTGCAAGAGCCTTATTAATATATCTTAATAGTTAGATACATATGGAATGAAAAAGGTTTAAAAAAATAAAATATATCTTATTCCGGGAGTCTGCATTCAGAAATACTATTTGACAATAGTACTAAAAAGCAGTACTATTTTAATTATATGAATTCAAAACAAGAAAAAACTTTAACAGAAATATTTAAAATTCCAATTCAAGTGAATATACCATGGAATGATATAGAGTCACTTCTTGTTTCACTTGGAGCAGAAATATCTGAAGGTAATGGGTCAAGAGTACGAATAAAATTAAACGGAGAAAGAGCCGTTTTTCATAGACCCCATCCGCAAAAAGAAACTGACAAAGGTGCAGTAGTTTCAATGCGTCGTTTTTTAGAAAATGCAGGAGTAAAATTATGATGGAATACAAAGGTTATATTGGTGTGGTTGAATTTGATGATAAAGCAAAAATTTTTCATGGAGATATTATTAATATAAGGGATGTGATCACATTTCAAGGAACATCTGTAGAAGAAATAGAAAAAGCATTTCAAGATTCAATTAATGATTATCTTGAATGGTGTGAAAAGGATGGTATAAATCCTGAAAAACCTTATTCCGGAAAATTTAATTTAAGATTATCTCCAGAACTTCATAAAGAAGTTGCTATAACTGCAAAAAAACTGAAGATTTCAATCAATTCATTTGTAGAAAAGGCTCTTCAAAATGAAATAAATATTTATCATGTTATGTAAAATAAGACATCAAACAACTTAAAAATTTGTTACGGTTTATGTAGAAATCACACCAAGAGCGGGTATACTCACATTTTATCAGTAAAGAAATACTAAAGGCTTTAAAAAATCAATACTATCACAACGGAACTTACTTTTCAATAGACAAAGAAAATCTTCTTTATGTATAGATCTGTTCAAAGTGAGATTATTTTTTTGTATTTTTAATAGACTTTTTTCATCCAAAACATTAAAATCGATTTCAAGGAGTTTTTGTATGAATGAAAAGTATAGTTTTGAAACAAACTGTGTTCATGGCACTTATAATCCGTATAAATTTAATAAATCCCGTGCAGTACCGCTTTTTCAAAGTTCTGCTTTTGTCTATGACTCCGTCGATCATGCTGCAGATCTTTTTTCATTCAATGAAGAAGGTCATATTTATATGCGAATCGATAACCCGACAGTTAAAGAAGCTGAGGGTAGAATTGCACTGCTTGAAAAAAGTTCAGGTGCTGTATGTTTTGCTTCGGGTATGGCAGCAATAACAGGTTTTATACTGAATTTTTTGAAAAGTGGTGATTGCATAATTGCAAGTAATTATATTTACGGCGGAACTTCCGGTTTACTCAATGATACACTTCCTAATCTTGGTATTACAACTGTTTTTTTTGACCCGGAAAAACCTGAAACACTTGAGAAATTAATAACGAAAGAAACGAAACTAATACTCATTGAAAACCTGGCAAACCCTGCTTTGATCGTGCCAGATATAAAGAAAATTGCTACGATATGTAAAAAGTTTACTATCCCGCTTGCTGTTGATAATACAATCGCAACACCGTTTCTCTGTAATCCGATAGACTTCGGGGCTGACTTCATACTTCATTCATGCACAAAATATATGGAAGGACACGGAGCAATAGTCGGTGGTGCCGTAGTCGATTGCGGAACATTCACATTCGATAAAGACAAATACCCTCTTTTACATGAAGAAGCACCGGGCGGTAAATCATTTGTTGAAACATTTGGTAAAAAAGCATTTCTTACCAGGCTCAGAGGAAAAGTGCTCATGAATACCGGTGGTTGTATGGCGCCTTTTCACGCATACATGTTAATTCACGGTTTGGAAAGTTTTCATGTACGAATGGAAAGACATTGTGAAAATGCACAAAAAATTGCCGGTTTTCTCTCAAAACATCCGGCTATTAAAACAGTGTGTTATCCGGGAATGGAAAATCACACATCCCATACAACGGCGGGTGAAGTTTTACGAAAATACTATGGAGCAATGATCGGTTTTGAAATTAAGGGCGGATATGAAGCGTGCAAAAAGTTTATTAATTCAGTAAAGTTACTGTCTCACACGACAAATATTGGTGACACAAAAACACTTGTCATACATCCTGCGAGTACAACGCATCGAAATATGAACCCTGAACAAAGAATAAAAGCCGGATTAAGTGATGAATTTATAAGGCTTTCAGTTGGTATAGAAAATGTTGATGATCTTATTACTGAAATTGATACGGCACTACAAAATACAATGGAGGATTTACAATGAAATTTGCAAGGTTATTTCTATTTTTTATCGTTTTCACATCATGCTCAAGTAATGTAAAACTTGGAAAAGATGATGTTTATTTTACCAGATCAGGTATTATTTTCCATCTTACCGCTCATAAAGAAAACAACATTAGGGTTAATGCTTTTTTACCGGGTCACATCTCGTATGATGATGATTTAAAACTTGAAATCCCGGTGGAAGGTACATTTACAAAGGATGGAAATGGTAATTACGTGTATGGAAATTGCACAATTAAACCATTAAAAGACGGCTATACATTATTAATTAACGGTGAAGAAAAATACAGTTCACGATTTGAAGTTTTCAATAAGAAAGAACTTGAAGAATACAGAGACTATTCAAAAGCAACGTCATTTTACGGTATGGGGCAATCATCTAAAACAACCGATTTGAAAGGCGGAAGATTTAATATCAGTCACACACCGTCGTATGGAGATCAGACCTACATGTATATTCCGTTTTATATTTCGGATGCAATGGATAGCGTGTATTATAATGCAGCCGGTTTTGACAGTTTGCGTTTTCCTAAAACCATGGATGATGAAGAAGTTCGATATAGCTCTAATACCGGCCGGGTTGATTCATATTACCGGCTTGCAACTGATTATAAAGATGCAGTTTCTTCATTTTATACTACCGGTGATTCGAAGTCATTAATTCCTGAATGG
Source organism: Spirochaetes bacterium GWE1_32_154 (assembly GCA_001829315.1). GTDB lineage: Bacteria > Spirochaetota > GWE2-31-10 > GWE2-31-10 > GWE2-31-10 > GWE2-31-10. Next base: position 52,927 of record MIAY01000025.1, on the reverse strand, counting down.
GCTTTTGGTTTTATTCAGTCGAAATATGGTTATAAAACTCAGGATGAAGTTGTTCAGGTTGTTGAACGATTTAAAAAGGAAAACATTACAATTTCCGCAATTGTTCTTGATTTATACTGGTTTAACAAAATGGGTGATCTTGACTGGAATAAAGAAAAATTTCCTGATCCGGCTGGTTTAAGCAAATATCTCAATGACAATGGAATAAAACTTATCACGATAACAGAACCTTTTTTTACGAATGATTCAAAAAACTTTGAAAATTTTAAAAGCAAAGGTTTTTTTGCGTTAAACGAGAAAAATGAAGTGCTGACATGGCATGACTGGTGGTGTTTTGGCGCTTCAAATGGAGCGGTGATAAATCCGATTTCACCGGGAGTTCAGGAAACTATCGGTGAAATTTACAGTGCTATGATTAAAACCGGTATTGACGGTTTCTGGACTGATCTTGGTGAACCTGAAAAAGTTCCGGGAAACGCTTTGTTTAACACAATACCTGAACGGTTTTTTCATAATTACTTTAACCGGGAATGGTCACGAATTATTCATGACGGTGTCAAAAAAGAGTTTCCCGATAAACGCCTTTTTATATTATCCCGGTCAGGCTACACGGGAAGCGGTAAATATAATGTATCAGTCTGGACAGGTGATGTCGGGGCTAATTTTAACGCTTTGAAACAGCAAATACCTTTGGGTTTATCTGCCGGACTTTCCGGTTTCAGTTACTGGGGCAGTGATGTCGGCGGATTTGTCCCTGAATACAGTTCGCCTGAACTTATGACGCGATGGTATCAGTTTGGTGCATTTACTCCTGTTTTCAGAGCACATGGAACCGGGGATCGAGAACCGTGGAGTAAGGATGAAAAAACGACAGCAATTATTAAAAAATATATAGATTATCGATATATGTTATTGCCGTATATTTATTCGTTAGCCGGTGAAACGTATAGAGCGGGGCTTCCAATAATGCGGCCGATGTTTATGAATTATGTAAATGTGCCGAAAAATGTCATTGATAAACAGTATATGTTTGGTGATTTTATGCTCGTCGCTCCGGTTATGGGAGAGCTTGCATTCAACAGTACAATCGATGTGTATCTTCCTGAAGGGACATGGTATGATTTTGAAACGATGAAACCATACACCGGTGGCACAACAATTACAGAACCGGTTACGATTGAGAAAATCCCTGTTTTCGTTAAAGAAGGCAGTATTATCCCGGTATCATTTAAAAAGTATAAAAACCCATTAATAATTATCCCGCAAGAAAATGGTAATTCAGTATTTACAGCGTATGATGATGATGGTGTTACTGAGCGATATAAAAAGGGTGATTTTATTGAAACAACTTACACACTTTCAAATTCTTCACTTTCATTCACATCAAATGCCACTATTAATGAAATCACGGTTTTAATACCATCAACAATTGAGAAAAAAGGCTCAGGTTGGGTTAAAGACGGTAATTTTATGGTTAAAACATTTACAGTGAATGATATGAAAGGTAAAGTTGAACTGTTTTAGTTTTTTTGATTTGTAACCATTGTATTTGTTATTTTAACGATACAATGGTTATAATTTTAAATACCTCTATATTGTCTCTTTTACAAATTGTTTTATACGCGCTTTTATCTGCTCTTTGACTTCAAATACTTTTTTAAGTATTTCTTCATCGCTTCCTTTAAATGAAGACGGATCAGGAAAACTCCAAAGCATTCTGGTAGCCGATCCCGGAAATATCGGGCATCGTTCAGAATTTGCTTCGTCACATACTGTTACAACAAAATCAAAATGTTTGTTCTTTTTTAGCAGTTCAAATACACTTTTTGTGTCATTTTCTGAAATATCAAAACCCTCGTCATTCATTACCTTAACAACATATGTATTAAGCGCCCCCGGTTCCAGACCGGCACTTTCTGCATGAAAACGATCAGCTCCCAATGAATTCAAAAAAGCTTCCGCCATCTGGCTTCGTGCGGAATTATGCACACAAACAAATAAAACATTCGTTTTGTTACTCATGATTTTCTCCTGAATAGTAAATTGCGATTATCGTACCAACTGAATGTTAAGATTTGATTAAGTAATAATTATTTTTACTTGAGTTGCAACTTTGCATCACCATTATTATATACAGGAAACGTGATTATAAACGAACTTCCCTTTCCCGGTTCGCTTTCAACCTGAATTGTTCCATTATGTTTATCAATAAAATCTTTACATAGTAACAATCCGAGTCCGGTTCCTGTTTCATCAGCAGTTCCTGTTCTTGATGTTTTTTCGTTGATTTTAAATAATTTATCAAGAATCTCCGGCGGAATTCCTATTCCGTTATCAGTAATGAACAATGTAATATGTGTTTGATTTTTTACCCCGCGGACAGTTACAATACCACCGGAATGAGTAAATTTTATCGCATTGCTGATCAGATTACGCAGTACCGTGCTAAGCATATTTTTATCACCATAAACAGTGAGTTCGTCATTTATTTCGGATCGTATCTCAATGTTTTTCTGTTGTGCCTGACTGCATAAAACACCGCTTGATATGGATACGACCTCTGATATATTTAAACATTCCGGTTTAAAAGCGATCTTTCCTGTCTGACTTCTCGACCATTCAAGAAGATTTTCAAGAAGTTTATATGCACTCTCTGCTGAATTATGTATTATTTTAATAAAATCAAGATTTTCCGAATATTTATGATCTGACCATGATGCCAAAAGATGTTCAGTAAAACCGAGTATTGCATTAAAAGGATTTTTCAAATCGTGGGCAATAATCGAAAAAAACCTGTCTTTAACCGCATTAAGTTCAACAAGTTCTGCTTTATTCTTAATTAATTGTTCTTCGGTTTCTTTCAGTTTAGTTATATCAATGCCAAGTTGAAATCGAGCTTCTTCATGTCCATACCAATTAATTGCACGTTCTATGTAATAATAATGTTTTTTCACATGCTCATTATAACCTTGCCAGTAATATGGGGCATTTGATGACATTAGAATGTCATTAGTGCAAAAGTCACATGGTTTAATTTTATTGTGCACTACCTTGAAACAGTGTTTTTTATATGATTCAAATCCGAAAGCGTCCCGGAATGCTTTGTTACTGTAAATTATTTCATACGTATTTCTGTCAGATACAAAAATCGGTTCAGGAATCCCGTCAAAAAGAGACTCAAGTTGTTCCCGTTCTGCCATAATCAAAGCAGCTTTCTGCTCAACAAGACTTTCAAGGTTGTTAATGTTATACCTGATGGCTTCTTTCATTGTTTCAAATGCCCTGCTAAGATTTACTATTTCAGATGTTCCTGTTATTCCCGACGGCGGAATATCCCATTGACCATCAGCGATTTTTTTTGAATATGAAGCAAGTTCTATAATGGGTTTTGTTATCGCTTTTGTGATAATAAAACCTGATACTAGTGAAAGAGCCAGAACAATAAGACATATAATAACAGTTATGATTATACTTTTGTATATTCTGTCATAATAAAATGATCTCGGTATTAAAAGGTGTATATTCCATTGAAGATTTTCTCTCGTTATAACCCGCGTTCCTTCAAAAAAACCTGAGAATTTTTGTGTCCGGTATGCTTTTGAAGCTGCTAATGGCAAAATATCCACTGGATAAAGCCTCTGTATACCATCTGCTGAAATACGAAAATTATCAGCTCCGAAAGAATTTGCGATAAGATACCCCGAGTCTTTCTCTGTAATAAAAAGTATGGTTTTTGTATTACGGTTTAATTCTTTCAACGTTCTGTTTAATGAACCTAATAGAATGTCTGAACCGAAAATGCCTTCGAGTTTATCATTCCGGTAATAAGGCAATGAAGCGGTAATGGTTAAATCATTGAATACAAAGTGTTTATAAACACCGGTGAATACCGGTTTTCCTGTTTGCTCAGCAAGTGTATACCAGGGGCGGGTTCGACAGTCAAAATCGGGAAAAACAGCCGTCTGAATCGTATGATCACCGTCATCGTTGGTTGCATAATACACCGAGCTTCCAGAAGTCGACCTGTCATTAACCACGACTTCAATATTTTGTACATTAGTTCTTCGAGCCCCGTAAAATGCACCTTCCGGCGTACCAAAAAAATCCATGATAATATCGGGAAACAATAAAAGCTGACCGGTAAAATGTCTGTCACGTTCTTTTCTATTTTCTATGGAATAGAGTTCTTTTTTCATTGCAGTGAGGTTTATATTATTGACCAGTACAGGGGTATTAAGAATTGAATTAATATGTGATTCTATTTCAAACCCTGTTTCAGCAGTCAGCTCGTTGACACTCTGTGCAATTGACTTCATCGATTGTGTAAGTATCAGCGACGACGTAATCACGACAGTAGCTGTAGTTATGATTATAAATGGAAATATAATTAATTTTCTTAACGATAAAGAGTGAAACATTTTACAGCACTCCGAATTTATTATACAATAAAATCAGTATAAGTCAATATCGCCAGAAATTAACTTTTTATCTCGAATTTTTGCAAGAAGCTACCTCTAACGCAATTATATTGCGTATTGCCGTAAGCATAAAAAAAGTACACTTTTTTTCATCAAGTACTCTTGAATTTTACAAGAGGCTCTATATTCAAACTTTTATTTTATAAGGAATATTCTACCTGCCTACTGAAAATTTAAAACCAGCGGTGATTGTATTCTTCCATAACTCATTTGAAGTTAACACACCGGTATATTCCGTATACACTGTAATAAACTTATAAAAGTAATCTATTGATATATTTACCCCTGTTTCTGAATATAAAATACCGGTTGTCTGATAATAATCAATAGTATTTACAAAACCTGTATATGCATAAAGTCCTTTATAAAGAATGTAAAGTCCATGTTTCATCGTTGAACTTATCAGTTTTGTATCAATAGAATATGCAATTGTATTAACTGAATCCAGGCCAAATTTAAAGTTTACAGGACCATAGGTTCTGAAAAATTCATAGCCTGCATTAAGAACTCCCTCCGGGTTAAACTGATACAACTCAGGGTTTAATGATAAATATCCGGTAAAAACACCCTGAATACTCCAGTAAAATCCGCTGACATAATCTCCCTTTAATCCCAATGACGGATAAAAAGAAAAACTTGTATTCCCGGTAAAAAGAATATTTATATCTGTCGAAAAATCTGCACTGATATCTACTGCTCTGCCTATTCTAAAACGATTACCAATACCGAATGTCATTCTGTTGAAAAGAATTTTCTGAACTATCAATGCAGGGTCGGTAACTCCGTCATTAAGCGAATCATTTAATACATTAAAATCACTTTCAAAGTAATCATTAGCAAATAATGAAAATTTATAAAATGATACAGGAACAGAAAGATTAAAAGCCATTTCAATCGCACTATACATTTCATTGGTTTGATTACCCACAGTACCATACGTGAATAAATGGCCTGCAGAAAAATCAAGTTTTACAGGTAATTTTTTTTCTTCGGCATTTAGTACCGTTACCAATATCAGTAACGTTGTTATAATTACCATCAGTTTCGTTTTAATGTCTGTACATTTTATATTCACAGACTTATTTCCATCTGTATTTTTATATTCAATGCCATTTTCGTGATTAAGCATAATTGTCCTCCATAATGGTAGTGATGTTTCTAATTGTCCCCTGACTGCAATTCCCACTCAATTGCCCGATAATGGCGAGTGAGTTCTTCCGAGTATTTTTCCATATCCTTCATTTTTTCCCAGGTTACTTTATCTGATGGTATTTCACTGTTTATTTTCATCTGATTTATTGATACTGATAACTGGCTTTTTAACTCCGCTATATTTTTTAGTTTGTTTGAAAATGTCGTATTACCCGTATCACTTAGTTCTTCTATAAGTGCATTATGTGTATTTTCAAGTTCACTCATAACACTTTGAAGTTGAATTATCTGATCTTCTGTTACAGCCTGTTTCTTGGTAGTAACTGAAAGTTCACGAATCTTTTTAGTTAGAATAACACCTTCATTTATACATTTCCGGCTTGATTTTACACCAGGGCTCAATCTTCCGGTACGATTTTGCTGTTTTCGCTGTTCCAAACTTCCTAAGCCACTGCCATCCCTTAACCGGGTTTGGGTTCCATTACCGGATATTTCACCGGATTTCTTCTGCATCGGGTCTGTTCCACTTGCCCCATCACCATTCTGACCATTGTTTCCACCGGTAGCAAACAAAGAACCCGCTGAAAAAATCATTATAATTATACATATTTTTCCTGTTGACATACCAACCTCCAATAATATTAAAGCGATAGCTTTAATTTACCATAAACCGTGCGTGGATTTTGTACTCAAAATCAGCACCCTGCGATAGCTTTAATTTACCATAGACACCGTTGCAAAACATGTCAAAGTAAAACCATCTTTTTCTGTCTGGTGTTACTTCGACATTCATAGACTAACCGTCATTACTCATTATTAAGAATCCACTCCATAGCTCTGTACTCTTTGTCAAGTTCACTCATATTTTTTTCCATCTTCTGAATTCTCTGCTCTTCATTAAGTTCTTTATCTTCAAGATCTTTAGCAATCTGCTGTCTGATTTGTGCAGTATTCTTAAGTTGTTTAGCAACCTTATTTTTTTCAGCTGTGCCAAGAGCTGCATCTGTATCAGACGTTTTCTTCAATGTCGACTTTACTTGAGATTTTACTGCATCATCACTTAAAGTAGTTTCTGTTTCTTTTCCAACCCCGGTACCATCTTTTATTCTTTTTCTCAACTGCTCAGCAGTTCCGGTACACTCAGCAGCAGCAGCACCAACCTGTGCATGTGTTCTAAGTTGTTTTCTTGATTGTTTCTTTTCGTCTTTCACTGTACTTCTTGTTCCACTTCGCGAACCGCTATCACTTCCTTTTTGCATCATTTGTCCGCTTCCATCACCACTGCCACTACCACCCATTCCGGTACCGTCACCATTTCCTTTCGCATAGAATGGCACACTCACAATAAGACTCGTTGCACACACCATAACTAAAACTGTTTTTCTGTTCATAAAAGGCCTCCTTAAATATCGTATATAAATAATATACTCCATACTTAAACAAAAGTATGTAAGGCAGAACCGGTATGTCATGTAAGCAAATCCCCTAAAAATATGTAAGGGATTAACTTACAGTCTTGTTTTAAGTCGCCATTCCACCGCATATTTAATAAGCTGATTAACATTTTTGAGTGAGAGTTTTTCTTTAATCCTTGTTTTGTATGTTTCAATTGTTTTTGTACCAAGCATTAGCTTATCGGCAATTTCCTCTGTAGTTAACCCGTCACCTGTATACTCAAGCACTTCAAGTTCACGGTCTGTTAGTAGTTTATCGGTTGAAACATCCTCTACGATTTTATTCCTTAGCGAACTTTCCAGCATTTTTTGAGATAATTCCTCACTTGTGTAAATACCATTATTCAATACCGTATTGATTGCTTTAATAAGCTCTTTTGTTACCTTTTCCTTCATGATATAACCGCGGGCTCCCGCTTTTAGAACTCTGTCAGCATACATAGTTTCATCATGCATTGACAAAACCAGTATATGAAGTTCGGGATATTTAAAATGCAAGGTTTTTATCAGTTCAAGTCCATTAATATCCTTTAATGAAAGGTCAGAAATCACTAAATCAGGTTTTTCTGTCTGAAGGTAATGTAAAAGCCCCTGACCATCCTGAAATGAAGCTGAAACAGTCATTGTCTCCTGATTATTAATAACCCGGGCTAATCCCTGTCTGACAACCGCGTGATCATCCAGTATTACTATAGAAGATTTACTCATTTTCATTTCTCCTTATAATCAATGTAATGCAAGTTCCCGGTGTATTCTCACTTATTGAAAATATGGCATTCATAAGACCGGCACGATACTTCATACTCCGTAAACCAATCCCGTCACCTGTAAAATTATTGATACCCAAACCATTATCACATATCGATACTTTCAAGACAGACTCATCCGCATCAAGCCGTATTGAAATCAAAGTACATTCCGAATGTTTAATAGCATTAGTTACAGCTTCCTGAATGATTCTAAAAATATTAAACAGTATAAATTCATCGCGAACAGGCACTGAAACACCATGGGCAAAATTAAATTCAATTCCCGAATGCATACCGAAACCATCAATAAAATTTTCGATAAGCCCGATAAGCCCGTTTTCATTAACAATAACCGGGTAAAGCCCCCGGGCGGTTATTCGGACTTTATGAAGTGCCTGGTTTATAAGTTCATGTAAACCGTCAATATCACGGCTCGTAATGACATGATCCTTACTCTGTATATCCATCAGATAAAAATTTGCCCCGGTCAATATTTGCCCTATATCATCATGAAGTTCTATACCAATACGAGTCCGTTCATATTCAGCAGCTTCAAGTATTTCCTTTTCAAAACTGCTTCTTTCATCAATCATTTTATTAAATGCAGATACAGCTTCGGCATTCTTACCTTTAAAATTTCCGGTTATTTTTAAAGCAATCCCGTCTTTACTGAAACTTTCCAAATGTTTTGTAAGCAACTCAACCGGTTTTATAAATCTAATAACAAATAGTATCGAAATAATCAGTAAGATCAGAAAAAAAACAGATACTGCCGATGTTATTTTGAAAAGAAAAGAATGTATATGACGATTTAAAACATGTTTCGGTAAATATACAATTACAATCAAATCACCTGGACTGACAAATGCCGATGACAAATAATATGGCGAACCGGCAATTAAGATTTCAATAATATTACCTTTGTATGATAATACTGCATTTTTAATAGCATCAGAAATCATTGAAAAGTCCGCAACCCCGTTTGAGTTGTAAAGAATTCTGCCATCACGATCTGTAACAAGCACCACTCTTTCAAAACTACCGGTATCGGTAAGACTGCTGTAAAATCCTGCTGTTTCAGTCAGTTTTACAAATGCACTGATAAATGTATACCCGGGTGAAACTGATGTATCAGCTGTTAATTGTAACCCGGTATATTCACCATTAAAAAAAGCTGAAATTCGTGCATTCTTATATTCACCAAGAAAAAAAACATCTTCCTCACCTACGGGCTCAGTATTAGTTAATGATACATCATATAGAAATGGATTAAGCTGATTTACTATATCAACTGCGGTGTCCGAAGTATATGTTTGTGATAAAAAATTAAAATCACTTATAACATCATCAATCTGTCCGGCGAGAACATTTGAAATACTTCTGGTATATGCCTCTATTGTATCTTCTTCATGCAAGAGATAATCATTATATATAATGCGCTCAACATAAAAAAAATAAAATAATGTTGCCAGTGAATAAACAATTACTAAAGCAGCAATCAGGCTTCGTTTCATAATAAGAGTATAGACATATAAATCAATCGAGTCAATAGAGCAATTTTAGAAAATCAACAATATTTCAAGAGTTTTTCACGCAGAATTGGTGAGTTAGAATTACTTAACCACTAAAAATAGCCTTTCAATATCCCGGCCATTAGAAAAATAATCTTGCCTTTATCTCCATTTTACAGTATTATTTTCTTTATGAAATCAATTACGGCACTCAATGACCTTTTTATACTGTATCTTCTTGGTAATGAAGAAAATGAGGATCTCCTTGTTTCATTTATTAATGGCGTTCTTTTAGACTCAAAATTCAAAACAATTCATTCTGCAAAAGTCAAAAACCCTGTGAACATAAAAAAATACCGGTTTGATAAAGAAACGGTACTCGACATCAAGGCTGTTGATAACAACAACCGCTTGTACGACATAGAAATACAAGTGAGGGATGAAAAATCTTTTGCACAACGATCTTTGTACTATTGGGCACGACTGTATGCAACACAAATTAAACAAAAAGAAACATATACCACTCTTCATCCCGTGATATGCATTAATCTTGTTAACTTTAAAATGTTTCCTGACACTGCAAAAATACACAGTTGCTTTATGCTCATGGAAAAAGACAATCCTGAATATGCACTGACCGATCATCTTGAAATGCACTTTATAGAACTGAAAAAATATATTCAACCGGGACTTGTGGAAGCACATCTTGATAAATGGCTTACCTTTTTTAAATATGAAGGTAAAGAGGAGGACAAAATGACATTACTACTTAATAATGACCCTGACATCAGAAAGGCTCATTCACTTTTCAAAAAATTTAACAATGATGAAAGGCTTCGGGATAAAGCTCTACGTCGCGAGATATGGCAACTTGATTACAATACCGGTCTTGAAGAAGCGATGCAGGAAGGCATTGAAAAAGGTAAACTTGAAGGTAAGTTAGAAGGTAAACTTGAAGGTAAGTTAGAAGGTAAACTTGAAGGTAAGTTAGAAGGTAAACTTGAAGGTAAGTTAGAAGGTAAACTTGAAGGTAAGCTAGAAGGTAAACTTGAAGATGCTAAAAACTTCAAGAAACTTGGTGTAACTGTAGACATTATTGCCAAAGCTACCGGACTTTCAATGAGTGATATTGAAAAACTCTAAATTTCGATACCCTGAATATGTCAATATAGAAATGCTTCACGCAGAGTTAGTGAGTTTACAGAAATCGAATGTCTGTATTAAACTGTAATGCTATCATATCCAATTTCATAAACTAACCTTCTCTGCGAACCACGTGAAAATTCTTGCAATCAACATCGTTCTGTGGTTCAATCCTAATCAAATACAATTCCCTATCGAATCGGGCACACACCTTTATCACATCCGTCATTACCTGCATCAAGAGCAAGCTCAGCTTGTTCATACTTTGCCAGTAAATGAGGTGTAAACGGTTTCATTGCAGTGACACGCTTATTATATTCATTTTCATCAATTGTTTCATACGGTAAAAGTTTATAGAAACTGTCATCCAGCGATATAAAAGAAACAGCAACCACATCATCCCAATTATTCCATATCCATTCTTCAACTGCATCCCATTCATTATTTCTAACATGAACCGTTATTGAACAATTGTGATCAACATATTCTTCCATGAATAATTTATAAATTTCTAATTGCTCTAAAGCACTGACCTCAGATTTTGTTTTACCAACAGGCGACTTAATTGGAAACTCAATAACTTTTGTAGTGCAACTTGATTCTGTTTGACCGACTTCAGGAAAAATCGGATACCCGAGTTCTTCACAAACCCGGACTAACGGGTCGTGGGCATTGATTCGTACTCTTCGTATATAAAATGGTGAATGTGAAAAATGAACTCCGTTAGATACAGTTGGTAATTGTGAAAGTGTCCCCTCAGGTTTTATTGTTGTAACAAGTAACGGTTGGGTAGTGCCAAGTACAGCAGCGTATTTTGCTGATTCCTCTTTGGCAACTGTTCGTAATTGTCTTAAAAGCTCTTTCTCCTGCTCTTTAGAAAAACCGGTTGCATTGATCATATCCTGCCAGCCGGTAAGTGAACATCCGAGAAGCCTGTCACGTTTTTGCGTGGCATTCCATCGCGGTAATTCCAGTTCGATTGTCGTCATTCGATATCCGGCTCGTGCTGATAATCGTTGTGCTTCAAGCAAACCTTCTCTATCGAGAGTTCCATCGGAATTTACAAATGAAAATACATTAACTGTTGTGAGATTACATAAACCTTTGTCATCCAAAAGAATCTCGGCACAAGGGTTTACGCCGTTCATATTTGGTCTTCTTTTTGCTCCGGCACCGGCATTAACCCAGGCAGGTTCCCCTGAATATCTCATTTGTTCAATTTGCCAGTGTAATTTATCACGATCAGGTTTTTCGGTATAATAAATCGAATTATTACTCATTTGTCTGTGAAATAACTCATCATTTACAATCCATTGACCATCGATATTTTTATAAAGGTTGTTTTTAGCTTCAATTGCTTCTTTATCATCGGGATCAAGTAAGGCGATTTCTGCTGTTCTTCGTACTCCGCCGACAACAACATTCTCACCAATAATATTTGCGATATCAAGGCAATCAATAGGTCGTAAACGAACTTTACCGCTATTCGATTCAATACCTCGTTTTAATATCACTTTTTCTATCTTCGTAAACATATTTTTTATACTTTCATGACCGCTTGAAGTTCCACCAAATGTTTTTAACTTCTCACCTTTTTCACGAACATTATTGTAATTGATTATAATAGTTTTTACCTTATGATATCCATTTGAATAAATAAGACGGAAAAAATATTCCAATGAATCTGCCCACCCTTCTTTACTGTCGCCGACAATGATCTCAGCAGAATTCCCGTGTGAGAATTTAATACCGGTGTTATCTTCTCTTTCATCTTTTTTGACAGGTGCATAGAATTTATGAATAATTTCAAAATCAGTTCGAAGTGACGGTAGCTGTTCAACATCCGATTTTAAAATCCGCACACCGACACCGGCACCAACCATCAGTAAGTAGAAAAGGTCTTTAAATGCTTCAAAATTATTGATTATTTCAAACGCACAATTGTAATTTGCTATGGGATAATTATCAGTGACTTTCGTATTTCCAACCCAGAATGTTCTGCCTGATAAAAACTGTTTGAGACTGAAAACATTATGAAATAATTTTTCTGCTTCCTCTTTTGAAGTCGGCACTAAACTACAGTTGTACTCTACGGCTCTTCTCACCGTTTCATACCAGTATTCCCTTCTATTTTCATCTTCAAGCCATCGGGAATACGTTCTATAATACACAAAATTTCCATATTGTTTTAAAGGACTGGCAATATGTTTGTATTTACTTATAAAATTATCATCAAGAAGTTTATAACCGGGTTTATTTTCCTTAACCCGTGCCTTACTTCTTTCGTATCTATATAAAATGTATATTTTTGCAAGTTCTTTTCGCGGGCATTCCATTAATAAATCTTCAATAGTATCCTGAATTTGTTCAATTGTGACTTCATCGGATCCGGTAAGTCTTTTATCAACTTGTGATGCTATTAAACTGCAAAGTTGAGCATCAAGCCCTTCTTTCGACTCAAGCATTGCTTTTTCAATTGCCCGAATAATCTTTGATACATTAAAATCTTCCTTTCTACCGTTTCTTTTAATTACTCGATGCATTGCACTCTCCATATATATAGCGTTAAAAGATAGCTTATACCACTATATGTAGCACAAGTCAAATTATTATTCATGAAATTGTATGGTAATTCATGAAAATAAATTTCAAAGCACTTGTATTTTTCATATCCATTTACTATACTTTAGAACAAACCTATTTCAGAGGTATTAAAATGCTACGAATATTTTTTTCAGGTTTACTGATAATTATCACTTTGTTTTTCTCAGGATGTAACGGTAATAGAAAAAACATTGTTATTGCAGCAATTATTCCTTTATCGGGAAGTGGCGAGGAAATTGGTAATGCAATAAAAAATGGGATCACCCTTGCAATTAAGGAAATTAATAAAAAAGGCGGTATAGACGGTAGTCCCCTTGAGCTTGTCGTGAAAGACAATAAAAGTGAGACTTCAACTCTCGTGAAATTATTTGATGAGATAGAAAATGCTTATACCCCTGTTGTATACATCTCAGCATTCAGTTATCTTTCTTTCCCGCTTGCACAACCGGCATTAAATAGTCAGGTACCTCTTCTCGGTCTTGCTGTCGGAGCTGAAGATTTTACCTCAAAAAATGCCTATTGTTACAGATTTGCGCCAAATAATGATGATGAAATATCCTCTATACTATCTCACTGTGATGATCTTGGTATAGAAAATCCCGGCATTATTTCATTAAATGATCAGTACGGAAAATCGTTATCCCTTCCATTAAAAGAAGCATTTGAGAAAAAAGGCAACACAGTTAAATTCTATTACTATGAAACCAATACAATTGTCTTTGATGATATAGTGCAAGATTTACTATCTACTGATGGAATCTTTGCAATAGGATTAAATCCGCATATTAAAAAAATTTATGAAACGCTTGAGCGAAATAATTATCAAGGTGCACTATTCGGTGCTAGTAATATTGCAAGCCCCGAATACAAATCGTCTTATATTTCAAAAACCAAATATATCGGAGCTCCTTATATTTACAATTCAAATTTTATCTATGCAACTCAATTGAAAAATGCATATACAGCAACTTTTAATAAGGAACTTGATCATTACTCAGCAGGTGCGTATGAGACAACAAATATTATCGCAAATATTCTTGAGCATACCGATCATACAAAAACGGCTCTTTTAAGTAGTCTTACACAAGGTTTTTCATATATGGGAGTATTCGGCGAAATAAATGCAAAACCGAATCAACGTGATATTTTATTTCCGGTAAAAAAAGCAAAAGTATACCGGGGAACTGTTTCTTTTTCAGAATAAATGGGATTGGTATGAAAATTAGAACAAAGCTATTATCTGGTTATTTCTTTTTTATCCTTCTTTCAATCATCATTGGCTTTTACTCGTACAGGGTTAACTATTCAATAAATAGCAATAAAGCTATTGAGATGTATTCAATATTAAAAGAATATTTACTTACTTCAATAAACCGTGAATTTCTTCATCAGATTGAATTGATTGAAAAAATTTCATGGAAAAATGAAATTATTGAATGCATTACATTGCATGAGTCAGGAAAAAATTATACTGAGATTTCAATACCGATATCTCAATATATAGAAAGTAATTATATTTCTTTTTATAAAAAAAAATACGGATATAATCTGATAAAATCAATTGATATATTCATGCCTTCAGGAGACTTCTGCTTAGGAACCGGAAAAGGTGATAGAAGTTTACATTTTGATTCCTACTATAAGGACATTACAAATAAATCATTAACTATAGGCTCTATCTATTTTGATAATGTTGAAAAGACACATATTATGCCGATTCTCATTCCAATATATAATACAAAAAATGCCTGTATCGGCGTTCTTGAAGCTAAAATTTCAGTTCTTGAGTTGATAAAAAAAGCAGAAATAAATACCAATTTAAAACATGATTTTGAAACATATATACTATCAAAAGAAAAAAAAATGATTTATTCAACGAAACCATATATTTTCTTAAAAGATGTATCTAATGAAGATTTTTATAAAAATATGGTTTCAAAAGAAAAAAATCAATATATTACTGATACCTATATTTATTTCAGTAACGAAGTTGATGATTCCTTTTTCAATAATCTGCTTTCATGGACAATTCTCTATAAAGTAAAATTAAAAGATGTTCAAAAGGACATACAGTATATTAAATGGGTATGGATACTATCCATTTTTATCCAGGTATCTGTTATGATACTCATAGCATATTTTATTTCAAAATCAATCAGTAAACCGATTCGACATCTTGAGAAATTTGTTAATACAATTTCTGATAATCACTATGGAAATCAGATAGATTTAAAATCAAACGATGAAATAGGCCTTCTTTCTAAGGTTTTAAATGAAATGTCACTGCGACTCAAAGAAAGTTACGATAAGATTCTTGAAAACAACAGACAATTGGCAATTGCAAACAATACAGCATTAGAGGCAAATAAAGCAAAATCCATGTTTCTTGCACATATGAGTCATGAAATCAGAACACCACTCAATGGAGTAATCGGTTTTACCGAATTACTTTTAAAAACGCCATTAGACTCTATCCAAAAACAATATGTTCTTAATTCTCACTCATCGGGTAAACTTCTTCTGGATATTATTAATAATATTCTCGATTTTTCCAAGATTGAATCCGGAAAACTAGAGCTTTCTATTGAAAAAATTAATCTAAAAAAATTCATTAACTCAACGATTGATATGGTTACCTATCAATCACTAAACAAAAATATCAAACTTATTTATGCACCATCCTCAACAATCCCGCACTATGTATATGGGGATCCGATACGGATAAAACAGATATTGATCAATCTTCTGAGTAATGCAATCAAATTCACACCGGAAGGTGAAGTTGAATTAAAAGAAAACATTGTATATTTAGACAATTATCAGGTATTAGTTACATTCAGTATCAAAGATACCGGTATTGGAATAAGCGATGTTGAGAAAGAAAAATTATTTAAACCATTCGCACAGGCAGATGGCTCAACAACACGTAAATTCGGCGGTACCGGTCTTGGTTTAGCAATATCTAATCTGCTTGCTCAACGAATGGGTAGTTCAATACAAATCGAAAGCACTCCGGGAAAAGGAAGTACCTTCACTTTCACTCTTCAATTATATTATGAAAATACAACAGATGATAATACACTAATAGATGCAAATGAAAATAAGACAGAACATCAACAACTGATAACAAGCAAACCTGTCACCATTCTGATTGCTGAGGATGTTTTGCTGAATATGGAACTTATCAAAGGGGTGCTTCAATCGATGCTAAGTTCAGTAACGATTATTGAAGCAAAAAATGGACTGGAAGCACTACAATATGCTTCATCACAAATTTTTGATTGCATTCTCATGGATGTTCACATGCCTGTCATGGAAGGTGTTGAAGCTACAATCAGAATTCGTGAATTTGAAAAATCAAATTCACGAAGACGAACCCCGATTATTGCGTTAACCGCCGGTGCATTGTTAGATGAAAAAGAAAAATGTTTTCAGGCAGGTATGGATGATTTTATTACAAAACCAATAGATACCGATGAACTCTATAAAGTATTAACTCTCTACTTACCATCCTGATATGATTCGTACAAAACGATATAATTCATCAGTAATTTTTGCATTAATTAAAATTTAATATTATAATTATTTCAGTTTATATAGAAAATTTTGCAAAAAGCTCTCTATCCAATAATTTTAACTGATTATAAGATAAAAGGAATAGCCCTATGCCGGAAGAATTAAAAATGCAAAAAATATTAGTTATAGATGATTCCAATCAAATACTTATGCTTCTTTCTGAAATGCTTTCTATAGAAGGCTTTGAAATAATTACCTGTTTAAGTGCAATTGAGGCTCTAAAAATTATTGATGACTCAATAGACTTAATCCTGCTGGACTTAATGATGCCCGAAATGAACGGGAAAGAATTTCTTAGTATTTTCAGAAAGAGAAAAGGGTTTCGATATCTTCCAATAATCATCTTTACAGCAAAAGATAAAACACCTGAAGAAATTACTGAACTTTATAATCTCGGTATAAATGATTATATCAATAAACCGTTCATAAGACAGGAGTTAATTGCCCGTATTAAAGTACATATAATCACAAAAAATCTTGAAGATAAATTATTTGAATCAAACAGAAAATTAAAAAAAGAATTATTTGATAATAAAAAATTACTTCGCATATCGCTTGAGTATGCATCAGAACTTGAAAAAAATTTAATAACTAAAAATGATAATCCTGCGCTTCAGCAAGATAATCAAAATGCACAATCACCAGAGTATCTGCAAAAACAGATTTCCGACTATAAAGAAAAAGAAGAAAAGCTACTAATTGAAAATAAAAAATATATGAAAAAAATTGAAGATTTAAACAATATATTTTCAACTATAGTTATGCACGACACTATGATAGAAGATGAACTATCTGCAAAACTTGATGAGGCGACCATTACTTCAATTACTGATTCATTAACAAAGATATTCAATAGAAATAAAATGAATGACTCGTTACTTCGTGAGACAACATTATCAGATCAGAAAAAGTCTGATCTTGCAATAATAATGCTTGATATTGATCATTTTAAAAATGTTAATGACACGTATGGACACGATACAGGCGATGAAGTTTTAATCGGAATAACAGACGCAATTTCAAATAATTTAAGAGAAGAATCTATTTTTGCCCGATGGGGAGGAGAAGAATTCTTAATCCTTCTGCCAATGATTTGTTTAAAAAGTGCCGTAAAAATAGCAGAAAGATTAAGAGCAAAAATTGAAACATTACACTTTAATCAAGTCGGAAGAGTTACTTGTAGTTTTGGAGTAACTCAATATATTCCCGGTGAAGGTGTTGACTTTTTCTTAAAAAGGGTTGATAATTGTTTATATAGGGCCAAAGATACCGGACGTAATTGTGTACGATTTTATTAATATTTTTTTTTAAAAAAAAGGAGTATAAAAATGAATGATGCAACAAAAAGCTTAGTACCGGAATTAATTGAGACAATTTCAACAACATGGAAAGGTGCATTGATTTCTGCAGGAATGTCATGCGGAATATTTGATACAATAGGTTCTGATGAGCCGGTTACTCTGGAAAAAATAGCAACTAAATTAAAAATTGACGAACAAAAACTTGATCATTTTCTCTACTGTATGATATTAAATAATTTTATTACCTGCACTGACGGGGCTTACTCTTTAACAGAAAAAGGTAAACTTCTCACATCCACTTCTGAAGTAAAAGATGTTACAGGAATGCTTCAATTAACCGAATTTTATTTGAATGCAGCTGTTCATGCAAAAGAAACTTTTAAAACAAATAGCAGCCTCGATAAAATATCCGATGGTAAAGTTACAAGAGATTATCAGCCCAAAGTATCCGATAATTTTTCAATAACACTTGTTGATATTCTTAACAGATTTAATGTCGGAGCAAATGACACCTTATTAGATGTGGGGTGTGGAAGCGGATCATTTCTTAGAATGATATCAACAAAAATACCTGAGATTAAACTTACCGGAATGGAAGCAAATCTCTTTGTCATTGAACGGGGTAAAAAAATGAACATTGACATTGGTGTATCAGAAAGAATCAACCTGTTAGTTGGTGACATAACCGAAGATTTAACAGATGTACCAAGCAATTCGTATGATTGGATTACCGCAATTAATGTTTTTCATTTTATACCCGAAAATAAAAGAATTGAACTCATGGAAAATATGGTACGAATTGCAAGAAAAGGTGTTTTTGCAACTGAAACGGTCATTGAAGCCTCCCCTATAGTTTCATCGGGAGACGGCCTTATGTTTTTATTATGGAATGATTTTGAAGGTTTTTTCCGAAAAAGCAATCTTGAAATATTCAACCAGAAATTAGCAGAAAAATATAAGAACTACAAATTTGAAATAATAGAAATTATGCATGGTATAAATAATTTACTAACAATTGTGAAAGACTAACAGGATACTATATGAATATTGTTGATCGATTATTAAATAGTGGCGTAAAAGAAGAAAATGATATCAATGAGATCAGATTAATACGACAAGTTAACGGACTTAACATTTTTTTTACCTTAGTCGCGTTTAGTGTTTTAGTTATATCGATTATTCTTTATGTTAAATATAAATCCATGGGTGTTTTACTCATGGCAATAGTACAATCAATTGCCACTGTTTTTTATTTTAACAATGTAATAATGACTGCAAAAGGTCACATCAATATCACAAGAGTCATAACAATTCATATCTTTGAGTGGCAATTATTCTTAGATGGTGTTTTAATCGATGTCTGGGGCAATCCTGCATTACCGATCATTATTTTATTCCCGTTATTAGCAGCTCTTGTTGAAGTTTCAATATTCAGACATCTTCTCGTCGGGCTCATACAAGTTGGAATTCTGATTTTACTCCATACTGTTTTCAGTGATGTTGAAATCTATATAAAAGCCCTGACGAATATGAATTCCTCAGTTTTATTTATGCTTGAAATAGTAAGTATTTCCTACATACCGATGATGGCTGCCGTTATTATCAGCATTATCTTTAAAGAAAATATACGAGCCCGTGAAAAACAGAAACAACTGTTAAATCAAATCACTATTACCAATAAACAACTTGAGGTTTATACAGAAAGACTTCGCGATGAATCACAACGGTTGCTGGCTGAAGTAAATATAGCGAAAAAAATACAGACTATGGTATTACCGGGTGAGACAGAAATATTAGAAATTAAAGATCTTGAATTTGCATGTATAATGCGGCCTGCAGATGAGGTCGGTGGGGATTATTACGATATATTACAGGTTGATGATACAGTAACAATAGGAATAGGTGACGTTACCGGTCACGGTCTTTCATCAGGTCTGGTTATGATGATGGCTCAAACGACTATTAGAACACTCGCACAGCTGAAATTAACTGATTTGCCATTCTTTTTATCATCTGTTAATTCTGTTTTATATGAAAATATTAAAAGAATTAAAGAAAATCGAAATATGACACTATCATTATTGACATACAATAACGGGAGTTTTTCAATTGTAGGTCAACATGAATCGTATATTATTGTAAGAGCCAATGGTGATGTAGAATGTATTGATACTCAAGATATGGGCTTCTACGTAGGTATCTTACCGGATATTTCAATTGATATATCACAAAAAGAATTCCAGTTAAAAAAAGGCGATCTACTTGTTTTATATACCGATGGTATTACAGAATCTATAAACGAACACAATGAACAATTCGGTATTGAAAGAATAATATCAACAATAAAAAAATACCATACATTACCAATTGAGAAAATGAAAGATAAGTTCATGAGAGACCTCTACAATTTTATGGGTAACTCGATACCTTTTGATGATATTACTCTTGTTCTTATTAGACAAAAATAACTAATGGAGGCATAGTATGAAAAAGGAATTTACTATTGGCGATTATTTGAATGTTGATGATAGTGATGAAACAGTCAGATTATTTATAGAACTGCCATCTCAGGAAATCGAACATTTCTGGAGCAGATGCGGACTTATATCAAATTTCAGTTCTTCATACCTTGCATTAGCATGTTCAACTGATAAAAACATTACCAATTCATTATCATTTATCATCAATGAATTATTAGAAAACTCAGTTAAATATTCAGTAAATAAAAACAAACAAATTGATCTTTGTCTTTTACAAAATCAAACGACAATCACATTAGAAGTCTCAAACTATATTTCTCAAGAGCAATGTGACCGGATGTCTGAAACTGCCACAAATTTAATTGATACCGATTTCATAAACAGTCGATATCTTGATATGATAACAACTAACTCGAAGGTTTCAAGTAAGTCAGGCATAGGTTTATTGACAATCATTAATTACTATAATGTAAGCTTAAGTTTTAAATTTATTGAAACTGACTCCGTTGAACATATTCATAAACTGTCTGTTCAGGTTCGAATTAGTATAAAGGAGCTTTAATATGAAAATGACTTCAAATAATTGTGAAATATATTTTGACGATACAAATAATAACCTTTTTTTTATAGGTGTTTTACGATCTAATGATTTTGAAGAATTTGAAAAAATTAAAAATTTTATTCTTGACACTTATGATTTAGAGACTTCTGAACTAATATTAAATTTTTCAAAACTTGAATTTATGAATAGTGCCGGAATAAGTACTCTATGCCGCTTCGTTCTTGAAGCAAAAGAAATGACTGACCCGAAACCAATAAAAATTATTGGTAACAAAGAAATCCTATGGCAGGTAAAGTCATTTGAAAATCTAAAAAAAATATGGGATTATATAATTCTTGAAATGATCTAAAAAACTATATAAGCCACATATTTTCTACTAATAGATTCTACTCTACTTTAAATTTAGCTACTTCATCAACTAATGCATCAATACTATTTTTATTTTCAATACTTAAATCGTTGACATTATTAACAGCTATTGTAATCTGTCCTGCACCGGTAGCCATTTCATTCATACTATTAGAAATTTCTTCTGTTATTCTACTGAGACTTTGGCTTTCCCGAATAACCTCTTTACTTCCGGTTAACATTTCTAAAGAACCAGCTTGAACCTTTTCTGTTATATCATTGAGAATTCTGATTGAGTCAAGTATCTGTTTACTGCCAACAGCTTGTTCTTCCATTGCATTACGAACAGCAAATTCCTGTTGTGAAACAATTTTAACTCCTGTTTCAATCGTATTAAAATTATCAATAACCATCTCCGTTGAACGGGTAATCCTGTCAACAGAAGCTTTTATCTTATTAAGAACTATCGAAACAGTCTTCGCCTGTTCACCCGATGACTCAGCAAGTTTTCGTACCTCATCAGCAACAACAGCAAACCCCTTACCCGAATCACCTGCATGCGCAGCCTCAATTGCAGCGTTCATAGCAAGAAGATTTGTCTGACTGGCAATCCCCTGGATAACCGTACTCACTTCAAGCAAACCCTCTGACTCCCGTGCAACTTCCTGAATATCCTGAGCAACAACAGTTAAGTCATTTCGCCCCGATTCAGATGCTTTTGTTAAGTCATTGATATTATCTGAATTTTTTATCAGAGTCTGAGTAACAGAGCCTATATTTGCCATCATTTCTTCAATTGCAGATGATGATTGCGTTACATTTGCAGCCTGACTTTCAATCTGTTTATTAAGATTTTCTATGCCGTTAGTAATTTGTGTCATCGTAGCGCTTGTTTCAATTGAGCTTGATGATTGATTAATTGCCTGATGTTTAACACTGAGAATATTTGCACTGATTTCATTCACCGATGCCGATGTTTCGGTCATATTAGTCGCAAGTTGATTACTGATATTTTGCAAAGTAGTTGACTGATTTTTAACAAGAACAACAAGGCATCGTATTTTATCAAGCGTGCAATTAAAATATTGTGCCATAGAACCAAGTTCATCATTCGATTTTACTTCCAGTTTTCTTGTTAAATCACCTTCACCTTCAGAAATCTCCCGTAGCATTTCTGATACTTGCTGAATAGGCCGGACAATTGTATGAGATAATAAAATAGTAAGTATTACACCGGCAAAGATAAAAATAACCGATAAAACAATAATCATTAATCGCATTGTTGACACGTCTTTAAATACAAAAGTTTTATATCCGCCAATAGCGATAGACCACGCTGTCCCGGAAATAGGTGCGTATCCGAAAAATCTGTCAGACCCCATAAATGGATATTGATCAAACCCTGATTCCCCTTTAACCATTTTTTGAAACATTACTGATAATGTACTGAATTCAGGTTTTGTTTTTCCTTCCTCTAAAAAATTTCTTTGTTCAAGAACATAATCTCTATTTCCATGTGCAATTAATGCACCTTTTCCATCGATAATATATGCATAACCTTTCTCACCATAGCCAAGTCTGTCGGTAACAGCACTAAGCCATACTGCATCTAAACGAACAATCAATACAGCAACCACTTCATTATTCTCGTTTCTAATTGGCGTAGCAACCATCATAACCGGTGAGTTGGTAACCTTGGAAATAAGAATGTCAGAAAAATTTGTTATACCTTTAAACGCTTGCTGAACATACAATCGCTCACCAAGATTCGCCGTTGTTCCATCAGGATATCGTGCTATTCCATCTGGAAATACAATTCCCATCCCAAGATAATTCATCCTTTTTGTTTCAAACTCAAGTGCCGGTTTCTGACTTTTTTCCCAATCCATCGATCTGATAACATGCCTGGCAGCTATACCCTCTATTGAAACGATATAATAATTAAGTCTCTCCCGAATTATTTCAGCTCCATATTTGGCCATTTCCGGTGCATTTTCCTTAAGTTGCCGTGTGACTGTTTTATATCCTTGACTATATGAAATGGCACCTATTGCAACAGATATAAAAAGAAGAAGAAAAACGACACTTAAAGACAATTTTCTCCGTATTGACATGGTACTGAAAAATATTTTCATAATAAGAAAACTCCATTCTTTTTAGAATAAGTTAATATCTTACACTAAAATATATATTTTATCAATTTTTATTAAATTTTAGAGCATCTTACAAAAATCCCTTATTAATTTCGAATTTTTACATGAACCTCATTAAATAAATATTCACAACCAGATATCTTTGTGCTTCGTTATTTTTGTTTTATCAATAAAACGATCTATTTCATCATTTAAAACGTCAACAAGTTCTGCTGAAAAACCTGAAATATGTAATTCAGTATCTTCAATAAACCGTTTACACTTCTCAATCAGTTTTTCATTTTTTGTATGTTTAATTATACTTTTTAACACCCGATACGAAGCTGACGGTTTAACACGATATTTATTTTTCACTATAGCAAAAGCCCTGCTAAAATACCCCGCTCTGCAATAAATATCTGACAATACCAACTGCTCTTCAACAGAAAGATTTTTTGGTATCGAATATTTTTTCAGCAACTCCTTAACCGTTTCTTCTGATTTTGCATTGCGTAACGTTTTATAAAAATCGTTTATTGAAATGGTACTGCCATAGTTTAAACTTACTATTTGTAACCTGACAAACTTTTCACGATATGAAGAACTTCTCATTTCCGGACCATACGATTGAATAATTTCTCCATTAAGATTTTTATCTAATGAACTCATTACATAATAATATTCACCTTGTGTCAGATAATTCTTCGATATTGAATTGAGAACAATCTTTTTTACCATAGCATTTTCTCTAAAATCACTTATTTTTTTTATATTATTTCGATATTCTATTTCAGGATATACTATAGATTCACAATTATTTTGAGATTTAAAATCATTATATAATTTCTTTCGAACATATTGAAACGGATCAAAACCAACCTCATCATTCACATAAAAAGTTACATTTTTTATTGATTTTGCAGAAAACAATGACATCAGAAAAAGAAGTATAACTGCTTCATGCACTGACAGAGAATCAGACAAAACTGCAATTGTATGTTTTTCTGCCATTGTACTCAAAAACAATGCACTCTTATTTCTGATCATCGGATCAGACAGAAATTCCAGATTATTATATTTCTTTAAAAACCTTATAATTTCTTTATTATAACTATGGATCAGGTGAAATAAATCAAAATGTTCACCAAAAGGTGTTTTTTCCGGTAACGGGGCAACTACTTCTTCTTTTCCTATTGAATGTTCAATCAGACCTTTAATCACCCATAACGGTATTAAATTTTCACGACAATAATTAAGATGAAATATAATACATGTCAAGCTGAGTATGGCGTCATTATTATTGTAGAAACTGACAAGATTAACAAGTTTTCTAAAAGAATTATTAACAAACAAGGTATTTTTAAGCATGGTATCATTTATTATACCTGACAACAAATTCTCATAATACACAATTTTATCAATTTCATCTGATTGAATTGAAATAAACGTAACCGTTTCATCAATTAATGAACTGCACAATGCTATATCATTATTCGATAACGACAATTTAATTTTATGAAGATATTTATCATACAAATTCTGAATATCCATTCAATGACACCTCAACAATAAATACATTAATTTATAGAATATTTACAGTATTTTTTATTTGTCAAGCCTCTCACTTTTTGAATTTTTGCATCTTTTATTGACCGGGCTGATTTTAAAAAGTATAAGAATCATATACAAAATGAACTACAGGATACTTGTTTGAAAAAATCATTTTTAGAAATAACCGAAGAATCAGTTGATAAAAAAAGCAGAATTAAACGCTTACATGACTCGGTATTTAAAACAGGCATTATAGACATTCAAAAAATAACTGAAATTCCTGAAAAAATCCTCAATACTATTGACCAACAGTATGAAATTCTATCTTTGTCTGAAGTTGATAGAAAAATTTCAAATGATGGAACAGTTAAATTTTTATTCAAATTACATGACGGTCTTTGTATCGAGTCGGTTCTAATCCTTGATGATAAACAAAGAGTAACGATGTGCATTTCAAGTCAGGTCGGTTGCAGAATGGGGTGTACATTTTGTAAAACATCAATAATGGGTTTACAGAGAAATCTGAGTGCATTTGAAATAGTTTCACAAGTGATATACTTATTTCATTTTATGAAATACGAAAAACAAATCAATACATCAATGTTTAATATTGTATACATGGGAATGGGTGAGCCGTTTGATAATTATGAAAACTGCCTTTCATCAATTCAGATTCTATGTGACAAACGATACTTTTCACTTCACCCGTCATGGATTACCGTTTCAACCTGCGGGATTATAGATAAAGCGGAAGAGATTCTTGAGGTTTTTCCCCGATTACGAATTGCAATTTCATTACATTCAGCAATTAACTCAAAAAGAACAGAAATCATGAAAATAACAAAGAAATTTAGTGTTCCTGATATTAAAGAAACATTACAAAAAATATATGAGAAATACAAACAAAGAATAACTCTCGAGTATGTACTTATCAAAAATTATAATGATCACATTGAAGATATTGATGCACTTGAAATATTCAATCACAAAGCATTTCACATAAACATAATACCGCTCAATAATGAAATCAACGGATACACTCCGCCAACAGACTCAGAAGTTAAAGATTTTCGGTATGAACTGACAAAACGAGGCTTTTTTGCCACAATGAGAATTAGAAAAGGCGGTGATATACAAGCCGATTGCGGTCAACTATATTTAGAGACTATGTAAAAACTGCGTCTTTTCACCAACTTTTTCGTTGTTCTTCACGCCTCAACTTTGGTGAAAATACTTGTTTTTACACAGTCTCTTAGAGACTGCTAAAACAATTCATCAAAACCTTTATATTCAAAATCGGTAATTATGTACGATTGATTTATCGGGGTTAATTCAAATTTCCCGATATTGACAGATTTTTCCCGTATAATTTTGTAACTCACAGAAAATGGTTCTGTCGTTGATAACTCAGGCCTGCTCACCCGCAATACATATTTTCCTTTGAATGTGCTGTTACCGTATCGCAATCGATACGAATTAAATGAAGCATCAGAAAAAAATGAAACTATTCGTTTTTCTGAAACAAGTTGTTTAAAAAAATTATCAATAAAAGAATAAACTGCACGCAAATCAGGATCTGATGTCTCAGGTGATATAATTAAACCTATATCAATATCTTCCGGCATTATAACTCTTCTTGACAAAGGGTTCTCATACGAAACAGGAGAAAAACTATCAGTAAACACAACATCGGTTATTGAAGTCGGAGACAAATCACCATCGATTTTTTTTGCACAGGAAAATAATACTATCATGACAATAATTGATACATATCTCATATTCACTCCAATAAAACTGTGTTTTTACTATAATACCAGAAAGTCGTTTTTTATTAAAGAGAAATTATTTGACCTAACCGTGAAAATGTGATAATTTCCAGTGCATTTAAAAAAACGGCCCGGTAGCTCAGGGGATAGAGTAGAAGTTTCCTAAACTTTTGGTCGGACGTTCGATTCGTCTCCGGGTCAAAACGGGTGTTCATTGAACACCCTGTTTTTTTTAATCTCATGAAGCAAGTAAGGGGTTTAATTTTATGGAAATTACACAAGAATTAATTGATTCACTTCAAGTATCTGAAATGGATATAATAAAAAAAATCTCGGAAACTCTCAATATTGAAATTAGAAAAGTTGTTCCGACTGTCGGTCTATTAAAAGAAGGTAACACAATACCATTTATTTCACGATACCGAAAAGAAGCCACTGGTACTCTTGATGAAGTGGAAGTTAGAGATATTTCTCACAAACTATCATATTTTGAAAATTTAGAGTCAAGAAGACTGGAAATTGTAAAAGGTATTTTTGCCCAGAATAAATTAACCGAGTTACTTCTTTCTAATATCATGAAAGCAACAACTGCAACAGAATTAGAAGATATTTATGCACCATACAAAAGAAAGAAAAAAACACGAGGTATGATCGCGATTGAAAAAGGATTAGAACCTCTTGCTGACTTTATTGAAAAAGAAAAAGATGAAGCTATTAAAATAGAAGCAGCCAAATACATTGATGCTGAAAAAGATATTAAAACAGCCGATGATGCAATTAATGGAGCTTGTGATATTATTGCCGAACGGGTTTCACATACCATAGATAACAGATCACTAATAAAAGATTTTATAATGAAAAACGGTAAATTCGTAGTAAAAGGGTTAAAAGATGAAGCATCAAGTGTCTATAAAATGTATTATGATTATTCCGAACAACTTAATACCGTAAAATCACACAGAGTTCTTGCAATTAATAGAGGAGAACGTGAAGAAGAACTTGAAGCTAAAATTGATTACGAAGAAGAAGCTGTAATAAAACTATTACTTTCCAAACATACAATAAAAAATATCTATATGAAATCAGCCGTGGAAGACGGTTTAAAACGTCTGTTATTACCGGCTGTTATCAGAGAAATCAGAAATGACTTTTCAGATAAAGCAGACGAACATGGTATTGAAACATTTTCAGTTAATTTAAAAAACCTGCTTATGCAACCGCCAATTAAAATGACACGGGTACTTGGTATTGACCCCGGTATAAGAACAGGCTCAAAGTCTGCAGTTATGGACGAAACAGGAAAGTTTCTTGAATACTTCACTTTTATGAACCATGACCCTTCAACAGCAAAAAAACTAATTGCCGCAGCAGTGAAAAAATATTCAATTGAACTTATTGCCATCGGTAACGGAACAGGCGGTCATGATGTTCAGGCGATTGTTGCAGATTCAATAAAAGAATTTGATCTTAACGTTCAATATACAATCGTAAGTGAAGATGGTGCGAGTGTTTACTCGGCAAGTGATACAGCACGTGAAGAATTTCCTGATTTAGACTTAACAATACGAGGTGCAATTTCAATAGGCAGAAGATTACAGGATCCTCTTGCTGAATTGGTAAAGATTGAACCTAAGGCTATTGGTGTCGGCTTATACCAGCATGATGTTAACCAGACAAAATTATCAACATCACTTGATGAAACTGTTGAATCAGTTGTAAACAGTGTCGGTGTTAATATCAATACTGCTTCATTTTCGTTGTTGAAATATGTATCAGGTATAAACACTGTGGCTGCTAAAAAAATAGTAAAATACCGTGGCGAAAAAGGGCTTATAAAATCACGAAGTGAACTTTTAAAAATTACCGGGTTTGGAGAAAAAACATATACCCAGGCTGCCGGCTTTTTAAAAATCCCTGAAAGTGCAGACCCTTTAGATAACACATGGGTTCACCCTGAGCAATATGATGCAGCACGAATCATTCTTAATGAAATAAAAACAAGCGGAAGTGTTTCAAAACCGATAAGAACTGAATTGAAAACAAAATACAATCTTGGTGACACAACAATTGATGATATTATTGAAGAACTCAAGAAACCGAACAGAGACCCGAGAGAAGGTTTTCCTATGCCGATTATGCAAAAAGGCATTGTGAATTTTGAGGATCTTGCAGTTGGTATGAAAGTTAACGGTAAAATAAAAAATGTCGTTGATTTCGGGGCTTTTGTTGATATTGGTATAAAAGAAACTGCATTGCTTCACATTTCTGAAATGAGTGACACGTATATTTCCAATCCTGCTGAAGTAGCTAAAGTCGGTGATGTCGTAGAGGCTCAAATAATTGAAATTGATGTGTTACGAAAGAGAGTTTCATTATCATTAAAATCAAATCCCGGCTCAAAAGTTGCACCGAAAGCAAGAACTGAAGCTCCGGCTAAAAAGAAATTTGACTATTCACAGTATATAGTATAAAAGGTTCTTCCTCAAAAAAAAAGCCGTTCCTGATAAAAGGAACGGCTTTTTTTAATTAGTTAATAAATGTACTATAACTCCAGTTATTAAAATAATAATAAACAATTTGTGTAGTATCAGTCCACCATATTAAATCAATATTAGAATATTGATCTAATACCGGATAAACATCAGCCCCCGAAGGTCTTGGAAAAATTTCAGTTGTAGTATCAAACGGATACGCTGTAGGAACAGCCGGAGCAAGCTCTCCATCAACATCAATAAATGCTCTGAAATTATAGAAATTTTGAGGGATATCAGTAAATATGACCTCTGTATAACCAGAACCATCAGAAGCAACATTAGTTATTTCAGCACTTTTCATAAAAGATTTCTCGCCTCCGGTTAATGGATCATAATATGTAAATTCCACATAGACAAATTTATTATTCACTAGAGTACCTACATCACCAGCTTGACTTTGCAACAAAGCATAATCAAACCCCACACTAATAGTAAAGAGCTTATTAGGATCATACGTCATATTCTGCATTTTTATTAAATCTAAATAAACTGGTAGATTACCGGAAGTATATGTAATGTCTTGAGTAAATTTTAACGACACCATTTGCTGAGTCGCATTATCCCAATAATCCATAAATGAATGTACACGATACAACGTATTAGGAATCGCTTTTGTAAACATTACAGAACCGTAATATTCACCTGCCATAGCAGTATCCGCAGTCAAATAAACACTTTGTTCTGCAATTTGAGTTTCCATTCCCGTTGCATCAACTGAATATACCTTTACAATACAAGGTGTTGATGTTGCGTTAAGGGTGTCCAGTCCATTTGACATAAAGTTAACTTTTACACTAACATCAAGACTATCAGTATCTAAACCGTAATCAGATAACACAGAATTTCCCGTAGGTGTATCTTTCATCTGTTCAGATTCATACAAAGTCATGTAGGTATTTAATGTAAAATCAGCTGTTGATGTGAAATCTATGACTTCCATCTTCATAATTTCATCCCACATTAACGATCTGAATGCAACACCATCATAAGCAAATTTTACCGGACCTACACGCATATCTGTTGACATTGACAAAGCAAGGTAATCATCAGAATTCATCTGTCGGTATGTATCAAAATTAGGATCAAAATTTCTAAAACCAATACCAACAACAATAAATGAATTCGGATTTCCATTACTATCACTGGTTTTGAATTTTCTAAAACTATACTTTCCTAAACTATCAACCTTTGAGATTGCTAATGGAGGAATTGAAGTACCTTCTGTAGAGTTGGTTACGTTAGCCGGCAAAAGAATAGCAAACCACGCACCCGCATCACTCAACATAATTTTGCCAGTATCAAATGAACCGTTTACTACAACTGTTGATACCGGATCACCATATTGTGTTAGTAATTCTTTCTGATATGTATCGGAAGCAAGCGTTGGTGATGGCACTGAACCATCTAAAGGGTACATACTATAATCAATGCCCACCGGCGGAGTCATCGTATCATCGACTGCAACAAACCCTTTAATATTTACAATTGGTTCATATTTCATTGTTGTTTGATTATAAATCTGTGTGAAGTTCGCAATATCAGGTGAGATATAGAGTGAATTTGTGACAAAATCACCTATATTAACCATTCCATCACCGTTCATATCAATATGAGCACCAATTGCATATTTACTCAAATTAGCATAATCAAGAAAACCTTCAACATATACCGTTGTATCAAATCTTGTTGTCACATCTGACGGAGCTGTGAAATACCCCTTCGCTATTGGCATTTCAAAATTTGCACCATACGATGTAATTTCAGCAACAGCAAGAAAAACCCCCTTACCTGCTATTGTTGTCGGTAATATACCTGTCTTCGTTGCCATCATCGTTGCATCCATCATATATTGATCAAATGTTACAGACACAGGAAGTTTAGCTCGTGTATCCTGACCATTTTTCGTAAAAATGGCTCCATCCCCACCAACGGTTATTGTTGTATCACCATCAATATGTATAGAATATATAAATGCCATATAATCATCATCCCAAACAGTATTATCTGTTGAATCAAAAACCGAGTTATTGAGCACATCGATAGAAACAACAACAAAATAATCTCCCTTTACAACCTCAGCATTTGCTACTATACTTGCTGATAATAACGATGAAACAGGACCTGCAGCTTTTGCTACCGGTAATATACCGTCTTTTGGCTCAGGATATGTATTACCACTTGAATCAGTAACATAAGTCATATCAATTGCTTTCACAATCCAGGCTTTCATTGTTTTGTTTTCAGTTCCCAAAGGAGCTTTATTTGTATAAATCGTAACTTTACCTGATGTAGTAACTACATTACCATCATCATCTTTATATACAATTTCTTCCTGATTTACATCACTGGTAGTATCAGATATTTTAATATCTAAACCGGAAGTTGTATCAACTGTAATTGTCCTTGCACCTGAAACTGTTTTAGTTGTAATAGTGCCATCAAGAGCCTTGGTTGCAGTGTTGATTGTAAAAGCAACATCTGTCGGAGTCCCTTTTATGTCATTTAATGTAGTCGTTGACTTGTTTATTGTTCTTTGAATACCGAGTGAATCTACTTTTACAATTTCAGCACTCTCTACAATCTTTGATGAACCAACCGGATCAATGATAATTGCAAGACTTAGTGACTCAACATTAAAAAAATCTTTTGTTGCCGTACCGTCATACTTAATTTTACCATTTGTTACATTGATATATTTGGTTCCATCATTATCCTGGGACCAGCTGACTTTAGCAGAACCGGTATAATCACCATTTGATGCCAGGAAATTTCCACTACCATTATATGTGTTAGCTCCATAAGCACCTGATGCTTTTAACTCAAATTTCTGACTTATATCAAATGGATTTGAAACATATTGGTATAAGCTCCATGTACCAAAAGTACCGTCATCAGTAACTGTTGCTACTTTAACTTGAGCAATCAATGTATCATTAACTCCTCCCAATTCTGATGAAGAATCAATTTTTTTATTCATATTAACATCTTGGAGATAATTAAAATAATAAACATTCTTCACTGTATCATTAGTATTATCTGCCGTTTTATCTTCGATCTGCAATAAAATCGGATAACCAAGATAATAACCAATCCAGCCACTACTTGTGTTATCAACAACTTCACCCTCAGCCGGAGTTTTTAAACCCGTAAAAAGTGGCATAAAAAACTGAGTCATCGTTTGCGGATCAAGAATCCCTGCATCAGATCGTGTTTCAGAACCGGTTGCTATTGATTTCATAAAGTTCATAATTGACGCAGCACTTGACATAATTGAGCCAGTTGCAACAGGCTCGTCAGAAATAGCCGGTGCTACAGATAAAACTGCCGAAGGCATAATACTCAACGACTTAATCTTACCTCCACCATCATCTGTTGTTGTTGGTGCTGGTGTTGTCCCCGAATCAACACTACAACTGCCCACCGAAAAAACAAAAATGATCAAAACAAAAAATTGAGTAATTAACTTTTTAAATATTTCTTTTCTCATAAACATAATAAACCCCCTTAGGTTAAATCAAAAAATGATCATAACTAATTGTAGTTTCATTTTACAAAAAATTCAATATTTATTTACAAAAAAAATCAATATTTTTGTAAATAAATGAATTCGAAACAAAATAAACTAAAAAAATTAAATATTTCAAGTATAAAGAGGCTTTCGCAAAAATTCGAGATAAAAGAAGTATTATTTCAAGAAGCTCTAAACAATAATATTATAAGCACTAATGCTTAAATATAAAAAAAGCACCATAATAACTGAATTTTAATCAAATTATTATAGTGCAATCAAATACCACCAGATCTTTTTTTATCTATTCACCAATCAACATAGTTAGTTGTTCATCATACGTTTTTTTATGACCTAATATTTTATTGATATAACTTAATGTTAAATCACCGACATTTTCTTTTGAAACATTCCCGTACCCTGCATTATAGTATGCCAGAGCCATAACAAGATTATTATCTGCGTTATCAATACACCATTTTAAAAATTCGGCACCGGTTTTAATATTCAACTCTGCATTATAAAAATCCCCTACTTTATAATGAGGAAACGTTTTATTGTTTAACTGACATAATCCTCTGTCTGTAGAGTAATTTTTATTATGATTAATCGCCAAAGGATTAAAATTTGATTCAACCCGCATTAATGCAACAATTAAAGAAGTATCAATTCCAAAGTCATTTGAATATTTTATCGCATAATCAGCAATCTCACTATCATTAATAACACCGGAAAAATATTCTTTCTTTATTTCTTCAATACTTTTCATAGATACCGAATTTGATGAAACACCGGTCTTTCTTTCAACATCACCTGCAAAAGCTAAAGTATTATTTTCTGCAAAACTGACAACAATAACAACCAGTGAAACATAAATACCGACTAAAACTAATCTTCGTATTCCTTTTATCCACTTTGAAACCTTACTCGGCTTATATACCTCATGTTGAATCTTTATAGAAGCTTTTCGATTCATAATTCCTCCCGACTTTGACAATCCTTCCCAAGATCAAACAAAGACATTCAATAGTTTATGTGACAGAGTATAATAAATAAAAACAACAAAGTCAAGTAAAGTGGTTCTTTTATAAAACACTTTACTTTAATCTCAGAAATAAAGGTGTATATCATCTAAATTTCTCAGGCTATTGCAATAAATCTTCTTAATATAATGGATTTGAATGATTCTAATAGCTTCAAAATCATGTAGTTTATAATGCATCTCTTTGATTTCTACATATTTTAAATTTATAAATGCATCCATTACTTCTGCATCGGGTTTATTGATTGCTATTTTGTCACCTGAAATATGATCAGAACAAAAAATATCATAATCTCCTTTTGAATAAAATAATGTATTATCACTGCGTTTACATTCCCGACAGCAACTATATCTGATTTCCTGTCCATGCAAAACAATCAATTTTGTTGTAAAAAACAAAAATGCTTTTACCGGGTCATTATACACTTCAATCAATTCTAATGAATATTTCAAAAGCATATAGTATTTCTTATAATCAAACTGATCTAATAATGAATTTAAAATCACATTTGCAAAAAAAGCTGTCAGATAAATTGTTTTTAGTTCTTTTTTAAAATTTTCTGCGATGAGTGGTTCTGCTACATCTTTTATTGAATAGAGATTTGTTTTCGGATCACGGTATAAAAACAGTTTTAAATCTGCAAAAGGTACGATTGTGCTGCAAAAACGACTTTTAATCTTTTCACCGCCATACGCTAAAGCCCGCTCGACCCCAAGATCCGGTGATATAAATGAAAAAAGCCTGTTCTGGTCTCCCGAAACAGAGCTTTTTAATATTATACCCTTCGTAATTATATTTCGTTCACTTCCCGTCATTTTTCAATAAATCTTGTTTCAACAGCTCTGGCATGAGCTTCTAATTTCTCGGTTCTCGCAATTCCTGTTATAACCGGTTTGTATTTTTCAAGACTTTCTCTACTGAATTCCAGATAACTGAACCTTGTTGTAAAATCATAAACACCAAGAGGTGAAAAAAACCTTGAAGTCCCAGAAGTGGGAAGAACATGATTGGGGCCTCCAATATAATCACCAACACTCTCAGGTGTATTCTTACCGAGAAAAACCGAACCTGCGTATTTTACATAATCCAGCAAATTATACGGATCATCACTAAACAATTCAAGATGTTCAGGTGCAATCTGATTTGCAAGTTTAACAGCATTTATTCTATCAGTTGTTACCAGTATCATACCTTTATTATTTAACGACTCAATGGCAATTTTACCTGATTCACCCAAAGACTCTGTTTGTTTGTATAACTCAATTTTAATCTTATCAGCAAACGCTCTGTTTGTTGCAATAAGAACAGCTCTTGCATGAGGATCGTGTTCTGCCTGACTCAACAAATCAGATGCAATTAATGGGATATCCTCTTCTGCATGTGTGTCAGCAATGACACAAATATCAGACGGTCCTGCAATCATATCAATATCGATTTTGCCATAACACATTTGTTTAGCCTTTGCAATATACGAATTACCCGGCCCCACAATTTTATCAACCTTTGCAATCCCTGATTTACCATACGCGGCAGCTAAAACTAAAGCAGCACCTGCCCCCCGATAAACTTCTTCAATGCCAAGTATTTGTATTAATCGGGCAACTTCGGGTGACTCTATAAATGTTCGCGGTGGTGTTAATACAACAATACGTTTTACCCCGGCAATAAGTGCCGGAATTACAGTCATATAAAAAGTTGACGGATACAAAGCTCTG
Organism: Spirochaetes bacterium GWE1_32_154; assembly: GCA_001829315.1. Lineage (GTDB taxonomy): Bacteria > Spirochaetota > GWE2-31-10 > GWE2-31-10 > GWE2-31-10 > GWE2-31-10. The sequence goes on along the minus strand of MIAY01000025.1, from coordinate 17,320 downwards.
CCACCGGGAACATACACTGCAACAGACTCTAAAGGGACAACCTTTTGCCCCATTTTATTACCTTCATTATCAGTAATATCAAATCCGTGTTCAACCTGCATTGAATGAAAGTGCTTTACCCTCTCAACCGCTTTCTCAAGATATGCAGATAATTGAGGATCTATTTTTTTTGCTAGAATATCAATTTCTTCCTTAGATACACGAATATTCTGTTCTGTTAACTCAAAGTTATCAAATTTCTTTGTATAATTTTTAACAGCTTCAAACCCGTACGCCCGTATTGTTGAAAGCATTGTACTGACATTTTTTTCAATATCAATATCAAAAGTTTCAACTTCCTCCAAAAATTTTATAATATCAGGGGAGAGAACATTTTCAGGACATTCAAATATTTTCATACAAACCTCACTTGAAATATATATACCCGGAATTGTTTAATTAGGCAAACAATTCTCAGGGCTTACTAAAATTAAATAGATGGAAATACCCAAACCTCTTGCAAAAATTCGAGATAAATAAAGGGATTTTTGCATGAAGCTCATATGTAAATTATTGATACATACCGATTTATAACAATACAAATCATCACCAAAGAGGTGCACATGTATACAATAGATACTACCACAGAAACAATAAACAGTACAGGCGGAATTGCAATAATTGGTAAAATAGCAGAAAAAAATACAACTATATACAACACACAATAAAAGTCATAAGATAACTTTTTAACAACCCTTTTTTTATGCATATTCTGAGAAACATTTAGCTCAGGAATATATATTGACAATTTATGCAATTGTTACTATAAACATCTCATGGCAATGAAATGTTATAAATGTTTATTTTCACAGACAAATTGTTTTTGCAATGACATTATCCCGATCGATACTAATGTTAAAATTGTTATTCTGATTCACCCTATGGAAGCTAAGAATCAAAGGACGGGTACAGGAAGACTGACTCATCTGTCTATTAATGATTCAGAGTTAATAATAGGAATTGATTTTACAAATAACAAAAGAGTTAATGAATTAATTAATGACAAAACATTTTACCCTGTTTTATTATACCCATCTGATAAAGCGTTAAATATTGAGGATAAAACTTTTTATAACTCTTTAGAAAATAAAAAATTACTGATTTTTATTCTTGACGGCACCTGGTGGCATGCAAGAGTTATGCTTAGAGAAAGTAGTAATCTGATGCAAATACCACACATTTCATTTGAGCAAAAATATACTTCCAAATACTTTTTCAAAAAACAACCGAAAGAAAATTATCTATCAACAATAGAATGTGTCTATTATCTTCTTTCATCCTTAAAAGAAAACAACTTAGCCAATAAATCTGCAAACTATCAAAATCTCATGTCTATTTTTGATAGATTAATTAGTCAACAACGTCAGTTCTGGGGTGGAAATGATAAAAATTCATTATTATAGAGCCTCTTGCAAAATACCCTTTTTATCTCGAATTTTTGAAAGAGATTACATCTTATGCGATTAAATCGCATAAGGCGGATGCATAAAAAAAGTATTCTTTTTTTCATCAAGCGGGAACATTCAGTAATCTAAATTTCCGTCTTGATTTTGCAAGAGCCAGCCGTACAATTTATAGTTGTACATTCAAGGAAAATTGTACGGCTATTCATATTTTAAACATTTTTTTAGTATACTTAAGATATAATTATTTGTCAAAATTAATTATATTGACTGGCTTTTGATATTATAATTGACAAATAACTCTATTTCAAGCTATAATTCATGTATGCAGTTAGAATTATTTGGAAAAGTCCTTTTTGAACTTATCGAACCTATTTTAGTTATTGATTCAAATTTAAAAAACATAGTTTTCACTAATCGGGCAGCGAATAATTTATTTAATAAAAACATATTAAATCTATCAATCTTTGATATAATCGATGAAAATGATATAATTAAAACAGATTCAAATAATCAGATTAATAGGTTTGAAACAACTCTTACTATATCAGCGAATACAATTATTCCCGTTGTTATCACAACAAAAAGTCTTAAAATAGATTCAATAACTTACATAATCTATGAGATTATCGATCAAACTGATATTCTTATCGCATCAACACAATTAGCAGAAAAAGTAAAATATGAAAAAACCATATTTTCAATATCAACAGCATTTAATTCAATCGATAATTTTGATACAAATATTAATTACGCTCTTGAACAAATCGGCAGATTAACCGGCGGAGATCGGGTTTATTTATTTCAAATGGATAAAACGAATACCACAATGAGTAACACTCATGAATGGTGTGTTACCCCTGACATTGCCCTGATCAGCATGCTTCAAAACTTTCCATTAACAGATGCCCAATGGTGGGTAAATAATTTAAAATCTAATAAACCTATTTTTATTTCCAGTTTAGCCGATTTACCCGAAGATGCAGTACAGGAAAAACACATACTTCAATCACAAAATATCCAATCACTTATAGCACTACCAATTTTTATTGATAAAGAATTAAAGGGTTTAATCGGGATCGACTTTGTTTTTTTTCAGGTTGATTGTAAACCACTTGATTTGGAGCTTCTCCGGATTGCGTCTGAAATAATTGGTAATTCACTGGGCAGAAAAATTTCTTTTGATTATTTGAGAAAAACGGTAGCGTTTTTATCGACACTTATTGATACTATACCGGCTCCGGTTTTCTTTAAAAACTTACATAACGATATTCTGGGTGGAAATGATGAATTCGCGACAGTGATAGCCGGCAAAAAAATAGAAGAAATTATCGGACTCAATATAACATCTCTACCGGTTTTTAATACACAGAAAATATCCGGTATTTTTAAACAATACGATAACATTCTTATAGTAAAAGGCAAGTCCTGTTATTTTGAAATGAGTCTTACTATGCTTAACGGTGAAAATAAAGATTTTTTAGTATATCAATCTTTATTTTATGATGAAAATGCCGTTCCGGAAGGAATCCTCATAATCATGATCGATGTTACACAATACAATATCAAAAATAATACTTTATTGAAAATTGAACGAAACTGCGCTGAAACAGAAAAAGCTGTTGCAGTGGGTCAACTTGCAACGGGAGTTGCTCATGAATTTAATAATGTACTCGCTGTTATTAAATCTACAGTCCAGCTTATGATAATGGAATATGCTGATGATGTACCGGAATCATTAATTAACTCTTTGCAGGAAATCGATACTAACACAACACGAGGAGCAGAAATAGCAAAAAGTTTGATGGCTATTGCAAGACCCAATGATAGCAATAAAAATTTTTGCCAAATAGCTGAAATTATCGATTCTGTCATCAAAGTCATTCAACCTCAATTAAAAAGTGAAAATATAGTAATTCATAAAAAATACTCTGATGTCCCGCCACTCTTTATTAACCGTAATCAACTTCACCAGGTTTTTCTCAATCTGCTTATTAACGCAAAACACGCATTGAGTAATCATACCAAACCTGAGATCACTATTTCGATTTTTAAATCAGATAACGCGGTGAAAGTGTATGTTGAAGATAACGGATGCGGCATCCCGCCGGAAAATATAAAAAAAATCTTTCTTCCGTTTTTTACGACCAAAGGTGCGTCTTCATTAGATCATACTAAAATAAAAGGTACAGGTTTGGGTTTACCGGTTAGTGAGACTATCGTAAAAAGTAATAATGGAAAAATTTCTGTAGAAAGTCAGCCTGATGTTTTTACAAGATTTATTTTAGAATTTCCGATTCCTGAAAAACAACAAAAGGAGCTAAACGATGATAAACATAATGTATAAAAAAATACTTATTGTAGAAGATGAAGATGAATTAAGAAAAAATATTGCCCGGTTAGTAAAAATCCTTGGTTTCATACCTGATGAGGCGCCAAATGGTGAAGAAGCATATACAAAAATTGTGGAAAATGAATACGACCTGGTTATTAGTGATATCAAAATGCCGGTAATGGACGGATATAATCTTTTATTAAAAGTCAGAAATAATGAAATGAAAAAACACATTCAATTTATTTTTCTTACAAGTACCATTGAATTAAATGATATACGAAAAGCTATGATTCTTGGTGCTGATGACTATGTGACAAAACCATTTGATAATCAGGAACTGGCAAAAACCATACGCGCAAGACTCGAACGGGCCGGAGAATTAAGTGAGTTTTACCGGAATAAATTTCAATCTGTTATCAAATAACACTTCACAAAGCCCTTAAATATTACCCGACTAAAGGTTCAGGTGGTGATAAAAAGTTTTTCACATCAATATCAATGATTTCCTGGCGACTTCTATATATATAATTTCTTATTTTTTCTATTTCCTCATCAGTTGCCGTATATGTTATAACAAAAAGTTTATCATCAGCATTACCAATCCGTGTTCCTGCCAGTTTTCCTTTAATTCTAATATGGATTCCTGCTAATAATAAAATCATCGATTCAAAAGCATTGCTATCAGGAACTATTTGATTATCTTCAAAATATAATGTTAATGCCACGGAGCTTATATCTTTGATTTTTGCTTTATAATAAATCGAATTAAATTTTATTTCGGCGTATGTCTGTTGTCGTTGATCAACACAAACTCTTATGAATTTCCGTTTTCCTCTCGCCTCATTTGCTTCTAAAACTGCCAATATTACTTTTAGACTCTCTTCGAAACCAATTTTCAATTTAATATAACCCGATTCAATCATAATTTGCATTAAAAACTTCTCAGCACTTGCTTCATTATCTTTGTGAGTAAGAACACCTATTCTAACGGTGCTTAATTCAGGATTTTTCTTGATTTCTGTAATATATTCTTCCCAACCCGATTCACTCATAATAGCATCAATGTTAATAAATAAAATTGAATTAGGATATTTTTGTAAAATCGAAACCGCTGTTTTATGATCATTTAATATATATGCAGAATACTCATTTCTGATTATTTCCTTTATCAATAAAGTTTGTATGATTGATTGAGGATATAGAAAAAAAACTTTTATCTCAAAATTATCTTCAGTATAATTCTCAGCCGTTAAATCACTTTTTTGAAGTGATAGTTTTTTCTTTATACTATCAATTGAAACTTTATTATACCGTTCTTTAACAAATTCTGAATATGTTGTAAAACAATCACCACCGGTTTTTTTCGAGAACATCATTGCAATTCTGGCATTTCTTATTATATCCTCTGAATCAAATGAAATAGACTCATTATACAAAAATATACCGCCTGAGGTATGAAAAGTAAATTCTACACCACCCGAATTAACAATATGATTTATTCCGCTTTTATAAAAATCTATTTTACTTTGTAGAAACTCGCCACCCTCAGTTATACACCCTGACTTTAATACAATACAAAAATATGAATCATGAAGAAAATAAAGCTCTTCGTCCGGAGTTAAAACAGCCTTTATATTTTTTATAATTTCATCTACTACATTGTTATAACTACCTTTAGATAAAAACGATATTATTTCATCAAGTCCTTCAATTTCTAAATAAAATACAGCAAAACTTGTTTTATTTTGTTTCATAAGATCAATATGCTGATTTAATACAATCTCATTGGGTAGTTTTGTTGATACATTGGTATATGCAATATTTTCCAGATATTTAAGCTGTTTTTCGAATTTTTCTTTATAAAACGTGTTAAAATCACCTGCCCTTTCAAATCTTTTTTTGATTGTTAAAAGCAAATCTTTATTATCAAACGGTTTGGTTACATAATCATCAGCACCAAGTAACATACCCGATCTGATTTCATCCAAATCAATATTACTTGTTAAAAAAATAAATTGAACAAATTTTTTACTTTCATTCGCTCTCACTTTTTTAAGAAGTTCCTTCCCATCCATTACAGGCATTTTCACATCGCAAATAACTAAATCATACGAATTGTTATGTATTAATTCATACCCTTCTTCACCATTTTCCGCTGAATCTACTGCAAAACCCATTATAACGAGCAACTTCTTAATATTTGATCGTAGAGCTTCTTCATCATCTATAACTAATATTTTCTTTACTGATAAATTCGTCATTATTCCCCCATTTAAAAAACAGTATAGCCACGCTTTCCTTTACTTTTCGCTTCATATAATGCCTTATCGGCTATTATTAAGAAATCACTTACCGTCTTATTTTTTACGGGTATTACATCTGTTATTCCTATAGAACAGGAAATGAGGTTACTTGCAGGAATTTCAGGTAAAAAGCCTAAAATAGTCTCTATTTCAGGTAAAAAATAGTTACAGCTTGCCAATAATTCAAATATTCTTTCAGCAACTCTAACCGCACTTTGTTTTAAAGTTTCGGGAAGCATAATAACAAACTCGTCTCCTCCCAACCGGGCAATCGAGTCAATCTCCCTGACCGCTTTTTTTAATAATTTCGCATACTCAACAAGAATCAGATCACCAACATGATGACCATACGTATCATTATAGAATTTGAAATTATCAAGATCGATAAATAATAGAGAAAAAATTGACTGAGGATTTTTTGGATAACGAAGAACTCTTTTATACTCTGCATCCATTAATTTTTCCATTTCCATCCTATTATTTATCCCGGTTAATTTATCGATTCGTGCTGCTCTCAACAAAGCTTCCCGAACTGCAATCAATTCAAGCACCGATGAAAACTGATTAAGAAAAATTGTCAGTACCCTTTGATCATCATCATTCATTACACCTTTTGAGTCTTTAGAAATCATTATCAATGAGATATCCATATCTTTATTGATTTGATCAGCTTCACGTGTAACATACAAAATCGACTTGAACTTCCCGGTTAGCCCGCATTTTATTATTTCCTTTTCATTTAATAATGTTGTTACTTTGTATGTGTCATTAATAATACGATATATTTCACGGGGATTAATACTGATTGCATCAGAAACATGGCTTGTATGTATATTTTTTTCGCCATCAATTAAAATTACAATATCATAGGAAAATGAATATTCAATCAGATGTATTGATTCAAGGATTAATTCATTTCTTTTTTCGTTTAAGATTATCATATTCTGAAATTTACTGATAAAATCAATTTCATTGATTTTCTTTTGTAATTCATTCAAATTTTGTTCTTCGCGAACAAACTCTATTATTGTTTTAATATCAAAATTATATTTTTTTAATACAGGAACGCCACTATCAATACACTGATTATTTAACCTTTTGTTAAATAGTGAATAATATAATGAATAAAATGTATTATTTTGTGCAACTTCATACCCTTTTCGCCATTGAACGAGTGCCTTTTCACTATTCAAAGCATTGAATTCACGATCTCCTGATAATAAATAACTTATCAGAATAAACTGTTTACTTTCAGAATTACCAAATTTAATTGCATTATCAAAAAAAGTTTGAGATTCAACCTCATTATTGCTTAAACAATATTTAAATAACCAGAATACAGGACTCGACAGATGATGACTTTCAAAGTCTGACAGCTGAGTAATTTTATGCATATAATTCCAGGCAATTAAATAATTACCTGAATAAAAATGACTGATACCAAGAAAAGAATAAATATTTATCCTGTGTTGAAAGGCGAAATTTTCAATTTGCAAGAGATCCATAATATAAATCATATCTTCAAGATGAATAACGGTATTGATATAATCTAAAAGTATAAAATGTACCTTTGCCATATTATAAAGAGCAATGCAAATTTCTGAATAATTTTTTGAATTCACAAGTAGAGTTGTAGCATCAATATAATACTTATAGGCTTTAGCAAATTCACCACTTACATAATAATTGTAACCGATACTATTATAAATTCGTGATAATTGATAAGGATTTTTGATTTTCTTTTTTAATCGTTCTGACTTTTTATAATTTATTGTTGTCTCTTCATAATTACCAATAATTGAGTGAATAACACCAGTTGCATGATAACAAGCTGATAACCGGTGTATATTTTTATTCTTTTTCGCTAATTGAATTCCATCTTCACAAAATTGTAATATAACCTTCGGTTCTAATATATGATTTCTTAAAAATGCCGTCAAATATCCGCCGAATGTTAAAATTAATGAAGTTACATTATCCCAATGTGCATCAAGTAATTCTTCTTTAATTTTCAAATAAAATGTTACATCATTCTGATTTGTCTTTATATAAAAAATTATAAGATCAGCCAGAAGTTTATACCGGATAGAATGAGATTTCTCTACTATTTTAATAGTAAGCATAGAATAATATAACGCGGATTCAAGGGAATTACTATAATACTCTGAAATTCCGAGAAGTAAATACGATCGGGCAATATAATCAATATCAATTTCCACATCAAGCATTTTTAATAAAATAGTGGCATATCGATGTGCCTCACGATAGTTTCCACTATAACATGAAACTTTAGCTAATTTAAAAAGTGTTCTTTTTTTTACACTATCAAATTCATTATGCTGATTTACATTCTCAATTGCACTTAAATTTTCAATTAATGCATTTTTAGCATCAGGAAAAGAAAGTAAATAAATTGCCTGATCAGAGATTTTATCTAAATCACCGATTGATACTTTTGTAACATGATTAGAAACAGGTTCATCAGATGAATCAACTTTTATAATCTCAATACTGCATTTTGTATTATATCGTAGATTATATGAATACGACATGAGGTTATCAAGAGCTTCAAATTTCTCATTTGATGGTAATGAATAAACAAAAACTAATGCCAGTTTCTTATGTACCTTTTCAATCATTTTTTTAATGAGGTTAACTGAGGATGGCTGTAAATTGTGTGCGTTACCTATATAAATAATATTATTATCATCAGTCAAACTGTAATTCAATAATTCAACTAACTGATTAAGCATCATCTCACTTTCAAATTCAACTTCTTCAATGAGTAAAGGTTCCCTTCTTGATTGTTTTCTACCCTCAAGAAGATTTACTATTGTTGAATAATGCATTGAATAACAAATCTTTTTTACTATTTTTTTATGTGCTACTGTATCTTTTTTATACCAGTCAGCAATTATTGAATAAAAGGGTTCATAACAACCCGAATATTTTGAAAATGTATCACAATTATATAATTTAATATGTGATGCTACTAATTTTTTAGTATCTAAGAAATTTTGTATAGAATAATTACCATTAATAAAATATATCTTTTTTTGTTGTTTACTATTAATAAAAGAAAAAATTGAATTAAATAAAATTTCTTTATACGATTGACCTGTTTCCATATAATAATGATAGTTGTTTTTAGATAACAAGTCAAATAATAGATACAATTTATTGAAAGGAAAAAAGACAGCCTTCATTGCTTGAAGGCTGTCTTTTAATCTAAAGTAAACTAACTTCCATGTTTCTTATAATATTCAGTATGTAAAAGCTCATGTGACTTGTGCCCCAAAGGTTCACCAAGATATTCTTTATACAATTTCTGAATAGAAGGATTATCATGCGATTTTCTTAATTTTTTACCTGAATCTTCCTTATAAATAGCGTTCATTCTTTTCTCAATAATAGAAGAATCACCATGAATAAAAGGTTGACCACCACCATTAATACATCCGCCCGGACAAGCCATTATTTCAATACCATGATATTTTGACTCTCCACTTCTTATTTTTTCAAGTACAATTCGTGCATTTCCAAGACCTGAAGTAATAGCAAAATTAAGTGGAGTTCCACCAATATCAATTGTTACTTCCTTAACGCCTTCCATACCACGAACTGATACAAAATCAACTTTATCAAGTTTCTTACCGGTCATTTTTTCATAAGCAGTTCGTAACGCAGCTTCTAAAACACCACCAGATGAAGCAAAAATATCAGCAGCACCGGTTGACTCACCCAAAGGACTATCAAACTGTTCTTCCGGTAAATCATTAAGATCAAGACCTGCTTCTTTAAACATTTTAGCCAACTCTCTTGTGGTTAATGCAAAATCAACATCCGGAACATTATTCGGAGCAAACTCCGGTCGTGACGCTTCATATTTTTTTGCTATACACGGCATTATTGAAACAACAACAATTTCCTCTGGTTTCTTACCGATTTTCTCTGCATAATACGACTTTGCAATCGCCCCGAACATTTGTTGAGGTGATTTACAAGTCGAAGGAATATTCAATAAATCAGGGAATTGATACTCAAGAAAGTTAATCCATCCCGGACAGCATGATGTTAATATTGGAAGATCTTTATTTTTTACAACTCTTTCGATTAATTCAGCAGATTCTTCCATTATAGTTAAATCAGCGCCGAAGTTTGTATCAAATACCGAGTCAAACCCCATTCGTCTTAAACCTGCAACAAGTTTACCGGTTACAATTTCACCTGGTTGCATTCCAAATTCTTCACCGATTGCAACTCTAATAGCAGGTGCAGTCTGAACAATTACTGTTTTCTTGTCATCAAATATTGCATTCCAGACATCCTGAATATAACTGATACCGGTTAATGCAGCAGTCGGACAAACAGCAACACACTGACCGCAATATGTACATTTAGTATCAACGATACCTTTCATTTCAGCAGGAGCAACAACAGCTTCAAAGCCTCTCTTGTAACCTGTTAAAACACCAACAGTTTGAACATTATTACAAACAGTTTCACATCGTCGGCACATAATACATTTTGTTAAATCTCTTCGTATAGCCTTACTCGATTCATCAACAGGATATTGTGACATTGCAAAACCTTCGTAGGTATTTTTATTAATACCAAACTCATTAACAAGAGTCTGAAGTTCACAATCTGTTGATTTATAACAATTTAAACAATCAAAAGGATGATCGGAAACCAAAAGTTCCAGAACTTTTCTTCTTGATTTTAAAACTCTTTTTGTATGAGTTCGAATAACCATTCCTTCTACAACCGGAGTTGCACATGAAGGAGCCAAATTTCTTCGACCATCAATTTCTACCATACAGATTCTACATGACGCATTTGTATGATTAATTTTTAAATCATGTAGATTAAGATGACAAAGTGTCGGAATCTTTACATTTAACTGCCGCGCAGCATCAAGAACAGTGGATTTTTCATCAACTGTGACTTTTCTATCATTTATAGTAAGTGTAACCTGTGCCATATTTCCTCCAATTAGTTTTTATCGATAGCATTGAATTTACATTTCGTGTAACAAGCACCACACTTAATACATTTATCCTGCTGGATAACATGAGGCTGTTTAACACTACCGGTAATACATTCAACAGGGCAAACTCTAGCACACGCCGTACAACCGATACATTTAGCATTTATTTCATATTTAACAAGTTTTTGACAAACACCTGCAGGACATTTCTTATCAACAACATGAGCAACATACTCGTCCCAGAAATACTGTAGTGTACTTAAAACCGGATTAGGTGCTGTTTGACCAAGTCCGCATAATGAAGTGTCTTTAATAACCTCTGATAATTCTTTAAGCTCAGCAAGATCTTCCATTGTTCCATTACCATTCGTAATTTTTGTCAGAATTTCAAGAAGTCTTTTGTTACCGACTCTACACGGTGTACATTTACCGCATGATTCATCAACCGTAAATTCAAGATAGAATTTTGCTATATTAACCATACAATCTTTTTCACTCATAACGATCATACCACCGGACCCCATCATAGAACCGATTGATATAAGGTTTTCATACGTAATCGGTGTATCAAGATGTTCTTTTGTTATACAACCGCCTGAAGGACCACCGGTTTGAACTGACTTAAATTCAAGTCCGTCTCTGATACCACCACCGATTTCATAAATAATTTCACGAAGTGTTGTACCCATAGGAACTTCAACTAAACCAACATTATTAATCTGTCCGGCAAGTGCAAACACCTTTGTACCTTTTGACTTTACGTCCCCTTTAGAATTATACCACTGTGCTCCATTAAGAATAATCGGTGGTATATTTGCATAGGTTTCAACATTATTAACAATAGTTGGTTTTTCCCATAATCCGCTGTTTGCAGGAAAAGGAGGTTTTGTTGTAGGCTCACCTCTCATACCTTCAATTGAATGTATAAGTGCTGTTTCTTCACCACACACAAATGCACCTGCTCCATATTTTAACTCAACATCAAAATCAAAACCGGTACCCAATATATTTTTACCAAGAAAACCCATTTCCCTTGATTGATTAATAGCAATCTGTAATCGTTCAATAGCAAGAGGATATTCTGCTCGGATGTAAATATAACCTTTACTCGCACCAATCGCATAACCACCGATAGCCATAGCTTCAAGAACAGCATTCGGGTCACCTTCCATTATAGATCTATCCATAAATGCACCCGGATCACCTTCATCGGCATTACATATAATAAATTTTTCAGGAACATTGTTTTTTTTAGCAAGACTCCATTTTACACCTGTAGGAAAACCACCGCCCCCTCTACCTCGCAAACCTGATTCAATTAATAATGTAATTACACCATCCTGATCCATCGCAGTTAATGCTTTACCAAGAGCCTGATACCCTTTATTAGCAATATACTCATCAATAGTTTCAGGATCAATAATTCCACAATTTCGTAATGCAATTCTTTCCTGTTTTTTATAGAATGACATTTCCTGCTGAGTTTCAACTTTCTTTTTTATAGAAGGTTCTTCATACAGTAATCTTTCAATAACTTTATTTTCAATAATATGTCTGTTAATTATTTCATCAGCATCTGTTGGTTTAACTTCAATATAAAACACATCATCAGGGAAAACCTTAACAATCGGACCTTTTTCACAAAAACCAAAACAACCTGTTTGAGATGCAGAAACTTTATCTGATAAACCTTTATCTTTAATCAGTTTAATAAGATTTTCAACAAGTAATTTACTTTCAGATGCATGACATCCTGTTCCACCACAAACGAGTATTTGTCTTTTCTGATTTTTATCAGTCAAATCTATTCTATTTCGTATAAGTGGTTCTTTCTCTTTAAAATAGTTCATTAAATCATCATAAGAATTTATTTTCTTTGCCATGTATTACTCCTTCTTTTCTGATTCAGTTGCAACAAGATACTCTTCAACTATTTTCTTAACATCCTGCAACTTAACCCTTCCATATACTTTATCATTTATCAGAACAACAGGAGCAAGACCACATGCACCAACACATCGCAATGCATCAATTGAAAACTTCAGATCTTCAGTAACTTCGCCGGCTTTAATATTAAGCATTTTCTCAAATTCATTAAGAATTTTTTCAGCACCTTTTACATAGCAGGCAGTCCCCATGCAAACACTGACACAGTACTTACCTTTTGGAGTAGTTGTAAAGTAGTTGTAAAAACTAATTACTCCTGAAACTTCAGAATGGTGAAGAAACAATCTGTTTGCAATATGAACTTGAACTTCTTCAGGAAGATAACCGAAAATCCCCTGTGCTTTATGAAGTACTTGAATTAAATTACCTTTTTTTCTAGGATCTTTTCGATCAACCGATAAATCATCAATATAAGAATCAAGTTTCTTATATAATTCATCAGGTAATGTTTTTATTTTCGGTTCCGGATTAAACTTTTCCACAGTGAGCCTCCTACATTAAAATCATATATGTTTATCATTTTTATTGTTTTATTTCAACTGTTTTATGTGAAATAAAATACATAAAAAGCATTTTCACAAACAATAACTGTATATATTTAACTTTTGAGCTTCTTGCAAAAATACTCTTTTTATCTCGAATTTTTGCAAAAGCCTCTTTGAATTACAATATATTCAGTTATGGTTTTATTAACTATTCCATCACATGAATTTTTCTGAAACATAAAAAAATATTACAAAAAACAGGTGTATTTGTATATGATATTTGACATTATAAATTATTTCCATTAAGATTTTCAATAATAATCTAAATTATTTGTTTTATTTGACGATTAGTATAGTGTGTAAATTAATTATGTCTTTTAATCAAATTAGTATTATTATTTGATTAATTATAGTGAATTAAAGTATATTATTTAAAGAGGTTAATATGGCTGGAATACAAAACAATAACGAAAATGATGATTTTGATATACCTGATGATGATTCTTTATCCGATTTTTCACTTGACGATATTGATCTTGATGATATTGATATCGGCTCAGATGATTATGATAGCCAATCTGATATGGTAGCCGATTCTGATATAAACAACGACCTCGATAACATTGATTTAGGCTCAGACATAACATTCGATGATGACAGTTCAAATAGAGAATTCGAAAACACCTACTCAGATGACCTCGACTTATCACTTGAAGACAACTTTAATTTAGATAATGATTTAAACATTACTGAAGACTTAGGTTTAACAAAAAGTCTTTCTTTATCAAATTCAATAGATGATGATGATTTATCAAGTGCTATTGATGATATAGATATTAACGAAAGAAATAGTATAGATCACAATTCTGTTGTTGATGGTTTTTTTGGAGTTGCCTTAAAAGAAGGCCCTCAAACTATTGCCATACAGGATAATTCTGATTTTAACGAAGAAATCCCTGATGATTTTAATTTGGATATAGATGATGAAATTGTTCAATTTGACTTTCCTGAAAAAGCTGAAATAGAAATTGATGAGAATCAGGAAGAATATCTCAATATGAAAATTGATGATAAAACTGAAACAGATCTGCTCGATGAGGAATTTAATGATGATTTAGACATGATTGATAATAATTTATATAATGACAAAGAAGATTCTCTTATTTCAGATGAAGAATTGCTTGGTTTAGATAATGATAAAGAAGAAACCACTGAACCTTCAGCAACCACAATAACAAAAGATGAAATAGAAATAGCACCCGAAACCTCTGAAGAAGTTAAAGACTTGTCTCTTGATGATGAATTAAATTATGATGAGTATGACTTACAACTTGATAACGAAGAAATTGATTTAGATATAGACGATACTGACATGACTGACGACGACACACTGGAATTAGACCTGCATTCTATTGAAAATTCGGATTTTTCTTCTGAAGACCCAATTTTAAAGAACACACAAAACGATTTGTTAGATGATGATTTTGATATTGAAATAGTTGACAACTCAGTTTCCGATGATTTTAATCTTGATGATTTATCTGATATTGACATTCAAAGCACAAGTATCACCGATGATTTTGCCCTTGACGAATCATCTGATATTGACATTCAAAGTAAAAGTATCACCGATGATTTTGACTTTGAAAAATCTTCTGATATTGAAATCCAGGATGTGAATATTAATGATGATTTTGATCTTAACAGCATCGGTGATGCTGCGTTTAGTGAAATTGATGATGGTTTAGACAAAGAATTTCAATCTGAATTACAAGATGACTTCATGGAGAATAACATGAGCGAAGAGGATCTGAATTACGACAAAATTGAAGATGATTTTTTCCCTGATGATAATGATATGCCGGCAATTGATGAGGACATTCTCGATTCAACAAGCTCAGATGATGAATTAGATATTAAAATTCCGCCACTTTCTGATGCAGATACTGTTATGAGCAAAAATGAGACCGATGGAGATTTATCTGATATTAATATCGACAACATCCCTCTACCTGAAACAAATAGTAACGATTCTTTAGAAGATGAAACAATTGGTTTATCTGATGATGAACTTGACAATATTCTAAACTCTACTGATATAATAGTTAATGAAAATAGCACAAGCACTGCAATAAATGATGAATTAGATGAAAATTTATCTTTAGATGATGACGACGAAGATATTCGAATAAGCATTGATGACACAGAAAATTTTAATGATTTTCTTATTGAAGAAGAAAATAGTCTTAATATACAAGAAAATCCCGTAACAACATTCTCTTCAAAAGATGATGAATCTGAAACTATCGATCTTGACTCATTTAACGCAGACTTATCTGAAGAAACAGAAATTACTCCACTTGATGCAAATATCAAACAATTGGACATTTCATCATCTGAAGAAGAAGAAATTTATAATTCACTAAAGTCTGAAATGAAAGAAAAAGCAATTGAGGAAGCTGAAGAAAAAACAATTGAACTTAAAAATGATGTTAAAAATGTACTATCATATCTTGATCAGTTACTTGATGCGCTTCCGGAAGAAAAAATTAAAGAATTTGCTGAATCAGACACTTTTGAAGTTTATAGAAAACTTTTTGAACAGTTAAATATTAAATAATAATGGGGTCTTCTTTTTATGGGATTATTAGCCAGATCGTTAAAATATAGAGAATTATTTATTCAAAATCGCCCTAGAGGGTTACTAGCAAAAGCCTTAGCGTATAGAGAAGGTCGTGCAATTAAAGAATATCCTGTATCAGAAGTGACGATTCAAAATAACGATCAAATACTCCCGGAACTCGAAAATGAAATAGAACTCGAAAATGAAATAGAACTCGAAAATGAAATAGAACTCGAAAATGAAATAGAACTCGAAAATGAAATAGAAC